>CALKWN010000001.1 GCA_938004185.1 uncultured candidate division WWE3 bacterium
GGGAGTTTTCAGATATCTCTGAAAATCAGTATATTTAAAGTGACGAAACAATAAATAACTGATCCCAATGCTTAGTAATAAAGGTACAAATATTTTCTCTGAGATTAATAGTTTTTTTCCGGAGAATGATAACAGAAAAGCAATTAACAGCATAATGGATATTGCCCGGCATCTGAAAATAAGCGGTAAATCCTTGTCAATTGAGAGTAATGACAACTGTAAGTTCACACGGTTACAGGTGTTAGAGCTATTGTTGCTATTTCCTTTATTCATGGTGAAAAACGCCTTTCATTATTCTGAATCAGTTCTCTTTAAGGTTCTCTCGTGCAAGAAGGATGTTTTCTATCGCTTTATGGCCAATGGTTCTTTGGATTGGCGAAAGATCCTCTACAGGATCAATTTGCAGTTGATCGGGAAAATCGCGGTCAGGGCCGATTCCTGCAGTGGCAAGGATCCTGTTTGCCTCATTGTTGATGACTCTGACCTGCCCAAAACCGGCAAAAAGATCGAGAGAATAGGACGGATATTTTCTCACGTGACTCATCGCTCCATTATCGGCTTTAAGGCTCTTTTTCTTTGTCGCACTGACGGCAAGACGCAGACCGTTCTGGACTTCTCGCTTCATGGTGAAGAGGGGAGCCGGCCGGAAAAACCTTTCGGGATGACCAGGGAACAGCGTGGGAAGCAGTACCACAGGGAGCGCAATGAGACAGAAGCTGTACAGGAGAGAATTGAAGAGTACACGCAAAATAAAATCCAGAAAGCCATAGACATGGTCAGAAGGGCCATCAAAGAAGGGATACGTTTTGATTATCTGCTCTCTGACAGTTGGTTTACCTGTACCGATATAGTGAGGTTTATCAAATCCAGACATGTCAGGTGTCATTTTCTGGGTATGATCAAGATGGCCAAAACCAAGTACCGTTATCAAGGGAAGATGAGAAGTGCCAAAGAGATGGTGAAACTTCTTCAGACAAGGAAAGAAATCCGCTACAGCCGACGCCTGAAGTGTTACTACGGGCAAGCTGCAGTGGAACTCTCCGGCATAAAGGTTAAACTCTTCTTTTGCAGGCGAACCAGAAATGGAGACTGGACGGGACTGATGACCACCAACACTAAACTTGATTTCTTCGAAGCCTATCATATTTATTCAATGAGATGGTCCGTCGAAGTATTTTTCAAGGAAGCCAAGAGTCTGCTTGGCCTGGGGAAATCGCAATCCAGAGACTTTGCCTCCCAGATTGCCAGTATCTCTATTGCGGTGCTCCAATACAACATCCTTGGAACGGTCAAGCGTTTTAGATCCTATGAAACCATCGGAGGACTTTTCCATCAAGCCACTGATGGAGTTGTTCAGCTCTCGGTCACAGAACGCATATGGGGAATCCTTCAGGAACTGGTCAGGATCATAGCCGAGGCGTTTCTGATCGACGATGAAAGAGTGATGGATACCCTGATTAACCGTAGTGAAACTTTTAAGCATTTTATAAATCTTGATAATCTCGAACTCAAGCAAGCGGCCTAAAATCACTTGCGAAACTTAAAT
>CALKWN010000002.1 GCA_938004185.1 uncultured candidate division WWE3 bacterium
ACCTCTGACAATTGAATACTGATGCCCCCGACTGTCCCTATTAATCATTACGGCGGTCCTAGAAACCAACAAAATAGAACCACACGTCCTATTCTATTATTCCATGCTAATGTATTCGAGCATAGGCCTGCCTGGAGCACTCTAATTTTTTCCCAGTAAAAGTCCTGTTTCCCCGCCACACCCAGTGAAGGGCATGGGGTTCCACAGAGGGAAAGGCCCGGCCGGACCAGTACACGCGGTGAGGCGGACCGGCCAGCCAGGCCCAAGGTTCAACTACGAGCTTTTTAACCACAACAACTTTAGTATACGCTATTGGAGCTGGAATTACCGCGGCTGCTGGCACCAGACTTGCCCTCCAATTGATCCTCGATAAGGGATTTAAATTGTTCTCATTCCAATTGTCAGACCCGAAGGCCCGACATTGTTATTTATTGTCACTACCTCCCTGTGTCAGGATTGGGTAATTTACGCGCCTGCTGCCTTCCTTGGATGTGGTAGCCATTTCTCAGGCTCCCTCTCCGGAATCGAACCCTAATTCTCCGTTACCCGTTAATGCCATGGTAGTCCACTACACTACCATCGAAAGCTTATAGGGCAGAAATTTGAATGAACTATCGCCTGGCAAGCCGTGCGATTCGAACAGTTACTATGAGTCACCACAAAGTGGGTTTTTAAGGCCCACATTGGTTTTTTATCTAATAAATACATCCCTTCCGTGAAAGTCGGGATTTTACGCATGTATTAGCTCTAGAATTACTACAGTTATCCATGTAGTAAGGTTACCATCAAATAAATAATAACTGATTTAATGAGCCGTACGCAGTTTCACAGTACAAAGTTGTTTGTACTTAGACATGCATGGCTTAATCTTTGAGACAAGCATATGCTACTGGCAGGATCAACCAGGTAACTATTGTTTTTCGACGTTTTCCGACACTTTTGTGCGCAACCAGGCTGTTTCTATCAACCAACCGGGCCGAATTTCGCGATTCAAACGAAACGCACACAAACGAAACCGGACCACGTACGAATCCACGTCTCCTGGCACGCATGCGCCACAGGGGGCAGGCACACGAGCAGGAAAACGCGGGACGGGGTTTTGCAGTTCTCTTTTGTGATCTGTTTTTCGTCGTCCTCGTTCTGATTCAAACCGACGGTCGACACCTTTTGCGTCAGGCAAAAGCTTCGATCAAGAACTCCGGTCCACTTTGCCAACATCCGACGTCATCCAAGGTGCCCGAAAGCAACCGAACGAACGCGCAAACGAAGACTGGGACCGAGGGTTCTTTGAGTCCATTTTTGGTCACCCAACCTATCTCCTCGATATCTTCGTTCAGCGAACAAGTTCCACACACTTCACAGTCGACCTGCGACCGAATGGCGAACACATCGATCCCCAAAGGAGACATCGACTTGACGGCAATCATTCCCTGAGCCGGCACACTGGCCATGGTTTGAGGACAGCCAGGAGGTGCAATCAAGCTCGGGTCTCACCGCTGCAAGATTGGTTTTCTAGGCATACACAGCGTGTACACGTACAGCCGCTTTTCCGAGGTCCGCCCCGCGAACAACCCCGAAGGGCCATTTCGCGGGATGTTTTTCCATCGAAGCTCGGTGGAGACCTTAACGGAAACCCACTGAAAACCATCTCCAAGTCAACATTTCCATCGATCCGGTCACCAGCCCCAAGCTGGCGGTCTGGTGGTTTTGAGAAAAACCCTTGGGAATGATCAAAACAATCTGTGACCGAACTGAGGAGATAACAGGGCCCAAAAGCGCTTTGCAACCGAATACAATCATCCTTTTTCGAAGAAGGTGAGTTCCCCGTCGCTGCGAAAGCGACCTGGCCCGCACGGGGACGAAGCCAGATATGGATGGTGTTGTTGTGATCCTTCCTCAAAAATTGACGACAGTTTTCGATCGGTCGCAACCAGGAGCGGTCACGGCTGTACTGACGCGCCGCCTTACGGCAAGGCACGTTTTTCCGACCGTGTTCTCTCGCTTCCGGCTCAGGTCCGATCTCTTTCGTCCGAGATTGTTCCTCTCATGACATCCCAAAACCCCTTCACGAGATCTACAGGCCACGCCTTCAACGTTAGCATCTGCAGCTCTGCCCAAAGCAAGCAAAACTTTTTACCGAGACCCCATACCGGCCTTGCTCGCCCCGCACCAAACTTGGCAGCCCCGTACCCGCCGGCAGCTCGCTCGCTGCTTTTGCGTGCGTGCGGCCCTTTGCATGCTCGGTTCTGATCCCCTGATCCCATGATAGAACCAAGGACTGTACGGGAACACGATAATGGATCCGTTACCCCTGCTTATTTGGTTCGTGTTTCCGTGCTTAGGTATCATCAGAACGACTGGGACAGTCAAGACGAAAGCAATGTTCTTGTCTGCGCAGGCTGATGT
>CALKWN010000003.1 GCA_938004185.1 uncultured candidate division WWE3 bacterium
TGGGTAGGGGTGAAAGGCTAATCAAACTGAGAGATAGCTCGTACTCCCCGAAATGTTTTTAGGAACAGCCTGGGGTTATAGTGTCTTAGAGGTAGAGCTACTGATTGGATGCGGGGGTTTCACCACCTACCAAATCCTGACAAACTCCGAATGCTAAGACATGTTACCCTGGAGTGAGGCTATGGGTGCTAAGGTCCGTAGCCGAGAGGGAAAGAACCCAGATCATCAGCTAAGGTCCCCAAATGTATGTTAAGTTGAACAAACGAGGTCTGATTGCATTGACAGCTAGGATGTTGGCTTGGAAGCAGCCATTCATTTAAAGAGTGCGTAACAGCTCACTAGTCGAGCGATCGGGCATGGATAATAAACGGGCATTAAGCATATTACCGAAGCTATGAATTGTAGAGATACAGTGGTAGGGGAGCATTCCAGTCGGCGTAGAAGGTGTGCTGTAAGGCATGCTGGAGCGTCTGGAAAAGCAAATGTAGGCATAAGTAACGATAATGCGGGCGAGAAACCCGCACACCGGAAGACTAAGGATTCCTGATCAACGTTAATCGGATCAGGGTTAGTCGGGGCCTAAGGCGACCCTGCTGTAGTGGCAGGTTAGTCGATGGACAACTGGTTAATATTCCAGTACTGACCGGTATTGCGATGGAGAGACGGAGTAGTGACAGCACCGCCCACTGACGGAATAGTGGGTTAAAGGGGCGTAGGTAAATAGCTGGCAGGCAAATCCGCTGGTTATGCTGAACCCTGATAGTACCGGGAGTTTTCGGACGAACGGATAGTGTGTGTAATCAGACTTCCAAGAAAATCTTCTAAGCATCAGATACCGGCCACCCGTACCGTAAACCGACACAGGTAGTCGAGGAGAGTATCCAAAGGTGCTCGAGTGATCCATGGCTAAGGAACTAGGCAAATTAACCCTGTAACTTCGGGATAAAGGGTCCCCACAGTGATGTGGGGCGCAGAGAAATGGCCCAGGCGACTGTTTATCAAAAACACATGGCTTTGCAAAATCGCAAGATGAAGTATAAGGCCTGACACCTGCCCGGTGCTGGAAGGTTAAGAGGAGAAGTTAGAGCAATCGACGCTTTGAATTGAAGCCCCAGTAAACGGCGGCCGTAACTATAACGGTCCTAAGGTAGCGAAATTCC
>CALKWN010000004.1 GCA_938004185.1 uncultured candidate division WWE3 bacterium
ACTTTCTTTTTGATATGTTATTTATCTTTGAGGTTAAGATTACTTTAGTTCTCTGGTTTTTTCCAGTTTTTATCTTAGACCACAGAAAACGTTAGAACAGGACTATCTTGGAGTAAAATAAATGGCTATAAAAAATTCCATTTTAAAATTAATGATTGTATTGACTATTGTTACAATAATTACCTATGTTTTATATCTACTTGGCAGGGTATCTGATACAAATTTAAACTACAAGAAAAGAACAATAAGAAGGACTATAATATTTTTGGCTGGCGCAGTACAGTCGTACTATTGTGATTATGGTTGCTATCCTAGTGATGGAAATAAAGATAAGAAAATGAGATATTATTCGGATACAGCATTATTCGAATATTTAAGTGAAAAACTCAATAGTACTAGGTCGCCTAACATATATTATGAATTTGAGAAAGATCAAGTAAAAAACAATAGATATTTAGATAAAATATGGGGTAGACCATATCTATATCGCAATTTAGAAGAAGATGGCGTAGAAAAGAAGAATTTTAATAGAGATCCACGTTTAGCAGATATTAAGATCAAATCTTTCCAAATTTATCATGATTTTAATGAAGAAGACCCTAGCAAGTGGATGACAAATTATGATTATGAAGATGAATTTAAAAAATATCAGCTTGAAAAAAACGAGAAAAATCAAAGTGAAAATCAAAAAGAAAAAAGATAAATTCTCGTGGAGTAACTTACATGAAGATGATTCAAAAAAATAGGTCATACGCTACTATAAAATAGGTCATACTCTACTATAATATATTGATGATAAATAAATTAAGTATTTTTTCGATTACGAAATATTTGAATCGCAAGGCAGCAAAATTTTAAAACCAAAAAAATTTTGCAGCTTTATTTTTTTGCTATACAAAGGGATCGGTATGCCCTGCTATTACCAGCGAAATATTAAAAAGCTCTTTTTCTATATACATAGCCTACGATAAACTAAGCCGATGCCACAAGAAAGGGCATATCCTATAAATACGACACCGCAGGCAACAGAAGCGATGTTTCCAGCCTTAGCAGCCTTGTCTGCAAGGCTGCTATCGGGACATATCCTTCTATTGTCAGGATTTAGTATAGGGTTCGAGATCAACTTGAAAAACTTTAAGATCAGGGGTATTCCTGGCAATCTCTAAAATCTGGTTCAGATGGGCGATATTCTCTATAAGATTGATTTTTTCCATGCAGGCCAGACCTTCCTCTCCAAATTTCATCTCTAAAAACATCTCGATTTTGCCTTTGATCTTGCCTTTTTTTTCTCCTTC
>CALKWN010000005.1 GCA_938004185.1 uncultured candidate division WWE3 bacterium
ACTATTGGAAAAAGCATCCTGATATTACTCGAACGTATTTAGGTTACACTCAAATGATTTAAACTATCTTCATCTTGAATAACCACATAAGAATGTAAAAAGAGGACGATGGAATTAGAAATAAATCGATTAGATCATTATGGTGTTGTGGCTGGCGTAATCAAAGATCTGAAAATAATAGAGCAAGTTGATAGTCTTTTAGGCACACATGAACAATCGGAGATCAGTCACGGAGAAGCGATTGCCGGTATGATTCTCAATGGCCTTGGTTTTACGGATCGACCTATTTCCTTAACCCCTCAATTTTTTGAAAATAAACCATTGGATCTGTTATTTCGTCCAGGGGTTTGCGCCGAACATTTCAACCGGTTTAAGTTGAGTCGTACTCTGGATGCAACTCACCTTTATGGCAGTGACGCTCTGTTTGCTAACTTGGCCACATCTGTTTGCCGGCAGGAAAAGGTTGATTGTCGTTTTGGTTGCGAAGATACCAGTAGTTTTTCTGTGACTGGTGAGCATCTTCCAGATCAAGATCTTCAAGGTGTGATGATTACTCATGGATATTCCAAAGACCATCGGCCGGATCTAAAACAAGTGGTATTAGAGTTGATGGTCTCTCAAGATGGTGGGATTCCGCTTTTGATGAAATGCTGGAGTGGTAACTCTGATGATAATACTATTTTCCAAAATCGCTCCAAAGAACTGGTAAAAGCCTGGAAAGAGCTGGATGATCCTCGCTATCTGATTATGGATTCAAAAGGTTATAATCAAAAAAACGCAGTCAACCTGAAATCGTTAAATTTTATCACCCGAGTTCCGGAAACGAACAATCCGGCCAAGACAACAATTCAAGACGCTTTAAACCAGGATAATTGGGAAACTTGGGATGAGAAGAGAAAGTATACCTGTTTTGAAATAGAGCATTATGGGATCAAGCAACGCTGGATTGTAGTTTTTTCTGACACAGCTTTAAATCGTGCTGAAACAACAGTCAAAAAAGCTACACATAAAGAACAAATTAAGATTGAGAAGGCGCTTTATCATTTGCAGGCAAATCGTTTTAAAACTGAAAAAGATGCTCAATCAGCACTGAAAAAATTGTGCAAAAGCTGGAAATATCACCAGGTAACAACGATTGAAATTGAAGCGGATAAAAAATATTTAGCCAAAGGCAGGCCTGCCAAAGACAGTCCGTTTGAAATTGAATATCAAATTAAGGTCCAATTTAAAAAAAATGAACAGTATACGCGGAACAAATCATCCGGGAAAAGGCATGTTTTATTGTTGGCAGCAACATTTCACAACTGGATTTGAGTGACCTTGAGGTGCTTCAAGCGTATCAAGGCCAGGATCATGTTGAAAAAGGATTTGGCTTTTTGAAGAGTTCTTTGTGTTTTGCCTCATCATTTTTCCTGGAAAAAGCAAGCCGGATTGAGGGCCTGATAATGGTCATGACCTTGTCGTTACTCATTTACACTATTGCGCAAAGACGCTTGAGAAAGGCCCTGAAACAGCTGGATGAAACGATTCCTAACCAGATCAAGCAACCCATTCAACGTCCAACTATGAGATGGGTTTTTCAAATTCTGGAAGGAATCAATCATGTTGTGATAAGAGATGGCAAACAGCTTAAAGTGATGCTGGAAGGCCTTAATGAATTGTACACATTCAAATAGTGTAACGCTGTTCCTCCGAATCAGTGACAAAAAACTGTAACGCTTGCCTATGTGTTATCCCGCCGCTTATCCTGCTGAAATTTAAAAAAGTACCCAGCTTATCCCGCCGCATTACCCAGGTCCTGAAATTTTGCTTGTACCAGTCAAAATATCATGCTATCTGTTGAGGAATTTTGAATTCATAGAAGCATACGGGTGTCGCCAATTGGCGACTCTTTTCTTCCGCCCCAAAGACATCTCAGTATAACTAATTGATTTTGTGGGTAATTTTATCTTGCCTTCATAGCCCATTTTTGAAACGTCAGCCTAAAAATCAAATTTTTCATAAACGTTACAATATTTTGCAAATCGTGTTTTTTGTATCATTTTTACAACCTGCTGATTTTGCGTTAAATACACAAATTTTCTAAAAAAAGGCTTTTAAAAAGGCGTTACAATATTTGAATCTCATCAAATGATTTGCGTAGAAAAATATTATCCCTATTGGGAAACTCTGTTGCAAAAATTTATCAAATTGCCCCTCGTTTTCAAGAGGTTTGTGTAAAAAGCTGACGCTTCAATTTGAGACTGATTAATTTTTAAGGCTTGATCTTAACTTCATCCATTTTGTTTTGAATTGGATGTCAACTTTATAATGACAGTATGTTAGGTCTGATTCAAGTAGAGGCTTTGTATGGTGGTTCATCTTATCTAGGGCGTCTAAATTCCATCCAATTTTTTGTCCACTTTTTGGACCTATAGCG
>CALKWN010000006.1 GCA_938004185.1 uncultured candidate division WWE3 bacterium
GGTGAAGTCGTAACAAGGTAGCCGTAGGGGAACCTGCGGCTGGATCACCTCCTTTAGAGACTTTACCTGGTAGTTGGCGAGTACCCGCACAAATCATTCAACCGAAGACGACAGAGCTCGGGTCTGTAGCTCAGGTGGTTAGAGCGCACCCCTGATAAGGGTGAGGTCGGTGGTTCGAGTCCACCCAGACCCACCAAAGACGGGGCCATAGCTCAGCTGGGAGAGCGCCTGCCTTGCACGCAGGAGGTCAGGAGTTCGATCCTCCTTGGCTCCACCAAAAAGCCAGATACAAGCATCCTTGGGTAGTTCGACGCGGAAGCGTTGACGTTTCGTTGTTTTGAATTTCCGCAGAGGCGGGGGTTTAAGGCGAAGGCGAAAGGGAAGGGTATTTGTATCTGGCCGATAAGACAGTCAGACGATCTTTAACAAAATAGTGAACGAAAGGCGCGGCATTCATGCTGTGGCATGAATGCATGGTATGTTGCATCTTGTGTCAGCGCCATAGGCGCAAGCATCTGAGCGATCAGGTTGCTTGGGGTTATATGGTCAAGTGAACAAGCGCATACGGTGGATGCCTAGGCGGTAAGAGGCGATGAAGGACGCGGCAGCCTGCGAAAAGCTCCGGGGAGTCGGCAACACACGTTGATCCGGAGATGTCCGAATGGGGAAACCCACCTGGCGAAGCCAGGTATTCCAAGACTGAATCCATAGGTTTTGGGAAGCGAACGTGGCGAACTGAAACATCTAAGTAGCTGCAGGAAAAGAAATCAACCGAGATTCCCTAAGTAGTGGCGAGCGAACGGGGACCAGCCCTTAAGTCATTTTGAGTTTAGTGGAAGGCACTGGAAAGTGCGGCGACACAGGGTGATAGCCCCGTACACGACAGGCTCTTGATGATGAAGACGAGTAGGACGGGACACGTGAAATCCTGTCTGAAGATGGGGGGACCATCCTCCAAGGCTAAATACTCCTTACCGACCGATAGTGAACCAGTACCGTGAGGGAAAGGCGAAAAGAACCCCGGCGAGGGGAGTGAAATAGAACCTGAAACCGTATGCGTACAAGCAGTGGGAGCTCGAAAGAGTGACTGCGTACCTTTTGTATAATGGGTCAGCGACTTACTTTCAGTGGCGAGCTTAACCGACTAGGGGAGGCGTAGCGAAAGCGAGTCTGAACAGGGCGTTCAGTCGCTGGGAGTAGACCCGAAACCGGCGCGATCTATCCATGGCCAGGGTGAAGGTGGGGTAAAACCCACTGGAGGCCCGAACCCACTCCCGTTGAAAAGGTAGGGGATGAGCTGTGGATCGGAGTGAAAGGCTAATCAAGCCCGGAGATAGCTGGTTCTCCTCGAAAGCTATTTAGGTAGCGCCTCATGTCTCACTCCCGGGGGTAGAGCACTGTTATGGCTAGGGGGTCATCCCGACTTACCAAACCATGGCAAACTCCGAATACCGGGAAGTGCAATCATGGGAGACACACGGTGGGTGCTAACGTCCATCGTGGAGAGGGAAACAACCCAGACCGCCAGCTAAGGTCCCCAAATTACCGCTAAGTGGGAAACGATGTGGGAAGGCATAGACAGCCAGGAGGTTGGCTTAGAAGCAGCCACCCTTTAAAGAAAGCGTAATAGCTCACTGGTCAAGTCGGCCTGCGCGGAAGATTTAACGGGGCTAAGCGGTATACCGAAGCTGCGGATGCGTGTTTACACGCATGGTAGAGGAGCGTTCCGTAGGCTGTTGAAGGTTCATCGAGAGGTGGGCTGGAGGTATCGGAAGTGCGAATGCTGACATAAGTAACGATAATGCGAGTGAAAACCTCGCACGCCGGAAGTCCAAGGTTTCCTGCGCAACGGCAATCGGCGCAGGGTGAGTCGGCCCCTAAGGCGAGGCCGAGAGGCGTAGTCGATGGGAAACGGGTTAATATTCCCGTACCGGCATGTACTGCGATGGGGGGACGGAGAAGGCTAGGCCAGCCGGTTATTGGTATACCGGTTTAAGCGTATAGGCAGAAGACTTAGGCAAATCCGGGTCTTTAATGCTGAAGCGTGATGACGAGGCTCTACGGAGCTGAAGTGGTTGATGCCCTGCTTCCAGGAAAAGCCTCTAAGCTTCAGGTACATGGCGACCGTACCGTAAACCGACACAGGTGGACAGGTCGAGAAGACCAAGGCGTTGAGAGAACTCGGGTGAAGGAACTAGGCAAAATAGCACCGTAACTTCGGGAGAAGGTGCGCCCCGGTAGGGTTAACAGCCCGAGGGGGCCGCAGTGACCAGGCCGCTGCGACTGTTTATCAAAAACACAGCACTCTGCAAACACGAAAGTGGACGTATAGGGTGTGACGCCTGCCCGGTGCCGGAAGGTTAATTGATGGGGTTAGCGCAAGCGAAGCTCTTGATCGAAGCCCCGGTAAACGGCGGCCGTAACTATAACGGTCCTAAGGTAGCGAAATTCCTTGTCGGGTAAGTTCCGACCTGCACGAATGGCGTAACGATGGCGGCACTGTCTCCACCCGAGACTCAGTGAAATTGAAATCGCTGTGAAGATGCAGTGTACCCGCGGCAAGACGGAAAGACCCCGTGAACCTTTACTACAGCTTTGCACTGAACTTTGAACCTGCTTGTGTAGGATAGGTGGGAGGCTATGAAGCCAGGACGCCAGTTCTGGTGGAGCCAACCTTGAAATACCACCCTGGCATGTTCGGAGTTCTAACCCAGGTCCGTTATCCGGATCGGGGACAGTGTATGGTGGGTAGTTTGACTGGGGCGGTCTCCTCCGAAAGCGTAACAGAGGAGCACGAAGGTGGGCTAATCACGGTCGGAAATCGTGAGGTTAGTGCAAGAGCATAAGCCCGCTTGACTGCGAGACGGACAGGTCGAGCAGGGTCGAAAGACGGTTCTAGTGATCCGGTGGTTCTGTATGGAAGGGCCATCGCTCAACGGATAAAAGGTACTCCGGGGATAACAGGCTGATACTGCCCAAGAGTCCATATCGACGGCAGTGTTTGGCACCTCGATGTCGGCTCATCACATCCTGGGGCTGAAGCAGGTCCCAAGGGTATGGCTGTTCGCCATTTAAAGTGGTACGCGAGCTGGGTTCAGAACGTCGTGAGACAGTTCGGTCCCTATCTGCCGTGGGCGTT
>CALKWN010000007.1 GCA_938004185.1 uncultured candidate division WWE3 bacterium
ACGCCCGGTGGCCAACCCTGTGCTGACCAATAAAAAACGCCGGATCGCGCCTTCAAAGCTGAAGGGGCGACATCCGGCGTCGTGCATCACGACAAAGAGCGTCGTGGGAAATTTTTTTAAACTTTTTTTGCTTGGGCTATCCGATCACGGGCTTTGTTTCCCATGATATGGATTCGGAGGGCTGATATCTCATCTCGCCACCGAATTCCAGTGAAGACTCAAGGTGTTCTGCAAAGGCAGTCATTCTGGCATCCTTGAGATTCTTCAAGGTGCGACGAACGGCCTTGCTGACATTATCTCGTGGCTTTCGAAGGGGATCGTTCGCGTGCCTCAGTTTTCCACCTGGCCCTATCATTGCCTTTACTTGAGAAAGGAGCATCTCCCGATTCTCATGTAAATCATCGAGACGTGATAAATCGGAACATTCGCGGGAACTTTCTATTTCTTGATCGATTCGGTTCAATTCGTTTCTGATTTCAGCAGCGGCCTGGTAATCGCCAACTTCCAATCCGCTGGACTCGAGCGCCTTTCTCGTTTCCTCGTCCAAAGTACCTCCGTGGTAGAGATCCAGCACCGAGATATAGCGGCCAGGTGCGGCAAGCAGGAGGGTGAGATATTCGACACCCTTTTGCCTCTCAAATGGGACTGATTCCCCACCTTGGAATCGAATTTGCCATCTGTCTCCGCATTGCCGGAAAATATTTGCCGGTAAAGGATCTGTAGATGCAGCAAAATGGTTATCGGGAAACAATATTCTGAATGGCGATTCATTCCGTATCCGCTTAAGGCGGCCGCCTTCCTGGAAGGTAACTTCCTCGCAAAGTGCCATAAACAGTGCAGCTCTTTGATTCATGAGGCGTTCAGCGTTTCTGCTTAGCAGTTTTCGAGTCGGTGCGAGCAAAACGAAAGGGTTCTGGTTTTCTAAACAAAGCTCACGGACGGTTTCAGTCATATCGTCCTTTTTCTCTGGGAGCGTCAAATAGACCGGAAACACTGTGCCGGTAGAAGGTAGAAAGTCGCCCAATCGCCAAGTATGGCTCAGGATAGGAATAGGCTCTTCGCGGTGCTGAATGTCGAGTGCTCTGCATATCGCCTTATTGACGGCCGACTGTTTGAGCCTGTAGATGAAAGTCTGTTGCCGGACAAGAGGAACCGCCCCCGCTTCCTTCTCCTGGCAGACGGCTACGATTTCGGAGTCCGAATGCACAACAACCTTGCGTGGGCATCCCAGTCCACAATCGGTTGGACAATCCACAGCAGTCGCGTGATTCTTGGTTAGCTGAAGAAAGTGGTCCCGAAACAGCGGATACCGATCCCAGCCGGAGAGCGCGTGATCCCAATCGAACAGCGCCGCCGACTTTCCAGGCAATGCTTCCAGGAACTCCCAGACAGGGTCATTCATCCAGATTCCCTCTGTTCCCCGTAATGAAGCCGCGCAAAAAGAGCCAACGTTCCAGGATTACGGAGTCATCGTCACACCTGAAGCTTGCCCTGTTCCCTGAACTAATAGTGAGCGACCTTGGCTTCTTAACTTCTTTAAATTTCACATAAAAACTAGCCTGTGTAATTCGTCCATGTTGGGGAAACTGAAAGCCTCGATCTCGGAGTGAAGCGAAAAAATCCTCAGATCTCCTGATTTCCTTGTCTTTGT
Organism: uncultured candidate division WWE3 bacterium; assembly: GCA_938004185.1. GTDB lineage: Bacteria > Patescibacteriota > WWE3 > UBA101185 > UBA10185 > UBA8498. Next base: position 1,652 of record CALKWN010000007.1, read on the forward strand.
AAGCTCCTGCGTAAGAGAGCTGAACTTCTTTAAGCTTTACGTATTCAAGGCCATCAACATCCTCACACGATAGCGATTCTTCTCCCACCGTGCGCAATGACTCTAAATTAAATTGGCTTCTCTGGCTGAAAAAATTCTCATCACCAAAAAGATGTTTCCCAAACATCTTTCGATACAGCTCCTTTTCTCCTTTCGTTACTGCATGCATTCTTATTTCGCCAATCAGGGGATTGTATATGAGAACATCGAATTTCTCTGGTCTGAAGTATTGGCTCTTAGACTTGCCAGATTCGATAACGGACTCACGATTGAAAGAGCTGCCATGCCTAACTACGATCCATATGTAGTCATCCTTAGAAAATATTTTCACTTTGGAATATTTGCCTTTTCGTTTCTTGGCAAACCATTCATCAAGGTCGTTTTCCAACGCGGTTATTCTTTCTGAGGATGGAATTGTGAAAACTGGCAGAGGATTAACCACCGTTTTGAAATATTCGAATGAGCGTTTATTGAGAGGCAATAGTTCAGCGATTACTCTTTCGATGATGGATTTATCCTTCATCCAAACCTGAATCGCAAGATCAGCAGGAGTGGCGGTTTCCTCAATCTCGGTGTCGAGTTCTGTCCCGTATATTTCTGCCTGAACTGCTTCAAACCCTTCTTGAGTCGAGACCTCGTTCACATAATACAATGCCTCTGCCAAATCGCCCGGGGTCGAATTGTCCGGGGTCAATAAAACGTGACTGAGCTCGTTGTAATCCAGGCCATCTTCCTCCTGGACTGGTGGCAACTCTACGCCGCGAGCTGAAAAATAGGC
>CALKWN010000008.1 GCA_938004185.1 uncultured candidate division WWE3 bacterium
GAAATAAAACATATTATGGTTAATAAAGTTCGCTTTCTCATTGTTTTTAATTTTATATGAGTGTCGGTAAAGATAAATAAAAAAGATGTATCTTAGGAGAAACATTTTTGACATGAATCTAATCAATTTTATGGATCAGTTTCCTGATGAGGAATCTTGTAAACTGAAGTTCAAGGCCATGCGGGATGAAGCAGGGGTTACCTGCAGGCACTGTGGAGGTAAAGATCATTACTGGCAGAAGACAATTTGGATGTACGAATGTAAAAAGTGTAAAACCCGAACCACTCTTCGCAGCGGCACAGTGATGCAAGCCAGCAAACTTCCGTTTCGCTATTGGTTTATTGCTATGCATCTGTTAACCAGCACTAAAAAGCCATTTTCTTCACTTGAATTGCAACGACAACTTGGGCATAAATTCTACGAGCCTATCTGGTATATGATGCAGAAGCTTCGAAAAACTATGGGTATTCGTGACAGAGCTTATCAACTGGACAAGATTGTTGAGTTGGACGATGGATTCTTTGAGAGTGTTGATACTGAATTGTCTAAAGAGGAAAAGCCAATCAAACTTAAACGTGGCAGAGGAAGTCAGAAACAATCTAAAGTTATTGTAATGGCCTCAACAGTTCACACGCTAAAAGCACCTGAAAAACACAAAAAGCAGACAAAGTTTCGCTATGTTAAAATGCTTGTAGTTGACAATTTGAAATCGGCCACAATTCAAGAAAAAGTTGAACAAAACATACAAAAGGACTCATTGGTAAAATCCGATAACTACAAGGGATACACCAACATAAAAGAGCTGGTATGGAGTCATCAACCTAAAACAGTAAAACCTAATGAGGCAGCAAAAGTTCTGCCTTGGGTACATACCATGATCAGTAATGCTAAACGGAATCTTTTGGGAATACATCATATGATTTCGAAAAAGTATTACCAGGACTATTTGGATGAGTTTTGCTACAAAGTGAACAGACAATATACGGGCGATTTACTTTTTGAGAGACTTTTATTTGCCTGTTCATCATACAATTATAAGAAATTTATTCATGTAACCTGATACTCATATAATTTTAAAAGGGGATAGCCTCACTTTTGGAGACTATCACCCTCTAATTTAACT
>CALKWN010000009.1 GCA_938004185.1 uncultured candidate division WWE3 bacterium
CAATCATCGCTTTCCTCCTTAGCACCCTGAATGCGCTTAATCTCCCGGTCAAAGTCGGAAATGTATTCCCGGTCCTGTCGTTCTCTGTAGGTTTCGTACTCCTGTTCGGCTTTCAATTTTGCCTCCAGAGCGCTTACCTTTCCCTTGTCCTCGAGAATCGGGTAGTTGGAAAGTGCCAGAAAGCTGTGGAGAAACTCCATCCAGTCTTTCATCTTCATGACAATCTGTCGTTCCGCCCGATTTTCGGCAAGGTCGAGGTAGGCAGTCACAATCCGGTTCAACTCTCTAATGTGCGCCTCGCTCAGATAATTCTTGGCAACAGAGACATCGGATTTCACGATTTTCCCGTCAGGTGACTGTTTCCAGCTTGTGAGCCCCATATGTGTTTTTTCGGCGTCCGCCGAGTCATAGATGATTTCTGCGGCCGTTTTCCCGGTAATGGCCCAGTGGAGTTTGTTCTGTACAGTCGCGAAGAATTCCTGGGTTATTGGAGCGCTTCTATCGTAATCTGCCGAAAGCGCATAGATATCGGTGATCTTCTGGTAAAATCGCCGCTCGCTGGCCCGGATTTCACGAATCCGTTCCAGAAGCTCGTCGAAATAATCCTTGCCGAAGTGCTTCCCTTTTTTGAGCCGTTCATCATCGAGCACAAAACCCTTAATGATGAACTCCTTCAAGGTTTTTGTAGCCCATATCCGGAACTGAGTGGCCTGATAGCTGTTGACCCGATATCCCACGGCAATGATGGCGTCGAGGTTGTAATATTCCAGTTTTCGTTTGACCTTGCGACTGCCCTCCCGGCGAACTGTTTCCAAAATGGAAATAGTTGTTTCCCGCTCCAGTTCACCTGAATCGAAAATATTCCCCAGATGTTTGCTGATGGCGGGAACTTCAACATCAAACAGTTGCGCAATGGCTTTTTGGGTCAGCCAGAAGTCTTCGCCATGAAGCAAAACGCCGACTTTCTTGCTGCCTTCCGGTGTGCTGTAGAGGATGATTTCGTTTTCTCTCATACTCCCACCTCCCTCATCTTCTCTTCCAGAAATTTCTGTATTTCTTCCTTGCGGGGCGGTTCAAGCTGGTACTTGGAGACGAACAAGTGGTTGTCCATACCTGCCAGGGCGTATTCCACCAGGGCATGGTCTTTTTGCGTGCAGAGCAGAATGCCCACGGGCGGCTTGTCTCCGTCAGCCATCATGTTTTTCCGATGGGATTTTCGATTGTGTGGACTGTGTCCCCACAATTTTAGGATAAAGCCGGTAAAAACGCATGTAACAATAGAGCTGGCGGCGATTGCAATTACTCACACTGATGCCTGTCAGTCGCTTTGCCAGTTCTGAAAGGAGCTTATCACCGTAATCCGCGCGGTCCGAACCGTTCAGTTCATATTTGTCAATATAGGCGCCGATCATCCAGTTTCGAAGGGTCAGGCTGACATTGACCGCCCGCCCGGCCTGCGCGGCCATGTTTTCGTCTACCTGGTGAATAGCAGTGACCAGGGTGCTGAAGTTAAAGCCTTCCTGGTTATTGGCCATAACCCAAAACCTCCAAATTCCTCTTGATAGTGGCTTCGATAAAACTGCTCGTAGAGCGTGGCTGAAAGTTCAGACATCTTTTCCTCAAACGGAATGCCGTCGTCGATCTCAGCCGCACCCACGTATCGGCCCGGGGTCAACACATAGCCGTGTTCCCTTATCTCATCCGTCGTGACGCTCTTGCAGAAGTCCGGCATATTCCCGTATTCACCGACCTCTTTTTCTCCGCGCCAGGCATGGTAGGTAGTGGCGATCTTGTCGATCTCTTCATCGGAAAAATCTTTGTGGGTCCGGTCGATGAGGTTTCCCAATTTACGGACGTCGATAAAAAGCGTTTGCCCGCGACGGGCGCGAAACTTGCCGTTCTTCTTGTTGCGGGCGAGAAACCAGAGGCACACCGGAATCTGTGTCGTATAAAAAAGCTGCCCGGGCATGGCGATCATGCAGTCCACCAGGTCCGCCTCGATCATATTTTTGCGGATTTCCCCTTCGCTATAATTCTCACGCTCAACCCTCTATCAGTTTTGCTAGATAGACTCAACCCTCAATACCCGACATACACAACAGCGGGCTTACACACGCTGCATGGTTCATAGCCCATCTGAACTGCCTCTGAAA
>CALKWN010000010.1 GCA_938004185.1 uncultured candidate division WWE3 bacterium
ACCAAAGAAGGCCACACTTCTCCCGAAGTTACGTGTGCATTTTGCCGAGTTCCTTAACGCTAGTTATCTCGAGCGCCTTAGATTTCTCATCTCGCCTACCTGTGTCGGTTTGCGGTACGGTCAATCATGGACACACCTTAGGGACTCTTTCTTGGCACCGTAGCTACGCCCGCTTCGCCTTTCCGTAGATCGGCTCGCTGTCACGCCTCGCCTCGGACCCCGGATTTCCCTGGAGCCTTCATCGGGTACAGCGCTTCGACCGGAACTACCGTTCTCCGGCCGGGCTTCACTTCATGCGTCATCCCGTCGAATCCATGACTGGTACTGGAATATGAACCAGTTTCCCATCGGCTACGCTTTTCAGCCTCACCTTAGGGGCCGACTCACCCTGGGCAGATGACCTTTACCCAGGAAACCTTAGGTTTTCGGCGGACGGGAATCTCACCCGTCTTTTCGTGTACTTATACCTGCATTCTCTCTTCCGTCCCCTCCAGCAACCCTTCCAGGTTACCTTCACCGGTCCACGGAATGCTCCCCTACCATCCAGCGATTGCTCGCTGAATCCGAAGCTTCGGTATACCGCTTAGCCCCGTTACATTGTTTGCGCACGATTGCTCGACCAGTGAGCTATTACGCACTCTTTAAAGGAATGGCTGCTTCTAAGCCAACCTCCTGGCTGTCTGGGCAATCGCACATCATTTAACACTTAGCGGTATTTGGGGACCTTAGCTGTCGGTCTGGGCTGTTCCCCTCTCGACTACGAACCTTGTCGCACGCAGTCTCACTCCCATACGTTGTCTGTAGGCATTCGGAGTTTGCATGGGTTTGGTACCCGGTGAAGGGCCCTAGTCCAAACAGTGCTCTACCTCCTAGAGATTTGTATGAGGCTGTCCCTCAAGGCATTTCGGGGAGTGCCAGCTATTTCCAAGTTTGTTTGGCCTTTCACCCCTTACCACAACTCATCCCTGCGTTTTTCATCACACTAGAGTTCGGTCCTCCACTTGATTTTACTCAAGCTTCAACCTGGCCATGGTAAGATCACTTGGCTTCGGGTCTACGACATGCTACTAGTCGCCCTTGTCAGACTCGGTTTCCCTTCGGCTCCGGCTCTTCAAAGCCTTAACCTCGCAACATATCGTAACTCGCAGGCTCATTCTACAAAAGGCACGCCATCACACCCTTGCGGATGCTTTGACCTGTTGTGGGCTCATGGTTTCAGGTTCTATTTCACTCCCCTCGCCGGGGTTCTTTTCGCCTTTCCCTCACGGTACTTCTTCGCTATCGGTAGCCGCAACGTATTTAGCCTTGGATCGTGGTCGACCCTGCTTCCGACAAGGTTTCTCGGGCCTCGCCGTACTTAGGTTATCCGTCTCACGGAGCAGCGTCGTGGTTTCGAGTACGGGGCTCTCACCCCCTTTGGCCGGCCTTCCCATGCCGTTCCTCTACCACCGCCGTTTCTCAACTCCGCGGGCTTCCGCACGTCGCCCTAGACGGTACCTGCTACCCCCAGCCCACAACGGCGTGCGCCTTGACATGGGCTTGAGTTTAGGCTCTTCCCCGTTCGCTCGCCGCTACTTGGGGAATCTCTGTTGATGTCTTCTCCTTCGGGTACTTAGATGGTTCAGTTCCCCGAGTATCGCTTCGCATACCTATGGATTCAGTATGCGATGACGGAATCGCTCCCGCCGGGTTACCCCATTCGGCCATCCCGGGATCACTGGATATGTGCTCCTACCCCGGGCTTTTCGCAGCTTATCGCGGCCTTCTTCGCCATGCGGCTCCTAGGCATCCACCATGAGCCCGTTTTCGCTTGACCATATTACGGCCAGCTCTAACTCGGACTCTCTCCCGGTACGCGCCCCACAACGGACGCGTGCCGGTCTCTCTCGTTCCCCTTCCCTATGCTGTCAATGATCGCTT
>CALKWN010000011.1 GCA_938004185.1 uncultured candidate division WWE3 bacterium
CAGGAAAGATGTATGAGATCTTTGACAATCAGGTGAAGAGAGAAAAGAGAAAAATTTAAGTTAATAAGGGTATATGGTGGATGTTTTGGCGCTAAGAAGCGAAGAAGGACGCAGCAGGCTGCGAAAAACCTCGGGGAGTTGCCAACATGCGGAGATCCGGGGGTATCCGAATGGGGAAACCTACTAGAACGAAGATCTAGTATTCATGCCTGAATAAAATAGGGTATGAAAGCAAACGGTGAGAATTGAAACATCTTAGTAGCACCAGGAAAAGAAAGAAAATCTCGATTGCCTCAGTAGCGGCGAGCGAAAGGGTAAGAGCCTAAACCAACTGCATGTAAGGCCAGGCCCGTTGTGTAGTTGGGGTAGAGGGAGTTATCGTGCTGTGCGCAGGGGTACAGCAGGAAGTTACAAAAGCTAATGCTAGCAGAACGCTAATGGAAAGTGGCGACCAAAGAAGGTGAAAGTCCTGTAAGCGAAAGCAAAGCCCTTCCAGATAACCACCCAAGTAACGCTGGACACGTGAAACCCGGCGTGAATCAGGGAGGCCCACCTCCTAAGGCTAAAAATTACTTAGCGACCGATAGCGTACCAAGTAGTGCGAATGAAAAATGAAAAGAACCCCGTTGAGGGGAGTGAAATAGTACCTGAAACCATATACTTACAAAGCGGTAGGAGCGTTATGGCTTGCCTGAATGTGTAGCATGACAGGTGTTATATACGAGTATATAACTTCTGCAGCAAGCAAAGCGTGACTACGTGCCTTTTGCATAATGATCCGGCGAGTTACTGTATGCAGCAAGGTTAAGTGATTAAGTCACGAAGCCAAAGCGAAAGCGAGTGTTAAAAGCGCAAAAGAGTTGCATGTAGTAGACCCGAAAGCCAGTGATCTAACCATGGCCAGGGTGAAGTGAATATAAAAATTCATGGAGGCCCGAATGCACTAATGTTGAAAAGTTAGGCAATGAGTTGTGGTTAGGAGTCAAAGGCTAATCAAACTGGCCAATATCTGGTTCTCCCCGAAATGGCTTTCTGGCCAGCCTTATGAATAGTATACGGGGGTAGAGCGACTGAATGGATTTAGGGGGCCACAAGCCTACCTTATTCAACCAAACTCCGAATACCGTATATATGATCATGGGAGTTAGACAGCGGGGGATAAGCTCCGTTGTCAAAAGGGAAACAGCCCAGACTGCCAGCTAAGGTCCCAAATACAGACTAAGTGAGAAAGGAAGTGAGTGTGCAAAGACAGCCAGGATGTTGGCTTAGAAGCAGCCATCATTTAAAAAGTGCGTAATAGCTTACTGGTCGAGCATACTCGCGCCAAAAATTCAAGGGACTAAAGTCTGTAACCGAAGCTGCGGATGTGGTTAAAACCACGGTTTTAAGCACGTGGTAGGGGAGCGTTCCATAAAGGGTGAAGGGTGACTGAGAAGACACCTGGACGAGATGGAAGTGACTATGCCGGAATGAGTAGCGATAAAATAAGTGAGAATCTTATTCGCCGTAAGCCTAAGGTTTCCTGGGGAAGGTAATTCCGCCCAGGGTTAGTCGGTACCTAAGGTGAGGCCGAAAGGCGTAATCGATGGATAACAGGTTAATATTCCTGTACTACTTACAAACGAAGGGAGCAATCCTGAGAGTGTAAGGGGAGACGGAGAAGGCTAAATCAACCCCGTGAATGGACGAGCGGGGCCAGGCCCGTAGGATGACATGCCAGGCAAATCCAGCGTGTCGCTAATCTGAGGGGAGTGGGGAGCGCAAGCGAAGTGGTTGATGCCAAGCTTCCAAGAAAAGCCTCGAACACGAGTAAAGTAAGTAACCGTACTAAAACTGACACAGGTAGGCGAGGAGAATATCCTAAGGCGCGCGAGAGAACCCTCGTTAAGGAACTCGGCAAATTAACCCCGTAACTTCGGGAGAAGGGGTGCCCTTATGGGTGAAGTTCCTAGCGATTTGAGCCCATGAGGGCCGCAGAGAAATGGTCCAGGCGACTGTTTACTAAAAACACAGGACTCTGCCAAGGCGTAAAGCCGATGTATAGAGTCTGACGTCTGCTCGGTGCTGGAAGGTTAAGGGAATAGGTCAGTGGCGCAAGCCGCGAAGCTTTGAACCGAAGCCCCAGTTAACGGCGGCCGTAACTATGACGGTCCTAAGGTAGCGAAGTTCCTTGTCGGGTAAGTTCCGAC
>CALKWN010000012.1 GCA_938004185.1 uncultured candidate division WWE3 bacterium
CTTCAAGAGCCGACACGCCATCCCATCTGGCAAGGTAATTATCCGTTCCTGATCCGGTTATTCCGCCTAATCCGGATACTGATGTACATTGCCATGTTTGTGATGTGTTATCCCAAGATAGTACTTGGTCTCCGGAACAACCCCCTAAAAGTCTTATACCGTCACTTGTTACCTCAATACCTGAATTAGATGATGTTACAGATGTTGTGCCGGTTGTGGTTGCATCAATTGATATTGCGTCAGCTGAAACAACAATACCGTTTCCTGCGCCCACATGAAGTGTTGTTGCTCCCGGTCCTGTACCACCTGTTAAACCTGACCCTGCTGTAATTGATGTTATGGCGTAACTTGAAACATTATTTGTGTCAATTAAAGTTCCTGTTCTACCCGAGAGAAGATTTAACTCAGAAGTTGTTGCAGTTACACCGTCAAGTATATTTAGCTCAGTAGCTGAGGCTGTAACTTGGCTTCCTGCAAGGTAGAGACTTGTTGTATTAAGTGAGCCTGATACATTTAGCAAATATCCGCTTTGAGTTGTACCTATTCCTATAAATGATCCGTTATCATATACAAGAGAATCAACAAGAGTATTTTCATCAGAAACCCTTGTTAGGTAGTTTGCAGTTAAAGATGATCCGTCAAGAAGAGTTGAACCCCATACTCTTGAATCAATTGAACGAGTTTCAAGTACTCCTGAGTTTTGTGTTACAACCTCATTACCGCTTCCTGCACTCATTGCAGATATTCTTGCGCTTCCGTTAACATCAAGTGCGTACAAGGGATTGCTTGTTCCTATACCAAGCTGTGAGTCTGCCGAATCCCACCATAAATTGTTTGATCCAATAAGGTTTGTGGAAGCGTTCCAAAAAGCAACTTGATTAACTACACCGGAGCCTGATACCGATCCTGATGCAGCACCACTAAGGTTTATTCCATTCCAGTAAAGGTCGCCAGTTACATTGTATAGTCTGTCCGTAGTTGGTGTGGGGGCAGCCGCGGCTCCTATGTATATTCTCCCGTCAACGCTAAGTTTTTCTAGAGGGTTAGTTGTTCCTACACCTATGTTTCCACCAGTTTCATATAGGGTGCTTTGGGTTATGGAGTATGTGCCGTCAAATTTGGCCATGTAGTTTGTTATACCCGATCCTGCTACGCCAATTGGGCCGCCAACGCAATTACCTGATGTATCGCATACTTGATAACCGTTTTGATATACCGTCGTACCTTCTATACTTCCGGCTACCGAAAGGTTTCTTGTAGGACTTGTTGTTCCAATTCCCAAACGTGATTGCGAGTTATTCCACCATAAATTGTTCGAGCCCGTAAGACCTCTTAATGAGGTCCAATAGGTGACTTGTCCAGCCGATCCTGTACCAGTGACAGCTCCAATTGCTGAACCCGACACTGACTCACATTTCCATGTTTGGCTCACGGAATCCCAAGCCAGAACTTCGTTTAATCCACATCCGCCGATCATTCTTACACCCTCGGAGGTGACTTCAAGCCCGGAGTTAGAAGAAGTTATTGAGGTAACACCGGATGTTGTTGCATCTACGGCTATAGAGTCTGCTGAGACGGTTAAACCATTTCCAGCTCCTACATGGAAAGTAGTGGCGCCGGGGCCTGTGCCCCCTATTAAGCCAGACCCCGCAGTAAGAGAAGTTATGGCATAGTTTGACACGTTATTTGAGTCTAGTAATGTTCCGGTTCTGCCTGATAGTAGATTTATCTCTGTTGCAAGTGCTGTAACTTGAGTTCCCGATAAGTACAAAGATGAAGTATTTAGTGAACCTGCAACATTTAAAAGATATGTTCCGGTTGAACTTGTTCCGATCCCTACATTACCCGAGTCAGCAACGTATATGGATGAGTCTTCAAGAGCCGACACGCCATCCCATCTGGCAAGGTAATTATCCGTTCCTGATCCGGTTATTCCGCCTAATCCGGATACTGATGTACATTGCCATGTTTGTGATGTGTTATCCCAAGATAGTACTTGGTCTCCGGAACAACCCCCTAAAAGTCTTATACCGTCACTTGTTACCTCAATACCTGAATTAGATGATGTTACAGCTGTTGTGCCTGATGTTGTTGCATCAATTGATATTGCGTCAGCTGAAACAACAATACCGTTTCCTGCGCCCA
>CALKWN010000013.1 GCA_938004185.1 uncultured candidate division WWE3 bacterium
ACTCCCATATTAGAACTTGACGGTATTCGGAGTTTGAAAAGGGTTGGTAATCCGGTAGGACCCCTAGCCTTGTCAGTGCTCTACCTCCGTCAGTCAACATATGAGGCTATACCTAAATATATTTCGGAGAAAACCAGCTATCACCGAGTTTGATTAGCCTTTCACTCCTATCCACAGCTCATCCGAACAGTTTTCAACCTATATCGGTTCGGGCCTCCATCTCGTGTTACCGAGACTTCACCCTGGCCATGGATAGATCACCCGGCTTCGGGTCTACCCCATGCAACTCAATCGCCCAATTAAGACTCGCTTTCGCTGTGGCTCCACCTCGCGGCTTAACCTCGCTGCATAGGGTAAGTCGTTGACTCATTATGCAAAAGGCACGCCGTCACACTGCTTGCGCATAGTGCTTCGACTGCTTGTAAGCTAACGGTTTCAGTTTCTATTTCACTCCCCTCCCGGGGTTCTTTTCACCTTTCCCTCACGGTACTCGTTCGCTATCGGTCATCGGATAGTATTTAGCCTTGGAAGATGGTCCTCCCAGATTCCCACAGGGTTTCACGTGTCCCGTGGTACTCAGGAAATCCCTAGGGTCAAGATATATTTCGCGTACCGGACTATCACCGTCTATGGTCAGCCTTTCCATACTGTTCCGCTATATATCATTGGTCCCATGTCGGGCTCCTACAACCCCATACCGGCAAGCCGGCATGGTTTAGGCTGTTCCGCGTTCGCTCGCCACTACTTACGGAATCTCAATTGATTTCTATTCCTGCGGGTACTAAGATGTTTCAGTTCCCCGCGTTCGCCTTTACTGCCTATGTATTGAGCAGCAAATGACAGGAGTTACGTCCTGCCGGGTTTCCCCATTCGGAAATCTCCGGATCAAAGCCTGTTAACGACTCCCCGAAGCTTATCGCAGCTTACCACGTCCTTCATCGCCTTCCGATGCCAAGGCATCCACCGTTAGCCCTTAGTAGCTTATCCATAAAACTCGAACAAACCATTGAGAACTCAACTTACTGTAACCCCCGTATCTGGCGGTGACTCCATTACCGTGCGGTGGCGGGCGACAAACCCACCGGTGCACCGAATCACCTCGATACAGAGGATTTTGTACTTCTCTACTATTCAATTATCAAAGATCATAAACCGAAACGTCTCGAAGACTTCCGGCCAGAACCTGCGTCCTGAAGAAAATTGTCACATACTGACCGCTTTCTTCAACCTGCAGAACTGGTGGAGGTGAACGGGATCGAACCGATGACCTCCTGCGTGCAAGGCAGGCGCTCTCCCAGCTGAGCTACAC
>CALKWN010000014.1 GCA_938004185.1 uncultured candidate division WWE3 bacterium
TTCGGGGAGTACGAGCTATCTCTCAGTTTGATTAGCCTTTCACCCCTACCCACAACTCATCCAAAGACTTTTCAACGTCAACTGGTTCGGTCCTTCAGTCCGTGTTACCGGACCTTCAACCTGGTCATGGGTAGATCAAAAAGTTTCGCGTCTACCCCCTCTGACTTCTCGCCCTATTCAGACTCGCTTTCGCTTCGGCTCCCCCCGTCTACGGGGTTAACCTTGCCAGAGAGGAGTAACTCGTAGGCTCATTATGCAAAAGGCACGCCATCACCCCTTTCGAGGCTCTGACCGTTTGTAGGCGCACGGTTTCAGGTTCTATTTCACTCCGCTGTTCGCGGTTCTTTTCACCTTTCCTTCACAGTACTGGTTCACTATCGGTCTCTCAGGAGTATTTAGCCTTGCCAGATGGTGCTGGCTGATTCCCACAGGATTTCTCCGGTCCCGCGGTACTCAGGATACTGCTCGTGTAAATAATTCGTTTCGCTTACAGGACTATCACCTCCTTTGGTAGCACTTTCCAGTGCGCTTCTGCTACAAATTATTAGTCAACTATTGCAGTCCTACAACCCCACACATGCCGTAACATCTGTGGTTTGGGCTCTTCCCCGTTCGCTCGCCACTACTTAGGGAATCACTATTGTTTTCTTCTCCTGCAGGTACTTAGATGTTTCAGTTCCCTGCGTTTGCTCCCCGCACTATGGCGGGGTACCAGGTCTTCAACCTGGTGGGTTGCCCCATTCGGATATCTCCGGATCAATGGTTATTTGCACCTCCCCGAAGCTTTTCGCAGCTTATCACGTCCTTCTTCGCCTCTGAGAGCCAAGGCATCCACCCTGCGCCCTTAATAACTTTCTTATTCTCGTTTGTTTGTACTCGTTTCGTTCTCTTCTACCTGGAGGAACTTTTACGAAAGTCTTGTACAGCCTCTCTTTTTCCCCACTTACGGTATCTTCTCTTCTTCCAACATGTCAAAGAACTTAATTAATTTCGGATGGCGGATTGCGGATTGCAGATTTAAACTTAAATCCTCATCTCTACAATCTTAATCCTAAAATTACCTGTGGAGAATAACGGATTCGAACCGATGACCCCCTGCGTGCAAGGCAGGTGCTCTAGCCAGCTGAGCTAATTCCCCTCGAAGTCGTGTGCTTGTAGTCCCGCGCAGATTTGAACTGCGGACCCCTACATTATCAGTGTAGTGCTCTAACCAACTGAGCTACGGGACTATTTACTGATATTTAATAAGAATGTAAGAGGAAAACAAGCAGGACAATGGTCCGCTTTTCTCTAGAAAGGAGGTGTTCCAGCCACACCTTCCGGTACGGCTACCTTGTTACGACTTAGCC
>CALKWN010000015.1 GCA_938004185.1 uncultured candidate division WWE3 bacterium
CGAGATGGTGATTCGTGACTGGAGTTCAGACGTGTGCTCTTCCGATCTAGTAGGCATCGTCTATTGGAATATTGTAGATCGTCAACCTAATCATATAGTGAACATTTCCAAATTCATCTATATCCTTACTCTCTACCTGACTGTCAATGTCCTCAGGCAAGTCAAAGAATTGCGAGTTTATTCTGATCAAAGAGTCAACAGGCACTTTATAGCCTTTGTTGAAATAGCTCCATCTACCTTCTTTTTGCGCCACATTCTCCTGCCTTAAAGGAAGTAAACCGGGGTCCTGAGCATAAAGTTGAACTGACATAGTCAGGCAAGCAACTGCTATTATGAGGAGTACCAGCCTTCCGAATGAATTAATCTTAGTTTCCATAAGTTAATTGATTAAGTTTATTTATATGGTTAAATACAACTAAATCAATATATTAATTAAAATGTCTGGAAGATCCACACATCCTCTTCTGGCACCTCATACCGTACATGTCACAAGATGCTCATTTGTGACACAGTTTTTTGTTCTTTTTTCACAGATAATGTAAAATATTTCCATTTTGATCGAAGAAAGGGTATATGTAAAAGGATGGAAGGGGCAAAAGTAAGTGTTTTGCAGCGAAGGGAAGGTTGCAGGGAAGGGCTGCAAATCTCTTGCTTGTGCGACGGCTTTTAATTTATTAATCAACTCGGCCTTACAGCTAACGTTTGGCGGTATATTACGTTTGCGTGCCCCGACCATTTGGGAGGGGATGGCGTGGTTTTTGCCTGTACGGCGCACGCAAAAACTTGTTTTCGAATTCTTATTTATCCCGCCGTTTTTGTTTATCTAGGTAATCAGAAATTATCGTTTTTGCACTTATTGTTCGAGGAGGATTAGCAAAAACCATGACAAGCATATGGAATATACCGACCTGTTAGGAACTGTAGCGGCTTATTAATCTTAATCAGAGACAGAAGAGATCTCACTTGAGTGCAGTTGAACAGGTTACTATATCTACTCGCCCAGCCGCTACATATCCCATGAAGCGGAGGGGTGCAGTTGAGTTGGGGTGATTCGCGAGTCGTGCTAGAATGGTTTTAAATGTTCTCTAAGTTCCTAACAGTCTAAGTTACGGCGTGGTGGCGAGGGAGCTTGAAGCGAGACGTTCAGCTGGCCCCCCAATTTATTACAATTAGAAATCTGGTTTTTGATGTTTTTTATTTAGCCGCTATTGTTACTAACGTTCGGCGGTATGTGGCGTTGGCGCA
>CALKWN010000016.1 GCA_938004185.1 uncultured candidate division WWE3 bacterium
TGTGTGTGCCCTGCATGAGCATTCAGCGCACACTTGTTGTAAGCTGTTGAAAAAGGTCAAAAATACAAATTTATTTCAGTGGGTTGCAAAAGTGTACAAATTCCAGAGGGTGCAAGTCCCTTATACGCGGGATTAATGCCCGAAGTATTAGTAAGTGGCAAGGTGGTTTGGAGCGATCCAAGCACTGAAGGAAGCCAGACTGCAAAATCCGGTACTGACGCACAGAAACGGCATATGAGGCATAGTTGTTTGGGGTAAGTAAGCACACCATTACAAAGCCCAAAAGGTATTTGGGAACAATTATGTAGATGCCGCAGCGATCGGAGGAAGGGATATGTTCTTACCAGGGGAGGTCTTGAATTAGGTTCGGTTTCCTAAGAGTCAAGAAGTCAGCAGAGACCATAGTAGTTAACAGTAACGAGCCGAACCCCAATACAAAGGGCAAATTCGGAGGCCTCACAAGATAGCGAAGGGTTGAACTTTAAAACGTTACAAATTCTTGACGGATGTACATTGCTCACGTCAATGCAAGCCCAAAGAAAGCGTAACAAGGGAAACAATTTTTTAATTAGTAAAAAAAATGGAACTAATTGAAGAAATCTTAAGAGCATCTAACCTTACTTTAGCCAGTAAGGAAGTCATCCGCAACAAAGGAGCAGGAGGAATAGATGGTATGAGCGTTAAAGATTTAGAAGAATACCTGTCAAAGAACAGAGAAACACTAACAAATCAGATACGCAGTCAAACCTACATCCCCCAGCCTATACGAGGAAAAGACATTCCCAAAGGGAATGGAAAAGTCCGCACTTTAGGCATTCCAACCGTTGTGGACAGGATGCTTCAGCAAGCTGTGCTACGGATCATTATGCCTCAATATGAGTATATGTTCTCAAGCTATAGCTATGGATTTCGACCCAAACGAAACACGCATCAGGCAGTTGCAAAGTCTTTAGAATACATTAATTCGGGTTATCAAAACATAGTTGAGATAGACCTGAAAGGATTCTTTGATGAAGTGAATCATGTAGTGCTGTTACAATTACTCTATCGCAAGATAAAATGTAAAGCCACAATGACCCTAATACGCCGCTGGTTGCGAGTGCCTATCGAACAAAACGGCAAACTTGTAAAACGCCGAAAAGGAGTACCACAAGGAAGTCCAATCAGTCCCTTACTATCCAATATCATCCTACATGAGTTAGATGCATATATGGAGGAACAAAGGATGAAGTTTGTTCGATACGCCGATGATTTCAGTATATATTGCAAAACAAAATCACAGGCAAAATTCCAAGGGAACGAAGTGTATAAATATCTGAGAGACAAATTGAAATTACCCATCAACCGCGACAAAAGTGGGATTCGCAGACCGATAAACTTCCAGATTCTGGGTTTTGGGTTTGTACCCACCTACCGCAAAGGTGAAAAAGGTAAATACCAGTTAGTTGTAACAGATAAACGCTGGAAAACACTTAAGATGAAACTAAAAGAGATTACCAGAAAGACAAGTCCTATGAGCTTTAACGAGCGCATAGAAAAACTCAATCAGGTAACCCGCGGATGGATAAACTACTTCAAACATGCGAGTATCAATCAGAAGCTTGCAGATATCGACGGATGGTTGAGAAACCGTCTTCGATACTGCATTTGGACAGATTGGAAGAAACCCGAACGCAGGCGCAAAAGCCTCATTCGGTTAGGAATTCCGCATGGTCAGGCCTATGCTTGGAGTAGAACCCGAATGGGAGGATGGGCTGTTGCCCAAAGTCCAATTTTGGTCACAACCATCACATTGGAACGGCTTCGTAAAAGAGGCTACATATCAATGCTCAGTTTATATCAGGAAGTTTCAGTCAATAACTACAAAAATTCGCTCTTCCCAAAGTTTTAAGGAACCGCCGTGTACGAGACCCGTACGCACGGTGGTGTGAGAGGCGCTCCGGTGGGCTCATTAGCTCACCGGCCGTCTACTCGATT
>CALKWN010000017.1 GCA_938004185.1 uncultured candidate division WWE3 bacterium
CCTATATTCCGCTGCCTCTAAGGCGAGAAATAACATTTTTCGACCTCTACGCCGAGAAGCTTAATAATTTTGCGGTGTAGAGGAGTAAGGTTCAAGACTAACTGACGAGAGGAAGACTGATCTTTGACAATTAGGATATGAATGCCATTAAACATCTGAAAAACCCATCGAAGAGTCGGATTTTTGACTGGTTTACCTTTCTGGTTAGGGACAGTTTCATTGTTTTCAAGCAATGAGAGGCGGAGCTTACGCTCAGCCAAAGAATAAACAAGAAGAGAGAGTCCCATAATCATGATAAGAGCCATGATTCGCTCAGGTTTCTTGAGAAATAAGCCAGAAGCAAAGAACAAAGGATCTTTAAGGAAGCGAAAGCCTCGCTCTACAGAACCAGCTTGGGCAGTGTAGTTTTCGAGTATCTTTGAGCAGGGCATTTTGTCGCTATCCATTTGGTTTGTAGCAAGGATGTATTTGCCTAAAGTTTGCCTAGCAAAGGCAATCTTGTTCTGGTCTTCTATGAGCGTAACACTGATCTGATAAGTCAAGTGTGTAGGCTCAGCATTAGCCGCTGGACGCCCTCGGTGATGAGCATAATGGCGAATTTCTTTTACTTCATGGGTTCCAATATGATAAGGCCAGGATTGTTCCAAATAACGTAGAGTTGTTATCGCTGCTTGTTCTGTCGGATATTCTTGAGCCTGTGCGCGATATAGCTCCTTCTCCGCTGCATCTTTTGCTTTTTCGATTCGTTTGAGCAAAGTTTTATATTCACGGTCATACGCAGATTGAGAATAGACAACTAACCAGCGTTGATGAATGTCTCCATAATTCGAGCACACTTCGCAAAACTTATATCCAGGCTGTTGGGCTTGAGCCATGTTTTCTTGTTCTATATCTCTTACCAGCTGTTTGGCAGCAGTTAGCGTTTCCGGGACTCTTGTGATCCATTTAGCCCGACTGGAAAAAGAGGCGATGTTCCCACTACTGTATAATGCACTGTCCGCTATGAAGCACGGCTCTTCTCCTGGTTCCATTTGTGCAAGATATTTGTCAATTATTTCTGGGAACAAGGTTTTGTCCACTTTATTCCCGCTGTGGATTTCTAACCATCTTGGGATGGCACTCTTATAGCTACAGAGCAAAGACACTACTGCTTGTTTCAGATCAGGTCTTTGTTTAGCGTGGCCATAGGTAATCTTAATCGCCTGGCTATCTTCATCTGGATTGTATGCTCCTTCAAATGATATAGTGGTGCTATCCAGATGCCAAACCTCATGCTCAATTCCATAGATTTTCAAAGCATGAGAGGCTACTTTCGCAAATGTTTCGGTTACTCCCTTTTCTGCTAGCGCATCCAGAGCATCACCAAGACAGTCGTCATTCAGCTTTTCTGCTGCAAGCCCATTTCTAATCAATGTCTCCACTGGTTTATTTGCCCAAAATTGTGGTGATAGATATAGCGGTCTATTTACAAAACCCATTGCATTCAATATCATTGCTTGTACCGCCTCCCCTACACTTACTTCTCTTCCTTTTGCAGGAATATATTCGTCTATCTTTTTGATCAGTTCTATTTCAAAGCAAGTTCCTGCTATAATTCCTAGATGATTCAACTCTTGGCTTTCATATCCTGTATTTTCCATTTCATCCCCTTTGTGAAAAAAAACTTTCCACAAAGAATACTCTTTCTCTTTCAAAATTCAACTTTTATTTCGCTGGTTCGCCCGTAAAATGGAAAATTCAAAATTCCCTTCCTAGAAGCAGCGGAATGTAGG
>CALKWN010000018.1 GCA_938004185.1 uncultured candidate division WWE3 bacterium
CGTTAGACTTTTGAGTAGACATGACTTTTTCGGCGCAACCCTGCGGCTGGTATCTTTTTCATAGATAGCATAACAAAAATTTGGTAGAATATGCGAGAATAATAATAGACCGCCCCTGCGGCAGATTAAAGTCGTAATGTAGATAGGTCAATTGTCTTTCTCGTCTGATGTCACTTATCTTTCTCATCGATAAGGCCGTTACACACTGCGGAAAGGCTGTAAAAGCTTGCATGTAGAAAGGTCTATCGATCTGGGAAAGCGAACAGAATCTCGAGCTTTTAAGCTTGTATACCAGGCGGCAAACCGCACCCCAGATTACCAGTTTCGATGAAATGATAAGAGATATCCTGAGTAAAAGGAGTTTGTTATGTCTATACTTATAGTCGGTGTTGACGTGAGTCAGAACACACTTGACGTTGCTAGAATAATTGATAATCAAGAAATTTGTGTAAATCTGGGTACTTTTGCTAATGACGAGGAGGGCTTTGACAATATTCAAAAAATGATACAAAAAGAAGCCAAACAAGCAGGTGCGGATGAAATTCAAATTACAGTTGAACCTACAGGTGGCTATGAACAACGGTTTGTAAGATTCGCTATCAAAAAAAACTGGCGAGTTACTATGCCTAACCCCTGTAAAGTACGCCAATGGGCCAAAGGAATGGGGATACGTGCTAAAACCGACCGGGTAGATGCTAGACTTTTGGCGCGTTATGGAGCCAGTCATCCCTTGCATGAATATAAACCCTTGCCACCAGAGATTGCTCGGCTCGATTCTTTGCTTACTCGAAAGGAGGAATTGGAAGAAAATTTGCGTCGTGAAGAAAATCGATTGCACGCTCGAAAATCTCAATCTATGGAAACTGGATTTATCATTGCAAGTATTGAGCGAACAGTCTCTTGGTTGAAAGAAGAGATTGCAAGAATTGAAGATGAGATTAATGCATTTTTGAAAGAAAATCCTGATGTTAATCTTCAACTTAAAAATATTAAAACAGTACCCGGTGTAGGCGAAAGAAATGCTTTGTTCTTCCTGGTTTTGATGTATCGATGGGATACTAATACCGAAGGCAAAGGTACATCCAAACAATTGACTGCTTATCTCGGCTTGGATTCTGTTCCTACTGATAGCGGCACTAGTGTTCATCGTAGACCGGTAATCTCCAAGGAGGGAAATCGTAAGTTGCGTTGCCGATTTTATATGTCTGCCTTTGGAGGCGTTCATGGCAAGAGTCCACTGGGTGTCTTCTATAATAGACTTGTAGCGAAAGGCAAAAAGAAAAAACTCGCAATTGTCGCCGGTGCTAGAAAAATTTTGACTTGGTGTTGGGCTACTTTTCGCAATAATACTACTTTTGACGCTCATAAGGCTCTTCCTGCTTCTAACTGATTTTTTTTAAGGATGTTAGCGAAAATATAGAAAAAATAAATTTTAAAAGTTTTAAAAATAAAAGTTTCAAAAAGCTTATATATTAGTAGATTTCAGCTTAAAAGTTTTAAAAATAAAAGTTTTAAAAA
>CALKWN010000019.1 GCA_938004185.1 uncultured candidate division WWE3 bacterium
TCTGATAGCTCTATATAATTCGCCTCCTTCGCTGCAGCGCAAACGGAAACGTGGCGCTGGGGCGGTGAAGGGGGTTCTGGATTTGATCCGGGCTCTGCGTTGAGCGAAGTTGTTTTGAGCGGTGATCTGCTAAAACAAACAGCTTGACAGGGTTTAAAAGCTCTGTAGAATGCGCACCTCTTCGCTGCAGCGCAAACGGAAACGTAGCGCTGGAGTGGTGGAGAGGGGTTCTGGAAGAAGTTTCCGGGATCTGCGTTTCAGGTTTTTGTTCTTCGGTGTTTATCCTCGAAAAACAAAATGCTTGACAGGGTTTTGAAGCTCTGTATAATGCGCACCTCTTCGCTGCTGATGCAGCAGTTCTTTAAAAAGATGAACAACCGATAGGTGTGGGTACTCGGTTCTGAGGGGCGTCTGGTAGGGCTTTCGGGCTTTATACCAGAAGCTAAACAGAAATTGAAGTATCTGCAGAAACGTCAAGTTTCTGGAGTTTTTGGATTGAACTTAAGAGTTTGATCCTGGCTCAGATTGAACGCTGGCGGCATGCTTTACACATGCAAGTCGAACGGCAGCACGGGCTTCGGCCTGGTGGCGAGTGGCGAACGGGTGAGTAATGCATCGGAACGTACCGTGTAGTGGGGGATAACGTAGCGAAAGTTACGCTAATACCGCATACGCCCTGAGGGGGAAAGTGGGGGACCGCAAGGCCTCACGCTATATGAGCGGCCGATGTCGGATTAGCTAGTTGGTAGGGTAAAGGCCTACCAAGGCGACGATCCGTAGCGGGTCTGAGAGGATGATCCGCCACACTGGGACTGAGACACGGCCCAGACTCCTACGGGAGGCAGCAGTGGGGAATTTTGGACAATGGGGGCAACCCTGATCCAGCCATGCCGCGTGAGTGAAGAAGGCCTTCGGGTTGTAAAGCTCTTTCGGCCGGGAAGAAATCGCATAGGCTAATACCCTGTGTGGATGACGGTACCGGAATAAGAAGCACCGGCTAACTACGTGCCAGCAGCCGCGGTAATACGTAGGGTGCGAGCGTTAATCGGAATTACTGGGCGTAAAGCGTGCGCAGGCGGTT
>CALKWN010000020.1 GCA_938004185.1 uncultured candidate division WWE3 bacterium
TTCCCTACATGTTAACCAGGATTCGTGTATCCTTTGCGGGATTCGTGCGCCCTCCCGGATGGCCACCCAAACTCCTCCACTTGTGGCCACCCCAAACTCCCCCACCTGAACGTCAGCGAAATCTGTTGTAATCGCTGATAATCAAAAAATTTAGGAAAAAGGCGACAGAACGTTTAACGTCCCATGTATCACTTGATCAATGCATACATGGGAGTTGGAAAGGATGAACGTTTTGAAACCAGAAAAGCGATCAGCAATGGTCACCTTGCTCAACCAGAATGTCAGTCAGCGTAAAATAAGCAGAAATACCGGGATTGACCGTAAAACAATCCGGAAGTACATTCAGCAGAATGATCTTGGGCGAATTCATAATCCTCCACCGGAGGTGGCCTCAAATTCCCCCACCCTGGCCACCGGCCTGATTGAGAATCCCCCATCCCGGCCACCGGTATATTCAGCGGATACAAAACAGATACCGTTCCATGCACGATCTGCCTGCGAACCGCACCGGCAATGGATAGAAAAACAGGTCCGGTTAGGCCGGAATGCGATGTCCATCTACCAGGACCTGGTGGAGCTGTTCAGTTTTAACCATAAATACAACAGCGTAAAGCGATTTGTCCGCAAGTTAAAGCACAAAGCCCCCAAACAGTTCGACCGGCTTGAATTTTTACCGGGAGAAGAAGCCCAGGTGGACTATGGCCAGGGCGCCTTGACCATGGGGCCATCCGGCAAATACCAACGGCCTCGACTTTTTGTCATGACCCTAAAGTACTCCCGGAGGTGTTTCCGTAAGGTTGTCTGGAAGTCCAGCCAGGAGACATGGGCCAAGCTGCATGAAGAGGCTTTCCGGTATTTTGGCGGTTGTGTTCAGTACGTGGTTTTGGACAACTTAAAGGAAGGTGTCATAAAACCGGACATCTATGAGCCGGAGTTGAATCCGGTTTATGCGGCCATGCTCAATCACTATGGTGTAGTGGCAGATCCGGCCCGGGTGAGAGATCCCAACCGCAAAGGCACCGTTGAAAATACGGTCCAGCATACCCAGGATACGGGGTTGAAGGGCCGGCGGTTCGATACCATCGAAGAACAGAATAAATGGTTGATGCACTGGGAGGAAGTCTGGGCATCAAAGCGGATACACGGCCGGATGAAACGGCAGGTCGAGCAAATGTTCCAGGAAGAAAAGCCCCACCTGCATGCCTTGCCGCTGAAAGGATTTGATTACTTCAGGCAGGAAACCCGAACAGTCTATGATGACGGCACTGTCCAGTGATGATTTAAAATTCTATCTTCTGTACTTGAACTATAGACCAGACGGAACAAATTTATCGATTGGATAATTACAACTTTTAATGTAGATCAAAGTGTTTTTGGAACAAAATCCACAAACCGATGGAGTACTATTCCCAATTTACGGGGGAGTGTTACATATAAAACCCTCATGTCCTATCGGACACAACGAAGCATGAAACACTTGCAAAATTTAAAA
>CALKWN010000021.1 GCA_938004185.1 uncultured candidate division WWE3 bacterium
GGCCGCAAGCAGACGACCGGAGAGCACCACCTGCCGGTAGTCCACCCGCTCCGGGGTATATCCGTCATGGGCAATGTCCGGACCAAATGCGGTTTCATAGCCGCCCTCCCGGAACCATTCCAGGCAGATTTGTTCGAGCTGGTCTTCGGTGATCATTTATACCCCATAAAACCTTCTGAGATTTTTAAAGCTTAAAAAACGCAATTCTAAATTTATTCTCGCACAAAGTCTCAAAGACACAAAGGGTCATAAAACCAAATAAAGGCTTTGTGTCTTGGTGTCTTTGTGCGAGTTTTTCAACTAAACTCTTCATATTTAGAATTACTGTTTTTTTGATCCTTGACAATCAGCAATCGAAAATAATAGTAACATGAAATAACTCATTGGCCATCCAGTTTTGGTGTAAGAGCTGAAAGAGATGAGGCTGCCATCTGAGCAGCCTTTTTTATGGTTGTATTCATATTCCCTCCTTGATGACGGATTCAGAACCCTTGACAGTGATCTCTCCGGAGAGGAGTTGGGGGAGGAGGGTGTCTCGGAGTTGGGTGAGGGAAGAAATCTGATTTTCATTATTCAAAATTTGTTTATCAAATCCCCCTATAAGTCTTGAAAATTCTTTTAAATTCTTAGCATCAGGACGAATAGTTTTTATATCTTTTAAATCCTTCTGATTAATCGAGCCAAACACTGTACCTTCTGTGTCAAAATTATTGAAATATTGCTCTAATTTTTTAAGGGTATAATAAGTATATGCCTCGCACCCTGATTTATGACGTAGGGCGGCCAACCCTCTGCCAATGCAACAAATTGTCGCAGCCTTATTAACATCTCCAACAGGAGCTCTTACACTTAATAGGGTGTCTCCTTTTTGGGCAAAGCGTTTTGGTGCTGTGCAGAAAACCCGATTAACAGGATAACGCCATTTGAAATCTCTTCGCCCCTGAAAGAAAGGAGTTCCTTCCTCATTTTCGTTATAAGTATGTCCGGGCGGAGATTGCCCCATTGTTACAATAAACTCAACTCCGATAGTTGAAACTCCCCATCCCTTCGGAATCGCTCCAAGCTCAGAGCCTATGAGTTCGTCGGGGAAGAGGGCGGCGGTAGCGCGGAGTTGGGCAAGCTGGTCAGGGGAGATGTGGTCGAGTTCGGCGTCGGTTTTACCGCTGATGGCGCCCATGGCGGCGCGTTCCGGGTCCTGGCCGTTGGTTTTGGCCTCGATCTTGGCCTTGACCGGTTCGAAATCCACAAACCAGGATTTGAAAATGGCCTGGGCCATCTCTTCCAGGGTCTGGTTGATCTGGCGGTTGAGTTCGATTTTGTCGTCAAGAGTTTTGAGATTACTAACAATAGCCTGTTGTACATCTACAGCTGGGCATGGCAAAGGTATCCGGTTTAAATTCGCCTGTGTAAGTTTTGGCATGACAGCGCCTGTGAGGTAGCCACTAACATCGGTATTTTGTAACGCATACATTAAAAAACGTGTGTCAGCCTTTTCATTTCCAATAACAATGTGGGCATGGTTATTGACCCAAAATTTTCCAGTTGCCATAAAGGCGATTGGTAATTGCCTAGTACGCAGATTTTCGCCGTCCTCAGCAATCAACAAATACTCTCCCTCGAAAAGATAACCTTCCACAAAATCCACAATTCCTGATGCGCCGTAATATGGATAAGGGCCAGGTTTACGATCAGACTCTTTTACTGGTATCCGTCGAGCATCCAAATTTATTGTTAGCTCTCTAAGTGGAACCATCGGCCAACCCGCACTCATCCCCCAATCCCGCCGAAACCACTCTATTCCATGCTTCTTGATATGCGCCCTCAACTTTTCATTGTCGATGGTTTCATACAGTAAAAGATCCACCTGCTGGGCCATGGGAAGTCGCTCAATTTTGGCCCCCAGTCTGGCCTGGTCGGTGATGGTCAGCTCATCGCCGAACAAGGCCAGGTCCACGTCTGAGGTGGTGGTAAAGGTGCCCATGGCCCGTGAGCCGAAAAGCACCACTCGTTGGACACGTTCATTGGCGCTCAGGATGTCGATAATGGCCTGGCGGTGTTTGTCTTTCAGGCCGTCGATCATGATTTTTTCTTTTCTGCCAGTACCTGGTAAACCCTGTGGAGCAACGGGAAATAGGAGTCGCAAATCAACTTTTCCGCCTCAAGGGCGACTGCTTCCTGGTAGGTATGGCTGAGGATATTGCGTTTTTCCAGAGCCTCCAGGAAAATTTCGGTATCATCCTCACTGATATACTCCTGTTCGAAGCTGGTCCGGATGGTAGCGCGGGGGCTCTTGGGAGAATAGCCTTCAAAGAAGAGAAGATCTTTCAAGGTCTTCCAGGCAAGTTCAAAGGAGCATGCAAACATCTGCACCAACCCGGCTCGTTCCAGATCACTGTATTGTTCCTGCCGGCAGGCGCTCTCCAGTTGAATCATCGCCTTTTCAAAATTTTCAAACCGCTGTTTCCAGCGAATTTCGTCTGCGTTACTCATTATTTCCCCCGTTTTTTTGCAGGGAGTAGCCCAGCCCCGCCAGATTTTTTTTGATCTGCTCTTTCAGTCGGGCACTCTCCTCAAACTGTTCTGAAAGCCGGGCCGTCAATCGGGCCATCTTTTCCGCAAAAGGCTCGCCGTCCTCCTCCGTTTCCGCAACCCCCACATAGCGGCCCGGTGTCAGCACATGGTCATGTTGGGAAATTTTGTCTATGGTGGCGGACATGCAGAACCCGGCCTCGTCCGCGTATCCTTCGCCTTTCCGCCAGGCATGGAAGGTTCCGGCAATTTTGTCG
>CALKWN010000022.1 GCA_938004185.1 uncultured candidate division WWE3 bacterium
GCCAGGTCAAAAAACCTGGCTGTTTTTGTTTTCACTCCGAAAAATTCTCACCCAAGAGAAGAGTGTAAAGAGTGGTCCACGAAAAGCACGAAAGGCACGAAAAGGAATGTTCGTGTATTTCGTGTTTTTCGTGGAAAAAAAACTTGAGGCGGCCACATACTTGTTAAGTTTTAATATTTTGTCTTGCAACAGATTGTAGCCGCAGGGTTGCACCGAAAAAGTCATGTCTGCTCAAAAGCCGAACACCAGCGCAATAGATCGCCATTTTCGGCGCAATCCTGCGTCTACAAATCATTGCAATGTAAGTGATTATTGCTTAACACGTACATCTGTAAATAAAGACTTAAAAAAATAAACCTACATTCCGCACTTAAAAATTGAAGTTTTCGGAATTATGGATGAAGCGTGGTAACAAAAGCCGTTCCCGTTCCCGTTCCCGAATCAGTGAGGTAACGTTTCAACAACAGTGTTTCCCAATGCTACAAATTTAATGGCAACTTGATATGAGTCTAAACGTTCATGCTCGAAAGTGTTCATTTTTACTTCCTCTCTTGAAATCGGGAACGGGAACGGGAACGGGAACGATAGCCTATTATAGTATAATGGGTTATCAAAATGCATATTTTTTTTAAACTATGTAAAGAGTAAGTATTACTTCTATCCGTTTAAAATACTTTTTTTCTTCCTAGAAGCTGCGGAACGTAGGATAAAAATGAAATATCCTGAAATCGAAGATCTAATCGCAAGGCATTCTTTTGATATTGTGGGGATAGCTAGAGCGCAAAGTTTTCCATCGCAGGAAAAAATTCTGGACTGGCTGGACAAAGGCTATCATGGAGATATGCTTTATCTGGAGCAAAATCTTTCCAAAAGGCTCTCTCCTGCAAGCCTTTTACCAGGTGCAAAGTCTATGATTATTGTTGGGATCAACTATTTCCAGCCTTTGCCTGTTTTAGAAAAAGACTCAGGGCGAATTGCCAGATACGCTTGGGGGAGGGATTATCATAAAGTTCTAGGCTCCAGGCTTAAAAAACTTGCTGCTGACTTCGCAAAACGATTCCCTGAAGAACGATTCCGATGGAGTGTAGATGCAACGCCTCTTTCTGAAAGAAGTTATGCTCTGATGGCTGGTTTTGGATTTATTGGAAAAAACAATCTTCTAATTCACAGAACCTATGGCTCGTGGTTTTTTCTCGGAGAAATTCTAACCACCCTGGATTTACCAGCAGAGCAGGGAGTACTCCCTCCAGAAGGTTGTTCTCAGTGTACAAAGTGCATGAAAGCCTGTCCTACTCAGGCTTTGGTTCAACCATTTGAAATGAATGCCACTCGATGTATTTCCTATTTGACAATCGAAAATAGAGGAAACATCCCAGAGAAATTGAGAGAAAAGCTGGGAGATCGTATTTTTGGCTGTGATTTGTGCCAGGAAGTCTGTCCTCAAAATCAAAAGGTACCCACCACAAAAGAAAATGATTTTTTGCATCATAAAGCAGGGCCATCTCAGAAGCTCGAATCCATTTTATCTATAGAAACGCAAGAGGAATTTCAAAAAAAGTACGCAGGCACTCCTCTACATCGCTCTCAGCACTATGGGCTTATTCGCAATGCCTGCGTAGTTGCTGCCAATCTAAAAGTATTTTCTCTTGTTCCTTTATTGCAAAAAAGATCTAAAGATAGCCATCCTATCATCGCTCACCATGCTACCTGGGCACTCCAAAAGCTGACAGAAACATAGGGATTTCTTAGTAAGCGATGAGAAGTTAAGCGATGAGAATTAAATAACTTCCCCATTTTTAATTGAATACAAGACAGCT
>CALKWN010000023.1 GCA_938004185.1 uncultured candidate division WWE3 bacterium
AATAGACATTATATCGATTTTACATATCTTGGATTGAGATCTCTTTCCAAGGACGGAATCTCAGTCGAAAGTTGTGCAATCCACAGGCAATAGCCATAACCAGATCAGTAAAACCTTTGAGCCAGTTTCGGCATTTGTCTTTAACAATTCTGTACCTTTTGACGCCGCTTATAACATGCTCTATTCTGATTCTTATTTTTGAAATACCGCGATTTACAACTTTCTGTTCAATAGTTAAATTTTTGCCTCTTGGCTTTTTAGCTGGTTGCAGAATTAGAATATTTTCAGCAGAAAAACCTTGAAAACCATTATCCTGCAACAGGATACTACCTTTTGGCAATAGGTACCCGGACGCATCTGCAATTTTTTTGTCATGCTTTTTTCCTTCCACTGTCGGTGTTAAGAAAATGACTTCACAGTTTGAGTTCGCAAGTACATTATTTTTCACTGTATGAGTTTTCTTTTTTCCACTGTAATGTTCTTTTTGTTTTGCATTGTTTTTTGGGCGCTGGATCATTCGCTCAGTACCATCATGTGCGTAAAGCGAAGCTTTCTTCTCATCAAGCTCTTGCATATCACGACTGGGCAACGCTTTTTTTTATCCAGAGCAGATGATAGGATTGCCATGAGGTAATGAATCCACAAATTTGCTTTCGGCTGGGAGATCCCAAACAGTTGTCCATGCATAGCTTGAGTTGCATATTGTTTCATGTAGGTCAGAATAAAAAAGAGCTGATCTGCAATACTTGAAAACGGTGAATTTTTGTAAATACTTGGTTTATTGACCCTTTCTTTTCCTTCTAAAGTTTGATTGGACTCAAGAAGAGCTTCTTCAAACGACCGCAGAAGAGCATTGAATTCGTCCAATGTATATCCTGTCATAGAGAGTAGTTCGGTTGGCTTACATGCAATTTTTTCAAAATTTATCATAATAGGGGTCAGTATGTTCCGATTTTCTATGGTTTCTTTTGGGTGTCCTAATTTAATTCCATTAAGCATATTAATAATAAAATTAAATTGTTGCAATATTTAAAATCGATATAATGTCTAATTAAAATGTAGCTTAAAAAAAGAGAAAATCGGTCTTGACATGGGGTCCACTTT
>CALKWN010000024.1 GCA_938004185.1 uncultured candidate division WWE3 bacterium
TTCTTTTTTTGCATGGCAAACCTCAAATATATCGCCGTTCTCCGTGAAAGCCCTATTTTCATCTTCATAAACTCTCCCAACAGATAACAAATACCGTTGCTACGCCCTCTAAAACAATTTCTCCGTTATTTTCTTCTGATGTTCCATCTGAATTCTACACCTCAGTACAGTGACAACACAGGAAACAAATCAGAAAACTCCTGGCTACGGGTTTTATTCCAACAGCGGCGGTATGTTCCACAAAAACCAGCACCGATCGAAGAAAGACATATACCAATAGTTAGTGGAACCTCTATTTCAAAACGCGCATAGTAAACAGACACAATACCCCCAAATTGTCGAATAAATGCCCCGTATTTTAAAGTTTTACCCTCAAGGGTATAAAATATACCCATCTACGGGTAGAAATCAAAATAGAGGCATATTTTCAGACCTGCTCTTTTCCTTCCCCGAAATTCCTTATGTAACAGGCTCAAATTCCAAATCAATCGGTAACTATCGTTTGGGTCATTTGTATAACTTCTTCTGTATCTGTTTATTTATAAGCATTACAGACAACCATAGTCATTTTATGATTGAAACAAACATCGAAAAAAAAGGGGTACGTTCAAATGAGCTTTTTCCCATGAAAAGCAGATGACAGAGCGTCGATGCAGGTGCTAAAACCGCGCTTAATTATTCTATATATATTATTATTAGAAAACGGTTCTAGCACCTGCATCAACCTTCCAGAACCCACACGGTAAGCGGAAGATCGTTTTGTAACGTATATACTTCATCTCAAATTCATATTGTATATATTGCCGTAATATTGTCTTCTGTATCCCGCATGGAAAGCTATGTGAATGTTGTGACCAGGCGGTCATATCCTCCCTTTTGATTATTTGCATGGTGCAAATAGCATTGTATATGAGTGTATATGTGGCTTTCAAGAGACAGCTAAAAATTTCTGCGTTCGTTTTCACCGATTTTGGGCTTATTTTATAGAAAAAATACCAAGAAGACTCTTGATTTTAATCAAGAGATGAATTGGATTTTTTTGTCATATCTATGATACAATATATGTATGGATAAAACCTATTGTAGTAGCAGAAATTCGATTTTTAATATCAACTATCATATTGTTTGGGCAGTTAAATACAGAAAACCTATTTTGGTTGGCAAGATAGAGGAGTATCTAAAACAATTACTGCTGAACACCATCCCGAACAATAAAGATTTTAAAGTGCAAGTGTGCGAGGTTATGCCAGACCACGTTCACGTTTTTGTTTCTGCTCCTCCAAAAATAGCTCCGGGATATATAGTCAAAATGCTTAAAGGAATCTCTGGAAGGCTGCTATTCATAGAATTTCCTGAAATAGAAAGCAGTCTGTGGAGGGGTAGGTTGTGGAGCTCTTCTTACTTCGTGGAGACGGTAGGTTCAACATCTGAAGAAGCCGTCAGGAAATACATAGAAAACCAAAAGTCGAGAGGTTAGTGCAGTGTATAAAGCCTATAAGTTTAGGTTATACCCAAACATAGAACAGCAAGAACTCCTGGAAAAGCATTTTGGTTCTTGCCGTTTCGTCTACAATAAAGTCTTATCACACTTTAAAGACGCTTACGCTGCCAGTAAAGAACCCTGGAACAGAAATATGGCCATAAAAATGATTACAGAACTGAAGAAAAGCGAGGAATATGTCTGGCTAAACGAGGTGAATTCACAATCTTTACAGCAGTCAGTTATGGACCTTGATTCGGCTTTTAGGAGATTTTTCTCGCATAATTCAGGGTTTCCGAAGTATAAGTCTAAACGTAGTTCCGGGGCTTCTTTCAGAATTCCGCAGCATATAAAGGTTTTGATTGACGAGGGACTTGTTCGATTTCCAAAATTTAAAGAAGGCATCAAGGTGCAAATACACAGACCTCTTACCGGTGCTATAAAATTCGCTACCATTTCTAAGAATCCTGCGGGGAAGTACTATATAGCCCTTGTTTGCAGTATTGAGTCCCCGGACAAATCTACAATGATACCCACTGAAGATAACGCGGTGGGTATCGACCTGGGGATTAAGGATTTCGCTGTCCTCTCCGATGGCAGAAAATACAACCTGCCAAATACCGATGCTATCGACAAGAGGGTAAAGCGGTTGTGCCGCAGACTCTCAAGGAAGAAGATAGGTTCGAAAAATAGGGATAAAGCGAGAGTTGCCTTGAGCAAAAAGTATGAAAAACTCGCTAATATCCGCCATGATTTCTTGCACAAACTTTCAAGAAGCCTGGTCGATGAAAACCAAATTGACTTCTACTTCCTGGAAGACTTAAACATTAAAGGCATGGTGAAGAACAGAAAACTTGCCAGGTCTATTCAAAACTCTTGTTGGGCTACGTTCGCCACCTTTCTCACGTACAAGGCCGTCTGGGCGGGTAAAGAAGTATGCAAGATAGACAGGTGGTATCCCTCCTCTAAAACCTGTTCCGGGTGCGGTTTCAAGAAGGAGGATTTGAGTATTTCCGACAGAGAATGGACCTGCCCTTCGTGTGGGTCAACACATGACCGTGACATCAATGCCGCAATAAACATTAGAAATATAGGCATCACTACCGCTGGAACGGCGGAAAGTAACGCCTGTGGAGAAGATGTAAGACCTGCTACTACAGGGGCTATCTTCTATGAAACAGGAAGCTCGGCACTTCAGTGCTGAGTAGTTCACGGAAAAACACACATCTGCACGACAGGGGTGCATATGGTTAAACTAGGAGAGAGGAGGCGTTTAAATGCACGAATTCAAATTGGCGGTTTACGACAGCGGGGGTAAGGAGAAAGAAATACCTTTCGACAACTTTCAAATATCGCTTGCGGAGAACACGGCGGCAGTCCAGTAAGCTGTACTCTTAAGAAGATACTAAGCTAGTAAAAGTTGTGAGAAAAAAAGAGAGACCATACAGGCCTCTCTCTTTTCTTACCACAAGCTACTCTGATTCCAGACCTTCCTTCCCTTCTTTCCAGTTCTTGAAGCTTTCAATATCCTCGTTCAAAGCCCTGAATACATAAGCAATAACGGAAATGTCATCCACAAAACCAATAACAACTATGAAGTCCGGAATTGCGTCAACAGGCGAAGCTAAGTAGATCAGAGCGGCAATAATCGATGTGATCGTTTTCACCGGTATCTCACGGTAGTTTCCCTGGAAATATTCTTTCACCATCTCGATGAAGAGCGTGATCTTCCCGAAGAACCCACCGACTTCTCGCCTTACTCT
This sequence comes from uncultured candidate division WWE3 bacterium, assembly GCA_938004185.1. Lineage (GTDB taxonomy): Bacteria > Patescibacteriota > WWE3 > UBA101185 > UBA10185 > UBA8498. The sequence continues at coordinate 3,244 of CALKWN010000024.1, forward strand.
AGGATCTGAGAGGAGCTTCGAGACAGTGCTAAGCAGATTGAAGGATTTGG
>CALKWN010000026.1 GCA_938004185.1 uncultured candidate division WWE3 bacterium
AGCCGTGCAATTTCAACGAACAGGATGAAATTCAAAAAGATTACACTCAAAACATTTTAACGGCTTCAAATATTATTCGCGATATAGATTAGTAATCTCATAGAGTTCAATAATGGTATTATCTGTCTCCAAGACACTTTGGAAAATAGCGACAAATAACTGAAGCAATGTGGGGTCTCAATTTTCAAAAATTGGTCCTCAATCCTCATCATGCTTAATCTCATCATCTCCAAAATCCCAAATTATGTCAGAACAATAAACATCAAACCACTCTTTGAAAATTTTATAAGTCCTTTTTGAAGGCCACTCATTACAGTTGGTAGTCCATGATTCAAGTTGATCTTCAAATATTGTCTTAAATGTTTTTTCCAAATAAACTTCATAATCAATTTCATCGTATTCATCTGGAATCAAAATTGTAGTCGCTATCGGATCTTCATTTCCGGTCGTACCCTCAAAATTATTTATCCAATCGATATAAGGTTTTTTCGTTATAATTGTGATTGCCGTTCTATTTATAGTCCGCATTTTTTATATCTCACCAAATTTTTAATACTGATCCAATTTATTGATTAGCATACCCTTTTCTTTCTCAAGTACTTTGAGTTTTCTTTTACAACTATTAATCTCTTTGGTGATTTTTTTGATTTTAAACTCAATCTCTTGTTTTGCTAAACATTTTTCCCCACGCAAATCAATTGCTAAAGCCTGAACTTCTCTTCGCAGCAACTTGAAATATGGATTTCCATGAGCATAGTTTTCTTTGTATTGTAGTTTACCTGCTTTCATAGCATCAATTATTTCTTGCTCTTCGAGACCAAATTCTTTGCATGCATTTTTGTGGCTTAATGTTTCTCCTTGCTTTGTCCAGAGAGCTTGTGGCATTGTGATTTATCTCCATATTGTTAATAGCATTTGTCTGATGAATAATGTTTTATTTCCAATTCATACAGAGAAACAGGATCAGAGAGTTTGCTCTGTTTTTTAAACTTTGGCAAAATAAATACTTCCGGTTAAGTATATCTACAAGTCCTAAACTTAACTCACGTTCAATATCAACAACAGTTTCAACATCATGATCTTCATATATAACCCAGTCAGTACCATCATGATTTTCGATCAGAAAAGGGATGTTTTTGTCGGCCAGCTTGTGACTGAATTCGGATAACGGGACATCCTCATTCCAAATCCTGCATACAGGTTTTACAAATATATTAAATCGGATTTCATTGGCTTGATCACCCACAGTTGGATACCATTTTTTTGCAAATTCTATTGTCCTGTCAGCCCGGATACGAAATTTGGCTTCGGTTTCTTCTTTAAGGTTTTTGATCAATATTTCCTGAAGCCAATCGTATCTGTATCTGAATTTCATTTTTCATTTCATAATCCCCATTGGCAAATACAGCCTATATAAAAGAGACCGGTGGCTTCTTCAACCTAATCTATGCGACTATAGAGTGTTTTCATAGACATATCTGTCGCTCAAGACCAAGCTCAAAATCTGAAAAAATAAGAAATTTTGGACCGTTGACTTTTAATAATAGTCCGGGGATTTGAACTTAATTGGGGCGAATTCTATCTTTGACATAGTCTACAGTGTAAAAAACTTAAACTGATCCATTCACAATATTGCTTCGATACTGTTTGGGGATAGGCTTGGGCCAGCCTCTAAAGATAGAGTCAATGGTCTCATAGTGAATCAGAATTGACAATAATATTGGTTATCAAATAGTTAAATAGACATTTTCGGAAATAAGGGATCAGTTCCATACTGCTTGTCTGGCTTTTGG
>CALKWN010000027.1 GCA_938004185.1 uncultured candidate division WWE3 bacterium
ACGTTCCCGGGCCTTGTACACACCGCCCGTCAAGCCATGGAAGCTGGGGGTACCCGAAGTCACCTTTAACAAGTGCCTAAGGTAAAACCAGTGACTGGGGCTAAGTCGTAACAAGGTAGCCGTACCGGAAGGTGCGGCTGGATTACCTCCTTTCTAGAGATTTTCCAAACGCTGTTACTCCGGTTCACACACACACATTTTATTTGAGATGACACCACATTGGGCCTATAGCTCAGTTGGTTAGAGCGCACGCCTGATAAGCGTGAGGTCAGTGGTTCAACTCCACTTAGGCCCACGTTTGTTATGCGGGGTTATAGCTCAATTGGTAGAGCACCAGCTTTGCAAGCTGGGGGTTAGCGGTTCGATTCCGCTTAACTCCACGAAAAATAGTTCTTTGACATATTCTCTTTTAGAGTCCTAAATTTTACTAAAAATTAGGTTTCACAAGTTTTAATGATGCACTGATAAAACTACTTGAATAATAATGAGTTTTTGGTGAAGTTACTAAGGGCTTACGGTGGATGCCTTGGCACTAGAAGGCGATGAAGGACGCGGCTACCTGCGATAAGCCCCGGTAAGATGGTAACAATCTTAGACCCGGGGATCTCCGAATGGGGCAACCCGATAGACGGAATGGTCTATCATATTACACTGAATTCATAGGTGTAAATAAGCTAACCGAGAGAACTGAAATATCTAAGTACCTCGAGGAAGAGAAAATAACCATGATTTCCTGAGTAGCGACGAGCGAAACGGAAAGAGTCTAAACCGTGATGCGTGTCAAGCGTGCAAGCCTTGCGTATCCGGTGTTGTGGGACTGTCAGACTGATTTGCACTAAGTCGAAGAGTTACAAAATATGGTTTTAGCTGAATAACCTGGAAAGGTTAACTACAAAAGGTGAAAGTCCTGTAAGCGAAAAAGCACATATCTCTTGACAGTATCCCGAGTACCGCAGAACACGTGAGATTCGGCGGGAATCTGCCAGAACCATCTGGTAAGACTAAATACTCTCTAGTGACCGATAGTGAACAAGTACCGTGAGGGAAAGGTGAAAAGCACTCCTAACCGGAGAGTGAAATAGTACCTGAAACCGTATGCTTACAAACAGTAGTAGTCCCAAGCAATTGGGATGACTGCGTGCCTTTTGTTTAATGATCCTACGAGTTACTCGTATGTTGCCGGATAAGTTTCTAAGAAACGGATCCCAAGCGAAAGCAAGTCCGAAATGGGCGACTAATGGTAACATGCGGTAGACGCGAAACTGTGTGATCTATCCTTGGCCAGGATGAAGTGAAGGTAACACTTCATGGAGGTCCGAACCAGTGTGGGTTGAAAACCGCTTGGATGAGCTGAGGATAGGAGCGAAAGACCAATCAAACTCAGAAATAGCTCGTACTCCCCGAAATAGCTTTAGGGCTAGCCTCGGATAAGAGTATGCTGGAGGTAGAGCACTGATTGGGCTAGGGCTGTCAAAACGGTACCAAACCCAGACAAACTCCGAATTCCAGACATATGTTCTCCGGGAGTCAGGCAGTGGGGGATAAGAGATCGGAAGAGCACACGTCTGAACTCCA
>CALKWN010000028.1 GCA_938004185.1 uncultured candidate division WWE3 bacterium
TTATAGACAAAAAATAAGAAGGAAAGTCCTTTTTGCAAGTATTAGCCCCTTACAAGTCACCAACCTCCGGCAAAGCCGGAGGCTTGGATTGTGAACCGCTCAAAGCGGTCATAAAACCATGAACCACCTAAAGGTGGTCTTCGTTAAAACAAGCTCATTTGCTCAGAACGACTATCTGCTTCCTCTTGCCGCTTGATGTAAGTCCTTACGACTCCCTCATCTCGCCCTACGGTTGAAACAAAGTAGCCCCTCGCCCAAAAACTCTGACCTGTGAAATTTTGTTTTCGTCCGCCATAAGTCCTTGCTATATGAATAGCGCTTTTCCCTTTGATATATCCTACAACCTGAGACACCGCATATTTCGGGGGAATTGAGATCAGCATATGGACATGATCTGGGGCGTCTAAAAATGAGAATTTTAAAGTCATTTTTTTACCCGTGATTTGGACCTTGTCGTTGAAATCAATTTAAATTTGTAACAATGAAGTTTGTAACATATGTATCGTCTTGATAACATATAAAAATCAAGGGGTACTATGAGTTCAAAATCGAAATTAAGAAAAAGCAGGCAGGATTGGAAGGGAAAAGCAATCACGCGTGGGCAAAATGAACGTTATCAGCGAAAAGAAAATGTTCGCCTTAAGAACGAACGCGATCGATATAAGAAGGAGGCTATAGAAGCTAAAAAGCAGCTTGAAAAAGAACTCCGCAGAAATGCGATGCCTGTTTGCAATAAGGGAGATATCATTTATATTTCGTTAAATCTTTTGAGTGTAACCTAAATCCATATAAGAAAAATAACATAAAAATTTAAATAGTTAAAAGAAAATGCTGACATTTTTGAGTCTTTGTTGCATTATGGTAAAAAGGGCATAAAAAGGAGGGAATCGTCATGCAGGCATTTTCAATAGAACAAAGTATCGTCAAGGGCAATATGCAGATCAAGGATCTTTTTGAATTTGTTCAAAATAAAGCGCTGGAACTTGAGGCATATGAAATGGAGCAGTCTATTTTTTCATATATTATGAAAATAGGTCTAACCGCTATGCAAAGTTATTTTGCTGCCAAAGGCACGGGGGATGAGGGAGCAGAGTTGATATTGAAGGATGGGGATGTATTAAAACGGGAAAGCTGTCTTCGTGGTACTGACTTCTGACACGCTTTTCTAAAAACCAATTTAACCAAATGAATTTATTG
>CALKWN010000029.1 GCA_938004185.1 uncultured candidate division WWE3 bacterium
CAGGGTTATGCGGTTATTACTTTATTCTCGCGTTGGCAAAAACCGTGACACCAGGAGGGAGTCCCCGGCGGGAGCCGGGGCAGGCCGTACCGCCGACCACTTAACAGTCCTCTTTAGCCAGAAAGTTCTCGCGGTACGGAAAAGCCAATGACATATACCGACCTGTTAGCCCCAGTTATTTTTATTTATATTTTGAGGCACAGGGATTAAATGAGTTTGAGTTTTGCCTCCAATATAAAGTGCCTTGTATGAGCTCATCTTAAAGAGCTCTGATATAATATGGAAGTTTAATTCGAGTACTTGGCTTGTTTCAAACAAGTTTTGCGGTTTTCTAAACCCCCAATCAGGTTGGCGCCATATTGCAGCCAATGCTTTCTCAACTTCCATTCTTAGGAAGTTTGCACTTATTCTTCCAGGTGGAAATCCGTTTATATAATAGATATTCCCCAGGGAATCGTTATCAAGATTTATCAAATCATTTCGATGGTCCTTATTGTCTCTGGAATTGAAATCACATTCAAAATGAAATTCAGGATTCGGACCTAAGTAGTTTCCATTTTTGGGATCCAGAGTACAATTAGAAATATGCCAATGCTCAAGATCTGACTGATAATCAGTTGTTGGATAACCACATATATGAATGATCGAGATTACGGAAATTTCATCATCTCTCATGACCTTGTTGAGAGTTTCACATAGTTGATGAGTAAACTCTTGAAGAGTATTAGTTACAAAAGCGGAACCATTGATGAATTCGTTCATCCAGTCATCTATTCGTTGACCATTTATCCTATAGCAACCAGAATGCGCAAGACCAGCATTTAAATGTGGAATAGGAAACACTTTCTGGCCAAACCCAGTATTCCCATTGTCATCTGTCAAATTCGAATCACTTGCTATGATTATACCAAATTTGTTGATATAACTGATAATTAGTGACATAAGCTAGGACGATTGTAATTGAATATATCAACATTGCTTATTTAAGTTCCCAAATTGTGAT
>CALKWN010000030.1 GCA_938004185.1 uncultured candidate division WWE3 bacterium
ACTATATAATGAAAAATGCTGCTTAGATGGATGGGCTAAACGATGATCAAGGCCTGACATAACCAATATTCCGATAGATGTCATATAGTCCATGAGGGGCCACTTTGCCGTCTGAATTTGAGACAAAATCGTGATCATTTACACGAATAGGTTCTTGTGTATAAAGCTTTCCTGAACGAAAAAAATTCCCAATCAATTCTTTTTTTTTACATCCATACTTAACACGGGATGCCCCTCTTCATGATATTTTTGATTGAGTCGCTGAATATTTTTAAATTGTTCATCTCGTTGGGGAATGTTTTTTTTGCCTGCCTCTGATTTAAATGCTTGGCGGGAATGGAAATGATGCTTTTCCAGTAATTGATCAACCACGGTAACACTCACTGAAAAATTGTGTTCTTTAAGTTTTTCAGCGATGGCAGGACGAGATAGATTGGTCCATTTTATAGTCTCATCCATTGGAGAACCAGCGGTATGGTTTTTTATTACTTCTAAAAATGCATCATCCAATCCTTGAGTCGTTGCCAAGAGTGATTTGCGTCCTCCACCTATCTTCCGAATGCGTTGGACTTCACCGGATATACTCGCCCCCAACTCCTGTTGCCCCCGACGAATGGTGCGATCATCACAACCGAAAAGCCTACGCATATAGCTCGCACCGCCATGTCCTAATTTTGAGGTTTCAATGGCAGCATAACGACGCCGATCTTTTTCTGATAGGCTATTATAAAAATCACGCATTTGCGCTTCTATCTCTGGAGAGTAAGTTTGTATCGTCATAATCGAATATGAATACTGAATTTATAGTCTGTCCACAACCACTATCTGTATATTTTTTAAACATTCCAAAAATTTGAAGTGCTGTTTTTTTGCATAACTACTAAGACAGTAGAGGAGATGCATGAGATCATATTCGGAAATTATTAAATCCTTGGTCCTAACCACAAAATATGATGCATAAAAATAAAAAAGCCCTGACCATTTGCAATAAATAATCAGAGCTTTTGAAAAAAG
>CALKWN010000031.1 GCA_938004185.1 uncultured candidate division WWE3 bacterium
TGACTTTCAATAACCGCCGTGCAAACCCAACGTATCACCATCTTATCATCTCTCCAGCGTTTCACTCGTTTCGTAATATATTTTATATTACTATTGAGACTCTCAATCGGATTGGTTGTACACAACGCTTTTCTGATTTCTTTTCCCGCTTTCAGTTTAACAAGCGTGAGCGTTTCCTCAAGCCCTTCAAGCAACGAAGTAGAAGCTTTCGGGAAATCTTTTTTCAGTCTGTTTGAAAGATTCATTAAGAGTTTATGCGATGTATCGTAATCCTCTTGTCGATAAGCCTCACTCATCGCAATAAATACGGATTTTTGCTTTTCTTTCGGCAAATAATCAAGGACATTGCGTTTTTTATGTAACTGGCATCGTTGTATTAATATTTCATTACCCAATACATCCGTAACGGCTTTTCGTAATGCTTTGCTACCATCAATAATTACCAGTTTCACTTTTGACGTATTCAATTCCCGCTCAATCAAGTTTTGCAATAAGTCAGTGCATAGTCTGGCATTTTCTGTAGATCCTTCCCATGCCCCAAGTACTTTTTTATTACCGCATCTGTCTATCCCTAAGACAATTACAACTGTCGCCTTTTTAAAAACTATTCCGTCTATCATCAAGAAAGGATATTCATCTTTAATGGGTTCGTTTAACCATTCCTGCAATTTTGCTGTCGATTTTACTATGAAATCCCTGCTTACAGAACTTTTAGAAATATTTGAAACAACAATAGATTTGCTATTTGCTTCCAATGCCCTTTTATACTTTCTCGTTGAAATCCCTATTGTCATGTTTTCAAATACACGATCCTGTAATAGGTCTTCGTTTTTTAAATATTCGAGTATTTCAAGTGCTTTTTCCTGATAAGTCTTAAAACTCCTGACACGATTATGTTTAATTTCAATCTTCTTGCCGCCTAAAATGATTTTCGTTTTTTTCATGCTCCATCTGATGAACTCCCTTTCACTGATATGCCGGTATCTTTCGCCACAAAGACTTTCTATACTTTCATCAATCATTTCATGTAATGTTTCCAATCCGGCGGATATTACAAAATCCATTAACCCATTTTTCATTACCTCTTTATGGCTCCCATTCCCATTTTTGAATTTTAAATCTTGATTTTCTTTAACGCCTTTGGTATCCTTTTTCATTATTGGTGTTCTCCTTTTTGTGTTTGGTTGTGGTTAACTAAATAATAACCGAAAAGGAGACGCCAATCAATTTACAACATCAACTGGGACATTTTCGAGATAATTCTATCAATGAAAAATGGCATAAGAACTATCGGCTGCTTTTCCCGCCTGCTCCCAGAAAAAAATCAATCTGCTCGTTGAGTTTATCAAGATCAATTTCGGTATTCCGGCAGGGTCCTAAAGGTCTTTGATTATTTACCCCTAAAACACTAAATTTCGGGGCAACGTCTTTAATCCCGGCTACAACGTCCCGTTCACAGGCAACACCTATGATAGAAGTAGGCCGGTATTCAATAATTTTTTTACGGGCCAGTGTTCCCCCTTCTACTATTGCCAGTTCAATATTCCTTTCATCGCAAATCTTTTTCACGCTTTGAAAAATTTTACCCGTTAAACATCGGGGTAGAAGAATGAGCAGTTTTTCAGGATTGGCTCTTTTATGCGTTGCTTTCATAAAAGCATTGCCTACTTTGACAAAGGAATTAGATATTCTGTCTTTATCCCTGTGAAAAAATTTTGACAGTTTAAAAACACCGTTTAATAAATAATTCACCAGAAAGCCCGCTTTCTTATGCAAAAAAGGAAGCCGGAGAGAAGTGTAACTCGTTACCAATAATAGTAAAAACCATATCCAGAGAAAAACCAGATATAAGCTAATGAGTATAAATACAGAAAGGGTAATATACGGATACCAGGAATCCAGACGGGGTTTAACGAGATAAAGCAAACCGTAAAAAACAGCGGTATTAAAAAATACCAGAAGAAAAACGAAACTCAGAAATAATCTTTTCGGGGCATCAATGCTTCCAATCGATTTTCCATCCCAGTCTTCCCATTCGCTGCCCAATAACCGGCGGTGAATGTCTTCCTGTTCTTTTTCCGTTATCTTTTTTTGAAATCCTGCAAGAGTAATAGCTTCCACCGGACAACTGGACACACATGCTCCGCACCGGACACAGGCAGCAGCATTAATCCCCGCGGATTTCCCTTCAACAATTTTTAAGACGTTAAACGGACAAAAATCGACGCAGGTTCCGCAGCCAATAAAACGGACTTCGATCGTAAGAGCCACCGTCCGA
>CALKWN010000032.1 GCA_938004185.1 uncultured candidate division WWE3 bacterium
TTATATTCCACTGTTCTGCCTATGACAGGATTCTTGGCTAGTTTACTAAGTTCTCTTTTGACTAGTTCGTTAAGGTAATTTCTATTTTCATAGTAGTTATAATCTAGCTTTAATAATTGCCCATTCTTTCTTTTGGTTTCCCAAATAGGAATAAGCCTTATTCCTGCCACGTACATATTTCTAGGGTCATAGGGATCATCTCGGCACTTATTGAGCTTTGCTGTCAAATAATGTAGCTTTTTAAGTTTAGCTTTACATCTAAGATATATTTTCCACATTACAGGGCTTATTTCTGAAGTAATTCTATAATATTCATGAATTCCTCTTATAACAGAATTATAAAAATGAATCTTTTTCATTAATTCCCTGCTATTCTTAGACTGTGGTAATAATCTTAAAATCATCTTGATTATTAACTGAATATTAGTTATAATGGCTTCGATTTTGGTTTCGGGGATGTTAGAAATTGTTAGTTTTGCAACTTTGTTTCTAGCATCCTTCCTCCTCAAGTGTTGGACTGTCATTCCTTTTCTGTTAACCTTTATTTCAATCCCAAGATAGCAAAGTTTCTCTTTCTTTAGATTGATTATCTTTGTTTTCTCATGAGATAACTCTAGCTTTAGTTGCAGCCTCATATATTCCCTTACTTGATTCATCCACCATTCAGCATCAGCTTTATTTCTACACAAGATTAATATATCATCAGCGTATCTTATTGCTAATCCTGGTTTTAATTTGCCTTCTTTTCTTATTAATTTTGATTGTCCTAAATATTGATTATGTACCCACCAATCAAAATCATTCAGATATATATTTGCTATAAGTGGCGAAATCACACCGCCTTGCGGAGTTCCAAGGTTGCTTCTGTATTCTGTTTTCTCTTTTGGGTCAACAACAATCGAATTTAGCCTTTTCTTGAAAATTTCTATGACCTGCCTATCTCTTATGCCAATTTTCCATATCTTTTGGATTAATATTTTATGATCCACTGTATCGAAAAATTTTCTGATGTCTATATCCACAGCATAATGATAACCTAGGTTCATATAATTTCTTGCTCTTTCGATTGCTTGATGAGTGTTCCGACCTGGTCGAAAGCCGTAAGAATTCCCATGAAATCTTGCTTCTGCAATAGGTTCTATTATCTGCTTTATTATTTGATCTTTTATCTTGTCTTCGTAGTCTGCTATACCCAGTACTCTTA
>CALKWN010000033.1 GCA_938004185.1 uncultured candidate division WWE3 bacterium
TGTACATCATGACGGACGCAGATGTCTTTCAAGTAATCTGACAAAGTAGAACTAATTGCTCTGCCGATAGCCATAGCAGCATATAAATCTCCACCCGGACTATTTAAAAACACTGTAATTGCCGTTTTTGAAGGCATCAGTTTCACTGCGTAGTCGAACTGCTCTGCTGTGGCGCTAGTTATCTGGCCGTCAATACCGATGGCGCTTGTTTCACTATTTACAGTTACCCCAGCGCGTCGCATCTCCTCGAATGGGTCGAAAGCGGTTTCTGCAGGCAATGGTTTCGGGGTTCCAGGAGCTTCAATTTGCTCCCTTGCGCTGTGCTTGACATAGATTTTTACAAGCACCATGGGTATGGCAATCACCAAGATAAGAAATAAAATCTTTTTCCACCTCCCGCTGCTACTTGATTTGCTTCCAAGCGATGCTGTTGAGCTGGGGGGTGAATTGGGTGGTGTGTCTAGCGATTTAAGTTGTTCTACACGAAGCCTGACGTAGTGCGCTTTGGTCTTTGTTTCGTCCCCATTTTCAGAAGCGAAAGCCTTAAGCCACAGTCCCTCATTCTTATGGCCAGCAGCTAGTTCCTTGGCTACCTGAGCGAAAAGTTCATCGTCATTCATTCTGTATCCCGCTTGCATCCGGTGGTGTCGAGATAATTCAAACAGCATCGTACTCGCGATGCAAGAAAAATTGAAACGGGACCGCATGGATTACTTTTCTCTCAGAGCGTAACCCGGTACTGATTAAGGATGCGGTGTATTTGAGCAAGCTCCGGCTGGATCTGCGGGCGGAGGGGCGGTTTGCGAATTTTCTTTGAGATGGGGAGTAAAAACAAAATCGCCCGCAACTTGGCGGGCTACTCGACTGAAACAAAAACGGCGGTCCGAAAACCGCCGTGTCGCTTGGTGAAGAGGTTATCGAGACTTCATCCGATCCAGGTGAGCATAATGGGCCATCAATTCAGGCTCGATGACCTCGTAAGAGGCCTCGCCGAAACGCCTATCAACGCGATCGACCAGCACCGAGACATCGATCTCTTGGCTGGAAATCTGAGCCGCGGTCCCATCTGAAAAGACCGCGTCGGATAGGGTGGATGCGACCCAGCCAAAGGCGCTCAATGGGTTCCTGGCGATGTAATCTGCCCAGCTCACCTCCGGCATAGGTTCCCGGCGATCCAGTACCGCTATGTCGCCATCACCGTCCACCAGGACAAGCGGCCGGTCAAACGTCTGGCCCAACTTCCGGTTGCGATAAATGACGCTCTGGTCTTCCGCTGGCGCAAGGCCGAGGGCATCGACAAGCCGGATCATGCAGACCAGATCGCTGTGTGCAGCCTTGGCTTCGGCTTCTGTGTCGAGCAGACCGATCGCCACACCATCGACCAGGCGATGATGCTCGAGAAGGGGCTCGAGCTGCTCAGGTGGCAGGTTGACGGCGAGATCGATAGCCAGAGGGGAAACATATCGGTCTTTACAGTGGGTGCGGGCGGCGAAGCGGTACGCGTTCATTTGGCACCGCCCTTCAACCTGGCCAGGGCATCGACCGGCCAGACCAGGCGGCCGTTCGGTAACTTCAGCGGGGTAATGCCGTAATAGCTCCCGCTTTTCGCTGCAGCCTTGCGGATTGTTTCGGGCTTGAGGCCGAGTTGCCCGGCCAATCCTTCAGTAGTCATGGTGACTCCCTTATCCGGCCCAACGGGATGTTGCACTCAATCACCAGGGCCTGTAATGGCGATCGAGCACAACACCCCCGGGCCGTATCCGGGTACTCCACGAGTTCCGCCGTGACTGGGCACGGTCACCTCGGTGTCAGGAATAAAAAATACTCGACCCCCTCCTCATCAGCGGGTGGTTGCGGGTAATTTATTTTTCAGTTCAGAGAGGAGGGTATCGTAGGCATTTGTGGGTAAAGATGCGGGTAAAACAGTAGATGTTTTCTTATTAGATCATTGTGCCGCAATGATCTTGTGGGTTATTTATCATCACAGGACGTGATGAACATTCAGGTTTAAGCCTGCTTAAAGTCAATTCACGACTCCC
>CALKWN010000034.1:0-2500 GCA_938004185.1 uncultured candidate division WWE3 bacterium
AAAAGAAAAGAGTCTCTTGGCGATGACCTACTCTCCCAGGGGGCTGCCCCCCAAGTACCATCGGCGCTGATGGGCTTAACTGCCGGGTTCGGGATGGGTCCGGGTGTGTCCCCACCGCTCCAATCACCAAGAGACTCGTTTTCACATGTTAATCCAATCGAACGATTGTCACCATACAGTCACTGTCAGAATTCCAAGTTCTCCATACCACAAGGAAGCCCTCGACCTTTAGTACGGGTTAGCTTAATGCATTACTACACTTACACTCCCCGCCTATCAAACTGGTAGTCTTCCAGCGGTCTTACTCCCTTCACGGGATGGGGGATCTCATCTTGAGGCGGGTTTCCCACTTAGATGCTTTCAGCGGTTATCCCTGCCGAACGTGGCTACTCAGCTATGCAGCTGGCGCTACAACTGACACACCAGAGGTCCGTCCACCCTGGTCCTCTCGTACTGAGGGCAGATCCTCGCAAATCCCCTACGCCCACAGCGGATAGAGACCGACCTGTCTCACGACGGTCTGAACCCAGCTCGCGTGCCACTTTAATGGGCGAACAGCCCAACCCTTGGGACCTTGTCCAGCCCCAGGATGTGACGAGCCGACATCGAGGTGGCGAGCGAGGTCGTCGATGTGAACTCTTGGACCTCACCACCCTGTTATCCCCGGGGTAGCTTTTATCCGGTAAGCCACGGCCCTTCCACTCGGTACCGTGGGATCACTAAGTCCTGCTTGCGCATCTGCTCGGCTTGTCGGCCTCACAGTCAAGCTCCCTTTTGCCTTTGCACTCTACGGTGGGTTTCCATTCCACCTGAGGGAACCTTTGAACGCCTCCGCTACCTTTTAGGAGGCGACCACCCCAGTCAAACTGCCCACCTGGCACGGTCCCCTTCCCGGCTCACGGTTAAGGGTTAGAAGCAAGATTTAACCAGGGTGGTATTTCACCGTCGACTCCACCCAGTCTGGCGACCAGGCTTCTCCGTCTCCCACCTATCCTACACAAGTTAAACCCTATTTCAGTGCCAAGCTACAGTAAAGCTCCACGGGGTCTTTTTGTCCTGCTGCGGGTACACGGCATCTTTACCGCGTTTTCAATTTCGCCGGGTCCTTCGTTGAGACAGCGCTCTAGTCGTTACACCATTCGTGCGGGTCGGAACTTACCCGACAAGGAATTTCGCTACCTTAGGACCGTTATAGTTACGGCCGCCGTTCACCGGGGCTTCAGTTCAAAGCTTCGCCTTACGGCTAACCTCTCCCTTTAACCTTCCGGCACTGGGCAGGTGTCAGCCCCTATACTTCCTCTTCCGAGTTGGCAGAGACCTGTGGTTTTGGTAACCAGTCGCTAGAGCCGTTCTCCTGTGCCCCCCAAAAGCTCCGGGCGTCCGCCCTTCACCCTCAGAGGTGTCTCTTCTCCCGAAGTTACGAGACCATTTTGCCGAATTCCTTAACGAAGGTTCTCCCGTTCGCCTTGGTATACTCTACCCGTCCACCTGTGTCGGTTTGCGGTACGGTCACCAGGACTTCATCGCTTAGAGGCTTTTCTTGGCAGCACGGCTCAGTTACTTCGCTTGCGCTCGCTATCGCGCCTCGGACTCAGAAAGCGGATTTCCCTACTCCCTTCATCGTCCTACACGCTTCGACCGGGACGTCCATCACCCGGCTAACTTACCCCACTGCGTCCCCCCTTCGCTCCGTCCTGCTGGTTCCGGAATATTAACCGGATGTCCATCGCCTACGCCCTTCGGCCTCGGCTTAGGCCCGACTAACCCGACGCGGATTGCCCTTCCGTCGGAACCCTTAGACTTACGGCGAACACGGTTCTCACGTGTTTCTCGCTACTCATCCCAGCATTCTCACTCCTGTGCGCTCCACCGCTCCTTCCGGTACGGCTTCGACGCCCACAGAACGCTCCCCTACCACTCACGCTTCAGCAGCGTAAATCCATAGCTTCGGTGACCAGCTTGAGCCCCGTTACATTTTCCGCGCAACAGCGCTCGACCAGTGAGCTATTACGCACTCTTTAAAGGATGGCTGCTTCTGAGCCAACCTCCTGGCTGTCTGTGCACTCTCACATCGTTTCCCACTTAGCTGGCACTTGGGGACCTTAGCTGATGGTCTGGGTTCTTTCCCTCTCGACTACGGATCTCATCATTCGCAGTCCGACTCCCACGCTCTCGAGTCTTGGCATTCGGAGTTTGGTTGGGTTTGGTAGACTTACGTCCCCTAGTCCATCCAGTGCTCTACCTCCAAAACTAAACACGTGGGGCTAGCCCTAAAGCTATTTCGGGGAGAACAAGCTATCTCCAAGTTCGTTTGGCATATCACCCCTACCCACAGTTCATCCCACCCCTTTGCAACGGAGATAGGTTCGGCCCTCCACGGGGGATTAGCCCCGCTTCAGCCTGACCATGGGTAGCTCACCTGGTTTCGTGCCTACTCCCTGCGACTCTACGCCCTATTCGGACTCGGTTTCCCTACGGCTCCGGCTGTCTCTGCCTTAAC
>CALKWN010000035.1 GCA_938004185.1 uncultured candidate division WWE3 bacterium
AAGGCCAACGCGCCGAGCAGATACGAAAGTAGGGCTTAGTGATCCCACGGTTCCGAGTGGAAGGGCCGTGGCTCATCGGATAAAAGCTACCCCGGGGATAACAGGCTAGTCAGGTCCAAGAGTTCATATCGACGACCTGGCTCGGCACCTCGATGTCGGCTCATCGCATCCTGGGGCTGGATAAGGTCCCAAGGGTCGGGCTGTTCGCCCGTTAAAGCGGTACGCGAGCTGGGTTCAGACCGTCGTGAGACAGGTCGGTCTCTATCCACTGTGGGCGTAAGTGATTTGAAAGGAGCTGTTCCTAGTACGAGAGGACCGGAATGGACAGACCTCTGGTGTGCCAGCTGTCGTGCCAACGGCATAGCTGGGTAGCTACGTCTGGCAGAGATAACCGCTGAAAGCATCTAAGTGGGAAACTCGCCTTAAGATTAGATCACTTTTATCGTCAAGATAGTAAGATCGCAGGTAGACTACCTGCTTGATAGGCAGTATGTGTAAGCGCAGCAATGCGCTGAGCTAAACTGTACTAATGATCGAGGGCTTCATCACGTGATGTGGAGAACTCGTTGCTTTTTCGCTACAATTCAATTGTTGTTACTATTCAGTGGTATCTTTAACATTTTCTTTGTGAAATTGTCCCTTGGTGATTTGAGCGGCGAGGGTACACCCGGTAACATCCCGAACCCGGTCGTTAAGCTCGCCAGCGCTGATGGTACTTGGGGGGTAGCCCCCTGGGAGAGTAGGTCATCGCCAAGGGACTTTTTTCTTTAAGGCAGATAAAAGTCCTTGCGCACCTCATCCGTCATCATCCCCTGCAAGATTCGTTGATTTAGTGTATAATAAAGCCCCGGTGCGTCCAAAGCGGTTTACGCGCCATTCTGCCTTGGGAACGATACAAGGTTGGCATGGTTAAACCTCCCAACCCGTGAAGGTTCTCCATATATCACCTTTTGGAAGGGAGGTGAGGGTTTTGGCTCGTGTCAGTTTACGGCCAAATGAATCACAAGAGCAATTGCTCCGGCGATTTCGAAAACAGGTTGTCAAGAGCGGTGTGTTGAGCACCATTCGCCGAAAACGTTGGTTCATTTCAAAGAGTGAGTTACGGCGTATTGAGAAGAAAAAAGCCATCCGGCGGTCTCATCGACGTGATTGATCGTTTTAGCTTTACTGATCAATGGAGGTGTAATGGCAAAAGAAGATGATAAAATTACGGTAGAAGGCACGGTGATCGAAGCCTTACCTGGAACCCAGTTCCGAATTGAATTGGAAAATGGCTCTGAGATCCTGGCTTATCTTTCCGGCAAAATGCGGCGGCATTATATCCGGATCTTGCTGGGTGATAAAGTTCGCCTGGAAATCTCACCCTATGACCTGACCAGGGGCCGTATCGTTTATCGTTATCGCCGCCATT
>CALKWN010000036.1 GCA_938004185.1 uncultured candidate division WWE3 bacterium
TCTTCATTTTTATAACAAATTCAAGTTCAACCACGGTTAAGTGGGGTGCTACCGCCGCGTTTTTGTTGAAACCTGGCTGGATAAACCCAGCGATACCATGATCGATAAAACCCGAAAAATCCATGATGACTATATCCACGATTTTGTCTTTGATGACGGCCATATTCAGAACATCTATCTTGTGGATAAAAAAAATATTGCCCGCAATAAGGTGCAGGTCATCAGGCAGTTTGAACAGACCGGCACCCAGGAAAACCGCTACGATGTGACGGTGCTGGTCAATGGCCTGCCCCTGGTGCAGGTTGAGCTCAAAAAACGCGGCGTGGCCATTCGGGAGGCGTTTAATCAGGTACACCGATACAGCAAGGAGAGCTTTAACAGCGAGCATTCTTTGTATAAATATCTTCAGGTGTTTGTGATTTCGAACGGGACTGACAGCCGCTATTTTGCCAACACCACCCAGCGCAATAAAAACAGCTATGATTTCACCATGAACTGGGCAAATGCGGACAACAGTCTTATCAAGGACTTAAAAGACTTTACGGCCACGTTTTTCCAAAAAAACACCCTGCTCAGTGTGTTACTGCATTATTCGGTGTTTGATATCAACAATACCCTTCTGGTGATGCGCCCCTATCAGATTGCCGCAACCGAGCGTATTTTATGGAAAATCAACAGTTCTTTTGAAGGCAGAAGATGGAGCAAACCGGGAAGCGGCGGCTATATCTGGCACACCACAGGTTCCGGCAAAACCCTGACCAGTTTTAAAGCCGCACGTCTGGCCACACAGCTTGCGTTTATCGAGAAGGTGTTTTTTGTGGTAGACCGTAAAGATCTGGATTACCAGACCATGAAAGAATATCAGCGCTTTTCACCGGACAGCGTCAATGGCTCTGACAGCACCGCTGGACTCAAACGCAACCTGGATAAAGATGATAACAAGATCATTGTCACCACCATCCAGAAACTCAACAACCTGATGAAAAGTGAGAATGATCTACCCGTTTATCACCAGCAGGTGGTGTTCATTTTTGATGAGGCGCACCGCAGCCAGTTTGGTGAGGCACAAAAAAACCTGAAGAAAAAATTTAAGAAGTTTTATCAGTTCGGCTTTACCGGCACACCGATATTCCCGCAAAACGCGCTTGGTGCAGAAACCACTGCCGGCGTGTTTGGCCGTGAACTGCATTCTTATGTCATCACGGATGCCATCCGGGATGAGAAGGTGCTCAAGTTCAAGGTGGATTACAACTGGGGCGTCTAAAAATGAGAATTTTAAAGTCATTTTTTTACCCGTGATTTGGACCTTGTCGTTGAAATCAATTTAAATTTGTAACAATGAAGTTTGTAACATATGTATCGTCTTGATAACATATAAAAATCAAGGGGTACTATGAGTTCAAAATCGAAATTAAGAAAAAGCAGGCAGGATTGGAAGGGAAAAGCAATCACGCGTGGGCAAAATGAACGTTATCAGCGAAAAGAAAATGTTCGCCTTAAGAACGAACGCGATCGATATAAGAAGGAGGCTATAGAAGCTAAAAAGCAGCTTGAAAAAGAACTCCGCAGAAATGCGATGCCTGTTTGCAATAAGGGAGATATCATTTATATTTCGTTAAATCTTTTCCTTGTTGCTCGGATCGGTTTTCGAGCTGTAGCCCGAGTGCTTGGGGTTCTTTCTGATTATCTAAAGTGGACCCCATGTCAAGACCGATTTTCTCTTTTTTTAAGCTACATTTT
>CALKWN010000037.1 GCA_938004185.1 uncultured candidate division WWE3 bacterium
CGGGGATGTAGCTCAGCTGGGAGAGCATCGCCTTTGCAAGGCGGGGGCCAGGGGTTCGAGTCCCCTCATCTCCACTCAAAAGAGGAGAGTTTTGGAAAGAACAGAAAATAAAGTTTGAAAAAGAAAGTCAGAGACAAATCGTAGAACGGTTACAGCCCGGCGATTTGTCGGGCTGGATTGTCTAAAAATGAAAATTAACAATTGATCGAGTTGACCAGCGCTCACTGCGCTGGATGGAAACATCAAACGCGGTGAGCACAGGTTGACTGTGCCGGCAGGATTGCCGCAGTACCTTAAAAAGTGAATAGTATGTAAGCCAAATTTAAAAAGCAAAATTTTAATTTGATGATGGGAAAACGATTAAAGAATGTCGAATTCTCCGCATCACGTTGAAGCTACTAAGAGCTTACGGTGGATGCCTTGGCGTTAAGTGCCGATGAAGGACGTGGGTCACTGCGATAAGCTTCGGGGAGCTGTGAACAAGCTTCGATCCGGAGATTTCCGAATGGGGAAACCCACCGTTGCAAACCAACGGTATCCACAACTGAATATATAGGTTGTGTGAAGGGCACCCGGGGAACTGAAACATCTTAGTACCCGGAGGAAAAGAAATTATTCCCAGAGTAGTGGCGAGCGAAATGGGATCAGCCCAAACCGCGGCAGCTTGCTGTCGCGGGGTTGTAGGACCTGGCATATGGAAGTTACAAAGCAAATCGCTAGCAGAATGGTGTGGAAAAGCCAACCATAGAGAGTGATAGTCTTGTATGCGAAAGTGATTTGCCTTCCGTCAGGCACCTGAGTACCGCCGAGCACGCTAATTCGGCGGGAATCTGGGGGGTCCACCCTCCAAGGCTAAACACACTTGACGACCGATAGTGAACTAGTACCGTGAGGGAAAGGTGAAAAGCACCCCGACGAGGGGAGTGAAATAGAAACTGAAACCGTAAGCTTACAAACAGTCGAAGGGCTAATGGCGGGTTGGTGCTCCAGTGAAAACTGGGTGCGCACCGCTATGCCTGACGGCGTGCCTTTTGGAGAATGAGCCTGCGAGTTAATCTTTGTGGCAAGGTTAAGGGAGTTACACCCGGAGCCGTAGCGAAAGCGAGTCTGAACAGGGCGTTCAGTCGCAAGGATTAGACCCGAAACCGGGTGAGCTACCCATGGCCAGGGTGAAACGAGTGTAAAATCTCGTGGAGGCCCGAACCTACTAATGTTGCAAAATTAGGGGATGAGCTGTGGGTAGAGGTGATATGCCAAACGAACTTGGAGATAGCTGGTTCTCCCCGAAATAGCTTTAGGGCTAGCGCAATGCGTTTAATAATGGAGGTAGAGCACTGGATGGGCAAGGGGGCTTATAGCTTACCGACCCCAACCAAACTCCGAATGCCGTTATTCCAGAGCATTGTAGTCTGACTGCGGGAGATGAGTTTCGTAGTCGAGAGGGAAAGAGCCCAGACCATCGGCTAAGGTCCCTAAATTCATACTAAGTGGGAAACGATGTGGGGTTACACTAACAACCAGGAGGTTTGCTCAGAAGCAGCCACCCTTTAAAGAGTGCGTAATAGCTCACTGGTCAAGTGATCCTGCGCGGAAAATCTAACGGGGCTAAGTATGATACCGAAGCCATGGGTTCCAGCATTAGCTGGAGCGGTAGGGGAGCGTTCTGTTTGCTGAGAAGGTTGACTGTAAAGACAGCTGGAGCGGACAGAAGTGAGAATGCAGGCATGAGTAGCGTAAAACGTGTGAGAATCACGTTCGCCGTAAGTCTAAGGTTTCCGACGCCAGGTTGTTCCGCGTCGGGTTAGTCGGGTCCTTAGCCGAGGCCGAAAGGCGTAGGCGATGGATAACTGGTCAACATTCCAGTACCACTTTGAAGGAGCGATGGGGGGACGGAGCGAGGTAGGCCAGCCTGCGATTGGTAGTGCAGGTGCACCTTACGTCAGACGTTGAGGTCTGTAGGTAAATCCGCAGACTGAGTTGAGGTAAGGTGGCGGTCCTCTAAGGCATAAGTGAGCTGAGCCTTGCTGCCAAGAAAAGCCTCTAAGCGATGATTTCAGAGTGCCCGTACCGCAAACCGACACTGGTAGACGAGTAGAGTATACTAAGGCGATC
>CALKWN010000038.1 GCA_938004185.1 uncultured candidate division WWE3 bacterium
TCCTCTTCGATTCCTGCAAGGCTGGTATGAACGGATGATAAATCATCCGGCCTTGCAGTCATCTCATCGGACGCATTTTGTTTGCTTACAGCGGATAAATGGTCTTCATTGTTCATTTTCTCATATTGCTGATCCAGCATTTTCTCTTTGGCCAGGTGGATACTATCCAGGAAAGTCTGCATGGGAGTTTTCCCATAGCAGTGTTTCCCGGTATGAGGCCGCTCGTTGTTATACTCATCTACCCACCGGTCCAGATCTTCCTGTATTTGCTCTAAGGAAGTGTAAATCTTCTTTCTGAAGGCAATGGCGTAGAACTCATTCTGGACAGTCCTATGGAAGCGTTCACAGATTCCGTTGGTCTGTGGTGACCGTGCCCTGGTTCTGGTATGATCGATGTCCTCAAGAGCAAGGTAGAGCTGATATTCGTGATGCTCCCTGGCACCGCAATACTCAGTTCCCCTGTCGGTTAATATCCTGAGCAATGGTATCTCATACTTTTCGTAGAACGGGATTACTCTATCGTTCAGGGTATCCGCTGCTACCAAAGCATTCTTTCGATCATATAGCTTCAGATGGACTGTTTTTGAGTATGTATCGATAAAGGTCTGCTGGTAAATCCTGCCAACACCTTTGATGGATCCGACATAGTAAGTATCCTGTGCGCCCAGATAACCCGGATGATAGGTTTCAATTTCTCCTTTGACTTCCTGTTCCACTTTTTTTCTTTCCAAAGCAGCGATCTGGTTCTCAGTGAGAATAATACCATCTTGAGCAATAATGGTCTCAAGAGCCTTCAAACGTTTTTTAAAAGTCTCCAGGTCATTACGTAACCAGACACTACGAACACCTCCTGGAGAGATGAACAACCCTTTCTTTCTGAGCTCATTAGATACACGAACCTGGCCCAATGAAGGGTTGTCAGTTGCCAGTTTGATGACTGCTTCTTCGATATGTTCTTCAACACGGTTTCTGAGTACCGGCTTCTTCCTGCTTATCTCTTGCAATGCCAGTTCTCCACCAATATCATATAGCTCACGGAATCGGTAAAAGGTATCTCTGCTATAGCCCATTACCTTGCATGCTTTTGATACATTGCCAAGTTCTTCGGCAAGTTTTAATAAACCCAGCTTGCTTTTAATTAATTTTACTTCTGTATTCATTTCTGACAGTTTTTGGGGTTAAACATTTATTTGTTTTCTCTAAATTCAAATATAGTTTAATCCCTAACTGTCAGATTAAGTCTTGACTAATTCA
>CALKWN010000039.1 GCA_938004185.1 uncultured candidate division WWE3 bacterium
ACTATACTACACGATTTTGGCCAAAGTATCAAGTCATATGACCGGAACTATAATTGCATACTGATCAATTATTTGTTTAACCCTTTCCAGGGCATGATTAATAGTTCTCGACAGATTCTCTGCATGAAGGTCTCTTATAGTCTGCGAAAGATAATTCTTTACTGCATATGTTCCTTGGCTTTCGCCACCATAATGGAAAAGATGAGAATCCATAGAAAGACGATTAAAGTTACCTTGTATTATTGGCGAAACCGGAATCACTTTGCAGGAAGAGTTCCTGGTAGAGCGAGCAAAGGCAACCTCCTCTCTATGCCTAAATCCCACTGTTGAGCGTAGATCAAGGTAATTTGCGATCCAAGAATCAGCAATAGATAACCACGTTGTTAGTGACGCGTACATAAGGGACGTATTGTAAACGATGAGTCCTTTGCTATCGAAAAGTGGCAGTGGGTAATCCTCTGAACTAACATAAAAATTACCACTATGTACGCCAAACGATGGTGTACTGAATACCAGGTGATCTGGATCGAGATAAAGAACTTCTTCGATGTTTTGAGAGACTGATTTAAGTAGAGTAGCCAATAGTAATTTCACTGAATAAGGATCTTCACGCCTGTCAGTACCAGGGACAGGAGGAAGTGTCCTTACACTGATCTTATTCGAGGCAATGTAATATAGTAACACCGGATGCAGAGCACAGTCGACGGGGGTTAGGATAATGATTTTATCGAAAAAACAAGGCGAAGCTTTGAAACATCCTGCCAAGAAGAGCAACAACGCCATTTGGTTATGAAGGGCATCGTCTGTTCCTGAAACCAGTAATCGTTTTGTCATGGTACCTCCCAGTTAATAGGCCTAAGTCATCCTTGCGCCATGCCAATACAGATATTACGTAGAAATTTCATCAATTCGTGGAACTTTCTCATCTTAATCCATTGTGTTTTACATAATGAACGGAAAAACATAGTAACCGTCCTATTATCTATTCTACCGAGAGAAACCAGAATGTGACATGCTTTAACAATACCTGGATTATCTTCAATCGCCACGCTCAGTTCTAATAGTTTAACAACTTCGAATTCCTTCACTCTTAAACCTTTTGATAAATCTACTAGCATCTTGCCTCTTGTTGCATTTATTATACCCAATATATTATCAGTCTCCCCAAAGATATCAAAAATTACTGATTCATCTTTTAAAAAATCAGGTAGTCGTTGCATAAACGATTTAAGCTCATCTCCTTCCCATGAAAAGAGTCTTGCAATATGTGCTCGGTCATAAGGGGTTTTTAACAATACCTTTTGTAATTCTCTATTATTGACAATAAGATCGACGGGATATGAAATATATTTCTTAAGCAACTGTCGCCCTATTAGAGGTATACGGCCAACATCACGACATAGCTGCATATATGCTCTAAGTGTTTCTACGTAAATTACGTCAAAGCGATGCGATTTACCTAGTCGAGATCTACCGTAATCAAGTGCCTTTAAAAACTCTTTTCTTGCTGAAAACCACGATCCTGCTAACCACTCCTCGCTTGCTCGGCGTTCGTAGATCTGCATTATATCCAAGTCGCTGTTGCTCAAAAACTCCTGTGTAATTTTTGAAGCATCTTTATAAAAGCCCATTTCTCTATTAGCTTCATTATAAACATACAATATATTATTGGTATGTCTGACTCCTGACAGTCTTTTTAAAAATGGACATTACCGAAATAAGGCAATAAAT
>CALKWN010000040.1 GCA_938004185.1 uncultured candidate division WWE3 bacterium
CAAGTGTGAGAGAATCCTGTGGCAATCCTTGAGAGATCATGTATGATAAAGCGCTCGCATTGATGATATAATCTGTGCGGCCGGCCTGCAAAAGCTTAAGGAAATTGATTCTGCTTTTGCTGTCGGTACTATGAAAAGTGGCAAAAAATTCGTTTCCGATATGGGTACAGTAGCCGTTCTGGCCTTCGTGTCTGGCAGTCGTATCATCTACATTGATATGCGTAGAGACTGACAGGCCTATATCAAGGATGGCATCTTTCTCATTATGAAAGCCATCATGGTTTTCAATAATAATGTTGTTGAGTTGTCCAGAGGAAATATCAAAGCCAATATCATGCAACTGTTCAAGAAGTATGGGCTGAGTAACATGGCCATGGTAATACTGGTAAAGTATAAATCTTTTGAGATAGACATCGAAATGACTTCCGTTCAACTCAGCAGGAAGTTTTCCTGTAAGGGTCCGGCCATCCGGAGTTTCCCATCTTTCCAGACGGTAGCGGATATTATGCGGTTTCATTTCAAGCCCCTGTACCACAAAGTCTTTATACCCTTTAAAAGTACTCCCCGAAGGAAGATTCTCTGGAGCTACTTTGACGATTTCATGTATTTCCAAGGATTGGGTTTTATGACGCTTGGCTGAACCAGGACGTTTCTCTGATGATTCCGGGTTTTTGTGGTTTCCTTCAAGGCTGGATGGCTTGATTCTCGGTCTGGCTTTTTCCCCTTTAAGGCGGGCAATTTCATCACGGAGAGCCTGATTTTCTTCAGCAAGTGCATTGATGCATTCCAAGAGCGTTAAAACCCAAGACGTCTGGTCTTCTACGGGAATCTCATCAATTTTTGGAATTTTAACCGTCATGTTTCGCTCCAGAACACAACATGATTAAATCGAAATTTGTTATAGACAAAAAATAAGAAGGAAAGTCCTTTTTGCAAGTATTAGCCCCTTACAAATTAATAATCACCCACACTTATTGAGAAGTTACCAAAAGAGTTATCATTCTTGGAGATGATCTTTTTTCCAGAGAACCCTTTTGCAAG
>CALKWN010000041.1 GCA_938004185.1 uncultured candidate division WWE3 bacterium
AGTCAAAGGACGTCCTCGGACGAGGCTTTCTAATCAGCGTACAGATTCGGGCACAGAAAATGTTATGGTAACGCTGACACCCCATTTATCGTTTGTGGGTGTGCATCTTTTTTCAGCCTGGATGGAATCTCATGATGGTTTTGAGAAAGTGATGGCATTGCTCCAACAGGCGATTGAATCATACGCCCAGGCCCATCCCGAGGAGGACTTTCCACTGCTTCACCATAAACACGAAACGCTTCAACGCCGTTTTAAGGCACTCTTTTACGCTCCCCTTCTGGGGATTTCTAAACTAACTGAGCTGGATGTCGCCGAAACGTCACTCATAAGTCTGGTCGGTGTGGGCTATCACAGCTCAACACTGAATCAATTTTTAGGGCAACTGGAAAAAATTAATGCGGGTCATGTCCTGCAGACAGCCTTACTCTCCGATGATCGCGGGAGTTTGGGTTATGTAGATGGTCACATGATCGCCTATTGGACGAGAAAATCCATGCATAAGGGCAAGATCACCATGCTTGGCCGGATTATGGCCGGTTCACAGGCAATGATAACACACAACGAGCACGGCCATGCACTGGCAGTTCAATACTATCCGCCTGACATCCGTATGCCGCATTTTATAGTGGAGTATTGTCGGAAGATTGCGCAAACAACTACGATAAATGTATTTGTGATCGATCGGGAGGTCAACTCCGTGGAGCTTGCCCGAAAATTCGAGGAAAACGACATGGGCCTGCTCTCAATGCTGGATAAAAACGAGTATGATGGGCTTTCCAGTTGGACAACGATCGCCATAGGTACTCTTAAAGATGGCAGCACCGTTTATGAAGGCCAATGGAGCAAGCCTCGAGAAAATGATCCCCGTCATTTTGTGCTGGTGGAAACCGGGGACAGGGTGCTACCCTATTGGGGTACACCAAAGGTCAAAGAACTGATTGATCCTATGGACTGGCCGAAGACCTATCGGGAGCGCACAAAAATCCAGGAATACCGGTTCAAGGAGATGAAAGCCCACGGTGCCCTTGCTGTGAACTATGGTACAAAGACGATACCCGGACCGGATCGGCACCAGCAGAGGGCATGTGACGAGTTGACGCAAACTCTTGAGAATGCCCACCAAAAGATAGCCGGAAAAGAAGAATTGATTCAGGAGCAACAGCTCAAAGTGGCTGAGTCTCTGGAGAGGGGACATACAACTCGCTTGGATCAGCGGAAAAATCGACTGGATAAGCTTCACCATGAGTTGGATAATGCAACTCAAAAGAGGGAGAATCTGACCAAAAAGCTCAATTCCCTTGGAGAATCAAGGGAAAGATCAGACAGGGATTTTCGAAAACAAACAATCATGACGATTCGTACTTTGCTATTAGAAAATGCACTGTTGGCATTCCTTGCGGCTTTATGCGCAAACCTCCAGGAACCTGTCAGTCTTGAATGTCTGCTTAAAGTACTGTTTGAGCGCAGTGCGGTCGGCTTGGAGACCAACTATGAAATCATCTACAAGATTAATAGTGATGGGTTGTCTGCTCATTATAAAAGAAGCTTGAGAGACTTGATCGAAGGCATGAACGCGATGAGTTTGAACTGTCGAGGGAGACCAATTCGTCTTAATGTGGCAAAGGTTCAAACGT
>CALKWN010000042.1 GCA_938004185.1 uncultured candidate division WWE3 bacterium
CCAGCTATCACTGAGTTTGATTGGCCTTTCACCCCTATCCACAAGTCATCCCAAGCCGTTTCAATGGCCACGGGTTCGGTCCTCCACTAGCTTTTACACCAGCTTCAACCTGCTCATGGATAGATCACTCAGTTTCGGGTCTGCAACCAGTGACTAATTCGCCCTATTAAGACTCGCTTTCGCTACGGCTTCGTACTAAACTTAACCTTGCCACTGATCACAACTCGCAGGCTCATTATGCAAAAGGCAGTCCATCACCCTGGATTACTCCATAGGGCTCTGAATGATTGTAAGCTAATGGTTTCAGGTTCTATTTCACTCCCCTCACTGGGGTACTTTTCACCTTTCCCTCACGGTACTTGTGCACTATCGATTTGAAAGTAGTATTTAGGGTTGGAGGGTGGTCCCCCCATATTCAGTCAAGATTTCTCGTGTCCCGACCTACTCGTTCGCTATCCTAGTTCCACATACATGTTTTAATCTACAGGGGTATCACCTTCTATGCCGTACCTTTCCAAGTACTTCTACTAACACATATGCTAAATATAGCCGCCCTAATCCCATTTCGCTCGCCGCTACTTTGGGAATCTCGTTTGATTTCTCTTCCTGAGGGTACTGAGATGTTTCACTTCCCCTCGTTCGCTCTCCCGTAGGAGTAGTACATATCTCTATGCACTGGGTTGCCCCATTCGGAAATTCCTGGATCAAAGCCTCTTGACAGCTCCCCAAGACTTATCGCAGTCTAGTACGTCCTTCATCGCCTCTTTCAATCAAGGCATCCACCATTAGCCCTTTATAGCTTTTTTTATAGTTACCAACAAGTTGGCAACTTCGTATAAATGAGTATTCTTTGACTACTATCTTATTAAATACAAGTATCTAATAAGTAATAATTGTTGTTTTTGCGTTTATTAACAATCAATTTTCATTAATTGTTGGAAAAAACTTTTGACTTTAACATTAAATTGTAAAAATAACACTGGTAAAACCAGATTTAAATCTTTTATTAAAGACTTAAATCTAGTTTTAGGTAAAAGGTAAAAGGGAAAAAGTAAAACTTCGAATTTGAAACTTTACCTTTTACCTTATACTTTTTACCTGTACATGGTGGAGAATAGCGGGATCGAACCGCTGACCTCCTGCGTGCAAAGCAGGCGCTCTCCCAGCTGAGCTAATTCCCCACACTAATAGGTTCTTCAATGGTGGGCCTAACAGGACTTGAACCTGTGACCTCACGATTATCAGTCGAGCGCTCTAGCCAGCTGAGCTATAGGCCCATTGCCTACTTCGATAATCTTTACAAACCGAACAAATTAACTAATATCTCTTAATCCCTTGCCATACTCAGTGAAGGTATGGCTTTCTCTGAAAGGAGGTGATCCAACCGCAGGTTCTCCTACGGTTACCTTGTTACGACTTCACCCCAGTCGCTGATTCCGCCGTGGGCAATAGCTATTTTAGCATTTTGACTTAAGGTGAAATCAACTCCCATGGTGTGACGGGCGGTGAGTACAAGACCCGGGAACGTATTCACCGTAGCAATGCTGATCTACGATTACTAGCGATTCCAACTTCATGTAGTCGAGTTGCAGACTACAATCCGAACTGGGAGGCATTTTATGAGATTTGCTCCACGTCACCGTATTGCTGCTCTTTGTATACCCCATTGTAGCACGTGTGTAGCCCTGGACGTAAGGGCCATGATGACTTGACGTCGTCCCCACCTTCCTCCGGTTTAACACCGGCAGTCTCCTTAGAGTGCCCAACTTAATGATGGCAACTAAGGACAAGGGTTGCGCTCGTTGCGGGACTTAACCCAACATCTCACGACACGAGCTGACGACAGCCGTGCAGCACCTGTATATAAGTTTCTGCAAGCAGACACCAATCTATCTCTAGAAAGTTCTTACTATGTCAAGTCCAGGTAAGGTTCTTCGTGTATCGTCGAATTAAACCACATGCTCCACCGCTTGTGCGGGTCCCCGTCTATTCCTTTGAGTTTTAATCTTGCGACCGTACTCCCCAGGCGGTACACTTACTGTGTTAACTGCATTACTGCAAGGTCGAACCTCACAACAACTAGTGTACATCGTTTAGGGCGTGGACTACCAGGGTATCTAATCCTGTTTGCTCCCCACGCTTTCGCGTCTCAGCGTCAGTTATGTTCCAGTAGATCGCCTTCGCAATCGGTATTCCTTCTGATCTCTACGGATTTT
>CALKWN010000043.1 GCA_938004185.1 uncultured candidate division WWE3 bacterium
TGTCTTGTCCTGAAATACGGCTACAGGTTAAACGATGAGTTAAGCTACATTATAGAATACCGTATCCGGGGTTTTAAACCCCAGGGATAAATGTAATCTTTTTGAGTTATAAATCTTAATAGCATTTCTGGCAGCCATGCATGCATGAGGAGTAGAGAAGAAGCATTGATCGAGGTAGAACTCATCCTTAAGTATGCCGTTAACTCTTTCAGCCAGTGCATTTTCATAGCAATGGTTCTCTTCAGTCATTGATATCAGGATCTTATGTTTTTGGAGCTGCTCTACATATTGATTACTGCAATACTGTAAACCGCGATCAGAATGATGAATAAGGCCCGGGGCAGGGCGGGCATGCCCGATGGCCATTTTGAGGGCCCTCAGGCAGCCCGCCAGCTCGAGACTGTCACTAATATCATAACCCAGTATTTTACGCGAGAAAACGTCAGTAATCAATGCCAGGTAGCAAAAGCCCTTGACAGTTCTTATGTAGGTTATATCAGAAGCCCATACCTGGTTCGGCCGGGTAATACTGAGATCTTTGATCAGATTGCTGTATTTATGAAAGCGGTGGTAAGAGTTTGTTGTCTTGCAGTAGGCTTTCTTTCTTCTTACGAGCATATCATGTTCTCTCAGAATATCAAACAGATAGTCTCGCCCGACCTTGATATTGTCAGCCATAAAGCAGGGGAGAAGGGCTTCATGGAGTTTACGAGTTCCCACCCTGGGTTGATCTTTGCGTTCTTCTTTGACCAGATCGATAACCCTAGAAGCCACGGACTCACGCTTTTTTGAGCGTCTCAGATACTTGTAATAAGCATCACGCTTAAGGTTAAAGCAGGCGCAGGTCTCCGCTACGCTGGCGATGCCTTTGTCAGCTGCTTTTGGGATTGTCTTCATCAGGGCTTTGTGTTTAAGTTTTTTTTTAACTCGGCCACATTCTTGTATCCCAGTTTTTCCGCAGCTACTTCAAGGAAAGAGTCATTAGCCAGCTGCTCTAAGTCTTTTTTAATCAGAGCTTTCTTGAGTTGTTCAATTTCTTTTTGCAGAGCCTTGATACGGCTTATTTCATCCTGGTTCTCAATCATTATTCTGGTATTCATTAAATCGGATCTCTCGTACTTTTTGATCCAGTTGTTGATAGTGCTTGTACGCAGGCCATATAGTCTGCTCAGTTCACTTTTTGAGTACTTTCCGGTACTAAGTTCTGTTAAAATCTTGAGTTTGAAACCTTCACTGTAACGACGAGTTACGAATTCATTTTTATACATATCTACTACTTTTTGTGTAGACATTTTTCAGGACGACTCATTATGGCTGGTAACGTTCGGCGGTATGTGGCGTTGGCGCAGATCGCGGTGGCACGTGTTTTTGCACTCGTGGTGCGATGCAGGGATATGATGGTTATTACTTTATTCTCGCGTTGGCAAAAACCGTGACACCAGGAGGGGGTCCCCGGCGGGAGCCGGGGCGGACCGCACCGCCGAACACTTAACGGTCCTCTTTAGCCAGAA
>CALKWN010000044.1 GCA_938004185.1 uncultured candidate division WWE3 bacterium
ACTTAACCCAACATCTCACGACACGAGCTGACGACAACCATGCACCACCTGTCTCCCCTGTCCCGAAGGACATATGCGGCTAAGCATACTTCAGAGGGATGTCAAGACCTGGTAAGGTTCTTCGCGTTGCTTCGAATTAAACCACATGCTCCGCTGCTTGTGCGGGTCCCCGTCAATTCCTTTGAGTTTCACACTTGCGTGCGTACTCCCCAGGCGGAATACTTAATGCGTTTGCTGCGGCACCGAGTTTTGACGCCCGACACCTAGTATTCATCGTTTACGGCGTGGACTACCAGGGTATCTAATCCTGTTCGCTACCCACGCTTTCGTGCCTCAGTGTCAGTTACAGTCCAGTAAGTCGCCTTCGCCACTGGTGTTCCTCCTAATATCTACGAATTTCACCTCTACACTAGGAATTCCACTTACCTCTCCTGCACTCAAGCCTATCAGTTCCAAAGGCTTACATTGGTTGAGCCAATGCCTTTCACCCCTGGCTTGATAAGCCACCTACGCACCCTTTACGCCCAGTGATTCCGGATAACGCTTGCCCCCTACGTATTACCGCGGCTGCTGGCACGTAGTTAGCCGGGGCTTCCTCCTATGGTACCGTCATTTGTTTCTTCCCATAGGACAGAGTTTTACGACCCGAAGGCCTTCTTCACTCACGCGGCGTTGCTGCATCAGGCTTGCGCCCATTGTGCAATATTCCCCACTGCTGCCTCCCGTAGGAGTATGGACCGTGTTCCAGTTCCATTGTGGCCGTACACCCTCTCAGGCCGACTAACCATCTTCGCCTTGGTAGGCTTTTACTCTACCAACTAGCTAATAGTGCGTAGGCTCATCCTTCGGCGATAGCAAAGAGGCCATCTTTCTCGATTATTCATCGACTTATGCAGTATTAACCCCGATTTCTCGAGGGTATTCCTCACCAAAGGGTAGATTCCTAAGTATTACTCACCCGTTCGCCGCTGTACTCATCCTTTCGGACTTTCTCGCTCGACTTGCATGTGTTAGGCACGCCGCCAGCGTTCATTCTGAGCCAGGATCAAACTCTCCATGTCTAAATTTAAAAGGATCCTTCAAACTCAGGTAATTTTTAATTACCTAATAATTACTGTTCTACATTCATAAATTTCAAAGATACAAATTTTATTCCTACTCATCCCGCAACCGCCTTCGAATTGCGCTCCACTTATTTCAACTTAGTGCTATAAGCTTACTCACTTCTTTATTTTTTTCAAGCTTTTCTTTAAACTTTTTCTGCTTTTTTGCTTCTTATTTTTTGCTATTTTTATTTCAAGCTTTTTTAAATTTATAATAAAAAATGCTGTGATAGAAAGAGCCTCGAATTCTTATAATCGAGGCTCTTAATTTAATCCTGGCAGTACCTATTTTTCCGGGCCGTCTCCAGCCAGGTATCTTCAGCGTGACAAGCTTAACTGCCGTATTCGGAATGGGAACGGGTGTTTCCAAGTCACTATTGCCACCAGGAAATTTTCAATCTGGTTACCCAGATAATTTTTTAAAGTATTTCAATTTTCAATCAACAAAAATTTCATAAAAAAAGCCTCGACTTTTTACAATCGAGGCTCTTAATTTAATCCTGGCAGTACCTATTTTTCCGGGCCGTCTCCAG
>CALKWN010000045.1 GCA_938004185.1 uncultured candidate division WWE3 bacterium
CCGAACCCGCCTGTACTTAAACCACGGAGCCTCTGCGAAACCCGGGGCGATTCAATATATATTTTATAGATTTATTTCAGATACTTCGGAATGTAAATGATATTATTCATTTAGATCTATTATTATTCGCCAAGTATTCATTATGCTCAATTTAATGACGCGCGTTTTTATCCCCAATGAATAACGTTAGCTTATTGCAACCCCGCGAAAAGCAATGAATAAATGCGCTAAGACCTACGTTTTCATAGTCAGCGAAGTAGTTTTTGAAGATTTTTTTGATCTCGCTCAGGATATGCAATTTCATATCCACGCTACCCTCTACCACAATCCAGGCGCTACGAACCTGACCTCTAGATGAGTGACCATTGCCAATCTTCAGCAACGCCCCTTCCAACGCATTCCTGACATTACTAGAGTCATAACCCGTCGAAACGCTCATAATCATCTGATGCCCCTCAAATACCGTTCTAATGTCGTCGAAGTCGACGCCAATAAAGCCATCTTCACAAAGAGTCATAGTGATGCCTGTATAGAGATCCCTCAAGATGACCAAACCTTCGTCCAATACAGAGCTCATCGCACCATCAGCTAAAAACGGTTTGGCCAGCGCCTCATTGGTCAGGGGGATGAGACAATGGACACTATTCGTCAGCGCCTTAAGTGCAATTGGCGCGCTTGGCTGCGGGCCAGGCCCTCCAAGAGTAAGGAAAGTGATCGGGACGCCAATGGTCAGCAACACCTCTGGCATGTCGCGCAACATATCCGCCACAGAGATCAAACAATCATCGCTAGACTCATCGCCCAGCCCTGCTACGAGAAACACAACATCCAAGCCCTTAACAGCCTCCTCAATTTGTGCTTTGAATGGCTGCGCTAAGAATCGCTCCAAGTCCGCACAAATAGGCCTAGTCGTGCGGTCATCAACAAGAATTTTGATGTTAGCCGTAGAGCGACTCAGCACCTCCTTGTTGATATCAATCGCGATGAAACGTGCCAAGTGCGGCAGAACAGCACTGAGCTTGGAAACTATGCTGACACCCACTTCACCCACTGCAATCACGCCAATTTTCAGGATTTCAGCATTCATGATTGCTACTCGACTAACCTACTAATTGGACAAGGCCCTGATCGGCATGTAGAAGCTACAGAGCCTAGAAAAAAAGCATAGCTTGGCGACTAGCCCGGACGCACCTCGGCAGTAAATTCACCGTTATCTTCTTGAATCCATTGAATGTCGTAATCGATATCGTCATCAGGATCGCCGCCAAAACAGGAACGTGCGATATAACCACAAATCGCTACAGCCCCATCGTAAATCGCCTCGCTTTCATCGTCGAGATCGCCCAACTGATAGTCATCAATGGCCGTTGAAAGATCCTCTCCCGTAATTTCCCTGCCAATTTCTTCAATTGCACTAGCCAACAATGTCGAGAAGTTCACAAAAACCTTGTTACGAGGCTCCTTCTTAAAGTCAACGATAACATTGTCAGCCAAAGCCATCGCACCCGTTACAGTTACAGATTGGCTAGAAGAAAAATCTGGCTCATCAAGGCTCTCGTGACCACTATCGCGCTCAGTCGCGATTATTGCCATACCCTGTTTTTGAGAAAGTCCAGCTGCAACTGACCTGAAGGCCTGCATTGAAAGTTTAACCTTCGCGCTCTTCAATTGTTTTTCTTTGACGTAGCTACTACCTTGAAGCATCGCCACTGCCCCTGGTCGGATTTCTTCATAAACCTCAACGTCACTGATTTCTCCACCGACCTTATCGAGCAACCTGCCTGTAACCTTCGCTTCTAGAATGGCCTTATCTGTAAGATTCTGTACCAACGCCCTGATTTGAACCCAGCAGTCACCATCGCCATCGGGCTCAGTTCTGCATATGCTGGCGGAAACCACTTGTAGCTCATTCGCGAGCTTAACTGGTTGGACTTGAACCGTTTCTGTGGCGTTTTCTGGCAATGATGCCTCGCCCAAATCAACTAACCCAAGTCCACCTGAATTAACGCTGATGACTACATGCGCCTTCTCGGGTTGTTCACCTAGCAGCTTGGCATTCACCCCCCAGAAACTGGCCTCACAGTCCGCACTTTCCCCCGAGCCAACTGGCATCTGGCGTCTATCTCGACTCTCATCAACGACCAAACCCGATGCGGTGAATAGCTGGGAACGCACATCCAAATACTCCCAATCATCTTTTGTGTCATTGGTGACGGTATAGTTTACAGAAACTCTAAAATTTCCATCTTCATTAGGACCTTCCGCAGTAGATTCTTTAATACTAACCTTTCAGAAAGCATTGTCATAGACATGATAAAATATGTCTATGAAAT
>CALKWN010000046.1 GCA_938004185.1 uncultured candidate division WWE3 bacterium
CCTAGAGGGCTCCGTAGAGCCGCGTTTGACCCTGACCACAAATTTTGTGGTGAGCCGTTTTAGAGGCCCTGGAAGACCCTAAATCGAGGCTCCAAAGGGCTCCGTGGAGCCTCATTTTATTCTGACCACAAATTTTGTGGTGGGCCGATTTGGAGGCTCAGGAAGGCCCGAAATCATGGCCCTGGCGGGCTCCGTAGAGCGGCTTTTGTCACTGACCACAAATTTTGTGGTGAGTCGTTTTAGAGGCCCAAGAAGACCCGAAATCGAGGCCCTAGAGGGCTCCATGGAGCTGCGCTTGACCGTGACCACAAATTTTGTGGTGAACCGTTTTATAGGCTCAGGACGGCCGTTATATAGTTGGCAAAGGAAGCGTTTTATACGAGTGTAAGGACTGACCGCGGAAGGATCAGCATGGCCGAGCCCGTCGGATCTCCGATCGGATTAGCTATCCGTAATAGCTCTTTGCTGCCTCATTAAAGTAAATTATAAATAACTACAAATGCACATAAAATGTAAAAGTGTATGCTACTCATGCCTGATTTCGATTGCATCCCCAGAACAACTATAAGATCGGCCTCCATAGTGTCCCCGCACGACAATCTCTTCATGCGTATAGGGCTCTATATGAGATTCTTTAGCTCGACCGGCTCCCAGCCTGGATTTGCATCCAGGGTCGATCCTAGGCCCGCTACGGGGGCTTAGCGGCCAAATTCAAAAAGGGGCTGGCAAGTGGGGATCAGGTTCTCATCCCGAAGTATTTGACGATGAGCAGGACTATGGATCGAACAAACCCGAAGTCCTTGGGGTTAAGCTTGGAAATGATGTCCATGAGTGCTTGGCGTTCCTCAAGATCTCCTGCTGACGCCTTTTGAAATTGGTGTTCGGTTGCAATGGGGGCTGGTTCATCGATTAGCAAATCCTCGATACGAACGTTCAACACCTTCGCAAGCGCCGCTGCTTGATCTACCCGTGGAAGGCGAGAGGTCTTTTTCCACGTGTCATAGGTATCTCGGTTTATTGCTGCCTGATCTAGCATTTCTTTGATCGATATGCCGCGGACTCGAGCGAGCTCCTTGAGGCGTACATAGAAGTCCATAAGTCAGTATCTCGCAGCTTCAAAAAAAAAGAAAGTCACAGCTTGAAAGTACGTTGAAATAGACGTATGTTATACCGTCATATAAACGTATGAAGGGTTGTATACCCCAAGAAAGGATTCAAGATGCAAGACCCTCGGAGCCTTCAAAACGTCTACTTCTCCTGGTTCAATGTGAGCGATCAAAAAACCATCATGGCGCTCGAACCGGGCGATGGCCGTTGGGTGGTCAAGGATGGCTACACGCTTTGGCTCTCTCCAACCTTCGGCGATCGCTACTCGGCAAAAAACTGGGTGTTCGTACGCCTGCGCCGCGTCCTGAGCTTAGGCTTACCAATCACCTGTTTTGACGTTCGCGTCTTCTTTCCCAACTTCTACCGAGTCGAGGAGCGTCAAGTCGAACCGGGCGAAGTTTGTCGGCATTTAGGCCGTTATGCCGTCGATACCGGCTTACCGCTCATTTCGCAACGCAGGCAAATTCAATATGACCCGATGCTCGAGCAGCTCGACTTTGCCAACAAAGCGAAAAAACTCGTCGGGATCTTCAAGTACCCGTTCCTCATCGACGCGTACTGCGATGATATCGATGAGCTCGGGATCAAGTATCAGCGCTTGGGGCCGGCAGAACCGGTGTTTCGGCTGGCTCCGTCGGCAAGCCTTGCGATGATTCAGGATGATACCAAACGCTGCGTGGATTTTACTCTTACCCATCGAGAATGGACCATTCCCGATGGTGCCGCGGTTGATCTACGCTCGACGAGCTACTCCATGGTTCAAATGGACGAATACGAGGACTACGTCTCGTTCATTTTTCGGGATGGCGAGCGGTACTTCATGACTGCCCTCGATTTATCGACGAAGAGCTGGCTCGACGAGGCGCTTACGATTTACCGAGGCGATGACCCTGTCCCCGAAGAGCTCCTTGATGAGCATCGAACCGCAATTCACTACGTGTGCGCACTCCTCCTACACGATTTCTGGGTGACGGACTATCGGGAGCGGAATAAGGTCTTAAACCCCAATAGGCCACT
This sequence comes from uncultured candidate division WWE3 bacterium, assembly GCA_938004185.1. Lineage (GTDB taxonomy): Bacteria > Patescibacteriota > WWE3 > UBA101185 > UBA10185 > UBA8498. The sequence goes on from CALKWN010000046.1 coordinate 2,125, forward strand.
CCTTTCCAAAGATAGGCTCCCTTGGCTCAAGCGCCCCGCCGATAACCGCCCCCTCATCTACCGTCCGCACATTAGGTACACCGATAACCTGCTCCCGTATACGCGGGATAAGATGTCGGAGTTTTAAGGTCGGTGGTCGATAGGCGAGCGCACTTTCGTAATCTACGCGGTAAGCGTAAGCCGAGTATGTTCCAGCTCCTTCTTGCCCAGAACTATGGGCTTTCGACGCCGAAAGGCCATACCTTCGTCCGGCCGGTGGGGGAGTGGGCTATACCGGACTCGATCAAGGTTGCCGCGGATGATGCCGTATACCGATGCACCTCGGCGCTACGGGCGCTCGTCAATGCCCAGGTTTTTGAGAACAACCGGGTTCGGGTCGCGTGGGAGCAGTTCGAGGAAGATGTGCGGGCCTGGCTCCAGGATGCCGGGCTCACTATCTTAAAGCCTTCATGGACGAAGAAGGGCGACGGCGGTATCGACGTCATCGCGGTACGGCGTGAAGCCGGGCAATCGGAGGTCTATTGCGTCCAATGCAAGTGCTGGCGAGCTGACCGTAAGATCGGTATCGGCGTTATCCGGGAGTTTGACACCGCCGTTCAACGTTTTACCAGCCTTTATGACGAGATCCCCTCGACGGTCCGTAAGCTGGTGATCACGACGGCGCAGTTCTCCGATGGATCAGATTTCTGGGAAGAGGTGGACAGGCTCGGGATCATACTCGTCGACGGCAAAGCGTTCTGCGAAAGAGACTTCACCGTCTTAGGAAGTAAATGACGGATTCCGTTATCTTGATAGCATCCTGTGCGCTCGTTCTAGAGCTATAGATGACTGCCGATGGCTGATCGCCTAGCCAGTGATCAGCCATCGACGTTTTATCCGTTGAAATGATGTTGATTCTGTGACACTTATGGTCATAGCCATGGAAAAACTTTGACAGTTATCATCTATTCAACTAAAATGGCACAAGCCCGATACAAGCCAAAATAGATCAAGATTGTTAGTACCACGGCCCGGGCAGGACAGGCGTTCAGTAGGTCGTTTCGGCGCCGCTCGACGTACCGTTGTTTTTGCTCACTGGCCGTCGGTTTCCACGATAACCGTCATAGGCAGAAATCCGCTTACTTAAGAATCCTGATTATTATAAACGACATAAGGTTATAATTGAAATCAGAATAGAAATAGGAGAATTTGATATGACACTACTTACCGCTATTTCTTTGGAATAAAGGCAGTTAAGGCTTTACTTGGACGCTTATCTGGAACGGTACGAAATCCATATTGCCTATCCGGATAAAGTTTTATCTAAAAATTATAGTAAGCATCCATGACAAAAACGGTAATCCCGTTTGGGTAATAAACGGGGATCGAATATTGCAGCCTAATATTTGTTAGATTGACGCCTTCGGCGCTGAGACGTTGACAAACTTAAAAATATTTTGTAGCCTAATAGTATGCGTTACGGAATCTGGTTTATATAGTTTTAATTCATTCCTCACTTTTTTACCTATTCATATGATTAGGTCAATTTTGTGTCTGCAAAATAAGTTGCAGCAGAGAAATGAAGGAAACAACTATGGAAACTAGATTTCGTGGTGAATATAACTCGCCCAATAATTTGACAGACTTTTTCTTAAATCCTGCTAATTACACCTTTCGTGATTTTTCAGTAGTTTTTGGTAATGATGTAGCTAAGTCTATCTACAAAGAGCTCTATAAACCTACTACATCTCATAATTCATTTAGACAGATTTTTCCTGTCAAGATTTTGACTGATCAATTTACAAAGAAGTATGCATTTGAGTTATCTGATAAAAGACAGATTGAGACTGTTATAATAAAAAGAAGAACTGGAAATACAATTTGTCTAAGTACACAAGTTGGATGCCCAGTACAATGTAGATTCTGCAAATCCGGTGAGAATGGTCTGATCAGAAATCTATCTACAGCAGAAATAATTCAGCAATTTCTATTTACTAATGAAAAAATAAATCGGATTGTATTTATGGGTATTGGTGAACCACTATACAATTATAACGAGATAATACGGGCCGTTCATATTCTTAGAGATAGAAACGGTCTAGATTTTCCAACTGATGGTATTAGTATCTCAACTGTAGGTCCTATAGACAAATTACAGATGCTTCGTGAAGAGCATATAAAAATTCAACTTGTGCTTTCCTTGCATGCCACTGATCAGGAAACAAGAGATTATTTGATACCTGGGATGTCAAAACATAGCATTAATGAAGTTGTTTCGTTAACTATGGAGTATGGGAGAAGGCACAATAGGAAAGTTTCAATTGCTTATCTGCTTTTGCCAGGCATAAATGACAGAAGGGTCGATAGCGAACGCTTGTCAAGATGGTTTGGAAATAAAAACGTAATCGTAAATCTGTTGAAGTATAACGGCAAGAAAAACTATGAATTTAGACCAGCTTCAGTTCAAGAACTGAATCATTTTAAAAATATTTTAGAGCAGAGCAATGTCCAAGTTACAATAAGGCAAAGCATGGGAGATTCAATCGAGGCAGCGTGCGGGGAATTGGCAATTAAATAATAATCTAACAACTGCT
>CALKWN010000047.1 GCA_938004185.1 uncultured candidate division WWE3 bacterium
ACTGCCAGCATGTTTGCTGACAATAAAAAATAATTATTATTTCCGAAAATGTCTATTGTTTATATTTATAGCATCAAATCAAGCTGTTGCGTTGCCAGAAGGCTTGCAACCAAGCACTGAGAAAATGTTAATTGGTTCGTGGGAAGTATCTGTATATATTTCGCCTGCTGAGATAGCACAGATGCTTGGTGAATCTCTTCCACAAAATTTAAGTATAGCACTAACAGGGTCCGGTTCTCACACTTATCATGTTGGAGGAAAATGCAATACTGACGGGCAAGTTACATTAAGGTTGAATCTGGAAGGTCAAGAGTTACCTCTCAATTTTTTAGTACGACATTCAGGGACATGGGAGATACACGACAACATAATAGTCGAAACTAATATTAATTCGGTTGTAATTCCTAATGACCCAATTACTATGAACGTAGTGAACGTATCACCGGAATATCAATCAATGTTTACGCCTGGTTCGGGAGACTCCACGTCTATGAAAATAATTCACATTTCAGAAAAAATAGCAGAATTGAAGATGATGGAACCGCCATACCGCAGTTTTACATTAAGAAAAAAGATTGGAAAATAGATTCCCGACTCGGTAGAACTATAGAGAACATAAAGACCGCTGAGTAACCAGCTCTTTAACTATTCAACCTATTTGATTTTTTATCCATCTTATCTTTCATGTTCACTTATCTGACGGGGTCTCATTCGAATAGTAAGAATAACCAGATCTGCATGAATATTTAAAATATGAATGACGAAATCATTCAACATAATTTGGAAAGGCTTGCAAATTTTTTCTTCAATTTGCCACATAATGAACCAAGTACTTTTATAGAGTGGCCAACACTAAACCCCAGGCGGAAATGAGCCAGGTGATTTTACTCGCATGTTGATTACTCTGCGGATAGCGCTTTCAATAACTCCAGAGCCGGTTGGCAATTTTATAGCCCGATTTGCTTCGTACTGCATTCGGGTGCTGTTTGACACAAAGTAGCTTTTAAGTTTTTTCATGATTTTGCTTGATGCCCTAACATTTAAAAGCGACTTGACCTCGGTCACTATTTCATTGATTTTACCTGAAAACAGAAGATTCTTGAAATGATTGAAATCTACCTTTTCACGCTTTTTCTTTGAAAGCATTTCAAATGCCTTGTTTAAATTTTGTTTTGCGTGCGTCCAGTCTATAATTTCAGTGAGCTTTAACTCATCTCCACCTATAGAATGGATAAGTTTCGGGATTCGTTCCCATATCCATGGAGCACCATCACCAACGAGAACAACTTCCGAGGCATCCTCGATTCTTAAACGGACAAGATACTGTTCAAGTAAGGCTATAAATTCATCCACTTTGCCTGTAGTACCATCAACAAAAGGAGCTATGTCCTTAACAATGTTTCCGTCCTCATCAAGAATATGGAGGGTAAACAATTTGGGTTCAATCCAGTCAGTATGAAATCCGCACCTTTTATAACTCAACAGTCACGAGTTCTCGATTGAAATTTAATTGAAATTTTAAAAAAGCATACAATCTTATTTAGTTGCGCGAAACTAAAAACCCTTTCAAAAAAGGAGATTGTATGCTCGAATATTTATATAATTCATTAGTCAGTTTTCGTAAAGTTTTTTCACGTCATCGCACATGGATAGTTTTTACCATCATCGTTCTTGGGTTTATTGGTTGCAGTGAGATGGTGGGAGTCACCTCATTTTGCCGCTTTTGGTTACTTGACACAGCCGGTTACTATAAGTTATTGAGATTTTTCCGTTCTACATCATGGGGTCTCCCTCACTTACTCAAACATTGGTTTGTTTTTGTTATGTCCCAAAATCAAGCGTTGTTTTCTCAGGGACGTGTTGTGGCTATTGGTGACCACACCTATACATCTAAAGAAGGTCGACGTATGCCTGGTGTTGTGACGCTTCATCAGGACAGTGAAACTCAGAGTAAACCCTCTTATTTCAGAGGACAATGTTGGGGAGCATTGGCCGTTGTCGTCGGAAGTGCGCTCAATCCATTTGCTCTGCCGTTAATGTTAAAAATGCATCAAGGTTTTGCACTGGGGCGTCTAAAAATGAGAATTTTAAAGTCATTTTTTTACCCGTGATTTGGACCTTGTCGTTGAAATCAATTTAAATTTGTAACAATGAAGTTTGTAACATATGTATCGTCTTGATAACATATAAAAATCAAGGGGTACTATGAGTTCAAAATCGAAATTAAGAAAAAGCAGGCAGGATTAAAGTGGACCCCATGTCAAGACCGATTTTCTCTTTTTTTAAGCTACATTTTA
>CALKWN010000048.1 GCA_938004185.1 uncultured candidate division WWE3 bacterium
CCCAAACGTGCGTGATGCTGTCGATGATAAGAATGTCGGCGTTTCCGGCCTCGCAGAAGTCCATCGTAGATATAAGGTCATTGAGCGTTCTGGACTCTTTCAGCAAAACCGGGATCCCGTGCTTTGCATAGAACGGTTTCAGGAATTTTGCGGCACGTTCGGTGTCGAAAATAACTATCGGCTTTGTGGACCCGATAAACTTATAAAGCCCAGCCGATATAAGCGCCAGCGTGTAGGTCTTGCCTGACCCGGCCGACCCTTGCGCGGCGATCTTTGCGAATGGTGTTGTATTGTCCAAAGTAGTAAAGAAGTTCTCATATTTTGGGTTACTCATTTCATTTTCCCTTTTTGGTTATCAGCGTTTATTTTGGCATGTTCGTAAACCTCTGACCAGCGATACTCCAGGCTAAGTTTCCACTTGCGTGCGGCCTTTTCCTTGCGGTTGTTCGGCTGGTAAAAGGTCATGGCTTCACCGGGGATTTTTTTATTCTCATTAATACGCTCAAAATACCCAGGAGCTTATCGTTTATGTCCTTCTGCTGTTTCGATCTGTCCTCAATCACGATGTCCCTGATGCCCTCAACATTCCGGCGCAGAATATCATATTCGGATTGAGTGATTTTGTAGGTCAATTCCTTGCGTGTCATTCCCCCTCCTCATACGCTTCTATCGGGTGGTTGGAATCGGTCAATGGCCGCTCTGATCGCAGGTGATCGCAGGTAGAACATTCGTTGAACTCGCGAATAAAGGATATTTCTTTCGGGTCGTCGAAGAATTTGCCGCACCGAGGGCATTGAATGTTCGACTGCACCAGCCGGACGTTGAATTTGGCCTTGTCGAGCAGATTTTGTGCCTCGGCCAGCGTCAGTTCGCGCTCGCATTCGATCGGCACATACATGCTGACCATTAGCCGCTGTGATGTTGAGAGCGAGATATTCCAGATCGTCACGCCATCCCAGTTGAACTCTTTTTGTCCCATGTTTTCGTCCCTTTCGTCTTGTGATTAAATGATTCGTGCCAACCATTCGAATAGATTAGCCCCGAGCAGATACAGAGCGTAAAAAAGCCATGCGCCGACTGCTGCGGGGATTGCGACCCACAGCCACAGATCGCGCCATGTCTCGGCCATGCCGGGTTTAGTGTTCATTATTCCTCCTCGTTCAGTTTCTTTATCGCGTCCAACAGTTGTTGCCCGGTAAACCGGCGATGATAATACCGCCGCTGGCCCTTGCCGGGAAGAACGCCGATCTTGACCCACCGGGCGATGCCCTGCGGCGTCATGCCGAGGACTTGAGCCGCCTGTGCGACCGTATAAATCGCGGTCGGTTTGATTTCTTCTGGTTGTTTCATATTATCCATGTCGGTAATCTAAATAAAAAAATAACTTTGTCAAGTGAAATTTTCAAACAATTTAAACTATTTTCTTGTGGTTGTGGTGCGTTTAAAATGTTTCACGTTTGACATTATGGAAGCCAACGAGTTACCACCGCCAGAATCCCCGATATACCCCGTTAATCGCAAGCACCAAACCATATCTCTTGAATTTCGGGCGCTGGCTGCTAATTCGACAAGTCGGACACGAAAAGCCCGCGCCTCACCACGACGCCCGCAGGCGGCTTATTTTTGATCCTAAAGGTCGGGCCCGGTTCTGCCGATACCTGAAGCAAATGAACCAAATTTCGGAGGTTTTTGGAATGGATACACCGGATCGAGAAGTCGGGCCTTACTGGAAGGTCTGCCCGCTATGCTATGGCATGGGCGTTGTCCCCGTCACTGACCGCCGGGGCCGCGCCTGCCCGCTGTGCCGTGAACACGAGGACGCTATTGTTGGACTGGGGATGGTCGGGGCTGAAAAAGCGGCGCTCTATATAGCGGCGAGAAAAGAGGCATTAAAAAACCCCGCCGATTAAGGCGGGGTCGGTAGTTACATGGCCTCATATTCTCGGATATAATCGAGAACAGCCTCAGAGAACCCATCAATATGTGTCCACGGCCCGTAACCGATGCCATTTTGATAACTGGCAACGTTAATTACATAACCCCGACAATGCGGCTCCGGGACGTTGGTATGAGATTGTTCATCAGTAATAACAATCAACCGGTCGCATTTAGGAACGTTTTCCACGGCCCCACCGAGATTAGTTTCACCGTGCCTTTGGGATGAAATGATAGCATCCCTCAAAGCAAAGCCCCTACGAGGTGGGACTTCTACCAACATATTTGAGAACGTAAATACTCGAATATGGTCGAATATTTCACGGGCAATCATCGCGACTCCACAGGCCGCATCCATGCGATTAACATCTGATTTCGACGATAGCCTGTCGTCCATAGAACCGGATACATCAACAAGAATTATCGTTTCTCCAATAATTTTTGTTTTTTCGGACAGGCATTTAAATAAGACCTGTTCAAGCTCCGGTTCGTAGTTGACCACGGCTTTTGCTGCCGAAATAAATCGGAAGGGCAATACACGATCTACCTTCATTTCCGCGAGGGCATTCCGAATTAATTGTCGTTCAACATTGACCGACTCCATGTTTCGAAGATTCCGCAATAATGCCAATGCTCCGAGCTTGTTTTCGGTGACAAGACGTTCCCACGTTGCTTTCTTGTCGGCTCCGCCAGATAATGCGACTTCCCACGTATCGGGAGTCGCAAGTTCACCGTCAATCAAACGTTTCCAAAGAGCCTCTTGTTCTTTATCCGCTGGCTTGGCGTGGCAAAGAAAAAGGACGTCCCGAAGTTTTACTTGCCCATCCCGATTGTATTTAGCAAGCTGATATTCGTTGAACTTGCTGAACGCCTGCGCCAAACCTTTTTTGGCTTGGGCAGCGAGTGGTTGACGGCCGTCCTTCCAGTATATTGCCAGAAATTCCGTCAACTCATCGGGCCGTTGGATAATGCGCTCAAGCATATTGGCGACAAAGCCCCGATGCTTTTCATGCCGTAACATTTCACGGGCCAATAACAGAGGCGCATGTCGCAGTTTGAATTTCTCGCGGGCCTCAATCGCCAACGCCGCCACCTTTTCCGGAGCGACCAGAGGGATCGTTTGAGCAATACGGTCTGCAACCGATTGGCCGTCCTCATAGAAAGAATCTTCCCACAAAAGACAGGCACAGACCGTCCGGCGCAACTGCAATTCAGGATTGATTGAATACGCCTTAGCGCCTTCATGCGTGTGGCGAGAGTCTTTTTTGTTTAACGTTGCCATAATAACTCCTTTCAATAAAAATGCCGAAGAACAAACGAACAGAGTATGGTTTCATTACAAGTGAAGTAACTCTATTCTTCGCTATCGGCAGTTTTTAAGTCGGAGAACAAACGACAGGGGGCTTGTCAAATTTACAGTTTGAAGTAACCCCAGTCTTCACTACCGACGATATTTTAAAGCGGAGAACAGACGAATAGAGTACGGTTTCATTACAAGTAAAGTAGCTCTATTCTACGCTACCGCTTTTATTTAATTTTCAAAGAGCCGCTCGCCCCAAAAGGGCACGACGGATATGGACAATCGAAATCGTGCCACTTCTGGTTTGAGCAAAATATGTTCTAAATTATTGTCCATATCCAATACCAATAGTAATT
>CALKWN010000049.1 GCA_938004185.1 uncultured candidate division WWE3 bacterium
CCTGCAGCGTGCCCGCCAACCGGGCAATGCCGGCCGGCGGTTCGCAAGCCTTGGCAATGGGAGGGAAGATCAGCAGCATGATGCGGGCTTACGGTTACGGTCTGACATTACAGTTACGACTCCAGAATTACGGTTATGCAACGGTTGTGAGGCACACCGGCTCGGCGGGGGCTTTTCCGCGCCGACTGAGTGTCGCCGATTGTTGGACGCTCCTATTCCAAGTCCATATCGAGACTAAAAGTCTCGTCGATTGTCTCTAACATGTTCCCGGACTCGTAATGCTTCTTGAAGGCCCCACGTTTATGTTCCATTTCTATAGAGCGATCTCTTATCCCAACTACTTTCCCATCGTTCAGATTTATGTCTAGAACTGTTTTGAAGGACGTAGCTTTCTGGTGTCCCATGTGGACATACAGTTCCCTTATGAAATCCTTGGCCAGCCGTATCTTTCCCGTGAACGGAATCACCTCATTCAGGCTGTGATAAGTGGCTTGATAATCCTCTTTTTCTGGCTGGATTTCTCCAATAGGCAGATATCTCCCGTTTCTCTCTCTTAAGGTTAGCTCTCTTAGATACAATGCTTCTTCGGTGAGTTCATATGTAGCATAGAACCCACGATAGCAGGCGGTGTGAAGCATTTCTGGCTGCATGCCGAATTGTTCGGGCGAAGCAAGGATACCCTCAGTAATTCCGATAAGTGCATACTTGTCACCTTTATAGAGGAATGTGTCAGAGATTTGTGCTGTCATGGTTCTACCTTTCTTGTTGAACGGTATTAGTATTTCCCATATATCAGAAATTATAAGAGTTGCTTTGACCTTACCAAAAATAAAGCCTTTTGTTCTTCCGTCATGCGTTTAAGTAATTTATCAAGTTCATTTAGTTTTTTATGAGATGTTTTGTTTGTGCCAGTTCTCTCTATAGCTCTAATATATGATATTGATTTGCCGTTGCCAGCACCTTCTACTTGCAGATAACCGTCAATTTCCAACACCTTTAGTGAAGCTGTGAGGCTACCCCCTGTGCCAACGTAACCATGCTTTGTCAATTGCTCTACCAACTCATACCACTTAATATGTTTACGCTCTTCAACAATTCTATGCATGGTCGAAGGCATTGAGTTGTAGTTGCTCAACATATTTCTATAAGTCCTTACATATTCTGGCTCTACCCCACTTTGATTGAGTCCAGTTTGTGGCACACATTCCTTTTCATAGTCTTCGATATATCTGTAGTAAGCGGCTATTTGATTCTCATGCAAAAGACCTGTTTGTAGTAATATATTTTCATCCATATATTCTGACTCAGAGAAAAGACTACTTTGCAGTTGCAATATTTTGTATGCTGGAGTAACTAACGTCATAACAGTCTCTTGAGTGCTGTCAATGACGATGAAATACTTACCAGTTTTATTATTACTGCAAACACATATGTCGCATGGCATTGTCGATGTTTTGAGTTCTTCTGGTAAAATTGACATATCATCACCCGTTGTGATTTCTGCTTTTATAGGTAATCTGGTCAAGTCGGCAATTAAGTTGTAATTTCAATCAAATTTTGTACATCGTAAGGATACTCTCCCCATCAACGATGAGAGCACTTCCGTTAACCTTGTCAAGGAGTTGCAGTACTTTTTTGAGTTCACAACGTGCCTGTTCGGACTCCTTTTTCCCAAAGAATATTTTCATCGCTCCGCCGGACACTTTCTCAGTACGTCCGAACTGTTCAATAAGTGAAATATACATACCTGTAAATCCGCGTTGCCGCGACCTTTCTTGTGCATGCTTTGTCAATTTCATGATTGTACCTCCAAAGGTATCGGTTAATACTCACAATCCATCAGGGTCAATTATGGTTCCATTGTTAACGTTATCTTCTATTTCATGGACTAGGTTCATCAACACAACTATTACTTTTCCAAATCTTGATAGTATTGCATTGTCTTCGTCCAGAAACGATCCAAGTTCTATTTCGGTCTTCTCCAACTCTTCCCATATTTCGCGAAGTGCAATTAGAGCCTTTTTGTGTTGTTCTCTTTGCTGCTCAGAGGCTGCTTCTAAAAGTGTTACCAACCATCTGAATGCAAAATCAATAATAACATCCCGTTGCAAGCTAGACTTTTCAGATGTCTCATTTAATATTTTGAGATTTTTCTTTGTTATAACAAGGCTTTTTCTGACCTGACGTTGTATCGCGCGACTCTCTGGAACGGATGCAAATTTAATGATATCTTTGTTCACTCCGTCTTTTGTTATAAATATGTCGAAAACTTGTTTTTGTGTTAGCCCAAAGCCTTTCATTAAACTGTCCAGAGCAGAGCTTCCTTCCTGGCTCAATGTACAGGTCGTTCTGGTTTCTGGTTCCTTTGTAATTTTAGATAATATATTAGTGCTCATTTGCTACACCCCCATGTCTTGATATGGCTAAACTGTAGCATACTACTTTTAAGTAGTCAAATGCTTTTTTGTAGTATATGCCGTGTTATTGCGATAGGGCGGTGTGATGGGGTTTCGCTTCTTAAATTTTCTGTGTTCAACGGGGCTGAGGCTGACCGGGCGGGTTTTCGGCCCGCTCTTGCCGATGGTTGAACCTTATTCAAGATATTTATAACAAGTTTGACCATTTGACATTACAGTCTCAATATAGGCTTCAGATGCATGTGCCTTGAAAACACCAAAAATGTTTTCAATAGCAGCATCAATGGAAGTTAGAATGTTTTTGCTTCTGAAACGTATCTCTCTGTTTATATTGATGATATTATTGTTTAAATCATACTGAATGACATTGAAATCAAGATTATAGCAACAGTAATAACCAGCTCTTATCACAATTTGTATTGTGTATTTGCGCTGTTTTACTCCTTTTCCGCTATAACCGCATAATATTTCGCAAATTACTTCAGAAGGACACCCCATTTGTCCAATTGAATCAACGACATCATCTTCGCTGATGCATATCACTTCATGATTCAAGCTGATAGTAGATTTGATGGTGCTAACTATGGCTGACAAATAATCGTCTATATCTGGGCGAGTCGATTCGCCATCGTCAACATCTACATGATATCTTTTACCTTGGCCAGGTTTTGTTATAATTTCTGTCCTATCAATGACTTCATGATCAGTCTCGATAATATACAAGCAATTAATGAAGGCAAAATTCCCCTGCATATATCCTCCTACAGAGTCATGATATTGAAGAGCTGGCTGGGTTTTATTCGAGTATACCTTTTCTTAATTTTTCCAACTTTACCAAATCGTCTTCGGATAAATTCGTCAAGTCGATGTCCGCAATAAAAAAAATAGAAAAAAATAGAAAAAA
>CALKWN010000050.1 GCA_938004185.1 uncultured candidate division WWE3 bacterium
TTCGAGTACCGGATCTGCCACAAGAGCAGGTAAATGGAATTTTTTTGCCCAAACTGGATGATATGACGACACTGAACTTTATCAAAATCAAAGGCAAAACTTGACGCCATCATCCTGTGATGCTAAGTTAGAAGTAAATTTATATGGAGGTATACCCTTGAGAATCTAACGGAAACGAGCCTTCACGAAATTTTCGTGTTCCCATTTTGGATCGTTAAATTATCCAAAAAATGGCGTTCTGTTTCCGTAGATCTTGGGTGGCTTCAGCGTTTATGATTTGAATGCCACGTTTAAGACGTGGCATTTTTTATTTTAGCTGATTCCATGGGAATGGGACGTCCAGTATGTTTTGTTACAGCATGCTTGGAGGTCAACAATGTCAATATCTTTTCAAAACGTTACCTTTTCTTATGATAGTGCAATATCCTCATTGCTTGAGGATATCACAGTTCATCTTGCGGAAGGATGGACAGGAATCGTAGGGCCAAACGGTGCAGGGAAAACGACTTTTCTGCAACTTGCGGCAGGACATCTACAGGTACAGCAAGGGACTATCAAACGGTCCGGACATATAGTTTTCTGCCCGCAGCGCACTGACGATGTTCCGGCACAGCTATCACTTTTGATTTCTACGGTTGAAGCAGAGGCATGCGTACTGCGTGGAAAGCTAAGGATTGGCGATGATTGGGTAAGTCGCTGGCAGACACTAAGTCATGGCGAGCGTAAGCGTGCTCAAATTGCTGTCGCTCTCTGGCAACAACCGGATGTCCTTCTTCTTGATGAACCGACCAATCATATTGATATTACGGCCCGTGAGCTGCTTATAGAAGCGCTTACATCATTTCGTGGTATTGGTCTGCTGGTTAGCCATGACCGAGATTTGCTTGACCTTCTTTGCCAGCAATGTATTTTTCTCGACCCCCCTCAAGCCATAATACAACCTGGCAATTATACGAAAGCTGCCGCAGATGTTAAACGGGAAGAATCAAGTTTGCAGGATAGACGTCATAGTTTGCAACAAAACCTGGAACGATTAAAGGACGAGTCGAAACGTCGCTGCGCTAAAGCCTCACGCGCCAACAAAAAGAAATCGAAACGTCATTTGGCACGTGGTGACAGCGATGGGCGTGCCAAAATCGACCTGGCTCGTGTTTCAGGACAGGATGGTCATGCCGGGCGTCTTGCTAAGCAATTAAAAGGTCGTATAAAGCATGGGCAGGAACAAATTTCTGAGATAAAAATCAAGAAACGCTATGCAACTCATTTCTGGATCGATGGTTCCGTCTCTCCACGTCGAATCCTCTTTACTATTCCTGCTGACATAATCGCTCTCGATGAATCAAGAAAATTGCATATACCAGAGATTTCAATGCTACGTGACGATCGTATTGCTATTACTGGAGCAAATGGAATGGGAAAGACAACTTTTATTCGACATATTCTTAACCACATAGATATTCCTAATGAGCATTTGGTATATTTACCGCAAGAGATTGACATGATGAAAACCCGAAAAATCATGGCAGATGTAAATCACCTTTCCCATGAACAACTTGGTAAAATCATGACAGTGGTGAGTGCTCTTGGGTCACGCCCTGAACGACTGTTACATAACCTTGATATCAGCCCAGGTGAATTGCGCAAGGTGCTATTGGCGCTTGGAATTATTCGTCAGCCGCATTTAATTGTTATGGATGAACCGACAAATCATCTCGATCTTCCAGCAATCGAGTGCTTAGAGAATGCCCTGAAAGATTGCCCCTGTGGCCTGTTGCTGATCAGCCATGATTTGCATTTCCTCCAACAGGTCACTAGTAAACGGTGGCACCTGGGTCAACATGAAACGAACGTTATGATTTCTATAGATAATCGAAAGACAACGGATTGAGTATTCGCAGCTCCGGTTTTGCGGTGGTGCGGTGATCACCGCTGTCCCTTGCGGTGGATGACCACCGCACGCCAAACCCTTGCCAGACAAGGCTTTCATGGCCTTTGCGGTGGTTGCGGTGGTAAATCCAGAGGTCTCACCCCCTATGG
>CALKWN010000051.1 GCA_938004185.1 uncultured candidate division WWE3 bacterium
TAGAGGTCGAAAAATGTTATTTCTCGCCTTAGAGGCAGCGGAATATAGGTATATAGATTAAATTATTCATTAAACCACCGCCTCATGTGTTGGTTCTGCCGATAAGAAGTCTACCTCTGAGCCTTGCAGGGGAAATTTTTTATAATATATGTTTCGTTCGCTACCTTTAAGCCTTCTTCCATGAATAAAAAAAAGAGAAAACAAGCAACTTGATCTTTTCTGTAAAAAGAGAAAGGCCTATTTCCTTTTTTTGGGGCGCACAGCACTGTTTTTATTCCTTCCAGAAGGTTTAATCTACGCTATATTATAAAAATAGAATTTAAAACCTAACTTTACAAGCACCGCCCTCTGGTGGGCCTATGGTGGGGTAGAAATAACTAAAAATGCCTATGGATTTAGCTCAGGTTGTTCCCTTGCCCTAATTTTCCGCTCAGTTGGGAGTATGTATGAAATATTTTGCATCCTACTTTCGGCAAAGCAGGACACGAAACGCTGCGCATTCCGATATGTGTTTAACCCGATATGAAATAAAACGATAGAAACCGTATTGGGTAGCTTATTTATGCTAAATATATGAACATTTAACTAAATTGAAAGAGACCATTCAAATGTTTCAGATATATAAAATAAAAGATAAAATACCTAAAAATATGTCATACATAGTTAATACTCAAATATTAACCGAATATTTCAAAAATATACCACAAGTTTCAGAAATGAAAATATGGTATAATAATCGCCCATTGGGTTATGAAGTCTCACTACAAAAAATTCTGCAAAAGAAGTTATCTTATCCTATATTAATTGTACGTTACTCTATACTTCGACCAGCACCTACATGTTTAAAACGAGAACAAAGCCTCTCTCATAACTGGTATTTTTTAGTATATCCTGTGGAACAAGCAAAAAAATGTGAATATCAATCATTGCTTATCAAGTTAGGTTTCCCTAAACTAATAAGCTGGTTATGTCAAAAACGCTCCACTAGTTGGTTTGATTCCAGTAAGCAGTTTTCCTGCATTTTAGATATTCAAGGGAAAGAAGATTCTACAATAATTTTGAAAGAGAATTAAAGAAGATGTAAAATAATATAATAAATGATGCTAAAAACCATATCTTAACTACAAACAGGATTATTTGGGATACACAACATACTACGAATGGACATCAAAAGAATAAAAGAATAAGGCCAGATACTCTTACAATATATTGGTATAAAACAAGTTGAGTATTTTAAAAGCCAAAAAAGACTGAATCGCAAAGCTGTAAAATTTCAAAGCCAATAGAAATTATGCAGCTTTGTTT
>CALKWN010000052.1 GCA_938004185.1 uncultured candidate division WWE3 bacterium
ACATGAAATATCCATAAGAACAAAATCATACCCACTGTGCATGAATATAGTTGCGACCTTTGAAGGTGAAATCAAAATCTGCAACTATGGAAACACAAGAGGTAAGTTTTCCGCAAATTGTCGAGGTAGGCTGCGGCATAGATGTACATCAGGCGGTAATAGTAGCGACCATCCGGCGCAGTGATCAAAGTTACGAGACACGGACGTTCGAGGCCTACACAAGTTCTTTGAAAGAGTTAAGAGATTGGTGCAGACAAAAGGGGGTTACTCACATAGCGATGGAGAGTACCGGGGTTTATTGGAAACCAGTGTACAACATCTTAGAAGAGTTTTTCGAGGTGATTCTGGTCAATGCACGCCATGTAAAAAACATTCCTGGCCACAAGACAGATAAGAAAGACAGTGCCTGGTTGAGTAAATTGCTTTTGGGCGGGTTACTCAAAGGAAGTTTCATACCACCGGTCGAGATACGAGATTTGCGAGACATCGTTCGTTACAAGAAGAAGCAGGTTCAGCAGGTAAGTAGCGAGAGTAATCGTCAATACCGGATACTCGAAGATGCGAACATCAAGTTGGGCACGGTGATGCAGGTTGGAAGCGTAAGTGCCAAGAAGATTATAGCAGATTTGCTGGAAGGAGTGAAAGATCCAGTCTTACTTGCCAAGCGTGTACATGGCAAAACCAAAGCGAGCAAACCCGAGATAATCAAAGCATTGGAAGGAAACTTTAGGGAACACCACCGGTTCATGATGAAAGCGATACAGCAGAGCATAGAAGCAAAAGAGAAGTTAATAAAAGAACTGGATGCGCAAATTGATTTAATGGTGCAGAAGTACTCGGTAGAGATCGATTTATTGACAACCATTGACGGTGTTGGGCGAGACAGCGCTATTGCCATAATAAGTGAGATCGGGACAGACATGAGCCGCTTCCCGAACGAACATCACTTAAGCAGTTTGGGAGGAATGAGCCCGGGCAATAACGAGAGTGCTGGTAAAAAAAAGCTCTAAAACTATCAAGGGGAATCAACATCTAAGGGCAAGCCTTACCGAATGCGGATGGGGGGCAACCAGAAAAAAGGATGGTTTCCTGAAAAGAAAGTACTATTCAATAGCAGCAAGGAGAGGTAAGAAAAAAGCACTTTTTGCGGTTGGCCACAAGATATTGGTAGCTTCGTACTTCATTTTGCGAAACCTTGAACCTTACAAAGAGCCTGCTGACAGAAGCAAAGAAATGAAGCAGAAACAAATTGAAAGCCTCAAAAGGAGAATTCTGGATTTGGAAAGTTCCATTGCTTAATGATAATCATAAAAGGTCGTTTTTTTACTGGGCAAGCTTAAATGCTATCCCGCACATGAAATTGACATCCAAAAAAGTTAAGCACCCATTGTTGTAGCCAAGCTTGGAGAAATCTTTGCCGGAGCACCTAGATGAAAATTTACTCTCTTAACTTTAATTATTGATTATTAAACAATTAACAAATTTATATACAGATGAAA
>CALKWN010000054.1 GCA_938004185.1 uncultured candidate division WWE3 bacterium
GCCGTCGATATGAACTCTTGGGCAAGATCAGCCTGTTATCCCCGGAGTACCTTTTGTCCGTTAAGTGACGGCGCTTCCACTCGCCACCGCCAGATCACTAAGACCTACTTTCGTACCTGCTCGACTTGTATGTCTCGCAGTTAAGCCACCTTGTGCCTTTACACTTACCCGCTGATTTCCACCCAGCGTAAGGTGACCTTCGCGCGCCTCCGTTACTCTTTAGGAGGCGACCGCCCCAGTCAAACCGCCCACCTGACAGGGTCCGCAGACCGGTTCACGGCCCGCGTTAGAAACCTAACCTAACAAGGGTGGTATTTCACTGTTCGACTCCACGCAAGCTAACGCCCACGCTTCCTAGTCTCCCACCTATCCTACACATGTCAAACCAAGTTTCAATGCCAAGCTGCAGTAAAGGTTCACGGGGTCTTTCCGTCTAACCACAGGTAACCGGCATCTTCACCGGTACTTGAATTTCACCGAGTCTCGCGTTGAGACAGCGCCCAAGTCGTTACACCATTCGTGCGGGTCGGAACTTACCCGACAAGGAATTTCGCTACCTTAGGACCGTTATAGTTACGGCCGCCGTTTACCGGGGCTTCAGTTCGTAGCTTGCACCACTCCCCTTAACCTTCCGGCACCGGGCAGGTGTCAGTCCCTATACTTCTCTTTACAGATTCGCAGAGACCTGTGTTTTTGGTAAACAGTCGCTTGGGCCATTTCACTGCAACCCCCCCTAAACTTTGACATCCATTGGGGGCCACACTTATCCCGAAGTTACGTGTGCATTTTGCCGAGTTCCTTAACGCGAGTTCTCTCGTACGCCTGAGAATTCTCTTCTCGCCTGCCTGTGTCGGTTTCCGGTACGGTCCCTTATAGCCTATCCTTAGAAATTATTTCTTGGCACCTTGATTACACCCGCTTCGCTTTGCCGTAGCTCCACTCGCCTTCGCTCCTCGCCTCCTCGCCGGGATTTTCCTCGGCAAGTCATTGACTCGGACACTTAGACCGGGACGACCATCGCCCGGCCGGGCTTCACCTCATGCGTCATTCCTTCGAAACTATAAGAGGTACGGGAATATTAACCCGTTTCCCATCGACTACGCCTTTCGGCCTCGCCTTAGG
>CALKWN010000055.1 GCA_938004185.1 uncultured candidate division WWE3 bacterium
AACGATTACAGACTCCTCTGTAGGCATAGCACCACGCATACGCAAAACCCTTCTGAAGTCTCTCTGAAGCCGCTCGATCCAGTTAGTCGTATAGATCATACTCTGAACCCTCGGATGATAGTTCAAATACGTGAAGTAATACCTGTAAAAGGGATCATTACCCAGTCTCTTGATGCCTCGGTAATCTTCTCCCCATTTGCTGCAGAGCGCCTGCCAGGCTTCCCATCCCTGCTCAGGGGTGTAGTGAGGGTCTCCCGTGCGGAATACCTCTCTGAGGTCCTCTGCCAGTTCTCCTTTATCTCCATGACGGACCCTGACGAGCATATTACGCTTGAGGTGCGTCACGCACTTCTGGAGAGGGGTTCCAGGAAAGACTTCGGTCAAAGAATCTTCAAGATACCTTATGCCATCAGCGACAAGCAGACCAATACCCTTGACACCTCTTTGCTCCAATGCTATAAACATCTCCCTCCAGCCGGTGGCACTCTCACTGGGACGGTTGAATATGCCAAGAACCTCTCTGCTCTTGTCTTCTTTTACGCCCATGACAACGTAGAAAGCCTCACTCTCAACACTACGCTTGCGGTGTACCTTAACATGAATGGCATCAACAAAAACAATCGGATAATAGGTCTCCAGGCTCCGCGAGAGCCATTGCTGAACATCTCCTCTCAGATACTCAATCATACGACTGATGCTCGCCTTGCTGTACTGCTTGCCATAAACTTCTCCAAATACTTCTCCTACCTGAGACTGTGTAAGTCCCTTACAGTACAGGCTGCTTGCCAGCAGCTCACACTCTTCTTCCTGATCGCGAAGAAGTGCCAGGATGGTAGGATGAAAGTTGCCGTACCGGTCACGAGGTACCCTGAACTCGAGTACTCTACCCTGGCCGTAACTGCGGCCACGGCGAAAACCGTTACCCTTGTTCCCTTCACTGTCGCTAAGAAACTCACGGCGTTCGGCCATCATCATACTCTCAATCATCAGTTCCATCAAATCTTGCAAGCCTTTTTCCCGGTCCAAATGCTTGACAAATGCTTCAGAAAGCTGTTCCTTTGTAAAATCCATGGGGTCTTCTTTTTTGGTTTAACATTATTTGCTTGTAATGCAAAACTAAAATTGAAGACCTTTTCTTATGGCTACCCCAGACACACTTTATGAAACACTATCATAAAAAACATCAAAAACCAGATTTCTAATTGTAATAAATTGGGGGGCCAGCTGAACGTCTCGCTTCAAGCTCCCTCGCCACCACGCCGTAACTTAGACTGTTAGGAACTTAGAGAACATTTAAAACCATTCTAGCACGACTCGCGAATCACCCCAACTCAACTGCACCCCTCCGCTTCATGGGATATGTAGCGGCTGGGCGAGTAGATATAGTAACCTGTTCAACTGCACTCAAGTGAGATCTCTTCTGTCTCTGATTAAGATTAATAAGCCGCTACAGTTCCTAACAGGTCGGTATATTCCATATGCTTGTCATGGTTTTTGCTAATCCTCCTCGAACAATAAGTGCAAAAACGATAATTTCTGATTACCTAGATAAACAAAAACGGCGGGATAAATAAGAATTCGAAAACAAGTTTTTGCGTGCGCCGTACAGGCAAAAACCACGCCATCCCCTCCCAAATGGTCGGGGCACGCAAACGTAATATACCGCCAAACGTTACCGCCAATGCTGAGTCACATCCAATTAAAATCAAATTAAGATTTGCAA
>CALKWN010000056.1 GCA_938004185.1 uncultured candidate division WWE3 bacterium
GGCATCGGTCCAAAACGGTGTAGAATTCGTTTGACAATTGTAAAGTTGACAGAGTATCTCCAGGCATCCATTTTCTGGATGATAAAAATTCAATGAATTAGCGAGGCGAAAAAATAAAACGCTTATGCAGAGAGAAGGAAATCAAGCCAATTATCGTTGGCCCCTTGAATTCCAAGAATCTGAAAAGGAGATTTATTTTTGCGTTTGCCATCAGAAAAAGGATGCATATTCCAGTAAAGAGCAATAAGAGAAAGAAAATTTTTAGACAAATTCTTTTTGACTTGCTGATAAAGGCGCAAGTGACTATTAATGGCTTCAACCATGCTGGAAGAGCGAAAAACATTATTGAGAGCGAAAGTAACCTGCTGCGAAACTTCATCAAAATTTGCTAAAGCCGTTTGTATCTGGAGGAGTTGAAAGTTCACGGCCATCTGCTTAAGAAGCAATTCTTTTTCTTTTTGTTCTCGAACAGCCCTGCGGTTCTGTTTCCCAACGATACAAGAAGAAACAGGAGCGGACTTTTGCTGTTTCCAATACCAGGCAGAAGCAATAGTGCCTAAAATTTTCTGTCTAGGCATGGATTGAGTTCCTGGTTTATATCGAATATCAATGTTGAGTATCCTGTCTTGTAACTTCTTTAAATATAAACCTAACCGAGGATCTCGTATCTGAGCTACTAAATTTTGTATCTTTTTATCGCTACTTACTTTCTCCAGGAGATCAGCTCCGTGCCTTAGTGAATTAAGATTTTTGGTCACATTACAAAAATTACCTTCATCATCAAAAATGTCCAGGGCATTATCAATTATCTCTATGGCCTTTTCCGCTTGATCAAAACGATGAATCGCTTGCATTGCTTCTTGTTTATGCTTTTCGTATTCTGAAATGTATTCGAGTCTGTTTGCTTTACACAACTTAGCTTGTGCCCGATATTCCAAATCAATTTTTTTATATGCCTGGCCTTCCAGGTAGCGCAATTTTTTATGGACATCTCTTTTGAAATGAAACAAATCGAATTGATGGTTTATGCTAGAAATCGGCTTTAATGCCTTGATAATTCCTGATGCTCGGTCAGAACTGACTGTTTCTAAATTGCTAAACGCCGACAATGTTTCTTGCCATATTTTATGATCACGGCTGCTTGCTGCTTTATGAATCACCAGTGCCATAGAGATCAAATCTACACCTGTTAGAATAACATCTTTACCGCAAAAAATTTCGTCTATTGCCATATTTTTGATCAACTCTTCCACATTTAACTTTTTCAGTAGCTCTGATGCCTTGTTGCTGTAATCTATAATAATTTTTTTAATTTTTCTTTTTGACATCGTCAAATCAAAATTTATTTTCAATTGTCTTTTTATATCGCCTACGCTCATTGGGCTTACTACTGCCTGCAAGATGCTTTTTATTACACGTATTTGATCTATTACCAGCACAGGCTCATTTTTTTCCTTTGTCGCATTTTCTACCTTAGCTTCTGTTTTTTCTTCTTTGGGGCCACTTTTCAAAGGCGCAAATGCTGCTACAAACTCGTTATACAAAGCATAAAGCAATGTTCTTGATACACCTTGTCTTTCTGCATAGCTGGTTAAATTTGGTTTATTTTCTTCCCTACATCTTTGGCACATGTAATCGATAAATTCTGCTTTTTGCTCCAGGCTGTATCGCTTTTGTCTATCATTTATTGTCTGAAAATTTTCTAAGTTCTTGCAATCGGCTGTGTTTTCTGATATTGTTATTGCCAGCATCGTTTTTCTCCTTGTTTGAAATTTTTTTATTTTATCGGAGATAAACGATGATTTCATCTATAAAATTGCCTATATCTCATTTTTTAATGGATTGCCTGGAGTTCCTGCTTCTACCAAAGCAGACGTTATTTCATGCATTACCAGAGGCTTCTAGGATATTCACCTTCCAATAGATTTACTTTATGGCTCACCATAAAGGCACAGAGGACACCCAGGCCACAGAGAGGAAAAGAAAAAACAGGGATCAAGATGATTAAATCATTGCCTGGTTCGCTCCAGTGAAGCACCCTTCCAGGAATAAAAAAA
>CALKWN010000057.1 GCA_938004185.1 uncultured candidate division WWE3 bacterium
TTTTCAAAAAGCCCGCGTCAATAATGCATTGACGCGGGCTTTTTATTTGAATATTCGCAATACCGCAAAACTCACCCCGAAGAGGGTTGAATAAAGTAAGTTCTCATGGCAATACATGTTTTGCCAAAAGCAGTGTCCTTTCGGCAAGCATGCGTGAATTAAATTTTTATAGTAGTCGGCGGTGGAGCATTTCATTTGGTAAGATCAACCCATTTGCCCAATTGGCTGAGAACGAATTGTACCGGTTCCGTTGTTCTCCAGGATAAGCACATTATTGGGTAAAAAATCGGGATGGAGAAGTTATGCGCAGAGCGCTAATGGTGAACTGTGCCTATCTGGCGTGATTTGACCATGGGTAATCGAGTATAGTTCAGTAAAAAATGGATTAGCTAAGATTGCTGGCCAATAAACCATCAAATATGATCTTAGTACACCACGCCGTAAATCCGTCACCGGTTAGATTAAGCCGGTTTCAGGAAATTAGTGAGAGAATTAATCTGAAACCAAGGACATATTTACGAAGATCAGTACTTAGGTCAGGGTTTGCAGAGACCAAGCCTGAGCAGATTTTTATGTATCAGAGCGCAAGGGTTGGTAAAGCAAATTTTATGCCGGAAATCCAGATATAAACAAAAAAATAAGAAAAAAAGTCCTTTTTGCAAGTATTAGCGTCTTCCAAATTAATAATCGCCCACACTTATTCAATACCTTCGCCACTAAGCAGCCTTTTTATCCCCATGAATCCGTCCTAAGACATGAATCTTTTCAAATAGCTGCTAGCTGCACAATATTAATCGGTTTTGTGTTTTCAGGAAGTATTTTTAAATCAGTAATGTCGGGTTAGGTTTTTGCATACACTAAAAAATGTTGTTTTTTGTGCTTTTTTTGGTAAAATTTTGATAGATTGGTGCAAGAATTGTATATGAAATTTTAGATAATTCAGTCTATTTTATAACAATTTTATGTAAATATTCGGGTTAGTCATTTTTAAGTTGATTTGAGTAAAGTCCTAAAATTCTGGTGCTCACCCGCTAATACTTTGATTATGAAACGGCTCAAATTTAACGGTCAGAAGGTCTCGAAATGTCCAAACATGATCCGTCAGTCCGGCAGCCATTCCAGGGGTTCGATGTTGCCACTTGGGGTGAATCAATCCCAAGGCGGGCCTTGATCATGGTTTGGTCCAAAGCAAAAAAAAATATAGCATAGAAGATAGTTGTTTTGCTATAGCAACCGGCTATGAA
>CALKWN010000058.1 GCA_938004185.1 uncultured candidate division WWE3 bacterium
TCAACAGGAGATGAGGAGAATTTATACGTTTTAATGCCCATGCATATCGATGGAAAATAATAAAAATGGAGGGAGTTACTGCTCCCTCCATAACTGACTTCTGATTCACAAGTCAATAAATGTTCAGGTAAGAAGTGCTTTCAACAAAAATTGCACACGCTCATATGCGTCTCTTTGGATCTGTGCTCGAGTTTCTGGCTCATTTTCATCTAGAAAATTGGTTACAAATACAGGGCCAACAGAGTCTGAAGCCGAAAATTTTTCAGATAAAATCGCTAATCCCTCATGTATCAAAGGATGATCAGGAAATGTTCGGAACGCCTCAACCAATGCATCCATCCCATCCGGAAAATTAGTTAAACAATAATAAATATCGTAGGCATCTTTTTCTTTGAGTCTACTATTCAAAGCCTGCGCTTTCATTATGAGAAATGGGACAATCGAAGCAACTTGAATGGAAGCCCGATCCTTTCCACCCTCTGGCAAAGTACCCTCTATCGTTATTTGAATAGGGTTTTGAAAGGCAAGATCACAAGCACGCGCTTTTCTGGGATGCATATCTTGAACATTCTGCGTTCTGTGCTTCTTGCTCGTCCCTCCATATTCGCCGGCCAAGAAATCCACTTCAACTGTAATCTCTTGATCGTCGACCTGTAAAGTACGATAAAAAATAAACGGCTGATCCCCTTGAACATATCCTCGTTTGGAAAGCAATTGCATGATAGAGCGGTAACCGACTTCCTGGATAGTATTTTGATCCAGTGCGACATCTACATCAATTGTTCCAATGTGTTCAGAAACTCCCTGATCAAATAATAATCCAGGAACAGAACCACCTACCAACACAATTCCATCTCGGTAGTCATACAAAAGCCGAGCAACTTCCAGAAGTACTCTGTGCGCAGCCTCTACTAGGAGGCGATCATATTCATTTTTAGTTGTTGCCATCTTGGATTAATCACCTCTCTAAATAGGAAATCTGCTGCTTCTTCGCCACGTCCTGGGTAACGTTTCAGATCAAGATAAACCTGAACCGGTTCGGAGATTTCTAGATCACCGATTGACTTGGCGTTCCAAAATACACCATCATCGTATGGTTGAATCAAAATGATGTTGGCTCCACTTTCGACGGGTTTCAAACCCACTTTTTCGGCCACCGAATCAATATCTCGGCTGACATATAACATTGCACGTTGACCCCTGACCATTGGGGCCAAACGATTGCTCGCCGAAAAACCAGTCAAGGCATAAGGAATGTTCAACTTTCTACATGTATCAGCGATCTCAATTTCTAAATCTTGCAGCGGCTTCATTGAGTAGTAATTGTTTTGGACGTTGCGTTTAATGGTGTAATTATTACTCCAATCTACTAATAGCTTTTCTGGTTGGGTTAATGAGATACCTTGCGATGTCTTTTTCAGCCATTCTTCTTCAATCAATTTTTTGCTAACCTGAGTGATCATACCAAGACTGACTTGAGCTTCTTCCGCAAGATCGATTGCTTTCCAGGTTCGATATGGGTAAACGAGTAAAACGCGCAATATACGTTCGGATTTTGGCGAGTAGATCGATGATAGACCCGTTTTGAAAGGATATTGATTCCCCGATTTTTCTCGATTGATAAAAATCTGTTGGAAAGCAATGGAACAATTTCCAGATA
>CALKWN010000059.1 GCA_938004185.1 uncultured candidate division WWE3 bacterium
CTGTTACGCACTCTTTAAATGAATGGCTGCTTCCAAGCCAACATCCTAGCTGTCACTGCAGCCGCACCACGTTTTCTCGACTTAGCGTACGCTTGGGGACCTTAGCTGCCGGTCCGGGTTCTTCCCCTCTCGTCGCGGGACCTTAGCACCCCGCGGCTCACTCCCGGGCATTACGTCGCGGCATTCGGAGTTCGTCTGGATTTGATAGGCGGTGAGGCCCTCGCATCCAATCGGTAGCTCTACCTCCGCGACCGTCCACCCGAGGCTGCCCCAAAAGGCATTTCGGGGAGTACGAGCTATTTCTCAGCTTGATTAGCCTTTCACCCCTACCCACAGCTCATCCGAAAGCTTTTCAACGCTTACCGGTTCGGCCCTCCATCCCGTGTTACCGGGACTTCAGCCTGGCCATGGGTAGATCGCAAAGTTTCGCGTCTGCCCCGCCCGACTCAGCGCCCTATTAGGACTCGCTTTCGCTTCGGCTCCCCCCCTTTCCAGGGGTTAACCTCGCCGGACAGGACAACTCGTAGGCTCATTATGCAAAAGGCACGCCGTCATTCCGATAAATCGGAACTCCGACCGCTTGTAGGCGCACGGTTTCAGGTACTATTTCACTCCGCTGCTCGCGGTGCTTTTCACCTTTCCCTCACGGTACTGGTTCACTATCGGTCTTCTGGGAGTATTTAGCCTTGCCGGATGGTCCCGGCTGCTTCGGACAGGGTTTCACGTGCCCCGCCCTACTCAGGGTACCGCTGGCTCGCCTTCGGTTACGCGTACGGGGCTCTCACCCGCTATGGCCCGGCATTCCAGCCGGTTCCGCTTCCCTCCGGTCCGCGTGTCGCGGCCCTACAACCCCGGCGGCGCCTGAACGCCCCCGGTTTGGGCTACTCCCCTTTCGCTCGCCACTACTCGGGGAATCACTCTTGTTTTCTTCTCCTCCGCTTACTTAGATGTTTCAGTTCGGCGGGTTCGCCCCCACCTCACGGTGGGTGCCGCGCCTTCCGCGCGGCGGGTTGCCCCATTCGGAAATCCCCGGATCAACGGCCATTTGCGCCTCCCCGGAGCTTATCGCAGCTTGTCACGTCCTTCTTCGCCTCCAGAAGCCCAGGCATCCCCCGTGCGCCCTTGCTCACTTCCCCGGCGTGTCGCCCGGCTTACGCCCGCGCCCACGCCAGTAATATCCTGTGCTCTCGCTTAATTTAATAGCTTCTCTCGATTCTAACTCATTGTTCTGTATTACTCGCTTGCCACCACGTCCACGCACTTACTTTTACATGTGGAGAATAAAGGTACTAGAAACTTTACACCCAGCGTCAAAGGTAGGAGATGTAACACG
>CALKWN010000060.1 GCA_938004185.1 uncultured candidate division WWE3 bacterium
GTGCGGGCCCCCGTCAATTCCTTTGAGTTTCAGCCTTGCGGCCGTACTCCCCAGGTGGGATACTTATTGTGTTAACTCCGGCACAGGGGGGGTCGATACCCCCTACACCTAGTATCCATCGTTTACAGCGTGGACTACCAGGGTATCTAATCCTGTTTGCTCCCCACGCTTTCGCGCCTCAGCGTCAGTTACTGTCCAGATAGTCGCCTTCGCCACCGGTGTTCCTCCTAATATCTACGCATTTTACCGCTACACTAGGAATTCCACTATCCTCTCCAGCACTCAAGTCCCGCAGTTTCGGTTGCAGCGCCCGGGTTAAGCCCGGGAATTTCACATCCGACTTGCGAGACCGCCTACACGCCCTTTACACCCAGTAAATCCGGATAACGCTTGCCACCTACGTATTACCGCGGCTGCTGGCACGTAGTTAGCCGTGGCTTGTTTTTCAGGTACCGTCATTTGTTTCTTCCCTGATCAAAGAAGTTTACAACCCGAAGGCCTTCTTCCTTCACGCGGCGTTGCTGGATCAGGCTTTCGCCCATTGTCCAATATTCCCCACTGCTGCCTCCCGTAGGAGTCTGGGCCGTGTCTCAGTCCCAGTGTGGCCGTTCGACCTCTCAGTCCGGCTACCGATCGTAGTCTTGGTGGGCCGTTACCCCGCCAACTAACTAATCGGACGCGAGGCCATCTTACACCGGATCTCTCCTTTGACCGCTCTATGATGCCATAGTGCGGTGTCATGCGGTATTAGCACCGTTTTCACGGTGTTATTCCCCTGTGTAAGGCAGGTTCCTCACGTGTTACTCACCCGTCCGCCGCTGAAAACATCTTCCAAATATCTCTACTTGTCATATGTCCTCCGCTCGACTTGCATGTGTTAGGCACGCCGCCAGCGTTCATCCTGAGCCAGGATCAAACTCTCAAATAATTTTGGTTATTCAAGAGCCTTTTGGCTCTTTGTATACTTTTTTACTCTTTTTGATTCAAAATTGAATCGTTGGCTCGTCTTGTTCTTGCTCTCACTGTTCAATTTTCAAGGTCCGTGCTGTCCCCCGCTCGAAAGCGGTGCCTTAATAAAATACCACCGAAGAAGGTGTTTGTCAACACTTTACAGGCGCTTTTTAAGGCATTTTGCGGGCATTTTTCAGCAGATCTTAACAACACGGTCAGCAAGGGTCTGAACATGTGCAAAGACAGCAATTTTTACTTCGAAAAACGTCAAAAACACGGGAGTTGTGATATCATCATATCATTGGATTTTTTACGGTCTTCGAGCAAAGACCGGGAAAACGGAGAATCATATGCAGGTTTATTTTTTTACAAGAACAGGTCGCAGCGAAAAGGCAGCGGTTGAGATCGCGTCGCGTTACGGGGTTAACGCCAACAGGATCGATGACGGCAGGAAATGGAGCGGTCCATGGGGGTTTTTCCGCGGAGGGATGCTTGCAAGCATGAAGAAGATACTGCCTTCCGAATATGTCAAACCTGTACCGGGCGAACAGATACTGTTATTTTTCCCGTTATGGGCAAGCAGCTTTCCACCGGCAGTCCGCGGTTTTGTCAGAGACGAAGGAAGGGAGAACATCATTTGTTTACCTACCTCTGACGGAAGCACTCTGAAAGATCGGGAAGGATTTGCCGGCATTTATGATCTTGTGGGCAAAGAGATAGTCCTGCCGGATAATATTGAGTAAATGCCGTTTTGTGTCAAAGCCCCAGGGACCGTCTCCATATCCCGGTCAGTTCCGCTGAATGCTCTTCACTTTCTGTTTCGCAGAAGATTCGC
>CALKWN010000061.1 GCA_938004185.1 uncultured candidate division WWE3 bacterium
TTACCCGACAAGGAACTTCGCTACCTTAGGACCGTCATAGTTACGGCCGCCGTTTACCGGGGCTTCAGTTTAGAGCTTCGCCTTGCGGCTAACCCCTCCCCTTAACCTTCCGGCACCGAGCAGGCGTCATTCTGTATACATCCTCTTTCGGAGTTAGCACAGAACTGTGTTTTTGATAAACAGTCGCCAGAGCCATTTCTCTGCGCCCTCGCCATGCACCTGATAAATCAAGTACACGCGGAGGGACCCCTTATTGCGAACGTACGGGGGAAAATTGCCTAGTTCCTTAAGGACGGTTCTCTCGAGCGCCTGAGGATACTCTCCTCGCCTACCTGTGTCAGTTTGCGGTACGGACATGCTGCTTTCAACCTACGCCAGCTATTTCTCGGCATCTTCTCCAGCCACTTCGGCATCGTAAATTGGCCTCGCCCTTGCGGGACCCACCCTACTAGTCGTGGGATGACCCTTGAAGATGCGTCACTGACTTCGTCCAGCAACATGGTGCAGGAATATTAACCTGCTGCCCATCGTCTACGCCTTTCGGCCTCGACTAAGGACCCGACTAACCCTGGGCGGATTTACCTTCCCCAGGAAACCTTAGGCTTACGGCGAACAGGATTCTCACCTGTTTTATCGTTACTCATGCCGGCATAATCACTTGCTACCGCTCCACCACTCATTACTGTATGGCTTCTACGCTGATAGCAACGCTCTCCTACCGCTTGCAAGCCGCCGCAGCAGCCTGCAAACCCGCAGCTTCGGTGTTCTGCTTATTCCCGGTCATTATCGGCGCCGAACTGCTCGACCAGTAAGCTATTACGCACTTTTTAAATGGTGGCTGCTTCTAAGCCAACATCCTGGCTGTCACAGCAATTCAACTTCCTTAAGAACTTAGCAGAACTTCGGGACCTTAGCTGGCGATCCGGGTTGTTTCCCTTTAGACCACGGACGTTATCGCTCGCAGTCTTACTCCCGAGATAAACTTTACGGTATTCGGAGTTTGGTTGAGGTAGGTAGGCTGGTGGCCCCCTATCCCCATTCAGTAGCTCTACCCCCGTAAAGCAGTTCCTCGAGGCTAGCCCAAAAGCTATTTCGGAGAGAACGAGATATCTCCAAGTTTGATTAGACTTTCACTCCTCCCCACAGCTCATCCCCTAACTTTTCAACGTTAGTGAGTTCGGTCCTCCAGGGATTTTTACATCCCTTTCAACCTGGCCATGGGTAGATCACTTGGCTTCGCGTCGTGTTACCTGCGACTAATTCGCCCTATTCAGACTCGCTTTCGCTACGGCTCCGCACCTAAAGTGCTTAACCTTGCCACAGACAACAACTCGCCGGTTCATTATGCAAAAGGCACGCCGTCACCCATTATCCGTCCGAAGACGGATCATAGGGCTCCGACCGCTTGTAGGTGTATGGTTTCAGGTCCTTTTAACTCCCCTAATAGGGGTTCTTTTCATCGTTCGCTCGCGCTACTTTCCACTATCGGTCGTCGAGTAGTACTTAGCCTTGGAGGATGGTCCCCCCAGCTTCACACAGAGTTTCACGAGCTCCGTGCTACTCTGGAACGTCAACGCAGTACTTCGGTTTTCGCGTACAGGACTATCACCTTCTGTGGTCGAACTTTCCAGATCATTCCACTAACCGTCGTACTGGGATGTCAACGCCCGCAACCCCAGGGAGCAAGCCCCCTGGTTTGGGCTGATCCGCTTTCGCTCGCCGCTACTTACGGAGTCTCGGTTGATTTCTTTTCCTGCAGGTACTGAGATGTTTCAGTTCCCTGCGTTCGCTCCATACGGCCTATGCATTCAGCCGCAGGTACCGCCATCTGGTTGCCCAGTGACGGTGAGTTGCCTCATTCGGAGATCCTGGGATTATCGGTTGCTAGACACCTGCCCCAGGCTTATCGCAGTCAGCCACGTCCTTCATCGCCTCTCGACGCCAAGACATCCCCCATACACCCTTAGTAACTTGACCATATCAATCTAGGATTGAATGGTGCCAATCGCCTTTTAAGCGCTCATTGTATTGTAGTTTCCCACTTGGTTTCAGAAAAACCTTGAGTGTTAAACTATGCTTTGGGAATTGCGATTCCCAACGCATCCACATCTTCACTTGTCAAAGATCCTTGCGGCCTGCTTGCCGCGTGAGCCACGTATTATACGCGACCCGTTTTTCGTTGCAAGAGGAAAATCTGATTTTTTTCAGATTTATTCTCTTGCCTCGGAGAGCCGCTTTCCCGCCCTTTCGGACAGTGGCGGCCGCCCCGATCCTGACCTTCTCACACCCGGCCCCCGCTTCCGCGGGAACCAGTGGAGACGACCGGGATCGAACCGGCAACCTCTAGCTTGCAAAGCTAGCGCTCTCCCAGTTGAGCTACGTCCCCGAAGCCCGCTGCGCGGGAAACTCGAAACTCGAATGTCGAAACTCGAAACAGTCGCAGGCCTGCGACCGTCCGTTTCGTATTTCGAATTTCGTGCTTCGAATTTCCTTTGACCTCCGGTCAAAGGCAGTGGGCCCGGGTAGATTCGAACTACCGACCTCACGCTTATCAGGCGTGCGCTCTCGCCAACTGAGCTACGAGCCCTCACCGCATCCGCGGAAACTCGGGAAAACCCGGATGTCGAAATTCGAAGGAGCAACCCCGCCGGTCTGTTCGACTGGGCCGCACCGTCAACTGCCTTTCGGATTTCAATTTCCGTGCTTCGGATGGCTCCGAAGGAGCTGGTTCGAAAGTCGGTTTATATCTGTTCAGTTTCTAAAGAGCAACAAAAAAACCGCTGCTTTTTTTTCTGCCAGCGGTTCAGGCACCTTCATACAGGCTACCGAATCGGCAGTCAAAGCTTCAGCTTTCGCGTTATCAGTACGTGTGTCAAACTTGCTTCACCTTTGTGTCTACAAGCGTTGATTGCGTCACTCACTGATTCGGTGCAGTCTATCCCCCCATCGACACAGCGTCAACAGGATTTTAGGATTTTTCTGACATGCCCCCGCGACGCATTTCCCTATACGCTCGCAAACCCCGAAAGTTCAGCCATTTCCAGCGTTTTCCCCCTGTCCAAAATTTCTATGACATCGCTTCCAACCACCCCTGGAATCCCCCTTCCCAGCCCCTCCCTGCGGATTCCTGGCTCATCCGGTTTTCGCATACTTTTGTGGTTTCGGCACGCCCCAAGCGGCGTGCGGAGGAGATTTTCCGCTTTGAGCC
>CALKWN010000062.1 GCA_938004185.1 uncultured candidate division WWE3 bacterium
ACACTTCTCCCGAAGTTACGTGTGCATTTTGCCGAGTTCCTTAACGCGAGTTCTCCCGTGCGCCTTAGCATTCTCAGCCCGCCTACCTGTGTCGGTTTGCGGTACGGTCCCTCTTACCCTATCCTTAGAGATTATTTCCTGGCACCATGACTACATCCGCTTCGCTTCAACGTATCTCCGCTCGCCATAACAGCTTACATCAAATGCCTGATTTTCCTGACATCTTCATCTGCTTACTGCTTAGACCGGAACTACCATTCTCCGGCCGGACTTCACCTTATGCGTCATCCCTTCGAAAGTAAGAGAGGTACGGGAATATTAACCCGTTTCCCATCGACTACGCTTTTCAGCCTCGCCTTAGGGGCCGACTAACCCTTGGGAAGATTACCTTTACCCTGGAATCCTTAGGCTTTCGGCGGACAGGGATCTCACCTGTCTTTTCGTTACTCATGCCTGCATTCTCTCTTCCGTCCCCTCCAGCAAGCCTTCCAGCTCACCTTCATCAGTCCACGGAATGCTCCTCTACCACCAAACTTATCTCTAAGTCTGATCCGCAGCTTCGGTACTATGCTTAGCCCCGTTACATTATCAGCGCACAACTACTCGACCAGTGAGCTGTTACGCACTCTTTCAAGGGGTGGCTGCTTCTAAGCCAACCTCCTGGCTGTCTTCGCAATTACACTTCCTTTTCCACTTAGCATAGTTTCGGGACCTTAGCTGACGGTCTGGGCTGTTTCCCTTTTGACTATGAATCTTATCACACACAGTCTGACTCCCATACATTGTGTCGCGGCATTCGGAGTTTGATTGGGTTTGGTACCCGGTGAAGGGCCCTAGCCCATCCAGTGCTCTACCTCCGCAACAATCCATATGAGGCTAGCCCTAAAGCTATTTCGAGGAGAACCAGCTATCTCCGAGTTTGATTAGCCTTTCACCCCTATCCACAGCTCATCACTGCCTTTTTAAACAGACTAGTGTTCGGCCCTCCACTTCGTTTTACCGAAGCTTCAGCCTGGCCATGGATAGATCACTCGGCTTCGGGTCTACTGCATGCAACTATTCGCCCTATTCAGACTCGGTTTCCCTACGGCTCCGGCACTCCTATGCCTTAACCTCGCTACATACAGTAACTCGCAGGCTCATTCTACAAAAGGCACGCCATCACCCAGCTCGCGCCAGGCTTTGACTCCTTGTAGGTCTACGGTTTCAGGTTCTATTTCACTCCCCTCCCGGGGTGCTTTTCACCGTTCCCTCGCGGTACTATTCGCTATCGGTAGCTATCACGTATTTAGCCTTGGAAGGTGGTCCTCCCAGATTCCAGCAGGATTTCTCGTGTCCCGCCGTACTTAGGTTCCTCGCTCACGTAGCCGGTTGTTTGTCGTGTACGGGACTTTCACCCTCTGTGGTCGCCCTTCCCAGTAGCGTTCCACTAAACATCCGGTTTCTTACTACGCGACTGCCCTTACAGACACTCCAGCAAGGTCCTGCAACCCTCACCCCGGCAACAGTGTAAGCTTTTAACACCATGGTGAGTTTAGGCTCTTCCCATTTCGCTCGCCGCTACTTTGGGAATCTCTTTTGATTTCTTTTCCTTCAGGTACTTAGATGGTTCAGTTCCCTGAGTCTTCCCCCATCAGGCTATTTTATTCACCTGACAGTCACTGGTATCTAACCAGTCGGGTTACCCCATTCGGATATCCGCGGATCGTAGGATGTTTGCTCCTCCCCACGGCTTTTCGCAGCTTACCACGTCCTTCTTCGTCAGATAGCTCCTAGGCATCCTCCGTAGACCCTTTCTCGCTTGACCATATTATCTCATATCCCTTCCCTAATACCCTTTCAGGATTATCCTGCAGGGTTTTCTTTATAAAAGACCAAAAAATTGGGCCTGACTAGAATTGAACTAGTGACCTCACGCTTATCAGGCGTGCGCTCTAA
>CALKWN010000063.1 GCA_938004185.1 uncultured candidate division WWE3 bacterium
CAAGAGCAACAGCAAAAAGCGCTTCAGGATTCATGACGAAAGTAAAACCTCCGGGTTGTGGTGAGAGTCACCTTCTCATACCATTACCCACACGGAATAGCGAGGAGCCAATGGGAGATATATTAAAGGTAACAGGGAAATGGTTTCAATAACTGAAAATAAAAAGGTTGTTGGATACCAAGATGATCTTATCAATAAAAACAATCTAAAAAAAATAAAACTAAAAAAGAAAGATGAGAATTGTAAGTATTCATGTGTTTATACTGGAATGTCAATGTGTAATAATATCATCACTACTGTCCGGTTAATAATTGAATAAGTTCAGCTGGTTAGTGCAAAGGGTGTCGGGGTTTCGCTTAAGAGCCTCCGCAACCAGCGATAAAATGGGCTTTTTCTCGAACAAATTGACCTCGAGAATCTGTAGAAAAGTGTAGAGCGAGCACGGGATGCCGAGTTTCTTCTTGGTGATTGCCACCAGCAGATAGATGCACAAGGCAACCCATATCTGGCTCTTTACCGCATTGACCGAGGTCCCGATGAACGACTTGATCCGCAGGTGCTGCTTGATCCATTTAAAAAACAGCTCCACCTGCCAGCGCTGCTTATAGACTGCCGCCACCGTCTCTGCGGAAATCTCGAAGTTGTTCGTGAGGAACACAAGTCGTTTGTTCCGTTCTTTGTCAACAAAACTGACCCGGCGTAACCGCTCCGGATAGCCCTTTTTCGACTTCTGCGTTATCAGGGTGATGATCTGGTCAGCCCGCACGCCGGTTTCTTTGTTCTTCGGATTGGAGTACAGCCGCTTGCACTTCAGGTTGTCCTTGGCGCGAACGACAAAGAAGGCTCCCTGCTGGTGAATACCGTACAGTCGCGCAAAATCGACATAACCTCGATCCATCGCATAGAAAGCATCCTTCTCAACCGGCAGATAATCCAGCATCCGGACATCGTGAACCTTGCCGGTGGTTATGGCGACCCAGGTTGGAATCGGACCGCGCAGATCAATGAGCGTGTGCATCTTGACCGCGGCCTTGGTCTTGCGGAAGTCGGCCCACGGAAACAAAGAAAGGCACAGGTCAATGGTGGTCGAGTCAAAGGCATACAGCGGCTGTGCCAGCTCGATAGCGATGGAATCGCTCTGATAATCCTTTTGCGCAATGCGGATCAGCACATGGCCAAAATCCTGAAAAATGCGCCAATCCCTGCGTTCGTTGGCATCGGCAAGAGTCGTTCGGGAGACGTCGCCGCGAAAACCGACGTGATAAAGCTTCTCCCGATGAGAGTTCAGGCAGGTTTCGATATCCCGCAAGCTCTCGCGACCGGCCATCTGGGCGTATGCCAGACAAAGGAACTGGTCATAGGTTGAGAACTTCTTGACCCTATGCTCCCCTCGATATCGGCCAACGCAGAGATTGAATTCGTACCGGGGCAGAAACTGCAAAAGTTGCTTGAAAACCGTTTTGCCGGATTGCATCGCCACCCTCCTGTGAAGTCAGGAAGGTAGCACCCGGAACGAATTCAAATCGAAAAAAGAACAATTATGCTAAAGAACTAAAGAATTCAAAAGGTTATAGCTGTAAAATCATTTTTTGCCGGACAGTAGTG
>CALKWN010000064.1 GCA_938004185.1 uncultured candidate division WWE3 bacterium
TCATATCCGTCCAAAATAAGTTTCTAAAACGTTGAAGGGGAATGTCCCCTGCGGTAAGTTTAGGTTACGAGCCAAAAACGAGCCACAGGAGGATTCCCCATGAACAAGTTTAGCAGCATCTTCGGCCAGATTCTACAGGTCTTTGACAAGCGCGATTTCTTGCAAGCTGTTCGTGACACCAAGGCTGAACGATCCGCCAAGGGTTTCACCTGCTGGGACCAGTTTGTTGCCATGCTCTTCTGCCAACTGGGTCAAGCCCAATCTCTGCGTGAGATATGTGGTGGCCTTGCCACCTGTCTCGGAAAGTTGAAACATCTCGGGATTGACGATGCTCCAAAGCGCTCCACCCTGTCCTATGCCAATGAACACCGGCCATGGCAACTGTATCAGCTGATGTTCTACCGCCTTCTGGAGAAGTGCCAGACTATGGCACGACTCCAGAAGAGGAAGTTCAAATTCAAGAACAAGCTGTTCAGCCTGGATGCCTCAGTCATTGAACTCTGCCTGTCCCTGTTCGACTGGGCTTCATTCCGGCAGACCAAGGGTGCAGTGAAACTCCACCTGCTTCTGGATCATGACGGCTATCTGCCGACATTTGCCACGGTAACGGAAGGTGACGTCCATGAAGTCAATATTGCCTGGGAACTCAAGCTCCCCAAAGGGTCAATTCTGGCGATTGACATGGGGTATACCGACTATGCCCTGTTTGCAAAATGGACTCTTGACGGCATATTCTTCGTCACCAGGCAGAAAAGTAACGCTGTCTACAGGGTGGTCGAGGAAAACAGGGTGCCCCAGAACCGGAACATTCTCAAAGACCAGATCATTGAGTTTACTGGTTACCAAGCCAGAAAGGATTGTCCGCACCATCTTCGAAGGATCGAGGTGTGGGACGAGGAATTCAACCGAGTCATAGTGCTACTCACCAATCACCTGAAGTTTGGGGCAACGACCGTGGCTGCCATCTACAAGGATCGCTGGCAGATAGAAATCTTCTTCAAGGCGATTAAGCAGAACCTGAAGATCAAGACCTTTGTCGGCACCAGCAAGAATGCGCTCCTCATACAGATTTGGACAGCACTGACGGTTATTCTGCTTCTGAAGTATCTCAGGTTCAGATCAAGCATGAATTGGTCATTGTCAAACCTGGTGGCCATGCTCAGATACAACCTGTTTACGTACCGCGATTTATGGCAATGGCTGGACAATCCGTTCGAGGTGCCGGCCATGGTGCCGAACGAAGAACAACTGGCGCTGGCTTTCCGATAATTGGACAGCATTCGGAAAATAACAACCTGAATTTATAAAGAACGATTTATTCGTCCAACATCCTGAAATATCAAAGCCGTAATTTTAATCCCGGATTATCTTGGACAGCAATG
>CALKWN010000065.1 GCA_938004185.1 uncultured candidate division WWE3 bacterium
CAGATGCTGTGACCTGACTTCCTGCGATGAAAAGGGTAGAGACATTAGCTGAGCCTGATACATTTAGCAAATACCCGCTTTGAGTTGTACCTATTCCTATAAATGATCCGTTATCATATACAAGAGAATCAACAAGAGTATTTTCATCAGAAACCCTTGTTAGGTAGTTTGCAGTTAAAGATGATCCGTCAAGAAGAGTTGAACCCCATACTCTTGAATCAATTGAACGAGTTTCAAGTACTCCTGAGTTTTGTGTTACAACCTCATTACCGCTTCCTGCACTCATTGCAGATATTCTTGCGCTTCCGTTAACATCAAGTGCGTACAAGGGATTGCTTGTTCCTATACCAAGTCGCGCTGAAGTATTATCCCACCATAAGTTACTTGACCCTGAAATGACATCTGCGGCAGTCCAGAATGCAATTTGAGTTGCAGCGCCGGTTCCTGTAACACCTTGAATCCCTGACAAAGTTGTACATTTCCAGACATTATTTATTCCGTCCCAAGATATAACTTGATCGGCACCGCACCCTCCTATTAATCTCAATCCTTGTGATGTTACTTCTAGACCCGAATTTGAAGATGTTGTTGCGGTAACTCCTGAAGTTGTTGCATCTATGGCTATCTCGTCTGCCGATACGGATATACCGTTACCGGCACCGACATTTAATGTTATAGCTCCCGGCCCTGTGCCGCCTATTAAACCTGATCCTGCTGCCACAGATGTAACAGCGTGGTTAAAAACATTATTTGAGTCTAGCAATGTACCCGATCGTCCTGACAACAGATTTATCTCGGTAGCACTGGCGGTAACGGCGGTACCCCCAAGCCTTAGAGTGGTTGTTCCTAAAATACCGTTTACTATCATTGTTGCGGTATTTTCATCGAATGTCAGTAGTGTGTTGTCGGTTGTCATCACGCCGGCGTTATTTGCATAAAATATTGCATTGGGTTCATAGCCTACGGTAGTAATTGGTCCCACAAAAGTACCGTAGATGGTGCCTGCGACTTCCAAATCTCCCTCTATATAAGAACTTTCAAGTTGCCCTGAAATATATGCCGGAGGAGTACTGCCGTCTCCTATGTGGAGCGCAAAGTCAGGGTCTGTCGTCCCTATACCTACGTTTTCAGTTATGCCGATAGCTCCATCGGCAGCGATATGTATTCTTTCTGTAGCGTCAGTGCGTATAGATAAACCTTCGTAATCAGTTGTCCCAATATAATTTACGGTGCTGTCGCTCCCGGTATTGCCGGATAGCAACCACGCAAATTCTGATACAAGCCCCTGCGAACTCGACCAAATCGGCGTTGATCCGGTAGAGACAAGTACCTGGTTAGCGGCACCGATAGGTAAAGTTGTCATAGTATTTCCTGAATCTCCTACTAGTATGCTTCCTGCTGTTATGGATGTTATTCCGGTACCTCCGTACTCAGGAGCTATTACCGTTCCATTCCATACACCGGTTGTAACCGTGCCTAGTGAGGTGATGTTAGTTGTTGGAAGTGATGCTATAGATCCTCCCTCAATCATTAATATATTTCCATCTTCTGCGTCCAGTTCTTCAAGGTCAATTCCTCCCAATCTGGCTATTCTTACATCGTTCAATCCAGTTCCTACCACGTCTCCGTTTATGTCAAGATAAGTTTCTAGAGTCGTTTCGGTAACATCGTCTATTGCCAAAAGATTGTTTAAGGATGCCTCGGATGTCATGTCTATTCTTCCGGTGGTAAGTGTACCTGTTCCTAAATTCGCATCAGCGTCCTGCGTTTCTATTCCTCCCAGTAAGGTAGAAAGTTCCGATACTTCCAGAGTTTCATCTATTGTCACATTTCTTCTGAAATTTGAAGGTACGTTGATGTTGTAAATGAAGTTTGTAATTTTATCTTTTGAGCCTAATGTTGCTGCCATCTCCCTAGTATCCGGTTTTACTCCCTCTGACATAAGGGAGAGTATCTCTATTCCGTTATCAGTGATCTTGATGTTTTCTGATAACCCAAAAGCGAGCAGAGCGATAATTGGGAAGACTGTAACATATCTCAACTTTTTTAACGTGTCCTTGGTTTCGGGTAACTCGATACTCAGGTTTTTAGGGTAGGTGTTGCTGAAATTTTTTAAATCCTTTCCTATAGTTTTTAAAGCGTTGCTTGAGATCTCACAAATTCTATTCGGTAGAAATATTTTATTTTTTACAAAGTCAGATTTTTTTCTGCGGAGTTCTTTTTCTTCGATAAGAAATTTTTTCAACCTGGCAACGTCTGTTACACTGTATACCCTGTAGTTATTATCCAGTCTTTTGGAAGAAATCTTTCCTTCAGATTCAAACCTTCGCAGAGTAGAGCATGAAACGTTTAAAATATTCGCCGCTTCGGATATTTTTACATACCCGTTACTCTTGAAAAAATTTGAATTGTTATTTGAGTAAATTTTTTTGTTGTTCAGGGCAGCATTTTCCATGGCAGGAATCTTTACTATTTCTTTATATTACAAGTTTTAGTAAAGTTATAATAAATAATAGAGGGTTTTTTTTACCCAGTCAATACTTTTTTTGATTGAATTTATAACGCTTGGT
Source organism: uncultured candidate division WWE3 bacterium (assembly GCA_938004185.1). Classification (GTDB taxonomy): domain Bacteria; phylum Patescibacteriota; class WWE3; order UBA101185; family UBA10185; genus UBA8498. Next base: position 2,571 of record CALKWN010000065.1, read on the forward strand.
AAGGTTTTAACATATCAAAAATATCAATGGTTTCATATATGCTTAAAACATTACCATTGCTTTATTTGACAGCATTTTCTAATACGTTATTTATAAAATTATGACAAAGTGATATTTTTAAGATAAATTTTTTGTTGTAACTGAGAGCAAATATCGCGTGATCCTGCTTGAGAGCTGAATTTATTTTATTGATCAGACACACTTCCCAAAACATGTTACTTGCTCAGTGCGGTACATTCTTCGTACGCGCAGTAAAGAAACACATATCCCGTAGTATATCGATTTAGAACATATTTTACTATCCAATACTCATTATTTATATTGCAGTTTCATTGACGGTTTTAACAATTTTCCATAATATAGTAACAATGTTCAGTGGCCTGCCTAATTATTTTAAGATCAAATTTTTTGCTATTATCTTGGTAGGTTTATTTTTACAAACCCAGGCACTCGCTTTAGAAACAAACACAGCTTACTCACTTCAAATTCAAGATAATAAGGGAAACGGTGGGGATATTGTAACCTACCATAACGGTATATATGATCTGTCGACTGAAAAATATGATACCCAAATGTTCGGTGTGATAGTTGACAACCCGACAACCTCTTTTGAAGATATAAACTTAACTGATTACAAATTGGTGACAAGTTTTGGAGAAGTTGTCGTTAATGTAACTAACAGAGACGGAGATATTAAAGAGGGCGACTATGTTACCAGTTCAGATATTCCCGGGGTGGGGGTTAGGGCTAATGAAAGTGGGCAAATACTTGGAATAGCTTTAGAAGACCTCAGTCTAGCAAACAGCGAAGAAATAGGACAGATACTCGTATTTGTTGACATTAAAACAAACTTTATAGATCAAAGAATAAGTAAAAACTTGCTGGATATATTGAAGAATAGTCTGACCTCCCCGTTTATGACACCCATAGAGGCTTTAAGGTACTTGTTAGCAATACTGACTGTATTTGCTTCTTTCGTAATAGGATTCTCTTCTTTTGGTAAAATCACGGGAACCGGTGTAGAGGCTTTAGGAAGAAATCCGCTTGCCGGAGCAGCTATACGCAGAGTAATCATTTTTAACTTCTTTTTGACATTTTTGATTATGGGTATGGGATTGGCAATTGCGTATTTTGTTTTAGTGTTATAAATTATTTGTATGGATTTTACAATCTTACTGCCCACAGATTTCTCCAATGAGAGGATTTTTTATTTCGCCCTCGCTTTCTCATGTTTGGCTGTTTTCATCGTAGCTCTTTCGTTTCTCCAAGTTGGTCAGCTTAAGAAATCCCGTGAGCAAAAAAACATTGAAGAAAAGATAAAGGATAAAGCGTATTCCGATGCAATGAAAATTATGGACGACGCCCGTATAAAATCTTTGAAAATTCTCGAAGAGAGTCAGTTAAAAGCCCACAAATCTCTCGATCATGCTTCAAACCTGAGCAATGAGGCGAAACTTGAGTTGGATAAAAAGTTTAATGCAATTTATGACAAACACGCTGAAACCCTTGAAGGTCTTGGCGATGCCCTGGTAAGAACGTACAGGGAGGCTTTAGACAAGGAAAGGCAAGAGAATTTGAAAGTAATAGACGAGACATCCGATATGTTAAGGCGTGAATTAACCTCGGAAATGATGGAAATAAAAGATGCTGTTAGAAAGGGCACTATTGAAAAACAGCAAGAGATCGAAAAGAAACTTGAAGAAGAGTATCAAAAAATTGAAGCCGAGCTAAAGGATTATAAGCAAAAAAAGTCTGAGGATTTAAATAACAGGATATTCGACATCATAGCAAAGGTATCTGAAAAAGTGCTTGGGCGTGTTATAGATCAATCATCTCATGAACGATTCGTACTCGATACCCTTAAAGAAGAGTTAATGAAGCAGGGATTTCCGGCAAAAGAATGATAAATTATGACTTACTTGACCGAAGATATTCAGAAAATACTTTTAAAATCTCTTGGCACCGTCAAGAAATCCTCCGAGCTTGCTTTCTTACTTGATGACTTGAGAGCTTCGACATTTGTAAAGGGCGCCGATACGAAGGTGTTAGTTGAAAAAGTAAGTCATTTTTCCCAGGATCTAAAGAACTTAATATCAGGTTTATCTGGAGATTCTTTACGCGATGTTTCTGACGAGGTACGCGAATTTTTAAAAAGCACTGACATAATAAAAGTTGAAATGTCATACCTACCTTCTGCAGATTTTTCGGCAGGTCTTTACGAAATTTTTCTGTCTTTAGGTTACAACAATTTTCTTTTTGATTTTTCGATTTCCGAAGATGTTGGTACTGGAGCTAGATTTTACTATAAAGGAAATTTTTTGAATGTTTCTATGTTCGACCTTATAAAAGAAAAATTAGACTCGTTAAATTTGGAGATATAAAGGGTGGTTAACGACGAGAACTTAGTAAAATATAAAACATGCCTGGATCAGGTAGGTGAGGTGGGCTTTATAGATAAAATACACCATCCTATTGCTCAGGTGACAGGAATACCGGGTGCGGGTATATGGGAGGTTGTCTATTGCGAGAACGGTTGTATGGGAATGGTTCTGGAGTTGAAAGGTGAATTTGCTGAGGTTTTGTTGTTTACCAACGACATGGTTAGCGTAGGCATGAAAGTTGCGCGTACCGGATATCCTTTAGAAATCGGTGTAGGGGATCAGCTTCTGGGTTCTGTCATAGATCCGCTAGGTTTTTCATTAAAAGACGGTGTGCCTGTGGCAGGTTTGAAGGAGCGCAGGGGCATAGATATTCCGCCTCCCGGAATCGATAGGAGAGAAAAGGTAAGGGATCCGTTGGAAACAGGATTATCGATGGTGGACTTTCTCATACCTCTAGGTAAGGGCCAGAGAGAGTTAGTTATTGGAGATAGGAATATCGGTAAAACAACTTTTGTATTGCAGGCGATGCTCTCTCAGGCCAAAAAAGGTGCTGTGTGTATATACGCCGGAATTGGCAAGAAAAAACACTCTTTAAAAGAAATTGAAATATTTATGTGGGGTCACGGTATTTCCAGAAATAGCGTTATAGTTGGAGCAAGCTCAGCTGATCCTATCGGTCAGATATTTATAGCCCCCTACACTGCTATGACTTTGGCAGAGTATTTCTGTTCTCGGGGAAGAGATGTTTTGCTGATACTTGATGACCTTACAAGCCACGCAAAATTTTATCGGGAAATGTCATTAATCTCCAAAAAATTTCCGGGCAGAGACTCCTATCCGGGTGACGTTTTTTATTCACACGCAAGGTTATTGGAAAGAGCAGGTAATTTCAAACTTCCTAGCGGAGGTAGCGCTTCCATCACCTGTTTACCTGTTTGCGAGACAATTGGCGGTGATATATCCGGTTATATTCAGACCAACCTTATGTCAATAACTGACGGTCATATCTTTTTTGACCAGGATTTATACAAAGAAGGTAAAAGACCGGCTATTAATTACTTTTTATCCGTTACCAGAGTCGGACGTCAGACACAAGATAAAGTTCGTTGGGGGATAAATAGGGAGCTTTCTAGCTTTATGGTTTTGCACAGCAAGACCGAGAGGTTCATTCATTTTGGAGCTGAGATAAATGAGGGTATTAAATCCACTCTGGAGATGGGTAGAAATATAAACTTTTTCTTCGACCAGGCATTAGAAGAAATATTATCCTTAAATGTGCAAATTACGCTTTTTACACTCATTTGGACAGGAATTTTAAAACAAGAATCTGAGGGTAAGATAAAATATTACATATCACAAGCTCAGAAATTATATGATAAAGATGAGAATTTCCGATCTAATATTGATAGTTTAATAAGTTCGTGTACAGATTTTAATCAGCTCTTAGGTAAGGTGAGTGCTAAGTATAAAGAAATCCTTGCAGTGCTGGATAATATGCAAGTTTAGTATGAAAAGAACTAAAGAATTAAAAGAAGAGCTAGTTTCATTGGAAGAGTTTCTTACTATGGTAGAAGCTTATGAAGAGATATCTGCTTTAAGGATGAGAAAAGTTAAAAAATCTGTTTTGAAGAGAAGAGAATTTATGCAGGGGTTAAACGAGGCTTTTGCGTACATTGCCTATTCTTATAAGATTTTTAGAAAAAGCGCAAAAAAAGGTGCTAAGGATGAGATACTTAACACTAACGGAAAAACGGTTCTGGTACTGCTTTCCTCAAACACCGGTCTATATGGAGAAATTATTAGAAAGACATTTGATTTGTTTATGAAAGACGCCAACGAGAAGAAGAGTGCCGATCTAATCATTGTAGGAAGATTGGGTAAGAGTTTTTTTGACTCTACAGGAGACTCCAGAAAGTACGAATTTTTCGAGCTTTCTGATACAGGTGTCGATGAATCAGCATTAAAAGTCGTTGTTAATCACGTTTCGTCATACTCTGAAGTAGTGGTGTACCACGGAGTTTTTAGGAGCATTCTTCAGCAAGATCCAAAAGCAACACATGTTACCGGGGAGGTCTTGAAGATCACAGAGGGCGCTGAAGAGTATAACGTTCCTTTTCTATTTGAGCCCAGCGTAAAGCACGTCGCAGAGTATTTTGAAAAGCAAATACTGTCCCTAATATTTGAACAGTCACTTTTTGAATCCAGTTTGAGTAAGTTTGCGTCCAGAATGGTCAGCTTAGATAGTTCTGCAGCGAATATTCACCAAAAGATATCCAGAGTTGACTTTGATGTGAAAAAAGCACGCCACCGAGCAATTAACACCGGTATACAAGGAAGTTTGGCAGGGGGAGACATATGGAGATAGACAATAAAGGAAAAATTTTAAGCATAAATGAGGCGGTAATAGAGGTTGAGTTTTTAACTGAACCCATGCCTAGGATTAGAGATGTTCTGGTGTTGGAAAGAGATCCTGTCGTCAAGATGCAGGTTATGAAATCGGCAGGTCCGGGAAGCTTCTATTGTATCGCACTTGCCAACGTACGCAATGTAAGAAGAGGGGATACAGTCATTAACACTCACGAGAGCTTAAATCTGCCGGTAGGTCCGGGTATTTTAGGAAGAGTAATGAACGTATTCGGAGAACCGAAAGATGGTTTAGGCGAGATAAAATACGACAAACATACCCCAATATATAAGGAACCCCCCTCATATTCTGAGACTGTGGCCGAGTTGGTGTTTCTTGAGACCGGAATAAAGATAGTTGATTTGTACGCGCCCCTAGTTCAGGGAGGTAAGGTGGGTTTATTCGGAGGTTCCGGTGTTGGTAAAACAATGCTATTAACTGAAATTTTGCACAATATTATCAACAAAGATCCTGAAAACAACATATCTGTTTTTTGCGGAGTCGGTGAGCGTTCTAGAGAAGGTCATGAGCTGTTTGAGGAGCTAAAAGACACCGGTGTCTTGCCTTCAGTATCTTTAGTTTTCGGTGCAATGGGAGAAAGTCCCGCCGCAAGATTTTTAACAGGTGTAGGAGGAGCGGCAATAGCAGAGTATTTTAGAGATGAATATAAAAAGAATGTCTTACTATTCGTAGATAATATATTTAGGTTTGCACAAGCAGGCAGTGAGCTATCATTGCTGATGAACAACATTCCTTCAGAGGACGGCTATCAATCGACTCTAAACTCCGAAATGGCTCACATACACGAGAGGCTGGTTGCCAGAGAAGGAAGATCTGTGACAGCTATTGAAGCTATATACCTGCCCGAGGATGATCTATTTGACCCAGCTGCTCAAGCAGTTTTCGGTTACTTGGATTCATCGATTGTCCTATCGAGAGATGCTTATAGAGACGGGCGACTTCCTGCAGTAGATATCATACAATCAGAGTCAGATGCACTTAACCCACATAATGTAAGTCCTAAACACTATTATGTAGCTACTGCGTCTAAAACATTACTTAAAAAAGCTGAATTATTAGAAAGAATTGTCTCTTTAGTAGGTGAATCAGAATTGTCAGATGAAGACAGAATTTTATATCAAAGAGCACGAAAGATTAAGAATTATATGACACAAAATTTCTATGTCGCGTCAGCCCAAACCGGCAAACCAGGATCGTATGTTAATGTTGAGCAAACAATTGAAGGTGTTAAAAACATTATGGATGGTAATTACGATGACGTACCTGAAGATAAGTTTATGTTTATAGGAAGTATAGAAGAGATAAATAATAATTAAGCATACTATGGCAGAAAATAAAACACAAATTCTTACAGTAAGCGTTCGTACAAGAGAGAAGGTGCTTTTCGAGGGGAGTGCTAATACCGTAACATCATTTAATCATAGGGGTAAGTTTGATGTGTTACCGGAGCATACGAACTTTATCACCCTTATTTCAAGATATGTCATTATAGATCAGGGTACTGATACTGAGAGCCAGCTCGATTTAGAGAAAGGAATTCTGTATGTGATGTCAAACCATGTTAATGTTTATGTGGGTATATGATAGGTAGTATAAAAACTTTACCCGTAATTGTATCGTTTGAAGTTTTGTAGCGCTGTTGTTTGTGCTGCTATTTATTCTGAAGCTGTGACATCTATCTTAACTGATTGGCCCATTGTTGAGTTGATGTATATGCTTTTAATCCACTCAGGAGAAGCCTTTGTAGGTTTATTTTGTCTCAGTGCTCTGTAAAGCTCATTAAAGTTTTCTTCAAGTTGTGCTTCGGAGAAAGATCTTTTTCCCACAATAGTGTGTATTAAAGGCAAGTCTTTTTCTGTTTTTATGTCCAGCTTGCCCTTTTTAGTTTCTTCTACAGCCTTTTCGATATTTTCTGTTACCGTTCCTGTTTTAGGATTGGGCATAACACCTGCAGGGCCTAATATTTTTGCAACTTTGGCAAGTTTAGTCATATAAGCAGGCTCTGTTATAAGTGTGTCAAAGTCGATTTTAGGCTTAATCTGCCCGTTTTGAATATTTTCAATATCCGATTCTTTTAATTCAAGATCAGCGTTAGGCACTTTTTTAGATGCCAGGACGGCAACTTTTTTAGTCTTACCTGTACCGTGGGGAAGTGTGACTGAGAATCTTATTGATTGGTCCTGTTTTTTGGAATCCAGGGCCAGGTTTACATGTACCTCAATTGAGGCGTCGAATTTTTCTTTTGACAATGTTTTGACTTTTTTTATTGCTTCTTTAATTTCCATAAGTTATTTCTCCACATCTACTCCCATAGAGCGTGCTGTACCTTCAATAATCTTTGCCGCTTGCTTTACATCTTTTGTGTTAAGATCCGCCATTTTTACTTTTGCAATTTCTTCTACTTGTTCTTTTGTCAGAGTCCCTACCTTTTGTTTATTCGGCACCGGACTACCTTTTGCTGTTTTTAAAGCCTTTTTTATTAGATGAGCGGTAACCGGAGTCTTAGTGATAAAGGTAAATGTCCTATCCTCATACACTGTCAAAATTGCAGGAATTATGTCATCAGGTGTATTTGAAGTTCTGGCATTGAATTCCTTACAGAATTCCATTATAGGTACGCCGTGTTGACCGAGAGCGGGGCCGACCGGAGGTGCGGGAGTAGCTTTACCCCCCTGTATTGCCAGTTTTACTATTGCTTTTATTTTTTTACCTTTTTTTGGTTCTGCCATTTTATCTCCGATATTTAATTAATTTACAGTTGTACTACTTGGGTGAAGTCCAGCTCCAAGGGTGTTTCTCTGCCAAATACTGACACTAGAACTTTAACTTTACCTTGCTCATCGTTCACCTCGTCGACCTTTCCTAAGAAGTCTTTAAAGGGACCTTCGTTTACTCTCACGGAATCTCCCACGTTAAATTTAGCTTCAAACTTAGGAGCTTCCATTTTAGCAAATTTCATCAAGGTTTTAACCTCTGATTCTGCAAGCGGGGTTGGGGTGGTTCCCATTCCCACAAACCCTGTTACGCCGGGTGTAGTTCTGACTACATACCAGCTGTCATCTTCCATGGTCATCAGCACCATCATGTATCCGGGAAACAACTTTTCTTCAACAGATCTTTTCTTTCCTTCGGAGACCACGATCTTTTGCTGATGAGGCACAAATATTTTAAAAATCCTGTCCGTAAATCCTCCGGCCTCGACTCTCTGTTTAAGAGTTATCGCTACTTTGTTCTCATGTCCGGAGTAAGTGTGAACGACATACCAGTGAGCTAGTGGTGATACATCACTGTTTAGGACAACAACGTTATCCTCGGCGTCCTTACCCGAATCAGTATCTTCGATATTTTCATTTGTATCTTTGTTTTGGTCGTCCATGTTTAATTAGTTAATAATATTGCGAGCAATTGTGCAAATATATAATCCAATAACATCACGAATAAGCCGACACCAAAACTAACACCTATAACATAACCAGTCAAGCGAATGGTGTCTTTTTTCGAGGGCCATGTGACTCTTTTTAGTTCTTCGTAAGAAGATTTAAAGAAATTTTGCACCTTGTCCACGCTGTGGATTCTAGCATTTTTTGGCTTAACGGACAACAATTTTGCGTTTTGAAAGGACACCCAGGGGTATTACTAAAAAGGGGCAAGCTCTTTGTATGGGCCGGTATGTACCACTTACAATAAATGAGGTGGGGATTTGCTTGTCGGAACGAGCATAAAACCCGGAAATAACGGGCTTTTTTTGCTACGTATGCGTCAATGGTATAATTCCCACATGCTGGAACTGCTTACCCAAAACCCTATCCTGTTTTTGATTGTTATAGCTGCTTTAGTTGTGTCCCTTTCAGTACACGAGTTTGCTCATGCTTGGGTGTCAGATAAATTGGGGGATCCCACGGCAAAGTATTTGGGGCGTATTACGCTCAATCCGAAATCACATATAGATCCGATAGGATTGGTTTTTTTGGTAATAGCGGGCTTTGGGTGGGGAAGACCGGTTCCTTTCAACCCAATGAATTTAAAACATCCTAAAAGAGACGCGGCTTTAATAGCACTAGCCGGTCCTGTTTCAAATTTTATTACCGCAGCAGTAGCTGCGCTTATCCTTCATTTTTTAACTCCGGGGGCGTTGGTTTCCGGCGTTTTGTATCTTTTCGCCTTTTACAATCTAATGTTGGGTGTTTTTAACCTTTTACCCTTCCATCCTTTGGACGGATTTAAAGTAGTGGGGGGAATTTTACCTAACAATCTCGCTGTTCAATGGTACCAAATGGAACCATACGGGATAATAATTCTCTTTGCATTCGTTTTTACAAATTCTTTTCAAAGAATTGTTTTGCCAGTTGTTGAATTATTAACAAAAATGTTAGGTTTGTCCGTTTAAAATATTGTTTTTACGGCATTTTTCATCCAAAAAATTTTTGACTTGGGTTCTATAAGTGGTAATCTATATGTAAGATATCGTAAGGTATCGTAAAGCCTAGTGTGTTCGTTTAAGCTGAGAGTCATAGATTTCCTCTACGACTCTCGTGAAAGAGGGTATAGACGGTAGCCGAACTCGAAAGATTCGACTCCAGTTACCCACCTTTCTATAAACGGGGATCCGTCTCAGCGGCTCGACACACCGGGCAGGAATTATTAAACCCTGCTTTATGGCGGGGTGTTTTTTTGTCTGCATTTGTGTGCAGGTAAAGAAGCTTTTACAAAAACGTTCTCCAAAGTTCCAAAAATCTGCTAATATCTTTTTGTGAAAACATTTAACGGCAGAGATAAAGCAGTCATGCTCGATTCGCAGATAGTTGAATTTATGTCAATGAGTGTTCCCGAAGGTGAGTTATCGATAATTTCCCTAGGTAGCGACCCGGCCTCCGAAAAGTACATATCTATAAAGAAAAAATATTGCGAGAACAGGGGTATAAGGTGCGGCGTTTACAAAATCGATCCTCGATTGGAGGACCAGCATATATTAAAAAAAATTTTATCGATTGTTTCAAATCCTGCGGTGTCAGGAGTCATTATTCAGCTCCCCCTGCCTAGGCCGTCACTTAACACCTGCTTAAGATTGATACCTATAGAAAAAGATATTGACTCAATTTCTCCTGCCTCTATGGAATCATTTTATGCAGGTAAACCCCTCTTACTTCCCCCCGTAATCAGAGCTTTAGATCTTTTTCTTTCCGAAACGGAAAAAAAGAGCAGCTCGGGCAATCTGAGCGCCTGTGTGATAGGGGAGGGATATCTTGTTGGAAAACCGGCAGCTCAGTATTTACAAACAAAAAATTATGCCGTTTCTGTAATAAATGATTATAGGGCGGGACAAAAAATAAACGCAGATATAGTTATTCTTTCCGCCGGTGTCCCGAATCTGGTAAAAGGGGAGGATATGTCCGAAGGTTGTGATGTTGTGGATTTCGGATCCTCGGTTGTTGACGGCGTTACTACGGGAGATCTTGATTTGAATTCACAGACAGAGCATCTTGGACTCGTTTCACCGAGTCCGGGCGGGGTAGGACCTTTAGTTGTAAGGTATCTGATAATGAATTACCTGGGAATATAGTTGCCCTTGCAATAAACCGTATTAAATAGTGTTAAAATAATTCTAATGAATATCCATTTTGTAAGCTACGGTCATGTTTTCAGGTCGCGTCTTGCCGAGGCGTATCTCAAGTATTTGATGAGGAAGCAAAAAAACGTCACGGTTACCTCATCGGGGATAAAGTATGAGAAAGAAATTAACGGTCCTATAGCGTGGTACGCTATGAAGATTTTAGTAGACCACCAGCTGACTCCTTACATGTCGGATACCCCTACTGTAACTACAAAAGAAATACTTGAACAGCAGGATCACGTAATTTTTTTGGATGAGGCATCCTGCGAATATTGTGTAAGAAGGTTAGGTTTCAAGGGAAGAAAGCACAATGTGTGGAATGTGGAATACCTGCCGCCTGAAAAAACATCCAGTAAAGCCGATATCGACAGGGATCAGTTTATTATTAAAAGATCGGAGCAGATATTCAAGAATATAATAGAGCACTGCCAGAGGTTTGTGTACGATATGTCGGGAAGTGAGATACCTTTTATTGACTCACTTTATTAAAATCTTCTCTAGCTTGTTTCTGTCAAATCCTATCACGAATTCCGATTCACCGTCGTCGTAAACAATTTCCGTAACAGGCACCCCCATTTGACCCGTTGACCTTACAACATATTCTGCTTCCTTGGGTGAATCTTCAAGGTATATATTTTCATGTTTTATCATATTTTTTTCTAACCAATCCTTTTCATTTTTGCAGTAAGGACACGTATGTGTGGAATAAAGTTTTACATTTGAGACCTTTTGGTTTTCTGCTCCCGTGGCAGCATTTACTATGGATTTCATTTTTTCCGAGACATCCTCCGAGAGGTGTTGTATATCGTGGTTGGGTGTCACTCCGGCCATAAGTTCCGGATTTATAGTTCCGACAAGAACAGCGTTATTCTTATTAAGTACCGCAATGTTATCGGGAATTAGCCCCACCAGATTATGGTCGATTTCCATAATCTTTTGTAACACCTTCTTATCATTTATATTTAAAATCGTTCCGAGTTGGGATTCTAAATTAATTTCCGAAGATACTTTGATTCCTTCTTTCTCAAGATTTGTTTTAAGGTTTGAAAGTGTCTCATCAAATCCGAATTTGCTTTTTTTATAATATGAGATGTTCATTTTTGTATCTCCTTTTTTAATTTTTCTACTTTTGATGCTATGTCTGCCGCTTCGGGGTAGAGAAGTTTATAAAATACATATCTTCCGTCTCTTTCTGTTGTAAGTAAGCCAATGTCTTTGAGTTTAGTCAGATGTTGGGACACTGCGGATTGAGCCAGTCCGCATGTTCCTACCAACTCATTTACGTTTTTCGGTCGGTCCGACAGGCATCTTAAAATTTTCAACCTAACCGGGTTTGACAGTATTTTATAAAAGTTACTCATGCGCTAAATTATATTAGCATTATCTAATATATTGTCAAGCTCAATATATATTTGCTAAACCGTCTTTTCCAATAAAATTAGAAATAGCATATTGTTATTTATTGTGATTGTGGTAAAATGTCGAAGTTCGTAACCGCGTGTCAAAGACACCGCGGCTGTTAGTTAATGCTTGTGATCTTATCGGGAACGTTGTTACCTCGTAAGCATCCTTCATTAATCGCAGGAACATTTGTATATGCAGTGTCTATTGAAGGGTGGTGTAAAAAACTAAATACAAATGGCAAGAATTTACGTAGGTAACTTACCTTATACTACCAACGATCAGGACTTAGCTCAGGCTTTTTCACAGTTCGGAACAGTGGTTTCATCCGCTGTTATCATGGATAAAGCAACAAGAAGGAGCAAAGGTTTCGGTTTCGTTGAGTTCGAAAATGAGGCGGCAGCCCAAGAGGCTATCACCGGAATGGACGGAAAGGACTTCGAAGGAAGAACCCTTAAAGTGTCCATGGCAAAACCGATGGAGCAGAGATAATCTATCTTTGCTTTACGCATCACAAGCAGAGTCCTATTTCGGACTCTGCTTTTTTTGTGCTTACTTTTGTGCTTACTTTTGTGCGTGTATGGGTGAAAATATTGCCAGACCGTTGTTAAAATATTAATATTTTGGTATGAACGACAAAAAATATAAAGTTTTGGGGATAATCAACCTTAGTTTAAGTGGCTTGTTTTCACTTTTTCATCTGCAACTGCTTCTTTTTGTTTTTCCGAAAATATACTCTTTGAGCAGGACGGTTGATATTGAAATGCCTCCTGTTACTATTCAGGAGTCCGTAATTTCAATGTTGATTTTTGTCGGAATAGGATATCTTGCCGTAAGGTTATTACAGGCTCAGACTCAGAAATTATTTACGATAAATATCATTACTCTTATATTTTTGGTTTTTCAGTTTATGTATTTTATAAGCTCGTATTTTACTGCTGTTTTGACGCGTTAGCATAAACTGTCCCCACCCACAATTTGTAGGTACAACCGGAAAGTTTTTTACTATCAATCCTCATATTTATTTGCTAAAGAGGGAGATCACTGATTTTTTATTTGTTGGTATATATTTGATGACAGCGTGCTGATAATTTGTGTCAGTTTGTCATAATCTTTCCCTTTTGTCATTACGCACAAGAGGTAAGGTTTTTCAGGGTAGTAGATGATTCCGCAGTCGTGTAGATACACTATACCTTCAACCTCAGTGTCACGTCTCAAACCGAATTTATGTGATACTGCAATTTCTTCGGGTAGGTTGTTTGTGAGCCCTTTTTCATAACGAACTCTGCTCATAAGATCTAGAGCGTATTCCGATGTATTTCTGCTCAAGTACGATGCGTTGTAGAGAACCCTAAATAGTGAGGCATAAGATTTTGCGGTAAGTATGTTTTCAGTTCCATTTTCAGTAGGCAAGGTCATGCCTAGGTCCTGCATTACCATATCGAGGTTGTCGGAATCTATTTTGTTAACAAGAAGCGCATAAGCTTGGTTATCGGAGTAGATTATCATTCTTTCAAAAAGTGTTTCTAGCGAATATTCTTCATTCGGGTTTAAAGTCTCCAGCTGTTGTGCAGGTTCGGGCATTTCGATCTCGTTCTCATTATAGCTCAGGGTTCCTGATAGAAGATCCATTCTATTGTCGATCTTTTTCAAATAAGCCATAAATATCGGGACTTTTAGAAGGCTTGCAGGTTTGTAATTTTCGTCTTCATTTACGCCAAACCAAGGTCCGTTGTTCAGATCTCTGTAGTAAAGTGACACACTCTCTGCAGCCCCCTTTCTAATTATTTCCTCAATGTCCTTTTTTACTTTTGTTTCCATACTAACAACATTTTTACTGAATATGTTTTGGGAATAATCACATTCAAGAAGAGGATTAATGAATTTATAATTTCCCTTTTGTCTTTGACTATTAATTCCAATTTGCTCGCTATTTTCGGCATCAAATTTATTTAAAAATCCAGGACCAAAATAAGCACCGGAAAAAAAACTCAAAATGAATAAAAAAACTACAGCACCCCAAAATAATGGGTTAAGAAAAACTTTGATTTTTCGGTCTTTTTTATGATTATTTTCGTTCGACATATGTGCGGGATTTCTGACGTCCATTCTACAAAATTATTTACTCAAAAACTAGTAGTACTTTACATAAAAAAATATATAATTTTGTAATAAAGGTGTACAAAAGTTTCTGTCCAAAACTCAAGGTCACACGTATTAATAAACACTGCCTGCGTTGTGTTTTTGCAGTGTTGTTCGGATTTGTATTTTCTGTACTGTTATCACCTAATATTTTTACGGTTTATGCCGACGAGATTGACGTTTCCGAGTCTTGGAGCTTTTCCTCCTCAGGTGATTACACTGTTTCTGATTCAAATTTGGTTGAGGTTTCGGATAATTCCGCCCGACTTAAGGTAAGAAACTATTCTAGTGATGCTAATACGGTTGGTTTATTTCATTTTGATGAAGAGAGCGGGTCGGTTGCTGAGGATTCTTCATCTTACGGCAAGGACGGGTTAGTAGTTGATGGGACTTTTGCTCCCAGCTCCGGTGTTTTAAATGGGCAATTGGAGCTAAACGGCACAAGCTCTCAAGTTGTGGTTTCCTCAAGTGAACCGTCGTCTCCTTTGCATTTTTCCTCGTCACACACACTTGAATCATGGGTATCCTTTTCAGATGATTTTGACCCATCAGTTGACGATACGGTGAACGGGAAGGGTATGGGTATTTTGGATAAGGGTTCTTATAAACTATATTTTGATGATGAGACGGGAAGTTTAAACTACGAAATTTCATCCACCACTGTTGATACTACATGGACACAAATAGGTGGCGGTGAGCCTAATCAGGACAGTATAAATAATAGCTGGAATTTGAACGGAAATCAGGCAGTTACGGCAGTTGGTTATTATCAAAATTTAGTATATGTAGGTTTAGGCTACGGCGCTACCGATGCTGAGGTGTGGAGATGGGACGGAAGCGATTGGACCAAAATCGGCGGTGACGGTGTTGGTTGGGGAGCCACAACTATCTACGAAGAAGTTACATCAATGGAAGTTGACTCAAGTGGAAATGTGTATGTTGGTTTGGGTCTAAATAACTCCGACGCAGAGGTTTATATGTGGAGTGGCGGTGGTTGGACCAAAATTGGTGGTGATGGCACGGGCGCAACTCCCAGCACTTTGGGCTGGTCTTCCGGATCTCCCGGTCCTTACGAAATTGTTTATAGCTTACTTCACGATGGTACGTATTTATACGCAGGTTTAGGTTTGTCCGCTAGCGATGCGGAAGTATGGCGATGGAGCGGTAGTGCGTGGGAAAAAATCGGAGGTGACGGGTTTTTTGGAGGTTGGGGTAGCGGTTACGATGGTGTTTACTCATTGGTTTCCGACGGTACATACGTTTACGCGGGTTTAGGAATATCTACAGGAGAGGCCGAAGTGTATAGGTGGAACGGTGTTGATGATTGGGACAAAGTTGGAGGAGACGGTGTAGGTAGTAGTTGGAACACGGGATATGAGGCCGTACTGTCATTATATGCCAATAGTACACACCTTTACGCTGGTTTAGGTACCGGTACAAGCGATTCTCATGTTTTCAGGTGCGCTTTGCCGAATTGTTCTACCTGGGAGCAAGTGGGCGGCGGTGGCACAGGTTGGGCAAATGGAGTATACGATCGTGTTTTGTCCATGACCGGGTCTGGAACAGATGTTTACGTTGGCATGGGAGTTAGCGGAAATGATGCTGATGTTTGGAAATACAACGGATCCTCCTGGTCACAGATTGGAGGGGACGGTACAGGTTGGGCAAACGACTCCTCTTACTATTCAATTCGTGATATTGCTTATTCCTCTTATGACGGAACTCTATATGCAGGTATACAGCAGAATAACGGGTCAGGCGAACTTTACGGTTATAAAGACAGTGTGTGGACCAGATACGGCGGTAACTACAAGAACAAAAGCTGGGGTTATTACGGTCTCAACAGTGTAGAAAGTCTTGTTAAAGTCGGTGATTATCTTTATGCAGGAACAGGAAGAACTGTAAATGTTAATAGGAACATTGCAGGTGCTTTGGTTTGGCAGTACGACGGAATATCTTGGGATAATGTTCCTGTAGGAGGAATGGGAATTAACGGTAGTTGGGATTCTACAACAATAGAGCATGAGTATGTGCACAGCATGACATCGTATAATGGGAAGCTTTATGTTGGTTTAGGCAGTTCAACAAACGACGCCGAAGTATGGAGTTTTGATAACGTCGGTACGTGGGAGTTGGTTGGTGGCGATGCTATAGCGGGGTGGGGTACTGGATTTGAGCAGGTTAACGCACTGATTTCCTACGAGGATTATTTATATGCCGGTTTAGGTACGGGATCTGGAGATGGGGAAGTTTGGCGATATAACGAAACGACCGGGTGGGAATGTATTGCTAATGGCAACGCGTCATCTGAGGGAGCTTCAGGATGGACATCAGCTCTCAACTCAATTACAGCTATGACAATATATGACGGAAAGTTACATGTCGGTACCGGTAACGGAAACGATGAGGCCGATGTTTGGGTTTACGACGGTTCCTCGTGGTCTAAGCTTAGGGATAGCACTTCATTTAGTGCCGGTTATAACGATGTGGAGTCGATGGCAGTCTACAAAGGAGATTTGTATGTAGGTTTTGGTGCGGGTATTAGCGAGGCAGATGTTTGGAAATACAACGGTTCTGATTGGGCGCAAATCGGGGGCGACGGTACCGGTGAAACTACAAACACATACGGCTGGGATTCGACATACGAGAGAGTAAGAAGCATGGTCGTTTACAATGGAGAGCTTTACGCATCTTTGGGAGATACAACAGGAGATGGGGAAGTTTGGAAATACAACGGCACAGAGTGGACAAGAATAGGTGGCGACGCAACCAAGCAGGGTTGGAATGCTACGGTCGAGTATGTAAATGATTTACATGTGTACAAAGGCAAACTTATTGCCGCTACGGGATACAGTGTAAACGCTGATGCCATGGTATGGTCTTACGGTGACAATAAGATACTATCAACTACGCAAACTAGCTGGGATTCCGATGATAGATATCATGTCGCTGCTACTTATGACGGTAGCACGATGGAGTTGAAAGTTACGCCTCTTTCCACAGGTGTTACGACAACAACATCACGGTCAGCATCAGTGACTATTGCTGATAATGAATTGGACTTATTAATCGGGAGTGACTATGGCTCGGAGAGTAAACAGGGTAGCCAGGGATTTTTTGCAGGTTCCTTAGACGAAGTTCGTTTAAGCAACGTGAGAAGAACCTCTTTCACCACGACTCCGTTTTGTTCACAAGCCCAAACGGTACATCCTTCAGAAGCGGTATTTCAAGAAGATGTAGCGTACTATACGGGATTTTCAGCTACAGAAGTTGCTGATGGTGGGACAGTAACTTATCGATTGTCTGACGACGGCGGAACAACGTGGAAATACTGGAACGTAGATTCCTGGGAAGTTTCAAGTTCTCTAAGTGAGGCAAACTCTTCTACAGACATAAATACGAACATTACCACATTCCCAATTACAGCGTATGGCATTGTTTGGCAGGCAATATTTTTAGGAGATGGTACCCAACAGGTGTCTTTAACTGATGTGATTATAACTGCCGAACCAGATACATCGAATCCTACACCACCCACATCACTGACCGTTACAGATTCAGAGTCAGGAACCGACGAGCTCGTTTCTGATACTTGGTATTTACATGAAGAACCTTATTTTTCATGGTCAGGAGCTACCGATATAGGTGACGCAGGTGTTGGAGGTTATTGTGTGTATTTTGGACAGGACGCCGACGCTATTCCTTGTAGTGAGGGGGTAGGGGAGTTTCAGGAAGAAAGTTACTACGTACCTGAAAGCATGACTTCCGGAACAGTTTATTATTTTAGGGTTCAGACTAAGGATAATGCTCAAAACACAAGTACTCTATATCCAGAAGCAGGGCCGTTTATTTACAAATTTGATAATAGGGGACCGAGTCTTCCGGGAACAGTTTCTGTCTCTCCTCCGGGATACACCGCGGTAAATGAATATACTTTTTTGTGGCCGAGTTCGGGAGTTTCTATGGCAAAAGATTGTACCGCGCCTAATATTTGTTCAGGACTTGCCGGTTACCAGTATAAAATCGACGAAGATGGTGAGTGGTCTGATACCATAACACAGACCGAGATAGTAATTACCGATGCTGCTTATCAGGACGGTGTAAATTATTTTTACTTAAGAGCTATAGACAATGCTTACAATGTAAGTAGCGACGCTTCTGGAAATCCTTTGGTATACAACGTGCCGTTTTATTTTGCCGGAACAGCGCCGACTGCGCCTTTAAATCTTACAGCTAATCCCGTTACTACAGCGGAAAGCCCAAGTACTTCAAATCTATTTACTTTTACATGGGATCCTCCGGAGCCCGGCGGCTACAGCGGTTCGGAGAGTAACCTTACATATTGCTATTCAATTAATGCAGAGCCTAACAAAATTGGAGATGTAGAAAACTGTACTTATACCGCTCCGGGTGTTACGGCAGTAGGACCCCAGGCTTTCGCAAATTTACCGGGAAAAAATACATTCTATGTTTCTGCAAAAGACGAGGTGGGCAATATTAACTACGGTGCCTTTGCTCATAAGGATTTTTATGTAAACACAGCTGCACCGGGAATACCAATAAATGTTGAAATAGCGGATGTCTCTGTTAAAAGTACAAGCTCTTGGAAGTTGGCAATTTCCTGGGATCCACCGACTGTCGGTGCGGTTTCTAAATACGAAGTCCATAGATCTTTAGATAACTCGAGTTTTTCAAGAGTATCTTCAGTTGAAGGAGGTATAGCATTTGTTGATACCGGATTGGAGCAGCAAACTTACTACTATAAAGTCAGAGCGTGCGATAATACCAACAATTGCGGTGCCTTTTCTTCAGTTGTTTCCATGATGCCGACGGGTCGTTTTATGGAAGCTGCGTCTTTAAGTTCCGATCCCGTTGTTTCTAATATCACTACGAAAAAAGCAACAATTTCTTGGTCTACCAGCAGGACATCGGACAGCAAGGTTCAGTACGGAACCGGTGAGGGCGACTATTTCGACGAAGAGCCTTCAAATTCTGATCAAGTCACCGATCACGAAATAAATTTAAGCAATTTAAGCCCGGGAACCACCTATTATTTTGTAGCAAAGTGGACTGACGAGGATGGAAATACCGGCATAAGCGACGAGTACGAATTTGATACACAGCCGGCCCCGACAGTAACTGATCCTCAAGCAAAAGATGTAAGTATAGACAACGCAACTATTGAATTTACCGTCGAAGGTGCCTCGAAGGTGAAGATATATTACGGCGATACATCTGTTTTGGGAGGTGTTTTAGAGCTGTCAACTTCTACTTCGGAGACTACTTATTCAATGAGACTCGAGGGATTAAAGGATGAGACAAAATACTATTACAAGATAAACACATTTGACTCCGAGGATGACGAATACGAAGGGAATTTACTGACTTTTCAAACTCTTCCGAGACCAAAAATTGAAAACGTTAACATTTTACAAATAAGGGGAGCTGCAAAAACCTCAGTATTAGTCAGTTGGACTTCTAACACGCCGATTTCCAGTATTGTTACATACTATCCCAAATCATCACCCGGGGACGTCAGGGATATTGCAAATGTTGCCCTCACATCGGGAAAGCATCGGGCAGTAATTGAAGATCTCCTGCCTCAAACCGCCTATAACTTTATTGTGAGCGGAAAAGATAGAGTGGGGAATGAAGTCAGATCAGACAACCTTGACTTCACGACAGCAAACGATACGAGGCCTCCGTATATAGAAAACTTAAAGGTTGAGGGGAGCATGAGTCCTGCCGGAACAGACTCGTCTGAAAAACTGGCTCAATTGGTTATTTCGTGGGACACCGATGAACCTTCAACTGCCCAAATAGAGTTTGGAGAAGGTACCGGTTCAACATACGCACAAAAAACCAAAGAGGATTCAAGCATGACATATAATCACGTGGTTATTCTTTCAAACCTATCACCTTCTAAGGTTTACCATTTTAGGGCAATTTCTAGAGATAGTGCGGGTAATGTGGGGTATTCAGTAGATACAGTTACAATCACACCGAAGGCAACCGACGATGCTTTAGGGTTGGTAATTTCGAGTTTACAACAGGTATTTGGTTTTCTGGGGACCTTTCAGTAGTGGAAAATAACGAATCTAACCAATTAGAAAAAGTAGTTCAGGTTTTAGATGTAAGGAAAACGTTTAGAGTTGGCAATGAGGATGTTGAAGTGTTAAAAGGTATCACATTCGATATTTTCAAAGGTGAGTTTGTTGTCATTTTAGGTCCTTCGGGGTGCGGAAAATCTACGTTACTGCATACAATATTAGGTTTGGAAGGTCCCACATCCGGACGCATAAATGTATTGGGAACCGATATATATTCGCAGCCTAGTGAGGATTTTAGATCCGAATTCCGAAAGAAAAATATTGGAATGGTTTATCAGCAGGCAAACTGGATTCGCTCGCTTAATGTTCGTGAAAACATATCTTTTCCTTTAGTACTTATGGGCGTAGATAAAGGACGTGCAAACAACGCCTCTTTGAGAGCACTTGATAATTTAGGAATGAAAGACTGGGCGGAATACTATCCTACGGAGCTTTCTTCAGGTCAGCAACAGAGAATTTCTTTAGCTAGGGCGCTGATAAATGACCCAAAGATAATTGTTGCAGACGAACCAACAGGAAACCTTGATTATCAATCCGGAGTTATGGTAATGGAGCTTCTCTCAAAGATGTCAAATGAAATGCAGAAGACGGTTATCATGGTCACACACGACCTTGAATATATAAAATACTCCACACGTGTTGTTAAGATATTTGATGGAGCTTTGGAAGGAGTCTTCACGGGTGCGGATAAAGATAAAATTATGTCGTCAGTAAAGTTGAAAAGAGGGGTGGGTACTGACGAGATGTTATCCAGCGGTACTCCGGATATCACTGACGTGGGGCAGGAGGTTGCTACAGAGGTTGCTAAAGAAAGTGCTGCACCCTCTATATTGAAAGGAAACGATGATGATAAAACTGCCTAAAGTCAAAAAAATAATAGACACGGTTGTAAAAATAGCCCGAGCCATACCGGGGCATATAAAAAGGATCCCGGTTTATATCAAAATATTATTCTCAGCACTCAGGTACTACTTGATGTTCCTATTCATGTTTTCACTTTACATAGCCAACATCCCGACAATATTTTTAATAAAATCGCAGCATACTCCTAATTTTTTAAGAATGCTCACGATGAGAATAAACGTCAGTATAAGTAAAATAGTGTCAAAATATGATACAGCTAAATTGTCACGAATGGGGTGGTTTGATTTGTTTGACTTGGCTTTTAGAAATATGGCTTTTAAAAAGACTCGATCGGTAATAACCGTCGGAGGAATGGCTTTAGGTATAGGCGCTATTGTATTTCTAGTGTCTCTTGGATATGGAGTACAGAACCTTGTCATTACCAGAGTAGCGCGGTTAGAGGAAATGAAACAGGTTGATGTAGCCACACAGCCGGGTAGCAAAAATAAAATAACCGATAAATCCGTTCAGGATTTTAAAAGCCAGGAACATGTGGAAGAAGCTTTACCTCTGGTAGGGGTAGCTGCAAAAGTAAAATTTGAAGGGTCAGTTACCGACGTAGCTGTCTACGGAGTCAGTACTGAGTACCTCGAAAGGTCTGCTATAAAACCTGCCGAAGGTCACCTTTTTGAGAGCAGGGGAGACATTTCGGTTAATACCCATAGTATTGAAAATAAGGGTAGCTCTGAAGAGAGCGGTGATCCGTATGAGCAAAAAATTGCAGACTATGGTGAGGTTTCTGGGTCTGTTGCAATAAAAACCAACTATTCTAAAGGTAACAAAATCGGAGATATTGAGTATACAATTTTTCCAAACTCATGGTTACGGGTTAGAAAAACTCCCAGCACATCATCAGAAATTATAGGTTACACACGTAGAGTGGTAGGAACACAGTTTGGCGAGGAATTTTGGGGTGATGAGTACGTTCCTGCGGAGTACGGAAGAATTGTCCAAAGTGCTTCCGGAGAGTGGATGGGTAAGTGGGTAAAGTCCCTGGTGCCTGTCTGGTCAGACGCACCCTGTGACTCTCAGGATCCCTATTGTGAGGAGGGTCGTTACTATCCGGTAAAGGACGAGTCCGGAAATCAACTTTATACCGTAGGTTACATAGCTGAGTTGGAAATTATGATAAATAAAGTTATTTCTCTGGCCGACGAAACCTATGGTTCTGTTCTAGGCGTCGAAACCATGAGATTTGTGTTGGGAGATTCAGCACCCGGCGACAGTCTTGTTACCGAAGAAGGTGCCGGTACAGCTTCCTCTACAGAAGAAGGAGAAGCCGATGAGACGGCAGCTTTAGAAAATCTTTCGGATGAAGAATACATCGAAAAAATGTACGAGTCTCCTGAAGCGCTGACTTCGAAGCAGGTTGTTACCATGTCCCTTCCCGAATCCGCTCAAAGAGAGGCGGTTGTAAATACAGCGTTTCTTAGAGTTTTAGGGTTTAATGATTCGGGATCTACAGGAAGCAAGTTTAATGTTTCTTTCGTTTTAACAGGCAATCTCCTCGACTCAAATGAGAAAGTAGAAAGCGACTTTACAGAATATAAAATAGTGGGAGTAATCCCGGGCGACGACGCTCCGTTTTTCTATGTACCTCTAAATGATATGCGCTATTTGGGAGTTAAAAACTATTCACAGGTTAAAGTGGTAGCTTCCTCCCCCGACCGCTTGCAGGATGTACGGCAAAAAATAGAATCAGGCGGATTTGTTACAAGTTCCGTAGCCGATACTGTCGCTCAAATAAATAAACTTTTTGCGACCGTCAGGATAATTTTGGCTTTGTTGGGTGGCGTTGCTTTGGGCGTTGCCTCACTTGGAATGTTTAACACCCTAACAGTTTCACTATTGGAAAGGACAAGAGAAGTTGGGTTAATGAAAGCTATGGGCATGACCACGGATGAAGTTAAACGCTTATTTTTAACCGAATCTATATTGATGGGTTTCACGGGAGGTATGATAGGAATAGCTTTGGGATTTGCAGCCGGAAAAATTATTAGCATACTTTTGTCGATAATGGGCATTGCTAAAGGAGCCGGTATTATAGACATTACACGCATACCGCCTACTTTTCTTGTTTTAATATTTTTCTTATCGTTAACTGTAGGTTTAATTACTGGAATATATCCTTCCAAGCGTGCGACTAAGATATCTGCTTTGGATGCTTTGAGGTACGAGTAGGGAAGTGCTGATCGGACTTTTTTCAAATAATATTTTTTGGCAGGCTCGCCAGGATTTGAACCCGGAATGTCCCTTTTGGAGAGGGAAGTGATGCCATTTCACTACGAGCCTTTATCATTCAATGGAGCCTGGGGAGAGAATCGAACTCTCGACTTCTTCCTTACCATGGAAGCGTTCTGCCGCTGAACTACCCAGGCAATTTATCATATATTTACATACCAATTAGTTGAAGTTGTCTTTGGATATGTAAATGGTGCCGAGGGAGGGATTCGAACCCCCGTAGGCATAAGCCAGCTGATTTACAGTCAGCTCCAGTTGGCCACTTTGGTACCTCGGCGCATTTGAAATATTATCACATTTTATTTCGGATGTGTGAAGAAAAAAAAAGAGGCCGCTCAGGTTTTAATTTAATACCTTTTGCGGCCGGTTTTGTTACTTCTCTTTTATTGGTTGGCTAAATACAATTTTGCCTCGTAAAAATCTCTGGTATGGGTGACCTCCTGGCCTTTGGCACACATTGCGTAATTCAAGTAAGTGTCGCGTTTCATTAGTTTTTGCATTTCTTCTAGAAGCTCTGTTACACTATATACTTCGACTACGCTTGCCACTCGTTCTTCGTCAATTTTTTTAAGAAGGTCGTTAGTGTAGGCACTGACATTTTTGTCAGCCAACTCCTTGGTGTGAAAAGCCCTTATTACAACAGATTTCGTTGTCCTTTCCATTTACTTCTCCTTTCATTTGTTGTTATTTGTATGTACGGGGGATTTTACCACGAAAATGGAATAAATGGAGCCAAAGGTGGGGATCGAACCCACAACCTGCTGTTTACAAAACAGCTGCTCTGCCATTGAGCTACTTTGGCGAACGAAGTGAGCCAAAGGACGGCGAAGCCGTAACTTTGGCGAGGCGAAGCCGAGACAAAGACCCGACTTTGGCGAGGCGAAGCCGAGACAAAGAGCAACGAAGTTGCACCTTTGGCGAGGCAAAAGGTTTTTACGCGTTAATAACATCTGCCAACTAAAGCACACATGATTTTAACAAAAAGAATAGCCAAAAAAAAGTACAAAAATCCGATCAACTTCGGACATAACCCAAAAACCTAAAGTTGTAACTACGTGGTAATGTACATAAATCCCATGTTGTACTAAAATACCCTTAAGCTTTTTTCACAAAGATAATCAATAAAAGGGAGGGTACATGAGTATTCTAAATCCAAAAAGTGTGTTGGTGGTTCCGCACTACAACTCAAGGATAACTTTTTTCAATGAGGCTAACGATACCGATTGTTGTCTGGGATGTAGGGGAGATTGTGATTGTGACAAGTGCATAAAAACCATTCAGAAAGCGAAGGCAAAACAAGCCCGTCGAAATCATTTAGATGAAAATTGCGAAGAAAGCTAACCAGAAAGGCCGGAAACAAAAACAACACAATTAAAACGTGTTGCTGTTTCCGGCCCGAACTCCCGAAACCTCCTCCCATACAACAGCACTCCAAACCCTTTCAGTCGTTGAC
Source organism: uncultured candidate division WWE3 bacterium (assembly GCA_938004185.1). Taxonomy (GTDB): domain Bacteria; phylum Patescibacteriota; class WWE3; order UBA101185; family UBA10185; genus UBA8498. Next base: position 27,238 of record CALKWN010000065.1, read on the forward strand.
ATACCGCCACCACCTGTGCTTTAATTCACTACGTTATGTCAAGAATTTGTGATTTTTGCGGTAAAACTTATCAAAAAGGTAACTTGGTCCCGAGAGGGATTGGTAATCGTGTTACCAGAAGAACAATAACCAGCAAAAAAGCCAATCTTAGAAGCAAAAGATTGCAGATAAACGGTCAAACCGTTCGTGTTGCTATATGCGCTTCATGTCTTAAAAGACTGAAAAAAGATATAAAAGAGGCTAATGCAGTGGCCAACTCGGCAAATTAAATTACAGCTAGGCTAAATACCCGTTTTCAAACTCTTTCCAGGTCATCACTTTTTTACCCTCTAACTGCAGTGTTTCTATGGCAAGTTTGCCGTTTTCCAATTGTGCTGAGAATATTTTCACAATAAGCCCTTTATCAACGTGCTCCCTAAGCTTTAACTTTCCCTGTAAAAGACACCCGGCCTCAGCCATCTCTCCTAAATAAGTCCATGCAATGGGCCACGGGTTTAAAGCTCTAATTTTTCGGTGGATGTTTTCGGCGCCGTTTTTCCAATTAATTAATCCGTCCTCTTTAAATATATGTGTGTGGTGAGGGTGAGTTCTGGAATAAGTATAGGTCGCGTTATCCTCATTTTGGGGAATGGGTTTTATACTTTCTGACTCGTAACCCTCTATAATCCCCGGAAGTCTGTCAGAAGCTACATTGAAAAGTGTTTCATACAAGTTGCCCGATGTTTCGGTATGGTTCATTTTATAACCAATTTGGCCAAGAATATCACCGGCATCCAAACGTTTGCTAATAAGTTGGTAGGTAACTCCCGTCATTTCGTCTCCATTGAGTATTGCGAATTGCACCGGGCTGGCCCCTCGATATTTCGGCAGAAGAGAGAAGTGGATGTTGATTAATTTTCGTTCAAAAAAATTAATGATTTCCTCAGGAATCATGTAACTGAAATCCGCGACTACTCCGTAATCCGGCTTGGTTTTTCTCAGTGCAGTTAGGACAATTTGTTTATTTTCATCTTTAAGAGAAGTTACCTCTATGAATTTAATGTTTTTTTCACGTGCCCATTTTTTAACTGCAGTTTCCCGAATTTGTTTATCACGCCCAACTTTAGTGTCACATTTTGTCACACATAGAACCAGAGTAAAGTTTTCAGAAATACTTTCAAGAATGGGTATGGATCTGTCGGACGTTCCGAAAAATGCAATTTTTAATTTTGGGTTCACGTTTCCTCCTGAGTGAGCAGTTTGTCCATTTCCTGCTCGGTGATAATTTTTCCTACGACGCGGTCGGTAAACAGTATTCCGTCCAGATGGTCGATTTCATGCTGAATTGTCCTTGCAAAAAAATCCTGTGCCTTAAGTTTTATTCTCTCACCATTAATATTAAGAGCATCCACCTTAATTTTTTTATATCTTTCGACTTGGCCATATACGTCGGGAACGCTTAAACAGCCTTCATAATCGGTTTCCGTTTCTTTTGAAGTACTTACTATTTTCGGATTTATTAGAACAAAATCTTCGTGTATAAACTGTTGTGGGTTGGCCGGGTCGGGAAAGAAATTTCTTACAACGCACATCCTTTTTGAGGCACCTATTTGGGTTGCCGCAAGACCCGCTCCTTCAGGGTCTTTTGCCACCTCCAGGGTGTCTAAAAGGTCACGTGCAAGGCTTTTTACGTCCTCGCTTATACTATTTATCTTTTGTGTTTTAATTCTTAGTACGGGATCGGGTACCGTAACTATATGCCTTATTGCCATGACATTATTTTACCACTATCAAGGCATTTCGAGTCATTTTTACTTCATGTGCTATACTCAAAAATGTTATTCTTAGTAAACTATGAAACTTGTAATTGTTGAATCACCTACAAAAGCGAAAACTCTATCCAAGCTCTTGCCTGATTCTTACAGCATAAAAGCTTCGATGGGGCACATCAGAGATTTGCCTAAAAGTGGCTTGGGCGTTGAAGTTGAAAAAGATTTTACTCCGGCTTATGAAGTTCCTGTCAAAGCAAAAAAAGTATTAACGGAATTAAAAAAATCTGCAAAGGACGCCGAAGAAATTGTTTTAGCAACAGACCCTGATAGAGAAGGCGAGGCTATAGCTTGGCATCTCGAAGAACTATTAAAGGATAAAAAAGCCAAACGAAACTTTTCCCGAGTAGTATTTCACGAGCTGACAAAAGAAGCTATTGAAGAGGCGTTTAAAAATCCCGGTACATTGGATATGGATTTGGTTGACGCCCAGCAGGCGCGACGTGTGCTGGACAGGTTGGTGGGATATAAATTGTCCCCTTTATTATGGAAAAAAGTAATGTACGGTTTATCGGCAGGTCGTGTTCAAAGTGTGGCGGTAAGGCTGGTTGTTGAAAGAGAAAGAGAACGACAGGCTTTCAAACCTGAGGAGTACTGGAGTATTGCCGGTGAATTTCAAAACGGAAATCGCAAAAAGTTTTGGGCGGAACTTTCGGAGGTAAATGGGAAGAAGCCCAAAATCGAAAATGAAAAACAGGCCAAGAAAATTAAGACTGAGGCCGAAAAAGGTAACTATTCGGTCGTGTCTCTCAAGAAAAGTGAGAGAAAAAAGAACCCCTATCCGCCTCTTAAGACATCGACTCTTCAGCAGTCAATGGCCAATATTTATGGATTTAACGCCAAAAAGACTATGAAGGCAGCCCAAAGTTTGTTTGAAAAAGGCTACATAACCTACCACAGAACTGACTCACTGAGCCTTTCCCCACAGTTTATCAATGAAGCACGTAGTTTGATAAAAAATCGCTTCGGAGAGGCTAGTTTGCCGGATAGTCCTAACCTATATAAGACAAAGTCAGCTAACGCTCAGGAGGCTCATGAGGCAATACGACCCACATCAGCATCAAAAATACCCTCAAAAAGTATAGGGTTAGCAGGCGATGAGTTTAAAACTTACTCTTTAATTTGGCTAAGAAGTATTGAATGCCAAATGAAACCCGCTATATACGAGCAAACTACGTTATCTATAGGTTCAGATAATGCTTATATTTTTAAGGCGACCGGGTCGTCGGTAGTATTTGACGGATGGCTTGCCGCATCAAAAATGATAGGTATACAAGAAGACGAAGAGGAAACCTCTAGTAATCTTCCTGATTTATCCGAAGGGACTGAAATGAAGCTTCATGATCTAAAAAGTGAGCAACATTTTACACAACCCCCGGCCAGATATAACGACGCCTCGTTGATTAAAAAAATGGAGGAAATGGGAATTGGCAGACCTTCAACTTACGCCCCCACACTTTCCACTATTCAGGACAGAAAATATGTTTTAAGGGACGGTCGTTATTTTTACCCTAATGATGTTGCTTACGTGGTGGTCGACCTACTTGTAAATCATTTTCCCGAAATTGTTGACTATAACTTCACCGCTTTAATGGAAGAAGGTTTGGATAAGGTCGCCGAGGGCGAGCAGGAGTGGGTGCCTATGATCAAGGAGTTTTACCTGCCTTTTGAGAAGAAGGTCGGTGAAAAAGACAAGGAACTGAACAAGAGGGATGTCACAAATTTGGGTGAAACAGGTGACATGTGTCCCGAGTGTGGCAAACCTTTGGTTTATAAATTAGGCAAGTACGGTAAGTTTTTGAGTTGTTCCGCTTACCCCGATTGTAACTACGCCAAACCCTTGGAAGTTGAAGGTGGTGGTGCGGGTGGAGAAGGCGAAGAGCCACAGGATTATGGAAAATGCGATAAATGCGAGGACGGGGTTTTTGTTATGAAGCAGGGAAGATTCGGAAAATTTTTAGCCTGTAGCAACTACCCGAAATGCAAAAATACAAAGACTTTTGTTGACAAGATTGGCATGAAATGTCCTAAATGTGGAGAAGGAGACGTTATTAGAAAAAAAGCTAAGTGGCGGGAGTTTTACGGATGTAGTAGGTACCCGGATTGTGATTGGAGTAGTTGGAAGAATCCGATGGTTGGGGCTGAAGTTAAGGAGTGAGGATACAACAAAAGCTGTCCGTTGAGTTTTAAGATACTCCCGGTACTGCCTGTTTTTAGCCCCCGCACCCTCCTAAATATTTGTTTACAACTGTTACTTTTTGTGCTAATTTCCATCCTAGAGTAAAATATTAAACAAATAAACTCACTAACTAACACCTGAAAGGAGAAGGAAATGGAAAGTAAGAGTTTTGCTCATTTTTTTGTTGTGTGTGCCTTGTTGGTTGTTTTGGTTTTCAATTCAGCATGTTCGTCCGAGGTGGTCGCAACCGTAGTTACACCGCAATTGCCGATCGTTGAGGAAGAAGTCTCTAGTAGCACGCCAGTGTACATAGCCCCCTCTTTGCCAACGAATACTCCAATACCCACAGACACACCAACTCCGGAGCCTGTAGCAACTCAAATAGAAGATCCAACTCACACAGCGACCGCTACAAAGATATCGCGAGTTTGGAGTTTACAGCAGCTAGGGCAGTTTATGATGTTCGTGGGAAGTTGGTTTTTGGGCGAACTTTCGGTTCCCCCAATTCCTCGTGAAGGCGATTCTGTTGCGCAGCTGCTAGACCAATTTGCCTACGATAAAACTGCTAATTGCTGGACAGGTCCCGTAGAAGAAATTGATGCGGATGTTGTTTGTGATTGGGCATTTCAAAGGCTGGAGGAAGGTTATAGTCTTGTGATTTACCTCGATGGTAAATTAATTGAGGATAAAACTAGGGAAGAGCGTTGGTTACAATATTCCGGTGCCGTTGGTTACCCTGGAAGAGAACCTTATTGCTCGGAGTTTGACACCTCGCTAAATGTGCCAGTTTTCGAAACTAGTACGGATTAGAAAATGTGGGAGTATTTTTTAAGGCATTGCCGAGAAAGTTTTTATGACTATCTCGGCATTTTTTTTTGAAATTTACAAAAACAGGAAAGATTGCTTAGTTTGTAGGAAAACTATTGGAGTAAAGTAAGCTGAGTTTTCTAAATTATGCGTGTGATTAACATACTATATAAGATTGATTTACAAATTTTCCGCGTGTAGAATTATGTCAAAGAATTTGGCTGGTTTGTATGAATGTATGAAAAGAAAAATTAACATTTTTATAGTAATATTGTTTGTGTTCTTGTTGCTAGTTGCATCACTTTACGCGTTTTATTTCCATTGCGCTGGGTCAGGAAAAAATTCCTCTCTATGTATGTTGTTTTCAAGCAAATTCAATTTTAATGAAGTTTATCAAGCTGACACTTCGCAAGAGACCATATTTTCATCTTTAGAAAGATCGTACACTTTGGATCCAGATTTGGGGGCAGTAGGCGGTGAGTCTCGGACGAGCAGTACCTCCGTAGAGTTTAGGGAGTGGATGGATAAGGGTTGGTCCGAAGGTAAAGAGTCAACCATGGCTGATGATGTCATGAACGAGTATACTGCTTTCTTTGTTACTGAGGTAAACGATCATTCTGTTGGAGTTAAGGAGGTCAAGAGCAACGAGGTGAGGGACCTTGAAATTGGGTGCTTACCTGAAAATTCCGCTCTATTCAAGAATACGTTTTATCTTTATTTTGTAGCTTCTAATATTGAGATACGGGATGAATTAAAGACAGGGGATTGGTTGTATACAAAATGCCCCCCTGAAGATTGTTTGTCGACCAGCTCTGAATGCATCATAGTTAGAGTCGTAAAGGATTGATACAGAACGGCTGTCTACATATCTATTTACTCAGCACTTTTTTTGCGTTAGCATATTTTTATGGTTTGTTTAAGAAGATTTTGCCAATCGTTACTTTTGACCTTGCTAATTATAACTATCCCGGTTGTCTTGTCTGGAAAAATTTACGCCGTGGGTGCTGATTGTAGCGATGGGTGCGACGATTACATCCCACTGTACGGCTATGAGGATTATTGCCAATACGGTACTTATTGCTGTACGGGGGGTGGTTGCCCGTCTTTCAACTGTAGTACTGCAGGTTATGTAGCAACAGTCTGCTCAAATACTTGGGTTTGTTGTCTACCAGGATATGAATGTACCAGCTACTGTCATACCGAGCCCGGGTATTCGATATTCTGGGGGACATGTGATCCGTGCGGAACCTCCGGAGGAGGAGGCGGTAGTACCACTACTTACGGTACCGTTATCGGTCGCGTTGTATCCGACTTGAATTTTGACGGTGGTACAACAACCAACGAAATGTGGGCAAACAATGCATCCACTTGTGCAGGTTTAAAAAGTGACACGCTTGGCTTTTCATATAATAGTAGTAACGTTCTGAAAGAGTGGTCTTGCAACCCAGGTGCTTATTATAGAACAAACCAAATAGTAACCGGGTCGGGTAGATCCATACAACTAACCGGAGTACCTACGTCACTTGGTTACGACTGTTCTCGCACGAACTGGTCATACACAAACACAGCGAACTCAACATACAACAGGTCAGGTACCGGTTGCACCGCTTCCGACCTGACTATCACAGAAAACGAAACCCAACACCTATGGTTTTACATGACACCAAATAGACCTCCCGTTTTAAACCTAAACAGCCCGATTAACTTCACATCCAGCACAGTCTATCCAAGTAAAGTAGCGGTTACGCAGTACGAATCTGGAGGTTATATGCGTATCACGGCGACCTCCGATGTCGGAACCACCACATATTATACCGACGGTATATATTTCAATGCTTACGGTAGTATTTGTGATGGAGTTTACCCCCAGGTTCAGCTTTACGGTTGGAGAAGAGATACCGGCGAACGCCAAGCTATAGGGAGTCCGTTTTATGTAACCGGCACTTCCAGTGGTTATTGGTTATGGGTTGGATCGGATGCCTACCTGTTTTTTGACCTCCAGTTTTTAAACGATGCAACAAATGCCTCCGGCCAAGACAGAAATCTTTTTGTCAGCTCAGTATCATTTCTCCAGGACCCTTGGGGATGGGGAACAATTTATTCTGCGGACTCTCACGACGCCAGCAAGGTTCTTTTTGACAGAGGAGATCCTGATGACGGTTACGACACCAGAGATCCTGTGGTTGTTACGAACGCGAGCGGAACGTTTGCTGGAATGTACTGGGGCGGTGCTATTAGATATCCTTTCCCCTGGACCTCACCGGGTAACCCGGCCACAGGCGGGAGAATAACGGTTACGGCAAGAGACAATTTCGGAGCTACTGCCACCGGACAGATACTTCTAAATCCTGTTTTCAGAAGAGTGTTCGGCTATGTTTGGACCATTCCATACGCGAGTCTTTCTACATTAAATTGTGTTCCGGATCCGGCCCAGAAACTTACGGATTACCCGGGTGCGAGTGTGAGGGTTATTCACGAGCCTTACTACACGACAACAACCGGCCCAGTCACATCCACCGGAGATTATAGTGTTTCAAATATATTCGGGGCAATCACCGATGTTTATCTTGACGGAATAAACAATGCTTCGGCGCCCTTTTACAGATTAGTTTGTCGTAACGATGTTGAACTTTCAGGCCAGGAATTTCGCACTAATTTTTACGAGTATTACAACAAGACGGTTGACCAGGAATTGAATTTGGGTTTACAGGAAATTGAAGCCAGGAGATGGATCGCAGCTTATGGGAGCAATATTTCAGCAAATGACATAAATTTGCAGTTACCTCCATTGCCTCCGGTGAGGTTGCCCTCGATAGTTACTACTTCTACGTGTGGGCAGACAGCTTATTGTTCAAGTCTTCCTTCTCCTGCTTTTAGTTACTACACACTTGGTTACCCATCATCGCCCACAGGTTCTCAGGTTTTTATTAATACCGGACAATCGGTGAGTGAAGTCGGGCCTGCGGAATTACAATACCTCACATTATCCGGAAAAACTGCCACCGCTTTAGGAGATGATTACAGAAAGGATTATGAGGATTATCTCAGATCCAATATACGCACGATGGTAAATAACACAGTTGCCGCTTATATGACAGGTGAGATTGACGGTTATAGTCACAGCACATTGCCAACCACGCTCCCTACATCTATGGGCAAGAGTAGCATAGTATTATTCAACGGCGAGTCCATTACCAACGGTTACAATTACACTGTAACTGTCCCGGGGAGTGTCGCATTCCTAGTTGTTCCCAAAAACGGCGACTTACCCTTAAAAATAAATTCAATATCTGTTACAGGTACCGGTAGGTTGCTGATTATTACAGACAGGGATGTTGAAATAGGGGAGGATGTTGTCGGATATACCACAAATCCGAATCTATCGACGGTTACACCCCAAGTCAGAGCTGCAATACTTACAACCGGTAATATAACGATTAAATCTTATCAGGGTAATGAGTTTTCAACAGGTACTATAATTCTTGAAGGACCGGTTATAGCCGGGAGAGACGTAGTTATTGAAAGAGATTTTTCAGCCATTGTGAATGAAGTAAGACCTGTGATGCTGGTTAAATACAACCCACTGTACATAACTCAGCTAAATAATCTGTCTGCGGCCAACACTATTCCTGAAGTTCTAAAACCTTTATTTGAATTTAGTTTTACAAGTAAGGAGTATTAATGAAGCATTTTACGAAATCTATACATAGGAATAATGAAGGTCAGGCGTTACTCTTTGTGGTTGTGGCTTTAGCTATTTCTATGGTTGTGGGAGTTTCTATATCAACACGAACCCTGTCACTTAGCAGAAGGGTGGCTAATACTGATACCCATTCGAGAGTTTACTACTCAGCGGAGGCTGGTATTGAAAGGTTTGTAGACCTTTCTATGGATGATCTTATGGATATTTCGAGCGGTACGGATTGTGGTGAAAATACGGGTGCTGAACAAACCGACAACGGCGATTGCATTTTTTATCTGGGCGACGATATCGAAACAAGTACGGAGGTTACAGTCGAGGCTGTTACTTATAACGAATCTGCGCCTTCAAACCACTACGCGGTGGAAGTTAAGAACGGAGCATTTGCCGGTATAAATCTTGGCGCGGGCTTAAACGGAAACTCGATTAGGGTATGCTGGAAAAGTTTGGAAGCGGCTCCGGCTGCCTTGTACTATTCACACTGGGATCCTAACGGCTTGAAAACAAAAAATATTTATTATCCTGCTACCGGTAATGTGGGGTTGGATGGAACGATAACAACAAACCTTACAGCATCCAGCGCATCCGGCGCTATGGCAAGCTACTATACGTCGTGTATTACTCTAAGTACAACAGGACAAAACGCTTTTCTTAACGTTTCTCCTCTAGGGTCAGACGCAAAAATCGGTGTTTTCCCGGCCTCATCGGGTGCAGCAACTCTACCTCCTCAAGGATTTCGCATAATATCAAAGGCAAAACTTAGAAGCGATGATACCAACCAAGTTCAGGTTACGAAAATCATCGAGGTGGTTAGATCTTACGATCGTGTACCGGGCTTTTTTGACGCCGCTCTATATGCACAAGGTAGCATAATGGAAGACTAATCAACTAAGGCCGATCGACCCTGTGTAGGTATTAGAGCGAACCCATTGAAATCCCTAAAAACTTATGATACCTTTCTACTGCCTGTAGGTCCCTCCCTATAAAAGGGTACAGGTGAGGAACTGCACAACAAAGCAGTTTCAAAAGTAAAAGGGAATCCGCACGGCACCTCAGGTGCCCTTTACATTAAACAGCGGTTTCCCAAAAAATATAAATTTAAGAAAAGGTTATTACAAACAGGAGAAATTTATGACTAAACATAAAGTGCCTAAAATAGAAGAATTAATTGAAGCCGGGGTTCATTTCGGACATCAGATCCGAAGATGGAATCCTAAAATGGAGCCTTACATATACACTGTAAGCAAAAATGTACATATTATTGATTTAGAGGACACCGAGCGTCTTTTAAAGGAAGCCTGCGAATTTTTGTATGAAAGGGCCGCCGAAGGCAAAAAAATAGTTTTTGTCGGAACTAAAAAGCAGTCCAAAGACATAGTAAAAGGTGAGGCTGTAAGATGCGGAGCTATGTATGTAAATGAAAGATGGATCGGAGGCACTGTCACTAATTTTCCTACAATAAAGAAAAATCTGGACAAACTCATAAAGTATATTCGCGGAAAAGAAACCGGCGAATTTGAAATGTACACCAAAAAAGAAAGACTTCTCATAGATAGGGAAGTGGAGAAAATGAATCTCGTTTACGGCGGTATCCTAAACCTGACCGAAATTCCGGACATAGTGTTCGTTATCGATCCCAGACGTGAAAAAACAGCAGTAAAAGAAGCAAAACTCGCAGGTATACCTGTTGTAGCGGTGGTTGACACTAACGCCGACCCGACAGGAATAGACTATATTATTCCCGGAAACGATGATGCAATAAAATCCGTTGCTTTGCTGGTTAGGACGGTTGCTGACGCCATCGAAGAGGGTTATAACGAATTTGACAGAAAGGGTAAAGCTCAGGAAAAGAAGGAGCAGAAAGAAAAAGAAGCTCAGGAAAAGAAAGAAGTTGTTGTTACGGCTACAGAGAGCCCTGTTGTCACCACAGATGTTGAGGAGCTAGAAGAAAAGCTGGTAGAAGCAGATGAGCCCAAAAAACCGGTCAAGATAGTTGAGGAAGAAAGTGAAGATGAGGTCGAAGTTGGTGATGATTCTAAAAAGGCCAAACCTGTAAAAAAGGAAAAGGCGAAAAAATCTAAGTAATTTTTATTAAGGAGAAAAACATGGAAATTAACATTAAAGATATAAAAATGCTGAGAGAGGAGACAGGAGCAGGTATTTTGGAGGTTAAACAGGCAATTGAAAACTCTTCGGGTGACGTTGAAAAAGCAAAAGAAGAGCTTATGAAAAAGGTAGGTGCAAAGGCCGCCAAAAAAGCTGATAGGGTTACAAAAGACGGTTTAATTTACGCTTATACACATCAGGGTGGAAAGGTAGCAACTCTTATATACCTGGCTTGCGAAACCGATTTTGTGGCAAAAACAGAAGATTTTCAGAAGCTCTGCAAGGAAATTGCTATGCAGGCGGCAACCGGTAATTACGAAAATACCGAGGAATTGCTTAATGACGAGTATATTAGGGATTCTTCAAAAAAGATTACCGACCTAATAAACGAACTCACCGCTAAAGTCGGCGAGAAGATCGAGTTGAAAAAATTCGTAAAATTTGCAGTCGGTGAAGAATAATAAGTCCGGTGTTTGTGATCAGGCAATTTCCTGATATTATTCTTCCATATGAATATTGCTGAATTAAAATCAAAACTTTCCAAAGTACAGGAGTTTTTACAGGGGGAGTTATCCCAAATAAGAACAGGCAGAGCATCCCCCGCGCTAATAGAAAACCTTCCGGTAGATGCTTATGGAGCAAAAATGACCGTGAAAGAGATAGGCTCTATAAATGTGCTCGACCCACAAAACCTTGTTGTTGTGCCTTGGGATAAAGGCCTTATAAAGTCTGTTGCCAAATCTTTACGCGAAAGCCAATCCGGCTTAAATCCGGTGGAAGAGAGCGACAGAATAAGAATTCCCGTACCCGCGCTGACCGAAGAAAGAAGAAAAGAACTATCAAAAATAATCGGTGTAAAAGTCGAAGAGGGTAAAAACTCCATCAGAAACATTAGGCAAGATGCTATGAAAGATATTGACAAAATGTTTTCCGACAAAGAAATCGGCGAGGATGATAAATTCAGAATGAGGGAAGAAACCGAAAAGATAGTTAAGGAATTTAGTGAGAGCCTTGACAAAACGGGTGATGACAAAAAATCCGAAATAATGACGGTTTAATTAAATTAATTTGATGGCCCTACTTATTTTTATATTAATATTGTCCGTATTAGTGCTCATACACGAGTTGGGGCATTTCACGGCTGCTAAGATCAACGGTGTTAGGGTAGAGGAGTTTGGGTGGGGCCTTCCTCCGCGTATTTACGGCAAAAAGTTCGGTGAGACAATTTACTCCATAAATCTATTGCCATTCGGAGGTTTTGTAAAATTGACCGGAGAAGACTCTCCGGAAGAAAATGTTAAGGACCCGCATAATTTCGCAGCAAAAACTCCTATGCAAAGGATTGTAATTCTTACCGCGGGTGTTTTTATGAATGTTGTTTTGGCTGTTGTTGTTTTTTACTTTTTTATGTTTGCAAACGGTTTCAAAACTTTTCACATGCCTTTGCTGTTTGATTACAATTTTCGGTTCGGGCATACAGAGAGAATCGGCACTGTTATTTCGGGAATACAGCCGGGGCTTCCGGCAGAAGAGGCAGGAATTGCTTTAGGGGAGGCCGTAACTGAAATAAACGGAATAAAAGTCAACAGCGTTCCGGAATTTAAAAAAGTATTGGCAGACCAGCCCGAACATCCGGTAACACTTACGCTTTTAGATCTGAAAGATACAACATACGCGAGTACGCGAAAGGTTGAAGTGGCGCCGGTGTTGTCTGAGGAAGACGGTTCCCCGGTCGTGGGTGTTTATCTCATGGATTCTGTTTCAATTTCCTATAACACTTTTGCTGAAAGAGCTTTATCCGGGTTTTACCATAGTTACAACATGTTAGGTTATTCATTGAGTACTTTAGGAAATATTTTTGCAATTTCTTTTCAGACCAAGGACATGTCTTTAGTTTCAGACAGCGTATCAGGACCTGTAGGTATTTATCATTTGGTAGATATGGTTTTAGAATACGGCGGTCCCAATGCCTGGCTGACTTTACTCGATTACATGGCATTAATGTCACTGAGTCTCGCATTCATTAATCTAATGCCGTTTCCCGCTCTGGACGGAGGTAGAATAGTATTCGTATTGTTCGAAGGTATTACCAAGAAGAAACCAAACCCCAAATTAGAGGCTGCATTCCACCAGGCGGGAATGCTAGTTCTTATATCTTTGCTTATACTTGTAACGATAAGAGATATCGCAAGATAAAAACCACCAGCCTATTTTGCACCGCTGTTGCAATAAAAAATTACTCACCTTTTTAGGGCTAAATTAAAGCGTATAACTAGTGTTGAATAATAGTCAAAAGTTGACATAGGTAATATACTAGAAATAAGGTCGCATTTTTGATAGAATCATGCGGCAATATTGCTACTAATAAATAGCAATGTGTTAACAAGATCACTTGAAGAGTGACAAAATTGTTAATAACTTAGTAAGTAGTTTATATTTTAAACACAACGTTTGGAGGTGCTACATAAATAGCAGACCAGTAAAATAAGCACTAATTATTTACACCTGCTAATTAAAATGACAAAAATAAAGATCAGAAACGGCGAATCTCTGGAACAGGCCTTAAGAAGGTTTAATAGAGAAGTGCAGAAATCCGGAATTCTCGACGAAGTAAAAGATAGGTCGCATTACAGAAAACCAAGTGAGTTAAAAAGACAAAAGTCAAAAGAACTTGAGAGAAAATTCAAGTACGAAAGGTTAAAAGGATGATTTACAACGATCTGAGAAAGATGGTTTTCGAGCTTCAAAAAAACGGAGACACCTTTAAACTGGGTGTGTTGAGATATTTTATTTCGCAGGTTCAGAACAAAGAGATCGAGTTGAGAGAACAGCAAAAAGAACTTACCGACGAGGACGTGTTTCGTGTAATAAAAAAGCAAATAAAAAACAGAAAAGAAACTCTCGAACTTTACAAAAAGGGAGGTAGAAACGACCTCGTTGAGAAAGACGAAAAGGAGCTGGCCATTTACGAGGAATTTGCAAAACTATTTCCTTTTGAGCTCGAGTCGCCCGGAAATTTTCCTAACCGGAATCCAGCTAAATGAACAAACTTCCACCCGATATGCTTAAAATGGACAGTATTTACATTTCCGTTTCAATAAAAGACGATAGAGAAGTGCACGAGCTCAATAAAAAGTATTTGAACAGGGATTGCACTACAGACGTCTTGTCCTTTCCAATAAATGAAAAACAACCCGACGGTACGTTTTATCTCGGAGATATTGTGGTAAATAAAGAACAGGCCGCAAGGCAGTCGGAAAAGTACGGTAACTCGCATGAGCAGGAAATATCGGAATTGGTGGCTCATGGGGTTTTGCATTTATTAGGTATTCACCATGAGGATGATGACGAGAATTCTGTTCACGGATTAAAAATTGAAAAGGACACCGATCAATGAAAATGATTGTAGGGTTGGGCAACCCGGGAGAAAAGTATTTAAATACCCGCCACAACGCCGGATTTATAATACTGGACGAACTCGCTCTGTCTAAAGGTATGTTCTGGAAATCAGCTCCCAAACTAAAATCCTCGGTATGTTTGACAGATAATTTCATATTAGTTAAGCCACAGACTTATATGAACGAGTCGGGTAAGGCCGTAAGCTTAGTCAAGGAGTATTATAAAATCGACCTTGAAGATATTTGTATTGTTCACGACGATGTTGATATTTCAATTGGTCAAACAAAGCTACAAAAAGGTGCAGGCCATGCCGGACACAAAGGCGTGATAAGTACTATGGAAGCTTTGGGAACAAAAGACTTTATGCGTTTTCGTGTCGGAATCGGCAGGCCCGACAGTGATTGTGGAGTTCCTGTAGATGATTATGTTTTACGGGATTTTAGCTTAGAAGAATTAGATATTATAAAAAAACTTGGGGCTTCGCTTCTTGAAAATATTAATTGAAACGAAACCCTGGTGTTGAATTTTTTACGGCATTTTTAGAATTATCTTTTTATCGAAACCTCTTTGATCTGTGCGGATATTCTTTTCCAGATGCACGGATACTTTTCTTTTAATGTCTTTGCATCCAGTTTTATACACTCAGATCCAACCTTAATTTTGTCTTCCGGGCATCTTCCTTCGGCAGCTTCAAACGCGAGTTTGGATCGTTCAGCGCTGCCGATTGTGTTCCAAATTTGAGAGACATTGGTACACTTTCTTTTACCTAACCCTGTTTTTCTGGGTAAGTGATTGCCGACAAGACCGTGAGGTCTATTTCCATTATTGCCGTTACTGCGCATTTTTCCCTCCGTTCTACTTGGATAAAATCTAATATGGCGCCATTATAACAAAAAATCCTTTTACATGCCCGTTAAGTCCGTGACCAACAAAAATAAACTGTCTTGCACTAACACACGTTGGTTGTATCCTACAGGGGTGATGTAATACATTTAATGTGTTTATGTTCTACACTAAGTACCGTCCTCAAAAATTCAGCGATGTTTGCAGGCCCAACGATGCGGCTGATGCGCTGGCAAAACAGATTCTAAGCGGTAAAACTTCCCATGCATATTTGTTTGTAGGTCCGAGAGGTACCGGTAAAACAACTTTAGCCAGGATTTTAGCCAAAGCCTTAAACTGCACAAGTGTTACCGCCAAAGGCGACCCGTGTTGTAAATGCTCTTCATGTGTAGCGATAAAAGAAGGTTCTTTTGTAGATATGATTGAAATTGATGCGGCTAGCAATAGAGGTATAGACGATATTCGTGAGTTGAAAGATAAAATAAAACTAGCCCCCACAATGGGTAAAAATAAAACCTACATTATTGACGAGGTTCACATGCTTACAACCGAAGCATTTAATGCTTTATTAAAAACCTTAGAAGAGCCGCCTAAAAAGACGGTTTTTATTTTGTGCACCACCGAAATTCATAAAGTTCCCGATACTATAAAATCGCGATGTCAGGTATTCAGATTTAAACGGGCTACAATGCCCCAGCTTATTGAAAAACTTAAAGAAATCGCCAAGAGCGAGAAGGTAAAAATTTCTGACCGGGATATGGAAAAAATCGCTTTAGCTTCTCTGGGCGGATTCCGTGACGCCGAGACACTACTTCAGCAGGTCGCCGAGGGAGAGCTCAGCGTTGACTCACTTGTTGGAATGGGTTCGAAAGAAATTTATATTGAAATCACCGACCTTTTGCTCGACGGAGATACAGCAGGTGCAATCAGGATGATATCAAAAGTTTATGAGGAAGGACTCGACCTTTATGTTTGGGTCGGGGAGTATCTAAGATATTTAAGAGAATTGCTGTTTTTAAAATCCGGTATTAAGGAGGAGGTTAGCGGCGCAACAACTGAAATTTTGGAAAAAATGGAAACTCAGGCATCCAGGGCCTCGGCGTTCTGGATAATAAATGCCGTAAGTTCGATAATTGACGAGCACAAAAATATCAGGACATCTTTTATACCCCAACTACCGGTCGAGATAGCCGTAGCTAAAATAGGAGGGGTAGAAGGTCCTACTTACGAAGGTCATGGGGTAGCTGAACCAAAAAACTCCCCTCAAAATACAGGTAAAAAAATGACAAAGAATGACAAAATCGAAGATGAAGAGGACGACACTGCTGAGGAGGAGCTGCCTAAAAAAGCTAAAGAGAGGATCGCAAATGATATCCCCTGCATTTCTTTAGAGGGTCTCGAAGAAAAATGGAAAGAATTTATAAAAAAAAGCAGAGAGCTGAACCACTCCTTAACAGCCCTTTTGAAATCCGGAAAACCTGTAAATGTTGATGGTAAGTTTGTCATACTTGAGGTTTTCTATCCTTTCCACAAAGAGAGGTTAGAGTCACCCCAGAACAGAAAATTGGTAGAGAAGTTGATGTCTGAAATTTACAACGCCGACCTTTCCATTAAATGTATTTTAAGCAAGGAAAAACCTAAAAAGCTTAGATCCGTAGAGTCCGGAAATTTAACCGACCTGAACATTGCCCCCGCCGATGTTGTTTTTAACAAAGATTCGGTGATAGAAGCTTTCGACGGAAGTCTTCCCCTAATCTGATAAAATAATTCAAGTGAAATTACCTCAATCAATAACCAAGTTAATAGAGTCGTTCGAAAGGCTGCCGGGAATAGGACCTAAAACCGCGCAGCGTTTAACATTCTATCTTCTTCATTTCCCGGTTGAAGACATTGAAGAGTTTGCAAAATCATTAGAAAATTTAAAAAAGGACACCCGGCTTTGCTCAATATGTAAAAATGTGTCTGAAACTGACATTTGCTCTGTTTGCGGTGATCCTGCGAGGGATAAAAGGACAATTGTTGTTGCGTCTAACCCTCTGGATTCTTTTGCTTTGGAGCGAACCGGTTACAAGGGTACGTACCACATACTTCACGGTATTATTGACCCGCTCAACAACATCGGACCGGAAGAGATTTTTATTAAAGATCTTATCACGCGTATTGAGGAACTAGCGGGTGAGGTATCTTTTGAAAATCTCGAAGGCTCAGAAAAAATTGAAGTTATTATTGCTACAAATATGAGTATGGAAGGGGAGTCTACAGCAATGTATATAACAAAAATGATAAGGGAACGGGGTTTGGGCGAAGACAGGGTAAAAATTACCAGAATTGCCCGTGGTTTGCCTGTGGGAGGCGACGTGGAGTATGCCGACGATGTAACTTTAGGGAGAGCTCTTGAAGGAAGATCTGAGGTAAAGTAGCGTAGGGTTAAGTGTATTTTTGTTTTCGTTTTGCCCCTTTGTGCTAAAATCGTTTTAATGAAACTATATAATTCTCTCACCAGGAAAGTTGAGGATTTCAGCCCCCTTAATACGGAGCTGGTAACAATGTACACTTGCGGTCCCACAGTTTACGATAATGCCCACATAGGTAATTTCAGAACTTATTCAACTGCCGATTTTATACACAGAATATTGTTTTTCAACGAAAACAAAGTTAAATACATAATGAATCTTACCGACGTCGGGCATCTTACGGGCGATAACTTAGGAGACGCCGATACCGGAAATGACAGGTTGGAGAGTACGAGTGCTAAAGAGGGTAGAAGTGCCTCAGATGTAGCCAATTTCTACATACAAAAGTTTACTCAGGATTACGACAAAATGAATTTTTTGAGACCCGAGAAGTTTACAAGGGCCACCGATTATATTGAGGAGCAGATACGTCTTGTCAGAATTCTTGAGGAAAAAGGGTTTACTTACACAACAACTGACGGTGTGTATTTTGACACATCAAAATTTGAAAGTTATGGGCAATTATCAGGGTACACGACTGATAATGTGATGGAAGGTGCGAGAGTAGAGAAGAATCCCGAGAAAAAAAATCCCACTGATTTTGCACTTTGGAAATTTTCTCCTATGAACGCGAGAAGGTCGCAGGAGTGGCAGTCACCCTGGGGTACCGGTTTTCCGGGCTGGCATCTTGAATGTTCCGCCATGTCCTTGGCCGAACTGGGGAGCACTTTAGATATTCACGTGGGAGGCGAAGATTTAAGAATGACACACCACCAAAATGAAATCGCCCAAAGTGAGTGCGCTACAGGTAAGAAATTTGTAAGGTACTGGGTTCATAGCTCCCATTTAATGGTAGACGGCGGAAGAATGGGCAAAAGCTTAGGAAATGCTTATGAGATTTCAGATATTGAAAAGAGAGGTTTTGATCCCATGACCTTAAGATATTTTTACATGGGTTCTCACTACAGAAGTAAATTAAACTTTACATGGGAGGCTCTTCAAAACTCGCAGAACGCTCTCAAAAAACTTTATGAGCTCGCGCGCGGGTATAAAAAAGACGAGAATGCCAAAGTTTCAAAAGACTACCTGAAAAAGTTTTCCGATAAAATAAACGACGATGTAAACATGCCGGAAAGCCTTGCAGTTATGTGGGAAATGATTAAATCCGAATTGCCTGAATCGGAAAAATTGGCAACCCTTCTTAAAATGGACACGGTTTTAGGTTTGAAGATAGAGGAACATATGGCGTACGAAGCTCCACAAAAAGTTATAGATTTGGCCAAGACACGAAGCGAATATCGAAAGTCCGGTATTTGGGATAAGGCCGATCAGACCAGAAGACAAATTTCTGAAATGGGTTACGAGGTCGAGGATTTACCTGAAGGTAAGTTCAAACTGAAGAGGAAAATTTAAGTTTTGCACCGGAAGTAAAGACTTCGGTTTTTAAATTTTAGTCCGTTTTTATCCACTGCACGCCATTAATTCCTATAAAGTCTTTTAACAAATTGCCGAATTTCGGATCAAAAGTAAAGTCCTCAGAAGGCACATCAAGATTGTTGGTTCCCTGAAGTGTGCGCTGGAATATAAATTTACCCGCAATAAACACACCGTTTAGATTTAAAGTTCTCGATTGCTCACCTTCTACGGTATCGTATGCTGTGTAGAAGGTTCCTTCGGATACAATGGCAGCGCTGATTTCCTCAACATTTTTTCTAACCTCCACGTCTCCAGAAACTACGAATAGAACGGCGGAGTTTGTTGCCAGCCTCAAATCTCTATCGAACCTTAAATTGCCGTTTACAAAAATTATCTGTTTAAATGTGGATGTGGCGTAGCTGTTGGGAATTGTTGTAGCACTTAACACAAGATTTCCGTTTTTGATATATATGCCGTCGGTAAGTGGCAGAGAAGTAAGCATTTCGGTTTGGGCAGTGGTTAGTCCCATCAAATTAGAGTATGTTGGTATATCAAAGGCAGGATTATTTTTCACAACCCAATTCTCCGTGCTTGTAAAGAAGCTTATCTCGGCGTTTCCAAGCTCTATCACACTGTCCGTATTTTTTTGGTCTGTCTCGGAAAGCATGTCAATTCCTGCCAAACTTCCGGCTATCCCGCCGTTTCTTAGTCTTATCCATGGACCGTTTATACATAGATCTTTGTACGCGTAGTTTCCTGCCATGTCTTCGGCGTAAAATCGGACTGTTTTGCAAACTTTCCAAACACTGTCGCAAAAATCTGTTTTAGGTGTGAGTAGGGTTGCTGTAGTCGCACCGTCAACAAACGGAGATGATATTAAAGGGGCCCAGCCGCCAGCAATCCACGTAGAATTACACCGCATAAGGTCTGAAGAATATCCGAATGTAGCATTTCTTGTCGTGTGATACTGATACTTATCGGTTAGAGTAGAGAGCCCCGAAGTTGGATCATCAACTGTTGTTGTTACATATAGGTGGTGGTCACTAGGCCCCACAACACCTCTAAATGCGCTTGAATCTCTCCAATTCGATGGGGGAGTTTGATCGAGCTTGAAACTGATTGATTTTATTGCTTCCGAGTTGTTTGCACGATCTGTTGCATAGTATTGAATTGTGTAGTTACCGTCTGTCGAAACAGTAAATGTTGTATCAGCTGATTTAAGGGCATTATTTATAGAAACACCGTCTATATAGAGAACTCCTGTGCCCTCCAATCCGATCTCCATGTATACTCCGACAGCATCATCCACATTTACAATAAAATTTTTAGTTATTTTCATCCATTCGGTTGTTCCGGTAATGGAAGAGCTTTGCGTCAGAAGGGTATAAGTTGGGTTACCTTCTAAATCAAGGGACACGGCAAAAATTTTAAAATACGCACTCCCGCTTACGGACCAGCCTTTCATCCAGACTTCCGCACTCATGTTGCTCAAAGGATTAGCAACTGAATATTCAGCAGAGTGGTTTATAGAATGCCAGGAAGAGCCGGTTGAGTTGATTTTAATAGATGTAGTACCGAGCACACGTTCAAAAGTATCTCTGCTATATGTCACATTTGCATCCTGCAAGGATGTTTCCCACGATAATGTGTTAATTGAAGATCCCGCATGTTCGGTTTCAAAAGAAGGGTTAGGCGTGAGATTTAAAGTGTTTGATTTTGCCACCGTTATCCAGCTTCCTTCATTAATTTTGTAATTAATTGTGGCAACGCCGCTTTCTAGGTCTGTTGAGGAGAGTAGTATGTTGACAGGTGTTACATACCAATCATTTTTACCATTTGGGAGTGAGGGTGTTTGTACTAATGTAGTTAGCGGTGGCGTTATACCCGCAAATGCAAGTTTCGTGAAAGCGGTAAAAAAAACAAATAGGGATGTAAATTTTAGGGCAGTTTTTACGATCATTTGCTATTATATGATAGTTTAGAGAGTAGTTAGTTGCAATGTTTTTTGCCGAATTTTTAGGTAGGTTTGTTTACTAAATACGAACATCGTTGTATAATGCTCAAGCACTATAGGTCTAAGAAAAGAAAGGAGAAAATTGTATTGGTAAGAGAGAGAGGTTTTATCAAAGGTATTGTATCGTGTGACGGGACAGAAAAGGTTGTAGTAATAATACTACCCAGGTCTTCACATCCGGTTGCTTCTGTGTTTAAAAGCACTTCGGAAGCAAATAATTTCTTCAACTCAATGCTTATGGGTCCGCTTTTCGATGATGAAGTTGAAAAGATTTTACCTGTAACGAAAGAGGAGTTTTGGAGAAAATTGTCGGAATTTCGGAAAAATGACGAACGTCTGTCTCGACTAAACATCAACATTTTGATGAAAAATTTCGCGGTATGATCCTAAAGTACGCCCTGAAATTAATCTTATTCAAAAGAGATTTTTTTCGGGGCTTTTTTTTTACAATAAGTTCCAAAAATGCCTAATAAAATTAAGGCAGGTTATGTTATATTTTATTTATGGGTTTGAGCGACGAATTAAACACTTTAAGCAGTTTAAGTTCAGATGAAAAGCCTTTAACAAATGAGGATTCTCCGCTCGTATTGGATTCGTTACCTGATACCTCCGAGTTTGTTTCGAGTGAAGAATGTGCTGGTACTATAACCGACCGTGCGTGTGAAATTTGCACAAAAATGATAAAGGATTTGTCGGTTCCACTTAAAAAACTAAATCCGGAAAGTGAGGATTTTGTGAAGTTTAAGGAGAGTATAAAAGAAATTAAGTCTGCGCTTACAAACAGAAAATCGAAAAAAGCCGAAAATTTACGTGAAAACTTCTCTTGTTTAGGAATGGATGACGATGAACTGGTTATAATGAAGGAGTTTGGTGATGCTTTGTGCGATACCGTAGAGGGTCTCGCATTTGTAGATCCTATGAAAGAGTATGACAAAGAGAATGATGTTTCATATGAGGACAGCAAAGCCAACATCCTAGCGAAAGCAAACATCTCTTACGGTAAGTTTTTTATAAATATTCATCAGCGTTATGGATTATCAGATAACGATATGGAAAAACTTGTAAGCACGGTTTTTACCAATTTCGATTTGTATTCTTCTTTCGAGGGTCGCAAGTACGGCAATTTTCCGGTTGGTGTGATAACTTTCGTTAGAGCCTACATGACGCTTAACTCATCCATGGAGTCGAAAGGGAAGTGGAGAATGCCTAGCGTGGAAGAAGACGCCGGTAGCGCGATAGACTTGGTTAGGGAACCGGAAAATCAGGAAGATCCGAGAATATTTTATACTATAAAAACCGGGAAAATCGGGGAAGACGGGCGACCTATATTTTTAAATATTGATCTAAAAGAGTACTGGAAAGGCGGTTTTTCCGATTACGTTAGAGGCAGTTTTGGTCCCGAAAAAGCTGCGGGTGTAGAAGATTCAGTACAAAGGCTTAATGATTACGTTAATAAAGAGCGGTCATCGGGGGAGAAGGTGGAGGGGCGTTTGGTTTTGGCTTAGTGTTTTAACAGGGGTTTCGGTTTGTATTAATATCGTCTAACTTTTTCTGTTTTCATTTGTTAGAATAGCAGCTGTTAGTTAAGTTAGTTTGCTTTTAATTATGTCGTTATCAATAGGAATCGTCGGCCTTCCAAACGTCGGCAAATCAACACTATTTAACGCCCTGCTCAAGCGCCAGGCCGCACTAGCGGCAAATTACCCTTTTGCCACAATAGAACCCAACATCGGCGTTGTGGATGTTCCGGATGCGCGTTTGAACGACCTTGCTCAATATGTAAGAAACGATTACGGCACAAAAGCCGGGAGTAGAGAAGTTCCTGAAAAAATAATTCCGGCAGTTGTGAAATTCTATGACATAGCAGGACTGGTTAAGGGGGCTTCTCAAGGCGAGGGGTTGGGAAACGAATTTCTCGGACACATTCGTGAAGTAGATGCGATAGTTCAGGTTGTAAGGGACTTTACCGATGAAAACGTAATTCGCGCTGGGGCGGTCGATCCTCAGGAAGACATAAAAACAATAAATACAGAACTTATACTGGCCGACCTTCAGTCTTTAGAAAAAAAGATCCCTGTCCTTGAAAAAGAATTAAAAATATCAAAAGATTCGGAATCTCAGACAAAGCTACAGGTTATACATAAAATTCATGAAACCTTAAATAATGGTGAGCTTGCATCGACACTATATTTGAAAAAAGAAGAAATCAGACTAGTACAAGACTTAAACTTACTCACACTAAAACCAATGATAGTTGTAGTAAACACAGATGAGGGGAAATTGAATAGTGACGATACTCAGATAAATAATATATATGGAAAAGACGGTTTAAGAATTTGCGCCAAAACCGAAGCTGACTTGGCGGATTTTGATGAAAAGGAGAAAAATTCCTACATGGAGTCGATAGGAATTACCGAACCCGGCCTCAACAAGTTGATTAAAAAGGGCTACGAACTACTTAACCTGGAGTCTTTTTTAACTATGGGACCTAAGGAAGTAAGGGCGTGGACTTATAGTAAAGGAGACAAAGCTCCGCAGGCAGCGGGAAAAATTCACACCGATTTTGAAAGAGGGTTTATATCGGCCGAAATCGTGAATTATTCGGATCTAAGGCCCTTGGAAAGCTTGAAAAAGGCTAAAGAAAAGGGTTTAGTAAGGCTGGAAGGTAAAAACTATACTATGCGTGACGGAGATGTTGTCGAGTTTCACTTTAGCGTTTAAACAGCGAAGCACTTGCGCAAAAACGACTTTTTTTGTAGTATTCATAGGCTCAATTGATTCTAGCTACATTAGACTTAGTTGGTGGACATCAAAAGCTTAATGTATATAATAGACTCGTTGACGGAATAAACTTTCTAAAAAGATATGAAGCAATACGAAATAATGAATATATATAAACTTGAACTCGGAGAGCAGGGCGCGAAAGAGCTCTCGTCCAAGGTTCACGAAACTCTCGAAGCCGGAGGGGCCAAAGTAACCGGCTCAAATTTTTGGGGCAAAAGAAAATTTGCCTACGAGATAAAAAAGCAGAGAGAGGGTTTTTACGAAGTGATAAATTTTGAAATCGAGCCTTCTAAGCTTAAAAAGTTAGAAAGCAAAATCAAGTTAATGACAGGTATTTTAAGGTATTTAATTACAGCTCAGAGCTGATATTGGAGGGATATGGCATCAAGAAACCTGAACAAGGTAATACTCATAGGTAACCTCACAAGAGATCCTGAGATGAGATACACTCCTCAGGGCAACGCTGTAGCAAGTTTTGTAGTGGCCACTAATAGAGAATGGGTCACCCAAGGTGAAAAGAAACAATCCGTTGATTTTCACAACATAGTAGCTTGGAATAAGCTCGCCGAAATATGCGGACAACTACTCAAAAAGGGCACTAAAGTATATGTTGAAGGAAGGCTTCAGACCAGAGATTGGACCGGAGATGACGGCAAAAAGAGATACAAAACAGAAATTATAATCGACGACATGATTATTCTGACTCCCAAAAAAGATGGTACAGACAGCGAAGAAGAGGTAACTGACGACGATTTCGTCACCGGAGAAGAAGCAATGGACGAAATAAATCTTGACGATATAGATTTAGGAGATCTTGATTCTTCGAATTAATTTGAATTAAAGGAGGCCCCCGCTCCGCGGGGGCCCCATCGTTAACATGGCAACAAGAAAAAAAACAACAACAAGACCGCAAAGAAAAATCAAAAAGCCGACTGAGTGCTATTTTTCTCAGACTAATACAACTCCTGATTATAAGGAGGTTCTCGTGCTAAGAAGATTTATTAGTGATAGAGGAAAGATCATACCTCAGAAATATTCCGGTGTTTCATCTAAGAATCAAAGAAAACTCGCACAGGAGATAAAAAAAGCTAGGTATATGGGGCTTATTCAGTATACAGAGCGCCACGCCATCTGATAATATATATCCATGCCCGTTTTAGCTGCCTATATAGGTTATTCAGGCGTCAGTACTGCGCTGGAGACTCAGGACGGTACTTTCTCCTTTCAAAGATTTCCCTATGCTTATTCTTATGAGCTTTTTTCCAGTGTCTGTGACGACAAGTTTTTTTATAAGCAGGTTCTGGAAAATGTTGCAAAGGAAAATAAGGTAAAAATAGAGGAGTGTGACATTCTCCTGACCGGTTTCATAAATTTTCCCATTCCCGAAGGTTTAAATGTAAAACTCACAATGGACGTGAAAGACGTTATTTCCAAACACGAAGCCGATTACCCTGTTATGGTGGACGAAAGCCTTATTCTTACAAAAGAAAAAGTATTATCTCATGTTCCTGTTGACTACATAAATAACAATGAGTACTACGCAAACCTATCAATTTACCCCCAATTAATTACCCGCGATTACGAACAGCAGGTGAGTTTAGACGGTTTAATCATAGACAAAGTTAAAAAAGCGGGAATAAATTTGACTTCAGACAAACCCATTGTTTTTACTGGAGATCGTTTCGCTAGAAAGGACTATGAGCCTGTTTTCAAATACGCCTTAGCGCTGGATTTATTTAGTTCCCCCGGGTGTTATTATGTGAAGATTGATCGCAATAACGCAGTAATTTTGGCCCAATTAATAAAGGAATACAACCAATCTTTCGGAGATATTGATACATCCGGTGTTATTGAAGACGTGGGAACATACATACTCTCACCGGGTATTACTGAGGTTTTAGTTTCAACAACCTCGGATACTGGTCAGTTTTTTGACATAAAAAAAGACTTTGTGTTCATCGTTCCTGTAGATAACAGCCTCGTAACCAAAATGAACCTTAAAAATAAATGTATCGGTAACATTGACGGGGTTGTTAGCGGGGGAAAGCTAGGACTTCTATTTGATACCAGAGAAGAGAGAAGTCAGCTAATATCGGATATTAAAATTATGAACTCTTTTATGCGTGAAATTGAGGAGGTTGTGAGAGGAATTTAACATGCTAGCGCCAGTAATAAGAAAAATTGTACAAAATAAAAAAGTCTTAATAGAGAGACATTTGCCTAGTAAGGGTAATTTATTTGTTCAAAAAGGCGACAAGCTGGAGCCTTTTCAAAAGCTGGGTGATTGTATGTATTCGCCGAACGTATTTTTCTTTCCCAAGGATTTTGTTCCCGTCAAATATCTTCGTGAAAAAGTATATTTTCAGAAAGGTAATCTTATCGGAAAAATGGGAGTCAAGAAAATAAATGCTCCCGAAAACGGATATGTCGGTTTTGACGAAAGCTCGCAGGAATATTTTTTCGAAGAAATGCCGGCCAAGTTTACCTTGCTTTCAGGTTTATGGGGAGAGGTTAGTCAGGTAATTCCGGAACACTCTGTTCTTATTGATACGGTAGTAACGGAGGTTGATTTAGTGGCCTGTACAGACAGTTTTTCTTTCGGAGAATTGGTTGTTTTTCCTAACCCTACTGAGATTTTGGAGAAATTTTATCTGGAGAGTTTTATTAAATCGACTGAAGGAAAAATTGTATATGTAGGTCACTATGCTGATCTTGATACCATGAGTAAAGCCAGAGATTTGAAGATTTCGGCTGTGATAGCCGGAAGTGCCGATCCCGCCGCTTTTTCATATGCGAAATCCCAAAACATGGGGTTAGGCGTCCTCTCTGGATTTGGAAAAATGGAAACACCCGACTTTGTTTATAATCTCCTAAATTCCGTAGCCTACAGACACGTATTTTTTCATGGCGACACAGGTGTTTTGAGGATACCGATGTCGGGTACCGAAGAAGAAAACGACCTTCCCGGAAAAAAAGAGGCATTATCTAAAGTTATAAAAAAAGTGATAAAAGGACAGAAAGTTCAGGTCCTGCAAAAGCCTCATTTCGGCAAAATCGGGGTGATTGACAGTGTGTCAGGATCTAGTATATTTGTAAAGTTCGGTAATGAGTTGGCTACTGTAGAAATAGATCAGCCGAATTTTTATATTATCGAATAGTTTAAAGTAAAGGTCGCCTGAAAATATGAGTTCTTTTGAAAAATTTCAGCGTTTTTTAATTACTGTTTTAATCGCCGTAGGTTTTTTCTACGGAGGTTATTATTTCGGCAAGAGCGGTTATATTTTTGAAGTCAGAAAAAATCCCCCCAAAGTAGAAATAAAAAACCAGTATCCCGGAGATAGAGAAGTCGATTTCTCTTTGTTTTGGGAAGTATGGGACATTGTTGGTAAAGACTATCTGAACAGACCTGTAGATCCTCAGGAAATGCTGTACGGCGCTATTCAGGGCATGGTTTCATCTCTGGGCGATCCTTACACTTCTTATCTTCCTCCCGAAATAAACGAAAATCTTAACGACCAGCTGGAAGGAAGGTATCAGGGAATAGGTGCGGAACTCGGCCAGAAAGATAACCAATTGATAATTGTTGCCCCTCTTGACGGATCGCCGGCAAAAGCCATCGGTTTACTTCCGCAAGATAAGATTTTGGCCATAGAAGATGAGCCTACTATAGGCATGAGCATTACCGAGGCTGTAGCAAAAATTAGGGGCGAGGCTGGTACAAACATAAAATTAAGAATTCAGACAGGCTCTAACGAGCCTCGTGATGTCACAATAAGAAGAGATGTTATTAAGGTAAAAAGCGTGACCTGGGAAGACAAGGGGGAGGGAACGGCTTATATCAGGATTAGCAGGTTCGGCGGGGAAACAAATAAAGAATGGGACACCGTAATAAACGAATTATCCGTCGGAATGCGTGAGCTTGACGCTGTAATACTTGATGTCAGAGGTAATCCCGGAGGTTACATGATGTCCGCAGCCCACATCGCCGGTGAATTTTACGGCGGAAAACCGGTGCTGTACCAGGAAGACGCAGCGGGAAAGCAAATACCGTTAAATACCGACAGGGCCGGAAGTCTTAAAGATGTTCCGTTGGTGTTTGTGTTGATAGACCAGGGAAGTGCCTCAGCCTCCGAAATTCTTGCTGCGGCCCTTAAAAGTCAGATCGGGGCTAAACTTGTAGGAGCAAAATCTTTTGGTAAAGGAACTATTCAGGATGCCAGAGAATTTAGCGACGGATCGGGCGTTCATATAACAATAGCTAAATGGCTGACTCCCGATAAAGAATGGGTTCACGATAAAGGAATTGAGCCCGACGTTTATGTTGAGATTACCGAAGAAGATATTATTAACGGTGTCGACCCGCAATTAGACGCGGCACTTGAGCTCTCGAAAGAGCTGTAGTAAAATTTTCAACCAGCAAGGAGAAATTTAAGCTGTATGAAAAAACCTTCAAAAACTTTAACCGGCATTGCTTGGCTCGTATTTTTCATTTCCATACTTTTAGTATTAGATGTAAGGTATAGCGGAGATAAAGCCTTGGTGAACCGTATTGGGATTTCCGCACCTTCGTGGTTTTCTTCTTTCACAAATATATTTAAAAAGGACGGTTTAACTAATGACTATTCCCAGCCGAGAGTTGTAACAAGACAGCAGATAGTTGATGAGGAGTCTACCGTTATAAACGCAGTAGAGAAGATTTCACCGGCCGTCGTGTCTATCGTTGTTAAAACCATGGAATTTGATTTTTTCACGGGTCCTACTATGAGCGATCAGGGCATAGGAACCGGATTTATTGTAGATCCTAACGGGCTTATCGTTACCAACAGCCACGTCGTAGACAATCCTGAAGGTGAGTACACGGTTGTATTGAAGGACGGTACTACCTACGAGGTCGAAAAAATACATTTAGACGAGCCTTCCGATTTGGCTATTATTGAGATTTCTGCAAGAAACTTACCGACTGTAGAATTTGCAGACTCAGATAACCTAAAAGTAGGACAAATGGCTATAGCAGTAGGAAATGCTCTTGGAAGATTTCAAAATACTGTAACCGTGGGAGTAATTTCCGGCATTTCCAGGCAACTTCAAGCCTCAGGTGGTTACGGAGATGTGAAAACATATGAAAATGTTATTCAGACAGACGCCGCATTAAATCCGGGAAATTCAGGCGGCCCTCTTTCAAATTCTTCGGGCCAGGTAATAGGTATAAATGTTGCTACATCAGTAGGTGCCGACAATATTAGTTTTGCCATACCTGTAAATACCCTTATACCTTTATTAGAAGGTTTTCTTAAAGAGGGTAGGATAGTACGACCTTACCTAGGTGTTACTTACACCATGATTACCCCGGAGATTTCAGCGATCAGAGATATGCCTGAAGGTGCTTATATTTCTTCTGTGGTAAGAAATTCGCCCGCTAGCAAAGCAGGTATGTTACGAGGAGACATAATCACAAAAGTAAACGATACGGTTCTTGGAGGGGAAAATTCACTCTCTACAATAATTGCCGGGCTTAAAGTCGGGGATAAGGTTAATTTAGTTGTTGACAGAGACGGCAGGGAGCAAAAGCTTACCGCAATTATTGAGGCCTCTCCTGAGACAGTTCAGTAGCCAAAGTTTCGAGAATACCTCCTAAACCTCCGTCCATAATCATATCTATGTTGTGCCACGATTTGTTTATTCTATGGTCAGTGATTCTATCTTGGGGATAGTTGTAAGTACGAATTTTTTCGTTTCTCATACCCGAACCTATCTGACCGGAGCGAAGTTCCGAAATGTTTTTTACCTGCTGCTCTTGCATTTCTGTATAAATTCTGGAGTTTAACATTTCCAACGCTTTTTCACGGTTTTTGCCCTGAAATCTTTCTTCCTGACATTCAACTATTACGCCGGTAGGCTTGTGTGTGAGTCTTACTGCAGTTGAAACTTTATTTACATTTTGTCCTCCGCTTCCCCCGGATCTGAAGAATTCCCAGATAAGGTCGTCGGGGTGTATTTCAATTTCTACTTTTTCAAGTTTTGGAAGTACTGCCACAGTTGCTGTAGAAGTATGAATTCTGCCTCCTGACTCGGTAGCCGGAACTCTCTGCACTCTATGTACCCCAGACTCATTTTTTAGCAGTCTGTATGCGTCTTTGCCTTTAACCTCCGTTGAGATTGTTTTCAAGCCCCCAACCTCGTTTTCGGATCTGTAAATTTCGGTGAATTTCCACTTGTTTTTTTCAGCGAACCTTTCATACATTCGAAAAAGATCAAAAGCAAAAAGGCCCGCTTCGTTCCCTCCTGTTCCGGCTCTTATTTCAAGTGTTGCGTAGTTAGGATTAACTTTTTGATCCCGATCTTCATCGCCTTCGGATTTATCCGATTCCAACAGGTTGCTTTTTTGCTGCTGAAGTAAGGCTATCTCTTCTTCTATTAGGGATAGCATTTCAGGATCGGCGTCCTTTTTTAATAATTCACTTTCTTTTAGTTTGGAATCAATTCTTTCAGCCTCTTTTTTTATATATTCACTGTAGTAATCCATGTTCACTCCTATTATTCCAAAGCTTTTAACTTGTTAAAAGAGTTACTATTTGTATTGATTTGGTCGGATTTTACGGGGCTGATCTACTGGGTTTCTTCTTTTTTGAGTTGTTCAAGCATTTCTTTTACGCTCATATCACCGGAGTTTTGAAATTTTTTCTGCATCTTTTTTCCGCTTTTTATCTTGTCTGCGGCTTTTTTCTTTTCTGTTGCAAGCTCCATCTTCTTGTTGAATTTGTCAATTCTCTTTTCGGTGTCGACAAATTTCCTCTGTCCTGTGTAGAAAGGATGACACGCACCGCATATTTCTACAGATATAGAAGGTAGAGTAGATATGGTCTTGAAAGTGTTCCCGCAAGCGCAGGTTACAACGCATTCCATATTCAATTTGGGGTGTATTTCCTTTTTCATAACGTTAAGGAGTATATCAGTATTTGAACCCGACTACAAGTGGGTTAAATATCGTGGTTGTTGGCTTCTGCGAGAATAACCCCTACTGCGATAAGCGTAGCCCCAATTATCACTAATGTATTAGGCAGTTCACCGAGTATTAAATATGCGAAAGGTACGGTAAAAACAGGTGAAAGGTAGGCGAAAATTGCAGCATTTGAAACCTTGGAGTTTGCCAACGCCCATTGATGTAGCCAATAAGCCGTGATAGAGGAGAGTAGGGAAGTGTAAAGTATTCCGATTACCGCCTTAACGTCCATTGTAAGTATGTTAAACGGCGTTTCCAGCGGTATGTATAAGTTTTCTATAATTGCTAAAGGGATAAAAGTAACCAGGGCTACATAGAAGGTAATCATTATAACGGTTGTGGGGGAGTAATTTCTTTTCATAGGTTTCAGGTGTACAAAGCTAAGAGTCTTTTTTAACATTCCAGATTTTTGTCCCATGCTGAATTTTGACCAAATTATGAATACAACCCAGGTAAGTGCGTTCGCTACTGCCAGAATGTTACCGAAAATGCGTTCCAAAGGTGTGTGATCGCCCGTATTTCCTGCCACAGCGGGCTCCAGAACTATTAAAAAGGTTCCCAGACTTGCTATAAGCAGTCCAATTTTTATCCATTTGTTTATCTTGTCCTTATAAAAATAATGGCCTGCGTATACTGTTAGTACCGAAGACATTATTCCGATTATGGTGTAATCAAGGGACGTGGTGTATTTGAGACCTACAAATGTTAATGCCAGCGCAGTTTGCGAAAAAAGACCTAGGAGAAAAAAGTTACCGTAATCTTCTTTATGTATAGGCTCCTTTTTCAATTGAAAATAGATTATAGGAAAAACCACTATTCCTATAAGCAAAAATCTCAAAAAAAGAAAGGTAAAAGGCGGTATGTAGTCCAGAGAGAATTTAATGATAGGGTTTGCTGCGCCCCAAATTATACTAACTAGTAAAAAAGCGGCGTTGATTTTTATAATATTATCGCGATCTTTTTTGGGCAGAAATTTCACGTGCATCTAATTCAAAATTATATGGT
Organism: uncultured candidate division WWE3 bacterium; assembly: GCA_938004185.1. GTDB lineage: Bacteria > Patescibacteriota > WWE3 > UBA101185 > UBA10185 > UBA8498. The sequence continues at coordinate 58,752 of CALKWN010000065.1, forward strand.
ATTTTTCAAAACAAAAGAACCCCTATTTTGCTTTATATGAGGCTGAATAAGTTTTCCTTTTCGAATAACAAATTAGTTGATATTATGTAAGCCATGGAAATCACGTATATAGGACACTCGTGCTTTAAAATAAAAGGAAAAGACATCAGTATAGTAATAGATCCATATGATCCTAAAATTGGTTACAAACTTCCGAAACTGGAGGCTGATCTTCTTCTAACGACTCACGATCATTTTGACCATCATAATATTTCCGGTGTTTCAGGATACAAGCTTTTAATAGACGGCCCGGGTGAATACGAGGTCAGCGGAGCTTTTGTTTACGGTATCCCGACCTATCATGATGACAAAAAAGGAGAGGACAGGGGTTCCCAGACAATTTATATGATTGATATAGACGGTTTCACCCTAATACATTTAGGGGATTTGGGTCACGAATTAAGTACAGAAATGCTTGAAAAAGTATCGAAAGTGGATGTTTTAATGGTGCCTATTGGAGGAGTATACACTTTGGATGCCGAGAAAGCTGTTAATGTAATTTCGGCAATTGAGCCCGGAATTGTTATACCCATGCATTATAAAACCCCGGATTTAGTTGGCTTTGACAAACTTGAGGGAATTGATAAATTCATGGATGAGATGGGTGTTGAGAACAACATTAAAAAAGAGGAAAAACTGAAAATTTCCTCCTCGTCCGATATACCTGAAGAAACGGAAGTTGTTATTCTAAAACCCGCCCACTAAATTAAATATGCCCGCAAAAAGAAATAAAGAACACAATCAGAATGTGCACGTGCCGCCGCACGATGAGCAGGCGGAAAAGTCTGTTTTAGGCGCCTTACTTCTTGATAAAGACGCCATCGTTAAGGTTGTGGAGTTTTTAAGACCGCATCATTTTTACCGAAATTCACACAGAGATATATACGAGGCAATACTTACTTTGTTTGAAAAAAGGGAACCGGCAGATCTTATTACTGTTCCAAATGAGCTGAAAAAGAGAAATTTGTTAACATCGGGTGGCGGGGTGGCGTATTTAACAGAGTTGGTAAATTCTGTTCCTACAGCAGCCAATATAGAAGCGTACGCCAAGCTTATAAAAAATGACTATATCAAGCGCGCACTGATTTCTGCCTCTGCGGAGATCGGAGAAATGGCTTTTGAAGAAGCTGAAGTAGCAGAGGTATTGGATAAGGCTGAACAACTTGTTTACTCTGTTTCACAAGACGCAACCTATCAGGCTTTTATTCCGCTAAAGGATACCCTGGAGATTACATTTGAAAGGCTTGATGAGTTGTCAAAAAATAGGGGAGCGCTAAGGGGAGTTCCCACCGGACTTAAAAATTTGGATAGATTGTTATCGGGGTTACAAAAAGAGAACTTAATTATTTTGGCTGCGAGACCTTCCGTTGGTAAAACGTCACTTGCGTTGAATATTGCGCAGTATGCTTCTATAGAGAAAAAATCAGGAATAGCAATATTCTCGCTTGAAATGGGTCGCGAAATGCTTGTGGACAGGATGATATCGGCACAGGCAGGAATTGATAACTGGAAAATAGCTACCGGTAATTTGGACGATGAGGATTTTGAAAAATACGGAGTTGCTGCAGGAGAACTTGCCGAAGCAAACATATTCATCGACGATACTGCCGGTATAGGACTGCTTGAAATGAGAACAAAAGCAAGGAGACTGATGCTCGAGCAGAAAATTGACTTAATAATAGTGGATTACCTTCAGCTTATCAGGGCCCCAAAATCAGAAAGCAGGGTTCAGGAAGTTTCGGAAATTTCACAGGGTTTAAAAAACCTTGCCCGTGAGTTAAAAGTTCCGGTTTTAGCACTGTCACAACTTTCAAGAGCAGTAGAGCAGCGTGGTGGGGATAAAAAACCCCAGCTTTCCGACCTTAGGGATTCAGGATCAATTGAACAGGACGCCGACGTGGTAATGTTTTTGTACAGACCCGTTGAAGAAGACCGCACGAATCTTAAACTAAACGTGGCTAAGCACAGGAACGGTGCTACCGGAGAATTTGATTTATTTTTCAAATCGGAATTTACCAGGTTTTACGAAGTCGACTCTCACCAACAGGATTAACTTCCATTTTTGCCTTCAAATTGCTAGAATTGACCGGTCCGCAGGTTGTTTTAGTTGTGTTTGCCGTGGTGGCGGAATGGTATACGCGGTGGTCTCAAAAACCACTGGGATCTGATCCCGTGTGGGTTCGACTCCCACCCACGGCACCAAAATATAAATTTATGATAGCTACGGATTTAAAAACAGGAAAAATATATCAGGAAAACGGCCAGCCTTTGCAGGTCATTAAGTATGAGCACATAAAAGTGAGCAGGGGTAGCGCAAATGTAAAAGTGCGTGTGAGAAATCTTGTTACCGGTCAGGTTCTTGATAAAGGTTACATTGCTTCTGCAAAAGTTGAAGACGCCGATGTTCAGACCAAATCGATGCAGTATCTTTACAACGATGGAAGCTACGTATTTATGGATCCTGTAACTTTCGAGCAGTCTTTTATTTCCGAAGAAGTACTAGGAGATGCGGTCAAGTTTTTAATCGAGGGGGAAAAAGTAATCGTGCAGTTTTTTAATGATAACCCTATTTCCGTCGATCTTCCGGCGTCATTAGTTTTTGAAGTAACCTACACGGAACCGGGATATAAAGGCAATACCGTTACAAATGTGCAAAAAGAAGCAACTTTGAATAATGGTACGACCGTAAAAGTACCCATTTTTATCAAAATCGGAGATAAAATAAAAGTGGATACCCGTTCAGGCGAGTATATTTCAAAAGCCTAATTATGCTATTATCCGAAAATTTAAACTTTGGATCCGCACAAATTCCTACGATGCATGTCGTGCTGTTGATAGGATTCATTTTCTGGCTTTTTGTAATGTGGTATGAAGCTAGAAAAGACGGTTTCGATGATGAAAGATTTTTTGATTTAGTTATTGTTTCAACACTTGTTTCTTCCCTTTTTTACTACGCTTTCAACAGTTTTTATACCAACACAAGTATCTACAATCCTAACAGCTTTGTTTTATCGGTTAATTACGATCTGATGCTTTCATTTTTAGTTTTGCTTGGAGCTTTTATCCCTCCTTTCTATTTTTCAAGAAGAAGGAGATGGTCTATCTTCAGGATTTTTGATATCTACTCTTTGGCTTTTGGTTTTCTCCTCGTGTTTATAAGTTTGGGTAGGTATCTTACAACGGGACAGCTTAATTATTTTTGGATTGCTGTTCTGACCTTAGTTTTTTACTTGGGGGTTCTAAGATTCAGAGGGTATCGTTTTGTATCCGGTCTTATTTTTTCTTTATTTTGTTTTTACGCAGGAACCCTGATACTGGTTTTGTTTGAATTTACGGGATATTTGCTCTTTTCATCATCATTGTTTATGATTGGTTTAATCAATTTGTACCACAGGAGTAAAAAATATATGAGCACCAGAAATTTGCCAAAAGAATTTATTAATCTTGTAAAAAGACAGTTGTTGAGAAAAGAAAAAGAGTTGCAAAAAGAGCAGCAATCTTTACTTAAAGATGACCCTTATTTACAAAGCGGAAGAACAGAAGCGAATTCTGAATATATGGATGAGGCCATACTTGAAGATACAAGAAAAACCGTAGCTGACGCCCGTGTGGGAATTGTTCAAGGCATGTTAATTCAGGTTAAGAAAGCTCTCGCTGCAATAAAAATCGGCAAATACGGAATATGTGAAGTTTGCGGCGAGCCCATAGATAAAGCCCGTTTAAAGGCTTACCCCCAGGCTACAACCTGTCTTAAGCACGCCGACGAGGAATAGTATTAAGTGTTTAGGTCTTTCTATAATCCGGCATTAAATTGCAGTATATTTTACCCGCCATTATTGAGCGTAGCTGTCCTTGTATTTATTGCATTTGTCGATAGAAAAAAGTATTTTACAGACCGCATTTCTGTTATAGGTAACAGACTTGTTTTTCTCGGTGGTTTTTTAAATCTCTTCGAAAGACTCCGTACGGGATGCGTTCTTGACTATCTGAACTTTTTTGGGTTATTCAGATTTAACGTTTATGATGTTATCGTTACAGCCGGAGTAATTCTTTTATTGGTAGGAATATGGAAACAGAGGGAATAAAGATAATTCACGAAACAGATGAATATATGGTGATTGACAAGCCCGTGGGTTTGGTCGTTAACAGGTCTATCACGACTAAAGAAAATACTCTTCAGGATATGATAGAGGAGAGAAGTCCCGAATTTTCCGAATCCGACTTGGAAGATGCGGATTTCGTTTCAAGATCGGGCATAGTTCACCGATTAGATAAGGATACATCCGGAATTTTGTTGGTTGCGAAAACCCCGAGGTTTTTCAACGAAATGCTGGCTCAATTTAAAGATAGAAAAGTTGAAAAAAAGTATGCGGCGGTAATTCACGGGACTACAGAAGAGGATGAGCTTGAGATCGACGCTCCAATAAAACGCAGTCCTAAAGATCCCATGAAAATGGCTATAGTTTCGGATGGTAAAGAGGCGCACACGCGCATTAAGAAAATTTGTGAGAAAGAAATTGACGGAAATCTATTTTCGTATTTAGAGGCTTACCCATTAACGGGCAGAACTCACCAAATTCGTGTACATTTGGCAGCAGCTCTGATGTATATTGCAGGTGATGCCATATATTGTCCAAAAAACTTACTCATAATAGGAAATAATGTTTTCGGGAGAATGATGTTACATGCAACAAAGATTAAGTTTTTTGACCCCTTATTGCATGATTTTGTACAATTTGAGTCTGAATTGCCTAAGGAATATCTTCCATTCACACAAAAAATATAGTAATGTATGAACATATATGAGATCTGCTCCTGCCCGAAAGACGCGTGCTTCTTTTTTGTTCTTCAAAAAGAAGAAATCCGGTTCCACAAAAGGAACCAAAAAAATTATTAATAGAAGCACTAAAAAATATTTTTCCCAGATGGCTGTCGGTGGTGTGGTGTTTTTGTCATCATTTGTCTTTCTAGGGGGATATTTAGTTTATAAATACCTAAACCAAACCTTTGCTTCAGCCTCAACACCCTCTTCTTATTCTATTTCCGGCGAAAAAGTTGTTACTCTTTCCTTCATTGAAGCCGAAAGTATTAATTCAGACCCTGTCATTCTTAAGAGCCTAAAATATATAATTTTCGATAAAAATAACGACAAAGTGAATGTTTTTGATGTGCCCCTGACCTTACAGGTAGATGTTGCCGGAAGATTCGGTCAGGAAGAAGTTTCTAAAATTTTTGCTTTAGGCGCCCTTAATTCACAAACTCCTTTGGAAGACGGTATTGTGGCAGTTGATAATACGTTGTCAAAAATTTTCGGGTACGCGGTAGATAGATATGTATTAGTTGACTCGGAGTACGCCGAGATACTTCTAGAATCTATCACCGGGCACGGTTTGTCCGAGGTTTTGAATTTACAGACCGCTTCGGATTTGAAGCAGGCAACGGTAAGTGACCTTTCAATACGTGAATATCAATCTCTGGCCTCATTTTCTTCAAAAATACCGGGAGATAACGTATCTTCCTATTCCGTGGCTCAGGAGGATATAAATGACACTGAAAAAATCGATAACCAAGTGTCGGGAATAAATTTTGACGGCGATATATCCAAAGAAGGATTGAGTGTATCTGTACTTAACGGAACTGATATTTCTGGTATAGCGTCCTTGGGATCCAGGTTTATAAGCAATGCGGGGGGTAGGGTAGTGGCTGTTTCCAACGCTTCGGGCAAATACGATAAGAGTCTTATAGTATCTGATATGAAAGATTCTGACACAGTTAATTATTTAAGCAGGGTTTTAGGAGTTGAAACGGTAATTTCGAAATCTGCGGCCGAAAATTACCATGAAAATGTTATCGACCGCTCCGATATTACCGTAATTATAGGATTTGACACTGCGGAGTCTTTGTACTAAACTATGCAAAGTACTCTCTCCTTTCTACCCCCGTCCCAAATAAGGGCGGGGGATTATATATTTTAGGACATGTTTTTAACATACATATTGATAACAGTAGGGTGCTTTCTTGTTGTAATATTCGCTATTTTCCTTAAATCGAGGTCAGACAGGGAAGGTGTTGACTATACAATAGAATCGGACACGCAGAAAGAAAAGGGAGGTTATGAGGTTTTTGAGGTGCTTATAAGCAGAAACGACGATGAAGAGCCTTCTCCTACAAAAGCATCACTTGCAGCCGAAAGCATGTTTGCAGCTCTTCACGGACTTTTAAGAGAAAAGCCCGTAAATCAGGAATACTTAACTTTCGAGATAGTCTCTTCCATTTCAGAAGGCATTCGCTTTTACTACACCTGTCCCGTTGAAATTATTAAATTTGTCGAAAGCCAGGTTTACGCCCAATTTCCTACAGCTCATATAAAAGCGGTTCCGGACTATGCGTCAAAATTCAAAAATACTTCTAAACATTACGAAATAGCTACAATCGACTTTTCCAGACCTTATTTCTATCCCATTAAAAGCTTCAGAGACTTTGAAGTCGATACATTAAGTGCTTTAACTAGCGCCATATCTTCTGTGGCTGAGGACGAGGAAATTTGGTATCAGTTTGTTGTCAGGCCGGTTGCCGATACGTGGCAGAAAGAAGGTTATGACTATGTCCACCAGGTAAGAGAAACAGGTGTGACCGAAACCGGAAGAGGGGACGGCATTCTCTCTAATTTTTTCAGAATCACTACCAGAGAAATGAACGAATTTTTGGGAGGTGTTGCCACCGGACTTTTTGTTTATAAAGAAAGAACGGACGACACCCGCACTGCTTATAAACCACAGATTAAGCTTGCTCTTTCTACCGAAATGGAATTGCGGGCAGTTGAAAATAAACTTTCGCACATGGGCTTTGAAACAAATGTCAGGGTTATGTCTGCGGGACCTGATCAGATAAGAGTCGAAAATAATTTGAGATCTTCTTTGGCCGTTCTCAAGCAGTACTCGTCTACAGCAAACAACTCCTTTATATACAACAAGGTTTCCAACAAGTCCCACTACCTGGATATTATGTGCAACAGAGGAGTAGATGAGGATAAACTGATTCTTTTAAATTCGGAAGAGTTGGCGACCTTTTTCCATTTTCCCTCTGCGGCTATAGATACTCCGAATATTCCGTGGGTTTTTTCAAGAAAATCCGAGCCTCCTGCGGACCTGCCAACGGAAGACTGTATTTATATAGGTGAGACGACCTTCAGAAATAAAAAGGTTAGGTTTGGTATAAAAAACAGCGATGACCGCATAAGACACCTGTATGTAATAGGGAAGTCCGGCACGGGAAAATCCACATTATTTGAGTCTATGATTGCGCAGGATATTGCAAATGGCGCTGGTGTGGGTGTTCTCGATCCCCACGGGGAGACAATAGAAAAAGTTTTGGATAGAATACCCGATAACAGAGTTGACGACGTTATTTATTTTGATCCGTCGGACACCGAGCTCCCGGTAGGTCTCAATCTTTTAGAAATTGACGATCCTTCGAATAAGAACTTAATGGCTTCAGGACTTGTGGCTGCAATAAAACAGCATTTCGATTATTCCTGGGGTCCGCGTCTTGAATATTTGTTAAATTACGCGATTCTCACTCTTTTGGAAGTACCCGGAACAAACATGCTGGGTATTACAAGACTCCTTGAAGATAAGAATTATCAGAACTATATCCTGCATTTTGTAAAAGATCCCGTTGTTGTAAAGTTCTGGGAAACAGAATTTAAGGAAATGAAGGGGAATCAAAAATTGGTAACTGAGGCAATTTCTCCCATACAGAACAAGGTAAATAGGTTCTTAGCTTCTACGACCATACGTAACATTTTAGGACAGAAAAAGTCCACATTGGACATATGGGACGCCATGAACAGCGGAAAAATACTTCTTATGAACTTGTCTAAAGGTAAGATCGGAAGCGACAACGCCAATCTTTTAGGTGCTTTGCTGGTCTCGAGAATTCAGTTTTACGCGTTACAAAGAGCTAAAATACCTTATGATCAAAGGCGTCCTTTCTATTTGTACGTAGACGAGTTTCAGAATTTCGCTACAGGTAGCTTTGAAGAAATTCTTTCGGAATCAAGAAAGTACAAGCTGGGTCTTTACCTGACGCATCAATTTACAGCCCAGCTTCCTGAGGATCTTCTAAAGTCGGTTTTCGGTAATGTTGGTACAATAATGGCGTTTTCTTTGGGGGCACCTGATGCCAGGGAGTTGTCTAATGAATTTGCCCCCTATTTTAATGCGGAAGATATTATTTCTTTAGAAAGATTTCAGGTTTACATGAAACTTATGAATGACGGTATGACATCCCATCCGTTTTCGGCAAGAATTCTATTGCCTTGGGAAGAAGGATTCCCGGTGCCCAAAACTCCTAATAGAGAGCGAGTTATTGAGAGGAGTAGGCAGAAATATGGAGTTCCTCGTGAGTATGTTGAGGGAAAGATAAATAAGTGGGTTGAGGCAAAATTTGACAAAGGTATGGCAATTGCTCAAGAATATAAAGACAAGGCAAATAGTCCTGTCGATCAGCAGGAGCCTTCGAAAAACCAATTAATTTAAGGAAGGAAAGAAAAAATGCCGGATACAGAACTTGAAAGCATACCAGAAAAAAATCTTGAAGATATTAAAAAAATCGTTTCCCTTACATATCGTAATTTAGAGAAAATTTCCCGTATTATCGACAATATCGAAAAAGAAAAAAGAAAAGAAATGTATAAAAACATGCCCGGAGTATCCGGTTATTTTGACGGATTTTACTTAATCGGAGACGACGGTTCAAAGTATGAGGTTCCTGCAAACTATGCCGCCAAATCCCGTATTGTTTTCGGCGATACTTTAAAAATGCTGGATGAGGACGGTAAAAAAATATTCAAACAAATTGACAAAGTTCCGCGAAAAAAACTTGAGGGGGTCTTATCTAAGAAAGAAGGTAAATGGTATTTTCTTTCCGATGACGGTACTTACAGGATATCTGATATTGCTGCGGAATTTCATAAAGCAGAGTTGAACGATAAGGCGTTTGCTTATATTCCGGAAAACAACCTTAAGGCCGAGTATGCCGCTCTGGATTGCCTTGAGAAAGAAAAAACAGGAGAAGTCGATAGTTCGGATAAGAGTGCGTCTAAGCCCAAAAATGAGCCTAAAACAACCATTGTAAAATCTGTTGCGCAGGTTACAAAGAACGTACAAAAGAAACCGATTCCTGTTGAATCCAAAACTCCTGAAGTAAAAAAACGACCGTTGCCAAAACCGGCTCCAAAAGAAATGCCAAAAAGTAAACCTGTAGCAAAAACACAGCCGAAAAAAGATGAAAAAACTCTTACCGAGCAGCCTAAACCTGAAAAAGAGTTTATCGCCAATATAATGGAAGATGACGATTTGAGATAAATTAGTATTCAATAATCGAAAATTTGATTGTTGGATTTATTCTTCTGATACTTCTTCCTCTTCTTCGGATTCTTCGTCCTCAAGATCTATATCGTCCAGGCCTTTTTTAATGTAGGGTCTGATATCCTGTTTTTCGCCTTTGAATACAGGTATGGAGCATTTGACTATCATAGTAAGAGACTTATCCGCCGACCTTACAACATATCCACTTATCTGTGCCCTTGAGTCGCAGGCTTTGTTCAACCTGTAAACAGTGTCTTTATCTTCAAGAACAGATACAAGCGTTTCTTTGTCTTTTTTGCACTTATATACTTCAACCGTCCTCTTTTTTATTTTGAATTTAAGACATTCTCCTATTGTAAAGTCACGTCCTGTTACGCCTTTTGCCACAATATTTGTGGTAATTTCGGCCGTTGTTCCAGGCTCTTTTAATAAGTGGTTGGAGTTAATTCCGTTTTCGTGTTTGGAATCGATTTTTTTGTTTTTTGCAATTTCCAGGTTTTTAAGCGCGACCGGGTTTATAGGGTCGGTAGCAAGAACTTCTTTGAAGATTTTTTTGGCTTTTTCGAACTGCTTTACTTGTATTAGCGCTCTTCCCAGCCTAATTTTTGTGTCCATATTATTGGGGTATTTTTCCAGTATCTGGGAATTTAACTCAATGGCTTTTTGCCATTCATGGTTAAGGGCAGCCTCAATTGCTTTTTTGCTTAGTATCGAGAGGCTTAATTGCATGCCTACAAGAATAATAAATATAAGTTTTTTGTCAACTTTTTACCGACGACCAAAAGTGTTAATATATCAAATATGTCGGGACATTCTAAATGGGCAAATATTAAAAGAAAAAAAGAAGTAACGGATGCTAAAAAGAGCAAAATTTTCTCAAAAATGAGTCGCCTTATAGCGGTTGCGGCAAGAAACGGTTCGGATCCAGATTCTAACGCACCTTTAAGAATTGCAGTAGAGAAGGCAAAAGAAGCAAGGATGCCTAAGGAAAATATTGATAAGGCTATAGCTAAGGGGTCCGGACAGGGAGGAAGCGACAGCTATTCGGAGGCAGTTTATGAGGGTTTCGGACCGTCGGGCGAAGCTTTTTACATTACAGCTTTAACCGATAACAGAAACAGAACAGTTGCCGAAATGAGAAATATTTTCAGCAAAGCCGGAGGATCTCTCGGAGGGGCGGGGAGCACATCTTATATTTTTACCCCCGATCCTGAAAATCCCTCGTATACTATGGAGATTTCCGATAAGAACTATGCCGCAAAATTACTTTCATTATTGGAGGAGCTGGACGACCACGATGACGTACAGGATGTGTATGTAAATTTCGTCCTTCCGGAAGATTAGCATGATTATTCTTGGCATTGACCCCGGCACAGCCCGTTTGGGTTACGGTATAGTTAAAACCAAAGCAAGAGGGGGTTTGGACCTCGTAGAGTCCGATGTTTTTGTAACGGCCAAAGAGCTTGATTTGCAGGACAGACTTTTATATCTGTATAACAGCCTAAATTCTTTAATTAAAAAACACTCACCCGACATAATGGTTATAGAGAGATTGTTTTTCAACACAAACACGAAAACCGCAATAGCAGTAGGGCAGGCTAGGGGAATTATTCTCTTAGCAGCCGCCGGAACTAAAACTCCTATTCACGAATACACCGCATTAGAAGCCAAACTTGCTCTTACGGGCTATGGTAGGTCCGACAAAAAAGTTATGCAGGAGGCTGTAAAGGATATTTTGGGATTGGACAAGATTGTAAAATCAGACGATGCTAACGATGGGGTTGCGATGGCTCTTTGTTATGTTAAAAAAGGTAATTGCGGAAAATGTTAAAAGCTGCGGCTCAGAAAATAGAAAAAAAGTATAAGTTCGGAATTCACGCATTGTTTTATGCAGCAATTTTATACTCTCACATTGAGGGATATTTTACTTTTCCCGACACCTTTTACTACATAATAATTGTTCCCATTACAGCGGCTAGTGTTATTTTGGTTCACTATCCGAACATAACAATAAAAAATTTTGTAATGGCCGCGCTACTTCCCGTTGTTTTGGCTTACGGCGGCACCCTTTCACTTTTACTATTTCCAAACGTGAGTTTAATATTTAAGCTTACAGCCGTCGCTGTTTTTGCGTTTCTTGACTACGTGGTTTTACTAATAGATAACATTTTTTTGGTTGTGGAGGGTAGGGAAGAGCTGATTCCTTTGTATAGGGTAGCGGTTACCTGGTCTCTAATAATTCAGATAGTGGTTCTCATACCGCTGGTGTCTTCTGTCTATAAATTCAACATAAATAGCTATTACCAGGCTTTGGCCGTGGGAGTAATTTCTTTTTTATACACAATTTATCAAATTTGGGTTTCAAGATACGATAAGGATGCAAAAGATACCGGGGTAGTGGAGAGGGTATTTTTATCTTTGATAGTTTTCTTTGTAGTTACAGCGTCTGTGGCAGGTGTGTCTTTTATTCCTTCCGAACCTTTTCTTAAGGCTTTGTTTACTGCTACCGTAGCCATGTTCGGTCTAAGCTATATTAGCGCTTATTTAAAAAATGAAATAAATAAAAAATTTATCTTCCAGTATACAACAATAATTTTATTCTTTTTGGTTTTAATGTTGATATTCCGCCCTTAAACAGAGACGTAGAGAAGGTGAGTAGAGAAGTACTATAGGGTACGTTTGTCATATTTCCTGGCACTGATTACTATAGGGTGCTAATTATGTACTCACCCCCGTACGTTTGTCATATATTTCAGGACGTTTGTCATATATTTTTATGTATGTACGTACGTTGACGCGTTCTTATTTGTTGTCTTAACAACGACCTGCGCGATTGTCATACATCTCCGGTGGGGTGGGGGTGTGGATAAGTTTCTGGGAGGCCTTCGGTAAATAGGATAAAAATAAATGAGTGAATGTGTGTGCAGATATTGTTTATTTCTTTTTATTAGTTAATTAAATAATTAATATTCGGTAAATAAAAATTAATTAATTTTAAATTTGCGGAAATTTTCATTCACTTATTCTCTCTCGTTTATTTGTGTCTCATATTTGCCTTTTATTGCTTCTGTGCATTCTCCCCACACGTAACGTCGTTAAACATACATTATACGACGTCTAATATATCGATGGAAACCGGCTCTCTATTTCAAATATGTATATCAAAATTATTTCCCGAGTCTATTTTTTTATTTGCGTTAATATTTATTGATTTAACTTCCCTGCCTCACTTTTTATAAATTACTTTTCTCCATTATTCACGCATGTCCCTTATCTTTTTATAATTTCCGCAAACTGTCCTATACAAAAAATTTAAGAATTTCTCTACCCGCTTATGATGCCTAGGGATATTTCGTTCTCTATGTACTATAATTTACATATCTTAATGAAATTCGGGTATATTTCATGAGATGCCATGCTATTATTTGTTGTTATTACAGCCAAAACAAGGCATGAGGCCCCAGAATGCCCCAGGTTGAATTTTTTAAAAAAAGATGGCAAAAGTATCGTTTGATTCAAATATGTCCGACGTTATTACCTCATACCTTGAGTATTGTGAGATAGAAAAGAACCTCTCGCAAAATACTTTGAGAATGTATCACTTTTATCTTACGGATTTTGTTGCCTGGCTTTCCTCATATCTTAAAAAAGAGAGTGTGGTTTTGGGTGACATTTCAGACGAGGTTGTAAAAAAATATAGGTTGGATTTAAACCGCCGAATAAGTAGCAAATCTCAAATGGAATTTAAGCGCTCGACTCAAAAAACTTTTTTGGTGGCTTTGAGGGCATTTTTAAAATATTTAGTGGTTGAGGAGCAGCTTGAGATAATGTCTCCCGAACAGATTATTTTAGGTAAGGCCGACGATCGTGTGCCTAAGGTTTTAAATGACGATCAGATGAAAAAGCTTTTTGATGGTCAGGACCTCAGTAAAAGATCAGGAATAAGGGACCGTGCCATTCTTGAAACCCTATACAGTACCGGCTTGCGTGTTAGCGAGCTTGTTAAGCTGAACAGAGATGAGGTTAACCTTACTTCCGGAGAGTTTACTGTGATCGGAAAAGGACGTAAGGCAAGAACGGTTTATTTGTCACCTACTGCACGAAATTGGATTAAAAAATACTTATCTTTGCGCCGCGACACCTTTAAACCTTTATTTGTAAGGTATTCAGGCAAGCACATGGAGTCGGACGATTTTGAAGGCGAGTCTTTAAGGCTTACTGTTAGAAGTGTTCAGAGGATGATTAAGAAATATGTTACAAATGCCGGTATTTCGGTAGATGCTACGCCCCACACTTTAAGACATACTTACGCCACCGGTTTATTAAAAGAGGGGGCCGATTTGAGGTCGGTACAGGAATTGTTAGGTCACTCAAATGTATCTACTACGCAGATTTACACTCATATAACTAACAGACAGCTAAAGAATGTGCACAAGCTGTATCACAAGGACGTTGCGGAGGGCTCAGGTGATATCGATGATGAGATCGAAGATATTATTCATGAAAAAGACCTTCCGGGGAGCAAAAATGAAAGTAAAAATTCTATAAATCCGGGATACACTGATGAAGATGACGGCGGAATAACTTCGTTAACTTAGCTTATTGTTGATTTAGCCGATTATTAAACCCATTTTGAAACAGGATGAAAACTTTTTCTGTGGATTTCGCAAGGTCCGTGTTTTTCCAAAGCCTCAAGATGTGCTTTAGTGCCGTAGCCTTTGTGTTTTCCGAACCCGTACACCGGAAATACCGTGTCGTACTCTGTCATAATATTGTCTCTAAACACCTTTGCAATTATTGAAGCTGCCCCGACACTTATACTTTTCAGATCTCCGGAAACAAGGTTAAGCTGGGTGTCGGAATCCAGGCCGGTTATTTTCACAGAGTCGGTTATAACAAAATCGGGCTTTATTTTTAACCCAAGCACAGCTTCGTTAAATGCTCTCAAAACTGCATTACCCATACCTTCCCTATCAATATTGTAGCTCTCTATTTTTATTATGGAGTGAGACAGACATTTTTCTAAAATAAAATCGTTTGTTTTGTGTCTTTTTAAGGGGCTGATTTTTTTACTGTCGGTAATGTTTTTGTAAATGGCTTTGTGTATATATTCGACGTCGTTATTTCTACAGTTTTTGGAGCCTGCGTCTTTGTCTGACAAACTCTCTTCGAAATCCAGAAGCTCTGCAATGTCGAGAATTACTGCAGCAACAACCAAGGGTCCTGCCAGTGGTCCCCTGCCCACCTCGTCCACACCCGCAATATATTTGTGTTTATTGGCCAAATGGAGGTTTTTTTCAATTTGAAAATTATCGGGAAATTTCACAGATTCAGAATAAATTATTCTTCGGATTGTTCAAGTTCTTCTTCGATTACTGCGGCGGAAGTAACACTGTCACCTGAATCGAGTTTTATTAGTCTGACACCTTGTGTTGCTCTTCCAAGCACCGGGACAAGTTTAGATCCTATTCTTAATACTTTTCCGCTCGAGGTGGCAAGAAGAACGTCAGAGCCGTTTTCACTGTTTATTGCTCTCGCACTGACCAAGTGGCCTGTTTTTTCGGTTACTTTGTAGGTTAAAATTCCGGATCCTGCCCTGCTTTGCGTTTTATATTCGGAAGTGTTGGTGCGTTTTCCGTAGCCTTTATCCGAAACTACCAGTAAATCGATGTTTTTCGCTTTGTTCGGAATTATTACTGTGCCCACAACACTGTCATTTCCTTTGCTTAGTTTGATGCCTGTAACACCTCCGGCCGCTCTTCCCATATCCCTTACCTCTTTTTCGCTGAATCTTATGGACTGTCCCATTTTAGTCGTAAGCAGGACATCGTCCTCTCCGTATGTAAGTCCCGCGAAAGCAAGGTCGTCACCCTGAGAAAGTTTAATGGCGAGTATTCCGGAAGATCTGATATTTGAAAATTCAGGCATGCCGGTTCTTTTTACTACGCCTTTTTCTGTTACGAAGAACACAAAGCCTTTTTCTTCTGCCATGTCGGTTGCGGATATGGTTAAAAAGGCCTCTACTCTTTCGCTTTGAGACATGCTTAAAAAGTTTACAAGCGGTGTGCCTTTTGCGGTTCTTGAAGATTCGGGAATATCCCAGATTCTCATTTTGTACACACGCCCGGTATTGGTGAAAAATAAGGCCCAGTCATGGGTTGAGCAGGTCTTTATAGTATCGACGCTGTCCTCTTCTTTTAACCCCTGCCCCACAACTCCCTTGCCTCCCCTACCCTGTTTCTTGTAAGTGTCTTCCTTTAATCTCTTTATATAGCCGCTTTCACTTATTGTTACTATGCAGCTCTCATCTACTATAAGATCCTCGTCGGATAGCTCACCTACTTTTCCTTTTACTACCATGGTTTTTCTCTTGTCGCCGTACTTTTCTTTTAGATCTAAAAGTTCTTTTTTAACGGTTTCGATTATTCTTATAGGTGAAGCGATTAAGTCCTCATAGTCAGCAATTGTGGCGATTATTTGTTTTAATTCGTCCTCTATCTTCTGTCTTTCCAGAGCGGCTAGTCTTCTCAACTGCATGTCAAGTATGGCTTGAGCTTGAATTTCAGACAGGCCGAATTTTTTCATTAACCCAGCCTTAGCGGTGTCAGCGTCTTTACTTGCCCTGATAAGGGCGATAACTGCATCGAGGTTATCAAGAGCGATCTTCAGTCCGCGGAGTATGTGTTCTCTTTCACGCGCCTTTTTGAGTAAATATATTGTTCTTTTAACCACTACTTGTTGTCTGTGCCTAATAAATTCTTCCAAAATCATTTTCAAGGTCATTAGTTTGGGCTCGTTATCCAGAAGTGCCACGAAATTTGCATTAAATGTGCTCTGAAGCTGGGTATATTTATACAGCTGATTTTGAATTTTCTTTACAACCGCTTCTTTTTTGAGTTCTATGACAACCCTAAGACCTTGTTTGTTGGACTCATCTCTTAAGTCCGAAATACCCTCGACTTTTCGATCTTTCACCAGATCCGCAATTTTAGCAATTAGTGTTGATTTGTTGACCATGTACGGTATTTCCGTTACCACAAGACGCATCTTCTCTCCTTTTCCTTCCTCTACTTCCATTTTTGCTCTTGTTACTACTCTTCCCTTCCCTGTTGCGTACATCTGAATTATTTCTTTTTGGTCATAAATTGTACCGCCTGTAGGAAAATCCGGACCTTTTATAAGTTTTACAAGGTCTTCTACGTTAGCTGATGATTCAAAAGATAGCTTGGCAATTTGTTCTTTGTCGCTTTTTGCCGGTTTTTCTCCTATTACTTCGGCTTTTTCTATTAAAAGGTTAATTCCGTCTAATATTTCGCTTAAGTTATGGGGAGGTATGTTTGTTGCCATGCCTACAGCAATACCGGTAGTTCCGTTTAGCAATAAGTTAGGTAAAAGACTTGGAAGATAGGTAGGTTCGTCGTTTTGAAGGTCGTTCATGACGAAATTTATTGTTTCTTTATCGATATCCGCGTAAAGCTCCTCTGAAATCTTCTGAAGTTTACACTCGGTATATCTCATGGCTGCCGGAGGATCGCCGTCAATACTTCCGAAGTTTCCCTGGGGGAATATGAGCGGGTATCTAAGGTTAAAGTCCTGCCCCATCCTTACTAGGGCGTCATATACTGAAACATCGCCGTGTGGGTGATATTTTTTCAACACCTCGCCTACTACTGCTGCGCATTTATGAAATTTCGAGGAAACAGTCATGTTCTGATCCTGCATTGCGTAGATAATTCTTCTTTGAACGGGTTTTAATCCGTCTCTAACATCGGGAAGGGCTCTTGAAACAATAACTGACATTGCGTAGTCAAGGTAAGCGGACTGCATCGTTTCGGTGATATCACTCTGAATTATTTTGTTTTCCTCTTCCTGTTTTATTTGAGTTATCTTATCAGCCATAACTTATTAATATTAACACTTTCCGGACAAGTGTTCCATAGGTTATTTGTTACTGTATAAGGTAAAACGGCGTATTAACAATAATGGAAAGGACAGTTTGAGTTTTAGTATTTGTTGTATTTAAAGGAATACCCGACAGGGCTTTTTTGTTGTTTTAAGGCCTCGGGGGATTGTGTGTGCGAGGAGAAATGAAGAGGGCCGCCTAAAGGCGGCCCTCAAATCCCATCAACAAAATCTAACTTACAGCCCGATAATAGCAACAACCATCGGCGCTATAAGAAGAGCAACAATCTGAACAATCTTCATCATAGGATTAAGTGCTGGTCCCGAAGTGTCCTTTAAAGGATCTCCTACGGTATCTCCAACGACGGCAGCTTTGTGGGTTTCACTTCCCTTGCCGCCAAAATTTCCATCCTCAATGTATTTTTTGGCGTTATCCCAAGCTCCTCCGGTATTGCACATAAAAAGTGCGAGCATGAGTCCTACAACAACTGTCCCCGCCAAAAATCCCCCAAGAGCTTCAGCTCCTAAAGTACCGGCAATTACGGGTGTAGCAACAACCAAAAATGCTGGTACAACAAGCTCTCTTTGGGCTGCGGATGTTACAATTTCGACCGCTCTTGAATAATCAGGTTTTCCTGTCCCTTCCATTATTCCCGGTATTTCTCTGAATTGTCTTCTGACTTCTTCTACAACCTCGAATGCAGCTCTTCCGACCGACCCTATTAATCTCGAGCTAAACAGGAAAGGTAAAGCTCCCCCTAAAAGTACTCCAACGAATACTTTAGGATTTGCAATATCTATTGCCGTAAGGTTTGTAGCTTCGAAGTAAGTTGCGAACAGCGAGCTTGCCGCTACAGCTGCGGAACCTACTGCAAAACCCTTGGTTAATGCTTTTGTTGTGTTTCCTACAGCATCAAGACCCCCGGTAACTTCGGCTGCCTGTTTGCTAAGTCCTGCCATTTCGCACATTCCCTGTGCGTTGTCGGATATAGGTCCGAATGTATCCAATGCCATGATTATTCCTGTAGTTGCAAGCATTCCCATACCTGCAAGTGATATTCCGTAGAATCCTAGAAGCAGATAGCCGGAAAATATGGCTAAGCACACAACAACAACCGATACAAAAGTTGATTCCATTCCATATCCCAGACCGGAAATTATGTTAGTTCCGGCTCCGGTGTTTGAAGCTTTTGCGATCGCCACAACAGGTTTTTCACCCGGTCCTGTGTAGTATTTTGTAACGTATAACAAAGCCATCATTGCCAAAATTCCTACTACAGCTGCAAAACCTGCTCTAGGCTCGTTTAACAAATATACTGATAGGAACATGAAAATTACAACGGCGGCTATTGCCGATACCATAAATCCTCTTATCAAAGGTTTAATTGGATCCTCTTTATCATTTTTAGCTTTAACGAAAAACGTACCTAAAATTGAAGTCCAGATTGCTCCCGATCTTGCTAGAAGAGGAAAAACAACCCCTTCAATTCCGAAAAGATTTCCTCCGAGTATCATTGCCGCAACAATCGTAAGTGCGTAAGATTCAAAAACATCGGCTGCCATACCTGCACAGTCCCCGACATTGTCACCCACGTTGTCGGCGATAACGGCCGGATTTCTCGGATCGTCTTCTGGTATACCCTTCTCCACTTTACCTACCAGGTCAGCTCCCACATCTGCGGCTTTAGTAAATATTCCTCCGCCGACTCTCATAAACAATGCTAGGAGAGCTGCTCCAAATCCGTATCCTACTAAAACTTCGGTAGCGCTTTTTGCAACTGCCTCAGGACCCTCAGAGATAAAGGAGAAGTAGGACCACATGTATACAATAGATACCCCGAGCAGTCCGAGTCCGACGACAAGCATTCCGTTAACGGTTCCTGCGCCGAACGCTGTTTTTAAAGCGGGATTAAGTCCTTTTTGGGCGTTGTTCGCGGTTCTAACGTTTGCTTCCACCGCAATCCACATCCCGAAATACCCGATAATAGCGCTAAATAGAGCGCCTAATAAAAATGTAGCTGCCACACCTGTACCCAGAGTGACCGCAATAATTACTGCTAACCCTACCATAATAGGGGCAACAATTTTAAATTGCCTCTTAAGATAGGCCATCGCACCGTCTTTGACAGCTTTCGCTATTGTTTTTAGCTTTTCGCTACCTTGCTCCTCTTTCATTACCTTTTTCGCAAGGTAAATGCCGTAACCTAGAGCGATTATTGCCGTGGCGGGCGACAAGAATAAAGCAATTAGTTGAATGTCCATGCTTCCTCCTGTGTAAATTTAATACTCCTTTTTGTGCTGAGCACAAATACTTTTGCGCACAGCAAAAATGCGTACGCAATGCCGTTTATTATAGCTTATTTGGTTTTTATATCAACCTCGTGAAAAAGAACGGGCTCGGTTTGTAGTTAAATACCTACTGTAACCGAACCCTTTTTGTAACTCCTAGCTTGACGGTCTATTCAACATGCTTACGGCTCTGCATCTAAATAACGCAACATTAAAGGTTTCCGGGTCGAACCCCTCTTCTTGTAGCTGACTTTCGATTTTTTGAACAGAAGGTTCGTGAAGTTCCCAGCCCCTGCCGTTTTTTGCTGCCCTTATATGAAAAATCAATTCCTTACTGTCATCTTCGTTACCTACCACTACTCTCATTTTCAGAAGATGGCTCTTACCTTCGGAATCACTTTTTTCAATAACGGGATCGGCAAAACTGCATTTGGTAATTGCCTGAAGCTCTTGCATGATTCTCTCCTCTCTTTGAGCTATATGTATTTAATATTAGTATAGGACAGGAAAATATTTTAAGTAATATCCAAATTCGCTTTTTTAGCGTGCGTTTGAATAAATCTTTTTCTAGGTGCGACTTCTTCTCCCATAAGCATTGTAAATACTTCATCTGCTTTGGCTGCATCTGCAATATTTATTTGTTTTAATCTTCTGGTAGCGGGGTTCATAGTTGTTTCCCAAAGCTCGTCTGCGTTCATTTCTCCTAAACCTTTAAATCTCTGTATTACTGCTTTTTGACCTTCGGGTGTTTTTAAAAATGCTTCCCTATCGATATCGTCAAATAGATATCTCTTTTCTTTTCCCCAGACAGCCTTATATAAAGGAGGAACCGCTACAAAAATTTTGCTGTCTTGTATAAGTTCGGGCATGTGTCTATAGAAAAAGGTTAAATAAAGCGAAACAATGTGCATTCCGTCGACATCGGCATCTGCCATAAGAATAATTTTTCCATATCTAACTTTGGCGGGATTATACTGCTCCCCTATTCCGGCGCCGATAGCAATAATTAGTGCTTTAAACTTGTCGCTATCAACTATCTTGTCTAAACGAGCTCTTTCTGTGTTCAAAATCTTACCAAATATTGGAAGAATGGCTTGATACTCTCTATTTCTTCCCTGTTTTGCGGAACCGCCTGCTGAGTCTCCCTCGACAATAAATATTTCTGTTTTCTCCGCATCTTTTTTAGAACAATCTGCAAGCTTTCCGGGTAGGACACCGCCTCCTTCAAGAGCGGTTTTTCTGATAACCGTGTCCCTGGCCGCTTTTGCTGCCATTCTGGCCTTTAATGCCAGGATGTTTTTTTCCACGATGGCCTGAGCATCTTTGGGATGCTCGTTGAAAAAGGTTTCAAGTGAGTCTTTTACCACTGATTCGACGGCGACCTTTACATTTGTGTTACCTAGTTTTGCTTTAGTCTGACCTTCAAATTGCAGGGTTGTTGAATCGAGAGAAACCGAAATTATTGCCGTTAGGCCTTCTCTTAAGTCATCTCCTGAAAGGTTTGAATCCTTCTCTTTAAGGTAATTGCTTTTTCTGGCGTAATCATTAACACATTTTGTAAGGGCGGTTCTGAAGCCTGTTAAATGTGTCCCTCCCTCGGAGTTTTTTAAATGGTTTGCAAACGTAAGCACGTTTTCGGTAAAGGAATTATTGTATTGCAGGGCGACCTCTACCGTAATATCTTCATAGTCTCTTTTTACGTGATAGATGTTTGGGTTGAGTACGGTTTTGTTTCTGTTTAATGATGTAAGATACGCTTTTATACCGCCCTCAAAGTGGAATGAGTAATTTTGACCGGTTCTTCTGTCTTCAATTTCAAACTTTATTCCGGCCGTGAGGTATGCGTACTCTCTTAGCTGATTTACGAAATGCTTAAAATCGAAACTTGTTGTTTCAAATATTTTTTCGTCTGGAAGAAATTCAACTATGGTCCCAGTTTCGTAGTTCCAGTTTTCCAGATCTATTCCCCATTGAGCGCCTTTAAGTTTTGATGCAGTCTTTGTTTTTGCGGGATCAATTTTTTCAACAGGTCTTATGACGTGTCCGCCGTCTTCATATTCTTGTATTACGGTCTCATCCCCTCTTCTTACCACTACCCTACACCACTTAGAGAGGGCATTTACAACCGAAGCTCCTACTCCGTGAAGACCGCTTGATACTTTATACCCACCACCGCCGAATTTTCCTCCAGCGTGAAGTTTTGTGTAGGCAAGTTCAAGTGCGCTCACACCGTAACCTTTTTTAATATCGTAAGGAATTCCGCGTCCGTTATCGTAAATAATTGCCGATCCGTATTCCGTGAAAACAAGTTTTATATGGTTTGCAAATCCTCCTATAGCCTCGTCCATTGAGTTGTTTACAACCTCAGTTATTAGATGATGAAGTCCTTCCTGTCCGGTAGAACCGATATACATTCCGGGTCTTTTTCTGACGGGGTCGAGTCCTTCTAAAACCTGTATTTGATCAGAGCTGTAATTATCGTAATTTTTCGCCATAACCATGTAATTGTATATCAGAGGGTGACTTAATTCAACACTTATTATTGAGTTTTTTGCCTATAAATTAAGCAAAAGAGCCTCTATCGCCAGCCGCGGATTTACGTTTGTTTCTTCGAGAGATTTTTTGACGGATACAATCATTTCTATCTTTTTTATGAATAAATTCTCGCCCGGTCTTTGAAGCCTTAAGTCTATTACCCACTTCTCCATTTCGGCGATAAGCTCTTCTTTTTCCATTTCGGAAATCTCTTTAGCTTTGTCGAGTCTTTCCCCGGTGTTCATTTTAACTATTTTCAGAATTTCGGATTTTGAGGTTTGGTTTTCTTCACAAGCATCCGCGCGCTTTTTAACGCACCTCGATACCACCGTATCTAAAAGAGAGTTTTCGGTTTTTGAAAGCAGATAAATTTCGGCGTAACTTGGAGGTTCTTCAATAATTTTTAAAAGGGCGTTTTGAGCCTCGGTTGTCATTAACTCCGCTTTTAAAATCGCAACCGTTTTTTTGTCTTTATTTAAAGGTTTTTCTTTTAGGAATTTTTTAACGGATCTTGAGGTTTCTATTCCGATACTTTTTCTATTTTCTTCTTTCTCTATTATAAAGGTATCGGGAGTACTGTTTTCGTAACTGAACATTATTCCTTGATTTTTCAAGGTTTCTACTCTGTCCTTGTAAGTTCCTCCGTATATAAGTACCGCTTTTCCCATGAGGGTATTATACTTTAATATAACTATGCCGGATATAAATTAAGGAATCGCGATTTTATTTATTGCGGAGAGCCCGGCTAATTGTTAACATATTTAAGTAGAATAAGTAGAAGTTGCCTGCCCTATGTTTAAAACAGATACAGTAAAAACAGTCGCAGATGTTTTGTACGAAAAAAAGCTGATAAATTCGGATCAGCTCTCAGCCATAAAGTTTGAAAATGTTAATACTGGTAAAAGTATTGAGCAGATCGTTAAAGACCGCGGTTACGTTAAACCGGAGGATTTTGCAGAGGCCTTAGGCGATGTTTACAATGTTCCTTTTGTTTCACTAACAGTAGAGCAAGTCGATCCTACTCTAATGGATCTTGTTCCCCTTAATGTTGCCAAAAAATACAGATTTGTTCCTTTTGAGCTGAAAGAAGGCAAGCTGTCTTTGGCGATGCTGGATCCCCTTGATTTACAAACGATCGATTTTATTGAAAGAAAAACCGGATTTAAGGTAGTTCCTTACATCACTACCGAAAAAACAATTGAAAAGATTCTTGAGGAACAAAAAGGCAAGGAATTGGGGGAAGAAATCAGCGCGGCATTGCAGGAAATCTCTGAAACCACTTTAAAAATTGAAGAAGGCAGTGGCGAAATTACCGATGCCACGATAAGGGACGCTCCTATTGCCAGAATCGTTTCAATGATACTGGAGACGGCGGTTAAAATAGGTGCTTCCGACGTTCACTTAGAACCGGGAGAAGATGTTTCAAGACTTCGCTATCGTGTTGACGGTATTCTCGAAGAAAAAAGAAAAATTCCAAAAGAAATGCACGACTCTGTTGTTGCGAGAATAAAAATTCTATCCTCAATGAAAATAGACGAAAAAAGAATTCCGCAGGACGGGCGATTTAAAGTTCAGGTAGGAAAAATTGAAACCGACCTGAGAGTCTCTACCCTACCCACTATATACGGTGAAAAAGTCGTTATAAGGTTGTTAAAAGAAGAAGGAACAGTATTTTCTTACCGAGACCTTGGTATGCGGGGTGCTACATTAAAAAGATTTGAAGAAGCTTCGTTGAAACCTAACGGAATGCTTTTGGTTACGGGTCCTACAGGTTCAGGTAAAACCGTAACTTTAGCTTCCGCTCTTAGCAAATTAAATACAATCAGAGTTAATGTTGTTACCCTCGAAGATCCGGTGGAAATTAGGGTGCCGGGTGTTAATCAGGTTCAGGTTAATCCGCAGGCAGGTCTTACTTTTGCAAGCGGCTTGAGATCTTTCTTAAGGCAGGACCCGAACATTATAATGGTAGGAGAGATTCGAGACGGTGAAACTGCCGAGCTGGCTGTTCATGCGGCACTTACGGGTCACCTCGTCTTGTCTACACTCCACACTAATTCTGCGGCCGGCGCACTGCCCCGCTTACTCGATATGGGTGTTGAGAACTTTTTACTGGCATCAACCGTTAATGCCATACTTGCTCAAAGGTTGGTAAGAAAAGTTTGCGCGGAGTGTAAAGAAGAATTTGAACCTCCGGAAGAAATTCAGGAAAGTATAAAAAAGATTATTAGCGAGATTGCTGCAAACAAAGCTTTGTTGGCAAAAGATCCGGAAATTGCAAAATCTGTTAAAGCCGCTTTGGAAAAGGATAAAGTCACGTTGTCAAGAGGTAAAGGCTGTCCGAAATGCGGAAACACCGGTTACAGAGGAAGACTCGGAATATTTGAACTTTTATACATGAATGATGAAATTGCTCACTTAATAATTGAAAATGCGCACACAGGTAAAATTCACGACAAGTCAGTTGAAATGGGAATGCTGACTCTTTTGCAGGACGGCTATCTTAGGGTTGTTGAAGGTTCTACCTCTCTTGAGGAGGTTTTGAGGGTGGCTAAATAGCTTAATCGCAGGATGAAATTAGACGCAACACAACTATTAGAAAGAGTGGTTTCCATGAATGCCAGCGATCTTCATGTTTCGGTCGGAAGCAGGCCTCACGTGAGAGTAAAAACCATCCTGTCCCTTTTAGAAGACTACGATCCCCTAACTGTAGATGACATGGAATATTTTCTATCTCAGGTTTTAGATACTCAGCAACGTGAAGTATTAGAGGTAAATAAAGAGCTCGATTTTTCGGTTGCTTTAGGAAGTAAAGCCAGATTCAGAGTAAATGCGTTTTTTCAAAAAGGCTACCCTTCGGCTGCTTTAAGACATATTCCCATGACAATACCTTCCTTTGAATCTTTGAATTTACCACCGTATCTAATGAACTTATGCAACATAAAATCGGGGTTGATTCTTGTTGTAGGTCCTACCGGTCATGGTAAATCAACAACTATAGCTTCCATGATAGACAGGATAAATGAAACAAGAGCAGAGCATATTATTACCGTTGAAGATCCTATTGAATATATTTTCGCAAATAAAAAATCTTTGGTTGAGCAAAGAGAGATGTTTTTGGATACGCACGACTGGACCGTTGCGCTCAAGTCTATGTTAAGACAGGACCCGAACGTTATACTTATTGGTGAGATGCGTGACTCCGAAACCATTTCCTCTGCTCTTAATATAGCGGAAACAGGACATTTGGTTTTTGCTACTTTACACACTAACTCGGCCTCACAGACTGTTGAAAGAATTGTTTCTTCATTTTCTTCTGAAAAACAAAATGAAATGAGATCTCAGCTAGCACAGGTTCTTGAAGCAGTTATTTCTCAGCGACTACTCCCCTCCCCTGACAAAGGTATCGTTCCCGCAATTGAAATAATGTTGGCAAATGACGCCGTGAAAAATCTTATCCGAGAGGGAAAGACCCACATGATCGACAACGTTATAAACACAAGCTCGCAGGTCGGGATGATCAGCTTAGACAGGTCAATAGCATATCTTATAAATGAAGGTCATGTTGAGTTCCAGGAAGGCATCAAATACACTTTGAGACCCGAAGAATTCAGAAGATTGGTTGATTCGAAAATGATGAAATAATATGGCGATATTTTCTTACAATGCAAAAGATGTATCCGGAAAAACCATAAGCGGAACAGTTGATGCGCGAACAAAAGATTTGGCGGTTTCTTTACTAAAAGGCCAGGGTCTTTATGTTATCTCAATACAGGAAAAGCGCGAAACTATAGCGGATAAATTTTTAAATTTCCGCGGAGTATCTACTAACGACGTTGTCACTTTTACCAGGCAGTTTTCAACAATGATTTCTGCGGGGTTGCCAATTTCGCGCGCTCTTGAAGTTTTAGCCGCGCAGACACAAAGCAAAACCTTTAAAAAAGTTATATACGATGTTCTTAGAAACGTTGAGGGAGGCGCTTCATTATCAAATGCAATGGGAAAGTATCCCGATGTATTTTCTGTTACATACCAGGCTCTGGTTAGAGCAGGAGAATCTTCGGGTAAGATGGATGTCATCTTAAAAAGACTTGCCGACAACATGGAGGCTCAAAGGGATTTGAACGCCCGTTTTAAAGGCGCAATGATTTATCCTGCAGTCGTCATGGTCGCTATGGTAGGTGTGTTTGTGGTCTTGATGATATTCGTCATACCTCAGTTGGCAGACATGTATAAGAGTATGGAGGTTGAACTGCCCGCAATTACGAAGTTGATGATAGCAGTATCCGACTTTATGGTCGCCCACACTATTATATTGGCTATATGTGCAGTTTCAGCATTTTTGATTATCCGGTATTACGCAAAAAGCGATAAAGGAAAGTATTACATTGCAGAAGTATCTATGCGAGCTCCTGTTTTTGGGAAAATTATCAAGGAGAAGGATTTTGCACAGTTTAGTAAGACTCTTGCACTTTTAATAAATTCCGCAGTTCCGATTGTCGAAGCTTTAGGTATAGTTTCTACTGTAATGTCCAGCCCGTCATTTCGGATATCCGTTTTGCAGGGTGCTAAACAGATTGAAAAAGGAACATCCCTATCCACATATTTTAGATCTTCAAATCAGTTTCCTCCGCTTCTTGCCCAGATGGCAAGTGTCGGAGAGGAGACAGGAAAAATGGATGAGGTTCTTGATCGTGTGGCGACTTATTATGAAGGTGAGGTCGATAATAAGGTGAAAGGACTTTCTGCGGCCTTGGAGCCTGTAATTCTCATAGTTTTGGGTGTTATGGTAGGGTTTTTAATTGTATCTATTATTACACCTATTTACCAGATTACTCAGGCTCTTTAACGATTTAGGAAGTGGAAGTAGAATTTTAAATATGAACAAAAAAGGATTTACTCTAATAGAACTTTTAATAGTTATCGCGATAATGGGAATATTATCCGGTGCGTTGTTGCTGGTAATTAATCCCAGAGCAATGATTCAGAAAGGTCGCGACGCAAAAAGAATGGAGCAAATAGAATCGTTGGCGAAGGCAATTAATCTTGCTTTAGCAGAAGATGAGATAACACTAATAGTAACAGGCGAATGTTCGGAATGTTCGAGTGCTGTCGGAGACAGGGATCTTGACGGGAACGGTTGGGTCAAATTTACAATCCCCACAGATAAGCAGGGGCTTAGTAAGTACATCCCTACTCTGCCCATTGATCCGGTTAACGTATCGCCGACGGTTTTCATTTTCGGCTCAACCCTAACAGACTTTGAGCTAAACACGTATTTCGAACATCCCGACAACCTAACCAGGATGTCTACAGACGGCGGCGATAACGCAAGTATGTACGAAATGGGAAGTAACCTGACCGTTTTGAATTAGACTGCGTAAACTCCAGCCAAAGTCGTGTCTCCCACCAATGTTTGTTTTATTGTAGTTTGTCCGAAAAAGTGGGAAAATTTGCCAATGACGGATGTATATTTAAACACCCTGTTACTATTTATATTCGGTACTTTTTTAGGATCTTTCCTTAATTTGGTCTCAGACCGTTCGGTAAAAGGCGGAAAAATTATAATAGGTCACTCTAAATGTGATTTTTGCGGGAAAATACTTCGTCCTTTAAATTTAATTCCGATTGTTTCTTTTCTATGGCAGAGAGGTAAATGCTCGAACTGTAAAAAATCTTTGGCTCGGATTTACGTGTTCTCTGAGGTAGTTGCCGGAATGTTGCTGGTTTTGGCAGCTTATCTTTCAAAGTTTTCAATATTCGGTCCTTTTGATTTAACCTCAGCGTTAGGATTTGCTTTTTTGGTTGTCGTTTTTTCGTTTTACGAAATTTTAGTTTTAACTGATTTGAAGTATTTGTTAATTCCCGATAAGGTTGTTTTACCCGCAATCGGTTTTGTGGCACTATTTCATGTCATAACAACATCGGTAAATCTTTGGGATTACCGTATTAGATTGCAAAACGATGAGTTCGGACAATATCTATTCCGTTTGGGATATTTTGAAGACCAGATGTTAGATGTAGCGCGCTCGTTAGGTACAAATTTTGCATCTGCGATAGTAATTGCACTTCTTTTCCTTTTTTTGGTTTGGGTCACCCGCGGTCGTGGTATGGGCGGCGGTGACATAAGATTGGCACTTTTGGTGGGTTTGGTTAATCCTTTCCCCCATAACTTACTTGCCATATTTCTGGCATTTTTTACGGGAGCGATCATAAGCATAATGTTTGTAGTTGCGGGAAAAAAGACGCTAAAAAGCGTGGTTCCGTTCGGTCCGTTTTTAATACTTGGAAGCCTTATATCTTTGGTTTGGGGCGGAGTAATTTTACACTGGTATCTCTACCTGCTTTAAGTCAACACCAAATTTCTTTATTTTATTTTTAGGAAGTGTCAGCCAGAAAGTGCTTCCCATTCCCGGGCCTTCAGAGTCGGCACCGACCATTCCTCCCATACCGTGAATGTATAGTTTTACAATGTATAATCCCAGTCCGGTTCCGCCGGAGTCTGAAGCTATAGTGTAGCTGTTGTCGATACGGCCGAATTTATGGAATAGTTTTGGAAGATCTTTTTTGTCTATTCCTGCCCCGGTGTCCTTTATGGAAATCTTGTAAAAATCATCAAATTCTTCTACTTCAACTGCAATAGAACCTTCTTTTGTAAATTTTAAGGCGTTCTCGATTAAGTTGGTAAAAACATCTTTAAGTTTTTCCGGATCCGCATCTACCAGTATTTCTTCCGAAGGCGATTTAAATTCCATATTCAAGCCCTTCTCCCCCACCCTAAGTTCAAAGTTTGATGTAACATCTTTAATCACCGTTACCAGATTAATTTGTGTAATTGAAAAAGAGACTTTCTTTCTTTCGAACTTAGATATATCGAGCATGTCGTTTATCAGGGCGATCATTCTCTGAGTTCCTACAAGAGCCTTATTCAGGTACTCCATTTGTTTGTCGTTTAGTTTTCCGGCTTTTTGTTTCTCCAACATCCATAGATAGCTTTTCACAATTGTCATCGGAGTTCTAAGTTCATGGGAAGCGACCGAAAGAAATTCGTCCTTTAAAGTGTTTAGTACTTTCATGTTTTCGTAAGCTTTGTGTAAATCTTCTTTTGCCCTTTTTAGGTTTGTATAAAGTTTTGAGTTTTCTACAGCAATACCTGCGTTCTCTGCAAATTTTCTAAGCATGTCTTTTTCAAATTCGGTTACCTTGTCTACATCTTTTGCGAGACTTACGATAATTGCTCCTATTACTCTTTCGTGAGAAAAAAGAGGGGTTACAATGTGAGATCGTGTGTTTGTTATTTCCTGTATGCTTTCGGCTTGTTGTTTTGTGAGTGTGGGTTTAAAAACATCCCACATAAATGGGCTCACAATTTGTTTTTTATTTTCCACAGCTTGTATACACACATTGTCCGCGTAGCCGAAAGGGATGGTCAGTTCTCCGAAAAATTCTTCGAGCTGACTTTGTTTATCAACATCCCCCATTCCTTTAGAAAGAGAGACCTTTTTTAGAACATTACTCTTGTTATCTGTAAGTGCCAGCATTCCCAATTCGTATCCCAGGGCGTTAGGAATAATGTCTGCGATTTTTTGAGTAAGTTCATCAAACTCAGTTGTTTCCAGAATAATCTCAACGAGTTTGTACGTGGCATCAAGCGCACGGTTTTTATCTATTAGTTTTAAGATCTCACTCTCTTTTATTTCAACAAGTCTGTCGGGCATTATATATATTAAACTAAAAAAATTGATTGTTGACCATAGCGCAGTGTGCTATAAATAGACTATGCCAGAAAAAACACTAAATAAAGTACTAATAATTGAAGATGAGCAGGACATAAGGACTATATACGCCGAAGTTCTGCAGAACGCAGGTTACACAGTTGATCAGGCTCCCAACGGTGAAATAGGCGGAGATAAGTTAAAAAACACCGACTGGGAACTTCTTCTCCTGGATATAATGCTTCCGGGTAAGGACGGTTTAAAGATTTTAAAAGATCTAAAGGACAATCCCGAAATGAAGAAAGGTCCTGTTTTGATCCTTACGAATTTGAATAGTGAGCACATAATTCAGGAGTCGTTTAAGCTCGGAGCTGACGGCTATCTAATAAAATCCGAGGTTAACCCGGATAAGGTTGTTGAAGAAGTAGGCAGATTCTCAGGCGTTTAGGCGCTTGCTAAAAAACACAAATTGTCCTATCAAATGTTTTTGTTTGTTATTGTTGTGGTTTTGTGCTAATTTCACCCTAACAAAATCGGTTTTAATAAAACTATAGTAGAAAGGATAGGAGAAGATGAAGCCGAAAACTGCGGTGATTGCTTTAGCGTTGCTTGTCGTATCGGCAACCATTGTAGCGGTAGTAACTCAGTCGGAAGACACGCCGGAAATAGTTAATACTACTACTTCAACAGTTTTGATATACAGCCCCACAGCTACGACAACCAAAGCGGAAATACCGACACAGATACCGACCAACACTGTTACTGCAAGCCCTGCAGCGACATACGAGCCGACCCAAACACCGAGTCCTACCGAAACCCCGACACCCACAGTACTTTTTACTGCTACCCCGCGAACAGGGTTCACTTTTTACGGGTCGCAGTTAGAGTTTATGAGAGAAAATTTCGGTTGGTTTTACGAAGTTATCGGGTGTGCTCAAGGTTACAGCGGCGTCGGTAACGTTTATACCGCCGATCCGAAGAGCTGCGTAAGACTGGTTCCGTCAAAAGGCGAAAGGGTAACGAAAGCATATCTTTTAATGGCAAATTATTGGTATTTCGCGCCCGGATCGGGAATGGGAGTTCCCCAAAGATACATGTTGTATTTTTTTGAGGACGCCCACCTGCTTTTCGACGGCATTGATTATTGGCTCGACATAGGTTACGACGCCACAATAGGCATTTTCGTGGATGAGGTACCTGATTTGTACGAACAGGTCACTTCCCAATACGGTATCGATGTTAACTTTGGAGGTCTTACGCTTCCCCACAAGGTAATTCCGCTAACGGAGGAGGAGTACGAAGTTGTTGTCTCTATGCCGGGACTTTTTCCTGTCTGGGTGGAGACGCTGAAATAGAAGAAGTAAAACCCAAAAGGGCTGTATTTAATTTATTAAACATACAGCCCGATTTTCTTTTTTCCCATATTTTGCACCCACTCGCCGTTGACCTTGTATTTTTGGCAATGTATCATTTTTATATGAAAAAGCCGCCTCTGCCCCTGCTTATAGCTGTAGTACTACTTATCTTCACAACTATCATGGTGATAATATATTTTGTCGTTCTCAAAGAAGGCAGGGCACTTGATGACGGCGAATCATATGTTGATGTTTTCGATAGCGATTCAACTTTGCAGTATGTGGAAGACCCCGATATTGGCAACTATCCCGGAGTTAAAAAACTTAATATGGGCGCCGAAGATTTTTATGCGTATTTAAATATGCCCGACGGTCTGGAAAAGATGGCCGGTGATTACAAATATTTTAGTGTAGTTAAGATTATAGACATGGGAAAAAAAGAAGTACTTCTCCGCTCTATCGATACTAGGGAAGAAAAAACTTACATTTTCGATTGTTCTCCCGATAGGGTTTTTTCTTACAAAAATCTTAATTTTGAGTTTGTTTCTTCAGGTTTTATGTTTATCGAAGCGTTGAAGCCGGGTAATACTGTAATAACAAAATGTGCTAATGAGGAATGTAGCGTGTTAGGCCCGGACTGTATTATCAGAATTGAGTATAAGGGAAGATAGTTATGGAAAGTCGATCTACACATACCGTAGTTTTAAGAAAATTTTTATTGAATCTTTTTATTTTTGCTTTTGTCTATTTTTTTGCAGGATTTTTTGGTAAGGACACCATTGCAGCAACGTGTGCACCAGGTGAGTGTGGGGATTGGTGGGCATGCCAGGGAGGGACATTTTGTTGTAATCAGGTCCCGGGTGTGGAGGCTTGTCCCAGTTATTACTGTGAGCACTATTTAAACGCTTGTTGGTATTTACTACCAAGTGGCGATGGGGTCTGTAAGACTAAAGTTGCAGGTGTGTGTCCCGGAGCGTCATCCGGAAGTTCTCTCGATGTTGGCGGGCGGGAATGTTACGCATGTGCAGGTATTCCGCCGTGTACCGAAACTTCACCCGATGCAACAACGCTAACATCACCTGCCAATAACTCTGTTTTTTACGACAGGTCTAACATCACATTTACGTGGAGTGCTATAAGCGATTGGGGGGAGAATTGTGGTTCCAATAACACGAAAAACTACAAACTGTACGTTAAAAGGAATTCCGGGAGCTTTGTTTTGATTACTACAACAACAGGCACGTCTTATACTTACACGCTTCCTATAGAAAACGCTACTTATCAATGGTACGTAAAAACCGACAACGGGGCAAAAAGTTCGGACTCAAGCACGTTTACATTTACAAACTACATGTTTATGAATTTGACTTTACGGGTGCAGGAAGTTTCCTGGTTAACGAATTCCTGCCCCTCCGCGGATATTTACAGGCCCCTTGCCAATGTATCAGTAACTGTAGTTGTGAGAAGAAGCACGGGTGAGGTAATTAACCATACTGGAAAAACCGACGCAAACGGCATTTTGGTTATTCCGGTCAGATACTCTACGACAAGTCCTCCGGTCCTAGATATATGTTTGCAGTACTCCGAAGCTATGTGCCAAGTTTATAATTTGAAATGTCGGGATAATGTTTTGCTGGCAGGCGGGCAAAATTGTGCAAGCGTAACGCAGCTGGCAAACACTACTACTCAAAATGTTAATTTTCAGATGTCAAAAGTGAAGAAGGATTCATGGATCGCTGTTGTTGATAGCGATGGGCTCGCTTCAGAATATTCCAGTTTGGGTCCGTGTACTGCCGAGCAGGTTTTAGGAGGTTTTTACGGGGCAATGCTGAACATCAATAAACTTCCTGCAAACAGTAACATTTACGCAATATCTTTGCTGGATCAGTTTTTTCCGACGGATGTAGTTGAGGGCTCGGGCGGCGGATACGCAAAAAATATAGGTGAGTTGGAAACAGTTCAGGAAGATTTGAAGTTCGAAGCTCCGGAAACTGCCAAAACGTTAAACACAATTAGCGGTTTTATTAAGCCCGGAATATATAGCATGACTGCGGCCGCTTTTAATAGTAGCCCGAATGATTATTTCTTTACCCCGATGGGTTGTGTATACGGACCTGCCGCGCATACGTGCTCACCGGATGATTCTTATTGTTTCGATCCGTCCAATCCACCGACTTACTGCCGTCCGTGGTGCGAGACTATGGTTGTTTTCAAATGTGACCCTACGGATATTTGTTACAGCAAAGATGCCCCGGGAGGTTGTGATCCGTATTGTGTTAATTGGCCTGCGTGCGGATCTATGTCTCTTGCGTACACAGGGGATAACGCACCCAGAGCAGCGGTAGTATATGTTGAAGGCACTCCTGCAGACGAACTTGTAATTGATGATTCTATAAGGGCTCTCGATATTCCCGACGCATCGACAGCTCCCGGAAATCTTATCTTCATCACACGCGCAAAAATAAGAATAGCATCCAATCTGTCAGCTCCGTTGGCAGGATACGGTATAGGTAGTCCTTCTCAAATCAATGCTGTCTTAATTTCTTCTACAGGTATAACGGTTGATTCCCAATATACTCCGGCAACTCCCGACAATCCCATAATTTTTGACGGAGCTCTTATCAGTACTAAAGCCGGATCAGCAACAGACAAAGGTTTGGAACTTCTTCGCGATCTCGGAATAAATAACAACACTTACCCCGCCACGGTAGTTAGATACCCGTTAAACCTGCTAAAACAAATAAACGGGCTTATCAAGCTGTATTCCGAGTACGGAATAGACACAGGTTTGGAAAATTATGATATCGAATTTGATTACTCCCCTTCCGGAGAGATAGGTGTTCAATAATTATGTCAGGACAGTTTAAAAATATTTTAAAAAATAAAGGTCAGGCGCTACTATTTGTGTTAGTTGCCCTAACCATAGCAATAACACTGGGAGTTGCTGTAAGCACCAGAACTTTGCAAATGTCCTCAAGAGTTTCAAGAACCGATACATCGGCGCGTGTTTTTGCCGCAGCTGAGGGGGGATTAGAAATGCTATTGGTGCAAAAATCAAAGTTTTTAAACGACCTGTCTGCCGGAAATGCGGATTGTACTTCGGTCGGTCTCGAGGCCATTGCAGGAGACAACACTAGGTGCTTATTAAG
This sequence comes from uncultured candidate division WWE3 bacterium, assembly GCA_938004185.1. Classification (GTDB taxonomy): domain Bacteria; phylum Patescibacteriota; class WWE3; order UBA101185; family UBA10185; genus UBA8498. Next base: position 93,104 of record CALKWN010000065.1, read on the forward strand.
GTACGAAAAAGCTTCGGGGGATAAAATCGAATCGGTTGCCGTATTAAGTGCAAAAGTATTCAGACACACCGATATTTTGGGCGGAACACCTTACTACGGTTTTACCTTAGCTCCAAACGAAACCAAAAATATTGAACTAACAGGCATGAATTCTATAAGGTTGTGCTGGGAAAATCCTGACACGGCTGTAGAGTACGTAGTTTACGGAGACACCGTAGTTAGAAATTTTTTGAAGGCCGCCGGATCTGTATCTTTCAGTTCCGATATTTCTTCAACGGGTTTTACCGAGCTAAGTTCCCACGCAATAATTGAAGGATATCCCCTACCCTACTGTTCCAACATAAATGTATCGGGAGCATCCGGCATGAGAGTAAAAAGCATATTTAAGGGTACGAGAGCTGCGATAGTTCCTTTAAATCCGACATCACTGCCTCCCCAGGGTTTCCGTTTATATTCCAGAGGAGAATTAAGCCAGGAGGGGGATATTAAGACAACCAAAGCTATAGTTGCTCACAGATCGTACAACAGCGCCCCGTCCTTTTTTGATTATGCAATCTACTCTTACAACACCGTACCCAGATAAATTTGTAAGGACAATTTGAGGAAAGTCGGGAATTTATTGACTTATTAATAGAAAAAAGACTATTATTTAATGGTACATATTATGCTGCCTATTTATAAAGAAATTTTTGAAAAAATTTTCAATTTAAGGAGGGGGGTGAGAAGCAGATGAACGAATTAAAGAAGAAACTTAGCTCTGCTTCCGGTTTTACACTCATCGAGCTTTTGTTGGTTATTGTTATCATCGGTATTTTGTCGGGTATTGTTATCGCAGTTATTAACCCGGCTCAGACCAGACTTAGAGCTAACGAGACCATATTGAAAGGTAATACCGATAAGGTTTGCTATGCCATGTTTTCATGTGCTACATCGAGAACCGCTCCTCTTACAATGTGTAATACACCAGCAGGTGTCGAAATTGCATTACCCAACGGTGCTCCGACAGGATCAACCTACAATGTTACTGAGGCGGCTGGCGTTTTAACCGGTACTGGAACATTGGGCGCATGTACTTATACATGTACTTACACAGTTTCCACGGGTGTAGCGGTCCAGGCTACAGCGGGCGCAGGTTGTCAGACTCTATAATTTTTTGATTGTTAAAGCCCCGCGCGCTATGGGCGGGGCTTTGGGTTTACGAGCAAATGTCCAAATTCACTAAACGTTTAAATTTCAAGGAACTGGGTTCAGGATTCACTCTGATAGAGCTGATGATAGCTATGGGGGTAATATCCATTTTAAGTGGGATAATTATTACTGTCATAAACCCCGCAGCATTACGAGCTCGTGGCAGGGATGCACAAAGAGTTGCGGATCTTAAGAAACTACAAACCGCTCTTGAGCTTTATTATTCAGATAACAGAGCTTATCCCGTGCAAGCCACGTTGGCACCTATAGCTACTCCTCTTGCAGTGTTAATTCCAAATTACTATAGCGGGACAACATCATCGGATCTTCCTAGAGATCCTAGTTTCACTGGGGGTTATAGCTGTTCCGGGAGTTTTGGGTACCAATACGCAGGAAGTGTCGGGCTTTATGTGTTAGTGTCTGACATGGAAACTTCTGTTAGTGTTTCTGATTATACTCCATGCAGCAATGTTTCGAACTGTAGTACTTTTGGTTGCAGCACATGCGCAAATTTTTGCCATGCCGTACAAAACCCACTTTAAAAACTGTTTGTTTCTATCCTCTGGTTTAACTCTAATTGAGTTAGTAATTGTTGTAGCTTTAATATCAATAATGACCGGAATAAGCTATTCATTAATTTCTTCCTCGGTTACTAAACCAGAGGCACGTGACAATAGGAGAATGTCTGATATTTCGAATTTAGATAGAGCAATAAATGAGTATAGATTGGATAGAGGAGCGTATCCTGGCGAGGCCGGCGTAATATATGGTAGTAATACCCTTCCTGTAGGATCTACGGCCATTTACAATGCAAATATGGGCTGGATAAAAGCCGATTTAGCGGAATATTTGGCGAAGAGCCCAATCGATCCCACAAACGATGTATCCTATCATTATGAATACACACACAATGTTTCCGGTTATGAGATAAGTTCACGTTTGGAAAGTCTTTTCGATGACTCAAACTCTGACGGTGGAAATAATTCGGAAAAGTATGAGTTAGGTAATAATCTTTCGCTCATACCTTAGTTGTTGTGCTACTATTTATGTATGAAACTGCCCTGTTCCGTCTGTGCATATAAAAAAGGTTTCACTTTGATAGAGTTGTTGTTGGTTATTGCAATTATCGCTACTGTTTCAGGTTTAGCAATTCCTACTTTCTCAAGATACACAAAAGATCAAAGTTTAAAACAAGCTCAAGAAGTTTTGAAAAGCGAGTTGAGAAGTGTACAAAATAAGGCTTTAGTAGGAACGGGATCAGATAGTATGGATGCTTCGGGATCAAGAGCAATTGTAGCTTGGGGGGTATATACAAATCACGGTAGTGACGTGAGTGTGGTTGCGAATACAAAGTACAGGGTTTTTATGAGTTCTTATACATCTACAGGAAGCACGGGATGCACCGATGTTACTAGGCAAGCAGATATTCAAGTACTTGATTTGCCTCCAAATATAACCTTCACTAATACATCCTGCATAATTTTCAGAATGGAAGACGGTAATGTTTCAAATATTTCTGAATCTTCTTCTATCGATGTAAATCTGGCCGGTCCGGGAGGCTCCACGAAGACGGTGAGGATAACACACCCCGGTCTTATAAGGAGTTATAACTAGTGCTCTTAAGTAAAATTTTTAAAAACAGAAAAGGTATGGGTTTGGTAGAAGTCATTGCGGCGCTCGGTATATCCGTAGTAGTAATAACTTCCCTGCTTTCTCTTACACTGTTTTCACTTAGAACTTCACTTACCAGCTCGCTGCTTATGGAAGGAACAAAAGCTGCGAATGTCGAAACCGAATTGATAAGGGCTTACAGGGACAGTATTGATTGGGACACTTTTTCGGGGGAGTTTTTATCTTGTACTGACAGCAGTGTGGGGTGTCATATAGATAAGACATCTTTAAAAGTTACTACGGGATACGAAAGCTTTGTATCGTCAGGAGTCACTGTAACTACAGGATTTTACGTTACCGACAGTGACACTAATATAATTCATGTTACTGTAAAGTCGAGTTGGGATATCGGCGGACAGACAAAAAACACTTATGTATACACCGATTTTACTAATTGGCAGAAAAAATGAACCTAACAAGTATAAAATCAAAAAATAATAAAGGTTTCACTTTGGTGGAACTACTTGTGGTTGTTGCGCTACTTGGTATCTCGCTGGGCGTCACGAGCGATATCTTAATATCCCTGGTTCGAAGTTACGGAAAAACTCAAGTAAAAAATGAGCTCGAGCAGCAGGCCAGTTTTATCGGATTAAAATTGGAGAAAGAGATAAGAAACGCAAATTATGTGGATTCTTACCCCGCCAATACTTTATCGGTAAACAGAATAGAGATAACTAAAAAAGACGGTACTGTAGTAATGTATAGAGTACAGGACAATGTTTTATCTGTTTGTTATTCCAGCTGCGGTACGGGAACAAACTGGCGAGCAGTAAACTTTTACGAAACAACCAACACCAAAGGTGCCGTAAGAGTAGAATGCATTCCCGGTGAGAATAGTGGTTATTGCTTCGGTGTTTCTCAAACAAATCCGCAGGTAATATCGATGTATATAAACATTAGCCCCGCAGTTAACCCCGGTTCCACAACCTACAGCGGTAGCATACCCATAAGAAACGCCATAACCGTAAGAAACTACAACTAAAATGAGAAGCATAAGTACTCAAAAAAATCGCAACTGCCTGAAAAATAATAGCGGTCAAACGCTGGTAGTGATCGTATTTTTACTTCTATTTTCAACCATGGTCGGTATAACCATTTCAACAAGATTTGTAAACACACTAAGAGGTTTTGTCAGGACGGACGACAGCGTAAAAGCCTTAAAAGCTGCTGAAGCAATAATAGAACGTATGCTCATAACACCGAATTCAGTGCTGGAAGGTTACATAGCGGCCGGAAACTGCGACGGAAACTGCCTTTACAGTGTTACGGAGCCTAACGGCAACATTGTCAGTGCTGATGTAACCTTAAAATATTCGGGAGACACCGACGGCCCGTATACCATTTATATTCAACCCGGTGAGGCAGGCCAGGTAAATATGACCGGGTACGGCACAGGAAAAGTCGTGGATATTTGCTGGCACGGTTCTGCTTCGGTTTATGCTGCCTATGCATACGAAGAAAGTGGTGAGACAAAAATCGCTTCTTATGCGGTAAACTCCGTAGCCTCTCCCTATAACGACAACGGTTTTGATACAGCTGCGGCAAACTATGGTTACCCCAACTGTTTCCCCGTATCTACAACCGGCACGCCCAAATACATAAGACTAAGAACTTATTACGAGTCCGCTTATGTCACTTCCCTACCCACTCCGGGAGAAACTATTCCGAGACAGGGAATTATACTGGACGCACACGGATATTCCGGGGATTCGGTTAAAAACGTGGTTGTCCTTAAAACAGATGCTATTGCCCCAAGTTTTTTTGATTACGCAATTCTGCAAACGAGTACAACTTCCCCGCTAACCAATAGTTATAGCCCATAATTTGTATAAACAGTCTTGTCTATGATGTTAAAGGATAGTAAAATCTTTATATGCCCATTGTAGGTTTAAATTTCGGTAGAAGTACTTTCCGAGCCGTAGAATTGGATAAGAGAAAAGATATCATTACGGTTGCGAATATAGGTACTTACGAAAACCCCAAAGTTAACTTTTTTTCCGATAAAAAAGAGGACATGGATGTTATTGCCGACCATGTGGGCGAATTTTTTAAAGAAATGGGTTTCGGAACCTCCCATGTAGTAATAGGCTTGGATGAAAGCCAGATTTTTATGCGTATAATCAAGGTTCCCGCCATGAGCGACAAAGAATTAAGAAGCGCCGTAAGATACGAGGCTGAGCAGTATATTCCCCTTCCCTTAGATCAGATAAACCTTTCATATCAAAGATTAGACCCGGACTTAAACGAAAAAGACAAAGTTAATGTTCAGGTTGTTGCCGCCAAAAAAGATGTTCTTGAAAGGTATGTGACGATAGCGAAAAAGGCAAAACTCGTACCCTATGCCATTGAGCCCGAAACTATTGCGCTGGGAAGAGTGTTGGGAGATTCCAAGACAGCTCCTCTAGGCACAATAATCATGGATATGGGTTTTTCAGGATCGATCCTAGTTGTTACTTACGGCGGATTTGTAAGATTTACAAGAAGCATACCGATCGGAGGAGACATTATTACCAAAGCTATTCAGCAGGAGCTTAATCTTGATGTACAGCAGGCGGAAGAATACAAAAAGATCTACGGTATGGATCCAATGCAGGTTGAATCAAAAATATTCAACGTAATTAAGCCTGTGGTAGATAACCTTATTTTGGAAATTAAACGTGCAACTGTCTTCTTCACAAAGCACAACAGCTCTGCTAGCATTAAGAGGTTAATACTAACAGGAGGAACTGCCCTAATGCCTGAACTCTTAACTTATATTGCTAAAAACGTTGATTTTGAAGTGCAGCTGGCCAACCCCTTGGCAAACTTCCAGTTTTCCTCCAAAATTGAGTCAAAGAGAAAGGATCTTACACTAGACGGGCCTATGTATTCTACGGCCGTCGGTTTGGCCTTGAGGGAAATATAAATGGAAAATATTAATCTAATTCCGCAGGAAGAGGTTCAGCTTCAACAGAAGGGCAAAGCTGTTAAAGGTACCAGCGTTCTTTTTATACTCCTTACCGTGATTGCGATAGGTTTGTCAGGCTACCTGTATTACAAAACATCCGATCTTAAACAAAAAACCAACGATGTTAATTCCCAAATAGATGCACAGAGAGCGAAAATTAAGTCCATGTCCTCTACCGAAATTCTTCTCAGAAACCTCGATAAAAAATATAACTCTATATCAGGCATGATTGATGGGAGAAACCATTATTCTAGACTGTTATCAGAACTCAAAGTAAGACAGCCGCAGGGAATTTCAATTGAATCGGTTGAAGTAAAGGACGGAGTTGTTAATTACACGGGCGACGCCGAAAACTATTTATTGATCGCTCAATTTGTAAACAGTTTGTTAAACAAGGATTTTCCTGGCGGCGACCCTGAACTTAAAGATCTTTTTTCAGAAGTTAAACTTAACTCCGTATCTTTAGATCAAAATAAAACAGAGGTAAGGTTTTTTATAGTGATAGTTTACGATTCATCGAAGTTAAAAATATGAACGAAGAAAGTATAGAAAATAAAATTAAAGAACTTAATGTAGGCGCTTTTAAAGATGTGCTTTTCGATTTTCTTTTTCCATTAATCGGGTTGGCTATCACCGTTTTGTTGTTTTTCTTTTACATGAAACCGACATACACAAAAATGAAAGAACTTGAAACTGAGCTTTCCACTCAAACAACGGTATTGGAGATTTTAAATACAAAAGTCGCCGCCCTGTCCAAGCTCACTGATTTTAATGATGTTTTGAAAGAAAATTCCGAAATGGTTGAAAAGCTTTATGTTTCGGAATCTAATGTTCCTCAGCTTTTAGATCAGATACACCAAATATCTACAAATGCCGGAATGATGGTGGATAGAATGAATTACTCTTACTCCGACGCCGGAGCCAAAGATGCCGCGGCTCAAGGTAAATCGGCTGATGCGACGGCAGAACTTAGAACAGACGATACAAGCGGAATCGTAAATGTAGCGGCTACCGTTATAGGTACTTACGAGCAACTTCAGGTTTTCATGCAGGAAATTGAGAAGGCGGCCCGTTTTACTTACGTAACAACATTCAGATTCGGGGCTTCGACTGAAGAAGGTAAAGAAGGACAGTTCAGCGTAAACGTAAATGTCGATTCTCCTTACATGTATGTTCAATCGGTTGCTGTCACGGACGATCCGATAAAACTTGATATTCAAAATCCTAAATTTGTTGAATTTATAAACAGCATAAAAGAATATAAATATTACGATTTCCTAAATCAGCAAATTGTTGCGGAAGAAGTTGAGAGCATTGAAGAGCCTGAAGAGGAAACATTGTTCCCCGCCGCCGGTACTTTAGAAGAAATTCCCGTTGAACAGCCTGTTGTCGAAGAACAGCCTGTTGCAGAAGGAACTGAAGAACCTGCAGAAGAAGAAACACCGTTCGGATTTTAATCGCAGTTATCAGTCGGTCTTAAATTGCTCAATCCCCCAAATTTTTCAGAGGTTTAGAATTTTCTTTTTTCCACTTTTCTATTTCGGCGTGATTGCCTGATAATAAAACTTCAGGAACTTTTAATCCTTTAAAGTTTTCGGGTCTTGTGTATTGCGGGTATTCTAACAAGCCTTCGGAGAAAGATTCATTTACTACGGCGTCATCTTTTTCAATTACATTCGGTAGCAACCTTGTAATGCTCTCCATAATTACCAGAGCCGGTACTTCCCCTCCCGACAGTACGTAATCACCTATGCTTATTACATCGGTAACATAATTTTCTTCAATTCTTGCATCCACGCCCTCGTAGCGTCCGCAAATAAGAGTAATTTCCTGTTCTTTAGCGAGTTCTTCGGCTAGCGCCTGGGTGTATTTTTGGCCCCTGGGCGATAAAAGCACTACCCTCTTCTTTCCCGAAGTTACCGCATCTTCCGGAGATTCCCCGTGAATATCGTTTAAAGCTTTATAAATAGGTTCGGGCATTAAAATCATTCCCGTACCTCCCCCATATGGGCGGTCATCAACAGTGCCCCTGGAATCAATGGCGTAGTCGCGGAGATTCCACAGACGATAAGAAGCCGCTTCTTTTTCAACAGCTCTTTTAAAAGGTAAAAATTCAATATGTGGTTGTATGAGTTCCGGAAATAAGGTAAGGATGTTAAATCTCATCATCTTCTTTTATGTTAACACTTATTCTTATGTCGTCTCTTATAGCCTTGGCTTTAGCCATATTTCTTATGCTTTTAATATTTCTGCCTTCTTTGCCTATTAAAGTTCCCATGTCTTCTTTTGCAGCAATAATCGTATAAATGAAAGTTCCGTTTTCCTCAACCTCTTCCACTTCAACGGCGTCGGGTTGGGAAACAATTTGCTGGACAATGTATTTTATAAAATCTTTCATACTTTATTCTTGGGGTTCTGCTGTAGTTTCTTCTGCGGTTTCTTCCACAGGAGCTTCTTCGACCGGGCTTTCAGAAACTGTACTTTCGGCAGCTTTTTCCTCAGTCCCTTTATCTTTGTTAGGGCTGTACTTAACATATTCGTAGTTACCGTCAATAAGTTTTTTCACGGCTTCAGAAACGATAGCACCTTTTGAAACCCAATCCATGTATTTTTTCTTGTCGTAATCAAATGAAACAGGTGTATTAGACGGATTAAAGTGCCCGATTATATCCAACACTTTGCCGTCTCTTTTGGTTCTGGTTTGAGTAGCTACCAGCCTATAAGAAGGTAAGTTTTTTCTTCCTGTTCTTGATAATCTAATTGATACCGACATAACTGGTTGATTTTAGCAGAAGGTGTTGTGGTTGTCTATATTTCCGCCACTTCTTCCGAATTGCCTTTTTCCAATCTTTTTAAACCATTTTCCGCGGCCGACTGCTCGGCTCTCTGTTTACTTTTTCCCTCACCTACTCCCCAATTTTCCTTTCCTACAAAAACGCCCATTTTAAAAGTTTTTTCGTGGTCAGGTCCCCACGAATCGATGACTTGATAAACGGGAGTAACGCCGAATTTATCCTGAGCTGCTTCTTGAAACAAAGATTTGGCGTCCTTATAAACATTATTTTCAACCATGCCTCTTACTTTGTAGAAAAGCTCTTTTTCGAGGAATTTTCTGCAGGTTTCAAGTCCTCTATCAAGGTAAAGGGCGCCGAGCACAGCCTCAAATGTGTTAGCTAAAATGTACTCACGGTCTCTGCCTCCGGTAGCTTCTTCTCCGTTGGAAAGCTGGAGAAGGGCTCCGTAACCCATTCTTTTCGCTTCTTCGGCGAGTGATGTAGTGCAAACGATGGATGATCTATAGTTTGTCAGATCTCCTTCAGGAGCTTCGGTGTATGAATTGTATAGATAATCGCTGGATAAAAGCTGCAATACAGCGTCACCGAGAAATTCCAACCTTTCGTTGGATTTACCTTCATATTCATGGTGTTCGTTAAGGTAAGATCTGTGTGTAAATGCGGTTTTGAAAAGTGTTTCATTTCCCAAATCTTCGCCAATTATTTCTTTCGTTTTTTCGAAATCAAATCCCATCTTTTACTTTCCGGTGCCGGTTCCCAACTTTCTCCGCGACTTATGTCACGGGTAAAATACGGCGCGGCACTATTTAATCAATTTGTTCACTAATAAGGTCAATTATGTCCTGAACGGTTGAAACGTCGTCCTGTTCAGAAACTAAATCCACCTTGTATATTTCTTCAAGCTCCGAGAGTATTTCAAGAAGCTCCATTTCTCCGACATTTAAGTCGTCTTCAAAAAAAGAGTTTTCATGTATATCCGAAGGAGACACTCCTGCTTTTTCTTCAACTACCTTTTTAATTTTGTTTAAGTATTCGCTAGACATTATTTTTTCTCCAAATGGTTGCTAATTACAGTACCCAGAACCCCGTTTACGAACTTATGGGAAGTGTCGTTTCCGAATTCTTTTGCAAGTTCCACGGCTTCATCAACGGCAACTTTAACCGGAGTCTTTTTTCCGAACAAAAGCTCAAATACCGAGATTCTTAATATTACTAAATCAACTTTGGCTATTTTGTCAATAGGCCATTCCGGCGCACTTTCCTCGATTATTTTGTCAATTTCTTTTATGTGTTCTCGCACGCCCTCGAAAATGTATTCCGTAAGTTCGGTGTCCTGTTCGCCTATCGGTTCTTCCAGTAAATCTCCGGCCATCGAAATCGAGTCATTTTTATCAGCTTCGTTAAAAAGCCAACAAAAAATAGAGGCCAAAGCTAGTTTTCTGGAAGTGTGCCTGGGGTCAGCAAGAGATTTCATTTCACAATTATAACCGAATTAAAGCTCTATGTATTCTTCAACATGAGGCCTTTTGTAGGCTTTTTTGTCCGAAGTCTTTACAACATGCACACGCTCCCTTTTATAGTGAGCGTTTCTCTTTTTTCTTGTTCTCGATAACGAGTGTTTTCTTTTTGGTACTGCCATACAGAGTGAAATATAAAGGTAAAGGGCGCCGGTGTCAAATACCGGTTTTTATGTAGGTTTGTAGTAACGGGCGCGTATCTACCGCCCCATATTGCCCCGGAAAAGTTTTGAGCCGCTAATATAAACTTTGTGGGTTTAATATTAACGGCTCGGTTTAGTCTTGATTATCGACGTTGCAGGAAAATTGTTCCTTTAATCGTATCTAAACAGGTGTCTAAATGATATTCGGCTTTCAGGTGTCGTGTTTCTGTTTCGATGGATCTCAGCGTTTTGAACCGCAGGATAGGCTTCATTTAACCACCAAAGACGTATGGTTTGGAAGCAATCGGTTCCGTGTTGGCTGAAAAACCACTCCAACTTATCGAAGGAGTCCCTGGAAAGCCGGGATTTGATTTTCAGACTATCGACCTTTTTTCCGTTTTTAATAACGGTTGCGACAGCTTTTATGTCTCCGTTGAATGGTGCTATCTCAACGTGAACCTCGGCAGAACAGTTTTCCTTGTTTCCCTTAAAAATCTTTTCTATTAGCATCAGTACATCTCCTTTTTTGTTTTATTGGTTTATTAAGTTTTCAAGACTATGGGGGAATTTTACTACAACACCCAAAAATGGGCAAGTGGCTCTATGATAACTTTATTATAGAAAAGGTACTCTGTCCGAATGTCCTACTATCGGTTATCTTCATTCCGGCTTTTTCGGCCATTTCTTCGACATTTTCATCGGTAGAATGAAAGTAAAACAGAATACCGTCGTCCTTTAAAATACCTCTTATAAGGTTAAGTAGATGTTGCTGGGCGGTGTCATTATAAAAAGGATCCATGAATACAAAATCATATGATCTGCCTGTCGAAGCGGCAAATTTTACTGCATTCTTAAGGTAAACCGCACTTTTTTCAGTAAAACCGCACTTTTCAAGGTTATTTTTTATAACATCAACACTTTTGCTTTCTCCATCAACAAAATCGCAGTAAGAGGCACCCCGTGACAGTGCTTCGATTCCTAAATTTCCGCTGCCGGCAAAAAGGTCTAAGCACAAAGAATCCTTAATTTTATCGCCAATTATTGAAAAAACGGCTGATTTTGCAATTTCCTGAACTGCCCTATAACCCGGAATATCCGGCGCCTCGAGTTTTTTATTTTTTGCTGTTCCTGTAGTTACTCTTAGTTGCATATTTAATTATTGGGAACGAATTCCCCCGCTTCTTCGGCTAGCCTTTCTTTTAAAAGCGGGTAGTGGTCAAGAAAGGGGTAAATTTCCTGGGCTTCCTCTTTGGCCTCCTCTAACATTCTAACATTGAATACGTCTGCGACCTTGAACTTTTTAAAACCATGCTGAAGAGAGCCGAATATATCTCCCTGCCCCCTTACTCGCATGTCAATTTCTGCTAGTTCTGTTCCGTTGTCGATTTTTTCAAGATTTTTTAATCTCGCATAGGCGTTTCTTGACGATGTGCCTAAAAATGCCAGGCAGAAGCCCTCTTTTTCGCCTCTACCGACCCTTCCCCGCAATTGGTGTAAACTTGCCAGCCCGTACCTTTCGGCGCTCTCTATAACCATTACGGAGGCTTCAGGTACATCTATTCCCACTTCTATAACAGGGGTAGACACTAAGACCTTAATTTCGCCTTTTCTGAATTTTTCGACCACACTCTCTTTCTCGGCCGATTTCATCCTACCGTGTAGCAGGCCCATCGAAAACCCATTAAAATAGGTTTTTTTAAGCTCCTCATATTCGGCTTCGGCGGCCTTAACATTTTCAAAAATTTGATTTTCACTGGTTTCTATTAAAGGGCAGACTATAAAAGTGGGTTCATTTTTTTGTCTAATCCATTTGTATGCTTGATCTCTGGCGTTTTCAGGAATTACTTTGGTTGTAATTTTTCTTTTTTCATTGGGGTGGGTTTTTAATACCGAAATTGAAAGGTCTCCGTAAATGGTAAGGGCAAGTGTTCTTGGTATCGGTGTTGCGGTCATAGCCAGTAAATGAGGTACGGCGCCTTTTCCGGCTAAATCCAGGATTTTTCCCCTCTGCTCTACTCCGAACCTGTGTTGCTCGTCTATTACTACAAAACCTATTTTGCTAAATTTTTCTTTGGAATATATAAGAGCGTGTGTTCCTATAAGTATGTCGTAGTCATCAGTTTCTGGTTTGTTTGAGCCCGTAATGAGAGAAATTTTTACTCCCGTCGGTTCCAGTAAGGTTTTAAAAGTTTCAAAATGCTGTTTTGCCAGTATTTCGGTAGGTGCCATATACAGCGACTTGTAACCGTTAAGGTGGGTATTATAAGCGATTATAAGGGCAACGATCGTTTTTCCCGTTCCCACATCTCCCTCCAGAAGCCTGTTCATGGGGTGTTTATTTTCGGTGTCTTTTAGGATTTCTTGTACGGCTTTTTGTTGGGAGTCAGTGAGTTTAAACGGCAACGACGCTATTAAAGTATTAATTTGAGTATTTTTTATTGCCATTGGAGTACCTTTGAGCGTCCTTGTCCACTGATCGCGTCTTTTTTCTACTTTCAATAGTTCCAGGAATAATTCTTCGAATTCAAAGCGTTCCCGCGCTTTTTCTGCGTTTATGGGTGTATCGGGAAAGTGAATTTGTTTCACACTCCAATTAAATGTGTTCAAATTACGTTTTTTTATTGTAATTTCGGGTAAAAATTCGGTAAAGTCATTTTCCCCTAATACGACGTCGTTAATCCTAGCCCGAAGCCACTTGGAAGTTACTCCGTAGGTTTCGGGATACACAGGTACCAACCGCCCGGTGTTTATGTTTACTTCCCTACTCTCCTCCAGCTCGGGGCTAATAAAAGCCAGTTTCCTATCAAATAATCCGGTTTTACCGCTTACAGTATATTCACGGCCTGTTTTTAATGTTGATTTAAGGTAGTGCTGGTTAAAAAAAATTAAATTTATTTCGCCCGTGTGATCGGCAACTAAAACTTTTGTGAGGCGTTTTCCGTTTTTGGTAAATATGTTAGTGACCGAGCCCAGAACCCCCTTGATAGTCGCTGTTTCATTTTCCAGCAGTTGAGTAACGGATTTTACATTTGAGTAGTCCTCGTATCTGAAAGGAAAGTGATATAACAAATCACGAACTGTCCTAACCTCTAAATTTTCCAAAAGTTTTTTATACTTAGGTCCGACTTTTGGTACTACACCTACGGGTGAAGATAGTTTCATTTTAAAGTATGTAAGGCAGTATAGATGTTGCGATTAGAGCCAGCCCGCTTATTGCGATGACGGTTCTGTAAATGTTTTCTCTTTTGAAAAGCTTTTTTATTTTTTTCTTTATTTCTTTTTTAGTCATTTTTTCCTCCGACTTTAAAATATTTTCTTTTACCGAATTTTACAAGTGTTCCTTCGGCGAATTCAACTTCTTTTTGGAATTCCGTAATTTTTTGGCCGTTTACTTCTACCCCTCCTTGTGTGATCACTCTTTTTATTTGGCTCGAAGATTGGGAGTTTTGTAAAGCTTTCTGCAAGAATTCGGCAACTGTCATTTTCCCTGTTATAGCAACATTTTCGGTGTCTTCGTCTGTAATTTCTTTTTTCTGAACGGTTCTTTCGAAATGTTCCTGTGCTTTTGCTGCTTTTTGAGCGCCTTTTATAACTTTTACAATTTCAAATGCCATCAGCTTTTTGAATTGCATTGGGTTTTCGCCGGCTTGAATTTGTTTGTTTATTTCCCATATGTCTTCCATAGGGATATCGGTTAGTAAGCGCATGCCTTTAGTAATGAGCTCGTCGGGGTAAGACATGGCTTTTCCGTACATTACTTCGGGTGTATCCGAAAGATTTATTCCGTTTCCTTTGGTTTTGCTCATTGTAAGGGCGTCGGGTGCTTCCATCATTTCGTTTGCGCGCACGAATTTTTCTTTACCTAGGTATCTTTTTACTAGTTCTCGACCCATCATCATGTTAAAAATTTGGTCGGTTCCGCCTATTTCAAGGTCTATGTTCATCGCAACACTATCGAACCCCTGCATTAAAGGGTAAATAAATTCGTGCAGTCCTATGGGGTTGTTTTGTTTAAGTCTTCTTGCAAAAAGGTCCCTTTCCATCATTTGCTGAACGGTGGCGTTTGACATTAGTTTTATAAGGTCTGCCAGACCGAGTTTTGAAAGCCACTCATGATTACGCACGAATTGCACGGGGTTTTTTCCTTCAAAATCTATAAGTTGGGCTGCTTGTTCTTTCCAACCTTCCATATTTTTTTGAATTTCTTCTTCGCTTAGTAAAGGTCGGGTGGTCTCCTTATCAGGGTCTCCGGCTAAAGCAGTAAAATCACCCACTAAAAACATTACCTCATGGCCTAATTCCTGGAGGATTTTGAGAGCGCGGGCTCCCATTGCGTGGCCGACATGAAGATGCGGCCCCGAAGGGTCGTAGCCTTGGTATGCGCGGATTTTTTCTCCCGACATAAGTTTCTTTTTAAGCTCTTCTTTTGAAGGATAGATTGAGTCGACACCCCTCTCAAGAAAAGTGTTGATTAGTTTTTCATCTGTGCTGACTTTGGTCATGTTAACAGTATATTATAATTTAGGATTGAAGACTATTATTTAAAGCCGGAAAAGGCCTGAAAAAAATTTGAGCCGCCAATACCCCTGAAAAAGATAAGTATAAGCGGCTCATAAGAACTAAATCATTCCGATCGGTCTAGCTCTGTAGCAAAAAACATAACCGTCGTTGGATGCTTGCGGTAACGAGGTTATTTGATAGACCCCACGGTTGTATATTACATACGATCCTACACCGTAATATCCGTTATTGGACATAAGTTCACTTCTGCTGGCAGGTTCCCCGTCGAAAATAATCGGGTTGCGAAAACTGCCGGGCGGTGATCTTCGGTCAGGCTTTATTGCAAGTATTTTTCTTGCTTTGGAACAGTTTTTAGAACCGTTCATGATTCCCTCCTCTTGTTTGGATGAGGGCGGTACAAAAATCAGCTTTCAATGGGTGAGCGAACCGAGTTTCTTTTACGTCGCAGCTCCTCCAGTCTGTCTTTTTCCTGTTTGCAAAGACGGCAGTCTTTGTCGACTGCTTTTTTCTCCAAATTTGCCAACTCGGCTAACTCTTTCCGTTTCAGCTTCATACCCATTTTGTCTCCTCTATTTATTTACAGTTTTTTGTGATACGACAGTATGAACACAGGGAAATTCTTTCCTCGCGAAATCATACCTAAGATAATCTACCTGTAAAATTTTTTTTGTACCGTCGGGTTCGGTTATCATTATGCCAACTCTCTTTCCTAACTGCGCGTTTGCACAAAGAAGTGTTTTTTCCGAACCCTCCTCTTGGATCAACTCAGCGTTATCCAACAATTGCGGAGTTCCTCGATATACGAGGCTTAATCGAACTCTCATTCAGTCTCCTTTCTCTTAGAATTTGCACATATTATAACAAAAACGCCGATTAATCAAATGAGTGCGGGAGTGGTATAATTTTGTAATGCCGGTTGTAAACTCAAGAAAGTACAAAAGGTATCGTTCAAAAAAGGGCCTTTTAAATAAAATTAAAAAATATTTTGATTTTTCACACGTCTCCGATGTTTATGAGAAGGCCAAACCGACTAACATGTCTTTAGCCGGTTTGGGCGAAAAAAAGCTTAAAAGACTGACAATTCTTTCATCTGCCGTGCTTTTTTTAATGGTTGTCGGTTTATTCGGCACCATAATAGTATTTGCCTATTTTTCCAGAGAACTTCCCGACCCTACCAGACTTCTTGAAAGAAGCTTTGAACTTTCCACAAGGTTTTACGACCGAAACGACAAGTTGATTTACGAGGTTTTCGGTGACAAAAACAGGACTTTAGTAAAACTCGAGGAAGTTAATCCTTACGTTACTTACGCTACTCTTTCAGTTGAGGATTCGGAGTTTTATCTTCACAAAGGTTACTCGATAAGAGGTATGGCAAGGGCTTTAAGAAACACCTTTACCGGTGAAGGCCTTCAGGGAGGCTCTACATTAACCCAGCAGGTTATAAAGAACACACTTTTAACCCAGGATAGAACTATCGTCCGTAAAATCAAGGAAATGATACTTTCTTTGCAGTTAGAGAATAAGTACAGCAAAGATGAAATTATCCAGATGTATTTAAATGAAACTCCTTACGGAGGTCAGAATTACGGTATATACAGCGCCTCAAAGGCGTATTTCAATAAACTTCCTAAAGACTTAACTGTGGCTGAATCGGCTTATTTGGCCGGATTACCTCAAAGACCGAGTTACTACTCACAGTTCGGCGCCAATCCCGAGGCGGGCCTTGAAAGAAAAGACTATGTTTTGTACTTAATGCATGAGCGCGGGTGGGTTGCCGGAGACAGCAAACGCCACTACTTAAGCACCGAAGATTACGAGGCGGCAAAAAGCGAGGAATTAAGGTTTGAAACCGCCCGTGTTCCGCTTGAAGCGCCACACTTTGTATTTTATGCAAAGTCATACCTTGTAGATTTACTGGGCGAGGATGCCGTTGAAAAAGGCGGATTAAAAGTAAAAACCTCAATAGACTTGGATGTGCAGAAACTTGCCCAGGATACAGTAACAAACGAATTAGATAAATCAGCAAATTTAAATGTTTGGAATGGCGCGATGGTGGTACTAGATCCCAAAACAGGCCAGATTCTAGCTATGGTGGGTTCAAAAGGATACAACCTTGATCCCCAGCCTGAAGGATGTGTTTCCGGAACTTCGGGAGAAAATTCGTGCAAATTCGACCCTTACGTTAATGTCGCTCTTTCACTAAGACAACCCGGCTCCGCAATAAAACCCGTAACTTACGCTTCCATGCTCCAGCAGGGTTACTCAGCCGCGTATCCCTTTTTGGATATGCCTATCGCCTTTGAGGGTTCAGCTCCCGACAAGCCTTACGAGCCGGAAAACTACGACGGAATATTCAGAGGTGTTGTTTCTATGAGGCGTTCGCTGGCTAACTCATTAAATATTCCGGCGGTAGAGGCGTTAAAAATAGGTGGAATCGACAACATGATTGATCTGGCCGAAAAAATGGGTATTTCCACATTTACGGACCGCGACAGATACGGTTTGGCTTTAACACTTGGTGGCGGAGAAACAAGGCTCCTGGAACTGACAGGCGCTTTCTCGGTTTTCGCGGCTGAAGGAATGTACAACAAACCCACTCCTATAATAGAAGTGTTGGATTCCAACGGTAAGGTTGTTTATAAAGCACAGCATCAAAGTACTCGAGCTCTCGACGAAGGAACCGCGTTTTTAATTTCAGATATACTTTCCGACAACGGAGCCCGTTCAGATGTATTTGGGTCTAACAGCCTTTTAAACATTCCCGGCCACACAGTAGCGGCCAAAACCGGAACGACCGATGATAAAAGAGATAACTACGCAATGGGATACACTCCTTTTGTTGTCGTGGGTGTGTGGGTCGGTAACAGCAATAACGAAAAAATGAATCCTTACATTGCTTCAGGTATTTCGGGGGCGTCTCCTATTTGGAATACCTTCATGAAAGAATACCTTAAGAACAAAGAAGATCAAAAATTCAACATTCCTTCAAACGTTGAAAAATTCGAGGTTGATAGGCTGACAGGCGGCTTACCTTATGATGATTTTGAAAAAAGAAGTGAATGGTTTGTAAAGGGCACCGAGCCCACCGCCAGAAGCGACTGGTTTCAGAGGCTCGAAATATGCGAAATCGACGGCCGCATCGCCAACGAAGGATGTAAGGATGCGGGCAAAACCGACGAGGAAAGTTTTGTACGCATAACCGCTCCTTACAGCGAATGGCAACCTGCGGTAGATGCGTGGGTAAAAGAAAAATATAAAGATGACGACAAATTCTTCCCTCCCCTTATGGTGTCAAAACTGGAATTTGACGGAGACAGTGTTTCAAATAAAGACGATGTTAATGTCGAAATAGTTGGGGTTAAAGACGGTCAAAGCGTTCCGCTTAAGTTTAGATTAAACGTTGAAATTTCAGCATACAACGATATAAAGGTTGTAAGAATTTACATGGACGACAACAAGATTGCCGAGGACGACAGCAGTCCTTATGGTTACAACTTCGAGCTCTCGGCATCGGATATCGGAAGTCACGAATTTAAGGCAACAGTTACGGACGAGGACGGAAACAAGGGTGAGGCAAAAATCAGGCTCAATGTTATCGGTTACGCAAGATAACAAAAGGCAATTCCCTTGACACATCCGCCCCTTACTGCAATATTTGGTTAGGGATATGAAAAACGATTTAAACTCAATTAAACAACAGGCGCAGGAAGAATTGGCGTCTTCCTCTACCTCGCAGGATGCGTCGGAATGGTACTCAAAGTATCTGGGCAAAAAGGGAATTTTAAGAAATCTAACTTCCGACGTGAAAGGTCTTTCAGAAGAAGAAAAGCGGACTTTAGGCCGTGGTGTCAATGAACTCAAACTGTTTCTTCAAGAAATTTACTCAAACAGGCAAGAAACCCCCTCAGTACAAGAAAAAGACGAGAAATTAGCGGATTTTTACAAAACTCTGCCGGGCAAAAAACCCGACATCGGGCATCTGCATTTAATCACCCAGGCCATACGTGAGATAAATGCCGTTTTTGCAAAATTGGGTTTTGTGCGTGTGCGTTACCCCGAAGTCGAGTGGGACTACTACGCTTTTGAGGCATTAAACATGCCCGCCACCCACCCCGCCCGTGACGAGTGGGAAACTTTCTTTGTCGACCTTCCAGAAGACAAAAAGATGGGAAAAGTTGTTATTACTCCCCATACATCGAGCGGCCAGGTTCGCGAAATGCTCAAAGGCGACCTACCAATTAGAATGATAAACATTTCAAGATGCGGACGCAGACAAATCGACATAAACCACGTGCCGACCTTTTACCAGTTCGAAGGCCTTTTAATAGACAAAAACATTAGCATCACCCATCTAAAGGGCGTTCTCGAATATTTCATTCATAATTTTTTTGGTAAGGACACCAAGTTCCGTCTGCGTCCCTATGACTTTAGGTTTACAGAGCCCAGCTTTGAGGTAGACGTAACCTGCAGTATCTGTGGAGGGAAAGGCTGCCGTTTCTGCAAAGAAGGATGGGTTGAGCTTGGCGGCGCCGGAATGGTTCACCCGAACGTACTAAAAGCAGGAGGTATCGATCCTGAAGAATATTCTGGATTCGCTTTTGGCTGGGGAGTTGAAAGAGTTTTGATGATGAGATCAGGATTAAAAATCGACGACATCCGCCACCTGTTGGAAAATAACTTAAAATTTTTGGAGCAATTTTAAAATGAACGTACTAATACCCCACTCATGGATAAAAGACTTCGTAAAAACAAATGCCGACGTAAAAGAAATTGCGCGAGTTTTGTCGGCTCATTCGTTTAGTGTTGAGAAAATAATTGACGAAGACGTTTTTGAAATCGAAGTTACTCCCAACCGCGGAGACGCTTTGTCTGTGGCGGGAATCGCGAGGGAACTGATGGCGGTACTTCCTGCAAACGGGTATTCTGTAGAGTGGGTTAAAAAAGAATTCCCACCTGCTGTATTTTCAGGTAAAGACAGTTTAAAAGTAAAAATTACCGACAGCACTTTAGTTCCGCGTTTCAGCGCTGTGGTTATAGATAATATAAAGGTAAAGGAATCCCCAGACTACATTAAAAATAGATTAAATAAAGTAGGAATAAGGCCAATCAACAACGTCGTGGATGTTACTAATTACTATATGATTGAGCTCGGTCAGCCGATGCACGCCTTTGATTACGACAAAATTTCAAAACACGAAATGATAGTGCGCGAAAGCAAAAAAGGCGAAGTTATCACCACTTTGGATGGGGTAAAAAGAACTTTGCCCGAAGGCGTGATAGTTATTGAAGACGGCGACGGAAGGTTAATAGACCTTTGCGGAATAATGGGTGCTGAAAACAGCGAGGTCGATGAGAATACAGAAAAAGTTTTGCTGTTTGTTCAGGTTTACGATCCGG
This sequence comes from uncultured candidate division WWE3 bacterium, assembly GCA_938004185.1. Taxonomy (GTDB): domain Bacteria; phylum Patescibacteriota; class WWE3; order UBA101185; family UBA10185; genus UBA8498. Next base: position 113,283 of record CALKWN010000065.1, read on the forward strand.
TCAAAATTAGAAAAGCCTCGATGAGCCTGGGTCACAGAACCGAAGCTGCACTAAGATTTGAAAAAGGCGTGGACTTCGAGGGCGTTGTTCCTTCCCTCGTGACTGCTGCGAGAATGTTGGCGGAACTTGGGGGCGGCGAGGTGTCATCAGAGCTTATAGATATTAAAGGCGTCGAATACAAAGAGAAAAAAATAAAAGTTGATTACGAGAAAATCGACAGGATCGCGGGAATAGACATCGGTAAAGATTTTGTTGACGCGACTTTAGAGTCTTTGGGATTTGAGATTAAGGGAGGCGAAGCCCTCGTTCCGTCATGGAGATACGACGATATTGAAATTTCAGAAGATCTTGCCGAGGAAGTTGTGAGGATTTACGGATACGAAAAACTTGAAGGCGTTCTTCCGGGCGGTGCACTTCCCTACTCTGCCGGACGAGACACATTTGTTTTGGAAGACAAGGCAAAAGATTTTTTGAAACACATGGGATTTTTTGAATGTTATAACTATTCTGCAGTTTCAAAAGAACTCGCGGGGGAAAATGGGGATGCGATAAAGATTAAAAATCCATTAAATGAGGACTTCGAGTATTTGAGAACAAGCCTGACGCCAAAGTTGTTGGAAGTTTTAAATAAGAACCGTGGATATTCGGATAAAATCAAGGTTTTCGAGCTGGCTCCGGTTTTTCTGCCTTCAAAAGAAGATTTACCCGAACAGCCGTTACACCTTGGAATAGCGGCTAAAGGCCATAACTACCTCGAATTTAAAGGTTTCGTTGAGGCCTTGCTAGATGAACTGAAGATTAAAAAAGAGATTTCTCACAAGATTAGAGAACACGTGAGCGGAATATTTTCCTGCGAGATGTGTTTTGATTGTTTGATGTCGTCTGCGGTTACACCACTCACCTACTCTACTCTAACCGGCTTTAACTCGATAAAGGAAGATATAACAATTATTGTAAAGGGCGGTTTTAGCTACGGTGACGTAGTCGAAGAAATAAAAGGAGCCGACGCAAGAGTAAACAAAGTATTGTTTAAGGATATATACGGAGACGCTTTGACTTTATCTATAGATTTTTTGGACAGGCATAAACAAATCACCTCGGAAGAAACGAAAAATATCCGTGAGGATATTTTGAAGGGACTCGAGAGGAAGTTTGGAATAAAGCTGAAGGTTTAGGGTTTTTTTATTTATATCGGTTGAAGGTTAGATGCCGATTTAATCCAGATTTTATTTTTACTTAATGCTTAGGTAGTATTACGGAAAAAGTGCGGATAGGTGTCTTTAATCCCCGAACCTTATTGCCCCACCCTCGTTGTACAAAACTCTTATCAGATGATCGGTTAAAGGTGCGTTATGTATGGTAACTTCATCAATCTGGCCGTCAAAATATCCTGAACCTGCAGAATCTCGGCCGATGTTTAGTGCGGTAGAACTTAGAACAGTAACGGAATCTGTTTCCTCTTGGGTGTCTTCTAAAGTTCCATTTACGTAAATTTTAATATTTGCTCCGTCGTACGTGCACATTATGTGTGTCCAACTGCTTGCAGTCAGAGAACTTGTAGCTACAGCTGGGGTTTGATAAGTGCCGCTGGAATATATCTCACATTGCGGATTACCCGACGCATTTGTTGTAAGCTTAAATTCACCAGGTTTATGAATCAGCGTATCAGAGGCTGGAGAGGAATCAGGATTAAACCAAGCACCGTAAGAAATGTTGCTGTAGCTAATCCCGTTTGCATGGAACAAGGGTGAGGTGGAACCTACTAGATAGTCATCAACACCGTCAAAATCCAGACTTCCGTTAAACTTACCTTCTTTACCTCCGTACCACATCTCCCCAGACGATCCCTCGCAAGTGCCGACAGTAGTATTTCCCGATGACTGTGGGTAGATTGTTAAATCAATACCAACGGAGGTATCGTCAGAAGATCTACCAGAGTTGTGGGCCGTGCTTCCCGAACACTCATTAAATTTATAGTAGTACTTAGGTGCAATTCTGTTATATTCCCAAGCTATTTGTGCTTGAGTTCTGGTGTAGTCATAAAGTTTTACATTATCCATGGTTCCGTAAAAATAGCTGGATGCTGCGGGGGCGTTGGAACCAAAATATAACGGCATATTAGAATTTAGAATTACTCCAGAAGCACCGGTTGCGGGTGCGTGGGACAGTTCCTTATTTAAGTAAGCGTATAGAACTGTACCATCTCTAACTAGAGCAAAGTGATACCACTTGTCTGTTGTAATTGAGAGCGTGTTGATAGTTGTATTTGACGACGCCCTCGAAGACGCGACCCACCTACATTCTATTATGTCGGTGGTAGTTATATAGCATAGATAGCTACTATAAGGATCTGTATTGTCAGATTTTACAAAGAGGTAGTATGTATTACCCGCATCCGAAGGTAGTTGGTCAAGTTTAAACCACATCGATACGGTAATACCGTTTACAGGTGTAAGAAGATCGTTATCAGGAACGTTGGTATAGTCGTTTGTTCCGTCAAAAGCTAACCCACCACCGTTTTTCCCTGTATCCCATGTAGGATCGTTTGTGGCTGGAGAAGATGTATCTCCTAACATACCGAACAAATTGTTAGCACCGCTATCGTAAAACAATTGCCCTGACATCTCGTCCATTCTCCACTCTGCTACCGGTGGGCTACACGCAGCCGTATCCCCTGGAACACAATACATTCGGTCATACGAATTGCTGGGTGTTACCCCATCACTTTCAGTAGACAAAGCACCCCACTGCGATGTCTTGCCCTGATTCAACAAAACATTCGCCTCGCCCTGATTAATTTCATAATTAAAAATCGTAACCTCATCAATTGAACCCACAAACTTTCCTGTGTAGTCGTCTCCCCGGCCCCCGATAACAAGGGTGTTGTCTCCGTCGATACTGCCTGTTGCCGTAAGGTTTGTATTTGAATCGTTAAGTACGCCATCAATGTAAAGGTCAATTTGACTTGTCCCTATTTTTACAGCTGTTACACTATGCCACTGGCCGTCGTACACGTCATCATCGCTGGAAACTGTGTCATCAGGTGACCATGTCGAGTCATCGTCAATTCCAAAGATTATGTTTCCTCCGGAGTTGAAATACAGCGCATACCCTGCGGTTGAGTTTCCACCACGACCAAGTACATACTCGGTACTTGAGGGGTTTGAGGAGGAGTCGGACTTAAACCACATGTTTATGGCAAAGCTTTCGTCGTCAAAGACAAAGGCATTGTCATCTACATATGCGTAGTTTGTTCCCCCGTCATAAAATGCTTTATTAAATTTACCTGAAGTGGTAAATGCTGTGGCAGATGGAGGTGAGGCAACAAGTGTCAGGTTTCGGGAGTTTCCTGTTCGGTCGTAAATTGTTGTGCCTCCGTTTTCGTCGAATCTATAGTGAGCGATTGGTGCACCAAGGGTTGAATCGGGTGCTGGGATTTGAGCGTCAAGATCTTTTGTCACTTGTTTTACATCAGGTGCGTATGAATATATTTTGAAGTCGTCGAGGCGTCCCTCAAAGTTTTCGCCGGATCCGCCTTCCATTTGAGAGCCGTATGTTTTGCCGAGGAGAAGTGGTTTGTCTTCGGAGGCGAGTGAAAATGGAGTTGCGTTAGTAGTTGTATTTTCAAGGACACCGTTGACGTAGATTTTTAAATCGGAGCCGTCGAATGTTCCGGAGAGGTGATACCAGGTGTCTGCGGTCCAGGAGGAGGTGGTTGACGCAACACTAACATCAGATGTGTTCCCATATTTTGCAATTTGATTTACAGTCGTCCCCCCTGCTGTGGTAAAGGCTCCCCCCACATACAAATACCCGTTATACACACTCAAGGTACGGACCTGATTATTTGTCCCCACAGTAGCCCCTCCTATGGGGAGGCAGGTATCAGTTGAATCATCGTACTTTGCAATATTATTTACAGTTGTTCCTTCTGATGTGGTACCAGAAAAACCCACATACAAATACCCGTTATATGCTGCGAAAGCATAGGTATCGGAGATATCTCCATCGTTTCCACCACATATGGCACTAATTGTATCCGTACTATCATTATATCTTGCAACTCTATTTCCATGGCTTGTAAAGCTTCCACCTAAATACAAATATCCGTTGTATTCTCCTAATGCGTAAATATAGCCACTTGTACCGGTTGCTCCCGCTATAGCACTGAAGGTATTAGTACTACCATCATATTTTGCAATGTTTCCTGTAGCAGTGCCACCCGCAGAGGAAAAATCACCGGCCAAATACAAGTACCCTTTATATACTGTAAGAGCATAAACTTCTGCTGAAGCCGGAAAACCTATAGATACCCCCACAGTAGCTCCACCAATAGCAGAGAAGGTATCAGTACCATCATCATATTTTGCTATTCTGTTTACAGTCGTCCCCCCTGCTGTGGTAAAGTCTCCTCCCAAATACAAATACCCGTTATACACACTCAAGGTACGGACCTGACCATTTGTCCCCACAGTAGCACCGCCTATTGCACTAAATGTATCTGTTTCATCATCATATTTTGCAATGTAATTTACAGTCGTCCCCCCGGCTGTGGTAAAACTTCCTCCCACATACAAGTGCCCATTATATGCTGCGAGGGACCAGACAATACTACTTGTCCCCACAGTAGCTCCACCAATAGCAGAGAAGGTATCAGTACTATCATCATATTTTGCAATGTTATTTACAGTCGTCCCCCCTGCTGTGGTAAATTCTCCCCCCACATACAAATACCCGTTATATACTGCTAGGGCGTGGACCCAATAACTTGTCCCCACCGTCCCCCCACCCAACGCACTAAAAGCCTTCGCCGTCGCATCATTCACCACCCACTTCGCTTTCCCATCCGACTTATCCAAAAAGAACTGATAGTCACCCTTATCAACAATGCCTTGGTTATAGTCCGCACCGGTAGAAAACTCCTCACCCATCTGCACCCACCCCGAAACAGCAACTCCCGCCTCGGGCGAAATGTACGCACTGCTGTCTGTGGTAACAAAATCATCAACTCCGTCAAAAGTCGCGCCCGTCCCATACCTTCCCGGAGCCCACGAGGCGCCGTTTGTTAAGGTTCCGGTGAGCTGGTTTCCGCTCGAGTCGTGTGCGGAAGTTTCTGTGTTTTCTTCAAATTTATAGTAAAGGTCGGGTGGAGGTGAGTGCTGATACAAACTATATATTTCGGAATCGGAGAGCGCCGTATTGTATATGCGCAAGTCGTCGATAAGTCCGTCGAAGGACTCGTCGGATCCGCCGGCCATTTGCGACCCGTAGGTCTTGCCGATGAGGAGGTCTCTGTTGTTGGTCGCGAGGGTAAAGGGCGTGGAGTTGGTGGTTGTGCTTTCCAGCACGCCGTTGACGTAGATTTTTAGGTTGGTTCCGTCGAATGTTGAGGCGAGGTGGTACCAGGTGTCGGGTGTCCAGGTTGAGGTTGAGGTGGAGACGGCGGCGGGGGTGTCGGAAGATGAGCCGTATTTCGCAATTCCATTTACAGTCGTCCCCCCGGCTGTTGTCACATGATATCCCCCCAAATACAAATACTCGTCATATACCGCCAAGACTCTAACATGGGGGTCAGTGTTGCCTACCCCCACAGTAGCCCCACCGATGGCAGAGAAGGTATCAGTACTATCATCATATTTTGCAATTTTATTTACAGTTGTCCCCCCCGCTGCCGAAAACTCCCCCCCGAGATACAAATATCCTTCATACACTGCTAAGGAGTGGACGGAATAAGTTGCCCCCACAGTAGCTCCACCAATAGCAGAAAAGGTATCAGTACTATCATCATATTTTGCAATATTATTTACAGTCGTCCCTCCTGCCGCTGTCATATCATGTCCCCCTACATACAGATATCCGTTATATACCGCTAGGGATGAGCCCGCGACGTATGATCCGCCACTAATTCCTACAGTGGCACCCCCTATTGCAGAAAAGGTATTAGTACTATCATCATATTTTGCAATGTAATTTACAGTCGTCCCCCCCGCTGTGGCAGTAAAATTTCCCCCTAAATACAAATGTCCGTTATATACTGCTAAGACTCTGACTGTAGGAGGGTCAGCTCCCGGCTCGAAGAGGCCGGGACTAGCCCCACCAATGGCAGAGAAGGTATCAGTAACATCATCATATTTTGCAATTCCATTTACAGTCGTCCCCCCTGCTGTAAAAATATCTCCCCCAGCATACAAATGTCCGTTATACACTGCCAAGGCATAGACAGAACCACTTGTCCCCACAGTAGCTCCACCAATGGCAGAGAAGGTATCAGTAACATCATCATATTTTGCAATGTAATTTACAGTCGTCCCCCCTGCTGCGGTAAATTGTCCCCCCACATATAAATACCCGTTATACACTGCCAAGGCATAGACAGAAACACTTGTCCCCACAGTAGCTCCACCAATGGCAGAGAAGGTATCAGTAACATCATCATATTTTGCAATGTAATTTACAGTCGTCCCCCCTGCTGTGGCAAAGCTCCCTCCCAAATATAAATACCCTTTATACACTGCCAAGGCATAGACAGAATCACTTGTCCCCACAGTAGCTCCACCTATAGCACTAAACACCTTCGCCGTCGCATCATTAACCACCCACTTCGCCTCCCCACCAGACTTATCAAGATAGAACTGGTAGTCCCCTTTATCAACAATTCCCTGGTTGTAGTCTGCGCCTGTTGAAAACTCTTCATCCATTTGTACCCATCCTGAAACCGTAACCTCATTAGATACAGATAAAGATGGTGAGCTTCCCGCGTTAAGGTAGTCTGTCGTTCCGTCATATGAAGTAGCTCCCCCGTAAACTCCCCTATCCCACGCCACATCCTCATTTAGAGTTGCATCGTTATCAAACCCTGAAGAATCTGTTGCAGTAGCTCCCGTTGCGTCATCCATTTTCCAATAGGCAACAAGCCCGTCTGTAGTGTAGCTTGTATGATCATTTCCAAATGCAGCCGACGTCCCGTGCAAGGTGGGAGAGTAGCGGATAATATCTGTTTGAAGCTCTGTGAAAGATCTTTCCTCTGCGTAAATTTTGAATTCATCAATATATCCGTCAAAGCGGTTTGAGGCTGAAGTTCCCCCGATAGTTAGTGTATTTGTTTCTGTCGCCGGAGCTCCGTCTCCGTTTGTACTTGTTCCCATAAGAACCCCGTCAACATAAATTGAAATCTCATCATCCGAATCATCTTTGTATGTTAATGCTATGTGGTGCCACTGCCCTAATGTTATTGCATCATCAACCGTTATGGTCGCATCCGTCGTTCCAAGATCTATTGAGGCAACAATATCGGCGACCGAAGAATCACTTCCCGCGCCGAGCCTTAAATAGCTTGAAGTCCCTTTTTGAAAAATTGCACCCGCACTTCCCTCCCCTGCAGACAAAGGACGTATCCAAGCCTGAACGGTAAACTCATCATTTAACTTCTCTCCGAAATTTACGGATTCGTGGTCATCAATTCGTAACATGTCGTTTACCCCGTCAAAGAGAATACACCCGTTTGATACACAGTAGTCATTTGATGCTACCCATGTGGGATATGTTAGTGTAGGTAAAGTTTCAAGAGCTATTTTTCCAAGTATTGCAGATGAATATATGTCGCTATTATTAGTGGTTGCCACAACATCTACCGTTTGTGCCGAGCTTGGAGCTGAAATTGCCGTAGTTATTGCGTAATTTGAAGGCGTAAGAGTTGAATTTGAAATATCACTTGGTGAGCTATTCGGGTCAGTCTGTAGTTTTATTGAAGATGAGCTTGACGCAGCTCCCGCCGCCTCGTGATAGTATGTAGTTGAGGCGTCGTTTCCTATTTCATCAGGGTCAAAGTATGTGTCAAAGTTTTGAGGTGCTGTCCCCGATGACAAAAGTGTGTTGGCCACAAGGTATCTTGACTCTGTTTTTGTTATTACCGTTCCCGTTTGGGTAGCAACTACCTTGGCGTTATATATATCATAAGTATTTGCAGCGTTACTTACCGAACCCACTATTCTGTAGTGTCTTCCGTCTGTAGGTGTAAATGAGACTCTTGTTCTTGTTGGTGTGGTTACACTTGAAACAGCGTTGACTATTGTTTGTTTGTCTGTCCATGAACCGAACGAGCCGTTGTCTTCCTGAAGTTTTATTGTAACGGTGTATGTGGTAACAATGGAGTCATATGTTATTTTTATTTGTCCTGGTCGGCCCGGACCACCGCTTCTGTTTCTTGATGCTCCTGAACCATCTTTATCTCCTGCACCACCGCCACCACCGCCCGGACCTGTTGCGGGTGCAGAACCATTTGTACCGGTCGAACCTCCATTACCTCCCGGCCCTCCGTCAGTCACCGCTGTAGCTCCTGTTTGTCCTGTAGCATCGTTTCCGTCAGACGAAGGACCTGCAGATCCGCCACCGCCTCCTCCGGTGGAAGCATTATTATCCGCCCCATCACCACCGTTATATTTCGTAGTACCGTTACTTGCCGCAGCGGATCCTCCCGCACCTGGAGAACCGCCTTCGGATCCGCCCCCGCCCCCTCCCTTGACATTTACACCCGAAGTATCGAAGGATGAGTCGCCTCCCACACCGCCATTACCGGTGCCTGCTGAGCCACCCGCACCTACTGTGTAAGAAAAATTACCGGGACATGACAACGATACAGTGCTGGCTGCATAAGCGCCACCACCACCACCCGCTCCCGCTACCGAGTTATCTGTAGTATCCCCACCTCCTGCACCGCCACCTCCCCACGCCTCAACATAAATGTTTGATGCTGTTGAAGGACAGCTCCAACTGTATGTTCCCGCGGTTGTAAAAGTTTCGGTAGTTGAAGAAGCATCCCCCAGAATCTTCTTCCAACTAACCTCTGCCGAAAAAGTTGTTGTTCCGTCCCAGTTGTCGTCATCGTACTTCCAATATTTAGGGTAATTTAAGGCTGCTGCTGTAGTATTAGACTTTCCGACCTCGTAATTTCCAAGCTCGATTTGAGCTTCAGTTGCAGTCATTGGTTCCTCGCCAACATTCTGTATTACTATTATTCTCGCGGACTTAACCTCAGGCGAAGTTCCCCCCGACAAGTTTATATTGTATTCCGTCTCCCCCGCAGGGGGTGTAAATGCAGTACCTCTTTTTCTGGTAAAGTCAGTTTCAGTAACGGTTACGGTCGTATCCTGCGTTGCAGTACCCGACCTCTCAAGTGCCACCGTCAAAGTGCCGGATGAAACTTTTGCCACCACCTCAAAATAGTAAGTCTTTGTTCCGCTGTAATTATCCGTGTCGAGCAGCACCAAAGAAGGATCGTCCCCCGACGCCGTTGCTATATGGTCAATAATATTTATCTCCCGCCGTATTACCTGATCCTGTGTCATTTCTCCCCCAAACGCTGCGTCGTTTAAATTAGATGTTGAATCGTGGGCAACTAATCCGTACGCCTCATCCATCTTCAAATACACCGAAGGCGAAGGACCTATTTCAATACTTCCAAGGGTTGGTGTACCGCCCGAAGGCGTTAAGCCGGAAACGGAAGACACCGTACCATCAGTAGTCGAGTGCGCCGTCGGGTTTGAATAATACATAAAAATATTATTTCCCCCGCTTGTTACGCTTGTCAGTACAACATCAAATACCGTAGAAGAAGTATTACATCCCGAAACCACGGTGTATTTTAAAAGATCTCCGCCTATTGTGGTAAAAATCACATCATCACAGTCTTCCTGCATCTTTCCGTCTGCAATAAGTGAGGCGGTATCAACCGTAATACTTACTCTGCTGTCTGTTGAAACATCCGCATTATGTGTAAAAGATACTTTTTGCCTTTCGTTATACGCGTCATCGTACCAATCGGCTTTTACCCTTGTTGCTTCAAGTATTGAATATATTGTTACGGGAATTGCGACAGCCAAAAAAGCCAGCATTATTTTTTTTCTGGATTTCCTGTCGCGTAAAGCAAGAACAAGCTTGTTTTTTGTCTTGTAGATTACCTGAATATTGTCTTTTAGGCGCAGTTTTTCGAGGGCATTCATTCAGACTAATTTTAACTTTTTTGGTGCGTTTTGTGTAGGGGGTTTAAGGCGTTTATACACACAAAATTACTTGGCGTAACCTTCAGCTTGAAGATTAAAAGCGTTTGCATAATTTCCGTTTAATTTCATGAGCTCTTCGTGGGTGCCTGTTTCAATAATTTTACCGTTATCCATTACAACTATGCGGTCGGCGTTTCTTACCGTAGAAAATCTGTGCGAAATAATAATTACCGTCTTCTTTTTGAAGAATTCGTAAATCTTATTGAAAATATTGTATTCCGAAACAGGGTCGATTGCAGCGGTAGGTTCGTCGAAAATGACAATGGGCGAGTTGCGATAGAAGAATCTGGCCAAAGCAAGTTTTTGCCACTGCCCTGTGCTCGGCCTTATTCCGCCTTTGTACTTAACACTTAATATCTGGTCGTATTTGTTGTCGTACTTTTCAATAAACTCGTGAGCGTCGGCGGCCTTTGCGGCAAGCATAATTTTATCTGTGTCGGGTTCGATGTCTGCGTCACCCAGCATAATATTTTCTTTCACGGTTAAATGAGGGTACGAATTGAAATCCTGAAACAAAACGCCCATATTTTTGTAAAGCGTAGCAATTTCAAGTTCGTTAATGTTTTTTCCGTCTACAGTTATTTCGCCCGAACTGACTTTGTAAAATCTTGACAGCAACTTTATAAGTGTGGTTTTTCCCGCGCCGTTTTCTCCTACAATCGCGATTTTTTCGCCGGGTTTAATTTCCAGGGTAAGATCTTCGATTACCGGCTTTGTTGTGTTGGGGTAGGCAAAAGTAATTTTGTTAAAGACAATTGAAGGTCCTTCTAAATATTTGGGGAGTTGTACAGTGCCGTCTTCAAACGCGGGCTCGGTCTGAAATAGAAGATAGGTGTCCTTTAACTGTAAAGAAAACTCGAACAAATCATTAAAGCCCTGAATAACATTCGACATCGAAGTCTGAAGAATTCCTATCGTCCTCATCCAGAAAACAGTATCTCCGACGGTAATAGCTTTTTCTATAAGGCGCTGAAAAATTTTTACATACCCGAAAAGAATTACAATGTCGTTTAAAAATCCGAAAGAATGACCGCCGATTCTACCCTTTTTAAAAATTTTTAGCCTGTTTTCTACTAAGTAACCCTGGAGTTCGGTATATTTTTTATCAAGGTAAGAAAAAGCGTTATTTATTCCGATTTCGTGAAGCCTGACCGAGCTTGTTAAGTCGCCCGCGATGTTACCTGCTACCCTTCCCCGCTCTGTGTTGTTGTAATTAAATTGGTAGAGCTTTCTTCTAATAGATTTATCAAATAGTAAGTAAGGGGTTGAAGCGACCAGAAGTAGGGGAGCAAACCAGGGCATAAATTTTATTGTAATTATTAAAGCCGTCGCCAGTTTTACAATATCTGCAATTAAAGACACCGACTTTTCCATATACGGCATTATGTTGTAAAGGTATTCATCTGCGCGCGTAATTTTGTTGTTGACTTCAGGAATTTCGAGAGTTTGTATTCCGAGAGATTTTAATTTAAAGTACTCGGATTTTCTTATATTAAATCTACTTACCACTCTAATATGAGTAGACGAATAACCTCTTAGAAAACTTATAATCGTCTCAAAAAAATTATATCCGAGAAGAATTGCAAGATATGGATATAGGTAAGAAAGATTTGCACCGGGCATTTGTGCAACATTTATGAGTTCGTCAATTGCTTTGGCAAAAATGTAAGTGTATATAAGGTCCTGCCACTTATTAACTATCGTTGTTGCAATGTAAATTGAAAAATGTACCGGGTCGATGCGAAAAATCATTGCCAACGACCATTTACTGATTTTGACAAACTCGTTTAAATCGATTTTGTCTGCAGGTGTAACGGCAGTTTGCATAATAGAGGTCTTAGTTTGTTATAAATTTCTTTACGGCTTCAACGACTTTTTCGAAGTCTTTAGGTTCGTTGATAGCCATTTCGGAAAGCGTTTTTCTGTTGAGTGTTATGTTCGCTTTTTTAAGACCTGCAATAAATCTCGAATATTTTACATTGTATTGGGATAGAGCTCCGTTTAATCGGGCAATCCACAATCTTCTCATATCTCTTTTTTTCTGTTTTCTTCCCTCAAAAGCATGCTCACCCGCTCTTATTACGGCTTCCTGTGCTCTTTTGAAAAGTCTGCTTCTGGTTCCTCTATAACCTTTTGCCAGTTTTAATACTTTTTTATGTTTTCTGTGGCCTCTAGGCCCTCCTTTTACTCTAGACATTACTTTATTCCTTTATCCTTTTTTACCAAAAGGCTCTTAAAAATTTTTATGTGTCCTCTGTTTGTCTGTTCCTCAAGACCTTTTTTTCTGCATTTTCTCCCAGCGCTCCATTTTCTTTTTAGGTGCCCTGAGTTAACACTTTTTCTCATAAGTTTTCCTGATTTAGTTATTTTTATTCTTTTTAATAATGTTTTTTTCGATTTCATTTTAGGCATTTTTAAAACCCCTTCTCTCATTTAGAAAGCGTGTCTTTCTAAACTTACTCATTTAGGAAGAAATATTTCCGATACCAAAGGACCCATGCGTTTTGCAGGCCCTTCAGGTTTCGCGTCTTCCGCCAATCCCTGCTCAATTTTTTTGAGCTTCTCAAAAGCCATTTCAGGAAACATTGCTTGTCTTCCCTTCATTCTTACGGTGACCTTTACTCTATTTCCGTCATCCAAAAATTCTTTTGCTCTCTCTATGTACCTGTTTATATCCCCTTCTCCGGTTGTAGGAGAAAGTCTTAACTCTTTAAGCTCGCTTTTTTTGCTTTTAACTTTCGCGGCGCTTAATTTTTTTCTCTCTTCGTACAAAAATTTAGAGTAGTCAACAAACTTTGCCACGGGAATTTTAGCATTAGGCGCTACCAAGAGAAGATCCAATTCTCTTTCTTTGGCAGCTCTTACGGCCTTAGGTGTATCCATAACACCAAGGTTCTTGCCTTCTTCGTCTATAACCACTACCTGAAAGACTCTTATTCTTTCGTTTAAGATGTGCTGGTTATTTATAGACGAATTCCTCCCATAACTGCAATAAATTACCACAAAGACAGGTCTCTGGTCAAATATATTTCCCTGATTTTACTTATAATTTCGGCTGTCTTTACCGGACCCAGGTTTTCGCCCGTTCTTAAGCGGACGCTGGCGGTTTCGCTTTCTATCTCTTTATCCCCCACCACAAGCATATAAGGCACTTTTTGCATTTGAGCGTCGCGAATTCTGGCGTTCATGGGTTCGTTTCGGTCGTCCGAATGTACGCGCAATCCTTCTTCCTTCAACATTTGAGCAAGGTCCGCACAGTATTTTGCATGCTTTTCGCCGATCGGAATGATTACTATTTGTAGAGGTGACAGCCACACAGGCATATTTCCGGCAAAATGCTCCAGCAAAAACCCTACAAATCTTTCGTCGGAGCCCAATGGTGCGCGATGCTGAATTATTACCGGCTTTTCCTGTCCGTCCTTATCAGTATATGTAAGGCCGAACCTTCCCGGCATGTAAAGATCGATTTGGTTGGTCGAAATGGCATATTCATTGCCAATAGCAGACTTAATTTTGAGATCCATTTTCGGTCCGTAATGAGCGGCGCCACCTATTTCCGTCTCATATTCGACTCTTGCGGCTTTCATACCCTCTATCGAGAGTTTTTCAGCCTTTTTCCACATTTCTTCGTCGCCATGGTATTTATCTTTTTTCTCGGGATCGGGCAAGCCCAAAACTATGTGATAATCTTTTAATCCCAACTTGTCGTAGTAATATCGATGCATATCCATTATTTCAACAAAAACGTCAATGGCCTGCTCTTCTGAGCAATAAATATGAGCGTCATTCTGAGTAAATACCCTCGGTCGTAAAATTCCGTTCAGGGCGCCTCTATTTTCATATCTTGCCACCGTGCCATATTCCGCCAGGCGGTAAGGTAAATCACGATAGCTTCTCGGTTTTGACCTAAAAACTAAATGATGGAAAGGACAGTTCATGGGTTTTAAGAAATACTCTTCTTCACCCTCGCCCGGTATCTGCACTTTATACATCTCTTCTTCAAAGTAAGGAACATGTCCTGAAATTTCAAAAAGTGTTCTTTTAGTCATGGGAGGCGTCATTACGCGGTGGTATCCCCACTCTTCTTCGGTCTCTTTGCCCCATTTTTCAAGTTCTTCGCGTATTATTGCCCCGTTGGGGAGCCAAATCGGAAGACCGGGACCGACTTCGTCGCTAAGCATGAATATTTCAAGTTCTCTGCCGAGCTTTCTGTGGTCGCGCCTTTTCTGTTCTTCGAGCAATTCCAGGTATTTTTCGAGGTTTTGCTTGTTGTCAAAGGCTGTAGCGTATATTCGGGTAAGCATTTTGTTCTTTTCGTCACCTCTCCAATAAGCACCGGCAATAGATAGCAGTTTAAACGCTTTTATTTCTTTGGTATTTTCTACATGAGGGCCGGCGCATAAATCAATATCATAGTATTTATCACCCTCTTCGCCGAATGTATAAAAAGTGAGTTTTTCACCGTCTTTTGAATGCTCTTCTATTAGCTCAAGTTTAAACGGGTTATTTTTAAACAGTTTCTTGGCTTCCGCGGCGGTTAAAGTGTGTTTTTTTACGGGCATTGCCGCGTCAATAATTTCCTTCATTACGTGCTCGATTCGGCCGAAATCTTCTTCACTGATTTTGCCGTCGTAATCGAAGTCGCAGTAGAAACCGTCCTCTATAGGAGGTCCCATGACTTTTTTTGCACCCGGAAATACCGATTCTACCGCGGTATGAAGTACGTGTTCAGCGGTATGTCTTAAAGGCATTAACGGATCGTTTTTTAATTTATCTATTACCTTTTCTTTAGCCATAATTTGCTCCTGTCAGATTAATTTATTATAGAACATAAACGGAAAAAATATATGTTTAACAAGCCAAATATACCCCCGCGGGGGTTGTCGTGGTATAAAAGAATCTGAAATAAGCCATTTGTCTATTTATAAGCACTTTTCGGCTTTTAGTCAATAAAAATGATCATAAATGTATACAAACCTAAAGATTGGACAAGTTTTGACGTGGTAGCAAAAACGCGGGGTATCTTCCGTGAGAAAAAGGTCGGCCATGCCGGTACCTTAGATCCCCTCGCCGAAGGAGTTTTAGTTGTACTTACGGGAAATGATACTAAAAAGCAGGAACAATTTATGAAAATGAAAAAAGAGTACGTCGCTGAAATTGCCTTCGGTGCCGTATCTCCCAGCTACGACATGGAATTTGTACCCGAATTTACGGGAAACACCGATATAACGGAATTACAGAACATTTTATCCGTCTTTACCGGAAAGATTACCCAAATCGTACCGCCTTACTCAGCAAAAAAGATTGAGGGCAAAGAAATGTATAAATTAGCCAGAAAAAATATTGAAATTCCGGTGCAGTACAAAGAGGTAGAAATTTTTTCGTGCGACGTCGTTAATCAAGAAATCAGGGAAGTTGAAACCTCGGACGGTAAAAAACCGCTTCCCTGCTCTACTCTAAGGGTTGAATGCTCTTCGGGAACTTACATAAGGTCTCTGGCACACGAAATGGGTGAGAAATTGGAAACGGGAGCCGTTTTACTGAATCTTGTAAGAACCGCCGTAGGACCCTATCGCGTAGAGGATGCCGTTAAAATCGAAGATCTTCCTTCTCTACAGTCTCGGTAACAACCCTCAAAATACCGGTTTTCTTTGCGATCGCGATAAAAATTCCGACGAAAACGCTGTAAAGTACATACGAAATTGTCGCGTAAAGTTGAAAAACCCCGAACATCAGCACAGCTATAACCGGCCTTACCAATTCTTTATACGGTTCGATAGCGGAATTAACCTGTTCTTCTATCATCGATTTAATATCAACATCAACGCTAGAAGCATCGGGGGCGGCACTTAATCCCGTTTCAAGACCGTATTGTTTTAAAAGTTCATTTACCTCTTCTTCAGTGTACCCCGAATATATTGTCTGATTTTCAATAGTTTCCTGAAGCTGCGTATTTACCGAGTTTTTTATCGGTTTTTCGGCTACAGTCGCGACCATTTTTCCGAAATCCAAATCCTTTATGTTGTTTGAGCCGAGAATAATTATTAAACCCGCCAAAATACTGAATACTAAAAGAATTCCCTTGGCGGCAAACCTTAACACAAGCAAAGCCTCAAACTTTATTAAGATCTTTTTTATTCTGTAACTTCGGTAAGATTCAAGTGTAATTACGATAAAGGCTATTCCCGCCGCAATTATTGCGTACGTAGGTTGGTAAGCTAAAAGAGGAATCATTATCCCCGAGGCAATTGCCAGTGGAGACAAGATATTAAAGTACCAAACTTCCCACGCGCCGACCGTGAGCGAATATGTAAGTATTAGCAATGCCATGAGACCTACAATTTGTGCGCTGAATTGCAGATTAATATTGAAAAAATCTCCCTCACCGACATAGTTATTTATAAGAGTTGTAAGTAAAAAAGATTCTCCAAATAAAACTACTACCAAGAAAAAAAGTTTCACATAATAAACCCAGCTTCTCATATACATTTATCGTACATTTATTTTCTTTTATAGTAAATGACGCCCGTATTAATGGTGGTGTTCTGCGGCATCTGCCTCTGCCTTGGTTTTATGTATTGTTCCGTCGGCATGTTCGGCAGGACTGTAAATGGTGTACAGCTTCATCACTTCTGTTTCCGAAGTATTAATTATGTTGTGTTCTGTCCCTGCGGGAATAACTATCGCAAAATCGTCGGCAATAGAAAATGTCTCTCCGTCAAGAATTGCCTGACCGGTGCCCTGCTCTATCCTTATAAACTGATCGATGTGGTTGTGAATTTCGGTGCCGATTTCTTCACCGGGCTGTAAGGACATTACTACTAGCTGACTAAATTCATTTGTGGTTAATACTTTTCGAAAATTTTCATTCGATAATGTTTCTTCCATTATATTTGTTACAAGTTTTGCCATAAATTTTCTCCTTTATACAAATTTTATACACATACACTTTAACTTTTATATCTGTTTAGTTCAAGTTGAGAGGTTTTATGTTGCGACATAGGGAAAGAAAAATATTGTAACTATATAAAGAATAAGTAATATTTATCTATGCGCTTCGCAAAATATACTGCCCTTACCCCTGAGAAGTGCGCTTCACTTTTAGGCGGAGATTTAGTTCGCGGTCTCACTCAACGGCAGCTTAATTACAATCTTAAAAAATACGGTGCAAACACTTTGCCGGATCACTCTGTTTCTTGGTTTAAGGTCTTAATAAGACAATTTCAGTCGCCGTTTATTTACATTTTATTTTTCGCGGCCTTCATTTCACTTTTACTAAAAGAAACAACCGACGCATTTTTTATCGCGGTGTTCGTATTTATAAATACAGTGTTAGGTTTCTTTCACGAATACCGTTCGGAAAAAACCGTACGTTTGTTAAAAAAGTATATTGCTTACGATGCCCATGTAATAAGAGGTGGTATGGCAAAAAGTTTAGATACCAAAGATTTGGTTGTAGGGGATCTTGTAATTTTAGAAGCCGGTGACATAGTTCCGGCCGATATAAGACTGGTAAGCACAAATGACTTTTCGGTCAACGAATCCGGCTTAAGCGGAGAATCCATTGTAATAGCAAAGAAATCAACCCCCATGAAAAGAAGTGCAGACCACATTTTTACTGCCGAGAACATTGTTTTTTCAGGAACAAGTGTAGTAAGCGGTCACGCAAAAGGATTGGTAATTGCAGTAGGAAAGGACACCCAGCTGGGTAAAATTTCAGGTCTTGCGACCGAAACCGCGCGCGAAGGAGCTTTTGAAAAAGATTTAAAAAAGCTAAGCGGGTTCATTTTAAAATTGGTCTTCTCTACCCTACTGCTGGTTTTTATATTAAATATTTTTGTAAAAACAGACAGCGCCGATATTATTAAGCTTTTACTGTTTTCAATCGCCCTTGCCGTTTCCGTTATACCCGAAGCATTACCTGTTGTAACCACATTCGCACTTTCAAACGGAGCATTAAATCTTGCAAAAAACAAAGTTGTAGTAAAAAGGCTGGCATCGATCGAAGATCTTGGTTCGATAGAAGTTTTATGTTCCGACAAAACCGGAACACTTACCGAAAACAAACTTGAAGTCCGTGAAGTACTATCTTCCGACATGGGGAAAACATTATTTTACGCAGGTATATGCAGCTCGGAAATCTTAGATAAGAAAAATGCAACTAATTCATTTGATTTGGCAATTCATGAAAAACTAACCGACAAGGCTCGTGATTTAATGAACAAAGTTCCTAAAATTATGGAACTTCCTTTCGACCCGGAAAGAAAAAGAAACAGTGTTTTTGTTCAGCTCGGTTCTTCTTATGAGCTTATTGTACGGGGGGCTCCTGAAGTAATTCTCGATTGCTCGCCTTTAAAAGCCACAGATAAACAGCAGGCGATGAACTGGGTGGCCGCCAGGGGTAGGTTGGGTGAAAGAGTTTTAGCCGTTGCATCTAAAAAACTCAAAAAGCCCGGAGATTACAGCCCTAAATTTGAAGAGACAGGCCTTGAAATTATCGGATTAATTTCATTTAGTGACCCGTTAAAAAAATCCACGGTTGCAGCTGTTAGAAAAGCACAGAGGCTGGGTGTTGAAATTAAAATTCTTACAGGAGATAGCAGGGAAATCGCGGGTGCTGTTGCGTTTAGCGCAGGTTTATCTAATTCTCCCGAAGAAGTTATGACCGGACCTGAGTTAGAAAAACTTAGCCCGGCCGAGCTCGCGGATGTGTGCATGAGATACAGCGTATTTGCCCGCGTCTCTCCAGAACAAAAATACAAAATAATTCAAACACTTAAAAACTTTTACTCCGTTGGTTATCTTGGAGAAGGAATAAACGATGCGCCTGCATTAAAAGTTGCGAATGTCGGAATAGTTGTAAAGGACGCCAGCGATATTGCCAGAGAATCAGCTGACTTAATTTTACTTCACAAAAGCTTAGACGTTCTTGTCGACGGTGTTCAGGAAGGAAGGAAAGTTTTTGCCAACGTTTCAAAATATATCCGCGCAACCCTGGCTTCAAATTTCGGAAATTTTTACGCGGTCGCGATTTCAACTTTATTTATAGATTTTTTACCTATGCTTCCCGTGCAGCTTCTTTTGTTGAATTTGTTAAGTGATTTTCCGATGATTGCAATTTCAGGTGACAATGTAGATAGTGCAGAACTTCAAAAGCCGTCAAAATTTAATTTAAGACAGTTTGCGATTGTTGCTACCCTGCTGGGTCTGGTAAGCACCATATTCGACCTTTCAGTTTTCGGGCTATTCTATGGAAAAGGAGAAGCCACACTTCAGACTTATTGGTTTATTTCTTCCGTGATAACTGAGCTTGTGTTTATTTATTCAATAAGAACTAAAGGATGGTTCTTTAAAGCGAAGCAATCCTCCACCGCGCTGGCGGTTTTGTCGATTACGGCTCTGGTTGTTACGCTTGCACTGCCGTTTTCGGTTTTGGGACGGGTGTCCTTTAACTTTGTAACACCCGAACCTTATTATCTCGGGGTATTAGCTTTGGTAGTACTGGGATACTTCACGGTTTCGGAAATCGTCAAGAAACTTTACTTTTCCAGAGCTGAAGCTAATTAAAGTTTTGAAATAGAATACTCAGCTCTCAGAACAGGTTTTTCTATTGTTCCTCCGTACACTGTTAATGTATTTCCAATTCTTACAATGTCGCCGTGCTCACTTTTTACGGGTTTTAGTTGAAGCGCCGTTTTATATTTGTTAACCCTTAGGTAACCGCTAAGTTCAATTAAATTATTTTCGTAATCTTGGTAGAGGGCCGGAATATCATAAAGTGATAAATATTGTTCATCTAACGTACCCCTGTATCCGTTTAAAGTTACAACCTTATCGTTCGGAAGAAATTCCATATCAAGTAGTGTTGAGGTACCCCACACATCGAAAGTGTTTATTACGCCGGTTTCAGTTGAAAATATTCTGATCCAAAGGTCCACTCCGCCCATTACATCTGCAAACATAAGGTACTTGCCGGAGTCGGAAACTATATACTTGGACGGCATTCCGCATTTTACCGAGCCGTCACCGAGCTCGCCTATTTTATGATTCAAGCCGTTCTCGTCTTTAACTATTATGTCGCAATCATCGAACAGCACTTGTTTTATTGTGTTTATTTTTTTATCTACGATCACATTTTTTGTTGACGGAAATTTGTTTTTCGGAAAGAGTTTGTTTTTAATTATCGGGAAGTACGGCGAGACGCTAAGAACTACAGCGGCAATTACCGCAACTATAACGAACTTTTTTTCGATGGGTTTCATGGATTAATTGTACATTAAAAGTTTTAGGTAGCGGATTTTAAGATGAAGTTTATGGTGGGCGGTAATGGACTCGAACCAATGACCTCCACAATGTCAATGTGGCGCTCTAACCAGCTGAGCTAACCGCCCTAAGTATTTTTTATCTAACGTGCATCTAATCTACATTGAGCAGTGGCGCTCTAAGTTCGCCTTCGGCGAAGTTTGCTGACGCAAAGTCAGCTGAGCTAACCGCTGTCAACGTCACTTTTTCTTCGGTTGCATTATCTTGTCAATCAAACCGTACTTCAAAGTTTCTTCAGCACTCATCCAGTAATCACGTTCCATGTCCTTTAACACTTCTTCAACCGGCTTACCTACATTATCTGCTGTAATCTGAGCCAACTTGTGTTTAAGTTCTACCATATGTTTTGCTTCGATTTCAATATCGGTAGCCTGCCCCTGCAAGCCTCCAGAAATTATGGGTTGGTGAATCATTGCGTAGGTATTAGGCAAAGCATATCTTTTTCCCTTAGTGCCGCTGGCTAAAAGCAGTGAGGCCGCGCTGGCCGATAAACCGACATTTATAGTTACTATGTCGTTTTTCACGTGTTTTATGGTGTCGTACATGGCGATTCCTGCGTAGACTTCTCCGCCCGGGCTATTAACGTATACTTTTATATCGCGCTCGGAATCCTGGTTTTCCAAAAACAAGAGCTGGGCAATAAAAGTGTTGGCAACTCCCATGTCGATGGGGCCGGTCACAAAAACTATAAAGTCCTTTAAAAGTCTTGAATAAATATCGTAGGAGCGTTCCATTCCGCTCGGTTCTTTTTCTACGACTATAGGAACTAAATTGTTATTTATGCTCATGGTGTTTTTCTCCTTCTGCTTCTTCAATTAACTTAGTAATAAGTTTATTTTTCTGCAAAACACTTTTTATGTAAAGTCTCTGCATAGGATCTTCGGCTTTTACAAGCTTCGGGTCTCCCGCGACTTTTATCATTTCTTCCACTTCTTCATCGGAAACTTCGATGTTTTCTTTTTTAATTAATTCTGAGAGGACAAATTCGGATTTAATGTTATTTTCGGCAATTTTCTCGTAATCTTTTCTTAACTGCTCTCCGGTTTTATTTTGGGATTTTAGATACTGTTCCAACGAGAGCCCTATTGACTGTGCCTGATCCATAAATCTGGACAGGAGTCTGTCGGTTTCGTCTTCGAGTATAATATCCGATACTTCCATTTCGGTTGCGGCCAATAACTCTTCCAACACGTCGGAAGTGGACATGTGAACATGAGGTTCGGCGGCCTTTTCACCTTCTTTAGTGTTCTTTTTAATCTCCTCTTCGGCGTCCTTATACTTTTTATCGAATTTTTGTTTGAGTTTCTCTTTGTACTCGCCGATTTTTATTTCGGGCCTGATAGCTACGGTTGCGGTAAATTCAAGGTCTTTTTCGGGGTCAAACACTTCAATTTCAACCTTAGGATTGGACACTGGTACTACAAGGTTTTCCTTTAAAGCTTGGGGATAGTAGGTTTCAAGAAGATCGTTTATCACGTCTCCGTAAAGCTTAGACTCCCCTATTTTCTCTTTCACTATGTCTTTGGGCGCAGTCCCGGGTCTGAAACCCTCGATTTTTGCTGTTTTAACGGCTTCATCAAGCGTTTTTTCGTAGGCTTTTTTTACAGAATCAGCCTCGATAGTAACGGTCAATTTTACTGTAGATTTAGGTAGTTTTTCGATTTTGGTTTTCATAGCCTGCTAATATTATCATATGGTGCGGGTTTTTACATAGATTCCGCACCTGCGGTTTCGATAAGCTCTTTTTGTGGCATTTTTATCTTTCTAGGTACTACGAGTAGACACATAATAGATATTATTAATAGAATCAGTCCTATAGTGGCAAAAGCTTTATGCGCTCCCAATGAAACTGCCAGTCCTCCGGCAAGAGGTGGACCTATTATGTATCCGATGCTTACGGCCGATTGTTCCAAACCTATCATGTCGTTTCTGAACTTTCCCAGCCTTGAAACATAATCTTCGTAAGCTGCATAAAGTGCGGGTGTTGCCAAAGACAAAAAAACAGAGCTTATAAAAACAAGAATAAGCAGAAGGTAAACTCCGTTTAAAAATCCGAAAAGTGATATAAGTGCGGACGCAACAAGGGCGCTTACAAAAGAAGTTCTCTTTTTACCGAATTTTGCTGAAATTTTCGGAATCGCAAAACCCATAAAAACAGGAGGTATCATGTAAGCCGTTAGCAAAAAACCTCCCACAGGATCCGTAGCTTTTAGTTCCTCTGCAAAAAGTACTCCAACCGACCAGAAAGAGGCATCCACTAAGGTTGCTGCGAGAGTAAATAGCCATAATGGCCAAACCTTTCCCATGAGAGTAGCCCAAACCCTCATTGTCCTTAAAAATGAGTGTCTGTCGTTTTCTGATTCCGGTTCTTTTACTTGCTCGTGTTTCTTTTTTGTTCTCGAATTTAAAAAAAGGAAAACAATATAGGCGCCTACAAAAAATATTAAAGAGGCCGACAGCGAAAGTTTTAGGGAATAAACGATTATAAAGGTTGCGATAAGGGGCCCCAATAAATACGCAAGAGAATTATTTACACTTATAAGGCCCCACGATTTTGCATAATCACTCTTTGGAACATGTTTATCTATAAAGTGAAACTCAGCAAAAATTTTCGTTTCGTAGTAAATGCCCCAAAAAATCATTGCCAACAGGACAAATATTTTGAATGGCGGAAGAAAAATTAATGTAATTGGAAGAAGCACCGCAAATAGAACAGTCATCTTTACAAAGTAGGCATAAGGTTTGTTAGGCATTCGCTCACTTGCCAACAGATCGTATATCAAACCGGCCATTGATGACGCCGACATAACAAGCCCCACCATAAAAGTGTTGTGAAGAGCACTTTCGAGAAAAACCGGAACAGTGTAGGCGATTATTGCATCTCCCAGTGTTATTAGAAATATTAAAGCAGCAAATAAAGGAAAGGACGCCGAAGTTTGTCTGCTGAAAACCGCACTTTTTATGGCGGTATGCAAACTTGATTTTGTTCTCATAGTTTAATTGTATGTGATATTGGATTTTTTATGAATGGGTGTTTTTGTGTTGGATTTAAATATACGTGGCTACTAGAATAACACGTAAGTGCTATCGGACAGAATATTTTTTAAAAACAGATGCTATTTCTTTGTGTCCCACAACGTTGTTAGCAACATCTAGCCCCAACATTGATAGTTTTTTTTGTGGAATATTTATTTGTACATCATTTAGCTCCAAAAAAGTAAGCGCCGCATATAAACCTGTTCTCTTGTTTCCGTCAACGAATGGGTGGTTTTTAATTATTGAATACGCCAGTACCGCTGCTTTTTCATGGAGCGTTTTGTACATGTCCGCACCGGATATATTTGTAGCAGGTCGATTCATTGCAGACTCGAGTAAAGGAAGATTAAGTAACCCGTGTTTACCGCCAAATCTTTCTATTTGGTAATCGTGGAGAGCTAGGACTTCTTCGACACTTAGATATCTCATTCTTTAGCTAATTCTTTAAAGGCTTCTTGATACCTATCAGCGAGAGACTCGGCAACCTTCAAAAATTCCGGAGAAACATTACCGGAATCTTCCTTCTCTATTAACAGCTTGTTCTGAATTTGTTCAACAAATACCTCAGTTCCAACTCCTATATTGAGTTTTTCAAGTATGTGACTTGGAATAATCAATCCTACGGAATTTCCTATTTTTTTAAGTTTTTGTGCGTATTTCATAGTAATAACATGTTATAACATGTGGAGATTTAAGTCAATTGTATTATTGGTGGGCGAGAGAGGACTCGGTCACGTGTCTCAACATCTTGTAGTTCGCTAGCGCTCGCACAATCTGTAAAGCTCGCGACCCCGTCTCCTTCGCTACGCTCAGTCCGACATTCTCGTCCTCTCTCAAAATAAAAAGTTCCCGCTAACCTTTCGTAAACTCAAGGCTAACGGGAACTTTCATGGTGGGCGAGAGAGGACTCGAACCTCCAATCCTTTCGGAACACGGTTCTAAGCCGTGCGCGTATGCCAGTTCCGCCACTCGCCCATGTAACTCTATTTTCTTATTTGTTTTTAAATCTGCTTTTTTCGTCCGCACGTCTTACGCCCTGTCGGTCCAAAACCGTGCGCGTATGCCAGTTCCGCCACTCGCCCATGCAACTACCCCCTCACTCAAGCGCTAACATATTATACCAACAGAACACTCAACTTCTAGCAAAAAGAAAGGGCGGTTATTAAACCGCCCTTCCCCACTAATATTCAATTAAATTTGTCCTTCCAGCGTTTCCATTTCACTGTAGAAGAAGTTAACACCTTTCAACCAGTTAACGTGGTTAGGAGGGGTATAGATCGGCGCAATCTCTTCCGGAGTATCGTACCCCTTAGAAGCATATTTTTCAGCCAATCCTTTACCTACCGTCTCAATTGCTTCGTCAAACGATTCAAAAGAGATGTAAGAATTACTATGTATTCCCCACCCAAAAGGGTTGTATGACCCGGGAATTATCCGCTTACCGCAGGTGGATTCCATGCAGGATATCGCAGGCAGCAAACGATAATCTAACCCGTATTTGTCGGCAACTTCAATAAACTTCTTAACATTAGGTTTTAAGGGAGATCCGAGGTCTTCAAAAAAAGCCTCGAGCACCTTTTCCCTATCTATCTGCTTATAATCAACAGTTACCGTTTCCAAAGCCGCTTCGGGTGCTTCCAAAGAAGCTAATACCCTACTTCGATCTTCGGCTCTGGCAGAAGTCATTCCCCCCAGTACCGCTACAGCGTAAACTAGCGCAGAAAAGACTATGACCGTCGGTCTAAACCGAGGTTTTTTCTGCATACAAGGGAGTATTGTACCATACTCAGATCAGTAGTCAAATACTATAGGATTAAATTAAGGGGAGGGGGAGTTTCTACTTTGTTTGATAATTCTCAAAAATATCCCTGAAATACATAACGTCCGCACACCAGGAGCCGTCTGACGGCGGTGTGTAGACCTTCATGATTTCACACGGATCTTCAATGCCGAAAGAGTAGAAGTTATTCCAGAAATACTTGGATACGGTTTCTATACCGCGGGCGAAGTTTTCAAAAGAATGTTTATTGTCTCCGTAAACTCCCCAGCCCCAAGCATTATAAGTTTCTGCCCCGTCAATTTTCGGAGTGTTTTTTCCGCAGCTGGATTCTTTAAATGCAACGGAGGCCACAAGCCACCATGGTATGCCGTACTTATCCGCTTCTTCTACAAATTTACCGCCGAGACCCTCGAGGGGGCAGCTGTATCTGGCAAATACGCCGTCTATTTTATCCGCTCGCGAGTCCTTAGTGTTTATTTGTGAAACCGCATAATTGTAGGTTAAAGGTTTGGATGAAAAGATATTGTATCCGTGATTTTCGTAAGGTTCTATTTTAGCAGGAACTACTGCACCGAAAGATGCAACTCCGGTAAATAAAAAAAGTGCAACCGCGACACCCATTACTGCGTATTTTTGCACCGGCATTGCGTTATAAGTTTCTAAAATTTTTGTTTCTAAATACTTAATATAATTTTTCTTTTGAGTTTCGCCACTGATGTTGTAAATGACTGTGGGTTCATCCATTAAAGAACTTATCGGGTCAAACGTTTTTTCTTTTGAATATGTGAACGCAATTGAAGAAACGCTCTGAGGTTTTAGTGACTTTCCTTCTCTTTTAAAAAATTTGGGGTAGCTGCTCATATATCCGTCCCAAAAAGGATAGCATAAATAATTTTACATGTACAAAGTTTTTTCTAACTTAATTAGAATATTTTTCGCTTACTGTAAAAGGCTTGAAATCGGGGTAAAACTTAAATTGTCCTATCCAATATTTTTGAAAAATACGAAATAGTTTCTTTAAGTCCGGTATCCAAATTTATTTTAGGTTCCCAATCAAGTTTTTCTTTTGCTAGCGTAATATCCGGTTTTCTTTGCATAGGATCGTCTTGTGGTAAAGGCTTGTATATAAGTTCTGATTTAGAACCTGTTTGTTGAATAACTTTTTCTGCCAATTCAAGCATTGTAAATTCACCGGGATTTCCGATATTTACAGGTCCCGTCAAATCTTCGGAGTTCATTAGTCTATACATGCCTTCAATAAGATCCGAAACATAACAGAAAGATCTTGTTTGTTTGCCGTCACCGTAAATTTGTATCGGCTCGTTTTTTAGA
Source organism: uncultured candidate division WWE3 bacterium (assembly GCA_938004185.1). Taxonomy (GTDB): domain Bacteria; phylum Patescibacteriota; class WWE3; order UBA101185; family UBA10185; genus UBA8498. The sequence goes on from CALKWN010000065.1 coordinate 139,812, forward strand.
GCCTGCAAAATAAAATTCGACACTACTCTACCGTCATTCTGGGCCATGCGCGGACCGTAGGTATTAAAAATACGCATCACTTTTATATCTATTTTGTGTTGTCTGTGATAATCAAAAAATAATGTTTCGGCTACCCGTTTTCCTTCGTCATAACATGCGCGCGGACCGATTGTATTTACATTTCCTCTGTAGGTTTCTTTTTGAGGGTGTTCCAACGGATCTCCGTAAACTTCGGAAGTTGATGCCTGGAGAATTCTGGCTTTGTGTTTTTTTGCCATTCCCAACATGTTTATAACACCTATCGTGTTAGCTTTAATTGTTCTTACGGGATTGTATTGATAGTGAATAGGCGAAGCCGGACAGGCCAAATTGTATATTTGATCTATTATTGTATCGTCAATGTATAGCGGATCTATGATGTCATGGTTTATAAATTTAAAGTTCGGGTTATCTAGTAAGTGCTCAATGTTTTTTTTATCGCCTGTAAATAAATTATCGACGCAAATTAGTTTCTCATTTTTATTTATTAAATAATCGCAGAGGTGGCTTCCTAAAAAACCTGCTCCCCCAGTTACTAGTATTGTTTTCATACGCTTATAGTATCACGGCGTCTTTATTATCGGTAAAGGACAGTTCGTGAATAATTTTATAATCCGTACCTTCTTTGTGCTGTAAGGACTCAAACATTATCACTCCCTCGGGAATAAATTCCCAGTTTAGTTCTATATCGGGTAGCTGTAACTCTGAAGATACTTTACGTGCAATTGTTATGTGCATTTGAAAGTCTCTTTTTTCTTTTGGTCTGTTTAGTTTTTCATGAAGTTTATTTGTGAGTCCGATAAGTGAGTCGTGCGCACTTCCTTCAGCTCTAAGAAAAGCCCCTCTTTTTACATGCGTAATTTTTTCAAATCTTAAAGGCTCGGTCGGCGATGATATTTGAAGTTTTTTGAAAAGTGTTAAATCTTTATTAAAATCTTCGGGTTTCCACGGAGGAACCAGCGTGATGTGCAGATTTTCAGGAGGCACCCATTTTATCGGAAGGTACGAGAACTCGGTTTTTAGCTCCTTAACATTTTGCTTTATGAAGTTTGGGACTGATAGGCCAAGAAAAATTCTTTTGGTCATACATGAAGTATAATTCAAATTATGAATATTTTCGCTATCGTAGGGCCTTCGGGGGTCGGAAAGTCACTTTTGGTCAGTGAGCTGGTTAAGGAAGATTTTTACTCTATTCCTGTTTTCACAGATCGGGCAAAAAGACCGGGAGAAAAAAAAGTAGTTGATAGAGAGTACTTGACAGTAGAAGAATTTGATAAATTTTTAGAAAAATTTATTTATTGGTTTGAGTTTCAGGGACACAGGTACGGTTATAAAAAATCCGATATTGAAAAGTGTAAGAGGAAAAATTTAAACGCATGTCTCAATATCACTCCCACTCACCTACCCTATCTAATAAACAAGTTGCCGGAACTGATAACAATTTATTTACGTGTTTTACCCGATAATTATGATTTACTTTTCAAGCGTATGGTTAAAAGAGACATTTCATCAGAGGATTCTGAGTCAGCCAAAGAGGATAAAATCGACAAGATTAAATCAAGATTAAATCATGCTTTATCTGAAGAGGATAATTTTGGTTCTCTCGAGTTATTATTAAAGCAGAACAAATTGAGTAGAGTTTTTAATATTACCGGAGACGGCGAGCTGTTTGATGAAGTTTTGCCATACATTTCTTCTGTCTGTGCCTGAATCTACAGCGTTCCCGTGCTATAATACCCAAAATATTAAATAAGGAGGAGTAAATGTTTAGTTTTATCACCAAATTGGCCATGTTTAGGGCTGATGCTATGTTAAAAGACCTAACGGATGGTCGCAACGTGTTGCACGAAGGTGAGGGGTCCGGTTCTTTGGTCAATGACCGAGAATTAAAAGCTGATACCGAAATCGGTCAAGCCGTTTCAAAAGTATTCTTAGAAGATTCACGATTCAAGTATGCTGTTGTTGAGGGAGGAACGCCAAATTGCGTGTTTAACTTCAAAGCAAAAGATAGTTACGTAGTTGGAATTGACCCAATAGACGGATCTCTTGCTTACGAAAAAGCCCGGCTTACAGCAGGTGCTCCATACTCGTTGGTTGTCACAATCGCCAGAGCAAGAAACGGTGAAGACATTTTGTTTAAAGATATCGTCGCCTCCCTTGTATACGATTTCCGTGTAAATGGATATTGGATAAGACAGCCAAACAAAGACGGAACTGTAGGTCACACGATGGTGCGCAGCAGCTTAAGGGGAATGTTAAAAAAAGCTATTCCCGATAAGTCCAAGACTGTTGATTTAGGTAAGCAATTCGTTGTTTTCGAAAGCTATTATCCGCAAACGCGTGATATTGCTTTTAAGGCTTTCGAGGGCGAAAAAGGCTACCTCAGGAGCTTTTGCTCAGCGGCTTGGGAAATGGCCATGGTTTCATCGGGAGACTTTTCGGCGCAATTTTGCTTATCGCAGAAAAACCATGAGTTGGGAGCAGCATACAACCTGGTTACCGGTGCAGGAGGCAGTGTTATTAACGCAATGTCGGGTGAATCTATTGCCGATGAAGTATGGATGAAATGGACAGGAAAGCTCGGGAAGCAATACGACTGGAATATTCAAACCCCGGTTATTGTGGCTTGTAACGAAGCTTACGGAAAGGAAGTGTACAAGAAGATTAAGCCTTATGTAGGTTAATCGCAAAAAACCCAAAGTGTTTTTTAAACATTTTGGGTTTATTTTTAGACTTTTATATGTTATTGATCTATCATTTTCTCAACGTTATGGTTGTTAAAAAAACAAAATATATCGCAGAAATTTTTTTATTCGCTTTTGTTACTTTGATATTTTTATATAAGCTTGATTATCACTATTTTTTTACGGATGAAATTCTTTATGTTCAACGCGGGATTGAGCAAATTGATGGAACATTTGATGATACTTTACAGGTACCTCCTTTAGTCAAATACATAGCAGGTGCAGTTGCCGTATTATTTAATGAAAATATTTACCTAATGAGATTTGTTTTTGCTTTAGCCGGTATAGCTAGTGCAGCAATCTTATACTTAATAGTAAAACGCGAGTTCGGCAAAAGCTTAGGGATTTTAGCTGTTTTGACATATTGTACAAGTCGGATAATTTTTGATTCTTCACGCATGGTTATGCTAGAGCCTTTTATGCACCTTTTTTGGCTCGGTTTTCATTATTTTTACTATCAAACCTTTACAAATAACAAAACGAAGCTTTACATATATTCGGGGATACTTATAGGACTGGCCTTAACAGTTAAAGTAACTTCTCTGCTGTTACTACTTTTCATATCGCTCGGTTTCATTTACAAAACTATCAACAGAACAGATTCATTTAAAAGTCTTTTTAAGAATTATTTAATAATGGGTGTTTTTTCCGGCGCTGTTGTTGCACTTACATACCTGCACATGTTTGTTAAAAAAGGTTTCATGTTGTCGGTAGTAGAGACATTGAAATCTATAAGAAATGTTTATATGGACAAAAGTTCTGAAGGAAAAACTCATGTCATAGGCAATGTTGTATATGAGAAGTCTCCCTGGTGGGCATACTTCTACTACCACTTTGATCTGAACGGTTTAGCTAGAAGTATCGTCTATCCCGTATTTTTAATTGTCGCGTTAGTTAAAAGAAATTTTTTTGTTACTTACTGGTTTGTTTTCCTAGTAATTACTTTTATGTTTCATCAATTCTCAGGAGTTAAAAATGTCCGGTACTTTTCTAGCGTTGAACTGTCTTTAATAATTTTATTTATCGCAGGATTTTATAGATTTTGTTCCTTTATAAAAAGTAAAAACAAGATTCTTATTGCCAAAATAACTTTGTTAGTTATTTTGATGCTCCCTTTTGTGTGTTACCTGAAAAATCTTAAACCTACAGAATATCTTGGTCTATACATTTACTTTAAAGAAGAAACAGCCGATTTCACAAAATATAAAAGACTCTACGTTTTCGGGTCGGTAAGAAGTATGAAATGGTACAGAGATATGGTTCCCGACAAAAATATGTTTATTTACAGACGTGACTACGAAATAATGTGCTCTGAATTCGGCAATTTCGATTACTTTGCTTTCGACAGACAAGAACTTATGAAGGATCCGGATAATCTGCTATATAAATTTGTAAAAGACAATTCATATAGTTTTGAAAAAGTTAATGATGTTTCGGATATGGATGTATACAAAAAGGTAACCCCAATTGAACAGGAGTTTGAGTGCCCGGTGCTGGAGGTTTACAAGTAACTCGCACCTTTTAGTTAAAGCATACTTCTTACCGTAAGCACGTCTTCCGCCCATCTCAACCTATCTTTATCGGTTTGTAGCTCATGAATCCTTTTTGTCAGTTGTTTAAGCTTTATTCTTAAATCTTTCTCGTGTTTTACCAGTTCGATTTTGTCAAAATCCTTATCAGCGTGGTCTAAAAATGTTTTTACAGAATCGTAGGGAATATCTTTAGAAATATCGCCGGTTGCAGTAACAACTCTGTATAAATCCATTTTTATTGAGTCGATCACAAATTTTTTGTCTCTGTTCATTTTTCCAGATATTCCTTAGTGAGTTTATAAAGCTTATCTCTAATTTGATTATCTGAAATTTCATAAGTGTATTTGTTTAGAGCAGGTTTATAGTTACTCATAGCCATGTACTCGACTTCTTTGGTGCTTATCCTATAACCCCCTCCATATAGATTTTCCAATTTCGACCCCTGTCTTATTAATTCTTCTTCACAGTCTATGTGATACTCTCCGCCAACCGCGATAATATTTTTTTCTATATCTACGACCGTTTTTATGTAATCTCCGTAGACTTCTCTAGCCAACTTAAATTCTTCGGGGGTAATTTTTCTATCCAATACGATAATCATAGGTTGATTTTATCACAGGGTTTTGTGAAAAGTTTTGGAGGTCAATATTGCCAAGAACTTTCATGGTCGGGGTGGGCGGACTCGAACCGCCGGCCTCACGGTCCCAAACCGCGCACTCTAGCCAACTGAGCTACACCCCGAAAAAAACATATAACACCAATACATTACCAATGCTCATGTTACACTAACGGGTTTCCAGCCACAAACTTATGCGTAAGCTTAAATTTCAGGCAAAAACTCCGACATCACGCCGTCAAAAGGCAATGATTCATAAATCAATCTGCTGTTATTAATCAAATCAATAACATGCACTTTAATAGTGTACTCGCAACTCTCGTTTAACTCGCAGATAGGTGCCGATTCGTCTTTTTTATCTATATTTCTGGAAAACTCCGAAATAACAAAAACGTCATTGTCCAAAAAATAAGCGCGGTCAAAGTAACAGTTAGCCCTTACTGAGCAGTCGAGTATTCTCGCGTCGATAATTTTGTCCTCTTTTAATCCGTAAAAATGGACTTCGTTGGATTTATATCCGTTTCGGTCTATGTTCCTGTAATCGATAAACTCTCTGGAACTGGGAGAAAAAACAACTTTGGGTGCGTCCTTAACAGCTTCTACTGTATTGTTGTAAATATCTCTCATTCCCTCTTGATCAATTGAATAAACACTCATCCACTTTGTGTTGTAAATTTCATTTTCTTCAAGAAGTCTGAACTCATCCGCCTCAATTTCAAACCCTTTATTCTTAAGATTAGTAATCCACCTTTGAAATCCGCTACTCTGCTCAACCTTCGAAGGTAATTTGGAGCGGTCTATGCTTCTCTGCTCTCTTACATTTAACACAAGCCCGGTAGCTACAGCGACAAATAAAAGAGCTGCAGCTAAAATATTTGCGTATTTTTTCATAAATCGATTATATCCCACATGTTCTTTAGTTGATAATGAAACCGCGCCGGTTCTCAAAATATTCACTTCATCGTTTGTGCAATCAATCAGCGTTGAAGGTTCCGATACAACTTTCCCTGAATCAATGTAGAGGTCAATTTTTGTTCCGAAATAGTTTTTGGCCTCTTCAATTGTTTCAGCAGGTTTTGCGCCCGAAGGATTAGCTGAAGTGCTTATAAGAGGGCCGGTTTTATCAAGTATTTCCAGAAGGTTTTTGTCGTCCGGAATACGGAAAGCAAGCGTGTTATCTTTTTCGGAATCGCGTACCTTAAAAATGCAGGTTAACTTTCCGGGCCAGAATTTTGAGATAAGTTCATGAGCCCGTTTAGAAATTATGGGACCGAAGGTTTTTAGTTGTTGGGCGTCCTTTACAAGAATAATAAAAGGTTTGGTGTCGTCGCGTCCCTTAATTTCTGAAATTCTTTTTGTCGCGGAGGAATTACCGGCTTTCGTGTGTATTCCGTACAAGGTATCTGATTTGAAAATACAGATTTTATTATTGTTAAGGACAGTTATTATTTCTTCCTGATCCCGTTTATTCATATCTCAGTGCCACAATAGGGTCTTTCTTCGCGGCTTTAATTGCGGGGTAGGTTCCAAAGCCGACGCCGACAAGAAATGAAAATCCAAGTGAAAGAAAACACGCCCATAATGGGATTTCTACAGGCAACCATCTCTGTCCTACCAGTGTAGCCAACCATGCCGCCGTGAGCCCTATTACGCCACCTGTAATGCTTATAAAAATGGATTCCGAGAGGAACTGGAGTGCAATGTCTTTACCTGTGGCTCCCAGGGCCTTTACCAGGCCGATCTCACGGGTGCGCTCGGTGACTGATACCAGCATAATGTTCATAATTCCGATTCCGCCCACTATAAGTGAAATTGCGGCTATAGCAGCCAGGCCGGTTTCAATTATTCCTAAAATACCGTTTATTGTTTCAAGCAGGTCTGCCTGAGTGGAGACCGAGAAATCTTCGTCTTTTAAGTCTTTGAGAAGCGATAATCTTGTTAGGTTTTTAACATCGTCCACATTTTCGCCTGGCTTTGCTCTTAATACTATGGTTCCGATATTTTTCATGTTCAGTTCGGATTCTATTGTCGTGTAGGGAATATAAATTATATTGTCGTAGTTGGCACTTTTCGTTTTTAGTGTGCCTATAACCATGTAAGTCGTTCCGTCCATTCTGATTTTTTCGCCAATCGGGTTGCGCGAGTTGAAAAGTTCTTCTACGACATCAGAACCGATTACGGCTACTCTGGCTTTAGTGCTAATTTCGGTGTTTGTAAAAGATTGTCCCGAGTCTATTTCAAGAAAGAATAAATCAAGCAGGCTGTCGTTTATTCCGCCGATAACCGCGTAGTAAGATTTTGTTTTGTACTCTACTTTTTTAGAGAGTTCGTACCACGGAGTAATGTGTTCAATTTTGTCTCCAACATCTGCTTCTATCATTTCTACGTGCTTTTTTTGTAGTTTATTTCCAGTAAAGTTCCTTGAAGGGTCGCCCGTTAAAGAAATTTTTCCAGGCATTATAAAAAGTAGGTTTGACCCCAACGAGTCGAATTCGTCCTGAACATAATTTTGAAATCCTCTTACTATTGAAACAAGCGATGCTACGGCAAATACCCCTATAATTACCCCAAGCATTGTTAAAAAGCTTCTTACTTTGTTTTTTTGTAGTGATATGAAAGCAGTTTTTATTGTTTCCTGTATTTTCACGATATTAGTTTAGCATTTTTAGGTGTTTTTATTGCCGGTTTTGGTATTTTTCCAGGAATCTGGGGTATATACATTCCGTTGATTCCATCTCGTGAGGTTTGCATGTGCTTTTTAAGTAAAAAACAGCGTTGGCTTGAAGACATGCTGAGTAGATAATTAACAAGAATATCGGAATTAGTTTTTTACCTTTTAGGTTTTTTAATGTTTCATAAGTAAGAATAACCATAATCGGAAGGACGTCTGTCATAAATCTGTACCCGAAGCTACTACCTCCGTCCCAACCGTACCATTTTGAATACATTAGAATGTATATGATTACTGCAGGGCTGATAAATCTATAAAGCAAATTATTTTCTGCTCCGAAATATTTGTCTCTGTATACACGAAAAATTGCATAGAAAGATAACAATAACAATGGGCTGATAATTAAAATACCTTTTCCCGGAGTAAATAATTGTCCCGCCAACCCCTCCAAAATAGGGGTTGTCCATTTTATATCTCCTCGTGCCTCGTACCCACTAGATAGGATACCTCCAAAAGCTATCTTGTTGTAAATTAAAAGTGGAATTGTAGGTATAAGGGCACCCAGTGTATAGAAGATCACGTATTTTTTATGTTTAATCAAAACATAAAGACCTACTAAAACCGATACTATAGCAGTTGTTTGTCTCGTTGCGATAAGCAAGCCACACAACAGCCCTATAATAAAGAAGCTTCTAACTTTCAGTTCTGTTTGTATCAGCAACAGAATTGTTGTGCACAAAATTGTTACAACTAAAGTATGGGTCCAAAGTTCGCGGCTGGAAATGGTCCACATACTTGTTCCAAGTGCGAAGAACGTGGTGATAGGATATAGAAGTTTGCTTTTCCTATCGATTTTTCTCAAAATTGCGTATAGTAACGAAACAGACACTGCAGAATAAAATGCTGCTGCCACTCTTCCTATAAGAAGGATTTTTAAAATATTTTCATGGTAAGTGACAGTTGGTATTTTGTTTAATGCCAGAGGAATAATGTAGAACGGGTAGGCAAATAATCCGGTAAGAACGGGGTACGAGGAGTATCTTCCGCTTTCTCCCTTTGAAATGTAATACTGAATCTTTTTGTTGCTGTCAAATCGTCTTAAGTGGAATGCAATTGGCGAAAAATCAAAAGTGTTGTGGTTATATAACAAAAAAGGCAAAAAAGTGTTGGGTACGGCATCGGCAGAGGGAAGTAAGTTTGAATGAGTTTGTTTTAAAATGTCTTTTTTAAAATCTTGTGGTGTGTTAATCAGATAAATGGAAAATGTGAGCAAGAAAACAACAACGTATTTTACAAAAGGTTTTTTGATTAATTCCCTCACAGATTTAGTTTATCACTAAAGGATTTTCCGAGTGTACTTGTAATATATTGAGTGCAGAAACCCTACCCTGTCAATATTTGACAAATCCCTCAAAAATCACTATAAACAACATTAGCCGCTTCTCTTGACAACAAAATACGTTCCGTGACTTACCAACACTTTTTGTATTTAGAGAAAATCTAGGAGTTTGCATCCGGATTTTCTAACCGACAGTTAAAACGACACAAATACGACCAAAACGCATCAGCCCGTCTCCATTTACTCTCCGTCCCTGTGTTTACCATGAATATAGGGGCAAAACTCTAATTATCGTTGCGGAACGATTCGGCTACGGCAATGTTTATATCCGGCTTAGATATAAATACCGTCCGAAGTTTTTTTGTCAGAGAGCGTAGAAAGCTAGGAAAAGGAATGTAAGACAATACAGGAAAACCCCTTCCCCGTATTGTTAAACAGCCTGATCCTAGCCTTCTTTTTTTATAGGGTTTTACAGGATTATTTCTCAATTAATTCAATTTTTGCACCTAGGCTTGTGTAGTCTTCGATAATATTGGGGTATCTCCTCAGAAGAAACTGCGCGTTGTTAATCGTAGTTTCTACCGGGTCAGCCAGTGCCAAAAGAAAAAGCGCCATAATAGCTTGTATTACGTCAGGCGGATAAACTTCCGAACTTTTAAGCTTGGCAGGTCCGGAGATGATAACCCTTTGTGGGTCGCATATAAAAACATTGCCTCCCATCGAAGCCAGTTCTCTCGAGAATTCCAAACCCGATTCATACATCCAGTTTTGTATAAGAATTTTGCCGTTTAATTTACATCCGAGGGCTACTATTTGGGGTAAGGCGTCCACCGGAAATCCCGGCCAAGGTCTGGGCGAGAATTTAGGCAGATCGTCAGTTGCCAAAGGCATTCCGGAATTAACAAGGTCGATTTTTAACGGGTTTTTGCCGTCGATCTCCAGATCATTTCCGTTTCTTTTTATGTCAATGTTGAATTTTGATAGGTGTCTTATTACGCCGTCAACAATTTCCGGAACATTGGCGTCCTTTAAAATAATGTTACCTTTAGTCAGGGCTGCCGCGACAACGTAACCTACTATATCAATAATGTCAGGCCCCGGTTTATATGAAGATTCTTTTAAGTTTTCACTGCCTTCAATAATTATTTTATTTGTGCCGATTCCGGTAATTTTGGCTCCCATGTTGTTTAACAAAGTAAGCAGTTCGGTAACGTGAGGTTCGCAGGCCGCGTCAGTAAGCTCAAAAGTACCGTCAACTCCGGCTGCGTACATTGCAAAATTCTCGGTGGCTGTGACACTGGCTTCAAGTTGCCATATCCGAACATTTTTCGGGTGATCTTTCACTGTAAAAGTAACTGTATCTGTGTCGAATTCAGTTTCAACCCCACACCCTTTAAAAACATCAAAATGGGCGGACAACGACCTTTTACCTAAAACGCAACCTCCCGGGACCGGAATTTTTGCTTTGCCGAATCTAGCGAGTAAGGGACCTGCAAACATTACAGAGCCCCTGAATTTTTTTGAAGACGGGGATATAACTTCCCATTTATTTACGTTGGTGCAGTCTATTATCAGGTTGTTATAGTCGTTGTTGTCAACTTCCGCGCCCAGCTCTTTTAGTATTTCGAGAATTTTATCTACGTCTGTGGATTTGGGAACATTTTTGTAAGTTGTTTTGCCTTTTACTAAAATACTTGCTGGAAGAGCAGCGACTATTGAATTTTTGTTTGCTATGGGAGTGACGGTTCCTGTAAGTTTGTTTCCGCCTGTTACTTTTATTTTCACGTTTCTATTATATCAGGTTACTTCGTAGCAGAAGTAACCTTGACAAGTTATTCAAAAAAATTGCAGACCGCAAGCAATTAAAATCCTACAAAAACGACCTCGGGAACAAGCTCAATGCCAAATTTGTTTTTTACGGACGATTGAATTACGTGGCTAAATTCCATTATTTCTTGGGCTGTTGAGTTGCCTCTGTTAATGATTGCCAGAGCGTGTTTCGTAGAAAGGCCGGTGTCCTTATAAATATATCCCTTATGAAATCCTGAATTTTCTATCAGCCAGGCGGCTGCGATCTTAAAAGTTTTGTCAGGATTTTCATAAAGCGGAATGTTAGCATCGTATTTTTCTCTAAGTTCCCCGGCTTTTTTTGTTGAAATAGAGGGATTTGTAAAGAACGATCCGGCACTTTTCGAATCCGGATCGTTTTTGCTTACCACCATAGACTTTGACTTACGGATTTTTAGAACGGCTTTTCTAATTTCCTTAGGAGATTCCTTTTGTTTTTCCGTCAGGTTTTTGAGCTGATCGTGTATTATCGAATTTTTGTTTACATTTTTTGTAAGGACAATTTCAGTTGAGTAAATTATTGTTTGATTATTATTTTTAAATTTGCTGTTTCTGTATGAATAGTCGCATTTGTTTTTTGGAATTGTAATAAACTTTTTTGCCGAAATATCGTAAAGTTCTACCGATTTAATTACATCGGAAATTTGTTGACCGTATGCCCCGATATTTTGAACTGCTGAAGCTCCTACAGTTCCGGGAATTCCGGACATGCATTCTACTCCCCGGTAATTTTTGTTTACTGTGTAAAGGACAAAATCGTCCCATTTTACGCCTGCTGCAACATTTATAACTACACTTTGCTTGTTTTCCGATTTTTTAGTTATGGACGTGTTTTTGAATTTTATTGCCAGGCCACCAAAGCCTTTATCTGATATCAGCATGTTACTTCCCTGCCCTATTACTAAGATTTTAAGATTATTAGTTTCCGCAAATTTTATTGCATTTTGAAGGTCGGTTTTTGTTTTTATTTCAGCGTAGTATTTTAACGGGCCACCTACTCCCAGTGTTGTCATTTGGGCGGCGGATTTGTTTTTTGTTATTTTTAGGTCTTGCAATTGAGTTTGGTGGGCCATCTGTCAGGATGTGCGAACTACGTATACAAAGGATTGTGTGGCTCACATTCCTATATAAAGGCCCCTTCCTGTAATCCCCTTTTTATCGTAAATTGCTTTTAATCCTGCCTCCTCAAAAGCATTCATATATTCATTTTCAGTAAAAAGGCCAATTTCATGTAGTTCGGTAAAATACTCGACTTTACCATTTGTGGCAACTAAAAAATGAAAGTCGATAATTGAAACGTTGTCTTTTCTATCACTGATATTAACCCGGGCTAATTTCATTTCAGGTTTGTTTACAAAAACAGCCGAGGGTCTTCCGATACTCCATTGATCAGGAGAAAACCAAGGTTCGACAATTATCACACCCCCTGGTTTTAGATGTCTCTTAAAAGTTTTTATGGCTATATTTAAATTTTTAACCGTAATGGTGTAACCAATAGCGCTGAATAAGCAGGTAATTACATCAAATTTCTTTTTTATAATAAAATTAACCATATCGCCTTGGTGAAAGGTAATTTTAGGAAATCTTTTTCTTGCTACCTTGAGCATATTTATATCTACATCTAGGCCTTCAGGTTTATACCATTTAGCTAAATATGGAAAATGCCCTCCCGTACCGCACCCGATATCTAGGAGGTTGTTACCCTTTGTTTTCTTGTATTTTTCTATAATATCCTGGATTTGCTTAGACTCATTTTCGTAATCTTTACCCTGAGCTTCATATATTGCATCGTAATATTCTGCCTGTTTTTCGTAACTCTTTTCATACGGAGATTTTTTCATGAGATAATTATACTAGGTTACACATGGTTTTTATATGTTGTCTCAATAACAAATGCAAGGATTTTGGTGGGCGAGAAGGGAGTCGAACCCTTATATCCTTGCGGACAAAAGATTTTAAGTCTTTCGTGTATACCATTCCACCACTCGCCCTAAAACGTGGTTGCCAAATTTATCTGGCGCCCCCGGAGGGAGTCGGTCACCGGTTCGCGCCTGCTGACGCGCCCGTCGACCCCGGCTCGGCACCGTCGTGCCTACGCCGTTCGACTCTGAAAAATACCTAACAATATCTGGCGCCCCCGGAGGGAGTCGAACCCCCAACCTCTTCCTTAGAAGGGAATTGCTCTATCCTTTGAGCTACGAGGGCATAGCAAGTGTATTTATACCATTTAAAGGCCGAATCGCTCAATAATTAGTAGGGGCGGTTTGTGAACATGCCCGTTTCCTCACCCCCTCCCACTACCCCACCCCGCCTAGACCGTCCCCAACCACAGTGCTATGATTAATCACATGGTCGAACAAATAACAGCAATAATCAAACCTTTTCTCGATCCCTGGATAATCTTCGGATTTGCCGCCCAGTTCGTGTTTTTTCTAAGATTTGCCGTGCAGTGGTGGGTATCGGAAAAAAAGAAGGAAAGTGTAATTCCGGTGGCTTTTTGGTACCTAAGCCTTGTAGGTACTTTCATGATTCTTATCTATTCAATAAAAAGACAGGATATCGTTTTTATCGCGGCTTCGGTGCTAAATTCAATGATTTATATCAGAAATTTGGTTCTCATTTACAATAAAAAGAAGAGATCGGAACAGAGTTCGGGCGAAAATACTACATTGTAGAGCCAGGTTTATCTTATTACGCCGGGAAACAGTATTTTATGGAGCGGCGGACCGGGCTCGAACCGGCGACCTTCTCCTTGGAAGGGAGACATTCTACCACTGAACTACCGCCGCAAATCTTACCTGACTATTCTACATTATTGGCTGAAAAATCCAAGTCAGCCAACCCCCGCACTTTAGTACGGGTTACTCCAGTTTCTTCAATAAATCTCGCTTTTTCCTCTCGTATTCCTTTTTCGTTATTTTTCCGCGGTTTAGCAACTCGCGATATCTGTTTAGCCCTTTTTCATATAAATTCATCTTCGAGGGGTCCAGTTCAGCGTCGTGGTGGAGTTTAGAGTGTGCGTGATACAGTTTTTGGTCCAATATTCTCTTTGTTTTAGCTGCCATTTTCTTGTTTACGAACTTAACGACAATATCGTCTGTGCCTGTAGTTACAATTTCCAAATGTGAAAAGAAAATTCTTGAATGAAGTGTGGCCTGTGCAATCTGGTTATACGATATAGTCATTTCCTTAACCACGAACCAGCTTCTTTTTCTGTAAGTTAAAAGGTCGTCATATACCGAAAGAGTGGGCGGCCAGATTGTCCGGTTGAAGGTAGGGTTTCCCCTAAGCTTCATAAGTAATATTGACATCTCTTACATAATCCTAGAAAGTGTCGGAAAAATCAACATCACGTTCGAGTTCAGGTATGTAATCCACATCCGAAGGGGCCGGAATTTTTTTCTTTCTTTTGTTTTCAAGGACTGACAGGACCTCAGGGTCGAGTTCGCCTTCGGGGGAAACAGCTTCGTCGCCGTCTTCCTCCAAAATTATGTCATCCTTATTTTCTTTTTTCTTACTTTTCGGCATATTTTTGGGCATTGTATTTATAGAATTGTAAACTTTTTACTACATCGGACGAAATATATATACGATGTATAATAATAAAATGCAAGAGTCAACTTACGATTTAATAATTATAGGTGGAGGTCCTTCGGGGCTTACAGCTGCAGTGTATTCTTCACGGGCTATGTTAAAAACTTTGGCAGTTACGGGTAATCCTCCCGGAGGCCAGCTTGCTACAACTTCAGATGTTGAAAATTTTCCGGGTTTCCCTGAAGGAATCATGGGACCTGAACTAATAGACAGAATAAGAAAGCAGGCTGAAAAATTCGGTTGCACGATTACAGATGAGAATGTGATATCTGTATCGGGCGACTTTGAAAGTGGTTTTTTAGTTGAATTGGGAAACGGCGAAAAACTTCACACAAAAACTATAATTACGGCTACGGGTGCCTCCGCAAAATGGCTTGGCTTAGACAGTGAGCAGAGATTAAGAGGAAAGGGCGTTTCAGCTTGCGCAACTTGTGACGGCTTCTTTTTTAAAGACAAGGTTGTTGCGGTTGTAGGTGGTGGTGACGCTTCAATGGAAGAAAGCACGTTCCTGACAAAGTTCGCATCCAAAGTATACGTACTTGTCAGAGGCGGAAAAGACCAAATGAGGGCAAGCAAAATAATGCAAAAACGCGCTCTCGATAATCCTAAAATTGAGTTTTTGTTTAATACAGAGGTGGTTGAAGTACTGGGAGACAGGGTTGTTGAGGGGCTGCGTGTCCTAAACAAGGAAACAAACAAACAAGACACACTTAGCGATGTAAAAGGATTATTTGTAGCTATCGGACACGAACCTAATACCTCATTTCTACAAGGATTTATAGAACTCGACGAAAAGGGTTACATCAAAGTGACAGAAAATACTAAGACTTCCAAAAAAGGAGTTTTTGCTGCAGGCGACGTTGCTGACCACCGTTATCGTCAGGCAATTACGGCTTCGGGAATGGGTTGCATGGCAGCCCTTGATGCGGTGAAACTTCTTGCCGAACACGGAGTTGAAGTTAAGTCCGATGCTTATTAAACCCGGAAAATTAGTTGAAAAAGTAGGTTTTGAAAAAGTTTTTATCGGTCTTGTTTTTATTCTCGGGTTTTTTGTACGTACGTTGGATTTGGGATACTCACATTATTACGGGGATGAAATAAAAACTCTTTATTTGGATAAGACGGTTCCTGCTTCCGAATTTTTTCTGAACCAAAGAAAAGGGCCGGTTCAATTTTTCGCGGTCTGGGTACTGGAGAAAATATCGGGAGGATTTTCGGAAGGAATTATAAGACTTCCCTTCTCTCTCGCCTCAAGCCTATCAATCATATTTTTTTACCTTTTTGTTAAGAAAATTTTTGGTCGTAACGCCGGATATTTTTCTACTGCAATTTACGCCTTTTGGGGATTTAGCGTGGCTTTCGCACGGACAGCACAATATCAATCTTTTCTTATGCTTTTTGGTTTCGCCTCAATTTATTTCGCAACGGTTTACAGGGAAACAGGAAGAAGACTTCACTTACTGGCGTCAGCTTTTTTATTAGCACTATCGCTTTATAGTCACTATGACGGAATCTTCTTCTTAATTCCGATAGTTTTTATATCAGTAAAGGACAGAGTTTCTTTTTTCAAATTTCTGAAGTTTTTTTTACTTCCCTCACTAATATTTTTAACCCCCTTCTATCTGCCTTATCTGCTAAAAGGCTATATGTCATCGAACACAGTAAACTATATTTCAAGAAGAGTCAGTGGAAGCGGGTATTTAGAAAATAACTCGCTGTACACGATAAGTGTGTATAACCCGTTGTATTTGTTTTTTATGTTGATGCTACCTGCCGTGTACGGCTTTGTAAAAAAATGGGACAAAAACAACGTCATTACAAAAATATGGTTTGCTGTAACCTTTGTATTTTATGAAATTTTTATCAGTAATCCGGGGACGCATATACAGATTTATTTGATCCCTTTAATTATTTTATCCGGTGTAATTATGTCGGAGTTGCCGAAAGCTTTAAGGTATCTATACGGTTTTGTGATAGCCCTGTACATGTGTGTCTCATTTATTACTTTTATTCCGTCGCTTAACACAGGCTACCCATGGAAAGACTCTTCTTATCTGGGTTTGAGAGTACCGAAAATACAAAAAACGTACCAACTGTTTCTTTACGGATTCCCTTACAACAGGGGGTGGGATCAGATTTCAAAATATTTTTACGCTAAAGACGGGGTTCGGGGAGTTTACACCAATGATAACGACTCTTTTGGCGATTACTACCTTTTAGGTTTAAACTACACACCTCCTGGTACTAACTTTATACCTCAGTATTACATAGAGATACTGGATAACCAGGAAATTGATAATCCCAAAGGCGATTTTTTCGGTGAAAGCTTTAACAAATACACCTTAGAAAAGGAAATTTTTCTTTTGGACGGCCGAAAAGCTGCTAATATCTATAGACTCACTGATTAAACTAAATTTTCGGCTACCTTTTTCCAATTCACTATGTTCCACCAGTTAGAAATATATTCCGCTCTTCTGTTTTGGTATTTAAGGTAGTATGCGTGTTCCCACACATCTAGGCCTAAAATAGGTTTCATGCCCTGAGACACGGGATTTCCCTGATTTTGGGTGTTAACGATTAGCAACTCGTTGTTATTCGAAGCAAGCCAGGTCCAGCCGCTTCCGAAGAGTGAAAGAGCGCTGTTTGTAAATTTTTCTTTGAATTCGTCAAAAGACCCGAAGGTTGAATTTACCATTTCCGCAAGTTTTCCCGAAGGTGGGTCGTTTGAATCCGGTCCCATTATTTCCCAGAACATGTTGTGGTTTACTACCCCACCCCCGTTGTTCATAACGGCGTTTTTAATTGAAGGTTCGATAGTATCTGGGTTTTTCAAAACCTCAATAACATCTTTATTTTCCAGTTCGGTTCCGGCAACAGCAGCATTGTATTTATCTATGTATGCCTGGTGGTGCTTGGTGTGATGAATTTCCATGGTTACACCATCGATAAAGGGTTCGAGGTCATCGTACGCGTAATTTAATTTCGGTAATTCTATTTTCATAAACTGTCCTTTCCAAATAATATATTTATAAGTGTCTATATAATACCATAATATTTTGATTTTGCTAGAATTTATTTACAAATGCTTCAAAAGAATCTGCAGATTATTACAAAATATTTATACCCTGCCTTGATTTTGATTATGTCTCTCGCTCTGTTGTACCCGAGATTGGCAAAACTCGGTTATTCCGAATACATTCCCGATGAAACTACCGTTATGGGACCGATTAAAGACGGGGATTTAAGTATGGATTTTTTACTTATGCAGAGAAAAGGCCCGATGCAGTTTCTTACCGCAGGACTCGTATCTCTTACCGGAGTTAGTGTTTACAACGAATTGTTGTACCGTATTCCTTTTTTTGTTGCTTCAGTCCTGGGCCTGTATTTTTTCTTTAGGTTTCTCAATAATATGGAAGGTCGGTTTGTGGCTGTCACCGCAACCCTTTTCTTAGGCCTGAATGGGATGTTAATTGCTTTCGGACGCATTGTGCAGTATCAAAGTTTGAATTTTCTTTTCTCTTTTGCAGGATTGTATTTTTTGTCGCTTCTCGGTTCCGATCAACATAGAGTAAGGAATTCAATTTTGGGATCACTTTTTTTGTGCCTGTCGGTACTGTCTCACTGGGATATGATTTTTGTATTACCTGTCGCGATTTTTTTGATTTTTAAACACATACTTTTATCGGATCTTAGAAAAAAACAAAAGAATGCTTTGGTCGGAGCTTTATTTCTTCCGTTTGTAGTGGTTTTTCTTCCTTTTTTTATTAATTACTGTGGCGTTGGTTTGTCTGATGCAGGAAATATCGACTATTTTAATTCCAGATTGGGGTTGGCCGAATTTTCTATGGAGGCATTGGTGCACAAGATTGAAGGTTATATTGAGAGAGCGGAGTTATATAACCCGTTTGTTTATCTTTATGCAATAGGGATTCTTTCGTTTGTGGGTTTGGTAGGCTCCAAGAGATCGTATCCATATTTTTACTGGTTTTTGTATACCTTTTTAATTTTTATGCTTTTTATTTCTAAATCCGGAACACATATTTATAACTTGTTTTATCCTTTATCAGTTCTAGCGGCTTTGGGCTCAAGCTACATTTTTCAGTTGTTTAAAGGATTTTTTTCAAAGGCGGTTTTAGTTTTGTTATTTTTCCTATTCGGTTTTTTTCTCTACCAGGCCCAAGTTTTATTTGTAGATACAACAAAGGAATATCCTTGGGTTCAGGAAGAAATTTTCGGTTACAAAACAAATTCTTATAATGCTAAAAGCCTCCCTAATAACATTATCGGTTTCCCGATCTACCGCGGATGGGAAAAAGCTGCTGAGTTTTTAAATGCCGAAAATGTAAGAAACGGTTCGGATATTCCGTATATAACAAACGAAGTTACAAGTATAAGTGGCTTTTACTTAGACCTTAAAAAAGGTACAGGATCGGAGTATTATGCAATAGGAGTCAAACGTCCTCTCTCTTTTACAACCGACTACACTTTTCCGACGGTTAAAAATAAAAAGACTATAGAAAAAATTGAAGTAAACGGGGAGAATGTGATGAGGATTTATAAAGTAACGGTTAATGATTAAGATTTCTTTAAATAAAAATAAATTAGGAACAGCGGCCAAGATATTGCTGGTGGCATTCATTTTTCTTTTAGCTGCGTGGGCGAGATTTCAGCATTTCGAAGACGAGGGAAATGATATTTACGCTTATGAAAAATCCGTCGAGGATTTATTGCTTGGAGTTAATCCGTATATTTGGACCATCGAATCTTTTAGTAATCCGAAAGATCCCTCGAATCACGGGTATGCTTATTTGCCTTTGCTTTTGTATATAAATGTATTGGTGAGTATAGTCTCACACCTTACGGGTTTAACTTTTGCATTTTTATCAAAATTTCCTATCCTTTTTGCCGATATAGGAGTTGGTTTAATTTTGGCTAAGATATTTTACAGAAAGAATTTCCCGGCACTTATCGCTGCCCTGCTGTTCTGGTTTTGGAATCCGTACTTTTTTATGAAAGGTAACTTCGTCTACACAGATCCTTTGCCGACGTTTTTATCTCTTTTGGCATTATATTTTTTGGAAAAAGACGACGTACTTTCGGGAACATTTTTGGCTTTAGCTATAGCCGCCAAGCCATATTCAATAATATTTCTTCCGTTGTTTTTACTGAAGGCAAATAAACCGTTAAAGCTTTTTGCGGCTTCGGCAATGATAGGTTTTGCCCTAAGCATTCCTTTTTTGAGTTCTTGGACGGACTTTTCTACTTATCTTCAGGGAGCTCTTTTTGTACATGGAGATAGGTATGTACAGGGGCGACCTTTCCTATTTTTTATAAGTTGGTATGGAAAGATTGAGTTGATAAGAATAATCCCTATAAAGTATTTCGCATACGCTTCCATACTTTCCGCGTGGCTGTTCGGAATGTTGGCGAGTAAGTATTACAAAATAAAGGATAAGTATTCTGTTGCCGTCGGGTGTCTTTTACTATTTTATATTTTTACACCTGTTTTAAACAAAACTTATCTTCTTTGGTTGATGCCTTTATATTTAATTTCGGTATATGGTATGGTGGGTAGAAAGATGTTTATTTACTATTCTTCGCTGGCGGTTTATTGGATATTTTATTACGTATATCTGTTTCATTGGAAGGAAGGCTTCCATGTATGGCACCCTTAGTTATTTTGAATAAAGTGAAGAAAGCTTTACCTTTAGTTTTTTTGATTCTTTTAGCGTTCCCTTTGAGATTTCATAATTTGGGATATTCCGACTATATAGGTGACGAGAGGAAAGCGATTATTGAACTTGCTCCCGATCAAACTTTGTGGGATTTTTTTCTGACAAGAAGAAAAGGTCCGATGCAATTTTTGGTTTCGGAAATTCCGCACCAAATTACAGGTGATTTCAGAAACGAGCATGCTCAGAGGATTCCTTTTGCAGTGATATCGGTTTTAGCAGTAGTGGCGTTTTATTTAATGGTAAAAAAACTTTCTCAGGATGAAACTGCCGCTTTTATTGCAACGGCGCTATTTTTGGTAAACGGTTTTATCGTCGGTTTCGGAAGAATTGCCCAGTATCAGAATCTGAATCTGCTATTTAGTTTTTTAGCCGTATATTTTTACTCCGATCTTTTGTTTAAAAATAGAAAGCTTATTAGAAGTACTTTATTTGGAACCTTGTTTTTCTCCCTTTCACTTCTATCTCACTGGGATGTGATATTTATAATTCCTGTGGTTGCATACATATTTATAAGGTTTTTGATTAATAAAAGTTTTGAAGGCGGTTATAAAGCAAGGATTTTAATTTATAATTTGATATTGGGCTGCTTATTACTACTGCCTTTTTTATATCCTTATTTACAGGGTTTTACGGCAAATTCCGATAATCAGGAATATTTCGGCAGACGCGTTAGTGTTGGATCGCATGACCCTAACATGTATCTGGAGCTCATACGTCTGTACAATCCGTTTTTGACATTTGAGCTTGTTTCAGTATTGGCGATTTTAGGTGCGTTTAGGTTTAAAAAGTCCGTTCCTTATATTTTATGGTTCATCTTCGGATTTTTAGTTTTTCAACTTTTCGTAAGAAAGCCCGGAACTCATATATATAATTTTGTACTTCCGGCACTAGTATTATCGGGATTGAGTTTATCGTGGGTTATAAATTTTATACCCAGGTTTTTAAAATACATTTTGATACTGGTCTTTTTAGGGGTTTATTCATTTCTTTACTACCAGGCTTATTACATATTCATAGATCATTCGAAAGAATACCCTTGGGAGCAGAAAACATATTTCGAGAAATTTGAGCGTAATAATTTACTTTTGAAAAATTTAATACCCGATCTCACAACTCCGGTTTATACGATTGATCAAAAACTGCCTTTATTCGGGTTTCCTCATTACAGACATTGGAATGAGATAAATGATTATATTAACGGTCAAAACGCTGAGTTTGGCGAAGAATTCGGGTATATTACAAACGAAGATAAAACTATAAGTGAGTGGTATACGGATGCCAAATATCGTGCCGACAACGGATTCTATATAATAGGAATAAGGGAGCCGGTAAATTTTGTAAAAGACACCAACTTTCCGCAGTACTCCGGAAAGACCGAAATAAAAAGATTTTATAACGGCGATCAGTGGGTAGTTAAGATATATAGGATAGAAAAATGAAGCCTACAAGAGAAAATATATTTGAATATTTGCTGAAGCTTTACAGAGATAATGATTTGTACGGTTTGTGTTTTGCAGGTGTTTTATTTCTTCTACTTCTTCCCTACTCTATCCAAATTGAATTTATGCAAAATGATGATTGGGTATACTACGGGATGGTAGAGAGATTTATGAACTTGAACTTTACCTTGGACCCTCTTTCCGCCCCAACCTTTTATACTCAGGGGATTTTAGGAGCACTTTTTTCCCGGATTTTCGGAATAGAATATCTTCCTGTTCTAACACTTATAGTTTCCGCTGCCGTATTTTTTGTTTTATACAAAATTTTGCTTGAACATTTTAATTTAAGTCGTTTTTCGGCTGTATCGGTTTCAATGCTGGTTTTCTTTAATCCTTTTTTTATGTATTCGGTTTGGGGTTTTATGACCGAAAATTATTTTTTACTGTTTTTGTTACTTGCCGTAATGTTTTACCTAAAATTTTTAAATTCCGGAAAGAATATAGATGCAGTAGTTTACGGAATATTTTTGTTTCTGGCCTTGAATATAAGGCAGGTAGCAATAGCGTTTCCTCTATCGGCGCTTATGTATTCACTGATAAAGAAAGATAAAAAACTGATACTTTTAAATTTGTTGATCTTGTCGGTACTTACTGTCTATTACATTCTTATCTTTCCATCGACTGCGGAAATGAGCGAAAAAAGTCTG
Organism: uncultured candidate division WWE3 bacterium; assembly: GCA_938004185.1. Taxonomy (GTDB): domain Bacteria; phylum Patescibacteriota; class WWE3; order UBA101185; family UBA10185; genus UBA8498. The sequence continues at coordinate 162,076 of CALKWN010000065.1, forward strand.
CAGTTTCACCATCTGACGGATATTCCTTACATCTACGCCCTCATATTTGGGTCATTTGTACTATTAACAGCTCTGATGATTCCGCTGATTTTGCCCGTACCCGGTAAGTTTGATTTGAAAAAAGTGCTGATATTTTTGGGCTTAGCTGGAGGTCTATATTTTTTACTTAACTACCTTTTTGATCCGTCAAAACTAGCATGGGCCGAATTTCCTTTTTTCGAAAATACTTTTGAGAGAAAAGGTTTTTATCCCCGAGGGGTACTAGGTACTAAGTACCATTTTAAATACATGTACGATCTATATTACAACTGGTATATCGTGGCCAAGATAGTTTTAAGCTTGTTTTTAGCAGGACTGGTTATGAGAATAAGAAAAACTCCGGGACTTTGGGGAATCTTTATAATGGTTTATTTGGGAGTTATGGTATTAGCTGAAACTTTCTATGATCGGTATTTGGTAGCTTTGCTGCCGTTTGTAGTGTTTTTTGCACTAGGCATAAATGGTTTTAAAACTTTGAATAAACTCCTACTCTTACCTTTTGTTCTTTTTCTATCGTTTTACTGTTACCAGTTTTCAATGGATTTTATTTTGGTAAACAAATATATCTGGAATAAGTCGGAGGAGCTTGTTGTCTCATACGATAAAGAGCCGCGAAGGATTCAGGGCACAACCGCTTGGAATTTAAAGAACTTGAACGAAAGAAGAAATTACACATTCGATTTTAGTTATGACAGCCCGATAGTTAATGAGAACTATAGAGAACACTATTCAATAGAAGAAATTAAACGCATTGATTTTCAAGGAAGCCTGTGGGTAAATCCGTACGTGTATTTGTACAAGAAGATAAATTAGTTTCCCTCGCCTTTGGTTTCTTCATGATATTCTTCTTCCGTGTTAACTTTCCATATATTGTCTTTACCCTCAATGTTTTCGATTATGTTGTCTACCGCGACCATTGCCGTTAACATTGAGTGATCCATGTTGTTGTACCTATGCATTCCGTTCCTTCCTATAGGAAAAAGATTCGAGTAAGAGTCTAAATAATCCTTTATTTGGATAAAATCCTTATATGTCCCTGAATAGGTAGGGTAAGCCTTTTTCATTCTTATTACTACTGAGTCAAGAACATTGTTTTCACTCGCTATACCTGTGTGACTAATTTCTTTAATTGCTTGTTTCACTATTTCGTCGTCATTTTTATTCCAAAAAGAATCTTGCTCACTGCATACATATTCAAGACCTATCCATGAGTTATTTTTATCAGCCACCATAAACGGGCTCCAGTTATTGAAGACTTGTATTCGGCACATAAGTACATCCGGTTCGTGAATATAGAGCCAGTTGTCCGGTATCAATTTATTTAACGTGTCGATTTTAGTTTCATTTATTATGTCGAGTTTTTTGTACAATAAGCCAACCGTAATAAAATCTCTGTATGGGAGGCCGCCGGCAATGTCTTTTATTTCTTGACCGGGTTCGGGTTTTATTGACAATATAAGATCTTTTACAGGCATTGTTGAGAAAAAGAAATCTGCTGTATGTGTTGTGCGCTGTCCCTTAGTATTTTTTGTTACTACGCTTTTTACTAAATCATTCTCAGTATTAATCTGAACAACCTCCGTGTTTTTGTGAACCTCCCCTCCCATATCTTTGATTTTCTCTGCAACATTTTCCCATAACTGCCCCGGTCCCAATGCCGGATACTTAAATTTTTCTATTAGGCTGGTTTCCACATTTTTACCGTTTTTTATTCCCAGAGCTTTTTTGACTGATTCGACGATAACTTTTGTTAATGAAATGCCTTTTACTCTTTGTGCTCCCCATTCGCTGCTGATTTCAGAAGGAGGTATGCCCCACAGTTTTTCTGTATAACTTTTGAAGAAGGTTTTGTATAGTTCTAGACCGAACCTATTGATGTAAAAATTTTCAAGGTTCGTTTCATCTTTTTTCGGGAATATGCGGATATATATAAATCCGAAAACTATTTTTATTGTTTTAAATAATCCGAGATCTTTAAATGTTTTTAAACTTAGGGAAATCGGGTAATCGAAGAAATGTTTTTGATAGTAAATTCTCGACACTCTCCTTCTGGTAAGAATCCTTTTTAATGCTTCTTCCCTGCTCAGTTCTTGCCCGCTATCGTCTTTGTGCCTCTCGTCAGTTCTATCAGAAATATCTTCTAAAGGGTAGGCTCTTTCCATAACCTCATCCCAAAAATCGTTAACTCGCTTTGATTTTGTGAAAAACCTGTGGCCTCCGATATCTATTCGGTTGCCTTTGTAATTGGCTGTTTTGGATATTCCTCCGATGTCGTTTGTTGCTTCAAACACAATCGGTTTTATTTTTGTTTTTGCAGCCAATTCATAAGCTGCGGTTAAGCCCGCCGGCCCCGCGCCTATAATAATTGCTGTTTTGTTTTCCATTTTTATATTCTAACAGTAATTTGTCAGTTTTTAATTTCGTATACGTTTACGGGCCTTTTTGTTGTAATAAAGGGCCCGGATGTGTGTATCAGATTTACCGGCCAGGTGCTTTCGTCGATAAAGTAGCTGGTTACTAATAAAATTTTCGTTTCGGGCATTTTTTCTCTAAGTTCTAACCCTTTCTTAATCGTTCTGCCCGTGTCTTCTCTACCGTATTTAATATTTTGCTTCCATACGGCAAAAGAGGATTTTTCTTCCAAAAGTGTTGAATAGGTCGGTTCATCTAAGTACATGCCTACATCGTTAACGTAAACCTGGTCGTCTGCAATAATAAATCTCTCAGGATAATTTTCGGAAATAAATTTTGCCGTTTCTTTTCCGGCAGAAAACGGATACATAATTTCAAGTCTCATGGCTTTTACACCGGCAAAAGCCTGCGTGATAAAAACCGAAGAAACAAAAAGGGTAAAAACCCACTTATGAGCAGTGTTCAAACGGGTGTTAGTTGTTTCGTTTTTACCATAGAAAGCTGTAAGAACCATTAAAAATGCAACATACAAATGTCCCCAATGCCTAAGGGTACCGCTGAACTTTGTATAACTGAAAAATAGTATCAAAAATGTAGAAGAGAGGTAAAAAACTAACAGCTTTGGTCGTTTAATTAACAGGGTTGCGGTAATAAATAATAGGGCAACCGAGAGTTGGAATGATGTCGACAGATTTGTAACCAAGTTGCTGTTCCAAAAATTAACTCTCTCTATGGGTATTGGAACATAGGAGTACCACATCGAACTGAAGGTTTCCATAAATAGCTTTTTGTCCTTATATGTTCTAAACAACTCGTTAGGAGTTCCGTCTTTGGGAGGAAGTGCAGATAAATAAGAAAGAGCGATACCTAAGACAATTATGGCTATTGGTAGCAAACTTTTTCTAAGAGTATCTATAAACCCTTGAAGCTTAAAGGTTTTAGTGTTGTCGATCAGAATATACGGGATTACGCAGACGCTTAATAAAAGTCCATGTATGCTGGTAAACCCCATAAAAACGGCAAAAACGGCCATCTTAATATAATTTTGGGAGTTTTTTGCCATTTCAATAGCCACAAGGACTGCAAAAAGAAGACCGAGAGCATAGTTTCTTGATATGACACCGTATTCAAAGAGGCTGAAATAGCCGACAATGTAAAACGCTTTTAAAATTGAAGGTAATTTTGTTTTATAGAGAATAAGTGCGGTAGTAACCGAAGCTATTAAAAAATGGAAAATTTGCATCACCACGGGGTTTCTGGTCACACGACTCAGGAAAAATAAGCACAGGTGCCAAAGGCCCGGCGTTCCTTCGTATCTGAGATTTTTATACAGGTCTAAAAAATTTGTGCTGTCACGTGCTATAGACCAGGCTTGCAGTTCGTCTCTCCACATTTCGTGGTGATACATTCCGGCTGCCAAAATGATTATATAAAAAACATAAAGGATTGTGGGAAAAATCAGCTTGTTGTTTTTAATATTTAATAACCACACCGTTAATCTAAGTATACTATCCGTCCGATAGCTTTGATATGCTATAAGTAAAATATGGGTAATTTCCTTACAAGCGTATTTCATAACACAAGGATTTTAATTTTGGTCTTGGTGTTGCTTTTTTTGTTACCGCGAATTTTTAATCTCGGGAATGACATTTCAAATTCTGATGCCTTTAGGTGGCATTTAAGATCGGAAAACTTTTTAAGTGCCTTAAAATCGGGAGATTTTAAAACAACTTATCAGAGATACCATCCGGGAGTAACCATAATGTGGATAGGCGCTGCAGCAAGTCAGTTTTTAAACGAATATCAGCAAATGTCGGGTACAGAGGTAAAAACTTTAAAAAACGCGGATTTTTATCCCCAACTGCATGCTCTGTCTAAACTTTTTGTTTTAGCTTTACTCACTTTATGTTTTGCAGTTCAGCTCAGTTTGGTAGTGAGTTTAACGGATGCAAAAACTGCAGTTATTTACGGGGTAATTGTATCCTTAGAGCCCTATTTAGTGGGAATATCGAGATGGTTTCATCTCACCTCTATGGAAGCTTTTTTTGCCTTCACTGCTTTGCTTCTCGCACTTCAGTATTTGAAATCCCGCAAGTTAATTTACATTGTGTTTGCCGGAATTTTTTCAGGACTTGGAATTTTGACGAAAATGACGGTTTTAATATCGGCTGTGTTTATATCAGGGTTATTACTCCACTCAATTGTAAAAAAGAAAATTAAGTTTTTACCCGTGGTTGTTTATGCAGTTTCTGCATTATTCACAATATTTTTGTTATTTCCGGCTCTTTGGACAAGCACTGTATTTGTAGGAGCAAAAATGTATGAAGCTCTTTTTAATGCTGTCACGGCTGATCCGCGGGGGGATATATTCGGAATTTTTCATAAAGCTTTTTTCTATCCAATAACACTTGCATTTAAGATGACGCCGGTTACGGCGGCCGTTGGTTTGTACTCTTTTATCAGTGCTATAAGAAAAAAAGACAAACTGTCCTTTTCAATAATTCTTTATTTTGTTCTTGTTATGGTTTTACTAACAGTTTCTGATCAGAAAATCGACAGATACTCGGTTGCACTTTTCCTTCCGATTGCATTTCTAATTTCAAGAACTTTGTCGCAGTTCAGAAGAAACCAGCTACTTTTTACATTTGGGTTATATATCATATTCTTTTTTCACGCGGTATTTGTATATCACCCGGTTTACTCGGCATATGTTAGCCCTTTGTTTCCGTATAAATTCGTTTTGAATGCCGGTTTTTACGAGAATTCGGGAGAATATTTTGCCGATGCGGCGCGATATATAAATTCTAAAGGCCGGGATACGACGGTTTTTGTTCCGAATAACATCGATGCTTTTTCCCCTTATTACAAAGGAAAGTTCTCTATCGATATTATTGGAGCTGATTATTTGGTAGGAAGCTTGGATTTTGATAGGCCACGGTTTCCCGATCTTCCGGGGTGTTCTGTTGATAAAACGTTCGGAAACAGGCAGTATCAGCCCGTAGCGGTTTATAAGTGTGAAGTGAAAAAGCTGCCGGAAATCAATTTTAATGATTTCATAGTCTATTGACAGCGACGCCTAAAATCAATAGGCTTATAACTAAGCATGAGTATTTCTAAACTATCAAAAGTCATATTACCCGTATTTCTTTTTAGCATTATTGTAGGAACCGTATTTTCAGCTACCCTCACTCTGGATAAAATAGGTGCGCTCGACACGGCAGGAAATGTTTACTCGGAATGGTGGTATTCCAACACCACAGCAACTTTAAGCGGAAAGGCTGCTGACGGATCTCAGGTTGCCGTTAAGATTGACGCTGCTACAAATCAAGTAGATGTTGCTTCCGGAGTTTGGTCTTATACCCTAACCGGTGAACAAAAAGATTACAATATTGAAATTTCGCAGGGAGCTGAAAAGATAGCGTTTGTTTTGCACTTGGGTCAGGCTATGCCTACCGGCACCGACGGAACTGCAGAGACTGCCGAAGGCGTGCCCGAAACAGGATTCAACCAAATCATCGCTATTTCACTTGGAACCGGAATAATTCTTTTAGCTTCTTACTTTTACTTTTGGGGCGACCTGAAAAAGAAGAGTGTTTTTGAAGCCAAGATAATAAAAGAAGATTAATCTTCAACAAACGGAACAAAAGCAAATCCCGGGAAAAATAATGAATCAAAATCGGTGTCGTTGTTTTTTGTAAGTTTATAAATTCCCTTATCTTTTGGAAAAACCATAATCCCACCCACTTTTAGTTGCTCTTTCCATGATAAAGGTACTTCTTTGACTTCAGCGGCGGCAATTATTCGGTCAAATCCGCCGTATTCCTCTGACACTTGCTGAAGACCTTTGGTCGCGTTTCCTATGTGAAATACCAGCTGCTCTTTCAATATAGGATATTTTGAGGCATTTTCCTGCGCATACTCGCTTAAGCGGTCAATTATTTCTACGGTATGTACTTTTCCTCCCTCTCCCGATAAAAAAGCAATCAGAGAGGCCATCCAGCCCGATCCCGTGCCGACATCCATGATTTTGTTACCTTGTTGTATATTTAAAAGCTCGAGCATGAATACAACGGTTAGTGGTTGGGATATAGTTTGCCCATAACCTATTGAAAGTGGGGTGTCGATATAAGGATTTGCTTTATTTTCAGGCAAAACAAAATCCGAGCGGTCGATTTCGAGTAAAGCCTGTTCGACAGCAAAAGATTTAAGTATCCCGTCTCTTTTTAATTTATCTATCAGGTCGTATTTAGTCATGAGCGAATTTTATCCGCTACTTGTTTAAGGCGGTTTTTGTCCGGAGTTTGATAGTGCTCATTTGTGGCTTTGTCTCCGTAAAATGGAATTAATTTTATGTGCAGATGGGCTATCTCTAGACCTTCTATTTGAGTAAGAATCCTATAACAACCTAGCTTTTCTTGTAGTAGTGACGCAACATTTTTTGCCGCTAATATGGCTTTGATCATTACTTCTTTATCGTTAGAATAAAAATCGCTGCTGTAATGTTTTTTGGGTATGACGACCGTCATCCCCTCAACCGTCGGGCTAATATCTAAAAAAGCCAAGTGCTCCTCATCCTCGTATATTATTTCGGATGGAATTTCACGCGCGACGATTTTACAAAAAATACAATTTTCCGTATCGTTCATGGCTCAATTGTATCAAGTTTGCGAAAAATAAAATAATGATTGGAGTTGTCCTTTTTCACATCATCTTTGAACGAATGCACCAGATCTAAGCCGTTCTTAGCCATTATTTTGACCATGAGTTCTTTTTCTTCAGCTGAGTATAGGTGGCAAAATCTTTTCACTTCCGGGTTGTTATCCCATGACAACAGGTAGCTACCTTCTTCATATTCCGATTTCACACCCTTATGAGGATTAAATTCCCATGTAGCTAGGGTTAAGAAACCGCCCGGGGTCACGGCCTTGGCGAGTTTTGTAAAAAACTCTTTTCTTAACTGTTTGTCCGGTATGTGGTGCATAACACCGAAACAAGTGACAATATCGTACTGTAATCTGGACAGAGGTTTAGATCCGAGAAGAATCTCTTTCTTTTTAAATACGGCGTCGGAGCTTTCATACTTTTTTGTAGCTTCTTCGAGCAAGTACTCGTTCGTATCGTACCCGGTGTATTTAAATTTATAGTCCGAAAACCTTTTTCTTAAAAAACCTAAAAAGCGTCCGTTCCCGCAGCCCAGATCGAGAACACTAATGGTAGAATTAGGCGAAAGATGAATAGGAGACATTACCCTGTTCCAACCGTCCCAGTAATTTTTTCGAGAGGCCGAGAAAGAAGGCCCGATTTGTTTATAGAAAGTACGGTTTAACTTAATAATTTTTAGAACTTTTGTGCGGTTCATATATGCAAGATAACGATACGATAATAGCAATGATACACGATATTGCAAAAGCTTCAGATGAGAAGCAGGTGCTATCGCTATTGTTCAAGTATTCCAAGGGTAAAGAAAGAACCTACTCCAAGTCTTTTGTTCTTGAAAATTATCGAAGATTAAAAGAGAACGGCAAGCTAGGTTTAAATGACGTTGAAGAAAAAGTTTTTTTAAATAATATCAAGACAAAAAAAGTTAGGACTTTGTCGGGCGTTACCCCGCTCACGGTTCTTACTAAGCCATATCCCTGCCCCGGAACATGTATTTTTTGCCCAAATGACGTAAGAATGCCTAAAAGTTATCTTTCGAGCGAACCCGGTGCGCAAAGGGCACACGATAATAAATTTGATCCATATTTTCAAACTTACAATCGCCTTGTTTCATACGAAAAGACAGGTCATGCGGTTAGTAAGATAGAGCTGATAATTTTAGGAGGCACGTGGACAGCGTACCCCGAAAGTTACCGCGTATGGTTTGTAAAAAGATGTTTTGATGCTATGAACGACTTTGTACCCGGTACCGGTCTGGATTATCTCAAATCTGATAAGGACTTTCCGTATGAAGAAGAAAAACTAAGCGGTTTTGACGGGAACTACAATTCTATTGTCGGAAAAGCTTCAAGAAAAATTGCAGAAACATCGAGCTGGGGGTCTTTGGAGGAAGCCCATTCCATAAATGTTAACGCTTTGTGTAAATGTACAGGACTTGTAATTGAAACAAGACCGGATGAGATCACAAAAGAAGAGTTGATAAAAATACGGAAGCTTGGGGTTACTAAAGTTCAAATGGGTGTTCAGTCTTTAGACGATAAGGTTTTGAAATTGAATAAAAGGGGACACTCTGTTGCTCAAACATCCGAGGCGTTTAAGTTACTTCGGTCGGCGGGTTTTAAAATACATATTCACTGGATGCCGAATTTGTACGGTTCCGACCCCGACAAAGATATAAAAGATTTCCGAAAATTGTTTTCAAATTCTAAATTTAGGCCGGATGAGATAAAAATCTACCCCTGCTCTCTTATAGAAAACACCGAACTCATGTACCTATACGAACAAGGTCTGTGGAAACCATATACACAAGAAGAGCTCCTAAAAGTATTTAGGAATATTTTACCGCTTGTTCCGCGCTATTGCCGTGTTACCAGAGTTGTAAGAGACATTTCCGGTGACGATATTGTTGCCGGAAATAGAAAAACGAATTTTCGTCAAATTGCGGAAAACGATTTGGCACAGGGTGGACAAAGATTAACAGAAATCAGATCGAGGGAGATAAAAGATTCTAAAGTTGCGCCCGGTGACCTAAACTACCGTGTTACCGACTACAAAACGTCTACAGGCAGGGAACACTTTATGGAGTTTGTTACTGACGAGGACAAGATTGCCGGTTTTTTAAGACTTTCACTGCCTTCAGAAGAAGCAATAATCCCTGAATTAGAAGACTCAGCAATAATCAGGGAAATTCATGTTTACGGTGAAAGCATTGCCGTCGGGTTAGACGCAGACGGAAAGGCCCAGCACTCGGGCTTGGGAAAAAAACTAACCGAAGCCGCAAAAAACACCGCCCGTTTGGCGGGTTATAAGAAGCTTTCGGTTATTTCTTCAATAGGAACAAGAGGCTACTATTCTAAACTAGGTTTTGCTCAGGGACCTCTTTATCAACACTTAGAACTTAAATAGTTCTTCCGCGTATTTACCGATCAAAGGTAACGGTTCTTTTTTCTTGCCGGCTGCGTTTACAACTCCCAATATCCAAAGTACCATCGCCGCCATTGTAGCTATCGGAGCGATTATCGCGCCTATAAAAGGTATTGTTCCGAATATTGCAATTGCAACATACACAATTAATATCAAAATCGATTGTTTCACGTGGTATTTAACAAAGTCGTTGTTCTTGTATTCTGTTAGCAGAGGCAAAAAGAAGATAAAGTAGGCTACTATTGCCATAAGAACTGTGTTGTCGGATGATTCCGTTTTATTCCCGTCTTCCGGAATATTATTATCTACCGGTAACGGTTGGTTCTGTGCTTGACCGTCGTCCGGCTGCATATTTTGTTCGTCGTTCATGCTATCACCTCCTAATCGGTTTCAATAATTTCTATACCTAATATTCTAGCAGGTTGAACAGGTTTTGAGGGAGTTGAATCCATTCCCATAGTAACTTCGGCAGTAGCAATCTTATCGACGGTTTCCATTCCCTCGGTGACCTTTCCGAAAATTACGTAAGCTTTGGGAAGTTGCTGATCTTCGTGCATAATAAAAAACTGGCTCCCGTTAGTATTAGGGCCGGCGTTTGCCATAGCCACAGTGCCCCTTGTATATTCTCCGTCGAAAGGTTCATCATCGAATTTATATCCCGGTCCCCCGCTTCCCGTTCCTGTAGGGTCGCCTCCCTGTATCATAAAACCCTTAATTACTCTGTGAAAAATTACGTTGTTATAAAAGTTATCGCGGGAAAGTGAGACGAAATTGTTCACGGTTATAGGAGTTTTATCTGCGTACAACTCGATTTTTATCACTCCCTCACTTGTTGTCATTAATGCGGAGTATTTTTTATTTACATCTATTTGCATTTGCGGAGGTCCTTTCGGGGTAGCCGCTTCAGGAGACTCGTTCTTAAAGATTATTTCGTTTTTGTCTCTGGCCGGCTCAAATTTATATGAATCTGTCTCAGGAAGAGCGTTTTCCGGTTCTTCCAAAGGTTGCAAAGTTCTATGATTTTCCTCGTCTTCCATTACTGCATTTTTCTGGGGTATCCTGTCACCAAAAACAGCTAAAGCTACAAGAACAAATACAGGAATTAGTATAGCTATGTAAATTACTTTGTTTTTCACTACTTTCCTCCTAATTTTATTGGTGGGCAGTTATCGGGTCAGAACTAATTATTTTAAGAATCTCCATCTCAAACCGCCCTCTACCTTATCTTTGTAGAGAGAAACGAAGATTCCGGTCAACATAGCAGTATCCAAGAGGAATCTTAAACTATCTCTGTAGGTGGCATCTTCGGCATGTATGTTATTTATATCTGCCGATATCCAAATTAATGCTATAAGAACAAGAGTTGCCAGCCAACCCTCTATAGATATGGGGAAAAACCCCCATCCCAGTATTTTTGGTTTAAACCAATATTTATTCATAAACTAAGTATACAAAATTTATCAAAAATTTAATAAACTTATTGTGTGAATAGTAAAGATATTCTTAGCGACTCCGGTACATTAGTAATGTTTACATATGCCCCCGCAGGCTTAGGACATTTGCGCGTTACTGATTCTTTGTCAGCGGGACTTCCAAAAGGGGTTAAGACAGTTCTTGTCGGGTCTTCAGACAAGAACATTGAAGCAATCCACAAATTTATCAGCATCCATGTCGTCACAAGAAGGATTATGGAGTGGTTTCAGCGTGGGCGTCCTCAAAAGATGTTTACTGTACTATACCGTCGATTCCTAAGATCAAGTACAGAAGAGATGAGAAGAAAACTGGAAGAAATTTTTGATCAGCAGGTAGATATACCTAAAAGACTCGTTATAGTTGCAACACACTTCGGTCTTGCTCATAAAATAGCAGAGGTAAAAAAGGACGTTGAGAAAAAAACTGGAGCAAAAGTATTCCTTGCTGTGCAGGTTACGGATGACACACCGCAGTATATTTGGTACGTTCCCGGTGCGGATGTTATTTTTGTGCCCAGTCTTAAAACCAAGCTCGAACTAAAAGAGTATGCTCTTCGCAGCAATTTGCCTAATGTAAAAATGGAAGTACTTCCCTACCCTATAAATCCGATATTAGGGGAGAAACTCACGGCCAAGAATTATGCGCATCGTCGATCTCAGCTATCAAAAGCCACACGCGAAACAATAGATTTTAGCCTTCCCGTGCCCGGAGCAGCTGTGGGAATGGATTTTTTACACCATATCATTCCGCGTCTTCAATCCAGATATTCTAATTTTAGGTTTCATGTTATTTGTAAAGAAGCACCCTTTACCAAAGATTTTTTGAATAATGTGAGGTCCTTTCCGAATGTCGTTTTGTACACTTCTAAACATGATCGTGAAATTGTCGATATGTACGAAAAAGTATATGAGGATAATGTCATCTCTTTAGAAATTACCAAGCCCAGCGAACAATCTTTTAAAGCTTTGTATGATTTTGATATGAAAGGCGGATCATTGCTTCTTTTTTCCAATCCGGTAGGCAGACAGGAGCGAGATAATCTTGATTTTTTGAGAAGACACGGGTTGATTTTAAACGCAACAACGACATCGCATCTATGGAGTTATTCCGAAAAAAGCAAAAACCTTCCGGGTCTTCATAAAAACAAATTGTTCGAAACGGGCAAGCCTGTTAGGTGTTTGGAACTCCCTTACGGTTCAGAAAAGGCGGCAAATTTTATTTGGTGGTGTCTTAAAAACGGCATCTTTGAAAAAATGCTGGAGTCCTATTCAGAAAACAGAGATGATAGGGGTCTCGAGATCAGTCCAAAAGGCGTTGAGTTTTTTTGGAATAAAATTTCAATGCTAGTATAATCAAATCATGAACAATGAACAGCGTAGAAACTTTCCCGTTTTCGGTATTATTACCCTTATTATCGTAACTGCCGCGTTTCTCTCTGCCATTGTATTTGTTTTAAAGGACACCTTACCTTCAAAAGAGCCCGTAAAGAAGGAAACAATTGAAGAAGAAGTTGAGTCCAAAATTGAAGAGTTCGGTTACGGAGTTGTTACCGGATCATTAAGTTACCCCAGTGAATTTATACCTGCCGACATGGAAGTTTGCGCCGAGGATATAAACGGCGAAAAAATACTCTGCACCAACGAGCATGTGAGGGGCGAATCTTTCACTTACGGAATAGGATACGCCCTGACATTACCTGCAGGTGAGTATTATATTTATGCCCATGTACCGAACCAAGTCGACATGAAAGGAGAATCATATAAAGCATATTTTTCGGAGTTTGTAACATGCGGGTTGAGCGTGGAATGTTCAGATCACTCGCCTATAAAAGTTGTAGTAGTTCAGGGTGAAACCATTTCATCGGTCGACCCCCAGGATTGGTACAAATAATGTATATATCCGTAGATATGGGCGGTACAAAAACCCGCATAGCTTTGTCGCAAGATCTGAAAACCTTACAAAAGGTCAAAAGGTTTTATACAAATAAAAATCCTTCGACTCAAAAACAGATAATATCCTCAGGCATCAAAGATTTACTCGCAGGAAAAGAATTAACCTTCGCCTGCTACGGAGTTCCGGGTACCATGGATAGAGACACAAAAACTTTTATTACCTTGCCTAACTACAAAGATTTAAATAATAAGTCATTTTCTTCATTGATTGACGAGGAATTTTTGGATAGGTCGGTTGTAGAAAACGATGCAGTTTTGGGTGCTGTGGGAGAGGCGTTCTTCGGCGCCGGTCGTGAGCACAATAATATCGGATATCTCACTTTTGGAACTGGAGTAGGAGGCGCCATGGTAATAAAAAAGGACAACGGTGCATTTGAATACATCGCTGATGAGCCCGGCCATACGACTATAGTGGAGGGTGGTAGGGTAAATAGTTCGTGTAAACACTCGGGATGCTTAGAAGCATACACTTCAGGCCGTTCCTTCGAAGCCCTGTTTGGTATAAAACCGCAATATTGTTCTGATGAAGAAATTTGGAAAAAATATGCCGAATTTGTTAATAAGGGTTTTAAAGTAATTCACGATAAGTGGCAATGTGAGGTTTTTATTTATGGCGGAAGTATGGCTCTTGAATATGATATCTTCGGTAAGTATCTGCAAGCCCCTGTTCCGGTACTACGATCTTTGACATTGGATGACGCCGGTGTTTACGGTGGCCTTTCATTAATCAAAAAGCACCTGGATTCTTGAGACGGTTTATTTCTGATTAAACAGAGCTTTTGCCATTTCCCAGTAAGTCGGTGTGTTATTTTGTTCTTTTTCCCAAAGCCACCACTCTACCCCCCAAAAATAAAAGTCTTTGAAACCGCTTTGCTGGGCGTATGTTATTGTCGAAAGAAAGTCGGTTATAGACATTGTTTGGGATTTTTCTTCTTCCGTAAGTTTTGTATTGATTGCAGGTCCCCAGGGTTCAGCTTGAAGTTCGGTAACAATAATTCTGTCTACAGGAACACCCATCATATGTGCTCTGATTTTGTAGGACCAGTGGGCCAAAGGATACTTAAAGTAAAAAGCACTTCGCGTCAGAGTTCCCCAAAAGTCGTACCAAATTTTTCTGTACATGGAAATTCCCAGGTAATCAGCCATCTGGTAGCTGGGAAACCAGAAACCGCCCTCTCCGCTGTCCTGAACTAATATAGGTCTTTTGTCTAAAGCTCGTACAAGCTGTATTTCTTTATCTACCGTTGTTTTTCTTATTGTCAGGCATTCTCCGAAAGGAAAGAAGGGCTCATTTTCTACCTGCCACATCTTTATGGAACTGTGTTTCTGCAGCTCCATAACGGTTCTTATTATGTATTTGAAAAGCTCTTTATCTCTTTCGGTTTCGCTGTTTATGCCTTTCCACCATCCCGGTTCGAAGCACTCCGGATATCTTGGTACTTTTCTACCGATAGCCAGAATTACGTTTGCTCCTCTTTTGTCGGCCTCACTTAATTGCCATTGGATATCTGAGTAGTTATATTCTCCGGGTGTGTGCTCTACCTCATCCCAGTAGACAATGAGTCTTAGATTTTTAGCTCCCAAATCGTCGAGAGTTTTTATAAACGCATCTTTCCAGTCCAATCCTATCGAAGACGCGTATCTGCTGGAAAAAGTAACCCCGTAATTGATATCGTTTCTTGGTAACGGCTTTAGAAAATAAAAAAGTATAAGAGGTGCAGCAATGAGTATTAGAAGTGCAATAAGAACTATGCGGGTTATAGTGAGTCCGAAAAGTTTTTTAATGTATTCCCAGGCTTTTTCAGCTTGTTTTTTCAGGGCAGACTTTTTTTGAAACATAACATTTATTTAATTTTTTTAAACTCCCCTTACTATTCCATTCTTGCATATTTCCGCATAGTCATAAAAGGATTTTCTGGGAATTCTTTTCAGATTGTCATTTCTGTCTATTTCTACAAGCCCGAATCTGGGCCAAAATCCGTGATGCCATTCAAAGTTGTCGAGAAGGGACCAGTGGAAATACCCTTTTACTTTTACGCCGTGAGATATAGCAGCATGGACCTGTAATAACATTTTTTTGATAAATTCACTTCTAAGTTTATCGTTTGAGTCAGCCAAACCGTTTTCCGTAACATAAACCGGCTTATTATATTTTTTCAGACTCATCAGGGTTTTAAACAAGCCATCATAATTTATCCACCAGCCTAAATCGTTTATCGGCGTGTCGGGATTCCTTTTTCTTATTTTTACTATTCTATTTGTGAAATAATAGTTCAAACCGATAAAATCACAGCATCGGGCTACTGCGTCTAAGAAGAAATTTCCGTTCATGTAAAAGGCAATTTTTGCAATTACAGTATCCAAAAAAATGAATGAAGAATGTTCGTACCAGGAAATGTTTTTAACTATGCCCACAGGCTTATCGCACACACTTTTAATTTTTTTATAAGCTTTGTTGTGCGCTCTTATCATATTTAACTGAACTATAAGAAATGAGAGCGGATTTTTCTTGTTAGGTGGCCAAATTCCTGCAATATAGGACATGGAGGCGTAGACCTGGGGTTCATTTATTGTAGAAATAAAATCACATAAGTCTCCCAGCTCCTGCGCGCATTTTTGAGCGTATTTAGCGAAAAGGCCGGGTGTTGAAAAATTTAACCACCCACCTTGCTCTGCTAGCCAGATAGGGTTTGTGAAATGGTGAAGAGTTACCGATGTCTTAAGGCCTTTTTCTCTAGCCGATGAGAGAACTTTTTTATAGTGTTCTATAGCTTTATTGTCGAAAATCCCCTGTCTGGGTTCAATTCTTGCCCACTCAATACTTATTCTTACTGCATTGTTGTTCATTTTTTGGCAAAGTTCAAAGTCTTCGGTATATCTGTTGTACGAATCACATGCCTCGCCCGAAGGTTCGGAAGGTTTATGCCCTGTTTCTTTGTCGGAAGTTTCCCATCTCCACCAGTCACTGTTTGTATTATTACCTTCTATTTGGTGCGCAGAGGTCGCGGTGCCCCACAAAAAATCTTTAGGAAATTCCATATTATTAGTATACATTTGGTATGAACAAAAAAAAGAGCGGAGATTAATCCGCTCTTTAGATTGCTTACTCAGTAAATGTTTACTTATTAAAGGGGCTTCCTCTGTAGGTACCGTTGTAGCTGCCGTCTCCGGTGCAATTAGCTCTTCTCTCGGCTTGGGCTGCCTGTCTTTCCGCAATTACCTCGTCGCTTATCCCTCTTTCCTGCCATCTTTGAAGGGACATGTCGGACATCATTTGGTGAAATTCTTCGACGTTATAGCCTTTTTCTTCAGCAATTTCCATCATTGTCTTTTCACCGAGCTGAGCTCTTAAATCCTCAACCGACATTCCGAATTTTTCGGCAATAGCGGTCAAGCCTCGTGCATAGCCGGAATTACCACCCCCGTACATTTTACCCTGCCCGGGTCTGGCGGTTTCAGCGTAGACTGTTGTAACGCCCCCGTTTTCAGAACCTAAATACTTTGATACTGCAAAGCCCGTGCCTATGGTTAATACACAGGCAGCTGCTAAAAATCCGATGTTTTTAAACATATTATTTTCTCCTCGGAAATTTTCTACTGCCTTTAATACAATAAAGTTAGAAATTTCTTTCACTTTGATCCAGGTATCTTTTAGGACATCCGAAAATACCTTTTGCTGCAAAGACTTTTCCGTCGTAGTCTCCCACAATTCTCACACAGTTACCTATACGTATAGGGCCGGATGAAAAAACCGTATTGTCTTTTGAAATGACCTTCAGAACAGTCCTGTTATCCGCCTGAATTTTAATGTTGCCTTCATTTACTTCGGTTATAGTACCGGTTATCCATATTTCGGACGGTGTCCTTTCGTATAACTTTCCCATCTGCGGGTGTTTTCTTATTCTCCTGTTTATTCCTGTTTTGTTGAACGTAAAACCTGCAATTATAACTAAAATAACCACCGCAATAACTATCGGTATAAAGCTTTTTCTTCTTACAAGGTCGGTTTTAGTCATAAAAAAGAGCCCGATTCCGGTAAAAAGAGCCGCTACAATAATAAAAAGCCATGGAAATTCCATAAAGGATTGTATTACGCCGATTCTACCCAACCCGGCAAGCCTGAGTACCGGTCTTTCTTCCAGGCGATTAAATAGGAAATTTGCTGAAATTATTGCAATAACAACCGATAAAGCAATACCTATCCCCAAGGCAATGTTTGCAAAAACAAAGATAATTCTCGGCTTCATCCTGATCTGACCTTTTTTAATTTTTTGCATCACATTTTTTGTAATATCCATAAGTTAGTTGTGTCGTACTTTATACTTAATACAAATTTCTTTCAACTTTGCTTTCGCCCTTCTGATTCTAATGGCAACAGTCCCCTCAGGGATTCTCAAGATTGCCGAAATATCGGAATACGATTTGTCCTCCAAATAATATAAGGCCAGAACGTCCCTGTAATTGACCGGTAATTCCTTTAAGCATTTAGTTACTGAGGTTTTTATCTCGTTTTTTTCATGCTCATTTTCAGGGGTATTCGGTAAGGCAACCGAAAAAATATCAAGATTCGGAAAATGCAGTATTTTCGCTGTCTTTTTTATAGTATTTACGGCTTCGTTGTGAGCAATTCTGTATATCCAGGAGGAGAATTTATAAGACTGTTTGAAAGAATTTAAATTCTCGTAGGCTTTTATGAAGGCTGTTTGTACTATATCTTCAACATCGTGTGATTCGGGCAAAATATACCTCACGTACCTTAAAAGCTTACTCTCGTATCTTTTTACAAGTTCTTCGTAGGCATCCGGGTTGCCTTTTAGCACCAGAGATACAATGTTTTCATCTGTATATTTGTAAGCGTTATCCATATTATTTGTGGCAGGGAGATCTCGGGGCTTCTTTGCGTATTTTACAACAAATTTTCAAAAGGTATAATCAATGTAATGAAACTGCTCTTAAAACTTACAATTGCCACATTGGCAATTTTCATAGCTTCCAGAATTATTCCCGGCGTTTTTGTAGAAGACTTGGTTACGGCAATAGTTGTAGCTGTGGTCTTAGGCACCCTTAATTTGTTCATTAAACCGATTTTGATACTTCTCACACTGCCGATAAATCTAATAACATTCGGTCTTTTTACTTTTTTTATCAGCGCTTTTATTACTATACTTACAGCTACAATAGTTCCCGGTTTCGAAATAGCGAGTATATGGACCGCCTTGTTATTCAGTGTTGTTGTATCACTTATAAACTCGTTTTTAAATAAATTTATAGATTAACTGCCCGAATGCATTCCGGAAAATTTACAAAGATTATTGCAACAATAGGTCCGTCTTGTACTGATGAAAATATTATCAAAGAGATGATATTATCGGGTGTTAATTTTTTCAGATTTAATCTTAAACACGCCGATTTTGATTGGCACTTAAAACACATAGATAAAGTCAGAAAAGTAGGTAAAAAAACAGGTGTGGCCGTAGGCATAATTGTCGATCTTCTTGGACCTGAAGTTGTGATTAAGGTGAACGGAGATAAGGAGCTTACACTTAAAAAAAGTTCTCCGATATCCGTGTCTCAGAGCAGCGGGGAAGTATATTTTTACCCCGAAAAAGTAACCGGTCAAATTAAGAATGGGGACGTTTTGGTAGTAGATGACGGTAAAATTGAACTCATCGCAGACATCACAGACGGCAAGTTACGTTTAGTGCCTTTAAAAGACGGTCATTTATTATCGGGTAAGGGCGTTTCTTTAAAGGGTGGGACGGTTGATGTTGAGACTTTAAGCGAAGATGAAAAATTAAAAATTAACGAATTAGTTAAAATCTTACCCGATTTTTTTGCGATATCCTTTGTAAGAAGTTCTAAAGATGTAATCTCTTTGGCGGACTATTTGAAAAAATCAGGTTCGGATTCCGGAATAATTTCAAAAATTGAGACGCAAATGGCCCTCGACGATCTCGACGGTATAGTTAATGTGAGTGACGGCGTAATGGTAGCTCGCGGAGATCTCGGAATAGAGGTATCGCTAGAAAAAATTACATTTTATCAAAAGAAAATAATCGAAAAATGTAGAGCTAATTTTAAGCCGGTTATTGTGGCAACTCAGATGCTGGAATCTATGACTGATAGCAACTCCCCTACCCGAGCGGAAGTCTCCGATGTTTCAAACGCAGTTCGTGACGGCGCAGACGCAGTAATGCTTTCGGGAGAAACCGCCGTGGGAGAATACCCCGTAGAGACGGTAAAAATGATGCACAGAATCGTAAGTTTTAACGAAAAAGTCTTCAAGAGTTTGCCAGAAGAGAGCATAGATGGCGGCCGTACATACAGCATTGTTAAGGCAGCGGCCGATATTATAAGCTCCGACAGCTCCGTATTAAAAATTCTTGTGGCTACCGAAACAGGCAGAACTGCAAGGATATTTTCGTCCTTAAGGCCTGAGGTGCCGATTATTGCTTTAACTCAGAACGAGAAAACTCTGCGCGAGTTGGGTTTAAGCTACGGCGTCCTTCCCTACAAAATTAAATTTCCCGAACAAGGATTGGTGAACGTTTCTGAGATATCCCAGAATTTGAAGGAAAGAGGCATATTAACTATCGGAGAAAATATTATTATCGTACACGGAAGCAGATGGCAGGATCCGGGTAATACGAATTCTTTGTACATCTTCGGCGTAAATTAATTTTCGCAACGATCGCTCCAAATTCCCAGATTTTCATCCTTTGCGGTATTTTCCGCGCTAATAAAAAGATCCACGTACTTGTACGGCTTGTCGTAAGTATATTCCCGCGCTTCTCCCCTTTTTATCATCTGTTCGTTTATATTTATGTTGTCGTTTGTAAACACATATCTCAGCAAACGATCGTACTTATCGGTGTTTCCCTGTGTCGGGTCTGCCTCTAATAATATTTCTTTGCCCTTGAGAAGATTTTCCAATACCGATCTGCTTTGTGTGCCGCCGCAGTCGGACATTTCCGGCGCGTCTATGCCTATGAGGCGAACATTGTGCTCGGTGTCCTTTTCAATAATTTTTATAGTGTCGCCATCAATAACTCTTACAAGTCTGACAAAAACACTTTCCGGAGTTTGCGGTGTATCGATTTTAATTTCGGGAAAACTATCAACAAATACATAGATGAAGAGACCTAGAGTTAAAAAGGTCATAATGTAGTAACCCACGTATTTTAATCTGCTTCTCATGCACAAAGACTACCCCGCGCCTGTCGGTTTGACAAATAATAACCCCTAGTGTAACATGTTCTGTTTCGGGAATCCTGCTGAAACGGCTTAAATAAAGCCAACCTAATCTTGCCAGCGACTTGCTGCAGAAGTAGCAATTTGTTGTTAAGAAAGGGGTGAGTAGCATGAAGGCCATAATATCAATGGCTGTGGTGGCGATGGTTGTAACACTGTTATTTATAGCAGGTTTTAAGGCCAAGGCCACGAGCGATACGGAACCCCCGTATGGAGGTCATTTCGATCTTTCTGTTGTGGGGATTCCGCAAGGAAATTCCGCCGTTAGCTTTTCTGGAAACGGACGTCTTTTACATAGTTTGTACGTTCCGTTGAATGGAAAAATGGCGATAACCTTGCTGTCAGGCACGGAATATGCGGTCATTGATCCTTATGGTGCCGAAGGCAGTAACGCTGTGTTCAGTTTGCCTGTCGACAGTTCTAAAACAAGCGGAGTATCAACCTATTCTGTTTGGATAAGAGCCTATGATGAGCAAATTGTTTCGTTGCCCGGTGACTCCTGTACATATATAGACAGCGAGATGTATTGTTCAACACATAAAGTGCTGACCGTAAGAAAGGATGCAAAACATTCTTCTACTAACGTAACATCTCAGCTTTTATATGTATTTGCAGATCCGGATTTTGACGGAACCGAGGAACTTTATCCGTTGTTTGACGCCGATCTTCAGAATTTATTCTGGAAATACGGTAAAGATGGATTAAAAACAGCGTCATTCAGGTTTTATCTTGAATGAAGTTATTATCGCTAAAGCGGTAGGAAGATACCAGGATAAGTGATAGGAATTCTTAAAGGTGTTAACCTGATTTTTGTTCCTAATTACTTTCCTGTTTAGGGGCAGCCTGATGTTTTTTCTTAACAGAAAAAAACTAAGGCTGCTCCACCCCATTAACTATTAACGCCCTAGTTCTTTTTTACTTTTTGAGGTTTTTCACCGGTGAGTTTTTCTAAAGCTAACGATGTATCGTGTTTGTGTAAAAGTTTTACCGTAGCGACCCAAATAAAAGGTGTGAGTATAAATGTTGCTACCCACGAGTAAATTCCCAGTATACTGGCTAGTGCAAATGAGTAAATGAAAGCTTTAATACACCTGCTTTTTGTATATGGATTGTTGCCTGTAATCTCTTCGGTTTTCACTTTTTTATATTTGGAGTAGGCGTTGGTAAGGTTATTAACAGCACCAATTTCCCACAATCTTAGTAATTTCCCGTCTTCATATCTTTGTGCCCCATTTAGAAGCATCGAAAGTAAAAATACAAATAAAATAATGAGTTTTTGCCAATAAGTGATTGATTCAATGCTTGCGATATAGGCCAAACCCGCAATTACAAGAACCATAAATATTTTTTCGGATTTTTTAACAAATCGTTCCGATGCCGCCCTTATTCCGGCCGGAATTGTAAGGAAAATTTCTTCAAATTGCTCCCGCGCTTTATCAATTTGCTGCGACCTTTTTAAATATTCTTCTTGATCATGTTCATTCATTCTTAAAGTATTTTAAAAGTGGTTCAGACACCCAAATATTATTTAATGACACGCCGTTTCTTTCTACTGATTTCACTAATGTGTGAGTATTGTCATATTTAAAATCTCCTGTAAATTTTTGTAGCTGCTCTTTATACGTATCGCAAACTATAATATCGGAATATCTGGAGTTTGGGATCAGGCTGAATTTAAATTTTGAGTAGTATACCATCGCGAATTGGTTGTCACATGAGTATACTTTTAATTCCTGTAAATCGTTTTTTTCTATTATAGATACCACGTAGTCGGCACTTTCTTTATAAGCGGCTCCCCAGTAATCCAATTCGTATCTTTGGTCTGCTCCACGCACCCCTCCAATTAGCTCGTTGTAGTAAATGTATTCGTACGGATGTAAAGTAGCAAGTTTGTATACTGTGATAATTGTATAGAGTACGGAAACCCCGATAACGTATTTTTTATAACGCGGTGACACGAGCTTTATTGTTTCTATTAAAAAATAAGCCGAAATTACAACCAAAACGGCAAGCAGGTAAATAAAGTGCCTGGTGGTGTTGTAAACGACCGGATGCAGTATAAGATACAGCAGTATGTTAACAAGTGTGAATACGCTGAGGTATTTTACAGAAGGGTGTAAAGTAAACCTTTTCTTTAAAAGTAGATATATGCTGGTTATGATCGGAAGCAGCACAATAAGTGGTAGCTGAAATGCCGTGTATACAAACAAATAGTGCCAGGGCCTTTCGGTTTTATTGTAAAAATCTCCGTTGTATAAAACTTCGTGATTCCAGTTTTGAAATCCTGAGGAGTCTTTCACTATGCTAAAGAAGTTTGCGAAAAAATTTGAGCCCAAATACGGTACCAATAAAATCCAGACAAAGAGAGATATAATCAGTATCGTAACGGTTTTAGCTGCGTATTCTTTCCACTCATTTAGTTTTGCTTTAGTTTTTATTAGTAGTGATGTTTCGATGATTAAATAGGTTATAAAAACTGTTGCTCCTACGGTTCTAAAGCCTTGTGACAAGCCGATTAAAATTCCGGAAATTAGGATGCGCCAATACGTGTTATCAATTTTTTTAGAGCTTCCCGATAAATAAGTTAACGCAAGAAGTATAACGATCGCAAATGGAATATCCTTTGGGTTAGCTGGTATGTGGCCGCTCACAGCCCCCGTTACAATTATTAGAATAGGGCCAACCATCGCTTTTGAACCGTTTCCGTAAATTCTATATAGAAAAATATATGGCAGGACAAATATTAACAATCCAAACACCAAGTTTTGCAAATGAAACCATTCAAAATAGCTGTTGGGGTTTATTATATTGACAAGCAGTGGGTAGACTCTTGAGTAAGTGCTGAAGAGGGGTAAGTGCCTATACTCAATATTGTCGGGCTTATTGTTTATCAATTCTGTTACATAGATAGAGTCCGTAGATTTTATCGAGTATTCTAATAGGTATTTTCCCGCGTCATATTCAACTTTCTCATCATACGTAACCCCGTAATCCTTATACGTAAGGAAGGCAAAACACAGGTACACCACCGAAAACAACGCGATGAATAAATGTTTCTTTAGTATCTTCGCCGTACAGGATAAAAACGGCATCTTACCTAATTACAGCCAAAATTCTCTAAACAAGCACTTTTTTGCTCATCCGGAAGTTCTTCACACATGGCGCATAAATCTCCCGGTTCCTGTGATTCTTGCATTTGTTCCCCTAACGTTGAAAGATCCATAAATGTTACATTTTCCGGAAGGTCAAACATCGAGTTGTCTATTATCCATGTATCGCAGTCATAATCCATATTTGTATTAATATCTTTCATAATGTCAGGAATTTCAGCACTTTCATAACTTTCGATATCATTATCTATCATCTCTTCGGTAGCGGCCATTTGATATCCTGATAAAGTTACAGGATCCCACATGTAGATTATTTCACCCTTTTTTATTACGTAACTTTCGGTGGTTGTGTCGCCCGTAACAACTTTGGATTCCGTCCTCATATCTTCTCCGGATACATAAAATATTCCTGAACTGGAGCCCTGATCGGTAGTCACGTTATACGAGCACTTAACCGGTCTTCCCTCATTAATAAGTTCTTGGATATTAGTTTTGATATTTTCGGTTTCCTGAATAATTTTTCCGGTATCACTTACAGTGTCGGCGTCCTTTTCAATTTTATTAAGTGACTTGTATCCGAAATAGGCAACTGCAGGTATTCCGAGGAACACTAACGCTATGAGTGCAATTTTTATAATTTTCATGTCAACATTATACACCAAGTATGCCCGTTATGGTGGTATACGACGGGTAATAAAAGTCTTGAAATTCAGGCCGGCTTATGTATACTATAAGATAGGCGTTTTTGAATAAGATAGACCCGTAAGGGACCGCCCCGAAGGAGGGAGCGATGAAACTAAAACGATCACTGCTGTTTTTGGCTGTATTCTCGATGTTATTTGCTCTTTTAGCAAATACTTCAAATGCAGCTGGGTTCTGGAACATCGAGTTTTATTCGGATTTCTCTCCCACATGGGGATCCGTAATAAAAATTGATGGCGAAGAACTGATAAAACCGCTGGAAGTACAGTACTGGCATGAGTGTGAGATAGGGAAATCCGAGATATGTTTCGGAGACTATTACAAACTTTTGCCAAAGAACGCCTCACCCAATCGGTTTATAGTACCCGATACAATAGTACTACATACCGATGATCAGTCAGGAAATACACCGAAAACTTGGTTTACAAAAACCACATACAACGGACTGAGTGGAGGAAAGCTTTCTGTTCACTTCGCTGTCGGTTTGGATGGGATTGGTCAGTTTTTAGCTATGTATCCCGAAGGAGTAATGCAATGCCGAGGTGCAGGATGGGCTTGTAATTGCCACTCGATACAAATCGAAATGGCAGGCAGAACCTATAACTACATGTTTAACGGCAAAGCTTCTCCCGAGATGGAAGAAAGCATAAAAATTATAACTGATCAAACCCTAGAACTGGTAGTAGCTTTGATGATTACATACGATATACCAATCGAAAACGTCATCGGCCATTATCAGGTTAAGTACTCAGGAAAGACAGACCCGGGAGATGTCTGGCTACAAGAGTATTTTTTGCCCTTACTGCAAGAAAGATTGGATGAACTTGAAAACTGATCTTACACGCAGAAGGAAGTTATTATAAGGCTCCGATTTTTTACAAAATTATCGGAGCCGATTTTTTTTGCTTAAATTCTTAAATTGAGACGATGCCTTGATTATATTTTGAAAATTTATTTATACGCAGTGGGAAATATTTTAAAAGCTCATTTAACTCCTTCTCGTTTTCTGATGAGTATTTAACCTCCATAATTATTGTTTTGTCTTTCGGATTTTTTATAGGTATAAGTTTTTCTGAAAGCATTCTTTGAAAAACCATATCGTAGTCTAAGGTGATTCTAAGATCGTGTTTCTGATTTTCAAAATATTTTCGCTTGTATGAATTAAAACTCGACGGGATGAGTTTTTTTAATTCTATTTTTATGTGTTGCGGGATATCTGAATTGTTTAGTGCTTTATAAAATTCCCTTCCAATATTTGTTGATTTGGGATCAAAATCCTCTAACCTGTATCTTAATTTGTCTCCGACACTCCCCTTTTTACTTTTTACCTCAAGATAAGAGTTTTCGGCACTGTTGTTATACCACCTGATTCGCACCTTACATCTTTCCGGAACACCTTCCACACCTTCCAGAAAATTACTAAGTCCCGGAGTATCAAAATAGATGTTATTAACGATGCGCTCATCGTATTTTTCGTTAATAAACATGGGGTGGTTTTTTATTGCTTCAACCAAATCTTTGAGCTGAGTGGTTTTAAAAATGTATTTTCGTTCAAGTCTTGGTTCGTTCATTTGAATACAGCTCTTACTACAGAGTCCTGTTCTCCGGTAAATTTAATACTTTTATCATTTCCCCCAACCGCCCCCTCCCATTTTATAAAAGAGCCGCCTTTTATGGGTATTGCTTCCAGCTCTATCTCAACCCCGTTAAAATATTTTCCCTCCCAAGAATTATTGGTTATTTCAATAGAATTAACTCTCACGCTTCCCTGACCCTCGATTTTAATTGATAAGTTATAAGTGCCTGAAAGGTCAAAGTGTAATAGTAAGTGGTCGTATATGTGTCGGCTTCTGTCGGTTGCAAAATTTTTCATGTGATCGATATTCGAATACCACTCATCCATATTTTGAATATAAGGATTTTTCCATGCATCCGAAGAGTTTTTCCACCTTTCGATATGTCTGGGCATTTCCGGTTCTATAGTACTTTGAAATTTATTTATTTTTGAAATAAGGTAATCTGGTTTGAAAATAGTATTTAACATATCGGCGTATTTGTTTATAAATATTGGAGACGTAATTTCGGATACAAGAAGCCTCCTAAGAATTACGTATGGCCAAGCCCTACCGCTATAGTCACGTTTTACCGTAGCTAGTTTTAATACATTTTTTGTAAAGGGCGGTTCGTCAACAATTCCAAACCCTGCGTCTAAATCGTAAATCATCCATCTGAAAAGCCCGTCATTGCCGTAGTAGGAATTTTCAATGCTGTCGACGCCGTTATACCGCCAAACCTTAATGTTATTTTCCATCCAGTCTGAATTTCCGAAATATAGTTCAAAAATGTTGTAATCAAAGAAATTTTCAATATCCATGTATGTTCTTATTTTCTCTATTACCTCGGGTTGTTGAACATCCTCACTATCTAAAATTCTGCGGAGTTCGTAAAAAGCTTCCGCATCGCTCTGGGTTCCTTCCTCAATTCTTACCCTACCCTTGTCATCACGGTCTGGAAATAAAATTGCGTAGTCCTGTCGTCTTCCCAAATATTTATTTGAAAGAAAGTTGTCATTGTAATCCTCCCTGATGTTGTGAATTCCCCAATACTCTCCGTTTATGTAAAGTACGGCAGGTCTATACCGCTGGGTAGTTACGTTAGAATTTTCTCTAATTATTTCCTGCATAAGTGCATCGCGGAACATAGTTTTGTTCCAGTCGCCACCAGAATTTCTTAAAAGCAGACATTTGAATTTTGTTACCTCATAGTCGGGAAATATTTCGTAGTGAATTGAGTCGTTTTCTGCAGCACAAAGCTTTAATGATTTTTGATCGGTTTTTCTGGTTTTTCCTCCGTAAATTCTGAGGGTAATATTTTTTGTGAAAGCCGGAGTTTTGTCATTGGGTTCGAAAAACTCGATTTGTCCTTGTCTGACCCATTCCTCGCCTTTTTGACTTTGGTTTTTATGTGTATATATTCCGTATTCAGGATCCCAAAGATCGGAGGAGTCGGCCGTTAGAGAAATTACAGGTAAAGTGCTGTGCTCGTTTATAAGGTAGGTACGGGAAATTTCCGTTCCAATAGGTTGGCTGTCCTTGTAAATCCGGGCTTTTAGTACGGTTGTTTTTTCTATTTGCACAGGTTCGGTGTATTGTTCGGAATTTTGGTTTGGACTTGAACCGTCCTTTGAAAAATAAATTTGAGAACCCAGTATCGGAGATTTAATTTTTACTAAAATGGAGGAGTTGTAGTGACCGGAGCCGTGTGAAAATATTGGAGCCGTACTGTCTTTACCTGAAATAAAGTTTGTGTACAAAGCTATAGATACAAAAATTGTTAAAGCTGCTATCGGTAAAATCTCTAAAGGTCCCAGATTACTAATAATATTTTTGAGACAGGGTGCGTTTTTAGTATTTTTTATTAGCACTCTAATTAAAGAGACCCTTGTTTTCAGTAAAACTGATCTCTGCTTTCGGATCTAAACTTCGTATTTCCTCTGATATTTTATCGAGAGTATCGGGGCTTTCAATTTTTAGATTAAATATTGCTTCCGTTGTACCGTCGGAGGTTTCATATCTGTTTATTTCCAGATATTTAAGATGCTTTTCCAATGCTTCGGACATTTGCCTAACCCCGTTGATTTTGTCTGATCTTACAAGCAGAAACATTGGATTTCTATAGTTTGTTTTTGCAAAACGCTCTCTTATTACAACAATCAAACAAATTGCCAAGAAAAATATTAAAGTCAGGTATCTATTGCCTGAACCGAAACCTAGCCCCACACCCATGGTAAGAAAGAGATAAACAAGTTCCTCCGGATCTTTAATTGCAGATCTGAACCTGACTATAGATAGGGCACCGACAAGTCCAAGTGAAAGTGCTATCGATGACTTTATAACGGAAATTACCATCATTGTAGTAAGAGACAGGAGAACAAAATTGTGGGCAAACGAACTTCTGTTTGAAAGCGACCTACCGTATTTAACGTATATCTTTGAAAGTAAATAGGCGCACAACGCCGTTAATACTATATCTAAAGCGAAATCCGGGAGGCTAATTTGATAGTTTTCGTGGGCAAAATATTCTTTTACGAAATCGAGTTTTGACATATTACCCTATTATAGCAGTTATCGGTTATTTTTTGAGGTTGGGATGGGATCTTATTTATTTTAGTCCGGTTGAGCCAATACCCCCTCTGTCTTCGTTGTCTAATGTATCCGTTTCCTCCATCTCGATTTTTTCGTAATTAACGAGAAGGATTTGGGCGACGCGGGTACCCCTCTCTACCCTAACTTCGGTGTCGGTAAAATTATAGACAATCAGTTTATACTCGTCGTTGTCACCTTTAAAATCTGAATCTCCTATACCGATGCCGTTTGCAGGAAGAAGCCCAAGTTTGTGAAGAGAACTTCGGGCGGCGAGCAAGACCCAGCAGTTTTCAGGAGGCTCTATGGCTATATTTAACGGTATATACCCTATTTGCTTGGGTTCTATTACAATTTCCTGTCTAGAAACAAGATCCATGCACGCCGATCCGGGGGTTTTGTATTCAGGTAATGAAAGTGATTTATCGAATCTTTTTACTCTTATTTTCATTGACATAAAAATTTTATCACAGCTAAATGTATTTATTGCTCGGAAGTGTATTAAAGGTCGTCCAACGTATCTTCGGAAAAATCATCTTCAGCTTTTGAAAGATCGAAAGAGTCTAAGGTCTGAAGATCTTCATCAATCTCTGTTTTATAGTCATTTGTAACTTCTACGGACTCTTGTCCCTCTTCAGTATCGGTGTTTCTTTGTTCTACAACAACAACAGTTTCTTCTGTTTCTTCTACTTCTCCCTGTTCGGAAGTAATATCTTCTTGCGTTTGTTCAGTAATATCTACCTGAGGTGCCGGTCTGAAAACCATGTATACAACAAATGCTGCTGCTATAAGCAAAACTATCATCGAAAAATACAAAACCGCGTTGCTTGTTTTCTTGTTAGGTGTTTCTTCCATAATTATAAGTTTTGGCCTTTCATCTCAACTATGTGTTTTCTAATAGAATTCTGATAAAAACTTCTTATATCGGCAGAGTCATTTTTAAGTTCTTTTAGTGCGTTTCTGGCGTCGGTAAGTTTCTGATCATACACCGAGCTTCCGCAAGCGGCCTTCGCTGCCATAATTTTTGATGTAAAGTCATTAAAATCTTCCTCAAATTCGGATACTTTATCATTTAGCTTATCAAGGTCTTCTTCAATTTTGGAAACATCGTATCCCCAAGCCTTCCATTTATCCAGCATTTGCTCAAGCCTGTCCGAAAGTCTTATGTATGTGTCTAAATGTTTTGTTTTAGAAGATGTGATCGCGGAAATTTTTTCATCGTAGGTGTTTGCCAGCATTACGCAACTTAGTGATTGAACAACGGTCGGGTTAATTTTTGATTCGATGGCTATTAAGGCATAAGTATTTTTGCCCAAAAAAACCACAGTGAAAAAAAATGTAAGAGCAGCAAGGAAATATTTTGCTTTCCCGTGCATACTTGGATACTACCACCGGCCCCTAGAAAAGCAAGTATTTTTGGAAAGGTCGGTTTAGCTTAAATCCTGTACTTCGCCGTCCAAACCTATATACATAGTTTTAATTTCAAGCGAAGGGTAAATTTCGGATAAAATTGTACGCGCTTTTTGTGCAAATTCTTTGTGTCTATCAATGTCTTTTTCTTTTTCTAACATTGAGGGTATGGTGTCGTCTTGGGCGTACCCTCCACAATCCTGGTGATCCAAAATTATTATTTCATCCGGATCGTGTAATTTTACCGATATTCCAACATTTCTGAGAAAGTTTTCTTTGTGTGTTGCATCCAATGGTTTAACAAGATCTCTCGAACATCCTGCAATACTGTAGAGGTCGCAGTGCCCTAAATATTGATTGTCTTTTAACCAATTAAATACATAATCTTGAAACCTGAAATCAATGCAGGAAATTATTAGTGCTTTAGCTTTGTGCATGTAGAAATTTTAAAACATAAAATCTATATTTCAAAATACTTGGAAAAGTGTCACAACGGCGGTATCATAGTTCTGTTATGGATGGATTGCACATTTCATTAAAAGCTGAGCCGGTTTTTAACATAGGAACTTTTGAGATTACAAATTCTATGTTAGCCGCATTGATTGTCGGATTAGTCTGTATTTCCCTAGTGGTAATTTATAGATTAAGCAGGGCCGGCGGTCACTATTTTTTACACGGTTTTGTTTCCGGAATGTACAATTTTTCGGAATCCATCGTCGGACCTAAAAAAGCTGAAGTATTTTTTCCACTTTGCGCAACATTTTTTATCTACATTTTATTTTCAAATTGGTTCGGTTTAATACCCGGTATCAGCGGTATCTTTTGGCACGGCGCAGACCATCACGAAGTACATTTTTTAAGGGCACCCACGGCCGATCTCAATACAACTGTTGCCCTTGCCGTAATTTCTGTTATTGCAGCACACTGGTATGGATTTAGAAGTTTGGGACTCAAAAAGCAACTCAAAAAGTACTTTGATTTCAGCTCTCCCCTAGCTTTTTATGTCGGAATTCTTGAACTTATTTCGGAGTTTTCAAAAATACTTAGCTTCTCCTTCAGGTTATTCGGAAACATTTTTGCAGGCGAGGTTTTGCTTATAATAATAGCTTTTCTGGTGCCTTTAGTTGCCTCCACCCCATTTTTATTTTTGGAACTTGTTGTAGGCGCAATTCAGGCTTTTGTTTTTTCTATGCTTTCACTGATTTTTATATCACTTTCAGTGGAGCATCATTAAATTTATTCCCCACGGGGAGAAAGGAAGTAAATGGACACAATAGCAGCAGCAATAGCAATAGGGCTCGGAGCCATAGCAGCAGGTATCGCTATCGGACTTTTAGCCAAGTCGGCAATGGAAGCTATCGGGAGAAATCCGGATGCGGCCGATAAAATAAGAACCAACATGATATTGGCCATCGCATTTGCGGAAGCTTTGGCAATTTATTCGCTGGTTGTTTCTTTAGTAATTTTGTTTGTTAAGTAAAGAAAGGCATTATCTAAATTAGTATGGAGAATTTTGGAATAAAACCGGACCAGATATTGTTTCAGATGATTAACTTTCTGATTGTTATGGTAGTTCTGACGAAATTTTTGTATAAGCCGATTGTAGCTTTTGTTAAAAAGCAAAAAGAACAACAGGAGGATTACAATAAAATTTCTTTGGAAATTGCGCATCAGAAAGAACACCTGAACAAACTTAGTGAAGACCAGAAAGCCGAACTTAAGAGAATCTACAATAAAACAATGGAAGATACCAAGAAAGAAGCCAAAGAGATGTTAGATGAAGCTAAAGAAAATGCCAAATCCGAGGGTAAGAGGATCGTAGAAGAAATGAATTCCGAGGCAAAGCAAGCCAAAGAAACGCTTTTGCAATCAGCAAAAGACGATATCTACAACAAAGCCTTAAATATCTCCGAGTCTCTTTTAAGATCTTCTTTGACCGAAAGTCAGAAGCAAAAATTAATGGATATGGCGTTGGAGAATTTAAAGAATGAGTAAGAATATAGATCCGAAAAAAATCGCCGCCGAACTTGTAAAAGATTATGGCGAGGTTGAGTGCAAGAAAATAATAAAAGAACTACAAAAAATTTTGGACACCTGTATCGTAAAGGTTTCTTACTCCGGCGAACTTGATGACTCAAAAAAGAAAGTTATTGCAGATTGGATTAAAGAAAAGGTTAAAGGTTATCACGAAGTTGAATATAAAAAAGACGAAAGTCTTATATCAGGTCTCAAAATAGTCTACAGGGATTTTGATTACGAAGATTCCCTGCTTTCGGAGTTTAGGAAAATTAGTTGGGAAAAAGAATGAAAGAAATCATGAAGGATACAAAAGAAAAAAAACTTAAAAATTTCGGTAGAGTCGAAAGTGTTAAAGACGGAGTTCTCGTTTTATCAGGACTATCTGAAGCACGTATGATGGAGAAAATTCATTGTGAGGAAAAAGACGCCTTCGCCCTCGTTCTGAACTTGCTGGAAGATAACGTCGGCGCAGTTATTTTAGGCGATGAAACCGCAATCGTGGAAGGAGACGTTTTCGTTTCTACCGGTCAAACACTATCTGTCGAGGCAAGCGAAAGCCTTGTAGGAAGAATAGTGGACGCTTTGGGTAGCCCTCTTGACGGTAAAACCATCGACAGAAGCGGAGCTAAACTCATGCCTCTCGAAAGAACAGCTTACGGAGTTTTCGACAGAAAGCCCGTAGATACGCCTTTAAAGACAGGTATACTTGCCGTTGACGCAATGGTACCGATTGGACGCGGACAGAGACAGCTAATTATCGGCGACAGAGGAACAGGTAAAACTTCATTAGCAATGAGCGCAATTATTAATCAAAAAAACGATAAAAACCCTGTTATTTGTATTTACTGCGCAATCGGTCAAAAAGATTCAACTGTTAAAAATATTACCGAGGTATTAAAAGAAAACGGATGCATGGGTTACACAATTGTTGTGGACGCCCCCGCTTCCGCCCCGACCTCTATGCAATATATTGCACCTTACAGCGCGGTAGCCATAGCCGAGTACTTTTTGGAAAAAGGACAGGATGTTTTAGTCATTTACGACGACCTTACCAAACACGCTTACGCTTACAGACATATTTCGTTGATTTTGAGAAGACCTCCCGGAAGAGAAGCTTACCCGGGCGACATTTTCTACCTGCACAGCCGATTGCTTGAGAGAAGCTGCAAGTTAAACGACGATAAAGGCGGAGGTTCTATTACTGCTTTTCCGATAATTGAAACACAGTTCGGCGACGTGTCGGCGTACATTCCTACAAACATAATTTCTATTACAGACGGACAGATATTTTTGGACAAAGACATGTTCAATATGGGTTTTAGGCCGGCAGTCGATCCTTCTAACTCTGTTTCAAGAGTCGGAGGTTCTGCACAAACAAAAGAATTGAAGAAAGCCGCAGGAAAGCTGAGGCTGACTTTAACACAATTTAAAGAGCTCGAAGCCTTCACGCAGTTCGGAAGCGAAGATCTGGACGAAGAGACAAAAGAAAAAATAAGACGCGGAAAACTGATCATGGATTTGCTTGTCCAACCGCAGTATTCGGCCACCCCAGAATCCGAACAATTGAAGATAATTGAAAAAATGTATGAGTAAAATCAAAGAATACCGCAACAGAATAAAGTCGATTAACAACATCAAAAAGATTACCAAGTCGATGCAGATGATTGCGGTATCCAAAATGAGAAAAGCCGAGAAAGTGGCAAAAACAGGGAAGGCTTATAACAGAAATATCGTAGATTTGTTCAGATTAATTAGTAAGGACACCGATCTTAAAAACAATCCCCTATTTTTTAAGCGCGACAGAGGCAAAAAACTAATTGTTGTCTTTTCGCCGAATAGAGGATTTGCAGGCAGCCTTCTCGTTTCCGAAATGAATCTTTTCCTTAACAAAATAAAGGAGTTCAACGGCGAAGAAGTGGAAGTTATAATGGTCGGTCGTAAGTTGAGAAAATATGTTCAAGGTAGGGTGTCGAAAGTTATAGCGGATTTTAGCGAAATAGGTGAGAATCCCACAATTCAGGAAATAAAAGGTGTGTCTAAATTAATCCTTGAAACTTATTTAGACGGAGAGTACGACGAGGTGTTCGTACTGTATGCGGACTACGTGAACTCGTTGATACAAAAACCGACCTTAACAAGATTATTACCCGCGCAACTCGGAGAATCAGACGGAGGAGAAGAACTTTACAGGGAACGCGAGTTTTTATTTGAGCCTGAACGCACTACCCTACTCGATTCGC
Source organism: uncultured candidate division WWE3 bacterium (assembly GCA_938004185.1). Taxonomy (GTDB): domain Bacteria; phylum Patescibacteriota; class WWE3; order UBA101185; family UBA10185; genus UBA8498. Next base: position 195,909 of record CALKWN010000065.1, read on the forward strand.
TGGTAAGTTTATATGTTGATAATACTTTATTTCAGCTGCGCGCCGAGACGGTTGCCAGTGAGTATGCCGCCAGAATGTCGGCGATGAAAAATGCTACAGATAAGGCCGAGGATCTTGGCTATGTTTTAAATTTGGAGTTGAATAAATTAAGGCAGGATACGATCACACGAGAGCTCGGTGAGATCACGTCCGCGACTATTTAAATTATGAATGATACAAATATTGTAAAAGAAGGTTCGAGGGGAGCAGTATCTCAGATTATGGGTAATGTTGTTGATGTTAGGTTTTCTGAGGACATTCCGTCAATTTACACGGCTTTGAAAGTTGAGGAGACGGGTTTAGTGCTGGAAGTTGAACAGATGCTCGGTGATAGCGCTGTGAGATGTGTTGCATTAGGCCCGACGGACGGACTAAAGCGGGGAGATGTAGTTATAAGCACGGGGGCGCCTATTACTGTTCCTGTAGGAAAAGAGGTTTTAGGTAGAGTCATAAATGTTACAGGGGACCCCGTCGACTATCGCGAGCCCGTTGTTTCTAAAAAAAGATTACCTATTCATAGGCCTGCACCTACGTTAAAGGAGTTAAAATCAAAGCCTGAAATTTTTGAAACGGGAATTAAGGTTATCGATTTATTGTCACCTTTTATTAAAGGCGGAAAGATAGGAGTTTTTGGAGGAGCCGGTGTCGGTAAAACAGTTATTATTCAGGAGCTTATTCATAACATTGCTTCGGTTCACAAAGGCTACTCGGTTTTTGCAGGAGTCGGAGAAAGAATCAGAGAAGGAAACCAGCTTGTTTTAGAAGCACAGGAATCAAAAGTTATTGAGCAGACAGCCATGGTTTTCGGCCAAATGGACGAGCCTCCGGGAGTCAGGTTGCGCGTAGGTTTAACTGCTCTTACAATAGCCGAGGAATTTCGTGACGAGGGCTTAGACGTTTTGTTATTTATAGACAATATCTTTAGGTTTACCCAGGCAGGAGCGGAAGTCAGTACTTTGTTGGGTCGTATTCCTTCGGCTGTCGGATACCAGCCGACTTTGGCCAAGGAAATGGGAGATTTGCAGGAAAGAATTTGTTCTACCGATAAAGGCTCCATTACTTCATTGCAAGCCATTTACGTACCTGCCGATGACTACACGGACCCCGCACCTGTTACTACTTTTGCACATTTGGACTCTACCGTTACATTATCGAGAACTTTAGCTCAGCAGGGATTCTACCCCGCTGTTGATCCTTTGACATCTTCTTCAAGGGCTTTGGATGTAAACATCGTGGGAGAAGAACATTATAGAACTGCTCTTGAGGTACAGAAAATTTTGCAGAGATACAATGAGTTGCAGGATATTATCGCAATTTTGGGAATGGACGAGTTGAGTGATGAAGACAAGAAAACCGTTTTTAGAGCCAGAAAAATTCAAAGATTTTTGACACAGCCGTTTTTTGTTGCCGAACAATTTACGGGTTCAGCAGGAAAATACATAAGTGTTTCGGAGTCTGTTGAAGGCTTTAGAAAAATTCTTGATGGTGAGCTTGATAACATTTCGGAAGATAAATTTTATATGAAGGGCACCATAGAAGAAGTTATTGAGGACGCCGGAAAAAATGAAACTAATTCTAACAACGCCTGAACGCGAATTAATAAATGAGACGGATGTAGTAAAGGTAAATATTCCTACTGCTGGGGGTGAGATTACCATACTACCTTCTCACATTCCTTTGATTAGCTCGGTAGGACGAGGAGGCATGACGGTTTCTATAAAAAATAAGGAAGACGAGGAATATTTTGTGTCCGGCGGAGTTTTGCAGGTTTTTGATGATAATATCAACATTTTGGCTAATTTAGCAGAAAAAGCTCAGGAGATTGACGAAGCCGAGATAGAAGAATCTATTAGAAGAGCACGGGTGAGTGCCGAGGAATCGGTTACAAGTGTGGGTTTGGCGGAAATACAGGCTAAGTTAGCAAATGACTTGGCAAGGCTTAAGCTGGCGTCGAAGTATAAGAGTAGGCGAAGAACGGGCATTAAAAGTTAAATTCGGATTAAAAAGGGAAAGCACCGGCAACTTGTTTTTTCAAACATAGTTAGCGGTGCTTTTTTGTTACTTTACAGCCAGTCAGTACTCATGTTTCTGCATGACGGACCATTAGTCACAGATTCTATTAGTGCTTCTTGCAGCTGCTCCGGATACTTGATGCATTTTTTTGATGCAACGTAGTCAACGACCGTTAAGTAATGTGTGAACAGCGGTAGTTGATCTGACATTGGTTTTAATTCAACCATCAGAGTAACTCCGAAAATCGGGAAACGTCTTTCATATCCTGTAAGACCCTTATTGTTTAGTACGTACCACAATATTTCCAGATTCTCGTGAGTTTGTGATACACACATGTTTCTGAGTTCAAGAGAAACTTCCTCCCGATTTATCCTCTCGCATACCATAAAATTACCCTTTCCCCAATATTGTTCGCCCAGTGCGTTTAGGTACGGGATAATTATTTCTTCCCAGTCATTGATTACCGGTTGTAGCGACTCCCAAACATTTTTGTACCATTTTTTTCTTTGTAACAGCTCAGCACTTTTTCGTCTTTCTTTCTCTTCTAATAGCTTTCTTCCCCTTTCTTTTGTTTCTACTGCATTTTTTAACTCCGACACAAACCGATCCATATCCATTTTTACTCTCCTTTTGTTATTTTTTGGGTGCTGGTATTTTACAGTACCTTAGCCAAAAGTACAAGTCTATAGGTTAAAAAAAGCACCGTAACCAGCTTGTAAAAACTAAGTTAACAGTGCTTTATGGTTTTGTTACTATTCCCAATGTGTACAAGGTCCGTTGTGAAAAGAATCCAGAAGTACCTCCTGCATCTGTCTATAGTTAAGGTTTCTTACCAATCCTTTGCCGGATTCAACACTGTAATCTGTATCGGAAGGTCTGTGAAAGTGTCTGGCCCAGTATATATTTAATGTTACTGCATAGTATTGATATCTTTTCTGGTCAGAAGAATTTTTAGCTAGCCATCTGAATGATGAGCAGGTATTTCGATTACTACCTATAGCCAAATTTTTCACACGGATAAACCCTTCAGATAGTACTGCTTTCTCTTTCTCACGATTAATTTCAGTAGCAAATACAACATCGTACTTACTACTTTTCCAGGAATAATACGCCAGTATGTTGAGCATCCTCACTATGTCCACTTCGACCGAATTTAGAATATTTGAGATGTCGTTCCATCTGATGATAAATTTTTCGGTGTCAATTTTTACTAGTTCAGGTTTTTCCTTTTGTCTCTCTGTATTAAACTTAGATCTTTTTTCCAACTCTTTTCTAAATGTTTCGAATTCCACAGGTCCTCCAAGCTTATATTTCAACACATCGATAAGGATCTAACCAGTAAGGGCCTTCATTGAAGGCTTTTATCATGGCTTTTTCCAGATCTCTAAGTCTTACGAAAGTGCCCATAATCCCATAGCTACTTATTGTTTCAAAAAAGTAGTTTAGATGTAGTTTTTGGGGTATTTCGGGAGTGGTTTCGACATGTACGATCACCAGGAAAATAGGCCAAGCTCTGTGCAAGCCAAAATCGATAGGCGGTCCTGTTACTTGCCACAGGAGGGAAATGAGCTGGTTGTATGAAGAACTGACAGCCTTAAATACTTCTTCTTTCAACTCTTCCTCATCTGGCTTCATATACTGAAAAGTTTGTTCTTCTCCCCAGTATGTTTTTGCCATTTCTTCAAGTCTGGGTAACACAAACTTTTCCCAGCTTCTCGCTTTCCTTCGAACCTGTGAATAGACTTTCTGCGCGTATTTATTCTTTTTCCAAAGTGCTAAAAATTTATCCGTTCTATCTTCTATTTCTTTCTGATGCTGCAACAATCGGAACCCTTCAGACTTTTTCAACATTTCTGAAAACTTTTCAATATCCATTTTTACTCTCCTTTTCTTATTATATTTTTGGTTCTGATATTCTACACTGCGGTATGAAATCCGCAAATTTACTTAGTAAAAAGGAAAAGCACCGGCAACTTGTTTTTTCAAACATAGTCAGCGGTGCTCATTTGTTATCAGATAACAGCCTGACCGGGTATATGAGGCCCGTTTATAAATGCTTCCAACAACCTCTCTTTTAGCGAGTCGGCGTTTTTGTATCTTCGGCTTTTACCTGATCTATCGATTACTGTTAAAAAATAATCAATAGAGTTGTCGCAACTTGGAGTTACGCACATGTGTAACCTAACCCCGAAAATCGGAAATACGTGGCCGATTTTGTAAGGTTCCGGTAGACCCTCCACATACCATGTCCATACGTTAGTCAAAGCGTAAAGATCGTGAGGGTCGATAGACTGCAAAAAACTATTTTTGTCTTCTTGTTTGTTTATCACACAGGCCTTTGTGAATGAATTTACTCCCCAGTAAGCTCTGCCCATTTCATTCAGAAAAACACAGATGGTTGGCTCCCACTCGTCCAGAACGGTCTCTATATCCTTCCAGAGCTGATGTATTTTCTCCGACTGCGTAACCTCTCTAGTTTTTTGCTTTTTCTCGCATCTCTCACATTCAAGAATTGTCCTATCAATATTACTTTTTGATTTGAGCAATTCTTTTCTAAACTGCTTTAGATCCATTTTTCACTCTCCCTTTATTTAGATTTTGGTACCAGCGTATATTACAAGTGTATCGGTCAAGTGTAAAGCTGGTAAAATTACTCAAGTAGTTTGATTTTTTCGCAAAATAGTATAAATATACAGTCAGATGAAACTTCGTAGATGGTTGTTATTTATACCTGCTCTACTGGGCATTGTATTTGTTCTTTATCGCGTAAATTCAGGTAACGAAGAGGTTGCCGGTGTTGGAGACTCCCCTGTGTTACAAGAAAGAAAAAAAGAATTTAGTTATCTGGTTGAAAAAATGAGAAGCATTCCCGGAACTCAATCCGCCCTTATAAAAAATTTAAAAACCCACGAGCTATATGAATACAATACGGAATATACTTACGACACGGCATCCCTGATGAAAGTTTTTATAGCCGTTTCAGTTTTACAGCATGTTGAAAAGGGCAATTTGAGTTTAGACGAAAAACTGCCGATCATCGAAGATGCCGTAGAGCCGGGTACGGGCATCCTTCAGTTTGAGGATCTTGGAAGCGAATACGCGGTGTCGGAATTGCTGGAATTAGCGATGAAAAAGTCTGATAACACCGCGATAAATATGTTGTTGCTAAAAATAAACAGGGAGTATGTGGACGATTTCACTTTTATTCAAAACACCTCTACTTTAAGAAAGTTCACGGATTTTATGGAAAATTTTTACAACGAAAAATATGTGAGTGATAGCTCAGTAAAATATTTGCTGGGTTTAATGACGGTTACGGATTTTGACGACCGTATTCATACGGGTTTATCTGAAGGAACTCTATTTGCGCATAAGATAGGTAATTGGCCTACAAACAATTCATGGCACGATTGCGGGTTTGTACTAGATGATAAAAATCCGTTGCTCGTTTGTTTAATGAGCGAGGGAACAGAATACCAGGATTTTTTGACAGTTTCCGAGACTGTCGGGAATTTTGCAGCTAAACTTTTGCAGTAAAAACAACCTTCCGTTAAAGAAGGTTGTCGTTTGAGTTGTCTAGATCCGAGATTATCTTTCTTTTATTGTTACCGTTCCACTGTAGTCATCGTTTCCATTTAGAATAACTTCGACTGTGGGTTTAAACCCATTTTCGTATGCCGGTACTATCTTGGGTTTAAATTTAAGAACAAGTTCCCCTCTGTTGTCGGCAAATTTGCTGAAGCTTTCTACCTCATCCAACGTGACCTCGTCTTTTACTATGTTTATATCTACAGTTTCAACTTGAGAGTAAGAGACAGCTATGTGTATAGTTATTTCTTCAATGCCCTTAGTGCCTAAAACCCAAACACTTGGAGATATTAGGAATTCTTCCTGAGCTCCCAGAACCGCCGTGCCGACATTTTTGGGATTGGTTTCCGAAACCATTTGTATATACAAATATCCCATGGCTATAGTAGTTAGAAGACTGAGTATTAAAATTTTTTTCATCCGGAACACCCCCTTTTAGACTGTAATCGACTTTTTATGCGAAATAACAGGCAATTCTATGCTATTATTTTTTGTACTTTTTGTCTATATTTTTAACTTGGATTATGCTGCTATGGGATGTTACAGAGGGAATTCTCAGGCAATTCTTAGTACTCCCCTATCCCGTCCAAAGGACAATCCTCTTTTGAATGTACGCAGGCGTAGAGACACCCCGGACAGCTTTCGTATTCACGTGAATAGTAGCACCCTTTATTGGGGTCATCGGGATTTTCGTTAATACTACCTGCCGAGCCACATATACAATGCCCGTCATAGCTGTAATGGCCGTCGTCTACCTCGTTGCAGTTAGCTTGTATACAGCTTATCCCACATCTGGCGCAAAAAACATAGCCGTTAGGACACCCGTCGCTTTTCTGTTCCGAAGACCCCGATGAAGCCTTATCCTCAGACTCTCCCTTCGAAGCCTCCGGCTTAGGAAGGTTCTCCTTTTCTTTTTCGAGCTTTGAGATCTCCTCGTTGATAATTCTGTTTATTTGACCACGCCAGTCGTTTTTAAATGCGTCTTTGTTTTGCTCGAGAACAGATTTTATTCTCTCAGCCACACGATTTTTAAGTTCGTCCGAGCCAATTTTTGAGCCTTTTTGACCCAGAATTGATGAGATGTTTCCGGTTGCCAGTATTTCAATGACCTGGTCCAGGCTTTTGTCATCCTTCCCAACCAAAAAACTAATAACCTGAGGGTTTACATATTTATCTATCTCACTTCTAATTGTGTAATTAACCTCGTTTTTTATTTGTCGGATTGTTTGATTCCACGTATTTCGTGCTATCATGCCAATAAGATTTTCTGATTTAATATTTCTGGCCGTTTGTGTGAATCTATCGGCGGTTCTTTCGTAAGCTCCCGCAACATTTTCAAGCGCAATAAATTTATCCTTGTACTCATCGTAGGAAAGGTCGCCGGACAAAAGATTTTTTTCAAGATTAGTTTTTAAATCCCTAATTTCCTGAGCTTGTTTATGAAGATCGTCGGCCTGATTAAGTAGATTCTTTTGAACTTGTGAAAGATACTTTTTCTGCTCTTCGATATTGTTAATATTCTGATTTATTCTATTTGCGTGGACGAACAGTTCGCCGACGTGTTTGTTTACAGCGAGATTTTGACTGATTATATTTGCCGCAATAGGTCCTAAAACAGGGCCCATCCATCGGGTTGACTTATCCGGTAGTGTAACCACAAACCTGCTAACATTTTTAATTCCGCGAAATAGGTCACGAAAAAGATTTCTGGCTTCACTTCTTGGAGATAATGTTGTTATTATAATAAAAAATAGGGTTAATGTTATTATCGTGCGTTTCATTTTTCGTTCTCCTCGGCGGCGTAAGAGAAGGTTTGAAGGTAGGTAAGGTACCCATTTTCCATCAGAAACATTACTTCGCCATTCGTGTACACTTTTATCTCTTTATCTGTAATACCCGGAAGGTCCTCCACTTCATATAAACTGTCTTTTCCAATAATATTAGCTATTTGTGAGTATGTTTGATCAAACTCAAAATCCTCGGGTTTGAATTTTGTTGCAATAATATCTGCCGATTTTTTATACTCATCCGAGTAGACAAGATTTCCTCCTAAAAATGTTACTTTCAACCCGTCTTCAGGATAAATCCATATTTCATTTCTAGTTAATTGAGGATTATTGTCGGAACCGCTTTCCACATAAGTAATAACAAATTGTTTTGGGTATCCCATTAGATCTATTACGTGCTGCTGATCTGAAGAAATAGTTTCACTTTTTTTAGAAAACATTAAAAGTGCGGTTAAAGAGAGGAATATTAAAAAAACAACAACTGCCACAGCAAAAAATTTCTTCTTCATCACTTATAGTATATCAGAAAAGCTAATCGCAGAATTCCGGTTTAAGAATTTCTTCCGGATAGCCTTGATTATCTTTTAAATCAGGGCAATCAATACTACCGTTTCCTTCATAAGAAATTACCCATTCCCCACCTGTTTTTCTTGCAAGTATTAAACCGCTTTCAACTGTTTTCTCTTCTGAGAATGTGACTTTTCCTGCGGCATAATCCCCGGTAAATTTTGTTATTTCAACTTTTACTCTCTTGATGTCTTTATTGTGTTTATCTGCAAGAATCTCTTTAATTATCTGCGCAGCTACAAGTTTAGGTATATCGTTTTTATTGAAATAACCGCATTCCAGGAAGGCTACTAACTCTTCGGATTGGGGTTGCATAGTTTCTTCCGTATTGCCGGTAGCAAAGGGATACCTGTAGTTTAATGAACAGGCCATGTAATCGACAAAGTATCCCCTGACGGCACCTGCAAAGCCATCGGCGTTTGTAAAAGTATTGGGCTCATACGTTGAGTCCATGTATTGCTCAAGTTTTAAAAACTCATCCATACCGGCTAATTTTGTCTCGTATGAAACGCCCTCCAATGCGACATCGGTAGTAATATCTCCCTCCCCTACTATCCATGTGAAAGGCTTGTTACCCTTTAGCACAAGCTCATTACCTGTTTTTGTGTTGAGGTCTTCTATTACTTTTGTAACTTCATCGGGGCAAAACTCTTCGAATATTCTAAGACATTTGGATTTGGATTCACACCAAGAGTATCCTGCGGCCACAAGACATTCATTATTGTCTGTCTGTCCGCCAACAAGCTTATCGGTATTGTTTGTGGTAAAAATAAATATTCCGGATACTATTACAATAATCAAGGCGAAGAAAATTACTAACTTTGTTAAAGGTTTCATATTTGAATTCTAATAGAATAAATAGGTACTAGCTATTATTATATGGTTTTGGCGGTTGCATGCAATTTTAAGTTGATTAAGTTTATAATATGGTTATGTTTAAAAAATACGATAAGGAAATTAAAGATCTTACTCTTGAAAATAAAGGCCGTGATGAGTTAAAAAAAATTTTAAAAAGGCACCTCTTATTAATATCGTTTATACAGCATGAGAGGCTTGTTCATCTGATAATAACAGTATTCGTTGGAATCGCGCTATGCATATTTTTTGTAGCAACAGTACTTATAAAATCAACAATTCTAGCTGTATTGACGCTCATCTTGTTAATTTTATTTACCTTTTACATATTTCATTACCGTTACCTTGAGAATCTTACACAGAGCTGGTACCGCTTGGCCGAAGAAATTAGATACCAAATGTGAAAAAGGATTATAGGCAGTTTGGAATAAATAGAATCCCGTGTACTCCAGACGGAGTTTTAAGATTTAATTTATTTTTAATTTTTCTTTTACTGTCTTTGGGAGGTGTTGGTTTAATCATATTTAGAAATTTTACCGAGCCTGCTAGTTCCGAAGTCGGACCTGTGCCCGAATACACGGAACCTGCAGTTTCTAAAATACAGAGTGAGGGAGAAAATATAAAAATTCTTTTTACAGGTGATTTATCGATGGACAGGTACATACGATTAATCGCTGAAAAAGAGGGTTACAGATATATTTTGGAGGATATGACTGATTTCTTGAATTCGTCTGACCTTGTGGTAGCAAACTTAGAGGGCCCGATAACACCTTACGATTCGTTAAGCGCGGGATCAGAAGTAGGCAGCAGAGAGAACTATATTTTTACAATGTCACCGGCTGTAGTAGAAGTTCTTAATGAAAACAACATTAAATTAGTCAGTTTGGGAAACAACCATATTTTGAACTTTGGCCTAGACGGCCTAGACCATACAAGAAATTATCTTAAAGAAGGAGGAATTAACTATTTCGGCTACACAGGCACCGAAAACGATAACTTTAATACTTATTTAATCATGGATTTAAAAGGCAAAAAGATCGGATTTGTTAATTACAATCAATTTACCGAAAAAGGATTGGAAAGGACGGTTGCAGATATTAAAAAAACCCGGCCTGAGTGTGATTTCCTGGTAGTATACGCCCACTGGGGCGAGGAGTACGCTCAAACAACATCATCCGGACTTAGAAGTACCGCACACTCATTTATTGACGCAGGTGCTGACACTGTAATAGGTTCTCACCCCCACGTAGTTCAGGAGTCTGAGTTATATTCCGGAAAGAAAATTTACTATTCTTTAGGCAACTTTGTTTTTGATCAGTATTTTCAACCTGAGACGAGAACGGGGATGGTTTTGGAGTTGGTTTTGGATTTGAGTGCCCTGACCGCCGGTTTTCTAGAGCACCCCGTATCGTTAAATCTAGACGGCAGAACGGAGTTAAACGCCAGATAGTATTGATTTCGAAACAAAGATTATTGCAGTTCTAAGTGTGCCTGCACGATAATTGATTCTATTTCTTCCCAGGTGTTACAACTTGCTAATTCATTGTGTTTTGCCGTGTCGCTTTCATTATTCTGACTAAGATCGTAATGGATCCAATTGCTACTGTTGGTATCATAAACTTTGAACCAGGCATGATTGTTTAGAGTTTGCGTATTCCCATGCACCTTTTTTACCTTGTAACCTAAGTGCCTTAACATTTCTACTGCTATGTTCGTGACAGATCCGCAGCTTCTCATTCTCACCTTGTAAGCTACAGAGACGGGTGTAAATCTTGATTCGAGAATACTTTTTGGAATATACACTAACTCTTCGTTTTTGAGGTAGTTGTTTAAGAATTCATGAATATTATGTACAAGGTCATTTAAATTTTGGCTCTTACTTTGCAGCTGTGACGCTATTTCAGCTATTTCCTGGTTGTTCTTATCCATAACTATGCTTATTAAAGCATATTTTTCTTCCAAAGTCGTTTTTCAATAGACCTGTTTTATAGTAAAATACCTCAAAATCTAAAAGAAAGGAGTAAAAGATGGCTATTAATCTTATAGTTAAGGTCTCAAATGCCTGTAATATGGCCTGTAAGTACCCTTGTTACTACTTCAATAGAATCGAGCGAAGTGATAGCGTTATGGATCTTTCTACATTGGAGAGACTTTATCAAGAGGTTCGAAAGATAAAATCGCTATCAAAAGTAAATACAATATGGCACGGTGGGGAGCCCCTAATAGCAGGTCTCTCTTGGTTTAAAGAAGCATTGAAAATTCAAGAAAGCATTTTTGTTGGTTCCGGAGTAACTCTCGAAAATTCAGTACAAACGAACGGAATATTGATAGATAGAAAATGGGCTGAGTTTTTCGGTGAAAACAATTTTCAGGTTGGGATAAGTATAGATGGCTTAAACCATGATTTTTTCAGAGTAATGAAAAACGGAAGTCCCACATTAGATAAGGTACTAAATGCTTTTAAGATAATGCGCGAACATGGGTCCGGAGCAGGCGGGCTAGCCGTTATTACCAAGAAAAGCTTGAACGAGGCTAAGGAATTGCTGCAGTTTATGCTTAGTAACGGTATAAACAGTTTCGACATATTGCCTAACACCGAGCGCGGAAAAGACGGTAATTTGACAAAATACTCTCTTACAGGTGAAGAATTTGGTGAATTTATCTTAGATCTCTATGAGGCTTGGCTTCGTGAGGATCGCGACGATGTTAGAATTAGAACCATAGAGCAGTTAGTTGGAGGTCTACTAGGAACAAAACCCGATCTGTGTTCTTTTTGTGTGGGCTGTGGAGGCGTTCTTAGTATAGACACTAACGGCGATGTTTACCCCTGTGACGAGTTTGTAGGGCAATCGTCTTTATTGCTTGGGAATATCAACAAGACAGGATTAAGATCACTCATAGCTAGCACCATTTACAAAGATTTTGTAAAACAATCTTACAAAATGCCGGAAGAATGTACTAAATGCGAGTACCTAAAGATATGTGGTGGGAATTGCAGCAAATTCAGAGTATTTGATCACAGTGAGTCGCAATGTAACGGTAGAAAAAAAGCGTTTACGGGTATTCAACGAAGTTTGGTTAATCTTGGGTATATTTAAAAAATATACAAAAAGAAATGGGACTCAGTTCTACGCATTTGTATGCAGTTAGAATGAGTCCCTGTTTTTATTTCGGGCTTTTACCCCATTGGGTTTCTTTGTTATACCAGTTATCCGGCCAACTTTTTTGATAATGTGCATAGTTCCTTTTTGAATTTTTCGGCCGCTCTGCCAACCTGTCTATGAGCCCATTTACAGCCTTAGATCCTTTGTGCGTAGCCATCGGTACCCTCCTTTCTCACAATATTTAGCAGATTTTATTTCGTCTTTTAGATTATGTCAAACTACAAATTTAAGTTTTATCAGGACAATAGGAACGATTTTATCTCTCATTCTCTAGAAAAGAAATGAAGAAATAAAATTAATCCTTAACAAAACGTAAAAAATCGTCAAGACGACTCCTAAACTCGCCGTCAAAAATTATTCCTTTCCAATCATCTTCGGGCCTTACAATATTAACCACCACAATATCCGCGTTATTAAAAATTGCAGATTGAAGCTCTTTCTTATCTATTCCGCCCGCCGCACCTGTTTTCAGACTCCATTTTCCTTTAAGTTTTGCAATATCCTTGTATTGAATAATTTTGCCGTACGTGCTTTCTTCGTCGCGGCCTCGGTGAAGATACACCATGTCCGGCACAACATTTGCTTTCCATAGGGTTTTTAGGGGATCGGGATTTCCAATCATGTCTATAATAGAGGCAATTTTTAACTTTTTGCACGTTTCCACAAATATTTTCAATGTTTCGGGTGCCGAATTTCCCAGAGCTGTAACTGAAGTCGCTCCGGCTCTTTTTGCCATCAGTACTTCTTCGTAAGCTCCGTCTGCTATTTTCAGGTCGGCACAGATGTCTCCACGCCAGAAATGCCGCATTCTCCTTATTACATCAATGCCCTCATACTTTATGAAAGGGGTTCCGGCTTCAATAATTATGTCGGATGTTTTGGGTATACTGCCTATGATTCTTATAAAGTCGCCAAAAGTATAGTTGAATGCTATCTGAATTCTACCCTTTTTCATTGATTTAAAAGTTATTTAATGACTCTTATTTCCTGCCGTCATTTCAAAAAAAGTATTAGGAATAGTCATAATAATTTTTTCTGAGGGGTCGGCAGATATTTCTTTTAATGTTTGAAGCGTTCTTAACTCCAGCGCACCTTTGGCACCTGAAAGAATTTGAGCTGCCTCAGCTAGCTTAATAGAGGCCTCTTTTTCTCCTTCGGCCTTTATAATTCTTGCTTTTTTGTCTCTTTCGGCTTCTGCCTGTTGCGCCATAGCTCTTTTCATGTCTGCTGGGATTTCAATGTTTTGAATCTCAATTGCAGATATGTCTACTCCCCACTGTTCTGCCGCTGCGTCTACAATAATTTTAATTTGTTCGGCAATCTCAGCTCTTTTGGTTAATATTTCGTCCAAAGTTATGCTACCTATCACATCTCTTAAAGCAGTTTGAGCTTTTGCAGAAATTTGGCTTGTGTAGTTTTGTACCTTGAAAATAGCGACCGACGGGTTTAAGACTTTAAATCTGACAATTCCGTCTATCATGCAAGAAACATTGTCTTTTGTTATGGCTTCCTGCGTAGGTATATCCATTACCTGTTCTCTGATATCAACCTTCTGCACTCTTTCAAAAGGATAGAAGATAAAGTTTAATCCGGGCGTGAGTGTCCTATTATATTTACCCAGAAAAACTACAACTCCGTGAAATCCTTCCGGAATTACAATGAGAAACTTAAAAATTAATACGAAAGCTAAGATGATTACTAATATTGTTATGTTCATAAAAATAGTAATTTAATACTGAATTTATATTATCACAAATAAGAAGTAGGGCCGATTTGACAGATATCTGGTTGCTAACCGGTGCCCTCATTCATAAATTGAACTGATCTTATAGCAGTGGTAGAATGCCCGTATCCAAAATAACTAGTAAAAGGAGGAGTAAAATGTTTGTGTTGAAGACTTTTTCAGGTCTCAAGGATGGGCTAATCGCATTTTTGGTAGTAGCAATTGCCGCTCTGCTTGTGGGTTGCGGAATACAAATTGTTATCGAGGCAATAAGGCGTTTCATACCGTCTAAAGACGATCCAAAACCGCCCTTTAAGATCTATGAGGACACGGACGGCGGACCTATTACACACTAAGGGGGTAGGATGAGCAACAATCTTTGGCGTGTTTACAGGCAAAACGAGTTTCTCGGTATCTTTAAGTTGAATACGGAAGATAGAGCACTCATAGTAGGTAACATTTCTGCCAAAAAAATTCTCATCGGAGACTTACTTCATCTTGAAAATATAGATACAGGTGAGTCTTTGACTTTGTACATCAAGATGAGAAGCTCAAAGATCCGTAACGGCTACTCTTACGAAAAGGTAACCGTATAAATACACTAGGTGCGAGTAATAAGGAGGTGCCATGTTAGATGGTTATTGGAGAGTCTATTTAGAGGACGGATCATACCTTGGTAGATTTTGCACAAATGCAGAAAACACAGTACTGTGGGTAAACCAAGAAACAGCGGATCGTATTTTTACGAACGAGGTACTACACATGGACGAAGTAGAAGGTACTAAGGCATGGAAAGTAAAAGTTACAGGGAATTGCAAGGGAAGACCCAACGAGTTACTTATTAAAAAAATTGGTGACCGTCAAGAGAGATATCCTGTAGAAAACAAGCGGACAAAAAAGTCATTAATTGAAAGATTGTTCGGAAAAAGAAACGAGGTGACAGAAAGGAGATAACAGATGTTAGATGGGATTTGGAGAGTATACAAGCACGGAGCCTATCTTGGAAAGTTCACAACTTGTGTAGGAGCTGATGCTATCGTTGCAGATCGTTACGACGCTATCAAGTTCGATTGTGGTGACATTTTACATATGGATGAAACTCATACCACGAAGGCTTGGGAAGTAAGGGTAACAAAGAGGGAACCGGGAGCCGACAAAATCTATATTTACTTTGAAAAGATTGCTGATCGACCCGCGCAGTACCCTGTATCCGAAAAACCTAAAAAGAAATTTTTGGGAATATTCAAAAAAAAGTAGTGTTTGGTTTTGACCGGGGGTAGCATTCACATTGCTGATTGATACCCCCATTTTTTGTTGTGGAACGAGTGTTTTGGACAAGAAAAAACCGCCCTATTTCTTCTTTTTGAGATAGAAACAAGGCGGCGTTGGTAGATTACGGAAGGGGAACCATGTCGTAGTCGGAAATTGTATCTCCGTACTCAGTCGGTTCGTTATCTGTAATCTGTTTCGTTGTTTTTGTTGTGATGTTGTAAACAAAAAGATTTTTTGCGAGATTGAGGTTTTTCATATTATACGTGCTCTTTGTCCACACAAGAAAGTTATTGCCAAACCAGTAAGGATCGTCACTAAACCTACGGATGTTAATGGTTACATGGGTAACATCACTTGTTAGAGTGTCATACAGAGCTGCAGATTCATACCCGCGATTATTGATACAGGTCACGATTTTGTATCCATCCGGGCTCCATTTGGGGCGAATTTCAATATCTTCACAGTTTCCGGGAATTTGCTCAGATACTTTCGTATCCAGATCAAAGATATATGTTTTTCCGTCATTAACGTATGAGATCTTTCTTCCGTCCGGTGATACTTCAGGGCTATGGCCGTTTGCTATTTTGTAAAAGCCCAAATACATGCCGTGGTGTAGTTTAGCGATATATATCTCATCGCCTCTTTCTTCCTTCTCTATATGTGAGTGAAATACAGCTGATTGCCTGCCTTCTTCGTCATCTTTTACCCAGGAAAGATCCCATACATTCATTATAGGTCCGGTTATACCGTAATCTTCAGATCCGATTTCGTCGCTCATGCAAAACTGTCCCTCAGGATCCCCGTCTATCCTACAGTTGTAAGAAAAAGTACCGACATCGTGGATACAGGTTTTATTTGTACCGTCAATTCCGATAAAACATAGATTATCGTAGCTAAAAGGTCCTGTATATATCGAATAGGCGACTAACTTGCCATCCAAAGAAATTTTTGGATTGTATTCTCGATACAAGATCGTTTTCGTGATATTTCTCAGATTTTTACCCGAACTGTCGGATACCCAAATATCCGTTCCCTCAGCGTGTGTTTCATAAACATCTTGGTATCTTAAAAAAACAATAGTTTTCCCGTCTTTAGATATATCCGGTGAAAACGCATTTTCGAGAAAAATTTTATGTTGCCAAGACGTTGTGTCTAAAATATACATATCTTCTCTGAGTGTATCTCCTAGAATTGTACCTGTGACGCGGTTGTTGAATACTCTGGTAAACAGCGCTCTTTTTGGGTAGTTTCCACCGGCTTCTGTGAAACCAAGAACTGATAAACACAGCGCTATGCTAACAAAAACAACTATTAACTTTTTAACGTTCATTATCGTCTCCTTCTATTTATTAAAGCCTTTTATTAAGGTTTTTGTTTTAATGACGGGATTTTAGCACGCCTACTTGATGAAGTCAACCTATAGCTTTAGTCCGAAAGGCTTTATTTTACTTAAACACGCTCAATGTTACGAAACACTCGTTTTCTAAAAACCGAATCAACGCATTTGACAAGCACTATAGGATAATATAGTATCCCGTTAATCAAAGATACTAAATAATGGAGATGTGTGATGGAGATAAAGAATTGGCAGCTTTTAGTTTTGTTAGTATTGGTAGTATCGATAACGCTTGGTTGGCTATTCCTCGGAATTTCAATACTGAGCACTGTTCATGTGTCTCTCCCGGGAACAAACGTTCTTAAGCTAACTCCTCTCAACGAGGTGGTTATTGACACAACAGATATTACATCGTTGCGTTTCTGTAGTAAAAACCGCTTTAGTTTGTACGAGGGGTTCGATCGGTTTGACTCCGAAATTACGGGCTCACCGGATTGTCATTACGAGGTTTATTACGATGTAAAATTCACCGGAGATTTTACAAATCGCAGGGTGTTCAACGTAGAAGATGGTAGAGCCATTATGTATTTTAGCAAGGGAGTGGCATATAGTTATCTTAGAGATTACCGTGTTCATGAGTATTTTTTGTTAATCTCGACCTTTTTAGTTTTGGTTCTCTTAATAGTTTTGTCTATATTTGTAGGTGCAGTCTCTCATTACTTAAAGGGCGCTAAAACTAGTAAAAAAACGGTAAATATCTAAGCAAGGCAACCCGCCGAATCAAATAAGGATCCCCTTTTTGGTTCGGCTTTTTTCTTTTAAATCCCAGTCTAAATAATCATAATATGTGCAATGGGTGCCTCATTAGCTATCGGATTTGTATAACCGTAACTAAATTTGACAAGCACTATAGGACATACTATTATTCGGGCAAATCAACCAATAAATAAGGAGAGTAATATGGTAGATAAAATCAGTTATAAGTCGTTGTTTTTGTTTTTGGTGATTATCTTGGCCTGGTCTTTATACGGCCAATCTTTGCTAAAAAAAGCCGTTCCCGTCCTTCCCGAGAGTGCCCCGATACTATCTTTACCTTCGTCTGTTGCATACGACACGTATGAGGACACGGTGTTGCATTTTTATAGCAACAAGCCGTTCGTAATGTATCTGGACGACGTTAAGTTTAGCGGAAATGAAATCGGAGCAACTCTAAATGGTGTATATACCTACGGAATAGATTACCCCGTTAAACTCGGAGATTCTGCTTACAAACGGGTTAAAGTACAGATCGCGGAAGGTTCGGCAAAAATGTATACAACTACAGGAGTAGCGTATTTTTATTTGATACCCCTTGTGGTTGTTAATATACATTTCATTGTTACGTCACTGTTGGTTATCTTCGGCGTATACAGCTTTCTAATTAGAAGGTTAGTTGTGTCTTATAAACGCGATAAGCTGGTAATGAACAAAGCATATGTTCGCTGAGAAGCAAAAAACCGGATTAAAAGAGTAAACCTTTTTTGATCCGGGATTTTTTAGTAGTCTATGGAGGCAATTTTTGTATCCGAAGTATAGTTTATTCCAAGGTTTCTCAATCCTATTGCGTCAGCTGAAGATATAATAAATGTGGAGTGGAGCTCACAATCTCTTAAGTCGTTTACCTTTTGTAGGGCGTCCTTTGCATACTTATTATCAGTAGCGCATGAGGCTAAAACAATAAGTGTTTCGTTAACTGCAAGACTTGGAGATTTATGATCCAGCATTTTTTCTCGCATCTTTGCAATTTCAGCTAAAACTTTCGGGCTAATTAGGTCGATATCGTCGTTGATACCGGCCAGAACTTTAAGTGCGTTTATTACGGCTGCCGATTCCGAATGAAAGGTCGGAGAGTTTTTACCTGTTACTATCCTGCCGTCTTTAAGTTGTATCGCTGAGCCGCAGTAAATGTTTTTAAAGCCTTTTCCGGTTTCAGGCGCATCTTTTTCAGCCTGTCTTGCGTGTTTTACCACTTCCCTATCCTCGGGTTTTAATCCCGATTTAATCAGAATTTCATTTATACGGTCTAGTGTTTTTAAAGTTTCCTTTCCCTCGGTCTTTCCTACAGAGTAGTTAAAGTATCTTCTAATGATTTCTTCTCTTGCTGCCTGTTTACAAAAATCATCATCTGTAATTCCGGTTGAAATCATGTTAACTCCCATGTCCGTAGGAGATTTGTATCCGAAAGGAAATTTTTCACCCGTAATTGATACAAGTATGTCTTTAAGTATGGTGAAATTTTCGATATCACGGTTATAGTTTGTAGCACTTACTCTGTATTCTTTTGAATGAAACGGGTCAACATCGTTAAAATCTCCAAGGTCCGCAGTTGCCGCTTCATACGCAACGTTTACAGGGTGGTCGGCAGGAAGATCCCAAACCGGAAATGTTTCAAATTTTGCAAACCCCGAATTTACTCCCCGTGTTTTTTCAGCATGTATTTGGCTAAGACATAGTGCCATTTTTCCCGATCCGCCTCCTGCTCCTGTAACTACGACGAGCTTATTTTTAGTTTTTATGTAAGGTTGATTCTCGTAGCCTTTTAATACTTTTTCGGTGTCTTTTGGATATCCTTCGATGACATTTTGAAAATATACTTTGAAGCCGAGGTTTTTGAGTTTTCTTGAAAGTTGGTCGGCTGCCGGTTGGCCTTTATAAAGTGTTATAACGACGGCCGTTACAGGTATATCAAGACCGGTAATATCTTTTATGTCTTTTATTGTTTGTAGGTCGTATGAAAGACCGGAATCCACCCTTATTTTGCCGCGCACAAGATCTTCTGCGGATACGCAATAGAACAGGTCTATTTTTCCCATCTGTTTGAGAAGTTCAATTTTTGCGGTAGGCCGGAAGCCGGGTAGAACTCGTTTAGCGTGGTTATCGGCAAAAAGTTTACCTCCAAATTCCAGGTATAGGCGCTCGAATTTTGCCAGCCTTTCATTTAGCTTTTTTACTTGGTTGTTTAGATATAGGTCGGTGTCGAAACCAATTTTATTCATACTAATTTAATTAGAATATCATTGATTTGTTTTTTGTTGTATGGGGTAAGAAAAAAATGCCGGAGTACTTTTCTTTTTAATAAAATACTCCGGTTTTTCTGTCAGTCAATAAATTCAACCTTTTTTGAAAGGACACCTTTTATGTAACTGCCGGCCTTGCTAATTGTACTGATAACTTTTTTTGCAAACAAAACCTTGAATTTTTGATAACCTTCCGTTTGGGCTATTTCGTCACCAATGTATTTACCCAATATACAAAACATTGCGATAACATACATGATGGGTGCAAATACAGGTAAAAGCACAGCCATTAGGTACCTTTCCGGTAAAGATCCTCTGTCGTATTCCTTGCCGAAACTGTCGTAAGTGAGGACAAATAGCACTATCCCAAGCAACGCGTACATCGTAAATAACAGTACTACAGCATTAAGAATACTCAGATTATTTACTGCGATGTAAACAAATACGCCCGCTGCCTGTATTAATGCGAGTGGGTATACAAGCACCCCTTTGATGCGAAAGCCTGTTTCTAATAGCCAAACAAAGGGTACTGCGAAAAATACCGTCAGTACTATGACCAGAAAATTGTCGCTTGGGTTTTTGGACTCAACCTCCGTATACCAGTCATAAATACGATACAACAGTGAACTTCTTTTAATTCTTACGTTACCCATTTTTACTCTCCTTTTTTGAGTTTCTTTTTATTATTTTGGTTTGATGCGAAGGATTATACTATGGGGCTTAAATCGTGTCTATTAGGATTTGTGGTTGTAGTTACAACAAAAACACCCGACTTTAATGCCGGGTGCCTTTAATTTTCGATTATATTTGTTATCTGGTAACGGATATTCCATCTGTACCGATCTCTTGAGATGCTGATACTGTTACCCTGTTACCTGTAGTAGAGACAACGCTATATCCTGTGTAGTAGTCCGAACAGTCCGTATAGTCACCTGATGTAGGATCTACAGGCATTTCAGCGATATAAGTGGGTACCAAATCAGTGCAAAGATCTACCTGACCGGATGTGCCGGAGTCACCCACAATTGCAGCCGAACTGGCTATTCCTGAAGGAAGTGACCCGCTATTATCGGCAGCATACTGATGAATGGCATTCAAAATTGCGCTGACGTCGCTTCTTCTTTGGACGTCGTTTGCCTGTTGGAATTGTCTCTGTGGATTAATTGCAATAAGTACGATTGAAAGTAAAATTGTCAAAACACCGATAACTACGAGAAGTTCTATGAGGGTAAAACCTCTATTATTTTTAGGCAGCTTATTTTTCATATATTAATAATCCCCGAATTATCTTGGTTCGTCAAGAATTTTTCCGGGGATAATGATTAAATCGTATTGTTTGTAGTCTTCGTCCTCGATAATTTCTTTTCTGACGTCATCAAACCGCTTGTACAAATAGTCCGTAATAGCGTAAAGATCTAATTCGGATATTTCGTCGCCGTACTGCAGTATTGTTGCTGGTTCGTTTAAAACAGGGCCGCTCACAATACCGTCGATATTAAAACCAATTAACCCAAGCTCTTCCGATACCTTTGCCATATATGCCGCATCTGTCGGAGGTGAAGACCTATCAACAACAAAAATTTCTAACTCATTTCTTAGTTTGAAACCCGAGCTGTCGAGTGCAAAAGGGCTTTCTTCGTTAATTTCCGTGGACTGTTCGGGTTGGGGATTTTCTGGAATTACCGCACTTTCGGTCGACTCTTTAGTCACATCTTCAACCGTCTTCACAACATCCTGCTTTGTTGCCGGAATTACGACAAAAACTATAATAGCTATTAGCGCGGCCAGTATGGGTACCAGTACAACGGCGGCCTTTTTAACATTTTTAGCCTTATGGATAGGAACTAACATACCGGACCTTCTTCTAGTGTATTTAGGATGTCTTGTAGATCTGCTTTTCAAAAAATGCAATCTGTCAGCTTCTTTCCCGGTAACGTCTCTTATCGAATTGCTTCCCAATCTCGTAGAAATTATGTCGTCGGGAATAATACCGTTTATATCGAAACCTGCTTTTTCAAAGGCTGTTTGAAGAGAAATGCATAGTGATCTATTGGCGGCAACAGAATAGGCCCCATCTGCATTTTCTTCTTCAACAAAAGTCAGCTCACCGGGATTAAAAGGAATGTTTGTGATAAAATTTTCGCGATCAAGCTCAAGTTCCAACATGTCCTTGTAAGTTTTAACGAATAATAAATCTTTGGATAAAATTAGAATCGTTCCGTCGAGCTCTATGGAGTTAGCTTTAACAAAATCGTTAATTGCCAATGCAAAAGCATCTTCATCGGTTACGGACATTTCTACTAAAAGACCTTCTTTTAAAGGCATTACATAAAACCTTCTGCTAACGGGTTTATAAAAAGTTATACTTACCCTGCCTATGTAAATCAGTGTAGGTTTGTCTTTATTCATTATTGTGATTCTTTCCAGGAGGTGATACTTAAAGCGTCATTACTTATAATTGACTCAACAACAACGATTTTTGTAAATGACTCATAAGATCCCTCTGCAGTCATTATAATATCTTCTGCGGAATTAACATCAACTGTTCCGTTAACATTACCTGTCTGTGTTGTGCTTTCTGATAATGATCTGTTTCTTAAGAATTTTAAAATTGTATCTTCGGCGGCGGCTTCGGCTGAGTAGTAAGCTTGCTCTGAGCGTCCCAAACCTGCTGTAGCCCTTATATTTTCAACCATTAAAATCACCGAAGCGCTAAAAATTGTCATTGCAACGACAGTAAATATTAGTAATGTCACCAGCGCCGCACCTTGTTGCTTATTTTTTAATTTTCTTTTCATCTTATGTTATGAACTATATTTATTTCAGATTCGTCCTGAACACCTTCTTTAATAACATTGCTTGTAACCTGAATCCCCACTTCAAGAATTTCATCACCGGAATTTGTAGCTGTAAACGAGTCTATAGTAGTATTTTCCGAATTAATGTTGTAACTTCCGGTTCCGTCATTTAACACTAAATTTGTATCGCTTATACTGACCGTGTAGGTAATCGAATTTGCTACGACCTGAAGAGTGCCCGATGAGTTCCCGACTGTAGGGGATACTATCGAGTCACTCTCCCTAAGTAAATTTGTAATTTTTTGTTCTATAAATTTCGAATCTCCCGAAATGTACGAAAAGGACTCGGATGCCAGCTGTGTTTCAAGCATTGAAACAAAAACTTGAGTAAATACGGTAAGTAAAATGGCAAAAAGGCCCATGTAAAGTAGAGTTTCTATTATTGTTAAACCTTTTTCGTTCTTTTTCATTCCGAATAATTAACCGTAAAACTTGATAAAACAGGGGTTGCAGTACCATCACCCGATAAGTATGCCTTTACCTTTAAATATCTTCCCTCCGCATAAATTAATGGAAAGGGCGCCGCACTTTCAAAATAAGTTCCCGATGTGCCGTCAGGACCCGCATAGTTCCAAGTGCTGTTGTCATTATTTACGGCCACCTGAAAAGTTAGTGAAGTATTTTCGGGTGTAGTGACGTCAAAATCAAGGTAATTTAGTCCTACAATTTGTCCAAAGTCTTTTGCTTGTGACTCGTAGGATCCGCTTAACAAGTAACCCCCTCCACCACCGGCCGATCCGGGGGCAGCAATAATAACCTCTTGAGAGTCGTTGTTTGTAGCAAGGTAGGCGTAACCGTTTGCTAGTTGTACATCTCTTGCCGCATCCCCTAAATCAAGATATCCGAATTCTGAGGGTGATGATTCCGTAGTTATATCGAGTATGAGAAGCTCTTTTCCTGTGGTAGCGTTCGCAACAAAAGCCTGGTTATTCAATACCGCCACTGAGTACGCTGAGCTACCTACGTCGTAACCGCCCACCACAGACATACTAGAGGGGTTATTAACATTGACTATATAAAATTCATTTCCCGTTGAGTTGTTTTCGGTTGTTACATACAGTCTTCCGTTTGCTGAGAAAAGTCTGTCTCCGTTTGAACCCGAAGGTAGGTCTAAAGTAGAAAGAAGTGAGGGTCTTGATGGGTTTGAAATACTGTAAGCTTGTACCTCGGCTGAATCATTGTTAGTTGCCAGATATAAAACCGATCCCACTACAAGAAGGTCGTTTACAGGATGCGAGATTTCAATTTCTGATACAGATGACGGTGAGTACTTGTTGGTAACATTAATTGCATGTAATTCTCTGTTACGTCCGGGACCTGCATCCTTACCCACATAAACATAATCACCGCTCACAGCTACCGCATAAGCATCTCTTTGGTCACCTACGCTAAGTGCGGCGATTTGGGTAATACTTGCCGGATTTGAAATATCAAAAATTTCTAATTCTTCAAAATTTTTACCCTGGGCGACAAACATGTAGTTGCCGCTTATAGCAAGATTGTATGCAGTTCCTCCAAGATCGGCACTCCAAACAAGACTTAGGTTGTCCGGGTCACTTATATCAAAAACGTATAAATCCTCATCAGACCCCAGGCTTGTTGACCCAATATATAGGTAATTTCCGCTTATTTCGGCAGCCAAGGCGTTAGCACCACCGGTGTCGTCGTGTGTGTCCAGAATTTGAGGTGTTGACCAATCCCCGGGTCCGGAAGGACCAGACTCCTCCAACTCTACCTCACCTCCCGAAATGTTAGTAATTACGGAGTCTGTCAAAGTTCCGTTAGTAAAATCACTTTCGGATGTTTCGCCAAACGAGTAGTTATTATCTATTCTCGAAATTAGAGTTTCCAACTCAACCGACGACGGTATCGGAGATGTCCATTCTACAGTTGAAGTAACCTTAAAAGTTGACGGATCGACTGTTCCTTCTGATGCCACGCTACCCTCACTGTTTCTTAAGACCTGCTCTATAAGTAAACTGCCTGAAAAATTACCATCAATACTTTCCTGACCTGAAACAAGGGTATAAACTCCCCCACTTCCCTGAAGATAAAATTCGCCTGTTTCAATCGAGTTCCAGTTATCGCTTTTATATGATTTAAATTTTTCAAGCTGGTTTTTGGCGTATTCCAAAGCTTTCAATCTATTTTTTTCTTGTGGTTTGCCTTCGAGCGAGGCCACGGTACCGGTCAAAAAAGTCGGAATCAGAACTGCAAGGAGACCGATCACCAAAATAAGCTCTATTATAGACTGACCGCTTTGTGAATTTTTAATTTTCGGTAGGTATCCCATATTTATTTATAGTTACCACTTTTTCATCACCGGCAGAGTGATACACGGTTACGGAAACATCGCTCCCGGCATAACCTGAATATGAACCGTCCTTTTCAAATAACAATGTATTAGACGGAAAACCTATGTTCGAAAATTCCAATCCGCTTGTAAGAGTGACCGCAAAATTATCGGGATCAGCCGGGTTGTAAGAAGCCCCTTTAAACAAAGTATATTTGTCAGTTTCGAAATAAATGCCGTGTGTAGTTGCCGAGTCTCCTGTAATTGATTTTAGTTGCTGGTGCCTGATATCCGATATTAATACGCTTACGGTAGTGTTTAGAGAAGAAGAAATTTGAGGACGGCTTGCGTTTATGTAAACAATAGCCACTAGGGCTACAAACAACCCCATCACTAACATTAATTCAATTAAAGTGAAACCTTTTGTATTTTTCATCTCTGACTGATATTCCCGATCATTTGATAGATCGGAGCTATAATTGCGAGCATTATTCCCCCGACAAATACAGCTATAGTTATAAGCATCACAGGCTCTAAAATAGTCGTAATCATTTTTAAAGACTCCTCTACTTTTTTGTCGTAATCTTCGGAAATTCTTTTTACTGAATTTTCTAAAGTTCCCGAAATTTCACCTGCCTGGAGCATTCTTAAAGTTAAATTCCCGAAAAGCTTATGGTCCTGTTTTAAACCTTCTGACAAGCTTTTACCTTCTAAAAGTACGTTTTTCGAACTTTTCAAAACTTTAATTAATTTTTTATTGGAAACAACCTGAGCTGAATACTCTACCGAATCGTCAATCGTTATTCCCGATGAAAGTAGAACGTGCATACTTCTGAATAATCTGGAAATATCTATTTTTAAAAATAATCCTGAAACGAAAGGCATGGAAGATAGCATATTCATTAGGAATCTTTTTTTGAATCTCGCTAGAAGAACTAGTCCGACAATTAACAACACGGTTGCAACTAGTATCCAAATCCAGTATTCATTAAAAAATTCCGAAGCGGTTATAAGAATTTGTGTTGGCACCGGTATATCAACCTTTAGCTTACCGAACACTTCCGAAATTCTCGGTATAACATAAGTCATTATTACGACCATTATTCCTATAAATAAAATGAATACCAATAATGGGTATAACAACGCAGTTTTCACTTTTGAAGAAAAGTCTATTTCGCGTTTTATATGTATTACAATTTCTTCAAGGACCTCAACAAGATTTCCTGATTTTTCGCCCGAATTTAGAAGATTTACTGTTATCGGATCAAACAAACCCTTAGGTTTTGAAAGGGCTGTGCTTAGAGATACACCTTCAGTAAGTGATTTTTGTATATCAGACATAAGTTTTTTATGTCCTGCGGGCATGTCTTCTTTTATTGAATCGAAAGATTCTACTATGGGGATACCTGCCGAAAGCATTGTGTGTAAGTTTTCAAATAAGGATAGTTTTTGTTTTGATGAAAGGTGCATAAATTACTCCTTCGTTACCCTAAATAATTCGTCGAGGGTTGTTAAGCCTTTCGAAACTTTTTCTAAACCGTCTTCGTACATTGTTCTCATACCTTCTTCTCGCGCCTTGTTTTGAATTTTTGAGGCAGTGGATTTTTCAGCGATTAAATCTCTGATCGCCGGAGTTATTGGGAGAACCTCAAATATTCCGATTCTGCCTATATATCCGGAACCGTGACAAAGTTCGCAGCCCCTACCTTTGTACATTGTTATGTTTTCAGTTTTACCGAAGTATTTTTCAACTTCTTCGCTTGAAAATAATTTGGAAAGGTCAGTTTTTGGTACGGTATAAGAAGTTTTGCATAAATCGCATACCCTTCTTACCAGACGTTGTGCAATTATCACGTTGACCGTAGATGCTACCAGATACGGTTCTATTCCCATGTCCATAAGTCTTGGGAGAGTTGTTGCTGCATCGTTTGTGTGGAGAGTAGATAGAACCAGATGCCCTGTCATTGCAGAGTTTACCGCAATATCAGCTGTTTCCTCATCTCTGATCTCACCTACAAAGATAATGTCCGGATCTTGTCTTAGTATAGCTTTTAATCCGTGAGCGAAGGTAAGATTTGTAGCGTTATTTACCTGTATTTGATTAATTCCGGCAATGTCATATTCAACAGGATCTTCTATAGTTGCGATGTTTACCTGACGGCTGTTTAAAATTTTAAGTATGGCGTAAATAGAGGTTGTTTTTCCTGAACCCGTGGGGCCTGTAGAAAGAACCATTCCGTGGGGACTTTCGTACCCCTTTTTGATTTTTTCTAGCTCGGTTTCACCGACTCCGAGGTCGTGTAAAGAAAACCTTCTTGATTTTGAAGATAAAAGTCGGAGAACACATTTTTCTCCATCTACTATAGGCACTATGGAAACACGAATATCTAATTCTTCCAGCTCAATGTTTACCTGGGTTCTTCCATCTTGGGCACTCATGTGCTCGTCTGTTCTTAGACCGGACATAATTTTTATTCTTGAAACTATCTGTTCATGAAGTCTTTTAGGATAGTTAAGGACATCATGAAGTACTCCGTCCACTCTAAAACGTACTACGGATATTTCTTCCTCCGGCTCTATGTGTATATCAGAGGCTTTGTTTTGGTAAGCATATTTTATAAGCATGTCTACAATTTTTGATACCGGTGCGCTTGAATCCGATGCCTTGTCTGCAGTCTGAATTTCTTGCTTCATCAGGTCTTCAAAAGATGATTCGAGATCCTTGTTATAGTGAGTTAGAGCATCCTCGATTCTCCCCTTAGTTGAATAGTGCGGAATAACAGGCTCCCCTACCTTCTTTGAAATAAAATCAATAAGTTCTTTATTATCAGGGTTCAGCATTGCTACTCGTATGCCTTTATCGTCTTGGTAGTAAGCTATAACTTTCTTTTTTCTCGCCACCACTTCAGGAATTATTCTTAATGTTTCTTGTGAAATAACAATTCTTGAAAGATCTGCATAAGGTACGCCATAGATGTCGGCTGCTATAGTTCCGTAGTTATCGTCGGTTATTAGATCTTTGTCTACTAAGGCGTCGTAGAAAGAAATTTCACTCGATTCCGAAGCAGTAAAAGCCATTTTAAGTTTTTCTTCAGGAATAACGTTTAGTGATTTTAGAGCCTCGTATACTTTTTTATCGTGGGCGGAGTTCATGAAGAAATAATAACATTATTTCAGTTGCTGTTCTAACATTATTTGACTAAACTAGTGATTTTTGAAACTACTTCTGAAAGGGGTATGTTACTTTTCACGATATAATCCGTAGCACCTAGCGCCAAACCTTTTTCAATATCTTCTTTTTGTCCTAAGTTCGAAGCTATTATTATAGGAAAACCTTGTAGTGATGGATCATTTTTTATGACCTCAAGTACCGCAAAACCGTCTTTTCCGGGCATCATCAGATCCAGTAGCATCGCGGAAGGCTTTTGTTCCTTTACCATGGCCTCGGCCTGGTCTCCATTTTCCGCTATTTTTACGGTGAAACCCTCTTTTTCAAATTTTACTTTTAAAGCGCTTGCAAGGAACTTGTCGTCCTCTGCTATTAAGATTGTTTTTGAATTTTCCATAATTATTTTGTTGCCGAAATAAAAGATTTTATTTGCGACACTATTTCTTCTAAGCTGTGCTCAGCTTTAAGTATGTATTTTATAGCGCCCAGCGAAAGCATTGCATTTACAACGTCAGGGCTCGCTGAGTTGCTAACCACAAATATTGGTATGTGGGCTAAATTTTCGTCAACCTGTAAAGCACGCATAAAATCGAGTCCGTCCATATCCTCTAGGTGGTAATCAAGCCATATGGCGTCCGGAATGGTGTGCGCATCGGTCATATTTTTTAGCTCTTCTAAAGCCTGTTTGCCGCTTTTACATGATTGCGGTCGCACACCGCACATTCCCAGCTTTTTTTGTATAGCTTTAAGTAACAGGTCTTCATCTTCAATTATCATTACTATAGGATTCTCTTTAGACATACTCGAATATGTTACATGATTGTTTTTTCATGAACAATACTATTTTATTGTAACAAAATTTATTTCTTAGCATTTTTCTTTGTTTTACCGTCTACCGGAAGTGTGAACCAGAAGGTGGTTCCTTCATTTTCCTTTGATTCGAACCATATTTTTCCACCTGAAGATTCTATAATAGATTTTACAAGATACAACCCAAGACCATTACCATCTGTCACTCTGTCTATAATATTGGTACCCCTATAAAACTTTTCGAATGTCCTGTGTTGTTCCGATTCCGGTATTCCGTAACCGGTGTCGCTTACTCTCGATACGACTTCGTTGTCTTTTTTTGCTAAATATATGTTTATCTGGCCACCACCCGGTGTATATTTGATTGAATTTGTAAGTAGGTTCATAAATACATTACGGATTAGCTTGGGATCTGCGTTTACCATGGGAATCTCCCCGTCAACGCTTATTGTAAGTTTTTGTTTATTCTGATCTATTTTGTTTTTAAGTTCAGGTACAAGACTATCTATTAGCTCTCTAAGGTTTGTGGGTTGCGTATCCAGCACTATTTTGCCGGATTCAATTCTAGAAACATTTAATAAAGACTCAACTAAATCTATCATTCTCTCATTAGACTCGTTTATATTGTTAATAAATTCTTTTTGTTCATTATTCAGTTCTCCCGCGTCGCCTCCTATGAGTAACTCCAGGAACCACTTCATGGCTGAAAGCGGGGTTCTTAATTGATGCGACGCCAAAGAAATAAATTCAGTTTTCATCTTATCCACTTCTTTTTGTGCTGTGATGTCCCTTTCTATTCCTATGAAGTAGATAATTTCTTCGTTATCGTCCAGAACAGGGGTGATCGTAGCCGATGAGTAGTATTCCGAACCGTCCTTCCTTTTATTTATAAACTCGCCTTTGAACACCTGTTTATCGACTTTTATTTTTTGCCACATCTCCTTGTAAAAATCTGGCGACATCTTACCTCCCCATAGTTTTTGTGTGCCGGCTTTCTCACCAATAATTTCGGAGCTGGAGAAACCAGTGATTGTACTAACAGCGTTGTTGGTAAAAATTACCAAACCTTCGGGATCGGTAATCACAATGTGGTCAGAGGCATTTTCAACAGCCATTCTGAACTTTTTTAAATCCTGGGTTTGTAGCTCCGTAATTGCTTTCTCCTCTTCTATGTCCTCAAGAAGGTTTAAAAGAGCGAGCTGTTGCTCTGCCAAGTCATCATTTTGAATTTTTATTTTCTGTGTCTGCTCTTTTATCTGGTTTTCAGTGATTTCTTTTGAATTTTGAATATCGTTCAGCATTGTGTTTATCGCATTGCCCACCGATGAAAACTCGTCGTTTGATTCTATAGGTACTCTTTCAGAATAAAATCCCTGCGATATGAGCTGGGCAACTTTTTTTAGGGAATCCAAAGGACTTAAAAATTTCGATAGTAACGTTGATATTACTATAACCGAACTTAACGCAGCTAAAGCTACGAATAGAGCAATGATGCCTGCAATAGTTCTTGATGTTGACATGAACTCCGACCTGTCAAATGTCATTACAATATATATTGGATAGTCAGCTACCCTATCCAGCACAGTAAGCTCGTTAATACCTGCTTTTTGGTCGACAATAAGGTATGATTTCGGGTCAACTATATACATCAGATCTTCCTGAAGTTCGTCATAGTGCAGTGGGTTGATATTCAAATCGGAAAATCTTCTCGAATCTTTAATTAACTTGAGATCGGCGTCATCAATATAACCGAGACTTTTAAAAATCTCATTGATGTTGGTAGAAAATACTATTACGCCGGTTTTATCAACGATTTTTACGCTACCTATTTGATGATTTTTAAAGATGTCATCAATAACGGACGTGTACATTTTTACAACTACAACTCCAAGAACCACTTCTTCTTTGTTTTTCACAGCGCTTGAGAAGTAATATCCCGGCTCTTTGCTTGTAACGCCCAGAACCATATCCACACCATTGCCGTTTACGACCGCATTTTGAAAATAATCTCTAAAAGAGTAATTATTTCCCACAAATGTTGGATCGGTTGAAACCAAAGTATTTCCCGTCCTATCCATTAAGTAAACAGTTGAAAGTACATTTTCAAACCTAAAATCTTCAAGCAATCTCAGAATTTCAGAGTCCTGTATTACCGAATTACCTGATTCCAGATATGAAACGACCTTAGGATTTAATGCTAACTGCTGTGGTACTAAGCTTGCGTAATCAAATAGTTGTTTAACTATATAAGAATGTTCGTTTGCAATATTTTTATATGATTCCTCCTTCTCTCGTGTAAGAAGCTTGTTTACGCTGACATACACCATGTATGTTGCCACAAGGCCGAAGAACACAACCAAACCAACAATGGCAACATTTATTTTTGTCTTGACGCTCGTTTTTTTGTTAAGAATCATATGAGTGTCTCAATTTCTTCAGAAATATCCTGCACTTTTTTTGATTTAGTTTTATCAAGCTTTTGTAACTGTCTTTTAAGTTCAGACATTTTTATTTCTCTATCCACAAGAGCTTTGTTCATTTTTTTCAATGCTTCAGTGGCTTCCATGTCAGCTTTTTTTATCGATGTTTCTATGGTTATATCTTGTCCGGAGCTTAACGTTCCTGTTATGTTTCCGTTTAGATCGTAAAGCACATTGTTTGTCCATAAAATTGTTTTTAAATCACCGCTTTTGGTTATAATTCGACCCTCTGCCGAGTCAAAATACTTTTTAGATCCGGAAAGAAGGCTGTGAAACACATCTTTAACCTTACCTATATCTTCTTTAGGAACAATAACGTCAAACCAATTTTTACCCAGAAGTTCGGTCGCTTCGTAGCCCAGGAGATCGCAACCCTTTCTGTTTATTTCGATGACCTTGCCTTCTTTGTTGAGAACTACCAGCATAACACTCGCTACATCAAAATACTTTTCAGCTTTAGCTTTCTCTGTTTTTAGATGTGATGCCAAAATTCTTACTCTCAAAAAGGCTATGATCACTATTACTATGAGTATCCACGAAACCAATACCTCGAATTTGTGTTGTATAAAAAACTCCTCGAAAGAAATTTTGTTGATTTCATCAAAAGGGGGTATTTTCAGTTCAACAAGTAGGTTCTCAACTGACTGATAGTTTTGAGGTACGGTCCAGCCATAAATATCGGCATTTTTACAAGCCGGGTTTTCCGGATTCATTTCAAAAAGATACGCTGCAACCGATTCTACAAGATCATCAGATACATGCGGAAGGGCGGCTAAAGGCCACTCGGGATAAAGCGAGGTACTTATTAAAAACGGGAAATCCTTAATGAATTTGAATTCCTCATCCCTATCTGTGAGTTTCTTCTCAAGTATCTTAAATTCACTTATTTCAACCTTTCCTTGTTCGTGCATTTCTTCTAGAGTGTCCGTTCTGACTATCCCGATGTCGTGCGTGTCGTCAAGTATTGCCTTTACTACAGCTTCGTGTGAGCCTAGAAAATCAACAGATTCGGCGTCTTTTAAAGGATTTACACTATTTTTTAACATTTCAGCAAGAGCGGCGTGCCAACCTCCGAGAGAGTTAATGTCTACTGCTGCAATTTTTTTGTTTTTTATATCTTTGTAAGACTTTATATCGCTTCGGGTGCTTTTATAAAAAATAACACCTCCGTATTTTGAAGTGTAAGCTATACTCCCGTCGCCAATATTTTTAATTGTAGCTATCCTGGTTACCCCGTATTTATTTGACAGGACTATATATATTGAGGGGTTAGCAAGCACGAAATCAACCTGTCGGGAAAGAGCTGCTTTTTCAATTTCCGCGTAGTCCATAGGAATGATCTCGAATACATATCCGTCAATATTGTTGGTTAAAAACTTCGCTGTCTGATCCCACGCGTTTTTTGTAGTTTCTTTATTCCATTTTGTAAGGACACCTATCCTAATACTTACCTTCTGTACCGGCGTAGCCAAAGAAAAATCAACAGTTTCCGCAGAACAATAAAAGGATGATAAACACATCGCCAAAGCTATTAATGGGATAAGTTTTCTATAGAACTTCCAGGGCATTGTAATAAGTATACAGAACCAAAATTCAATTAAAAAGGGATTTCAGGGTTAGATTTCGGGCGCGGTGCTAGATGTAATTTTATCTGCAATACTTTGTATTTGATCCAACCTTCTCGATACAGCAGATTTGTTCTTTTCGTCGTAGCTAAGAATGGTATGGGTTTCAATAAGTGCGATTTTGGGGTTCTCATCTTCGCCTGCAATAGCCAGATTATTAATACCCAGTAGATCAAAACCATAGTTTTGCAATAAATCCCTGTTATTTTTCGTAACTTCGGCAAATTTTAAAAATTGATCGGCGAATTGTTTATTATTTTTTGCAAGATTCACTATTTCATTTTCATCGGTGCTGAAGAAATCTCTCAAAGAACCGGGTACAAATTCCCTTACAAACATGACCGACGGTTTACCCTCGTAATTTTCATAAACGATGTTATTTTCTTTAGGCACTAGTCCTTCAACATCTTTATACAGACGGGCAAAATACTCATACTCTTTTTGCTCGTAGTCAGCAAATCTTATAGCCTCAGAGGAACTGTCAAATCCACCTCTTTTTAGACCGACAGCATAAGATTTACCTTCATTTGCCAGAAAGTACACTGTGTTTACGCCACCGGACCCGATTTTTTCCAAAATTCGATAGTTTTTTAGCTTCTCGTTGTCATTTTCTACATCTAAAGGGACTTTCTCGAAGGTTTTCTCCTGAAGTGAGTAGTTTACTGAGTTCGGCAACAACCCCTGTATTGCACTAAAACCGGCTCTAAGAATTTCTCTCCTGGGAATTTTTTGCGTAGCGTGATAGAGCTCAATCACTTTATGGATGTCGGATTTGGTGTTATATACGAACACACTGCGGGCCTCTTCTTTTATAACTTCGGCTGTGTCCTTTAAAACGGTATTAACATACTCAGGTTTATCTGGAAAGACGTCGTAAATATTTGATACAGCCTCGAGAGTAGTCATACCTATAAGATTTTAATTCAACTTCAAGAATGTGGCTATAACTAAGATTTTTCTGAACCGCCCTTTTTGTAGTAAGGCTTCTGTGTATCATTTAGCACCATAATCTTTCCCCAGGATAGAGCAAAGGCGGTAGCTAATATTGCAGATATAAAGTTCATTATTGCTATAAGTTTGTAACCGTCTTCAAAACCGACCATGTTATATCTTATATTTATTACTTTCGCCGGGTTTTCCCAGGAATCTCTTGCAAGTACAAATACAGAAAGCATGTTGTTTTTTTCCTGAATCACCGCATCTTTTTCAAGATCTTCCATTCTGACTCCATCATAAAGTCTCTGAACTTCTGTAGGATCTATTAGGCTTAAATCATAACCTGTGGACTTTTTCAGTTCTCTTACATCAGAATCGTTTACATAGCGTGCCATCATTAGGGCACCGGTTGCCGGACCTTCGCCCGCACTTGTTAGTATCGGTGATACGGAATACAAGAAAGTGCCTACTGTTGTATACAAAAGACCCGATTCCTGCTCACCCGATTTTATTATTTCAGGAATATTTATTTTTCCGCTTACTGTTGTGTAATTAAATACTTCTCCGGGTACGGTAGTATCACCTACCCCACCCAGGCTTGCTGCTTTTTTGTAAACTATATATCCGGTTTCATCAAAATAAAGAATAAGGTTAAGATTGGCCGTTTGGAGACTTTCTTCTTGTAAATTTGATTCGATATAAGCGTTGTTTAGATCCTGAACAAATTGGTAGGAGTCATCCCAGCTGGACCAGTCTGTGTTTATATTTTCAATAGTTTCCAGCCTTCTGTTAAACGCTTCTAGTACAGTGCCTGTAGCTTCGCGTGCCATAGATTTATTAAAGTTTTTTAGCGTCCAATCCATTAAAACTCTGTATATAGCGTATGTGGAGGCTGAAAAAAGGGTAAGAAATACAAGAAAGAACAGGATTTTGATTTTTTTCTTCATTTCACTAGTATGAAGAAATTTTACCGATCAGGCAATGTTTTGGGTATTTTTCGTATAAACGGTCGTAGACGCCATTACTAAAGGACTTTATACATTCTCTCTGCTGATAAAGTTTTAAGAACATTCTTGCGGTAGTAATCTTTAATTGTTATATCTACTACTACTCTTAAGTCACCTCTTTTATCGATAAAGGTTGATGTAAAAGAGCAGGTTCCTTGAATTAACTGCCCTTCCATTTCTCGGTACAATACCTCTTCGTTATATTCGTTTAGATAAAACTTCCAGCTACAGTCGCCACGCGCATTTTCCGGTAAATTTGACACGGCTGCTTCGTACATTCTTGCCTGAGACATCTGAAATGTTTCGCCCTCAGGTCCTATTATTTCAGCACTCACGTTCTCAGGTATCACTACATTTTCCAAATCGTCCATCATTTTTATCACGTCTTCTGCCGACATTTCATTGCTTTCTGAAACCACAGCGGTATCTTGAGGAAGAGGCATATTTGTTAGATTTTTCTTATTATCTGAAGTTTTTAGAAAATATAACGCACTTACTGTTAATAAAATGCCAACAACCACAATTACAATTTTTTTATTTTTCATCGGTGTATTTTACACACAAAAAATTAACACGCCAATAATCTAAATGTGTCAATCTTTAGGGTTTTTTGGTAAGCTCTCGCAGGCAACTCCGTCTTTATCACCGTCTAATCTATAAAGATCGTTTCCCGTACCGCCGACTTTTTCAAAGAAATTTTGAGCTTCAGGTTGAGTAGAAAAGTCGTCGCAGTTGTAATCCGATGCCTGCTTACCCTGAGTTACATCATTTGTGATGTTACCGAGTTTATCAAATAAAAGATTTCCTGACTCATCTCTTTGTATTTCAGATTGTTCGAGAGAACGGGTTTTTACAAGTGTGCCTAGATCATAATCGGTGTTACTTATTTCAAGCCCCAGCGCTGCTAATAACGCAACAAAAGCTATAACAAGAAACATCCTTGCTTTTTCCCAAACTATAAATAAAACCGCTACGACCGCCATGAGAAAAATTATTACGCCAAGCCTGACCTTTTTGTTACCCCTAATGTTTTTAGTTTTAGGAGCCTCATTATTAATTTTATTTTCTTCTTCTTGCATGACTTAAATATATATTGATTTTATTTATTTTCAATATGTAACGTAATACCTGTAAATAAGCTTAATTAACGTATATATAAGAATGCAAACTATAAAATATTTCCAGAGATCATTTGTAATTTTTGAATAAACTGCGCCGATAGAACTTCCAAAAACCGCCAAGCCGAAAATTGATAAGGGAATAAAATTTTTACCGACCAGACCCAGTATTTCATGATGTCCGACAGGTGACCAACTTAGATACATTAAAACAGAAATAATTAGAAAACTTACTACGGCAACAAGAAAACTCATAATTTTTAGCCGGTTGTCAGGATAACTAACATCAAACACAGTTGAAATTATTAATAAAAGAACGTAAAAATAACATACATACATATTTAAAGGTACATCGAGCCAGCCCAAATTACCCACAAATTGAGTGACGATATAATTTCTGTTACCTACGATGGTGTTGGCAAGAACTTTTATAAAGTTTACGGGCTCCTGGATAATTAATTCAAGCTGCTTGTTCATATCCACACCGTATCTGAGAGGCACGTACAGCTCATCGATAAATCCCTGCCACAGAAATAATCCACATACTGACGCAATTATTGGAAGAAACAGTTTAACTTTTCTATATTTCACAAAAAGTATCAATGACATGGCCGGCAAAAGAAAATACCCCGATTTACTCATTCCAAGAAGGAAGGACACGAGCACTAAAACGTAAAATGTCTTTTTACTATAACTTTTGTAAAGTTTTGAAATCAAAGCAAAAGTTAGGAAGGAAAGAGATATAACAAGCGTGTCGGCAGATACAGACATCCCTAAAAATAGAGAAACCGGCATAAGTGCGAGTAGAAATAAAGTATTTTTTAGGTACGGTGCGGTTTTTATCGCGAAGTAAACAAGACTAATGTAAGCAAAAAGATGGAAAAGTCGTGCAAGATAAAATGTTATTAAGTGCGGGGTTTGCAAAAGGCGACCAATTAAAACTGCCAGAACGCTTGGTGTGTAAGGAACAGGTGAATACAAAGAAGTGTTGGGGTAGGATGCAAATATTTTATTTTCTGACATTTCCCCATATTTTAGGTATTTAAATATTTCCTGAACACTTTGTTTGTTATCTGTATTTCCCGGCAAATCCCGGGATACCCCTCTTGCGACTTTTATAACATCCTCAGATATATAGGATCCCACATATTGATTAGATATCTCAGTATTTGCTCCGGGAAAGCTATCATAAACATCTACTACCTGACTTTTGTTTATTTTTATGGGAACTAAATCACCGTTTGATATGCCGATCGCTCTATAGTAATGGTTGTATTCATCGGGCGCCTGAAATGGCGGTGTTACGATAATAAGCAGAATTCCGAATGTTATCGCAAGTATTAGAAACCACTTATCTACGGTCATAACCACATTTATATTATAAGCACTTGTTACTTATTAATCTAAAAAATACTTTATAACTTTAGGAGGCCAAAGACTTGTAGCCCTGCTGTCGCACTCTTTTAACACGTTCGCTTTGTCAACAAATTTTACATCAGATAAATCGTCCATGGCGGTAACCTTTGTTGTACTTGCGGTGCAAATGTACCAGCTAAGTTTTGTATCCGTATCCTTTACCAAATGGGTGCAGACTTTCTTAACTATACTTACTTCTAATCCGGTTTCTTCCGCCAATTCCCGTATCAATGCCTTTCTAACCGATTCGCCTTGTTTAATGTGACCTCCGGGTATGTGCCAACCACCGCTGACAAAGTGTCCTTCTCTAACGACCTTCTTACCTATTAGTATTTTATTTTGTACTATCACAATACCTGCAACCGCCCTTTTCATTATTTTATTTTACACCTTTGATTACCAGTAAATTAAAACCATCTATATGTGGTAAAATCTCACACATGCCCAAACTTATAGCCTTACTCACACTAATAGCTTTTGTGTCCGTAGGTGCTGTAGCAACTTACATATTCGCTAACAAAGAGAGCTTAGAATTAAACGCCACCCCTGAAACCAAAAATGAAGCTACAAGTGAATATACATATATCTCTCCCATCAGCGTTGAATATCTAAGATCCTTAAATATAACCACAAATGAGGTAAAAATCGAAAGCAATCTCCTTGACGGAGTCAACTACAGTCAGTATATCGCCAGTTTTTTGAGTGAAGGTTACAAAGTTTACGGGTTACTTACTGTTCCTAAAGCCGAAATGCCGGCTGAAGGCTTTCCTGCAATAGTATTTTTGCATGGTTACATACCGCCCAAAGAGTACGTTACAACTGAAAAGTATGTACAGTACGTGGGTGACCTTGCCAAAAACGGTTTTGTTGTCTTTAAAATAGACTTTAGGGGCAACGGCAACTCCGAAGGTGATTCATCGGGATCATATTTCTCTTCTGCTTATACGATAGATGCTATAAGTGCGTTGAAAAGCTTGCAACAATCGGACAATGTCAATCCGAATAAAATCGGAGTTTGGGGTCACAGCATGGCCGGTAACACTGTTTTAAGAGCCATGGAAGTTTCGCCTGATTTCAAAGCCGGCGTGATTTGGGCCGGGGCCGTATACAGCTACAAAGATTTTGTTGATTATGGATTAAACGATTCAAGTTACGTGCACAGACCTGACACTCAAAAAGATAGCCCGGAACAGAAAGATAGGGAGGTTTCGCCGGAAATTCAAAAAATCAGATCCGATCCCGATTCCATTGATTTTGAGGATGCTTTTTGGAGCTCAATTTCTTTGACCGCGAATGTTAAATATCTGGAATCGCCTTTGCAAATAAATCACGCGGTAAGTGACCCTGTCGTGAGTATAGATTATTCGAGAGATCTGGTTGAAGTTTTACAAAGTGCTGATAAAGAATTTGAATTTCATGAGTATCCGGGAGGAGGGCACAATATCGTATCTCCTTACTATGAACAGGCTATGGAAAACACAATCGATTTTTTTAACAAGTACTTAAAATAGAATTGCCCGGTCTAAATATTAAGCTGTGTGTCTTCAGATTAAACCCGTAGATAAGAGAATTAGCACCAAAAACGTAAAAATTGCAAAAATACCTACAGTTTTAGCAAACAAATTTACAGCTTCCTTTTTCTTTCCTTCAATAAAAAGCATTAGGGGTTGATAAAAAAAGATAAACGCCATTACCGTTACAGACAAAGTGAGCATTGTTATTACAGTGATAGGTGCAAAAAAAGTATCGGGTTTGTCTCTAAGAGGTTGTGTTGCAAAGGTCATGACGGATACAACAAGAATTATGTACGCTAATGCCGAAGCGGCGTTTATAAGTGGATTTTTAGACATACTCGTATTATATCAACAAAAAGGTTCTGGTATTTGTATTTTGTGTAACGTTGCGTTTACATCTATAATTTTCATATGAAAAACAAAATTTTACTGCCCACCATGTTGTTCTCAGTATTTAGTGTTTTAGTATTATCAGAAGGATTCACGGCGTACGCAAAAGGAAAACCAAGTCCTGTAGTACCGACCCCGATTCCAAACTCAATATGTATAGATCCGGGACATGGGGGATCGGAACCTGGCGCTATCAACGGCGACCTTATTGAAAAAAACGTAAACCTAGAGGTAGCAAAAATGCTTAGAGATAAATTACTAGACTCCGGTAGCTACACTGTGTTCATGACGAGGGACACCGATGTTTACCTTACAAACGCCGATAGATACAACTTTTGTAACTTAATGAATGCTGAGATATTAATATCGATCCATCACAACGGTTCTGAAGATCCCGGCATCAACTATTCAACAGCTTTTTATATGAAAAGATCGGATGTGGCCTTGGCACAGGAAGTTGTAAACACTGTGTCGAGTACGCTTGGATTGACGAACAAAGGTATCTCAAGATTTGCTTCGGGTGTCTTACTTAAATCAGTTATGCCGGCAACTATATCCGAAGGATTCTTTTTAACCAGTTCAGCTGAGTACGAAAATATTGCAAATAGTGACAGACTCGAGCAGGAAGCCGATGCTTTGTTCGTCGCCATTACAAACTATCTAAAGTAGCTTTAACACCGCATCTACCAGGATGTGTTTGGCGACTACTCTCCGTAAATTTTTTTAAAAGTATCTTTAGGCTTAATTTCTTCCGTAGCTCTGATACCGCCTCCGGAGTCATCCCAGTTTTCTTTGTTAGAATCCCAGCTTCCGCCCATACCCTCGACATAAGATTTATATTGCTCTTCGTTATAGAAAGACATTTTGACGCTTCCGAGGTTTCCGCTATCGTATTTAACCAAATCATAGTAGATATAAATAATTCGACCTTTATCGTCTGTTGTTTTTACATCGGGCTCACCCAATTTTTCAGTTACCATTGCGATGTTTTTAAACTCACCGTCATCACTCATCTCACTAAATTCACTAAAAGGCATCGCATCTTTATTACCTTGTGCATTGCTCTCATTTGAACCCGATGATCTTTGTAGAAATCCTCCCGGAGCAATTCCTCCCATATAGCTTTCTCCCGGCTGAATTACTTGGTCTCCGATGACGATTTTTGTTAACTGCAGCTCTTCTTTGAAAGGTTTAAATTCATAATAACCTAAGGATTCATCTTCTCCATATACTCTGATCCTATCTCCATCTTGTTTCCATTTCTTAAACGAACTACCGGTAACACTGCCATCTTGATTTAACGTAAAATCAAAATCTATGCTTCGCTTTTGGTTATCTCCACCCGACATGCTACTTAGCGTCCCTTTCCAACTGGTGCCCGCAATAGTACTTTTCTCTTCATTGTTACCATCATCATTTGTTGTTTGATTGTTGTCTTGTTTTACATTTTCACTAACTGGTTCAGTATCACGTGAATTACTCTTTTTGCCTGAGTTTTCTAAGAACTGCTTTATCTCTTCCTGAGACATAGGTTCTTGTTTAACATTAAGACTTTGCAACCATTCTTCAACTTCAGCTTTATCCATCTCAGCAACCGTCAACTCTCCGGGATATTTAGTTTGTTTTATAACTTGAAAAGATGGGTGATACTCGAAATTGGTGAGGTCAACACCGATAACTTTACCTTCCTGGGCTGATTCTCTAAATTGCTCTAATCCAATCATAATAGAATCAAATTTTCCAAAGGCATTGCCTAGATTGCTTGGAATATTAGTAATTGTCATAACGTTTGCAATTGGTTCAGTCACTGTTCTTACATCTTTAACGAAAGAAGAAATCTTATTTTTATCCCCTAACGCAATTTGGGCCCCGTCCTCTGTAACCTCTAGTGCTAAATCCACTCCTACAACAACTGTAGTTACTTGAGTTAAAGTTCCTGCGGTGGCCAGTCCTGCCGTACCCCCTGTTAAAACAACGCCCCCTACAAAACCTGCCACCTTACAGCCATCCTTTATCACTACCGCTGAAGTTTCCAATTTTTGAAGAGTATCTCCGGCTTCTGTCCAACCCTCCGCCGTTGTTTCATCCTGAGCTTGATTGAGAATAAGTTGAGCTCTTTTGGCATCTACTCCTAAATGCTTAGCTAAAGTAGCAATACCCTTAAAACGAGGGGCTTTGTCGTAGATAGCTGTTATCTCTTTAGCCGAATATGCCCTAACTGTTTTTATTATCTCGAGTTTTATTGCAACTTTTTCTGCGGTTTTGTTTGCTGATGATTCAAGATTCTGAGATTTCTTTTCTAATTCTCCCCAATCCTTTATTATTTCCGCCATCTTGTTATTCCATGAGGCGTAGTCGGAATAATTTTCGGCATTTATTAAAATCTCATCGGTTCGGTAACGTAGTAAAAGATATTCTTTTGATATGTCGTAAGTTGTTTCTAAAACCTGCTGTTCTTTTCTTTGAGAACCTGTTATGAAGAAGTAAGCTGCTATAGGTAGAATAATTATGGTAATGAATATTAGTAGTTTTTTATTTTGCATAATAGGATTTTA
Source organism: uncultured candidate division WWE3 bacterium (assembly GCA_938004185.1). GTDB lineage: Bacteria > Patescibacteriota > WWE3 > UBA101185 > UBA10185 > UBA8498. Next base: position 237,480 of record CALKWN010000065.1, read on the forward strand.
CTTGATTTGGTTTTTTTATCAATAATTGGTATTAAAATTGTTATACGTTTTTTTTTACTGCTGTTTGATGACTTATTAAGTATCTTATTCAAATAACGTTAGCAGCTAAAGATGCTATAATACAACGACATGAAAAAGAATATAATAATAGTTTTGTTAGCTCTTTTATCACTATTTTTACTAACGCTTTTGATTAGGCAAGATAACCAACAAACGGAACAGAGAGTCAATTCTATTGTTGATATAGTAGGAAAAGACGAGGTTATACAAAAAATAGAGGATGATCTTAGCATAGACATAATAGATAACAGATTGAATTTAAGTAATCAAAATCTAGAAAAATTACCAGAATATGTTCTATCTAAAACAAATCTTGAGGAATTGAATATTTCTAATAATAAATTGTCTGGGGCGTTACCGGCAGAAATCAGACATCTCCAAAATCTTAAAGTTTTAAATGCCAGTAACAACAACATGACCGGGGTACCTGCTGAAGTTGGCCAGTTAAGAAATTTAGAAGTACTAGACCTATCAAATAACCAATTAACGGGCTTGCCCTATGAATTGGGGAATCTAGGCAACCTTAAAATACTTAACCTTTCAGGGAACGATTATGCGCAGCAAGACCTTGAAGTTATCAAAGAAGGTTTACCCGAAGACACGGAAATAATTTTATAAATAAGTCGCGTGCGCATAAGTTATTTGCACACTTCGATCCCATTCATGTCGTAGAATGAAGTTATGTGTGTGTATCAATTCAATATTTTGAATGGACCGTAATACTGCGCACTATGCAAACCGTCAGTGTATAAAATATAAAAAATATTCCAAAAACTATCTTTCAACATCCAGGCACTAGGTTTAGTTAAATTTTTTGTTACGCCGTTTTCCGTAACAATATTTATCCCCGTGTTCCTCATGATGTTTTGGTGTAATAGTCTTTTGTACGGAAAATACGTTGAATTTCTGCACGCTCCGTACATGAACTCATCCCAATCCACACATTTATGAAGTGTTACGGGTGTGTAGTTTTCAGAATTAAATGTTCTTATGAAGTTTTCAGGATCAGTGACCTTTTCAAGACTGTTAACTTTTGAGTATGAGTAAGTAATGAGTGCGCTGAGGGACAAGAATCCGATGCAGAATATAATAATGAGTAATATTTTTATTATCTTCATAAAATTTCTATTAATTCTCGGCCACATTTCTATGGCTGGGGGATAGGGATTCGGTCACGCATAAAATTCTGCTGAATTTTTGCTCGACCCCGCCTCGCTCACCTTCGTTCGCTCCGGCATTCGAATCCTTTCGCTCTCAACAAGTAATTTGTCAACCAACCCTTCGGGCTGATTGCCAAATCATTGGCTGAGCATACGGGTCTAGAACCTATTCTCTTCTCTAGGATATAAATGAGACAAATGAGACAGTATAAAAAGGAGTTAATCAAATTTGTTTTTTTGCTTCTAAAAACCACCACTTCAAATTTTTTGCAACGGTACCCTCATTCATTGTAAGCATATTCTCAATATGGTTTTCTACTACCTTTATTGCAATCTTCTCTAAATATTCTTGGTTTTTCGATGGATCAATCTCATCTTCAACTACTTCTTCAGATAACCACATAGCGTATGGATAAACCTCACCATTTCCCCAAATCTGAACACTAAATCTGTATCTACCTTCAACCTGTTTCATTGATCTAAGTTCCCAGTTATATTTTATTCCATTTATAATTGAACTCGATTTCATAGTATCCTTTAATTATTAATACATCCTTCGTGCGCTATTAAGAATGTTTCTCCGTCCAAAACCCCTAAAGTATGCTTAATGTAATTATGATGTATTTCATCAACAAGCTTCTTATCTATCAGATCTAACCTTTCTCCAGCTTCCTCTGTTCCTGATAGAACTGGTTTGCCACAAATAGCACACATCTGATGGCTGTCTTTTTGATGATAGAACATACCCCATTCTTGTACATCCTTCTTTTCCTTTTCACTCTCTGGAAAAGTACTTCCGTGCTCACCAAAGACTCTCAATGTGATCTCTTTTTCGCATATCTCACAATAGTATTTAGTTATGTATATAATGTTTTTCATACTCTATTTTAATATTCTTACAATTTCTGCTAATAGCACATCAATATCGTTCGTATAATTTACCTGACTTTTGTTAGGCAACACCTCTTTTTCCCTTATCGGTGTGTGTAAAAAGGAATCTGATATTTTCCTACTGGATTTCTCAAGCCTTATCATAAGCTCTTTAAAGCTTCTTGTTCCGTATTGGTTTGTTACCTCATTGAAGTTATTTTTTCCAAATATAGGGGGTACATGATCGATTATAGCTCTTAGAAGAAGCATTACACTAAAATACATCTCAGCTTTATACGCATTATTCAATTCCTCAAGTAACTTGGTCAGCTTTGTAAGATCGTGTTTTTTGTTTTTTAGCTTTTTTAACTCTTCTAATCTTTCTTTGTTTACATAACAATCATCCGTTGATGTTATTAATGCTGGGATATCTGTTGTTTCTAGCTCAGGATTTAATCTCTTTGCAATATTTTTACAATTATCTAAAAGTGTTTTTTCGGATGATGAAATTTCCTTATCGTTTAGCAGTCTTACAGTTTTCCAATATTCTAAAAGTTCCACTAGCAAAGTTGCTACAGTTTTATTGTTTTCTGTTTCAAGGAAAGCCCTCAGTCTATTTGCTTTTGAACCGCTCTCATATGCATATTTGTCATTATATATATCCTTATTTACAGCGTTTTGTATGAATTCTCGAAATTCTCTATTTGTAAAATCCAAAACATAACCATCGCCCATCTCAAAAAGCTTTTCAAGTTTAAGTTTTTCTATGTTCGTTAAATCTGCCATAAATTTAAAAAAACCCAGGCAAAACCAAAGCATGGGCAGTAACTATCAATACATATATTTTAGCAGAGAAAGGGATAGAGTGATACTAGTTTTTAAGAAATTCGGTCATTTCCTCGTCACTTTCATAACATCTGAGTCTACCACTAAGGTATCCTACCCTATAACTGACCCCATCGCTCATCAAACGCCAATTCGTGCCTTCGAGAGCATTATTTATGAGTTTTTTCAGTTGTTTTTCGCTTTCGTATTTCTCTCTGTCCGCTTTTTCGTCTTGAATAATAAACGGAACAGCTACTAATCTGCCCATTTCCGGCTTTTCAAACTGCAAATCAACATATCCCTCATTCTCAAGCGGTTCTTTCAAAAGTTTTCTGACCTCGACTACCTTTAATTTATTTAAGCTTTTTGCTTTCTGAAAAACGGGGTCTTTCTCCTTTTTCTCTCTTTCTCTCATATCATCAACAAGGTTTTTAACTCCTTCAAACCAAGACACTGCTTTATTTCCTTCTTCCTCGGTAAAGCAAAAGTCTTTCCTGAATTTTTCTAGCAACTCTTTGTTTTTCTTGTCTTCAGCTTCTCGTTCTTTTTCCCACTTTTTGTGGTCATCGATTTTAACTTCTCTGTAGTCACATCCGGTACACTCATATGTCCATGTTGTTATGTCTCTTTTGTCGTCAATCTTAAGATCAACTTTAATCTCATTACCACATTTATCGCACAAGGTTGGTTTACTTTCGTATTCAGTACCGTCGTCAAAATAAGCTTCTTTCTTGTTACATTTTGGGCATTTGCACATAAACAACACTTTAAGTTCCTGATCATCACGGTCGTAGAGCTCCTTAAATGTATCTTCGAGTAATATTCCGCATTCTTTACAATAAAATTCTCCAGGTTCCGTGCTATCAAGCTTTTCCTGTTTTTCTCTGTCAGATTTCATCCATTCGTTAATTGTCTCTTTCTTTGTTTTGAATCTTTCCGTTTTTATTGTGTAAACAACCATATTCGTCATTTTCAACCAATCATTTTTGGCTTTTTCTTCTGTTAGTTCTTTGTCTTTTTTAGACTTTTCTAAAACCTTAGGAAGTTCTTTATATAAGCCTTGGTAGTATCTAAGACAGCTTTTTATGGTGCCAAGGTCATAGCGATCAATATATACTTGTTCTTCTTTTAGATATTCCATCGTAAGTAAATTATAATGTAAATCAGTATGTATTCTCATGAAGAATATTTAAACCTTAAGAAAAAATATGGAAGTTACTCTAGTTGGGCCATATGGGATCCAAATAATGAGAGTAATACTGCAATTATCGAGGAAAACCTAACTGACTTGACCTCAAACTACGTTTTCCTTGGTTTAAACATATCTGCATCATTAGAAAACACCCCGTGGATAAATTTTCATGGCGGAAAGCACGACAGGAAACTAAAGTACGCATCGAACGATACTTTCCTAAGAGGTTCCTACATAACAGATCTATTCAAAGATCTTCCTGAACCTGTTGCTAAAAATGTTACTAAAAATCTCAGTAAGGATGAGATTAAAGACCATGTTTCTTTTTTTGTAAACGAAATGAAGGATGTAAAACTATCAGATAACTCTGTTCTGATAGTATTCGGACAAGAAGCAGCCGAAAATTATGAGAAGTATTTCAAGGAACACTTTGATAATAGAGTTATCTTCACTAGACATTACTCAGATACTCATTTAACTGATGAAAAATGGGTTGAGGAGTTTTGGTCATATTTTAATATTAATGAGGATGCTACAGATGTTATAAGAAAGTATAAAAAATGAAAATATACTTAGATATAGACGATACGCTGATACATACAGATTTATTTAATATGAGACCTGCTAATCATGTAAAGGAGTTTTTAACTAATGCTGTGAATAATCACGATACCTATTGGCTTACAACACATTGTAATGGAGATGCCTCTGTGCCTGTATTTTATTTATCAAAGATATTTCCAGAGGAGCTAATCCCATTAATTATGAGAATAAAACCTACAAGGTGGGAAATGAGAAAGATTGATGCAATCAATTTGGATGAAGACTTTTTATGGTTTGATGATGTTCTTATGGATTCTGAAGAGAAATTACTTATATCCAAGGGTAAAAGAGACTGTCACGTTATGGTTAATCTTGATGATAATCCTGATTTTTTGAAAGATTATTTAAATATTTAGTTGTAATTGACTAGTTCCTTATTCTGAATTCCTTCGATGCTGGTTTCTCCAAAAATTATGCAAGAAACCTTCTTAAAACCCTCTTCCAGATACATGAAGTAAGCATTGTAATCATCGCTCATTATTAGATTCTCGCCATCTTGATAAACGTGCAATAAAGGCGGATCATGTTTTTCTATGTTTTTTCTGAGGTACTCCTTTGTTTTATCAAAACTTTCTTTGGCTGGTTTGTAATCACAGTAAGGTTTAATTTTATTTATATCAACAATAGCAGTAAAGACAGGTATTTCACCTCTTTTGGCGGAACCAATTAATTCAATAAGCTTTTCATCTTCTTCGGGATCATTAGGCATACCGAAATTAGGCTTTAATTTGCTTGTATCCAACCAAAAGCGCGCACCCTCTAGATCAACATAAATGATTTTTCCATGATTTTCTAAAACTTTAATTACTGCCATAGCAATGTTCTCATCTTCTATACCTAATCTTTCTTGTAAAAAAGGTGGTGTAATTCTTGCTCCATCTAGAGCTAGTTTATAAGCTTCGTTTATTAGTTTATTGTGCTCCACGCTGGTCATAACTCTTTCATTGTATTTCCAAGTAACTCTGCGAAAAGAGGAGGAACTGCATTACCTATCATTGTGGAAATTTTCGTTTTTGACCCTTCAAAGACAAAGTTGTCGGGGAAGGATTGCAGCCTGGCAGCCTCACGTGGTGTTATTGTTCTATTCATTTCAGGATGAATAAATCTACCACCAGAGGGGGTATCAAACCTTGTTGTTATTGTAACCGCCTGGTCATCCCAGCGCATCCTGCCATAGGATCCACTATGAACGGAGTTTATTTCATCTACTTCGCTTAGGTTTTCTCTATTTTGACCTTGATCAAGCTGCCGTATCCTTTGAAGTGCCTTATCGTTATGATTTGTTGCCACATGATTGTATAAACTACTTGAATTGTTTCGCATGAGTTCTTGATAATCTGATAAAGAATCGAAACGATAGCTTTGTTTGAAAACCCCCTCTCCCGATTCTAAATAATTGAGGTCTGATATGGCATCTCGAATATTAGGTTTCATTTTGAATTTCGAATCACTTGGTAGCTTATTAAGATAATTTAGAATGACCTCGTCTAATGTCCCGATAGGTTTCTTTGAACCTAACATTACAAACCTTTTTCTTTTTTGAGGTACCCCATAATCAGAAAAGTCTATTATTTTATATGAAAGGTGATAGGGGTCATTTGTAAAATTACTTTTTGTAGTGAAAAGTTTAATTATTTCCTCCAAATAGCTACCATTGTCCATATTTGTTATTCCTGTAACATTTTCAAAAATAAACATTTTGGGTTCAAAATATTGCACTGTTTTAAAATAATATTTGAACAAGTAGTTTCTCGGATCATGTAAAAATCTTTTTTTACCTCTGATTCTTTCACCTGCCATGCTAAATCCTTGACAAGGGGGGCCTCCAACTATTAGATCAATAGAGCTCTTACTGTATTTATCCAACTGATTACTAAAGGTCTTTATGTCATCTCGAAACATTAACGTATCTTTATGATTTGATTCGTATGTTTTGGCAAAATCTTTGTCAATTTCGTTTGCAAGAACCACATCTATTCCAGCATTTGATAAACCTTTAGAGATACCGCCGGCACCCGCAAAAAGGTCTAACGCCTTAATTTTGTTTTTCAAGTTTATGTTTCTCATAGTAGTCACTTAATCTATACTTCTCATTATAGTTTTTTATCACATTTAGCTCTTCTCCTGTAAACGAATATAATTGCCCCAATATATCATCTATTTGATCCATTATATGCTTAGCGTACTTATGTTTATATTCATATCTTGATTGCTTACTGTTTATTTCAACTTTATTCTTTTCAAGATTCTTATCAAGTTTATTCGAAAGATTTACTAGATTTTGTTTTGTTTTTGTGTCTAGTCCATCCCAATTAAATTTTACGAAGTCCAAATGTAACGGGACATGCCAGCAATCGCTATAAACTTCCCATAACACAAATACTAAATTAGAATTTATAACAGCATTTAGGATATGCATAGAATCTTCATCAGGCATATATATGCACTTGAACTCGTTTGAATCTTCAGGTGTTAAACTGGTTTTTATAAAAAAGGCTGCTCTTGCATTAAGAAAAACCTTATAATTAGTTGCATTTTTCTCAGCAATAGATAGTAAAGTCTTTTTTTGTGAGTTAACCTTTTTTAGTATATTCAATAAAGTCGCGTTGCCAACCTTTGTTTTATTGTAGTTTTCAACATAACTGACATTATTAAATAATTTCTTTCTTTCTTCTTTATACCAATGAATATAGTTGCTAGTGTAAATTATTGAGGACTTATTTTCTGATTTCTTTTGTGAAAAAATTATATTCAATTTTTGATGGACACCTGAAAATAGACAACCAGGACGATCAGCAAATGAAGAAATATATAACCAACTTGAGTTTTTTCTAATTAGTTCATAGATAGGCGTCATCCTATTTGTTGAAATGAATGATATGGGAATTATCATACCCAATATCCCCGATTCTTTGAGTAAATTTAAAGAACGCTCAAGTATTAACGGGTAAATGTTGCCACACCTAATCGTTTCAAAGTTAGTGTTTATTGTGCACTCACTTTTAGCAGTATGTAATTCCACGTATGGTGGATTACCAATAATGCAATCAAATTTAAAACCAAACTCCTTTTTCCAAAGAAAAGGCTCATTATTTGAACTATCATTATCTGTATTTAGCATTTGTTGTTGAAAGTCATCTGTGTTTGTTGTTCTTGTATCTCCCCAAAGTGTATTTCCTACTTTAAAGTTATCCCAACTAAATTCTGTTAGGTCTTCTTTGCCATCTAGAGTTAGAATTTCGGTTAAGAATAGAAATTTTGTAATTGATATGGCTATCTCTTCTATATCGACACCATATAAGCTGTTAATAGTGTGATAAATTATTTTATTTGGAATAACTTTGGAATTTTTATTTTCTATTAAAAATTTATTCAGGTCATATAATAGTTGAAACGCTGCAATTAAGAACGCCCCAGAGCCACAAGTTGGATCAAGGATTTTTATTTCTGAAACCGCTTTATAGCACGGATCTATAAGATTGTTCTTTAAAATATACTTTTTGAAATCCGCTACAGTTGTGTTTTTATCTTTTATCTTGAAATTGTCGTCTATGTTAAGCCTAGATGCTAGTGACGCTATGATTGTGGTGTGTGCAATATACTCAGTAACATCCACAGGTGTGTAGTATGTTCCTCTCTTCTTTCTATTTAGTGTTTTTTCAAATAAATAACCTAGATTAACTACATCCTTATTACTTTTGATATCGATGTGATTAATTTCTTCAATAAGTTTATTGAATATAGGTTCCCAATTTTTATCAAATTCAAAACTTAGAATTAAATTTATCTTCCTTTGTTCAACGCGCTTTTTAAAAATGTCGTAAGTTTCAAGCGATGATGTTTCATCAAGTATTTTCAAGCATATAATGGAGTTAATAAGATTAACAACATTTTTATCGTAACTTTTAATATATTTTTTGTATATTTTTTCTAATTTAGCCCACATACATTGTTCTTTATGTTAACTTACTTTACTAAATTAGCATAACTTGAAAACAAAAACTGTAATCATATTCTAGCTAAGATAGAGTTCGTTTAGAATTTGTGAAAATCAAAAATATCCTCTGTTGATAAAAGCATTTCTTTATACTTATCAAAACTCTTAACAGGTGTGATTAATTTATCTGATGATTGAAGTTCCAAAAATCTTTTTACACGATCATGCAGTTCTTGTTTCTTTCCTTGTTTAATTATGATGTCTTTATCTCTAGTGAGTGAAAGGTAATCATTATAGATTATAAGATAAATAAACCTTTGATCTACATGGCATGCCTTGTCCAATACCTTAGCCAGCTCATACTTTTCCTCATGATTTCTATACTCAATAATTTGTTCTACCACTCTATTTGCATCCTCTTGTGATTTTGTAACGGAAACAAAATAGTTGAATTCATTAAAAGTGATTCTTGGGTTTTCGAAACCATATTCTTCTCCCATTTTCATTAATATTTCGTATATGAAAAATATTGGAAAAATTTCAAAATCCCAATAGTTCACTTGCTCAGTACTATATCTATTAACAGAACCATAAATTTGATTCCAATAGAAGAGCTTTTCTATTTGGCGTGAGATAATATGTTTGTACGAGTCTAAATCTTGAAAATTACCTTTAGATCTAGCTAAAACCTCATAAAAATTATCCGTAGGACTACTATCCAAGAAGCCAGTTATTTTGCTAATGAAGAGAGATCTAAAAGCTTTTGCTGACATGTTTTTACCAGGGTATTTGGATTCGACTATATTTTGAATTTTTTGTATAAACGTATCGCTATCTATATCTCTATTTTCAGATAATATGTTAAGACCTTCCATTTGGGTTTCAAACCACCTATTCTGCTTTGTCGTTTTCCAGTACAAATTGTTCTCAGTCCATTTATCTAAATATTCCGCATATTCAAGCCATTGATTCTCAATAAGATCTGCTCTTATGGTGGTGGTCGAATCAGCTCTAAGTTTCTTGAATACATCAACTACTTCCTCATCGAATTGAACCTGACACCCATTATTGTCATAAAAGTAAACTATTTTCTGTTCTTTACCTTCTTTGATAACACGTCTCTCTAATCCAGAGGGGTCTTTTATATTCAGACCAGTTAAGATATTACCAGCGGTTCTATAGTTTCCTATGAAATCGAGTATTAATACATTCTCTTTTTCAGGAGAAATTCTTAGCCCCCTACCCATTTGTTGAATGAATACGGTTTTAGATTCAGTCGGTCTTAAAAACAGTAAACATTCTACATCTGGTATATCTATACCTTCATTAAACATGTTTACAACAAAAGCTACTTGAAATTCATCTTCTCTAAACCTATCAATCATTGTTTTTTCCTTATCCTCATCTATCTCTACTATTGGATTATCCAATTTAGAGTGGATAGCCTCAGCTTTGATTCCCTTTTCTTTGAATTTTTCTGCACACCAATCAGCGTGTTCGATAGATACGCAAAAACCAATAGTTTTTCTATCTCCAACCATTTCCTTAAATCTGTTGATTACTGCTGTATCCCTACGTTCAATCATAAGTGATTTGTTTAGATCATCCACATCGTATCTAAAACCGTTATAGTAAATATTTGTGTAGTCCACATCATCTTTGAACCCAAAATACTTATACGGTACTAATAAACCTCGTTTAATAGCCTCACCTTGGTCAATCTCATAGACGATATTATTTTTATAATAGCTTGGAACATCTGCATCATCAGTTCGAAATGGAGTTGCTGTTAAACCCAAGAAAAATCTTGGATTAAAGTATTCAAATACTTTCTTGTAAGTAGGCGCAGCTATATGATGTGTTTCGTCCAAAATAATATATTCAAACTCATCAGGGGAAAACTTTGTTAAATTATTGTCCCTGGATAGAGTTTGTATAGAGGCAAAAATGATATCTTTTCCGGTTATTTCTCGATTTTCGCCGTTATAAAGAGCCATATCGTTTGCTTTATCTGGTAAAACATTTTGGAAAGAATTTAGTGCACTTTTTAGAACATCGTTTATGTGGACTATAAAAAGTGCCTTTTTGGCATGAAAATTTTTTACGTCAAATGCAGATAAGTAAGTCTTTCCTAATCCGGTTGCCATTATTACGATACCTTTTTCATTACCTTCAGTCCTCGTATTATCAAGAGCATCAAGTGCTTCTTGTTGTACTTCGTGTGGAGTTACATCCTCATTTCTCTTTAAGAACAATTTATAAAGATCTTCATCTGCTATAAAACATCGTCTTAATTCCCAAGTAACACTTTGGGGATCGTTCCTAACGGAGTCGTTTGTAAATCTTATAAGATGGTAACCTCGTGCAAGTATTGTATTTTGCTTTTCTTGCAACCTGTTAAAATATTCAGTTGTTACGGCCCCCTCTGCATGATAATACAACCCATCACATTCAATTGCATATTTTTTTAATTTTGTATGGATAGTAAAGTCTATGTAATATGTAGTCGATCCATCATCACTTATTATAGGGTCTTCGGAAACAAGCATATCAAGACCTGCCTCACCATATTCAGGATAAAAAATATGCCGTACGAAGTACTCGTTTAAGCTTTTAAGTTTATTTTTTTGTATGTATTCTTCTAGGTTCATAGCAACGTTTTCTTAATTATATCCCGCATTTAGTGTTAATTACAGTAGACTTGGCAAGTTCTTTAAAAAGCTGGCCTGGACAATTTCCTAACTTTGCGTCATCCATTGTGTAGATGACAAACACTACAATCACAATAAAATACTGTCTATATGCTAGAAAAAGCTCTGAATCTGATGAGAGACAAGCTATGAGTATAGATAGTCAGATCAAAGAGATGACTGATCTTGCCAAGAAAAACAATATCGAGGTTACTGAGGTTAAAAAAGAAAGTCATTCAGCTAAAAACTCAGGAACTAGACCTTTGTTTTTAGAGATGCTTTACGAACTCAACCAGGGTAAATACAATGGCATACTAACGTGGGCACCAGATAGACTAAGCAGGAATGCCGGGGATCTAGGATCTCTAGTAGATTTAATGGATAGAGGCAAGCTTGCACATATAAAAACAAGCTCTCAATCCTTTTCTAATAATCCAAACGAAAAGTTTTTATTGATGATTCTTTGCTCCCAAGCCAAACTCGAAAATGATAACAGAGGTTTAAATGTAAAGAGAGGGATCAGAGCAAAATGCGAAATGGGTTGGAGACCCGCCCCAGCACCAATAGGTTATCTAAATTACTCACATGCTGGAGTCAAAAAGGTAATGATAGATCAAGAAGCAGCACCGGTAGTAAAAGAGATGTTTACATTAGTAGCTAATGCGGGCTACAGCGGAAGAGATATTAAAAGATGGTTGGATGATGATATGAAGTTAAGAACACAAAAAGGAAAGAAATTAACTCTAAGCATGATTTATAGAATGCTAAAAAATAGTTTTTACTACGGTAGATTTGAATACCCTGTAGACAGCGGGATATGGTATGAAGGTGCTCACGAACCCGTTATCTCTAAAATGGTTTTCGATAGAGTTCAGGAAAAGCTGATGGTTCCACCTAAAGCTAAATACGGTAACAAAGGCTTTGATTTCAAGGGTGTTTTTAAATGTGCTTACTGCGGATCTACCGTTATAGGAGAAGATAAACACAAGCTACTAAAAAATGGTAAAAAGAGAACTTACAGATACTACCATTGCACAAAACAATTGGATTTCAATTGCCCGGAGCCTTATATAGAAGAAAAGGAATTAATTGATCAACTTATCTCATATATCGAATTTGTAGAGAAGAAAAATAAAAGCTCAATTGTCTTAACTAAAGAATTAAAGATAGGGATGCAAAATTACTCAGCAATAAGAAACACAATATTTGAAAGTCAGAAGTTACTACCAACAGCACTAACCTTTACAGAGTACGCAAAACACGCTTTAAACGGAGGAAATACAAAAGACAAACAGGAAATTACTAAAGCCCTAGGACAACCATTATTTTTACATAATAAAAGTATTTATTCATCGCTTCTAAGTTAAATTTTTAAGTTTTACTTTAATAATGTTCTTACCGTTGGTTAAATTAAACTTAAGATGTATTCGAAATGTTGGTGTTGTTTCTACATCTACGATAGATAGTCCCTTTATCTTGTCACTTTCATACTCAACCGGGCACTCTTCAAGGACTTCTAGGAGAATTCTTATAAAGGATCTCCATTTCTTACTAGAAATGGTTATACAACCGTAATCTGAAAGTAATTTTGATAGTTCGTTTTTTAGCTCAGAAAGATCGAAGAAATTATTCTCCTTTTTTAATTTAGCTTTTATAGTTTCGTACTCCCAATCTTTATCGATACATGGTTCAATTTTTTCTTCGAAGAATTTTCTAGTGGGTTCCCAACCCAACCTTGCATGAAGTGACCAGTTACAGAAAAGGTTCAATACTTCATAGTTTCTTTTTTGCTCTTTTAGTTCGAGCAATTTTCGTGTTTGTACAAGAATGTAAACAACCTGTAACTTATTTACTATATCCTTCTGGATTTCGTTATTTAAATTGTTATAGATTAGTTCCTCCATGGTAGTTGCATTATATCAAGTCAAAACAAGCTCATTTCAGTTCGAATCTATTCAATTTCAACTAGGAATTTAACAAGTCCTTAAAGGTTAATCGAGAGAAACGGGTCACCTAGGGTCCCCTTTTGGCTGGGGGATAGGGATTCGGTCACGCATAAAATTCTGCTGAATTTTTGCTCGACCCCGCCTCGCTCACCTTCGTTCGCTCCGGCATTCGAATCCTTTCGCTCTCAACAAGTAATTTGTCAACCAACCCTTCGGGCTGATTGCCAAATCACTGGCTGGGGGATAGGGATTCGAACCCCAATAGGCGGGACCAAAACCCGCAGTCCTACCATTAGACGATCCCCCAAAGATTAACTAAACATTAAAATCACACTCTCGCTGCCTTTAAATACTACACACACTTCCCCATCGCGACCAAAAGCCCTTACAAACCACAAAAATTATACCACTAACCCTCCAAAAGCTTCTTCAAGTCGACTATAGCTTCATCCATAGCTTCCTCTCCACACTTAACAGTACCCTTCTCTCTCACAAAATTCTTAAAAATATTAAAACTGCCCTCTTTGATCTTTGGATTTAAAGCAATATCAGCTTCTTCGAGGTTCTCTGTCGCCAGTTTGTTCAACAACATTTGATAGGATAGTCTAAAAATTTCCCTGGTACTAAGTCTAATGGCGTTGTTATCTAAAGCCTCAGTCATGGGGAAAATATTGCCGTAAAGATTAACGCCTATAACAACATCTGCTCCCATATCACGAACAACTTTAGTAGGTACTGGCATTGAAACACCACCATCCACGAGTTTTCTATGCTCTATGGGAACGGGCGCAAGCATAATGGGTATGGAAATGCTGGCTCTTATTGCTTTGGATAAACTGCCTTTATCAATAAATATGCTTTCACCGGTAATTATATCGGTAGCTACGGCTTTATAGGGTATCTTTAAGTCCTCAATTTTGGCTCCTTGGAGGTGTTTTTCTAAAAACTCGACTAGTTTACCCCCTTTTAAAAGCCCTAATTTGACCGTAGGATCAGAAAGAGACATAACCAAGTCTCTGTACCCGATGCTGTCAACTATCTTCTCAAGCTCCGAAATACCTCCGTAAAAGGCGTACAGGCCTCCTACAAGGGCTCCTACGCTCGACCCGGCAACGTAACTCACTTCTATTTCATGTTTTTCAAGGCTTTTTAATACTCCGAGGTGAGCTAAACCACGCCAACCCCCGCACCCTAAAGCCACACCGACCTTTTTATTAGTGGAATTTGTTGTCATTTTACTAATACGAATGTTTCGTCTATTAAATTACCGAACCCGTCCATTATTGTAAGTTTATATTCCGCCGGAGGTAAGTTTGTAATTTCGCCCGATATTTCGTAATAAACAAAAGAATCCTCTTCATACACCTCTTGATCTATAAGCATGACTGTGAGGTTTTTATCTACAGTTAAAAATGGAAAGGACGGTTGAAATTTTAATCTTCTGTTAAGGTACGCAGTGTTAAAATTGCCTTCTAAATCATAAAATTTTGTTTCAAATTTAATGGATTTTGGACCGGTTTCTATTACAAGCGGTACATCAGGCATTTCATCAACGACAGTAGACTTAATTTCAAAAGTTAGTTTTGGAGATGACATTTTTATCAGAACAATGAATCCGGCGGCTAATGCGAATATCAGTGACATTACGATAACGATTTTTCTTTTTGTTCTTGAAGTCATAGCTCTATGTTATCACAATGAATTTAAAAGGTTTAAAAAAATGTCCCCAAGTAGCTATTTGAATAGACTTCTTAGGGACCGGCTAATAAATTACCACTACTTCTCCGGTGTAAGCGAGAACAGCAAGTTGATGTTCACGGGTAACTCCGGGTTTGACAGTGACTTTCGCTTTGACGCTGTAAGATTCCACTGAAAGTTTTGCACCGGGGACAGTAAGAATCGGATAGATTACTTCGATGCGGCTTTCGGGAATCTTATACTCTTTTACAAGGGCGTCGACGGCGAATTTCTTTGCCATTGCCTCGTTTTGAATTAACTTTGCCATGTCTCCTCCTATCAGCTCGGATATTCTAATGTATTTAGGGGTTTTTGTAAAATCGGTCTCGGATGTCCACTTCGTGTCATCCTCGTATGGTGGGCGGTGAGGGGCTCGAACCCCCGACCTCTCGGATGTAAACCGAACGCTCTAACCGGCTGAGCTAACCGCCCTGACAACATTTTTTCTAAAGTACGTCTTTGCTATATCTAACGGTTACGCTCTAAGTTCGCCTTCGGCGAAGTTTGCTGATGCAAAGTCGGCTGAGCTAACCGCCCTGACAACATTTTTTCTAAAGTACGTCTTTGCTATATCTAACGGTTACGCTCTAAGTTCGCCTTCGGCGAAGTTTGCTGATGCAAAGTCGGCTGAGCTAACCGCCCTAATCACTATTTTGCAAGAAACCGTACGGACATAATTTTATCAAAAATCTTTAAAATTGCGACAATATCTGATTAAATTAACCTGTGGAGGAATCTGCCCAAAAAAACCGTAAACACACAGCTGATACCGACTTCCTATTAATATTTCTACCTGTTTTGGCGGCTGCAACTCTTTTTGTTTTGGTTCTGAGCGACAAATTTAATATCAAGCTGTTCGGCAAAAACTATATAAAAGAGGTCGTATATCAAAGAAATGCATCAAACTCAAAACAAGACATAAAACCGATTATTCAAGATGAAGTTACATTTATAAAAACAGAAGAAAGGTTTGAAAAACTTAAAAATGAATTAACAGTTGAAAGGGGATTTTACGGCCTATATATAAAAGATGTGGGTTCAGGTCGCGAATTCAAATACAACACATCTTCAGAGTTTTACGGTGCCTCGTTGTACAAGGTACCCATAGCTGCAGCGGTGTTAAAAGAAGTTGAAAAAGGTAAATTGAGTCTGGATGACACTGCAACCTACATGCCTTCTGATTATGCGTCAGGAACAGGAGTTATATCGGGCTATTCCCACGGAATTCAGCTTAAAATCGGCGATATTTTAACCGAGCTTCTTAAAAACAGCGATAACACAGCCCAAAACATACTTCTCAGAACACTTAGCTATAAAAATGTCGAAGAAACCTTTAAATCTGTAGTAAAAGACGACGCTACAAGCACTTATTATCGAAATAATCTCACTACACCCGAAGAAATAGGCGCTGTCTTCGAAGAATTATACTTTGGAAGTTATTTAAACGCCGAAAATCAACAACTTCTTTCGGAGCTTATGACCAACACTTCTTTCGAAGATAGAATATCCGAACATTTAGCCGAAAACCTGATTTTCTCTCATAAAATAGGCAGCTGGCCTGATACATGGCACGATTGCGGAGTCGTCCTTTCCGATAATCACGAGTCCGAGCTTATCGTCTGCCTAATGAGTCAAAAAGCTCCGTATGAGAATTTTCAAAATGCGTGTAAAATGACTGCAGAGTTCGTTAATTTCCTAATGAACTAATATGTCCTCCTTTTTAAAAAAGAAAGAAAACTTCAAGTGCCGTAACTGCGGGTATTTTGTTGAAGGAAACGGTTACACAAATCATTGTCCTAAGTGTTTGTACAGCGAACATGTAGACATCAATCCGGGGGATAGGGCAAACAAATGTAAAGGACTAATGAAACCCATCGGGTTGTTTAAGAAAGACGGAACATTTCATATTATTCATAAATGCGAAAAATGCGGTGAAGTTAAGTACAACAGAGTTTCAACCGAAGATGATCCTGACAAAATAGTAGAGCTATCCACTAACTCCTTATAATTACCTTTTCCAGAGTTTAACGTTCGACAGACGTGTAAAAGTGCCTTCCCTATCATCACCGTAACTCATGAAGTCCACAAAAGATCTCATAGCTGTTTTAGGTTTGTATAGGACGGTTAATGATAAGGCAACCACCGAAATTAGTACCCTGTAAAACAACCCCGGTGCGTCCGCCGACTTGATAAGGTACGCAAGAGAGATAAAGTACACAATGTACTGAAAAACCGAGAGGTTGCCATAAAAATCCGCACTGTGTTTCGATGGAACATAACCCTCTCTAAACTGTCTTGTCCTTTTACCCGCCACAACACTTAGGTAAGCTAGAAAATCGGTAATTATAAGCGGATAAAAGACAGTCGGGTTTACATTTGCGATAACAATCCCCATTACCAGTTTTAATGTATGTAAAATTGTTGCGAAAAACATATTAACAATTTCCATTTCTCTGATAACAAACAGGTATAAAAGATTGGTAATTAGAAAAACTGCCATCAGCCCGAAAAGTTTTTCTGAGAGCAAGAAAGCAAAAATTAAGGAGAAAAAGAGAAGTATTTTCAAAGTTCTTCGTGCAACCGGCAATGATATTTCTCCCGAAGCAATTGCACGACCCTTACTTTTTACTGGGTGTAGACGGTCGGTTTCAAGATCCTTTATATCATCCATTATGTAGATTGCACCGTAAAACATGGGACTAAAAAGAAAAAGGGCTAGAACTATAAATCCGAAACTTTTCAACGATAGTGAAAAATCATTGGCTATGAGGTATCCGTATAAAACCGGAAACGAGCTTATTGCATTAGGAAAAAAACGTACAAGTTTTGCAAACGAAATTATTTTTTTAATAGCGTAGGGCGGATCTATTTTTTCTCTTTTAAAAAGTAAAAACCAATTGGGGTTTATTCTACCTAACAAAAGCCAGTCCTCGAATATATCGTATGAGTAGTGAGATATCATTCCGAGTGTAAAAATTGCAGCTCCGTAGTTATCCTGGATGAAGGCAAAGTAGCAGAAAAATATTACGGCTATTAAGACTGTTAGCAGGTTGTGGGAGTAAACACCGGTGTTGTATTTGTGATTATCCATTACGAAATTTTTGAATTCCCTAAGCTTAACGTTTTTTAAATGTGATCTGAGAACCTTGGAATAGTCGGTTTTTCTTCCGTAAGTGAATATATAGAGCAAATGATCTGCGTCCGGAATTACGGCTCCCGCCGCGCCGAATAGAAGTGCAGGAATAACCCCGTACTCAGGTTGGAAATATATAAATATATAACCCAGCACCGCTCCGATGAAAGCATGAACCGGCATATGGAAGTAGTTACTTATTCTCGATAGCGTTTCTTTAGTGATAAACATGCCTGTAATCATTATACAGGCATGACGTGTAAACTGATCAACTATAGAATTAAAGTATGGGCTGAAAGCTGTCTTTCATTTCCATATCGTAAGCTTCGGAACCGTCAGCATTTTTGGCAAAAGTATAAGCTTGCCCCAGGTCATACGTGTATACAAATCCGGTTGTAGGAACGTATTTTAAAACAAACATGTAGTTAATTGGGCACTGTGTTTCTCCCATATCCAAACCATCGCCTTTAACTTGAACATCGTAAACTTTATTATTTTCTACGGTGGCTGTCATTGTTCCCAAATCGCAACCCGGACCGAATCGGCTTCTAATAAATTGTTTTAATTCTTCTGTATTTTTAACTTTTTCCGCAATTATGTGCCAGGTTCTTCTTGAAGAATCCATTTGTAGAAGTTCTGCAGTTTTATTTTGCTTTACACATGAATCAAAATACGAAACACCGTCAATTACAGTCGGATCTCCCAGTATCTTCATATATTCAAAATCTATGTAAACACCATTTTCGGTTTCAAATATTTTGACGGGAATTTCTTCAGGTACGGGTCTGTAAGTTGTTATGCCATTTTCTTTTACTTGCTTACAGCCACCGCTGAAGTTGTAAGACTTAATTGGATAGTATAATGTGAATTTAAGATCCGGGTTCGAGTAGTATTTAAAGCCTTCGGGTGCAAGATAATTGGGCGTCTCCTCTTCCTCCTCGTTGCTGACAATTATTGGAGTGTTTTCTTGTTTATCTGAAACGTTTGATGTGCTGAAGGCCGTATCTACGGTGTCTTTATTTAATAAAATGAATAAACCTCCGCCTATAACAACAAGCAAAAATGCAAAAAACATTATTAATAGTGAATTTGATTTCATGGGGTAATTTTACACCTTTTATTTCATTGCTGTACAAAAAAATGGGCACGGCTGATGGTTATCGTCGTGCCCTTTGGGCTATATATGCTTTTCGACCAGATCTATAAGTTTTTTGTATAGATCGCGCTTATACAATTCATTTATGCTTTCTATCCTCGCGTGTCGCATACAAATCTACTCTCATTGCGCAAAGTAAACTTTCTTTTAGATTCTCTTCGTGCACCGAATCTCGAATTACATATCTGCCTGATGAGTAAAACATTCGGTAGATTGTAAAACACCCTTCTTTTTTAGGAGCTACGATAAGACGCCCGACATTCATGTATGGTACCTCAGGTGTCATCGCAATATTGGGTAGTTTTGCAATTTTACCGCTAAATGGCACAGGAAAATTCTCGGAAAATTCGCATTGCGAAAAGAAATATTCTCCGCAAACCTCCGTCAAAATGTCTCTCACATACTCTTTCATTTGTGACCAATATTCCAACCTTTTTATCTCGTTATCATTTGAAATTACCATCTCTCCTCCTCACTACTATAAGTTGTGATAGGATTTTACACCGGTCCTTTATTTATTGCAAATACTGTAAATGTATGCTGGTTATAGGTTATTAATATTTACTGTGATTCTATATCGGATATTTTCCAGGTGTCCTCTACTTTTACTAGTTTAAACAGTCTTTGAACATTTCCGCCTGAGTATTTAAGAATAACGGTAACATCCGCAGTATTGCTGCCCTCTTCCGCTTTACTTTCCTCAAACGCAACGTCTTTTATTTCATAACCTCGGTCCGGCAAATCCTGAATCCCTACAACCGGGGCCAGTGCGTACATGCCGTTTATATTGGGTATCTTGGATTTGGCTTCAGCGGTAAAAAGATTTGCAGCCGCAGCGGATGAATCTATATCAGAAGTAGGAGGGGCGGAACCTGCCAGATTAGTAAAAAATTCATTTATAAGGTTACTTATGCTGCTATCTACTCCTTCCGAAATATCGTACATGATTGGAGCGGGCTCATATGCCGCATCTTCAAGAATTTCATCAATTCCCTCTAGTTTAGTTATTTCTGTTTCTGCGGGCTTTCCTGAATTGGTGTAAAAGTATACGGCCCCGACAGCCACTATAGCTAACAGTATGAAGAGGATATATTTTTTGTGCATATATTGATTCTATCAAACGGCTTCAAAGCGGTAAACTGGGGGGGGGACTGAAAAAAGAAGTTAGTAAACACTTGACTTACATTTTTTTGTAGGCATAAACGCTGACGGCAACGGAAATCGCACTCCCGGCTATGAAAATCACATAAAAGCTGGGTTCCGACAACGAAAAATTATTCGCCTGTATGTAAGGTATTATGTAGAGAGGGACTGAATATCCTATTGCAAGTCCCACACCGAAAGCCAGCAAAGACAGGAACAACGTAATCATAGTTAAATCGTAACATGTAGATAATTGCCGTACAAATATTTTGATCTGCCGGGCACTAACTAATAAGGCTTTTTTATACCAAATTTGTGAACGTATACCGTAATTTCCCGATTTTACAAGCAATTTATGAAGTTGTATAATCTCACCATCGTTAGAGTTTACTAAATATAAATAGTAAAAGGAGGAGAGATGGACTGCAGTTACAGTAGATCTGATATCTATGATCTTGAGTATAAGAATTACGACAGGGATCTTAGATTTTATCAATATATGGCTGCCACGTTTTCCGGTTCAGAACAGGCAAGAATTCTTGAGCTGTCTTGCGGAACCGGCCGTATATGCATCCCACTTGCAACACAAGGCTTTAGAGTCACGGGGGTCGATATTAGCTACCCAATGGTATTAAAGGCTAAAGAGAAGTGGGAGCGTTGCAAAGTAAACGGAAACGGAAGTCTAAGATTAGTTGTTGGCGATATGATAAAACCGCCTGTGTGGGGTTCCGGGTATAATTTTGCATTCATACCTTTTAACGGGTTTATGCACCTTCTAACCAGAGAAGACCAGCACGAATGCCTGGAATCTGTAAGACGTTCCCTCAAAGATAAAGGGTTTTTCCTTGCCGAAATCGGAATACCAGACTTCACACAAGGATACAAAACTCACGAAATATTTAAAATTTTCGAGAGAGAAAATATCTTACTCTGCAGAAAAATGGTTTTAGACGCCGATCCGTGTACTCAAATTGTGAGAAGAATATTCTTTTATAGAATTTTCGAGCTCACCGGCGAAAGAAAAGAAATCGAAAGTTTCTGGGAGCCCAGAGACTATTCGTATCTTTTTCCTTTACAGTGGGAAGAGCTGTTGGTTAACTCCGGCTTCAACATAATTAAGAAGTACGGTGATTTTGACTACAACAACTTTGATTCCGGTTCAAGAATCATGCTTTGGTTGTGCCAAAAGGCATGAAGAACGGCTCCGATGAAATGTTTAAAAAAACACATCGGAGCCTATTTTTTGAAAGGTTAAAATACTTCAACTAAGATAAGATGGTCTCACTTCAAATAGTCATCGATAAGCTTAACGTGCAGTAGGTCTTTCTCTCTGCCATTCAAAAGTTTCCATTCTTTAGTAATATCTAGCGGTACAAAAGGTATATCATCAATGTACTGAGCTTTTTGCACTAAATCGTTAAAATCCCAGTCTCCAGGTCCCCAAGTTTCCCATAGTTCGATACCATCTTTGCTCAGGTAAAAGCCATCATTGCAAGGCTTTAGTTTCCAGCCTTGCTTGCTCTTGTATTCTTCAAACAAATCTTTGGATACAAATACATCTAAATCATGACCGTCTTTTAAACCACGCACCATCAGTGCCCCACTACCAAAAACAATATACTTACCTTTTGGGAGATTTAAAGATTTAAGATTATCGAATAGTGCTTGGTTATGATCTGAGATATTGCCCATAGTGAAATTATATCAGCTCGTCTTTCCTACCTCACTGTCAAAAAGGCACCGGTTTATTTTTATGGATGAATATTATGAACGATGCTGCTAATTATTTATGCAAGGTTTTGCAATTCAATAACTGCTTCCTCTACAGTATTAACAATCTTCCCCGCTTTTTTTACAAATTCTATTGACCATTTAGGCTCTCTTTCGTCTTTCCAAACCATTATAAGGTTTTTACTAGTTTCACCCGGCTTGGTCGTATCTTTTTTTAGAAAATACCCTATCTCTATCCAAGTGGCTTCAGCAGGAGCAATTCCCGGATTTGCAACTAATATGTCCGCATCCTCTATTGCCTGTAAATCTTGTGGGAAAAATGTTACTGATGAAGTTTGGTCAGAATCAATTTCCGGGTCATAAAAATCAAATCCTTCTATGCCTCTGAATGCCTTCTTCCAATTACTTTCGTATTTATTGGGTTGCCCCGCAAGATATACTTTTTTCATATGAAAATTATATCAGTTCGACTTTACCACCACACACAAAGTCTAGAGTCTTTAATTGTAGTCAAGAGTTAAATGTATACGTTTAGCTGTGCTTGCGTGTTACAAACGATATTGTGAATTTTTATATACCCAATGATATTATTTGCTTATGTTAAATAAATCAAATAAGCTCAAAAATGAGGCTGATAGCTTGCTTACAGAATGGAAACTACTGGATTTCTTAAATAGATATGGGGACACGTATGTTGTTGGAAGTGTCGTTTTGGATTTAATGGTTTGGAGAGATATTGATTTAGTGATTTTATCTTACAAACCGGTAATAAGAAAGGCGGCGGTAGAAATAGCGTCACATATTTACGGAAATGATCGCGTTAGAAAAGTTTCGATTGTGGACGAGAGGCTTATTGAAAATCCAAGAAAGCCTGAGGGTATTTACATCGGTGTTGAGTATATAACAGATTATAATGATCCTTGGAAAATTGATATCTGGTATTTGTTAGCTGAAAAAGATAAATCCGTTGCTAAAACCAAAGACATTTTGTCAAAATTAAGTACTGATACTAAAGAAAAGATTTTGGATATTAAGTCACAAATGCACGATAACCCAAATTATAGAAAGACTGTTACTAGCATAGACATATATGAAGCTGTGTTAGAAAAGGGTGTGAGTGATTTCGATGAATTCAAACATTACATACAAATTACCAAAAATTTGATGTTGTAAAAATTTCGTCCGTATTTTCGACTCAATAGAGATTTCCTGGTGGAGTATTATGAACGATGTTGCGAACTTTTATATCTATTTACTCTAATATTTTTTCAACTGTAGCGTCTGCAAGGATTTTCATTGTATCCACTATTTTCAACTTAGCGTGTTTTGGTAGCAGTAGTTGTAAATCAGTACAGGCAAGTGCTACACAATCTACATTTTTATCAACAAAACCATCAATAATCTTAATAAACTCCTCTCTGTCACGATTATTTTGTTGCCCAATAACCAAGTTATGTATGAATTTTCCTAATTTTGCTTGTTGGTAATTATCAGGTGAAACAAACTCTATACCTTCTAATTCAAAAGCATTTTCATAAAGTTTATTTTCTATTGTTGCGGAAGTAGATACAACTCCCACTTTGTTAAATTTATTTTGTTTAATAAACTTAACAGTTTCCTCAATTATACTCAAAACAGGTGTTGAAACTGAATCTCTTATCTCTTTAATAAATACGTGTAGCGAATTACAGGGCATAACTATGAAATCTACTCCAGAGGCTTCTAATCTCTTTGCTTCATTCACTAAATATGGGATATAACGTTCAGAACCTGTATTTTTAGTTATTAAATCCTCCTCTATTTTATATGGTAACGGAACACTTGATATCAATACTCCAGGTCTACTAGACTTATCACGGCTATAACAAGTAAAAATTATATCTAGGTAAAATTCTGATGTAGTTTCTGGTCCTAAACCGCCTATTATTCCAACTGTTTTCATGCAACATATTATATCAGTTCGACTGTACCACCCACTATTGATTTTTAACACTTGTTTTATGCTGTTGTTACAGGAAGTAATAATTGGTGGGGAGGGTGGGAGTCGAACCCACATAGCCGGTTTTTCAGACCGGTGCCGTGACCACCTTGGCTACCGCCCCTCACAAACACAAAAAATATGGAGCGACAGACCGGACTCGAACCGGCGACCTTCTCCTTGGCAAGGAGACGTTCTACCAACTGAACTACTGTCGCACGCAGAATTATTATAATGGAGGACATTGAAAAATCAACAGCTCCACCGACTACTCCCACCTAACACACAAAAATCCTACCAGCTACCTCCTCCGCCCCCACCTCCGCCTCCTCCGCTGCTTCCTCCGGAAAAACCGCTACTAAAACCCGAGGAGCTTCTTGAAGAAGCACTGGCGGCTCTAACAGTGTTGGTCATGGCTCTGTTTATCAACGCCATTTTGGCAATATCGTCGCCTTTATACCAATCAGGTGGGGTTGTAAACAACTCCTTAAACCGTTTAATCCATATATCTTCTACGCCAAAGGCTGTGGCATAAGGTAAGAGTTTCTCAAAAAACATCATTTCCTGAGCCTGAAAATCAAACTGAGGGTCCTGCGAAACCAAAAAATTCTTTAGTGAGACAGCTTCAGAGTAAGTTTGGATACCGCCGCCCGTCCTTTTCGCACTTTTTCTTCCTAAAAAGAACAATACCAGCGCCAAAGGGATGTTGAAAAATACCAATGCTACAAAACCCAGAACTGAGAAATTCATAAGAGTACTGTAAGGGTTTGTATTAAAAACCTTCGATGTTTCTAAATACTTGCCCGCGTCTTTTGCCAAAGAATTAACGGCTGTATAAAAGTCGGTGTTGTTATTTAGGTCTTTTAACAAAACCTCGCCGGCTGCTGTCTTAAATATCGCATCGTAAAGCTTTTTCTCATAGGGCCTCAATTCGGTGTCGGGTAATTTTGAGGTTTGTGAAAAAGCAAACTTTTTATTGTCTTTTTGAATAATGTTAATATAGCCTCTTTGAGCTAAAGATATTATTGTGGCCGAAAGCGCTTTAGATCCCGAAGTAATATCCGCCGTTATTACAGTTTCTATAGGCGTTAAAGACTCTCCGGAAGGTGTTTTGGGGGCTGAAAACCACGCACTTACGATTTTTGCCATATTTTTAAGCTTGTTTTTTTCGGATTTCCACTTAAATAGCAAAAACAGTGGTAAAAACAAATACAACACTAAACCTACAAGGCCCAATAAAATAAGAAAAACTACTAGTATCAGCGGCATTTTGTCTTCTTTGGGGTCGAGTAGGGCTGCGTAACCTTTAGGAAATTTTACAACAACAGTAAAAGCTTCCCCCGGTCTCGTAACTCCTTTTTCAAAAACTATTTTGTTATCGTATTTTTGAATCGTGCAATTTTGCTCATTTCCACCTACGACACCTGTATAACAAATTTCCTGAGTTTCAAGAGGTTCTTCAAAAGATACCTCTGTTTGAGAACTTAATATATTAACTTTCCATCCGGGTCCGATAGAATTCCAATAAAATTCGTCAAAATCTTCAAAGTATGTAAGTGCGCCGGAAATAGTATATTTAACTTGATAAATATTTACCCCGCTAATTGTTTTCGCCGGGTCACCTATCTTTAAAACAACATCTTCCCCTTCTTTGGATTGCGAAAAAATGTAAGGTCTACCGGCCGCATCGGCGACCTTTACGTCAGAAATAGTTAATACATACTTCTTTCCGTCGTCGTTAGTTTTTTTGTTAGGGATGTTTCTGTATATTCCGTGGCGCTGATCGGTTCCGAAATCGTATTCGATAATTTCTATAACAGACACCGTGCCGTCTTTATTAATCACGTACTCTGATTTTATTGAATTAACAACCTCTGCTGCATACGAAAACCCCGCCAGGATGATACAAAAGAAAACGGTCTGCAGAGGTAAGAAGTATTTTTTCATATCTAAATTAAAGCAGTTTTAGCTTCAAAAGCATACTTTTGATATCTTCTGCGTCGTTATTACCGTCATTTACGGTGTAATCAAATTTATGTGCAAGCCAACCAACATTTAGGGCACCTTCAATATTTTTATCGGAATCGTCGATAAGTAGCAGTTCATTGCCTGAATGGGCGGTTACTTTTTCCACAACTCTATATATCTCTTCTTCCGGTTTTTTTGCTCCTACACGGGAAGAGTCAACAATGGTTTCAAATATCGAAAAGTCATGAATCGATTCTTTTTGTCTTTCAATCACACCAAGCCAGTTGTTGCTGCATGCAATAATCCTGTAACCTGCGTTTTTTAAATCTTTTGCTAACTTCCAACCCTCCGGAATTACTTGTTGAAAATCAGTCCAAAAAGACGACAAATCTTGAGAAGACCCATTATATTTATACACTTCTGCGGTTTTTGACCAAAATTCTTCGGGTGTTAACCTTCCTATTTCAAGGTCGGTTAAAGACAGGCTTAAATATTCATGAAACTTTTCGGGAGTTTCTTTTAAGGCTTGGGCGACCTTTTCTAAACCGCTCCTCCAGTCAAGCAATACGCCTCCAATGTCGAAAACTATTATCTTAGGTTTGATATTATCCATCTGCTTTCGATGAGAAAAATTTAATTATGGTGGGCGAGACAGGACTTGAACCTGCACCGGTTTTACCCGACAACGACCTCAACGTTGCGCGTATACCAATTCCGCCACTCGCCCGTGCGAATAAGATTATACCAAAAATCTATCAGTCTGCCGTAATATTTGTAGCCTCGATTACGCTTGACTCAGCGTATCCCCAGCCTATTTTACCGGTCGCTATAACGTGTTTTCCGTCGAGCTCATCTGATCCCATTGTTATTTGAAGTTTATCCACTTCCAAAGGCAACCCGGATGCATTTTCTTCTAAAGTGTAAGGTTCATCAAAGTAGAGCCAGTACCAATAATCCCCCAGCTCCAATTCAGCCGGAATAGCCTCTTTTCTTAAAGTACCAATAAAAACCTCTTCGCCATCGTTCGGTGAAACCTCATCCTCAACCACAGACTCGGTATCATCGGCATCAGGAAGATTACCCTTTTCTACTGTGTACTTTTCAATACTTTGCAACCTTCCTTCAACAGATTTAAGGTAGAAAAAATTGTAAAAAGAAATAAATAAGGCGGCGAACGCTAAAGTTACTACCAAGGCAAGTTTAATATTTTTCATTTCATTTAGATCAAATTAATTACTGGTGCCAGAGGTGGGACTCGAACCCACACACCTTGCGATACAGCCTTCTGAAGACTGCGCGTCTACCGGTTTCGCCACTCTGGCTGACAAGGCAATTATAACGATTGCCCGGATATTTAACAATTAAAAGAAAAGTGCCCGAAGTTAATTTTTGATTAGCTTCGGGCTTGTGCCTATTAAGGCTACAGATGATTTTACCGCGGATGTTCTTTTCTTACAGTTCTCTTTCTTCTGCATCTCTCGTCGGCAGCATTAGGACATTTCGTATCTTTACTGTGCCCGCTGGTGCCGTTTGACTGTGTTCCGTTACCGTTTTTAGGTAATTTACCTTTTCCGATACTTTGCATACGAACCCCTTTCTTTTAGGTCAGAAACATTTTGCGGATAAAACTACTCTCCTAGGCGGAGTATATTACCCGAATCACGAAAAATCAAGATTTTACAGTAAGGACGCCTTATGCTACTATCTGCGGTATCCGAAAAAATACCAATAAAGGAGAGTAAAATGGAAATCACAAGAAATATTTGTGAAGACGATGCCGAGCTTATTCTGTCCACAATTAACAGATTGCTCGGAAAAGATCCCACCATCTCGTCAGACAAGTGGCCGAAGATAGGCATTAGACACACGGGATATCAGGATTATCATTCATACTGTAGCGACGATGTAACCATAGAACTCGATTTCGATAGTAATGTTGAGGTAGTAAAAATAAAGATGAGCGGTTTTCTTGAAACCTCTCACGGGATTCAAATCTCTTTTCGTGACTTTGATCCCGACAGATTCTGTTGTGTATGTCTAAAAACAGAATTCAAATACAAAATTTTTGAAATCGCAAAAAAAGCTGCGGGTAAGAGGAAAAAATCAGCACTTGTCGACGCTGACTATTTTCGAAAAGTTGAAAAATTATTGGTAGGATAAATTTTCAAGGCTCACTTAATAACTTCATGTTGTTTTGTGGGCCTACTTTTTGTGGTGGAAACAGCTAACTTGGCAGCCACTACTTACTTGGTGAGGACGGAGGGATTCGAACCCTCGACAAACCGGTTAAGAGCCGGTTGCTCTGCCACTGAGCTACGTCCCCAAACGTGATCATTTTACATTAATTTATTTTAATCGCCCATATACCGTCTTGCGCACCTTCGCTCGCTCCGGCTTTCGAATCTTCTACATACAATGACTAGTGGCGCCCTCAGAGGGATTCGGTCACCGGTTCGCGTCTGCTGACGCGCCCGTCGACCCCGGCTCGGCACCGTCGTGCCTGCGCCATTCGAATCTGTGTGACCCCTACAACATTTGGCGCCCTCAGAGGGATTCGAACCCCCGACCCCTCGTTCCGAAGACGAGTGCTCTAGATCCGCTGAGCTATGAGGGCATAACCACAAGGCGAAATAAACCATTCAAATTATACCACCCCAATCTGTTAGAATACTTATATGATAGGTTCAAAATTAAGAAAAGTACTCGTGCCCGTATATATAATGTTTTTGGTATTTTCATTTTTTTATGTAAGGTCGGTTCTAAAAGGTGTGCCGGTCTCAGAACTTGATACAGATATAGAAAAAATCAAAAACCCTCAAGAAATTTCTGTGGATTTAAAAGTACTCGGTCCAGGTATTAACCTGAGCTTCAAAATTAAACCAAAAGACAATGATTCGGTTGCGGACCTTTTGTTAAAAGCAAAAGAAGAAAACGAATCATTTATATATGACCGCATAGCTTACTCTTACGGTTACGAATTTGATCATGTAAACAACATCTTCAATGACTCTGATAACGAATGGCGAATCTCTGTCGACAACACTGATATAACGATGGAAATGGACTCTACATATCTACAGAACGGAAAAACCTACATTCTTCAGTACGTAAAGAAAAAATAATTATTCGAATCTTAATGCCTCGATAGGATCTTTTTTACCGGCTCTGACTGCAGGGTATGTGCCAAATACTATTCCAACAAAAATTGAAAATCCTAGCGCCAATAATACCGTCCACCAGGGAATAGTAGCCCGCAGAAAGCTACGTACCGCCAAAGTAGACAGATAACCTAACCCCAAGCCGATAGATCCCCCCACAACACTTATAAAAATTGCCTCAATCATAAACTGTATACCGATATTGGCAGAGGTAGCGCCAAGCGCTTTTCTGAGCCCTATCTCTTGTGTACGCTCGGTTACTGACACCAGCATTATATTCATAATGCCTATACCCCCAACCAATAAAGAAATTCCGGCAACAGCTGCTAAGGCAATAGATAAAACACCTAAAATTTGGTCGATACTACTCAAAACATCTTTTTGAGTTACAACCGAAAAGTCGTCGGCCTTCATATCCTTAAATAATGCTGTTTTTACCTCCCGCAAAACTTCCTCAATGTCATAACTTTCCTTTACTTTAACCGCAATGCTCGAAACAGTATCAATATTAAATTCACTTCTAAGCGTCGAATCCGGAATGTAAACCCTATCATCGAATGTTTGACCTTTAGAATCGGCTACACCTATAACCTCAAATGTCGAATTATCAATTTTTATTTTTTGTCCTACAGGATCCTGATCGCCGAACAACTCTTCTTTTACTTTCCAACCTAGAAAAACAACTTTTGCTTCACGTGCATCATCCGACTTTGTGTAGTAGTCTCCTGAATACTTGCTGAGACCGTAAACATCATAAGACATGTAATTTCCTCCCACAACGGTAGAGTCATATTCTTTGGTTTTGTACTTGATTGTTTTAGCTATTCTTACAGAAACAGTTGCGCCTTCAATTTTATCTCCGACATATAAATTAATCGTGTCGATATTTTTTACACTTAATTTGTTCCCCATGAATGCTCGTGAAGGATCCTGGTTTCCGTTTCCTATACTTGGTGTAACTAACAATAGGTTTGACCCTAGAGAATTAAATTGATCCGTAATGTAATTTTGAAATCCCTGTACAACAGCCACTAAAGCAACAACTGAGAACACTCCGATAATCACGCCAAGCATTGTCAAAAATGTTCTGACTTTATTTAGACTAAGTGCGCTCAAAGCGCTTTTTACAATTTCCGGAATATATATCATTTGACTACGTAACCGTCTTTTAAAACGATTTGTCTTTTTGCAATTTTTGCAAGATCGTCGTCGTGAGTTACAAGAATTATAGTTTTCCCCTGTGAGTTAAGGTCAAGAAAATTTTTTACTATTTCTTCACCGGTTTTAGAGTCTAGATTTCCTGTAGGCTCGTCGGCCAAAATAATACTGGGGTTGTTAACTAAAGCTCGGGCTATAGCAACTCTTTGTTTCTGTCCTCCCGATAGTTCATTTGACTTGTTGTTTAGTCTTTCGGACAGCCCTACAAGTTCAATCTTTTCCAAAGCTCTCTTTTTCCATTCCGTGTTCGGAACACTACTATATTTTAAAGGCAGCATCACGTTATCCAGGACCGTAGTTCTTTGAAGTAGGTTAAATGACTGAAATACAAAGCCGATCTCGTTATTTCTTACTCCAGCTAACTCTTTTTCCGACATACCTTTTGTGTTTACGCCGTTTAGTATAACTTCCCCTTCGCTTGGAGTATCCAGCAGCCCTAAAATATGCATTAACGTGGATTTTCCGGAGCCCGATTTACCTACAATTGCAACAAATTCACCTTTCTGTATCTCAATACTCACATTTTTTAAGGCCTCAATTCTTTGAGTACCTAAATCGTAGTATTTACAAACATTTTGAGCCTGTAATACGGGAGTCATCTTAGTTAATAATTCTGGCCGTATAACCTTCGGTTAGTTTTTGTCCGTCTACTGCTGGAACGAATACCTCACCTACTTCGGTCATTATTTCGGTATAAATATCACCCTCAACACCGAGCTCTACGGGTAATTTTTTAAGTTTTCCGTCTACAACAATCCAGACAAAGGGTTCGTCCGATATATCGTAATAAATTTCATCTATTGTAAGCGCCCTAACCCCATCTTCCGTGCTTAATACGTCTATGTAAGAATCGCCCAACATACCTACCGTAATATTGTGTTCGTTGTCACCTTCAATAGGTATTTCAATATCAAACATGCCTGTTACGGTATCAGCTGTTAGCGGAAGTTCTGAAACTTTAGTTATAAACTCATAGCCCTCGTAAGAATCAAGTTTTATCCTTACCGGCTGATCCATCTTTATATAGCCGTAATCTTCCTGATCTATAGAAATTTCAAAAACAAATGCACTTAAATCGGCCAGCGTTATTATTGTCTCGCCGGTAACGGCGGTTTCACCGACCTTTTTATTAACCGAAACTACTGTTCCGTCAAACGGTGCGTAAATATATGAATTTTTTAGTAGAGAAACCTGCGCCTGGTAAGCGGCCTCTGCTTGACTTATGTATTCGTCCAACTGCCTTAACTTTATGTCGTACTCATCTTCACCGCCTAAAGCTGTGATGTTGGCATCTTTTTGTTCTTCAAATAGATCCTTATTTCTTAACGCAACATCTCGGGCGTCCTTATAGGACTGAACAGTCTGATTTTGAACAGAAGTATCCAGATACGTTAAAGGTTGGCCTTTTTTAACAACATCTCCTTTTTCGACTGAAATATATGCAATTTTTCCGGAAGAAATGAACGTCATATCGGCTTGGTTGTCGGCTTTTACACTTCCTTTTGCCGAAACCGTCCTGTTAACTACCTTATTCTCAACCTCAATACGACGTACCATAGATGTAAGCTGCTTAGGTCTTAGAAGAAAAAACCAGACACCAAGAGCTAAGGGTATACCGATTAATATAAATTTTATGATCTTCTTCCTAATGATTTTTCCCATAGGTGATATAATTCTACCATGCTTAAGTTTTTTAAATCACACCATCCTCTTAGACATGCAAACAGTTTTAAATACGCCTTTCAAGGAATTTTTCACGCATTAATAAATGAGCCTAACTTCAGACTGCAGTTAATAATCGTGACAATTTCGGTAATTCTCGGTGCTCATTTTAACATAACAAATACCGAGTGGGGATTACTTATCATCTCCATGGGCATTTTATTAATGGCCGAAGTTCTTAATACCGTTGTTGAGGACACCATTGATTATTTTATTAAAGACTTTGATGAGGGAGTAAAAGTGATAAAAGATTTGTCTGCAGGATTTGTCTTAATAACAGCAATTACTTCTCTGATAATTCTGGTGCTAATTTTTTGGCCTTACTTTTCAGTACTCTTACCTGATTAAATATATTAGGACAGCCAAATATACCAGTCCGAAGAAATACCCCGCGACTACATCCTGTATTGTATGTGCTCCAAGAATAACTCTTGAGACGCCGATAAAAACCAGGTGATAACTACTGATTATCCTTATAGTAATGTTCGTAACATTACCGTCAAACACGCCTTTTTTAAGCGATAAAAACAGAAGCAATCCCCAAAAGGCAACATAAACAATAACATGGCTACTTGGAAATCTATAAATGTCCCCTAATTTTGTTGGATCCCCGACATATGTATCAAGTCTAGGAATTTTAAATATATTTTTTAGTAGTACGGAATAAAAAAAACTTAAAAGAGAGAGTACTAAAACACCGGCCTCTTTATACAATCCTGAAGCAACAAAATAACCGGCCAAACTTGCCGAAACAACAATAATTACAGGAATATTATTACCAAAATAACTGGCGGCCTCAACAAACATTTTTACATAGGCAGTCATTCACTAGTATCCTTTCAAAATAATTTCGTCCAAAGTACCCGGCTCCATAATGTACATTCTTACGTAATCTTCACCAAATCTGCTAAGAGAAAAAATAGGATCGTAATTTTGCATCCAATATTCCGATTTTTTACTAGAAGCCTCTTCATTAAAGGTTTGGGGATTTCTTATATGTATGTAAAAGCCGGCACGATCGGTGTCTTTATCAAGAGGAATGTAATGTCTCACAATAGATTTTCTTTCGTTTGTTGAGTAAGCGGTTATCTCCGGATACTGTTTAACAAAATTTCCGATTCCTTCCCAGTCACGATAATACGGAAAACCGAAAAGGCTTAAATGGTATATCGGGGTCGGTTCATGAAATGTCCATACAAAAAACTTTTCTTGCTGCCACGGATATTCCTTGAAATTATCTACATAGATAAAGTAACTTTGAGCGAAAATAAACGTAAAGATCAAAAACATAACTACCTGATACGCCCAAACCAAAAGAGGCGTAGTTTTTTCAACCAGAAATTCATACAGGCCGTCAAGCCCGATAGACATAATAATCATTACAGGAATCAGATATACATAAATATGAGTTCCGGGAATGTAAACCAGGCCTTCCATAAATGCAAAAGGAACCAGAAACCATAAAAATAATGATAGATAGGACGCCGCCCTTTTTAAAATATTTTTTTTCGGCAATGCGAGCCCGAAAGATCTGTAATATAACACCGCCAATCCAAGGAAAAATGACATGACGTAAAAATGTACCACGTAAATAGGTTGATAAACCGTAAACAAATATTTCGAGCTTGAGATTTTGGATGAGACCTCACCCGAAATTCTTCCGGACCAGTAAGATAATGTTGAATCCGAAATAGATAATACAAATGGTATATAAAAGACCAGCAAAAGTGCGGCCGAAAGTACAAGAGAGACTACGACGGTTTTCAACGATCCTTCCTCTTTTCTGAAATATCTTTTATACCAAACTGAAAGGAGGTACGCTGCAAACGGAAATATAAATACTGCATCGTAATGGGAAAGTATACCTAACGCCCAAAATACAAAACCTAAAATTATGCCTTTGTGTCTGTATGAAGTTTTTTTAAGTGCCAGTGAAAACATGTACAAAGACAAAATCATAAATAGTATTACAAAAGACTGGTATTGAACAATTCTTGAAAATGCTACAAAAAATCCGTTCGACGCCAGAAGCAGTGCGGAAAAAAGTGCAGTTTTTCTACTAAAATGTATGCTCACAAGCCTGTACATGAAATACACAGCCAAAAATCCTGCTAAAGCAAAAAGAAACCTGGCTAAAAGTTGGTTTGAATAATCAGGATCGACAAACTTTATCAGCCACGTAATTATAAACTGAACAGGACCTTTTCTCTGATCCATTAAATAGTTGAAAAAACCTTCATTTTCGCCCGGAATATATAGAGCCTTTATCTCATCACCCTGATAATCGGAATAGCCTAAATTAAAAAATCTTAAAACGAAGGCCGGGACTAATATACTTAAAAATAAGAGGTTAATTTTTTCTATCAGCTTTTTCATGTTTCCCTACTCCATATATTACCAGTTCGTTCATTGCTCTGGTAGACACAACAAAAGCTTTTCTTGCTTCTTCAAATGATTTTATGTCGGAAGGATTAAGACCCAGTATATAGACCTTAGAGAACTCCAAACCCTTTGAGTTCACGGCGTCCATTACATAAACACCCTGCGGGATGTAATTAACCCTCTCTGATGAGTTTAGAACTACAAGTTTGTCTTTGTTTTTAACCATTTTTTTAGAAATCTGTGTAACTTTTTCCAGTAATTCCGGGTTGTAGCAAATAACACCCACGCTCTTATCCAACTTCGAAGCATCCTTTTTAAAATCTTTCACAAAATTCTCCACCATCTCATTTTCAGAAGGATATAAAAACACTTCCGGATCCTTACCCATTCTGTTAATTGATTGGGGCATGTAGTCTTTTGTAAAAGGAGCCAAAATTTTTCGTGCAAATTCAATTATGGGTTTTGTGCTTCTGTAGTTTGTTGACAGTTCAAACCTCACTGAATTTCCGGCCTCTTTTATTATGTCGCTAAGATCTTCCCAACTTTTAATTCCGGCCGGATCCAAAGACTGGTTCAGGTCTCCGAAAATCCCGAATCTTCCTCTTAAAACAACCTTAGAAAGTATGGCGTACTCGAGAGGTGAGAAATCCTGTCCCTCATCGACCACACAGTATTCATAGGTAGGGTGCTTTTGTATGCCCATTAAGGAAAGGTATATATAAACATATAGTAGAGAATCCGCATAACTTAGCCGGGACTTTGCATCTAAACCGTGTTCTCTTGCCAATTCATTAACAACTTTCACTTTCAAGTCATTTTTCATGTCAGAAAGTCTTGAAACAAGTTTTCTAAGACTTTTTATATTTTCTCTACAAAGGTAAGCCCTTATTGAATCTGTTGGAAGTTCTTTTAATTCGTCTTTTTGGGCGGATAGTTCTTCCTCGATCTCCGTTAAGATTTCGTTAAGATTTTCGCAAGGAGCCATATTTGAGGAATATTTATAACCTCCGAAAGGCTCAAATTCTTGTATTTTAAATAAATCCGTAAGTTTCTTTTCATACTGAGCATGAACTTTATTAAGAGATTGATACAAATCCTTTAAGTCTTTTAATTTAAAGTTCGCTAGCCCCGATTGATCATTAAAGTCGGTTTTCAATTGAATCTGTTCTCTAAACACAAGGTTAACCAAGATCTCTCTCACAGTTTTATAGTTGATATCAAAAATTCCTAGCCTCGGGAAAAGAGTGGACAAATAGCCTACCAAAATCTGGTTTTTAGCTACCACTATAGATTTTTCAGAATGAATTAATTTCGGGTAGTTAAAAAATATATGAGCCAATTTATGTATGGCTACGGTACTTTTTCCGCTTCCCACGCATCCCTGTACAACACAAACCTGCCTGGGGTCGGATTCTATAATGTCCATTTGTGATTGCTGTATTGTCTCAACGATATCTTCCAGGACACCGCCTGTTTTCTTTACGATTTTTTCAATTATTACTTCGTTCTCATCCAGCTGAAGATCGTTGTTGTAGTATTTAACTAACTCTCCTTCCGCTACCTCAAACGTTCTTTTCAACAATAAATCACGTTTTTCAACTCCGCCGGGAGTATCATAAAATACATCTTTTTGAGGATACCTATACCTGTAATAAACAGACGCTACCTTTGCTCTCCAGTCAGTGACAGGTGTTGAAAGGCCCGGAACGCCGAACTTTCCGATGTAAATCTTCTCTGCTTTGCTCTTATCTCTAAGGTCGATTCTCGCAAAATATGGTTGACCGATCAAAAACCTCAACTCGTCCAATCTTTTAAATTTGTCCTTTAGATTTAAGGCGGAATTTTTTTCGTGGAGCTGTTCTAAAAACATTATGAAGTCCGGACCATATTCACCTTCCTGTTTCAACTCCTTTAACCTGTCAAGGTTAGAGGCACCTACAGCTTTTAGAGTACTTTCCAAAATCTCGGTTTCTTTCTTTACACCCGAAACTGTCTTTTTCAAATTTTGTTTTTCTTCGTTAAAAATCTTATCCATTAAAATCCCTTTTTTGCTACTAAAAAAACAAATTCTCCTCTGGGTTTTTTGTTTTCGTAATTTTTCAATATATCACTGATTTTTCCCCTGACAACCTCTTCGTGCATTTTCGTTAAATCGTTGCAAATGCAACTTTTTCTGTCTCCAAAAACTTTGTGAGCACAAACAAGTGTGTTTAAAATCCTAAACGGAGATTCATAAAAAATAAGTGTGGCGTCTAAATCAGATAAGGACTCAAATGTCTTTTCTCTCTGATTGTCGGTTTTAGGTAGAAACCCGAAAAAATAGAACTTATCGGTAGGCAAACCGGAAACGGTAAGGGCAGTAACAACCGCCGATGGACCAGGAACAGCCTCTACGTCTATACCTGCAGCTAATAAATCTCTTACCAGCTTAAAGCCCGGGTCTGAAACTAAAGGGGTACCGCTGTCGGATACTAATGCCACCGACTTACCGGATTCTATCAAGCCTTTTATTATGTCAAACACACGGACATGGTTTTGGTCTCGGTACGAAATTTGAGGCTTAGAAAAAGAGTATTTCTTCAAAATCTTGTCCGCTTCTCTTGTATCTTCTGATAGTATTGTATCTACAGCCTTTAAGGTCTCGAGAGCCCTGACTGTTATGTCCCCCATATTTCCAATTGGGGTGGATACAATATATAATTTCGGCTCAAGCATAGTAACCTACATTCTATCATTTTATGGGTCTAAAAACTAAATACGGAACAATAGAATATCCCGCCTTTTTTCCCGACGCTACGCATGCGTGTATAAAAGGATTGTCCTCAAAAGACGTCTTAGATTCCGGGACTGAAGGACTTGTAGTAAATACTTACCACGCGATAGTAGATAAAAACGTGGAAATTATTGAAAAGTGCGGCGGCCTTCATAAATTTATGGGTTTTGATAAGCCGATAATTACAGACTCCGGAGGCTTTCAGGCTATGTCTTTGGTAAGAAGAAATAAAGGAAACGGGAAAATCACAAACGAGGGAATTAAATTTAAAATAGAGGGTTCCAAAAAAAGAGTACTTCTAACACCCGAGAACTGCATTCAAACCCAAATCAGGCTTGGGGGAGATATTCTCATGTGCCTGGATGATTGCACTGATCCTGAAGAACCACTAAAGGAACAGAAAATATCAGTGGAAAGGACAATTGAGTGGGCATCCAGATGTAAAGCTGAATTCAACAAACTGACAAAAAACCTCAAATCCAAGCCTCTGTTGTTCGGAATAATTCAGGGCGGCAACAGTAAAGAGTTGAGGAAAAAATGTGCCGACGAACTTGTAAAAATAGGTTTTGACGGCTATGCCTACGGAGGATGGCCCGTAGATGGTTCCGGCAATTTCTTAGAGGAAATGCTCAGCTTTTGTGAAAAACTGATTCCTAACGGATTGCCCAAATATGCTATGGGTGTGGGAAAACCTGAGGATATTATAAAATGTGTCGAAATGGGTTACAACCTGTTCGATTGTGTTTTGCCAACCAGAGACGCCAGACACAAACGTCTGTATGTTCGCGATGAAAAAAACCCTAAAGGATACTCGTTTGTTTACATGAGGGCTCAAAAACACGAAGCCGATAAAAAAGCCGTTTCATCCTCCTGCAAATGCGCTTTGTGTGAAAACCACTCGCGGGCATATCTTTACCACCTTTTTAAAATCGGAGATTCGGGGGCCGGGCGTCTTGCTACAATACATAACCTTAGATTTTATTCGGATTACATTAGAAATCTAAGAAACAAGGACGTTGAATAAATAAACATATATTGAGATAATGTTGCCGAAGGAGAGTCCATACCCCAAAAAATATGACAAATGAAAACCTTAAGGAAAAGGCGGGGGCTTTGGCTCTCAAAATACATGAAAGTGACCTTCGAAAATCGGGGGAGTCGCTTTATTGGCATTTACACAGGGTTGTAGAGCTTTTAGAGCAAAACAACGTTACAGACGAAGAGATTTTAGCAGGCGCCTATCTTCATCACGTTCTCGATTCCGGCAAATATCCAAGAAAAGAAATGGAAAAAGAGTTCGGCTCGGGTGTTACTGAAATAGTTTGTGAATACCAGCGAATTTCAAATAACGATATAAGTAAAATAGAACCTAAAAACTACAACGAGAAAGTTATAATACAAACCTATCTAAATCTGGTAAAAAACCCGAAGACTTTAATTATAAGACTTGCGGATAAAGTCGATAATATTAGGTCGGCTTACGTTCTTCCAAAAGAAAACGCGGAAAAAATTGCAGAAAAGGCAATGTATTTATATTCTCCTCTCTGCCGTTTGCTTGGAATACACAGATTTGTCGTTGAGCTCGAAAACGAAGCATTTAAAATTCTCGATCCCGGAGAATATTACTCTATTAAATCCTACCTTAAACGTAAAAAGCCTGAGATGGAAGAGGTATTCAAAGATACATCCATGTTTATTACGGAAGTTCTCGCTGAAAAAAATATTAAAGCTAAGGTGGACTACAGGATTAAACATGCCTACAGCATTTACCGCAAAGCTCAAAAGTACCGGGCTCAGAAAAGTTACAAGGGCCTTCACCAGATATACGATATTGCCGCCATGAGAATTATTGTAGAAACAATCGAACAGTGCTACATGGTGGAGGATATTTTAAAGCAGGTTTGGACTTGTGTTCCCGAAGAAAGGGACGACTATATCTCAAACCCAAAACCTAACGGGTATAAAAGTATTCATAACACCTTTGTCGTCAGCCACTCAATGAATCTTGAAATTCAAATTAAAACAAAAGAGATGCACGAAGAAAATGAATTTGGTATAGCTAGCCACTCCTTTTACAAAACAGGGGAACATCTTGCAAAAAACCTTCAGACCGATCCTACGTGGCTTAGCGAAATCAACTTTATAAGAAACAAAGAAGATATAAAAATTGACCACTTCAATAAATATGTCTATGTATTCACACCGAAGGGAGATATTAAACAACTTGCCAAAGGATCTACTCCAATAGATTTTGCCTATACTATACATAAAGATCTGGGAAATGCTTGTGTGGGAGCCACTGTAAACGGTGAGTTTCAAAAACTGAGCTATACACTAAAAGACGGGGATAGAGTGGAAATTAAAGTAATGAAGCACAAAAAACTACCGAGCCCCGACTGGCTTGATTTTGTAAAAACACGTAAAGCACGAGAAGAAATACGCAAATCCTTGAGAAAAGATGCGGAAAAAAAGACTGTTTCCTGATTATTTAAGTCTTAGAACCTCTTTGTGAAGAGTGTGTTTTTTGAGCTTAGGGTTATATTTCATAAGCTCGATTTTTTCGTTGGTATTTATTCTGTTTTTCTGGGTAACATAGCTCCTCATGCCCGTTTCGGTGCATTGCAAGCCAATCACCAACCTGTTTCCTTTTTTCTTTGCCATGGTGTGAAATATATTATAAAATCAACTATATTTCAACCCTTATTTCTAGTCTAAATATGGACAAAAAGTTTGACCACAAAAAAATAGAGGCCAGGTGGAAAGAGCACTGGTACAACGACAACATCTATAAAGCTGTGGATTTTTCCGAAAAACCGAAAAAATACATACTTGCGGAACTTCCCTACCCCTCCGGACCTTATCTTCATGCAGGCCACATGATGAGATACACAATGCCTGACGTGTATTCCCGCTACCTTAGAATGAATGGCTACAATGTAATGTTTCCTATGGGATGGGACGCATTCGGTCTTCCTACTGAAGGTTACGCATTAAAAACGGGTAAGACACCGCAGGAAGTTACAGCCGAGCTTTCTGCAGGTTACAAACAGGCAGCTCAAGATTTCGGGTACAGCATCGACTGGGATAGGGAAATTACAACATCCGATCCTAAATACTATAAATGGACGCAGTGGCTCTTCCTGAAATTTTTTGAAAACGGGCTGGCAGTGCAGGAAGAGATGCCTGTTTGGTGGTGTAAGGAGCTGGGTGT
Source organism: uncultured candidate division WWE3 bacterium (assembly GCA_938004185.1). Lineage (GTDB taxonomy): Bacteria > Patescibacteriota > WWE3 > UBA101185 > UBA10185 > UBA8498. Next base: position 278,073 of record CALKWN010000065.1, read on the forward strand.
CCTTGCCGAAGAAGAGGTACTAACAGGTAAAAACGGTGAAAAGTACAGTGAACGCGGCAGCCACCCGGTTGAAAGAAAAATGTTTAAACAGTGGGTTTTAAAAATTCCCGAGTACGCCGAAAAACTCATTTCAGGACTCGAGGAAACCGACTTTCCGGATTATATAAAAACCGCTCAGATAAACTGGATTGGTAAGTCGGTGGGCGCAGAAGTTGATTTTAAAAACGAAAACGGTAAGACAATAAAAGTCTTCACCACCCGAATAGATACTATATACGGTGCTTCCGCTGTCATAATTTCACCGGAGTACGAAAACCTTCGGGAATTTGTAGCTGAAGAGAAAAAAGATGAGGTAGCGACTTATGTAAAATCGGCAAAACAAAAAAGTGAAATGGAGCGCATCGCAATTCAAAAGGATAAGACAGGCGTTTTTACAGGTACTTATGTAATTAACCCCTTTAGTGGCGAAAAATGCCCTGTTTGGGTGGCCGACTTTGTACTTACTACCTACGGTACCGGTGCAATTATGTGTGTACCCGGACACGATGAAAGAGACCACGCATTTTGTTTAAAATACGGGCTTGAAATTAAGCAGGTAGTTTCACCGGCTGACGGCTCCCCTGTAAACGTTCAAGAAACACCTTTTACTGAATACGGTATTTCCGTGAATTCCGGGGAATATTCCGGAAAAACCACAGACGAAGCAGTAATGGAAATGACTCAAAAGGCTGAAAAAGAGGGTTTCGGTAACTTCAAAATTAACTACAAATTAAGGGATTGGGTTTTTTCAAGACAGAGGTATTGGGGGGAACCGATCCCTGTTGTTTACAAAGAAGACGGTTCTATTGAGGCTGTTGTCGACTCAAATAATTTGAGTGAGGTTCATAAAAAACTGCCGATAGAGCTCCCGTATACCAAAGATTACCAGCCCTCCGAGGACGGAAGTGCTCCCTTAGCGCGTCTGGAAGAGTGGGTAAATACAATTGATAGTAAAGGACACCCCGCCAAACGCGAAACCGAAACAATGCCTACATGGGCAGGTTCAAGCTGGTACTATATTAGATACTGCGATCCCAACAACGATAAAGAGTTTGCCAATTACGATATCCTTAAATATTGGTTGCCCGTTGATAAATATTTTGGGGATGGGGGTCACACTACAGCCCACCTTTTGTATTCAAGGTTTTGGCACAAATTTTTCTTTGATTTAAACCTTGTACCCACACCCGAGCCTTATAAGTGGCGCATGACCGGGGGTTTATTACTCGGTCCGGACGGACAAAAAATGTCAAAATCAAGAGGAAATATTGTTATTCCGAAAGACATTATTGAAAAGTTCGGTGCCGATGCCTGCAGACTGTATCTATGCTTTATCGGCCCCTATGATGAAACTTATCCCTGGGATGATCACGGGGTAAAAGCTACAAGAAGATTTATTGATAATGTTTTCTTGCTAAGTGAAAAGGTTAAAGACACCCCTGATGCAGGAAAAGAGCTTGAAAAGCCCTACCACACGATGGTTAAGAAAGTTACCGAAATGTGTGAGAACCTTAAAATGAACACGTGCGTAAGCGAATTTATGATTTTTGCCAACGCTGCCAAAAAAGTTGAAACAATAAGCTCGGAGCAATGGGAGGGGTTTATTAAACTTATCGCCCCATTCGCTCCTTTTGCAGCAGAAGAACTTTGGCACGATATAAACAAATTTACGTCTTGGGACAAAAATAATTCCGTTCATTTTCAGGAGTGGCCCAAATACGACTCATCAAAATTAAGCGAGGATGTGATTACAATTCCGGTCCAAATTAACGGTAAGGTCAGAGCCGAAATAGAAATTCCAAACGGAGCGGAAGAGGAAAAAGTAAAAAATATAGCTCTATCAAACTCTTCAATTGAAAACTATACAAAAAACAAAAACATCATCAAAAATATTTACATACCGGGTAAAATCCTAAACATCGTCGTCGCCGAATAAATATCCCTGTTAGTTCCGAGTGCTTATCTTATCTCAAACACCACCGTAACACTTTTATAGGTCTCTGTTGAACCGGGTTCTATAGGTATTCCTCCGCCTCCGGCACCCATCATGACCTCACTTCTAATTCCGCTAAAATAAACGTTAGATGCACCGCCCTCCGATATCTGGACGGCCTTTCCAATTTTTTTGCCTAATCCGGTGGCTATAGCCTCGGCTTTGGATCTTGCGTCCTCGATAGCTGCTGTTAAAAGAGTTTCTTCGTCAATTTCCTTTTCATCTATGGTTAGGTTAGGTCCCCACATAGAAGCACCTTCGATGTTTGATAAAAGTGCTGTAAATTCTTCGGATCTACTCAAGTCTCTTAACTTAGCATTTATGGTGTATGAAGCGAACCAATCTCCGAGCTCATATTTTGTAACTCCTCCGGAATACACAGCATCCTGTCTTTGATAAACATTAAAATTCGTGGTTTCAATATCTTCGGGTGCTATTCCGAATTCTTTTATTGCTTCTGTGATAGATTTTGTGGCTACCGTAAGAGCTTCAACTGCAGCAGCCTTTTCTGTATCAGATTTTTCAACCGAAAGCGAGTAGGTAGATATTTGGTTAGCCATTACGGACGAGCTTGTCCCGGACACGACTATTGTATCGGGAGTTAACGCCTTAATTGCAAACCAGGTACCAAGACCTATGATTACGGCGAAAATTATTAAAATCGAACTGTTTACTAAATGCGGGATATTTATGAGTTTTTGTTTTACAGCTGTAGGCATACCAAAATATTAACATTTTTAAATATTTAAGAAAACACCGCACTTCTGCTGTATAATTTACGATATGGGTATTATTAAGACAGAACAACAAATAACCTCAATGCGCGAAGGAGGAAAAATACTAGGTGAGATGCTTAAAAATCTTAAAGAAATGCTGACACCTGGTAGAGACTGTATTGACTTAGAAAACTCGTTTATGGAAATGTGCCGGGAATATAAAGTCACACCGTCCTGTAAAAATTACGCCCCTCGTGGGATGCCGCCTTTTCCTACAGGACTGTGCCTGAGTATTAATAGCCAATGCGTACACTGTTTCCCAACAAAAGGAGTTATTTTAAAAGACAACGACGTGGTTACTATAGACACGGTCATAAAACATAAAGGGATGAATGTCGATGCAGCGGTATGTGCGGTGATAGGAAAATCCGAACCTGTAAAAAAGAACTTGGTGGAAACAGCTGATAATGCTCTTAATAGCTGTATAAAAGAAATTAAGCACGGCGTGAAAATAGGGAAAATTAGCCATAAAATGGAAAAAATAGTAAAATCTTCAGGATTAAATGTTCTCAAGGACTTCGCAGGTCACGGAATAGGTGAAGAAATGCATGAATACCCTGAAATACCTTGCTACGGTAACAAAAACGACGGTCCGAGACTTCTTGAAGGAATGACAATTTGCGTAGAATCCCTTATCTGCACCGGGGACGACCTGGTTTTAAGTGACTCCGCCTGGGAAACCCACCTGGCCGACGGAGGATATTTTGCCCAATCAGAACATACAATACTTGTAACTAAAAACGGTTTTGAAATTTTAACGAAAGCGTAACGAAAATATGACATTAAAAGATTTATTTAGCGGAAGAGTCGGCAGTAACAACATGGATAGAAAAGTGTTCTCTTTGTTGGTTACTTTTATTGTCGTACTTGCTCTATTTCTTATTGCCGGATTTTTCTTTCCGGAAACAGTAGCTGTTGTACTAAACGTAATTTGGATAGTGCTGATGGCTTCTGCTGCAGTATTTTTTACACTAGGCTTTCTTGTAATTCTTGGCATGCGACAGGAAGCAAGCAGAATACTTGATATGCTTCTTGAGGGTGCACTGACTTTTATAGACTTCCTGGAGTTTCTTAAAAATCTCTGGAGAAGATTTGTCGATCTCCTAAAAGAATTTTTAATTTTTGCTGCTCCAATTTTTGCTTATATAGCGGCCTTCGTCGTCTACGTAATACTTCTTGTCATCTATAAGTATGTCGGAAAGGAAAACGACGTTACCGTAATGACCATTATTATTACTGCCGCCGCAATATTGGGATTTGGATTACTCAGTAAACCTCAGATAAACAAAGCCATAGACATTACCTTTAAGGGGCAATTTAACAAAAGATTTAAAGACGGCTTCATCGACGGCGTGGAAGTAGTATTGTTTATATTCTTCCTTACAATGGATAGCACAAATATTTTCTTCCTTCCGGAAGACTTAAATGTAGAACTACACGCAAAATATAAAGATTATGATTTGATGGTAAGAAGTTTCGTTTACAACGACCATCTTTCAACAACTATCGGTCTGATAGTAACTACAATTTGTCTTGAAGTAGTTAGAAACATCATTAAGCTTTACGCCGGTGCCAGAAAATATTATTTAAACTTCTCGCACGAACTCGAGGTATTTCTGGGACCCAAGAGAAACACTATCGAAATGCTAAAAGAATCTATCAGAAGAAGTTTTCAGGATGCTAAAAACGATCTGATAAAATTCGTCACTTTTAACACGGTGCTTTTTGCCGTGTTCCTGTTATTTCCTAGATTAAAACTTCTGACACTTTTAGTGGCAAGCATCGCCAACCTGGCTTTAGACCTTACCATTAGAACAAGACTGACCAATAAAAGAGGGAGCGACCTCATTTCCAGAACTTTGCAGAAAATTTTTAAACTTTGACGGGCGTCCTATTCAAAGGTATTATTTTTCTACGGGTAATATTTGGGTATTTACATGCAACCACTGGCAGATAAAATTCGTCCGAAAAATCTAAACGAGCTGCAGGGCCACGAAAATCTTCTGGGCGAAGGAGGAATAATTTCACAACTACTCAAAAACACGAAACAATCAGGTTTCTTCCCATCACTTATACTCTGGGGACCTCCGGGCGTGGGGAAAACCACTCTCGCAAGAATCATTGCAATAGAAACAGAAAGAAAGTTTTTCGAATTCAGTGCCGTTAATACTTCAGTTAAAACAATAGAAAAAGATATTTTAGAAAATTCTTCAAAAAAGTCGCCTGACTTATGGAATCAAAAAGTCGATAAATCTGACACAAAAAGGGCCCCGATCGTATTTATTGATGAAATCCACAGATTCAACAAAGCACAACAAGACGCTCTTTTACCTCTTGTTGAGCAGGGAAAAATAATATTCATCGGTGCTACAACCGAAAATCCGTCATTTGAAGTCATCGCACCTTTACTGTCAAGGTGCCGTGTTGTTGTTATGCAACAACTTACTGAAGATAATTTGCGAAATATTGCTAAAAGAGCTTTACAGGATTTAAATAAGAAAATCGACGAAAAAGCTGAGAATTTTTTGATACTCTCGAGCAACGGAGATGCCAGAACTTGTATAAATGTCCTCGAAATAGCCTCGCATCTGCAACCGAAAGAAACCATATCCTCGGAAGATATACAAAAAGCACTACAAAAAAGTCAGTTGTCATTTGATCTTCAGGGCGAAGAGTTTTACAACACAATTTCGGCTTTACATAAATCAGTCAGGGGTTCGGACCCGAATGCCTCCCTTTACTGGCTGGCGAGAATGCTCGAAGCAGGGCAAGACCCAATTTATATAGCGAGAAGACTTATCAGAATGGCCTCGGAAGATGTAGGGCTAAAAGACCCTCAGGCATTAGTTCTAACAGTTTCGGCTTTCCAAGCTTGCGAAAGAATGGGTATGCCAGAATGCGCTCTGGCTTTGGCTGAAGCCGTGGTTTACCTTGCAAAATCTCCTAAATCCAATGAACTTTATATTGCATACGGTAAGGCCGCGGACGATGCTATAAAATACGGAAACCTTCCGGTGCCCTTACATATAAGAAATGCCCCTACAAAACTTATGAAAGATATTGGATACGGAAAAGATTACAACTATTACCACAGTCCCGAAGGAAAAAAACTTCCCGATATAGAGTACTTTCCCGACAAGTTAAAAGGTACTAAATATCTACATTAGTCCTGAAGAGTAAATTCCTCGAGCTCTTTTATTCCACCGAACGCTATTCTGTCATGCACATGTTTTTTAGCCGCAAGCATTCTGGCGGGAGTAATTACAAAGTCTCCCCATTTATCGGTAATTGCATCAACGGCTGAATAAAGTTTTTCTTTTCTTTCTATATCGTCAAACAAATCGAGCTGAGTGGTACCGTTTTTAAAAATATCAAAAACCGATTCGGCTAATATAGCTACTTGTTTTCCGGAATAAGGAGATCTGCACATTATTCTGTAAGCATCTTTAAAAATGTCGCGAGGATCAAAAAGAGTTTTTCCACCGGAATGGCCGTGGTGCCAAAAAGATCCGTCGCGGTAACTTAAAGATACATGAACTCCGCGTGCTTTATAACCGGCCTTTCTCAAGCGCCTTGCCGTCTTTTCCACTAATTTATAAAGAATCGGAGCTAAATCCTCGTTTTTGCATAATCTGTCGGGAAGTGCATAGGAATTTCCGTAGCTCCTTCTTCCCCACTCTACATCATCTATTTCCCAGCCCCTTAGGCGCAAATACCAATAATATCCGACTATGGAACCGAAAGCCCTTTCTAAAACGTCGGAAGGTGCGAGGTAAAAATCAGTTACGGTAAAAATGTTTTGAGAGGCGAGGCGAGCGGCATTGCGTTGTTTTATTCCGTGCAGCCCTGTAATTTCCAAGCGGGAATAAACGGATTTGAAGTTGTAGATGTTTATTTCTTCCAGACCATCGGGTTTTTTGAGACCGGCGGCTGTCTTTGCCAAAAAAATATTCGGTCCTATCCCTATGGAAACAGTTATCCAGTCCCCAACTTCTTTTTTTATCAATTTCTTTATTTCTAAAGCCGTTTCTCTCATTCCCTTTTTCTGTGAAGGACACCCCTCTAAATTAACAATAAACTCATCTATCGATTTCGGAATAACCGTGTTAGAAAATTTTTCCAAAACTTTTCGTAGCTTGAGGTGAGCATCTCGGTATTTTTGAGGATCGGGGGAAAGCACCGTAAGATCGGGGCATAAAAGTTTTCCTTCTTTTACTCTCATGCCTGTTTTTACACCTAAATATTTTGCTTCGTAAGATGCAGCCAAAATACATCCGGAAGGGGTATTGTAAGCCGCAACTGCAACCGGACGGCCTCTTAAATGAGGGTTAGCTTGTTGCTCCACCGTAGCAAAGCATGAATTGATATCTATCAACATTATTGTAGAAGGCTTCGGGTTAAACTGTAGGTCAGTCAACTTCTTCATCGGAAACCTCCTCCAATTCCCAAGAAAGGGCTGCGGTATCAAATAAAAGCTTGAAATAAACGGTTTCGGATACGGCTGAAAACACGTGAAAAAGGGTCTTACCAGCGTAGTATGAGTGTCTGTAGCCCTGATGTACTATTTTATGCTTCCGGCCCTCCCAGATGACCGTAGAGGGCTTAAAAAGCCTCTTTTTATGGTCGTACAAGCATACTACTGATACCGGAGCTTTGATTTTAGTTATCAAGATAAAACCTCCTTTTAGTTAGCAAGGCAACCCTTCTCCATAAATTATACGAATAAAACCCGAATGTTAGGTAGAGTTTATTTCCACAGAAAACTTACGTCAAGAGATTGTTGGCTATAGGTTGACGGAAAATTGCAACAATAGTATTATTCGCCTTATCCCACAAAATAAATAAAAAAGGAGAGCAAAAATGGAGATCGTGGTAAATGTGTACCAAAAGTTGTCGAATCTCGGCTGTTGCAACGAATTTTTAACAAGAAAAAAAGAACAATTTAACAAAATTCAAAGCGATTTTGACCGGGTAATGAGGGGTCCTTATGCTGACAACGCTACTGTTCAACGCGTAAGACTCGCATGTTTTATAAGACAGGTTATCGATGCTATAGCCCCGGGCCAAATAATTACCGAAACCTGGGACGAATACAGCGAAAAAGATAATCCGCCTTATCCGATAGCGGTAATAGCCGCTGTGCACAAATCAACCAAAAGAACCATTGCTGAATGGAAGGTGGATTTAAACTCACCTGAGGCGCCTGAATTAATATCAGCAGCCGACATCATAGCCAAGATTTCAGAGGAGTTGGATAAAATTTAATTCAACCGATATCGTAACAAAACCCCGCATATAAATAATCAAATATTTATGCGGGGTAATTTTTTTTTGCCCGGCTGTACTCATGTATAAAATCATGTATATAATAAAATATGCCCACTGAACTAAATACCCTAGAAGAGATCTCAGAAATTACACAATTGGTAGAAAAAGATGGTTTGGGTTCCGGAGAACTAAAAGAACAAATACCGGCTCAGGTAACTGCAGAGATAAGAAGAGACGGTGTTCAGCGACTAGCAGATAAAGGTGTTGATGTTTTCTCAGTACTAGATGCCGCTGAAAGAACCTTTAACGAAGGGGGTTCTTACGCCGAGCACTGTATAAAATCAATCAAAAACCATACTGCAAAAGTTTTATGCGAAGATATTAATATAGACAGCTGCGTTACCGTGTACGGGACATCGTGTCGTTTTCCAAAAAATGGTATTCAAAGTCTTGAAGAAAGATATTCTCATCTGGGTACAGTAAGAAAAGATATTATATTGGTAGATGCATTTCTTAACAGTGAGATTAACAATCCTTCGGAAGAAAACAAACTAACTCCCGAACAAACAGAGCTTTTGAAAAATGATGTGTTGCATGTTTATAAAGATTACGGAGATTTAAAAAAATCTTGGACAAAAGAAAACAAACCAAAAAATAAAACTGACCCCATGCCCCAATGCGATAGCGAGGTACTTATAAACTGGTACATGGATAATCAAAATCATCTTAGTGATGAAAATACAAGTGAGCATCGTAAAAGTCTTATAAAAGAAACTCTTTCGGTCGTAGAAAGAGATGATGAAAAGATTGTGAAAAGTTATTTGGATCGTGGAATAGAACCAACTTACACCGCACTTGCTATGCCTGACGAACTGGTTATTGATAAAAATGGCAAGGTCGTTTCAGCTATAAAACTTCTTCCTTACAGTAATCAGGAAATTCAGACCTGGTTTGAAAATTTGAAAAAGGCTAAAGGAAATCTTGAAAATTTAAGAGATGGCGAGGATTATAATACTGAAAATATTACAAACGCAGGATTTTACGATCTTCGGGGGTCGGAAGTAAATATACTGAAACCGACAACTAATAATCCTACAGGCGTAAGGATGGGTGTGAATTTTGACGGAATAAGAAAGTTTATAAACCTGGCAAATGGCGAGAAAATTGATTCAATTCCTACGGTTGATGGTGTGGATATCGTGACAGGCGAAATATTTCCTGCTGACTCTAAACCTAAAATTATCTTGAGATTTCCAAGTGATTCAGATCCGCAGTTACTTAGGCAAATCGGCAAATTCTTTGAAGACGAGTTGAAAGAGGGGCCAGTTGTAGAACAGTTAGTGCCCTATTCAAATAATGATATCGGACAAGCCTCCTATGCCGCATTCAGGCATTTCGGTATAGAAAATGAAAACGATTCAAGAAAAGAAAAGTTTGTTAACAAACACGCAAAAATTGTTAAAAGGCTTGAGAGAGCAGACATGTGGTACGAAAAGGGAAAGTAATCAGAGAAAGAAAAAAGGCACCTTGAAATTTTTATTTTTCAAAAGTGCCTGATTTTGATGATCGGTAGTTAAATTATTCTGTGTCGATCTCTTTCATTAGCAAGAACTTTTTTCACTACCAGCTCTGAGTCGCAGTTTAAGCACCTTGTGATAGCCTTATCATACTCAGCGCCACACGATGAACAAAAAGCCACTTCCTTGGTTTCCGGCTCGACAAAACCAAGAATAGACAACAAAGTGGAAAAATCATCTCTGTAAAACATTGCCATTCTTTTGTTAACGTCGACTCTTACATCATACATGTTGTTTCCGTCATCTTTTAAGATCCTAACTGTAAACCACTCTTCTTTATTTTGTTCTCCTGACGATAGGTTCAGAAGACCAATCAAAGTTTGTTTATTTACATAGGTTCCCAGATAAGCTCCAACAAATTCAAACATATCTCATCTCCTTTTTTATATTGGCTAATTTTGCCTTGGATTATTTATGCAGCGAATACTATATTATTTCGGCCAAAATGTCAAAACTATGGGGTATATTTATTCAGCTACCGTGAAGTTCTCTTTTTCGAACTTAAGCAAAGCCTCTTTTTTGTCTTCGCTGAGTCCGGGTAAAATGTCGGTGAAAAATTCGTCTAGGAGAAATGCCGCCTCTCGTGAGACAGAGTTATTAATGTCTTCCTGAGTAAAATATTTTTTGATTATTTGGTTTGCTTTTTCGCCATCCAAACCCTCTTCTCCAAGCTCTGCGTTAATTTCTTTTTTCTGCTCATCTGTAAGTTTTTCGTACAAAGAGATGGTGGCAAATTTATTAATAATCATAATAAAAGACTCGACGAAAGAATCTCTGTCCTCATCGAACTCTATTATGTCCAATACGTTTTTGAGCAGTTCCGCAATTTTCATATTTATTACTCTCCTCCGTGAGCGACGCTCTCTGAAGATGTGTCTAAATTTTCCATCCTAAGTTTGAAGTACGAAGAAAGAAAATGGAAAGGTACTGATGCGGTCACACCGCCTATCACTGCCACACTGCTAGTATCAACACCGTGTTGTCTATTTAGAACAGTACCGACTATAACCGCCGAATTTAAAAAATACCCGACGCCCTTCGATACCTCTGAAAGGGCTTTTAAAGTCCGTTCCGGATCCTCCATCTTATCTATAACCGAATCCATTTTTTTATCAAGCCTGTCAGCACATCTAGTTACAAACTCCATAAACGGACTTTGTTTTTCTTCGGAAGATAAGATTTCTGATGGCGTGGAATCAGTATTAGGTACATTTTCTGTCGGCGTTTCGTTTGACAACGAATCTTCGTATTCAATACCCATACCAAAAGTATAGCAGAATTGCAGTTGTCAACAAATAAAAAAAGACCGTCAGTAAAGGGGTGTTTACTAACGGTCTGGTAGATTTGTTACCAAATCCATCTAATTCGTTCTCTCGCGAATTCGTATCCGAGATCACAGTGCTTCATTATTACGCGAACATGCGTATGGTACGATTCAAAGTAGTAGGGCCTCCACTTATCATCGCTTTTTTGCAGATAAAAACCTAACACTGTGCACTCTATGCTGTCGTTGGAGAAACTATCTTTCAGCCTTTCTACATTTTCAAGAAATTCGTTTGAATTTCCTCCGGCCGCACAATCGTCGTGTGCAGATACAATAACAACTTCTGTACCGTGTGCTTTGGCCAAAGCAACAATTTTTTTGTAAATCCATTTGAAATCAGCTCTTAAGCCGAAACCACCGGGTACGGTTATCGCATCGTATATGTAACCGCTAGAATCTTTTGGAACACCGTATGATTTCAGTATTCTATTCCAAACACTGTTCAGCCTCACATCGGTACACCTGATCCCTTGAAACGAAATTTTTTCTGACATTTTCTCTCCTTTATTTTTTGGTTTTTGGACTATAGGATTATATCACTGCGTCTTCGAAGGATCAATATTATAGCGACCTGACTGATTTATTTCATGTTACTAGCCGTCCCACCTAGCATCCTGTCTTACCAAGAGATTTTCCGCCTCATCGGGGTCACGCATTAATCTTTTGACGATTTTTTCCATTCTGATACCCTGGGAACCTTTAACCAAAATACAATCGCCTTTTTTAATTTTTAAAATTCCTTTTTCTAGTAGACTGGAAAATTCCTCTGAGCTGGAAATCCAAAATTTACTAGCCTCAGGCAACTGCACATTTTTGTATACATTTTTTTGCTTTTTTCCCACTCCAACAAAAATATCTATCCCTAGCTGTCCGATATAGTCGGCAATATCCTTGTGATCCTTTGCAGATAAATTTCCAAGTTCAAGCATATCTCCCAATACGGCCACTTTTCTAATGCCTTTAAAATTGCTTAAAACTCCTAAAGAAAGTTTTACTGATTCAGGATTTGCATTGTAAGTATCATCGATTATATTGCTTCCATTTATACCTTTAATTAAATTTAGCCTTCCTTTAGGAGGTACTATCTTCTCAATAACATCCAAGATCTCCGTATCACTGATTTTTAGTAAACGGCCGACTATAACACAAACATTAAGATTTCTAATAACATGTGGCCCTAATAGTTTGCTTGAGTAGGGCAAGAGAGGATTTGAGTCAAACCAAATAATTTTTCCGTTAAAGCTTTTGGATAAATATTTAATATGTCTGTTTTCTGAATTTAATACCGCTACACCCTTATTAGCATCTAAAGATTTCAACATTTCGCCTTTTGCTTTAACTAGATTGCTCATCGACCCTAGTTTTTCTACATGTACATGATTTATAGTCGTAATAACTGCGATATCAGGCCTGTATATTCTAGTTGTATCCTCTATCTCACCCAACCTGTCCATGCCTATCTCAGCTACAAAAATTTCACAGTCTTCAGTCATTTCATTGATAACATCAACTGTCAGACCCAGCTTTGTGTTTAACCGGCCTTGGCATACCTTATATTTTTCCTTAAGTATTTGATGGAGATAGCTAGTAACAGTTGTCTTACCTGAAGAACCCGTAACACCTATTATTACGGGCTTTATTTTCTTTATTTTTTGTTGAGCTATTTTGTATAAATCACATTCTTCAATGACACCCCTAGCTCCTCTTTTAAGCGCCGCATCGATAAAGTCATGGCCATCAAAATTGTCGCCTTTGACTGGAACAAAGTACTCCCCATCTTTTACCATCCTTGAGTCAAGGGACACTTTAACTTTGCCGGTAATTTTATTCATTTTATATATGTTCCGAAACCGTTGTACACAAGCGAAAATTCTCTTAAAGATAAGGTTCTCACCGCACTTTTAAAGCTTTTTTCCGACGGATCTACTAGCTGTAACATTTTCTCGCCCCCATCAGCAATACAGGCCCTGTTAACTACAACAATGTGGGTTGGCGCAATAGTTGCCTCATGATCTACAAAACGGGATTTAACTGACGACATGAAATAACGTGCCTTTCCACTATAGATATCATTAAATAATGATTCCGGCGAGTAACCCTCCGCAAGGTCTGCCTCCATCCCGAATTTTGAAAATAAGAATTTAGAGCATCGATGGTCGTATCCTCTGAACAATACAAATACAGGCATAAATTCATTGTCGTTGTTTATAGTGTCGTGCTCTTCTACCTTCACCTCGCCTACAAAACCGACAGTGACGTATAGATCTTTATCACCAAGTTTAAATTTCCTCTTAACGGCATCTTTATTGTTCTTGTGTAGTCCTATTACGTATTCTAAAAAAATATCGAGGTTTTTATCTTTAGATTTTAAGTGACCCAGCCTGTCTTCAGCGGAAAGTACCATAGCTACACACGTAATTCCACATAAAGATTTTGCCAATCTTTCATTACTATAAGATTCGAACTGGCAATAAAAATCTTTTTCTTTTATCACTCATGGAATTATACTAAATTTCATTACTAGTGACCGATTTAGCGAGTATCTCGATTCAACGGCACATACCTACATGTGGGCGAAAATCTTGTTTAAAAACATGCGGTATACTATAAAAATGCAGCCAAAACAAACGCAACCTGAACCGATAAAAATACTTAAGAAAAACATAAATCCTATAAACATAGCTAAGTACTATTTAAAAGTCGAATTTTTCAAACTGTTTAAGTGCGATAACGGCAGTATGGCGAGTACTATTTCCGACACCATTGAAAACTTAGCTGAAAGCAAAACATGGGCTCTTTTAGAAGCTATGTCGTTTACTTACCATCTCAACGGTGTCTTTCACAATATTAGTAGAAAAAACTACGTATGGAACGAAGAAGTTTGGCACATAAAAGATCTTATGCTTACAGGCATGGACTCTAAAACAAATAAAGTGATCTTCTCAAAGGAAATAAACGGAGATGTTTTAAAATTCAAGGAATATCTATTGAAATACTTTAAAGACGCTCCCGCCGGCGACCCTGAGGGACTGATATCATATAAACCGTCTAATACAAAGATCCAATTTGAAAAACTTATTATGAAAGAAAAGGGCGAGAAAATACTAATGATAGACGGATCCCACAGGCTTGTTGAAATGTTACTCTCCGACAAAGATGAAGTAATAGCATATGTAGGACATCCGATCTCTGAAAAAGGTAATGAACAGATTATTGTAAGAGCGGGTAAAAGTATATTTATTCTCCTGACTATTTTGTTTAAAAGAGGTAATAAAAATGAAAAGGACGCCGTCCTTACGGTAATGAAACAGCTGATAAACACAAGCACGGACGGTTACGAAAATGCCGTTCAATACTGGATAGAAAGACAGCGCGACGAAGAGATTAAGTCTGCCGGGGTTGAGGTTTTGAGGCCTAAGGCTTAAATGGGGTGATTGGTAGATGCATGAACAAGACACTCCAAGAATTGTCTTTAGTTAATAGCATTTAAGCCCTCAAACGTCCTAAATTTTATTCCTAAAATATAAACCCACAGTAAAAACCCATCGAAATAGATCCAGAAATAGGCGGGCTATGTCACGATTTCCTGGGAATTTGAAATATCATTTCTCATAGGTTGACACTGCAACTAGCGATAAGTATAATTCACGCCATTGAATCCACAATATTAGGCATAAAAAGGAGAGTGTTATGGTAGAGCCTATCAAACCAAGTGATATTGCTGAACAAAAGAAATTGCATATTCCCGATGTAGTGATTGAAACCTTTAACGAAATGATTGTAGAAAATATTGATAATTACGGCCGAGCAGTAATTAAACAAAAGGATGTTGTTGCCAAGTTAGTATCCGAGGGTCTAGTAGAAAAGGATATCTTCGACAAACATTATCTGAATATTGAGTCGATTTTCTCCGAAGCTGGATGGAAGGTCACATACAGCAAGCCTGGGTTTAACGAAAGCGGCGAAGCATCCTTTACTTTTGCGCGGAGACGAATATAACAGTAACCTCTCGTACTCTGCAACGAAACAGGCGGTTTAACGCTATCTTTTATAGAAGCGCTACTCCGCCTTTTTTCTTGCGATTTTTTTCTCGCAACTCAACTAATTTATTTATATTGAGATACAATTAGATATTTTATGGGGTGACTGATGGGACTTGGTCACCGGTTCTCGCCTGCTGGCTCGCCCGTCGACCCCGCCTCGCTCGCCTTCACTCGCTCCGGCATTCAAGTCCATACCCATCTCAATGAAATTTGTATACCGCCTATGGCGATGTCCAAATTTCATGGGGTGACTGATGGGACTTGAACCCACAACCCCTGCTTCCACAGAGCAGTGCTCTAACCAATTGAGCTACAGTCACCATAAACGCACTGGCAACAAGATTATAACATGGGATCTTTAACAGCCTCTCACACAATTAACAGCTAGTTTGTCCTTACATACTTCCAATTCTCAAAATCCAGAAAACGATCGGCATATGTAAATGTGTATTTCTCTCCAATACCCTCAATGTATTTAGATACAAAAAAGCTGGTAAAAGGGTGGTACAAAAATACTGCAGGGGTTTCTTCAACAACGACTTTTTGAAATTCGTTGTAATGAACAATTCTCTTTTCGTTATCCAGCTCATTTCGACCTTCCTCCAGCGCCCTGTCGGCTCTTACCTGATCAAAACCTGAGATATTTAATCCGGGAGGAGCTTTTTGGGCTGAATGCCATAACACATATCTATCCGGATCTCGGCTTGTCTCCTGACCAAAAAGTAATACTTCAAAATCCCTGGGGTCAATAACCTGAGATACAATATCTTCCAATGCTACAGGCTCAACATCTACATCGATATCAAGCTTATCTCTCCAGATAGCAGCTATTTGTTTTGCCATAACAACATGATCGTTGGTATCCGGAACTTTAATAGTTAATTTCAATTCTCCCAAATCTTCCGAAAATAATGGGTCGTAGTGATCGAATGTAAGGCCCGTGTCGGTAAAAACGCTTCTGCTTATTGGGCCCTGAACTCTTATACCCCTACCTACAATGTAATCATCAACCGGAATAACCTTCTCCAATTTTTTCCTAACATCTATATCTTCAAGCTTTTCATTTCGGACGTTGAAAAATAATGCGTAGTAAATGCCCTGAACAGGAAACTCGTAATTATAGAAATTTAGAGGCGACTCTTTTTCTGATAACATATACCCGTTTATGTCTCCGAGTTTTGCCGCAGTAATAATCTCTTTTTCATTTGTGTAGTACTTGAAAATTATCTTTTTAATATCGTATTTCTTGTCGTGGGCAACAAGGGTAACCTGTCTTACATAATTACCCGATTTTTCTACACGGGCTATTCTAAAATCTCCGCTTGTAACCGGAGATAGCGGGTCATCGTTTTGCTCGGAGTCCTGTGGCATAATTCCAACAGTTAAAAGGTTTAAGAAAGGAGCGTACTTGTTAGGTAAAGTAAATCTCACGGTAAGGTCGTCAACTTTATCCGTTGCGACACCGGCCAAATCAGGCACGGTAAAGGAGGTATATATTAAATCGTCGGCGGTGATCTTTTTTCCATTTGTCCAGTACTGATTATTTTTTAAACGAATAGTGTACACAAGACCATCTTCCGAAACCTCCCATGTCTCAGCCAGATCGGGTATTATTGCACCGTAAATGTCGTATTTGAAAAGACCTCTATACAGCAAACTCGTTATTGTTTTATCTGACTGTTGCGTTACTCTGCTTGGAAAAAAAGTCTGAGGTTGCCCCAAAACTCCCTCTCTGTAACTCACTCCCGGTAAAAGGGATATAAACAATGCATATAAGTATAGATATACTGATGTGATTAAGGCCATTCCGCATTATTTTACCACTATTTATATCTAAAATGCCTTACTCCCGGCTTGAGCGTACTTATTTTCTACATTGGGGTTTGTTGCAAAAAAGTGGGGTTTCTTGATATTATACGGTGTAGGTTAGTGCCGAAACGGCCTTATGGCCCCATCGTCTAGCGGTTAGGACGCCGGGTTTTCATCCCGGTAACCGGAGTTCGATTCTCCGTGGGGTCACCATAACCAGGTTCTTCATCGAGCGAAGTGAGATGGAGGTTCTGTTTATGTGATCTCGCAAGTGAACGCACTAGCTTTAGCTGTGTTCGACTTTTGATGCTATAGAGAGGAACGATCTATAGCTCAAATGCTTTGATGAAATCAAAATTCTCCGTGGGGTCACCAACGAAAATTCTCCCTGCGAAACTAACCTCTCCCCATCTCTCCCGAATCCGCCATAACAGCCGCGATCGCAGTAGTAATCGGTACGGCCAAAATTAAACCTATGCTACCGATTAAGGTCCTTACAACCTCCGACGCGATTATCTCGTAATTTATAACACTACCAAAAGTTCTACTCGAGTCAGTAAATAACAATAATAACGGTAAAGACGCCCCGGCATAAACTAGAATCAAGGTATTTACCATCGAGGCTATGTGGTCTTTTCCGACGTCCATCGCCCTTACAAATAATTCTGAGAAGCTAAGCCTGGTATTTGCACTTTTTAATTGGAAAACAATTGCGGACTGAGACACAGTAATATCGTCAAGGACACCCAGCACCCCTATAATAATCCCGGCCAACAGTATGCCCCTCATATTAATTACCCCTCCTTTAGCCAATTGCAGGAAGGAAGCCTCGTCTGAAATAAAGCCGGTGAGCTTGGCTGAATTAACATAAATCGAGGCCAGCAGTATGGTTACAAGCAGTGCTATAAAAGTACCGACTATCGCTGCATTGGTTTTTGAGTTAAATCCGTGCGAAAGGTAAAAAGTTATAGGTATAGCTATGAGTGAAAATAGAAGTATTACTAAAAACGGGTTTGAGCCGGAGCTTATCTTCGGAAGTACAAGCCAAAAGATAAAGAAAAAGGTTAAAAACATGCCTATTAGAGAAGTAATGCCCCTTTTTCCGGCAACTAATATTGAAAGAGCGAGAAAGATTATAAATAGAGAAAGTAAATTACTGCGCCTTACGTAGTCGTCGATAAAGAAATACTCGTTGCCGTCGGTGTCTGTATATCCTGTTAACACAACGAGATCGTTTTTTGAAAATTTTTGTGTTGAGGGAGAATCTGCGATACCGTGCTCAACTTGAACTGTCCTATCAATTAATTGTATTTCAAGTTTTTGATAGTAACCTCCGTTAGGGTTTTCATATTCTTCTATTACCATTATTACTTTACCTTCGTATGAGTTTTGAGCCGAATTTTCATTCAGCTCCTGAGCTAAAACAGGCATACAAATAAATATTACAAGTAAAAATAATGGAATTATTTTTTTAAAGATTTTCATTTTCATCAGAGTTTTCAATTTTAATTGATTTTCCTTTGACAAGGGCGTCAGCAATTTTTTTGACTGCCGAATCGATTGTTCTTGCGAAAGTAGGCTGCGAAATTCCCATTTTTTCGGCAGATTGAGTTTGGTCCAGCCCGTCTGAAAAATACAACTTCACAGCCTCCATCTCATCACGAGTAATAGAAACTTCTTCAAGATCATGTAAGGGTATTACCCTTGGTTTAAAATATGTTACACCTGGGTTAAACCTTATTTTTCTTCTTATTTTAGGTCTAGGCATACTGGTATATTCTCACATAGCTTCTTATCGATGCAAATATTAACTGTTAAATCTTTTTCCTCTACCTGCACCGCGCCCTCTAACCATACCGCCCCCTATACCTTGGCCATCTCCACAAAGACCCGCACCTCTACCTGTCTTAGGACCTTTTCCTGAAGGACCTGTTCCGTCTCTGTTAGGCATAAACTCACCCCCTTTTGCAAATTAATTATGAATACATATTCATAATATATACTGAGGCCGGAAAGTCAAGTTGAGCATAAAAAAGAGGTAAAACAGTGGGATTGTTTTACCTCTATGTAGGTGATTAGACCTAGTATTTGGGAAACGGGTTCTTCTTTACATAATTTAGTAAATTAGAGTGAGCTTCGTATGAATTTGATGCTCCCCTTCCGCCTCTCATTATGTTTTTCACATCGTTCATTTCTTTAATTTGCTCAGGAGATCTGAAATCTCTTTTGTCAGGAAATCTGGTGAATGTTTCTGCTTCGTTGACTGATACCCAGGGCCTGTCCAATGTAGCAATTTTTACAAGACGACACATCCCTGTAGTAGAACTGTCCGATGTTTCCTGATCCACAGCTGATTCCGACGTTTTTTTGGTGTCTGACGAGGAAAGAACTGTACCGATGATTGTCAAAGAGCGATCTTCTCCGAATGATCCGTGTGTTCCAAAAAGCATCGCTATCATAGCGGTAAGGCTGTGCCTATATATACCGCCGCTGATCATTCCGCTGTCCTTATCAACATATGATGAAGCTGTGTGGGCCGCTACGGTCCTGCTTATGGAGTCAAATAGCACAACAACATGTTTTCCTGTTGCAGATAACCTTCTCGCCCTGTTCATCGTAAATCTTGTGACATCTACCTGAGAATCCGGTTTTGTATCCCAAGATGCTTGATGAAACTCACCGGATGTTCCGATGTTCTCTTCGAATACCTGAATATATTGTGAGGCATCCTCAGGGCGGTCTCCTATGTACCCCATTATTATGTACAGATTATCAATCTCCTTTGTAAGCTTGAGGCACGCGTCGAGTATCTTTACTAAAATCCACGTTTTTCCTGCTCCTCCCGGGGCTATGATCCAATAACTAGATCCCAAACCTATGGGTGCCAGTAATGTGATAACCCTAAGATCAAAATCTCCGTACTTTTCTATGGGTAGGGGCTTCTTTGGGTAGTCGCTTTGATAGTCTCTTAAGTCAGGCTTCCATGATTTTATGATTTCCGGATCCTGAACACCGTTAACTGATGATATTAGTACAAGTTTTTTACGGTGATCTACAACCACACCAACTTCATCCCCCTCTACCAATTTATAATAAGACCCCACACTTGGCGGAACTTCAAGACCCCACATATTATCTTTATCTTGGGAATAGTGAATATCCGGTGTTCCGGCAACACCCTCTTTTGTTAACAAACCCCATCTGTATTCCTGCAATTCTTTGGCCTTGTTTCCTTTTTGCAACACATCCGAGCTTATTAAACTGTACTCCCTTGATCTGTATAAAATATCCTTTCTACCGAACTCTAAAAGTTGCGATGTGTCGGGAATTAAAACTGTTTTTGGATACGTCGCCGACAGGCCTGTATTGTATATAGGTCTTTCTAAACTGGATAACTCTTGCTGAACAACATACGCTTCCATTCTTCCTCCCTTCATTTATTTATTTCCTTCCTTTATTTAGGATAGGCTCAAAAAGATCTACACATATAGACCTATTCGAAACTACTAAATGTTAATTGTAAGGTTTGCGGAGAGGGACTTTTCAAATATTAATATTTGTAGTCCCTCTCCTTATGTGCTCCTCCTCAAAAACTACATTACTCGTTTTTCTGACCCGGTTTTCGATGTCTTGTGAATAACGTCGAAACATCCGTCGTACTAGGTACCTCCTCTTCGGTTGTTTGTTTTTCTATAGGATTTCCCATAGAATCATACAATCCTGGGTCCTCTACTCTGTATATATCGTAAACTTTAAACCCTTCCGGCGTTTTCTTGAATCTGTTTGTCAGGTTTTCCTTAAGTTGACTCGTTTCTATGTTCGCATAGTTTTCAGTCTGTCCTTCTTCCATTTTGAGACGAATTGCTTCATTGTCCAAATAATTCTGCACTAATGTGGATTGAGAAGCTCTGATAATAAGCCTGTTCAGCAAATTTGCTAAACCAGGGCCGTCATCAACCCAAAACAAAATATCTTCTGCTCTGTTGAAAATAGATCGAAGAAACAGAGTTCTTACATTTCGTCTTTTCGCAAGCCACGACGTGTATTGGTCCTGAAGCCATCCTGTTTTATAGTTCTCATCAAACTCTTGTGGATCGGCAGATATCTGAATCTCCTGAATCTGACTTATAGGTGTGCGTGATGCTTTGGGCAAAGTACCTATTCCGAATAGCAAAGAAAGTATGGGTGTCCTTACCTTTACGTAATAAGTCATGAAAGTAAAAACCACAAACTTTGTGTACTCACGTCGCCACTCTTTTACCCAAAACACGGGTGGGATTGTAACAAACGTGACTACTCCGGATACAAATACTGCGGGGATAAGTCCGGGTAAATCTAAAACGCTTAGCACTACGCCGGCTATTCCTCCCAGTAAAACGGCAGAAAAGAATACCTGAAAAATAGTGTGAGATATCATCTCCCAAAGCGTTGTGGCGTAGAAACTGGGTTTAGCGACTTTTTCTAACCTTTCTCCTATACCTGCCACGTATACTTCCGCGGAATTTTCCTTAGGTAACCATCTGGAATCGAATAGTTTGAATATCGGTTGCTTTACTGAATTGGCCACTATAAAAGCCAAAATGATAAAGACAATCGATGCGACGACCAGAAGCACAAACTTCGCCAGTAATGACCAAATCTCCAGGCTCTCGCTTGCGTCTATACCGACAAAAGGCCCTACGTCAATACCAAGGGAATTTAGCGCAAATATCAAAAAACCTAATACACCTATTATGAGCGCCATAAATGCCGCAACAAATCCGAGGGCTCTCTTAGAATCCATTTACTCCTCCTTTTCTATTTATTTTTTATTTATGCCTTTATTTAGGCATGCACACAAAAACTCACATTTTAACATGAGCTTGTGTGTACACACCTATTTAAACGGCTAACTTAATAGGTTTTCAAAGTACTGTAAAAATCCAAGCACAAGTATTTAACTAATAAATATTTATGCTCAGACACAACAAGAAAGTGATTATATTTAAGGATCGGCGTTAAGTGTGTGAGTAGGAGAGCAACTAATTTTGTTAAAAAATATTAGTTGCCCTCCAGATAAAGCGCGGGATTAACCCACTTGTCGTTAATTTTCATCGCCAAGTGAAGGTGTATCCCATTTGAGAATCCGGTTGTTCCTGACATCATTAGGAATTGCCCTTCTTCAACATGATCTCCAACACTAACCTTCATTGTATTGTCGGTGCCATGTCCGTAAGCGGTCCAAATCTTGTTACCGTCAGCATCAACTCCCTCGATTGCTACAACGTTACCTGAGATCCACCAATTCCCCGCTAACCATTCTGATGGGTATAGCATTCTGGCAAAAGTAACTTCTCCTGAATGCATTGCGTAGATTGGTGAAGAATCCCAATTAGGAGTACAGAGATCAATGCCCCAGTGTATACCGTTAGCTACAGGCACTCCGTAAGCATATCCGCACAAAATGCTACCTGGATATGGATTTACGAAACCCCCAGATATAGGTATCTGCACTAAGGGAGGTGTGGAGCCCGGCAAGGCATCGTTTGAGGCATGTACCTCATACTCAAATAGTTCTGTAAATTTCAGAATTTTTAAGAATGCCTTGCGCCAAAATTTCCCTTCGTACACATAGTGTTTCTCTGAAACCGGAATAAAATCCCAGCCCCCCGCCGCGGAATTAAAGTGAGCTGCTCTTTCAATGAGGCGCATTCTATAGCTATCGCTATGATTCCAACCCCACAGTGAATCAAATTTCTGAGCATCAGATTGTTTTGATTCATACCCTATTGCCTTTAGCCACCACACTTTAGCGTACGGTGCAACTCGGTTGTCAAAGAAATTACACGAATTTACCAGGTCATCGGGATGGGATTGTAAACCTCGTTCACAAATCATTACTCCCGTTGAAGGTAAAATTCCGTTTGGCCCGATTTCCCCGGCTGAGCAATGACCTGTGTAGTCAGAGTAGTCCTCTTTTATCATGTCTCGAGCTACTTCCGACCAATCTCTTATACGCGCTTCCTTCCAGTACTGTAGGAGCTGTTTTGCGGAATCCATTTCCTGCTGTGAAAATTTCAAAGCAGATAATGTGCCGCTACAGCTCCCGAGATTGTTACCACCACCTGATTCTCCTTCAAGTATTGCGTATTGAATTCCAACATCAATATCGCCTCCATTAGAGTTGATCCAGCTATTGGCTAAAATTTCGTTAGCAACAATAGCCGGATCTAAACCAGTGTCCATCACGGTCTGTTCTTCGTCGGCGCTCATGTAATTCCAGGTACCGCCACTTAGACCTAATGCTTCGATGATTTTCTCTTCAAACACATCCGGACTGGTATCCTTTAAAAAGGCTAAACTGAGAAATACAGTTAGCACTATAAAGAATGCAACTAACGGGATACCAGGAAAAACAGAGAACCTTAGGAGACCGCCGAAGAAACTTTTTGTCTCCAAGGCTTATCCTCCTTTTTCGGCTCTAGTCTTTCAAACCTTTTCTTGATGGGTTGCGGAAGATTGATCCAAACATGTGCTGCAAGCTGCTCACTGTCCTTTGGAAGAATAAAATCAGCGTAGCTGTGATTATCGTGGTTCAAACTGATATGAAGTCCGAACTGTCCGTAAAGACCTGAATTAATTTGAGCCAAATCTTCCTTGGTATGGGTTAAGACCCACGTAGCAATACCGTTATTACGGGCATTTGATACAAAATACGCCAGTGTGTTTCCTAAATTTTTACCCGTGTTATGAGGGATATCCCCATAGGGTATCTGATTGCGTGATTTATTTAACGCACTGAAATTGTCTGCAACTAAAATTAGCTGCTCGCCGTAATTTGTATACCAATGCGACCACACTTCCAAAAAGGCCTTGAGGAACGCATCGTACCAGTTAAACAACCTGATTGTATTGCCTGACAAAATATCAAAAGTGAGCGGCAAACCTACAATCTTTCCCCTCGCATGCCATTTCTCCGCCATCTCCAGAACCATTTCTTTTGCGTCCTCTCTATCCGAAGTATGAAGCTCAAGTTGCTTTTTTTGGATAGTTTTGTTGTCCGGAGGTGTGCCGTTGTCCGACTTTAAAATTACATCAGGAAGGTTAAGTTGATAGACTGAACCGCCCATTTCCTCGCACCAGCGAATTGCGGATTCTCCGCGATCTGTTGCCGTTAGAGGAAGCCAAACAATATTCGCGCCCACCTGGTTCACTAAAGCAGCGCCTAAGGTAGTTTTACCGACCTTGCTGGGCCCTTCTATCAATGTACCGGGACGGGTCCAGGGATCAAGAAGTAAAGGCTGATCATCGATTACTCCCATCATGATATTTCCGTTAGGATCGCCCGTAGTTTTTAGCGGCCTAGACAAATGTCGCATAACTTCTATCGGAAACATTACAGAGTGACGATGCCATGCTCTATGAGGAGGACTTCCGGGAATAAACGCCTTGAACGACTCCCTTACATCAGCTCCGTTTCGTTGCTCCCATTTGCCAAGCTTGATCAACTGCTTTGAATAGTCCGAAAAATCCGGTTTTTCATAACTTGTACCATCGCTGGTTTTTAAGGGAACACCGACTCTAAGTAAACTGGAAAAATAAACCATCTTGTTTACTCTTTCTGCCTGGATCAGCAGGTCTCCCATACCGAGCAACGCCGCGATATTACTTTTAGTTACCAGTCCCGACCAAAAAGAATAGGCCGTATTAACATCAGGTAGTATGTAATATCTTGGATACCATAAAACTCGACGGGGTGCTGCATACCAAGTGGGGTCCATTGCTCCGGTTGTAGGATCAAACCACGTTTCAGACCTGTCCATAGGAGTACCGTAAATCACCGATCTCATCATAGATCCGAGTTGGGTGTATTTTACGATATCGCCGTACAGAGCTGCGGTTTCTTCCCGAGCAACCGGTAGGAATGCGTTAGACGGTCCCCATAAAAGCATGTCGTGACCAAAAATTTGCGAGTCCCTTACGGGAAATGCCCATTCCTGCACGTCCTCCAGAAACTTAGCACGCTCATCAGCAGTACTTAGATTCTTTTGAAATTTTATGTGGTCATCAAACGACTCCGGACTTCTTCTTAGAGCTCTAAGCAAAATTGTAAAACTGTCGGTATAAACTAAAGCCCTTGCCAAATCAAGAGGTTCCTCATCTACATAAGAAGAACTATAATGATAGGCGATGGATCTTTTAACCAACTTGTCTTCTTTTTTGCTTTTATTGACTTCCTTTACAATTGCCTCGCCTTTACTTCCGGCTATGGCATAAACACTTAGGAGATTCCTCGCGGAAGTAACTTCCTGCGGATATTCTCCGACGACTCCTCCCGGAGGTAACAACTTAAGTTGTTCCTTTTTGGGAGGCTTAGATTTACTAAGTAGATCTTTCTTTCTTAAAAACATATTTTCTCCTTTCATTTTTATTTTTATGTACTGCCTCTTATTAGGCTGAGCACCTACCAAAAACTTAGTAAGGTTTCTGATAGGTACCCAGTCAGAGGCGTAAAGAAAGATTACTTATATATCGACTTTCTTGTTGTGTTTTCAAAGTGCCTTTGACCAAAGAGGCCAAAAGTTCAGTTATTTTTTTTGTAACTCTCCTTTTTGAAATACACTCAAATATGAGTGGGTCTCAAAAAGAACCACAACAAGAAAGAGAATTGGTAAACGCGCGTGAGAGAAAAGAAGAGAAGAAGGGATAGGATATGAATTTTTCTATCCCTTCTACTTGTTGTTTCATTACTTCCGTCTAATCGGGGGATCGGTAATTCTGGATTCGTAAACAAACCCCTCTTCATTATTTTTTCTTATGTAAGAAAAACGGTAAGTAATCTCCGCCTTTACTCGTATGAAAATTTTCCGCAGTACATATAGTACAACAGCCAGAATAATTAAATACCTGAAAAACGGCCAGATCCAAATACCCAATGAGATCGGAAACAGTAAGACAACAAAAACCAAGTAAATTGGTTTTATTTGTTTACTACCGTCGAAGAGTGTGTAACTCATTGAGTTAAAAAATGTGTCTTTTCTATGCTTCAACATGCGGTAATTTTGCTTTACGCTCATTTGCCTCTCCTTGTATATTCCTCGGGTAAGAAGTACGCAGACAGGTCCTCAGGGAGTTGATCCTTTACAACTCTTGCGACACCGTCCTTGACATGCTTTTTGACCACTCCGCCTTTGTCGTCTTCCTCGTTATCAACATCCTCGATTACCCTGTTTACGGCTTCGACCGCTTTACCGGCTAGAACTACCTCAGGCTTTCCTGCTATTACTCCGGCGGCCTCTGCCAATTTTGCAGCAGTTTCAATTTTTGGCGCAATCTTGGAATAAGCACTTTTCTTCTTCTGAGGTTTGAACATTTCTTCCGGTAGCTCGTATTCGCTGTATTTGGCTTTTTCCGATATCTTTGCTGTAGGATTTTCTTCGTCAGTGCCCTGTTTATTTACCTGAGGTCTTCCTACTTGATCGTTCCTAGATGTCTTACGACTTTTACCAGTGGTTTTGTAATCACCGGAACTATCAATACCGGTAGGTCCGGGCGGTTGATCTGGGTTTATAGGATCGTTGGGACCTGGAGGCACAGAATCAGGATCATCCGAGTCATTTCTTGAGACACGACTGTAAGATGGGAGGTAATACTGCTGCATTACCTCTTCATCAACAATTTCGCCTTCAACAACCTCATTTTGATCACCGTATTTTGCATCGTCACTATCGTCATCGTTAACGATGAATACAGGTGCAGCAAACAAGGCATCCAAAGCTCTAGATCCGCGCTCACCCAGACCGTGTCTTTCTCGCTCGTGCTCTTCAATCCTTCTAGTCTCCGTCTGTGACTCAGGAACTAAATGGAACGCCATCCAAGGAACTCCTAAGTAGCATCCTGCCAACAGCATAAATACAATGAGAGTGTAAGCCAGGCTCATAAATACTGACACTGAGGCTGAATCCCAAGAAGGGTAGTTTGTTCCGATAAATGTGATGAAAGTGTCATACATTACAAGGAACAGTAGCCATCCGAAAATCTGCGAATAAGCAAACACAACTCCGCGCATAGTTCGGCCAACAATAGATCCCGTAATTGCAGCTATAGCAGCCAACAACATTACGATTTGCCAAATTGAGCTTATTAGGGGCAAAACTAAAGTAACAGTAATGCCCCACCCAGCACTTGCGATTTTCGCCAAATTAGTCGATAACTCCCAGTTCATAGCATCAAAAACTTTCTGCAGTGTTAAACCTGCCGGTAATATTTTTTCACCGATACTACTGGCAACAGGTATGTACACGTATATCGATGTAATAGCTAGGATTATCCCAAAACCTGTCAGATACGAACCGCTTAACATAGGTTTTTCATTTTTCAAATTTGAAATCAAACCTATTAAAGCTACAGCTACTGCACAAGCCATGAGAAAAGCCAGCAACGGACCCATTAAATTGTCCAGGGCCGCCTCATCAACATTGAGAAAGAATTTAGACCTCCAACCTACGAAGTCATCCAAACTTTTGGGAATATCGCATCCGGTTAGCAGCAAACTGCCAACCATCATTATTGCCACAGTTTGCAGCTTTTTCTTCATAGTCTACTCGATTCTTGAATTCTACTTGATGATAATAGTTCCCCACTCCTCACTCAAAAATGAGGTCATCCAACCATCAAATGCACCTAAAAACGAGCGTGCTGTTAAAAAATCAACAGCAAACCATGTGACCAGAGCACCCCCAAAAGCAGCACCAATTGATGCAAGAATTCTTTGTCCCATGGATGTACCCTCTTTAAGTGATTTAACAATGTTCAGTAATCCGAATACAGCTAAACCAGCTGCAAACCCTACTACTGATATGAATATGGCATTATTTGCCAAGGTAACCATTTTTACCTCCTATTACATATTTGATCTTTATCTTTTCCGACAGCTGCCAAGCAGCCACAATACAACTGATGAATTTCAGCATTTTCTTATGAATTCCTTCCTCCTTTCTTATTAGTTTTTGGCTGCCTTATTAGCTGAGCGCCTGCCGATTTTCCTATTCAAGAAAAACCCGTAGGCACCCGGCTAAATATTCAGCCATCTCTTTCTTGTTGTGTTGTCAAAGTGCCCCTCGGTAAAAATTACCGTAGGGTGTGACTTAGACTACGTTCCCGAATATTTCTAAAGAACATAGCCAAAAACAAACATTCGCTTTTGCAACTGCTTGTCTCTTTCTCACTTTAAAAGAAGAGAGAGTTATCTTTTTTAGATAAAACTCTCCCTTGATCTTTAGGGGGCATCCTTCCAATCAGCGTCGATAACATCTCCATCATCGCTAGAATCAGACTTTTGCTTTCTGCGCTTCCGCCTTAACTCCGCTACCAACTCTTTTGGCGATAATTCGATAAAAAGAAAGCTGGTAATAAAAACCGCGATGGCGTCGTCAACAGGTCCCGGAGCAAGATCCGGAAACAAAAGCCACATTATTCCGATAGCCGGTAATAATTTGAGATGAAAAGGCTCGCGTCTGTCTCTTAGTAAATCCCAAATTAAACCGATGTTGTCGCCTAACTGATTTAAAGTACCCGGACCGCTTAAATCCTTCTTTTGGCCCATATTGCCCTCCTTTTACTCAATGCATTACACATGTCGTCTCCTTTCACTAAAACTAAGTTCTAATATCTTTCTTGTTTCATCAATCCATACACGCTCCTTACATTGAATTTCGTTGGCTCTTATTCAGCTGCCACCGGCGATGTCCTTAATGTTTAAGTACACAACCCGTGAAAGCTTTTAAACAAAAACCTACCTGAACCTAGGCAGGAACAATATTCTATCTATTAAATTTTCTTGATTTACTGATTAAAGCTCCGAATACTGCCGGAGTCTATAAAATCCGCTTAGAATCTGCGGAATAAATTAGCCCACCCTTTCTTACACTATAGGATTAATTCGTGGGCGGAGATACCCTATAAGTATGTATATTTAACACCGTGAAATTTATTTGTCAACACACCCGGTGTTTTGAGCTCTTTACATTACAGCGTAGGGATAAAAAGGCTTACACTGAAAACTGTTG
Source organism: uncultured candidate division WWE3 bacterium (assembly GCA_938004185.1). Classification (GTDB taxonomy): domain Bacteria; phylum Patescibacteriota; class WWE3; order UBA101185; family UBA10185; genus UBA8498. The sequence continues at coordinate 306,949 of CALKWN010000065.1, forward strand.
CAAGAACACAAAATACGGTCAAAAGAACCATCCACAACATGCCCCATAGCGGACTTCCTACTTTTATAACCTTGGTGTCGAATATCCTATCGTGCCAGGCAAGGTTTTCTTTTCTTCTAAAAATCCAGAAAAACCCTAAAAAAAGAAACCCGGCGGATACAGCATAGCCCGCAGTCATGCGCCAAAACGCCGTTATCCTATCCATATATTTTCCTTGTGCATCAATAATTCTCATTCCGAACAATAGTTTACCTACAGAACCCCCGTATTTATAAGAAAAAATCCACATGATAAAAAAGCAGCCTACCGATAGCAATAACATTACAAGCATGAATACCGCAGCAGAATTAATAAGTGAGCCCGTTAAATTTGCAGAACCGGCCGAATATATACTTATCGCAACTAGCAACGGTAAAATTAAACAAATAGAAACATTTATCAATTGATCCAACTGATTTGCAAAAAATCTTCTATAGAAACTTCCGGTTTTATAATTATTCGAATTGTCAGACATTTGTGGCCTCCGTTCTATACATAGAATCCAAAACCTCTTTTGCAACATCAGCAGGCGGTTCCAAGGTCTCGCGGGTAAACAGGTATAGCCTTGTCCAAGCAAAAGCACCGGCAGTAACAATTAAGGGGGTTGCAACAACAAAAACTGCCATAAAAACAACAAAAATCAAAAAACCTAACAGTAGTCCAACAAAAACCAATGCTTGCTTCTGAATTAGCTGATAAATCAGATACGTGATAGTTCCCGCTACCCCAAAAAACACGGCAAAAAGCAGCCCTATGGCTAAAATCCACGCCAAAGCAAGTTTTATACTCTTGCCCGGCCTGGTTTTCAAATATTCCCAGCCTTTTTTATAACAGGATTTAGTGTCAATATCATCACTAACTAAAATTCTCAGAGAAAACTCCTCAACAAAACCCAGCGCTATATTGTAAGCAAAAAACCAAACAAAAACGGGAATCATAAGTAGTAAGGGTATAAATACAAAATCGGGTACGAAAAAAGCGGCAACACCGGAAACTATACCGATCCCCACGAAAGGAAGAAAAGATAAAAAACGTTTAAGAAAAATATACAAAATAAACTTTATATACCTCTTCCAATACTTTTTACCCGCGTCACCCAAAGATTTGAAATTATAATTTTCTTGTTTGTGTGCTTTTAAAACATTTGGATAGAAAGCTCCGCGCGCCCACGAAGAAATTAGCAAAGATATTACGGCGTTAAAGATTACAAGTAAAGAAAATATGAATACTAAAGCGATAATTCCGGGAACAGCACTAATTAAACCGCCGGAATCAATAGGATATATTTCCTCTCCTACCATAGTTCCCACACTTCCCGAATTTAAAGCATTTGTTGCGGCTCCCAGAACCTTTTCGTTAATTTTTACCGGTTGGGTGTCATCAATATAGTTAAACCGAACATCCTGCCTAATTTCATTTTTGTTTTTATCTGAATTTTCATCTTTGTCACCACCCAGACCCGAAGATCCGCCAAAATTCATTCCTCCTACAGCAAGTACGGCAACTATCCAAAGAAGTTTGTGATTCCACGCAAGTTTGAACGACTCTTTAATATTATCAACCGTCGAATACATATATTTATCCTATATTGCCCAATAAAAACCCGCAACAGTTTCTCACTTCCTACCCCGCCCGACCTATTGTAGAATAAGACAAGTATGGCAAAGAAAAACTTAATTAAACCTTCAATATTACCCGGGTTCATGGAACTTTTGCCTGAAGATCAACTGACCTTTAATAAAATGGCGGATACAATCCGGGAAAGCTTTGAACTGTGCGGTTTTGTACCGTTGGATACCCCTGTGATCGAAAAAGCCGAAATTCTCATGGCAAAAGGAGGCCAGGAAACTGAAAAACAAACTTACAATTTTAAAAAAGGCGACACCGAGATGGCTTTAAGATTTGACTTAACCGTACCTTTTGCACGATACGTAAGCCAAAATCTAAACCAACTTAATTTTCCGTTCAAAAGATATCAGATAGGAAAAGTATTCCGCGGGGAAAGACCGCAAAAAGGACGCTTCAGAGAATTCTACCAATGCGACATTGATATTATTGATAAGGACAGTTTAAGTCCCATTTACGACGCCGAGATTCTTTTAGTAACCTGCGAAACATTTAACCGCCTCAACATCGGTGGTTACATGGTTAAAGTCAACAATCGCAAGCTACTTACCGGTTTTATAAATTCTCTCGGTTTGCAGGATAAGGCAAAGGAAATTCTAAGAGAAATAGACAAAAAGGATAAAACAGGTGAGGATAGCGTTGCTAAAGAACTTCAGAAACTCGGGTGCTCGGCACAGCAAACTGAAGAAATAATTTCGTTCATAAATATCGGGGGAGACAAAAAAGAAATAATTAAAAAACTTGAAGCACTGAAAATTTCAGAAGAAACATTCAAAATCGGTCTTGCTGAAATTACAGAATTTGAAAAAAACGCTACCCTTATGAACGTTTCCGAGCAAAACTGGAAAATAGATTTATCTGTTGCTAGAGGACTTGATTACTATACCGGGACTGTTTATGAAACTGTTTTGATTGATTATCCGGAACTAGGTTCGGTATGTGGCGGAGGGAGATACGAAAATCTATGCGAATATTTCAGTGAACAAAAACTACCCGGAGTAGGAGTTTCCATCGGATTAACGAGATTATTTAACTATCTTAAAGATAAAAATGTTATTAAAAGTTCGTGCCCGTCAAATACTGAGGTTTTGGTTATGCCTCTAGGAGATTACTTGGATGTTTCTTACGCACTTGTTTCAGAACTTATAAAAAACAACATTTCTGCCGAGGTTTTAAATTACGGAGACGGTTTGAAAAAGAAAATGAGTATAGCATCTAAGCTTGGAGCAAAATACGCGGTCATTATAGGAGAAGACGAGATAAAAAATAATATTATTACGATAAAAAATATGGAAACGGGTAAACAAGAGCAGGTGTATTTTGAAAAAGTGGTTGATTTTATTGCATCCGGAAATTAAGAAAAATTTGAACTCCTGTTATTGAGTGGTAGGCAAATATTTTCCTGAAATGATACTATTAAGACAGATGCGCCTATATATCGGTTACAAATACACAAAAGTGCAGGACAAGGAAGCTTTGGTTAAAGACCTTCTAAATTTTGCCGAAGAACTTGAAAAAGCAGGTTATTGTACCTTTTTATTGGGAAGAGACGTGCAGGGGTGGAAAGGATCTTTACCCCTCTGGAAGACTCTTCCGGCAATTTTGGGTAACATGCTAAAGAGCCACGCTTTTGTAGCTTATATAAGTTCTGATGTCTCGAGCAGGGGTTTAGATGTAGAGCTTGCTTTGTCTAAAGTACTGGGAAAGAATAGAGCGGTGTTGATTAAGAACGGTATAAGTCATGATGCGCAGCCGTCACTTGCTGAAGGCATCGTTTTTAATGATAACAACGATGCTGTCCAAAAGGTAATTAAAAAACTGGGCAGTTTCCGCGACCCGATATCCAAATGAAAAAGATTTCACTAAACGCCGTACTTGTGTATAATATTGAAGTTTTGGGGGCGTAGCTCAGCGGCAGAGCAGCGGCCTTTTAAGCCGCGTGTCGTGGGTTCGATCCCCACCGCCCTCACCATACGAAAATTCGCAAGTGTCTACGGATACTTGCGAGTTTTTGTTTAGTAAGGTGGGGATTGAATGTCGGACTGAGCTAAGCGAAGGAGACGGGGTCGCGAGCTTTACAGATTGTTTGAGCTGTAGCGAAATACAATATGTTAAGACTTGTGACCGATCCCCACCGCCCTCACCAAAACCTACTTTTCAACTCTTGCTACATAACCGTCAGCTCTAAAAACCTTAAAAAATTCGAGCCAAACTGCACACAAAACCGTCATACTTGCCATCATTACAAAATCAACCAAACCAATGCTACTAAAATGAAATAGGTCTTGTACAAAAGGTACTGTTAGAGCGACAACCATCATTAAAGCTGCCCCCGCGGCAATTAGATGAAAAGCCTTATTCTTATGCCTTTCATATTTCTGAAGCATGGAGCCTCTGGACAAATTTGAATATATTAATACCAAATTACACATAACCAGAGTCGTGAAAACCATGGACCTTACAGTTCCTTCGTCCCTACCCATGTGCCTTGCAATAAATAAAACAGCCATAACTACAAAGAGAAGCGTCAGACCTTGTAACAAGGCTGTAGCAACATGAGATCTACCGAACAAAGGCTTATCGACATCACGTGGTTTTCTCGACATTATTTCTTTTTCCGGATTTTCTGCCTCAAACACCGTTGAGCATGCAGGATCTATGACAAGTTCCAAAAAAGCTATATGCACAGGAAATAATACCGTCGGTAAATTGAGCAGTGTCGGAAGAAGAGCAACACCCGCAATAGGAATATGGATAGAAAAAATGTAAGACACTGCCTTTTGAAGGTTATCGTATATTCTTCTACCAAGTTTTACCGCGGAAACAATAGAGCTAAAATCGTCATTTAAAAGGACTAGGTCAGCGGACTCTCTGGCAACATCGGTCCCGCGTTCACCCATTGCAACACCTATGTGAGCGGTTTTTAGTGCCGGGCCGTCATTAACCCCATCGCCCGTCATAGCAACCACCTCTCCGTTCGCTTTCAAAGCGTTAACAATATTTAACTTCTGCTCCGGGACAACTCTGGCAAAAATGTTTACATATTTTATTTTTTCCTGAAGTTCTTCGGGAGTTAGTATCTGAAGGTCAGCCCCGGTCAAATACTTATCGGTATTTCGTATTCCGGCTTCCTCGGCAATATACTGTGCGGTTCCCGGATAATCTCCTGTGATCATTATCACCCTCATTCCGGCTTTATAACACTCATCCATCGAAGCTTTAACTGTAGGTCTGACAGGATCAACAAACCCGATAAGTCCTAGATATTCAAACTCAATTTCTTCTGGGGTTTCGGGCAAATCATTATTTTTGTAGACAGCTTTTGCAACTCCTAAAACTCTTCTGCCCATTTTAGACATTTCCAGTACCTGGCTCATAACCGACTCTTTTTGTTCAGAGTTAAAACGGCATAATTTCATGATGGCCTCGGGGGCACCTTTTGCTGCTACGACCAAGTTTTCGGTTGCATCGATTTTCCAAACCCTTGTTAATGCAAGCAATTCTCTTGTTAATGGGTACTCTCTAATTAATTTGACCTCTCCAAAATTCTCACCAACATCCTTCTCATACTTACTATTTATTTCTTTTTCCAGAGGATCAAACGCATTTCTTTTACTGGATAGTTTTGCATATTTTAAAATTTCACGACCTGTTTCTTTCAAATTAACTTCAGGAATATTCAACTCAAATTTTTCTGACAACGATACAAGATCAGTAAGTTCCATTTTATTAAATGTAAGTGTCCCGGTTTTATCCACACACAAAACGGAGGTCGCCCCCAATGTTTCAATAGACTGACTGTTTCTTGTTAATACCTGACTTTTTGAAATCCTCCACGCACCTAAGGTCAAAAAAATCAACAATACAACCGGGAACTCTTCGGGAAGCATAGACATTGAAAGGGTAAGTCCTGCCAAAAACGCATTTAATAAATCACCGTTCATGCTGTAGTGAATTCCTATAAGAGCTACGCACGAAACTATTCCGAGAACTGCAAATATTTTTACAATTTTCCCTATCTCTTTTTTTAACAAAGAATCAACATCCTCAATAGATTGCAAAGTTTTTCCTATTTTGCCCATTTCGGTTTCTACACCGGTTTCGGTAACTTCCGCTATTCCCGATCCTTGTGAAATAAGTGTGCCGGAGTAGACCTTATACGAGTGTTCGCCGCCCGGAGCAGAGTCGCCCTCTAAACCGTCCCTTACATTTTTTCTTACCGGTAAAGACTCACCCGTAAGCAAAGACTCGTCTATCATTAAATTCAGAGCCGATAAAACAACGGCATCGGCAGGAACTCTATCTCCTTCCTGCAAAATAATAATGTCACCTTTTACAACTTCCCTTCCGGGTATACGAATCTGATTTCCGTTTCTGATAACTAAAGCACGTGGGCTGGAGAGATCCTTTAATGCCTGCAATGCGTTTTCTGTTTTTCTTTCCTGATAAAAAGTAATACCGATGACCACAACTATAGAAACAAACAATACTGTCGAGTCCTGAGGCTCACCCAATAATAAATAAACTAAGCCCGCAGCTAAAAGCAGAAAAATCATAGGTTCTCTTATAACGGTAAATAATAGGGAAATAAAGCTCTTTGGTTTTTGGGCAGGAAGCTCGTTAAATCCGTATCGCTCGAGCCTTTGCGCGACCTCGGAATCACTAAGCCCCGTGTACTTATCCATACGAATAATTTTACACGAAAATATCCTCATGAAAACTAGCCAATCCTATAGTTTAGTGCTAAAATTCGCGTTATCCCCTTCCAAATAACGGAAGCTGGAAGCTCTTTGAAAAAATATCCCAATTAGGAGGCTCAGTGAAAAAGTTTTTGCTCGTGTCCTTTTTAGTGATGGTTTTCGTGGATTCCGTAGTATTTCTTTGTATATTATTGCAAAGGACACCCGGCAAAAATCCCGAATCCCTCACAGTCGTGAAGGCCGCCGTAGTAACACCCACACCTTTTCAACCGGTGCGGGAAGTTACAAAAACGCCGCCTTTGTTACCAAGTATTGAGGTTACCGCAGAACCCGAACTTGAAGATGAACCTGTTTTAGTCGAAACACCTGAAGAAGTATATTTATCCGAATATATTTTTAATGGTATAAGATTTGATTCCGAATTTCCGGATCTGAAAGAAACTGTGTTCATTATATTTGCAATGGAAGAAACATCGGTAATTGTGAATTTTGTTCCGATAATTCCCCACAACGGAACTGACGATTACCTTCCGGGCTTAGGTACGGGAGGAGTTTATGCAGACGGTTACGGGAATATATCAATAAACATTCACTCAGGCTGTCTTTGGAATTCCCACAGCTATGACATTCTTGAAGGTGAACTTCTAAGAAGATTCGCAGAAGGCGGGGATTGTGAAGACATGAAGGAATTTTCAAGAGCACAAACAAAAGAGATGCTCGAGAAACTTTTAGAAGCTGATGTTTACATTATGCAGGATGAAATGGTTTCAAAATTGACTTACCTCGGAGCAGATGTGAAACAAATCGAGGAAGTTACAACCATGGATCCTGTACTGTTGGCAAATCTTATTAATCTTAAGCCGGATAAAAGATTTGTCGTTTTAGTAACCAGCGGTCGAAATTTTGATGCCGAGCCATGGTACTCGGGAGAACGCTGGATTTTTGTTATGGAGGACGGGCAACAGTGAAAAAGTTAAATTCGATATTAGTTGTTTTTGTGGTATTAGCCACGTTTGTGAACGGAAGTGTTAAGGCCGAAGATCTTCCGAAATACGGTTGGAGTATTGAAGCGTATTTGGGATTGATCTCATTACCCCAGTTCGGTATTCCGGTTCCGTATTTTACACTCGTAAACGGTAGTGGTTATAGAGTCAACGCTGCATGCAATCAACCGTACAACGTAAACGTACCAAGTGTGGGCGACGGATGTGATTACTTCAGCTCATCTAACACATTTTGGTGCGGTAATGACCAAAACCAGACGCTCACATTACTGACAATTTTTGAAACACCGGCACCGAAGCCTACACCTACAAACACACCAATACCCACGAACACGCCTACAGCTACAGCCACAAACACACCAACACCCACGAGCACACCAACTGAGGTGCCAACACCAACGAATACTCCGACTGAAGTACCTACAGCTACGGAACTTCCAACGGACATGCCCACACCGCTACCTACGAACACTCAGGCACCTACTGAGAAGCCTACAGAAAAACCGACTGAAAAGCCTACAAATGTTCCGACGAACACACCTAGGCCTGTATGGACACCTTATGTTGTCGCAACATCGGGAGGACATACGTTCAGGTTCGGAAAAATTGAGGAAATAGCAAGAACAGCAAAAGCTCCTTATAATGCCTGCGGCATTTTAACCGGAACTGTTTTTCTTGCTACCCTTGGGATATTTTTACGCAAAAAGAGCAAAAGATAGTTTTTAGAGGTACAAAAAAGGGCAATCTATAAGACCTTCGGGTTTTTGGGTTGCCCAATTTTTTTGAAACTGACAAAAATAGTCTGAGCAAAGAAAACGGGGCAATGTAGTTTATAAACTTTTACATTACCCCTTTAGTACTACTCCTTCTCAACCTTAGGGTGCTTATTCAAGAGAATTTCACGGGACACCTCGTTAATGTCTCTGTGACGGTCTCTGTAGCTCCCACAAAAACAGCTTTTTGTACAATATGGGCCCGGAACGTGAGGTAAAACCCTTTCACTTTCCGCCCGGGAAAGACGTACAGCACTATCGGTAGGCTTACATCTTCCCTTACCGGCTCTTGCCTGGGCTACTATGGCGTCAACAATTTCTTTTACGTCCATCGCACACCTCCGATCAATCGAATCGTTTCTGATTACAACCGGGTTTACTAACCCTTTTAACAGACCTCCGCGGAAAAATTTGTACCTTCAATTGCTCTCCTTTTTTAAGTTTAAAAAAAACGACCCCCTGGAAGAAATCTTCGTTTAGTTGGCCGTTACAATATTTAATTGAGCAAATCGTAGCAAAAAAAAGTTCCGGAGTCAAACGCTCCGGAACAAATAAGTCCGTGTTAAATAAAACTAAAAATTACTTTTTAATCTCTTTAACTCTCATAGCTTCTCTACCTACTTTATCTCTAAGATAGTAAAGTTTAGCTCTTCTGACATTTCCTCTTTTCATTACTTTTATTTTTTCTATGTTAGGTGAGTGCAAAGGAAAAATTCTTTCAACCCCTACCTGATCGGCGCCTATTCTTCTAACAGTAAATGTTTTGGATACATCAGACCCTCTGAAAGATATCACAATACCCTCAAAAGGCTGTATTCTCATTTTGTCGCCTTCGATTATTTTGTAAAAAACTCTTACGGTGTCCCCGGCTCTGAATTCAGGAAGTTTTTCCTCTGTCTGATCGGTAGAATCGTCTTCAACACTCTCTTCGTCGACAGTAGTTTCTTCCGTTACTTCAACGTTTTCTTGTTCGGCAATCTCTTCTGCGGGTGTCTCGTCAGCAACTACAGGAGTATCCTGCTGGTCGGTGTCTTGTTTTGTTGTATCTTTAATATTATCGGTCATAGACTGTGATAGGATAGCAAATTAATACCGAGATTTCAATAATTTCAATTATTTCTTTCTCGAACCCACTTTTGCAGGTTTTCCGACGGAAATATCCAAACCGCCCGAGCCTGAAATATTTATTGTAAGGGAGTCTCCCTCAGAGATTTCACCAGCAATAATCTTGCTGGAAACGACGTTCTCAACCTCTTTTTGTATAAGTCTTCTTAAAGGTCTTGCTCCGTATTCATCGCTGTACCCGTTTTCTACCAAGTAATCAACTGCCTTAGGTGTTATTTCCAAATTTATCTGCTGTTCTTTTAACATTTTTTTGGTTTTCTCAAGCATACGTAAAGTAATCTCTTTAATATCTTCTCTGCCCAAGCTTGTAAAAACAACAATCTCATCAATTCTATTCAAAAATTCCGGTTTAAAAGAGTCTTTCAAAATACCGAATATTCTTTTGTCTGCGGACCTTTCCGCCTCATCGTGACTCTTTTTCATATCTTCGTTAAAACCTATATCTTTTCTTCGTAAAAGTTCCGATCCGACATTTGATGTGAGTATTAAAATTGTGTTTTTAAAGTCTACCGTTCTACCTTTGCTATCCGTTAACCTTCCGTCTTCCATAATCTGAAGGAGTGTATTAAAAGTATCGGGATGGGCTTTTTCTATCTCATCCAACAAAATAACTGAAAAAGGCTTTCTTCTTACAACATCGGTTAACTGACCGCCCTGGTCATAACCGATATATCCGGGAGGGGCACCTATCATTTTGCTTACAGAGTGCTTCTCCATGTACTCACTCATATCGAGCCTTATAATCATATCCTCGTCACCGTATAAGGCTTCGGCAAGAGTCTTAGCTAATTCGGTTTTACCTACACCTGTAGGACCTAAAAATAAGAAAGAGCCAATCGGCCTTTTTGGATCTTTTAATCCTGCTCTTGCTCTCCTTATAGCTTCCGATAAAACGCTTATAGCTTTGTCCTGCCCCACTACTCTATTTTTAATTGTTTCTTCAAGTTTTAATAATCGTTCTCGTTCAACAACATTCAGTTTCTCAAGAGGAATGCCTGTAGCCCTCGAGACCACTTTTATAACCGCGTCTTCGGTAACATCCGGAATTTCTTCGAGTTTTGTTTTAGTCCAAATTTCCACCAATTCGGATTTTATCTTTTCGAGCTCTTCGAGTTTCTTTTTAACTTCATTTTTCTCTTCATCCGAAATTTTATTTTTTCTTCCCTGCGATTTTAAGTTTGAAATTTCTTCTTCTACTTTTTTCAAATTTTCGGGCTCTTTAACCTGTGAGAGTCTGACCATAGCACAAGCTTCATCTATAAGATCTATTGCCTTATCCGGCAAAAACCTGTCGGAAATATATCTGTCGCTCATTTTTACAGCCGATATTATTGCGTCATCGGATATTTTTACATTGTGGTGTGACTCGTAGCGTTCACGTAATCCGCGTAAAATCTCAACTGTATCTTCAGTAGTCGGCTCATTTACCATAATAGGTTGGAATCTTCTCTCGAGTGCGGCGTCCTTTTCAACATGCTTTCTGTATTCGTCTATCGTAGTTGCACCTACCATCTGTAACTCACCTCTTGCAAGTGCGGGCTTTAGAATATTTGCCGCATCCATCGAACCTTCAGCACTTCCGGCTCCTATTACCGTATGAAGCTCATCGACGAACATTATTATCTGACCGTTGGCCGAAATTACCTCCGAAATAATATCTTTTAGCCTTCCTTCAAACATCCCCCTGTGAGATGTACCGGCAATAATTGAAGCCAAATCGAGCATAAATACTCTTTTTCCGCGCAGAGGCTCCGGAACCTGCCCGTTTACAATTTTTTGGGCAAGACCCTCAACTATGGCGGTCTTACCTACTCCCGGGTCGCCAATTAACACCGGGTTATTTTTTGTTCTTCTGGAAAGGATATGAATAACACGCTCAATTTCGTTCTTTCTACCGATTACGGGATCGAGTTTGCCTTCCCTTGCGAGCTGAGTTAGATCACGACCGTATTTATCCAGTTTAGAAGCCGACTGATTTGTTTCTTTTATAACTTCGGCGTAACAAACCTCACAAAGGGCCATATAAACCTGTTTGCCCTCAATAATCTGATTTATGGGATATTTTGCGGGGCGTTGTCCGCATCTGTGGCAGAGTACCATGAAAAGTATATTAGCACTCGATGTTTATGAGTGCAAGAGTTATTTGCGATTAGTGTTCCCAAACATCGCCTACAAAAGGATCGCTTACGACTTTTACTTTTTTAATAAACAATTCGGCTGCTCTTACCATTTCTTCAGACTGCACTTTTGCCCAATATTCCGCCTGATCCTCACGAACTTCGGAAACTATCTCATCGTGTACGGTCAGCGTAAGCGAACCGTCTATTCCCTCTTTAACTCTCCTATCGTTCAAAAATATAAGTGCGTATTTTATTGCGTCAGCATTAGTGCCCTGGATGGGATGATTTTTAGCTTCCCTTTCAATTCGCGATGTTTTCTTTCTAAAATCGGGGTCGTTTTTTTCAGGTTTTTCGTACCATCTTTTTCTTCCGAGGGGGGTTGTACTAAAACCGTCTCTTACAGCTTTTTTGGCTGTCTTATCAAGGTATTCCTTAACACTGGGGTAACTTGCAAAATATCTGTTCACATAATCCTCGCCTTGTTCTTTAGAAACAGGCTTTCCCGATTCATTTTCAATGCGGCCGGCCAGACCTATCGCACCCATTCCGTACATTAAACCGAACCCTATCGGTTTTGCAATTTGCCTTAAATCCGGATATTTCTTTTTGAAATCATCACTATAAGGCACGTTAAACATAAGTGATGCGGTATATGAGTGAATATCTAAACCGTCATTTAATGCTTTTATCATTTTAGCGTCCCCGGAAAGCTCGGCTAAAATTCTCATTTCAAAGGCCGAATAATCTGCAGTTACTAATTTGTACCCAGGTTCGGGATTAAAACAGGTTCTAAACGGAGCTTCTTCAGAATTTCTCGGAATTTGCTGAAGGTTAGGGTTATTACAGGAAAATCTTCCTGTAGCAGTGCCCAACTGATTAAATTCGGGATGAAGTCTTTTTGTAACCGGATTTATTTTTGACAATAAACTGTCACCAAAAGCCGATAATAGTTTTTCATAACCTCTGTAGTTTCTTAAAATCTTTACTACCGGATGAGGATTGGTGGCCAAAATAGCGTCACCTGTTGAAGGTAAATTCAGATTCAGCCTTACATTGAAAAGTTCCATCAACTGCTGCTGACTGTTCATGTTAATCGTGTCGGCGTGGTTCCCGAACAAATCTATCATGTTATGTTGATACAAAGGTCTTATTGCTTCCTGAAACTCCTTTGCCAATGCATTTCTTTTTTCCGAAAGTTTTACCATAATATCGCGCCATTTTTGTTCATCGATGTAAATTCCTTTGAGCTCCATTTCTCCGACCGCTCGGGTAGCTGAAAATTCGAGCTTGGCAACGTTTAAAAGATTTTCTTTTTTTATCTTTACAAGCTGTTCTTCGAATATCGGAAATAAAATTAATGTATCCAGGGCCGAGTACTTTAGCTGTTCTACATTTATTTTTGTTTTAGTCGTTACACCTTCAAACGTCTCCCTAACATCCTTTTTCAAATCCATTCCGGTATATTTTTTTGTAAGGTCTTTCAAGGAATAGTATCCGCGTCCCATACCTGCGTTTAAAATAACTTCAGCCAGCATCGTATCGTACATGTTTGTAGGAGCTGCGCCCACATGTACTTTCAAATGCCTGTAGTCAAATTTTCCGTTGTGAAAAATTTTTAGTATTTTAGGATTCTCTAAGTACTCTTTAAACCTGGCGATATTTTTTAAATCTAAGGCTCGGGCATCAAAAATGTAACTTTTATCTTCGACTCCTATTTGAACCAATAAAAGAGTTGAAGTGTAAGGATCCAATCCCGTACCTTCGATATCTACCCCGACAACTTTGGCTTTTTCTAAAAAATCTAAAGCCTCGTTAAGCTTATCTTTTTCTTTTATGTATTCGTAAGAAGGATTCTCCGGATCAAATTTAAGTTCCATTTCAAGTATGATATTACCCGATTGAGCCTTAAGATGAAATACCCGAACTTGACTCGAACAAACTATTTACCTAGAATTCGGTACAAACAAAAAACACTAACAGAGAGGAGAGTCATGAGAGAGCTAAGTCAGGAAAACTTACGAAAAGTTGAGGCAAGTTTTAGAGGAAAATACAATAGAGAGGTCTGGTTGATACCCAAGTATGAATACGGAACCGGACGCAACATGTGGCGTGTGCTTGAAGATATGGGTTTTGAAGTCAGAAATTACCTGAAAGTCGGCATACTTTTAATTGTTACTCCGCCCAGAAGCTGGAAAAGGCAGGTAATCGGGCACTGGACGTACATCAAAAACAGTCGCGGGAAAATTAAGCTGTTTGCATACTACAGAGACATACAAGATTGCTATCTGAAACTACCGAAATAGCATTGTTTCCGGATATCAGCAAAACAAAGCCGTAATTAGAACCAACAATTCTTTTTACGGCTATTTTTTTAAACAGACTCTTTTATGATTCGGAGAGTTGTAGCGGGATCAGCTTTACCCTTCATTTCCCTCATAACACCGCCCAGCAAAAACTGCAGTGCACTTTCTTTTCCGTTTTTAAAATCCTGGACGGCAGCAGGGTTATTTTGTAAGACGGTTTCTACTGCTTTTCTAATCTCATCGCTATTTGAAACTTTTTCGCCTTCATTTTTTACCCTCAACAAAATTTCGGATGCTGAAAGCTCCGACAAATCTTTGCGGTTAATTAAAATGTTAGCTGCTTTTGTAGACTCCAGCCCACCTGAAGTTAAATCATGAAGTTTTTGAACCGCTTCTCTTCCCATAACTTCAACGAGGATTCGGCTTTGCTCTTTGCTTAAACCGTCTTTTTCCAGTTGAATACGCAGTGCAGAGGGCAATTCACCAACCAATAAGCCCAATTCCTCGATATACTTATCATCAAAAACCATGGGCGGTATATCGGGTTCCGGAAAATATCTGTAATCAGAAGCTTCTTCTTTGGTTCTTTGAGGAACAGTAATATTTTTAACATCGTTGTACCCTCTATTTTCTTGTTTCGGTGTTGAACCTGATTCCAAAATTTCGGTTTGTCTGGTTATTTCCGCGCGTACCGCTTTTTCCATAAACTTAAATGAGTTAATATTTTTGACTTCGACTTTGTAAGAAGGCAGTTCACCCTTTTTCTCCATCTCGGGCGTCCTTAAAGAAATATTTGCCTCGAGCCTCATCTGACCTTTTTCCATATCCCCCTCGCTTATTCCTAAATACCTGCAAATTACCTGAAGCTTTTTGCAGTAATCAACCGCGTCCTCGATAGAAGAAAAACACGGTCTTGTAACTATTTCTATCAAAGGCAATCCTGATTTGTTAAAGTCGACTAAAGTTTTTCCGTTTTGGTGAAATGACTTTGCAACATCTTCTTCGAGATGGACTCGCTCAATATCGGCCGTGTTTCCGCTTTCCAGAATTAAAGAACCGTTTTCGCATAAAGGCTGTTTGTACTGACTAATTTGGTAACCTTTCGGGAGATCGGGGTAAAAATAATGCTTTCTGTCGAATCTTGAATCTTTATTTAAAGTGCATCCTAAGGCTAGGCCAAGTAACTGTGCCTTTTTCACGCCTTCCGGATTGGGAACAGGCAAAGCACCGGGCAATCCTAAACATGTGGGGCACGTATGTGTATTAGGCTCAGCTTTCCATATATCCGCACTGCAACCGCAGAACATTTTCAGTTCTGTTTTAGGCTGAATATGAAATTCCATTCCCAGTACTAATTTAAATTCGCTCATACGCGCACTCCTAATTTATATAAACCTTCTTTTAGATTTGCTACTGCTTCATTAATTACAAAGTAGGGCGGCTCGAATCCGGCCTCATGAACTAAGCTATTTCTTAATTTGTGAGCATCCCAAATTCTTCCGTAAGTCACTCTGTCAAACTTTTCTTTTGAGTTTTTTAATCTTTCACCCATTGTTTCTCCGGGAACAACATCTTTTAAAGCGGCGTCCAAAGTTTTGTCGGCAGTAATTAATGCCTGTTTTAACTGAGCCGGACTTTTCTGTTTTAATAAGATAGCTATATTGTCCCAGTCGGAAGTTATTTTTCTCACAGTGTCCTGAGATACTGTGCCGTAAGAATATGAGGCTGTATTTTTTCCGAATATTGTTTCAAAAAATCCCATATCTATTCCTTTATAAGTGTGGGCTTCTCGTTATGAAAACCCGTCTCTCTTTGATAAGAGCACAAAGCTCCGAAAATTTTTGACTCCTCATTCATTCTTGCCATTATCTGCACACCTACCGGAAGTCCGTTATAAAAACCGCAGGGGACGCTAACTCCCGGAACTCCTGCAATACAGCTGGGTTCGTTTAGTACATCCATCATTTCACCGAACATTGCAGAATTAGAACTTTCTCCGACATCTAAAGCCACGCAAGGCATTGATGGTGCTACAAGAAGATCCACTTTTTCAAAAGCCTTATCAAAACTGTCTTTTATTAAAGTTCTTACTTTTTGAGCTTTCGAATAGTAAGCGTCGTAGTATCCCGAGCTTAAAGTATACGTACCCAGCATTATTCTTTTTTTAGCTTCGAAGCCGAAAGAATTTCGGTCATTTCCGTATCTTATTCCGTCAAGACGCGCCAAATTAGAAGATACCTCGGATCTTTGTAAAATTGTATAGACCGCGATCGAGTATTTAGGGCTTAACATATCAACATCGATTATCTCGGCGCCCAAAGATTTGAATACTTCTATCGCTTCATCAACTTTTTTTCTTGTTCCCTCTTCAAGATCCATTTCAAAGTAGGACACCGGCCTTCCGATTTTAACTCCTTTCAAATCGTATTTACCTGCCTCCGACAAATAATCTTCAACAGCTGCGGGAGAGGAAGTTGCATCAAGAGGATCTTTCCCGGCCATAACCGAAAGAACTAACGCTCCGTCTTCGGCAGTTTTTGTAAGAGGTCCCGGGCTGTCCGTAGAAGAAGCCATTGCAATAATTCCGTACCTGCTAACTCTTCCGTAAGACGGTTTGACTCCGGTTACTCCGCACCAAGAAGCAGGACCCCTAGTACTACCCCCGGTCTCACTTCCTGTCGCAAAAAGGCACATGTGTGCTGAAACAGCTGCTGCCGAACCTCCGGATGAACCTCCCGGAACTTTTGTTAAATCCCAAGGATTGAAAGTTGTTCCATAATCGGAAGTTTCGGTTGAAGAACCATGAGCCAGCGCGTCGAGATTTGTTTTTCCGAGCAACACAGCACCGGCGTCGTTAAGTTTTTGTATCGCAGTAGCGTCAAAGGGAGGCTCGTATCCTTCAAGAATTTTTGAAGCCGCTGTTGTTTCAATATTTTTCGTTGAATAGTTATCTTTTGCTGCGTAGGGAATGCCTAACAAAGGTTTATCTTCAAAAGCTTTTTCTCCTTTTTCGGAAATTAAATTATCAGCTTCCTTTGCTCTTTCCATAGCAATATCTTTGGTCACTCTTAAAAAGGCTTTAATTTTCGGGTCAAATTTCTCGATCTGATCCAAACATGCAACGGTAAGGTCGGTTGATGAGATATCTCCTTTTTTTAGGTCCTTTAAGGCCTCTACAACTGTAAGTTCGTTCAAATTATTCACGATCGAAAACTCCTTTCGTGACCACCAAATCTTTCTCTTTATTTTTTACGTTCTTCAGCGCCTCTTCTTTGGAGAGAGTAACAGTCCGAGAACCGTCCTGAAAAACATTTTTTAATCCTGTTACCTGAAAGGTTTCCTCAACTTTAGAAGTATCTAGCTCGTCTAAAATTTTCACGTAATCCAGGGTATCGCTAAGTAGTTTTGAAAACTTCCCCTCATTGCCGGAAATATCTAGTTTAGACATTTCAGCTATTTTTTTTACCTCATCTATAGATATGCTCATACAAAGGTATTAAAGCAAATTTTTGTTCATATTTAAAGCAAAAGAAATGCCCGTCAAAAAATTTTTAGTTTTTAAGACGGGCGTGGATAAACTAGATGACTAGTTCTTCCTGCTCAAAATCTTGCGTAATATCTTCCATGTCCTCATAAAATAGTTCCGCAATTTGCCTACCCAAAGGACCTGAAAAATAGAATCCCATGGTTTCCAAACTGCTTTTAGGAAAAACAACGTCAACTCTGAGCAAGGGAATTTTTATCACACCGAATGGTTTATAGTACAACATACAAGTACTGCCTTTACCTGAATCGAATTTTATTTGGGACTCATGCGTTACTACATGCCCCATATAAATAAGATTCGGCTCGACCTGGGATACAATAACATGCAGCGAGCATACAGCTCTATTCAACTCGCAACCTCGATGAACAACCGCACGGGTGTCAGGAGATTTGTCGTACATCAGCATGCTATCCAGCTCTTCGAAGCAAATAGGCGGTATTAAACCGAAATCGATGTAACTTTTTGATCTTTCCCTAGTTATCTCGGATAAAGTTGGGGTGACATAGTCCTTTTGCTTTCTGAATATTGTAAACAAAAGGCATGCACCAAGAACCACCATCACGGTCCAAAAACACTGATCTTCCGTCATCTCTCCTCCTTAATATATGATTTTTATTAAAATCCGCGATAACGCATTATATTTTTGAGCGGGAAATTAGTCAACAAATCCTGATTTGTCTACATCTGTTGAAGACGTCTTATTCTTTCTTCTATAGGAGGGTGGGTTGAAAACCAACCCGAAACTTTTTTTTCAAAATTTTTAACGGGGCTTACGATAAATAAATGTGCGGTAGCGCCGTTGGCAGCTTCCAAAATATCGCTGTCTGATGCAAGTTTAGCTAAAGCATCCGCAAGTCCCTTCGGGTGTCTTGTTATGGATGCGGCTGTAGCATCAGCTAAGTATTCACGATTTCTGCTGATCGCGAGCTTAATCAATGTAGCAATAATAGGAGAAAGTATTAAAAATAATATTCCGATCAAAAATATTAACCCGCTTCCCGAGCCTGAGCTGGAATTCCTTCTTCTTGATCCGCCGTATAAAGCACCTCTTGTAAACCAATCCGAAATCAAAACTATTGTCCCGACCAGAATACTTACTATAGACATCAACCTTATATCGTAATTTCCTATATGAGACATTTCGTGGGCAATAACTCCCTCAAGCTCTCTTTTTTCAAGGCGCTGGAGTATGCCGGTTGTGAAACACACAACTGAATGGTTAGGATCTCTTCCTGTAGCGAAAGCGTTCATTGAAGAATCTTGGATTATGTAAATTCGGGGTTTCGGTATTCCCGACGCTATGCTCATGTTTTCTACGAGTTTGTGTAAATCGGGGGCGTCCTCAAATTTTACTTCTCTGGCGTTAGAAATACTTAAAACGATTTTGTCAGAATTGTAATATGAAAAAACTCCCGACAACCCCGAAAAAATTAAAGCAAAACCCATAAGGGAAAATCCGCTGCCTTCAAAATAATACTCACCCAAAAACCATCCAATTGCTGAAATTACGGCAATAAAAAGCACAATAATTACGGCTGTATCTCTTTTATTTTTACTTATCTGCTGGTACATGTTCATACACGATCTTTTTCTTCTTCCTTCCAGCCGAAACTGGAATACTTTACACCTTTTAGCATTTCGTCCATTCCGAATCGAACAATAGGAATAGTGTTTTCTGGGAGAGATTCTATATTGAACCATCCAATCTCATCACATTTTTCAGGCTCGGTGTTGTGGGGGGAACCTTCCCATTTCCTAACTTTGTAGTAAATAAAAACCCTATCCATATCTGAAATCCGAGAAGAAAGCTGCAAAAGATTACCGAATTCTAAATCGTCCTCTAAGATCTTAACTCCAGCCTCTTCTGCTACTTCACGGCACAGAGCCTGCGTAAAAGATTCACCCTGCTCAGCATGGCCTGACACAAAACCATACCAGCCGTCACGCCAACCAGTGTTTTTTCTTTTTTGAAGTAAAATCTTACCGTCCTTTTCAAAATATGCCAACACAGCAATTTTGAGCTGAACTACGTGCTTATCCATTTTTCTTAGAACTGAACTTTAACCGGTTCTTTATCCGCTTCTTCGGTTTCAAAAAAAGCTTCTTGTTTAAAACCAAACATTCCTGCAATTAAATTTGACGGGAACGCGACAATTTTTTCGTTGTACTGCCTTACCACGCTGTTAAAAAACTGTCGTGAGTAAGCGACTTTATCTTCTGTATCGGAAAGTTCTTTCTGAAGATTAATAAAACCTTCCTGCGCTTTTAATTCGGGATAAGCTTCTGCTACGGCAAAAAGACTCTTAAGAGCTGAGGTTAACTGTACATCAGCCTCACCTGCTGCTTTAGGATCACCGGCACTCATTAAAGCCGTACGGGCCTGAGTAACTTTCTCAAAAACTTCTTTCTCGTGCGATGCATATCCTTTTACCGATTCAACCAAATTAGGAATAAGGTCTATCCTTCTTTTCAGTTGAACATCTATTTGACTCCACGCTTCCTTAATTTTTACTCTAAGGGTAGCCAAAGAGTTATATACGGATACCAGGAAAGTTCCTGCAACCGCGATTATTGCCAAAATAATAATTTCCATAAACACCTCCTAAAATAATTAACTGCGTATATTATATATGTTTTGGGGAATATTTCACTTAAGCCTAAGGTTTGCTTCTTTTACAAAATCTTCAAAATCCAGAGTATTCACGATATCTTGTTTCTCCGCCCAACCTCTTCGAGCGTTGTAAATACCGTACCTTAGATAATTGAATTGTTCGGTAGAATGTGCGTCGGCATTTATTATCATCTTCACTCCCCATTGTTTTGCTTCTTTAACTAAGTCGTCTGTGAGATCCAGACGGTTCGGCTGAGAATTAATTTCTAAAATTTTATTGTTATCGCGCGCCGCCAAAAACACCTTGTTCCAATCGGGATCTGCGGGATCGCGCCCGTTTATAATCCTTCCTGACGGATGCCCGATTATGTTGATATAAGGGTTTTCCAGTGCTGCTGTAAGGCGATCCGTCAACTGCTCCTTGTCCTGATCAAAAGAGGTATGAATAGAAGCGACAGCGTAATCTAGCTCAGAAAGAATATCATCAGGCAATCCAAGAGTGGCGTCGGCTAATATATTAACCTCGTAGCCGAAAAAGACCTTAATAATATCCTGCTTCGAATTTATTTTATTTATAACCTCTCTTTTCTTTTTAATAATATCCGATACTTCTTTATATCCTCTGGAAGTTACACTTGGAGCATGATCTGAAATTCCAAGATACTTATAACCCATTGAGATTGCCGCTTCCACCATCTCCTCAATAGTGTTAACTCCGTCAGAATCAACTGTGTGGCAGTGCACGTCACCTTTTATATCTTCTAAAGTTATTAACTCAGGCAAAGAATATGAAACCGCAGCTTCTATTTCATTAGACCCGTTTCTAAGTTCAGGCTCAATGTATGGTAGTCCTATAAATTTGTAAAAAGACGGTTCATCTTTAAATTCGTAAAGTTTTTCTCCTTTTTTTATACCGTATTCAGACAAAGACATCTTTTTAGAGAGTGAGAAGTTTCTTAAAATAATGTTATGCTGTTTCGAGCCGGTAAAGTATTGGAGCATGGCACCGTAAGCTTCGGGAGTTGAAACTCTCAAATCCACTTGTAAATCGTTTTTGAGAACAACACTACATTTTTTATCACCTTGAGCTAAAACATCGGATATCTCGGGAAATGCCATAAAATGTTTGATTACTTTTTCTGCATTTGTTGTTGCTACGGGTAAATCAATGTCACCGACTGTGGCGTTTTTACGCCTAAAAGATCCGGCCGCCTCCATGTGGGTAATACAATCGAGCGTATTCATGTAATCGTAGATTCTCTCAACAACCTCCTCAGCTTTCGAATACAACAACCTCTCCTTTTCATTTTTCGTCATTTTCAACTGGCTTATAGCTTCTAAAATATCTGATTCGGATTTTTCGCCAAAGCCTTCAAGATTTCTTATCTCACCTTTTTCAGCGTGCTCTTTAAGTTTTTCTACGGCCGTTTCACGTTTATTTAATTTAAAGGCCGCCGAAAGTTTAAACGCTTTCCTTGCACCTATTCCCCTGATACCTATTAATTCGAACATTCCGTCTGGAAGGTCCTTTTTTATCTCGTGAAATTCTTTTACAGAGCCGGTGGTGAAAAGTTCATCCAGGTGTGAATAAATTCCTGCACCTATGCCGGGAATTTCTTTTAGTCGTTTATTTTCCCAAAGATCGTAAATTGAAACCGTGAGGTTGTCTAAAATCGAAATTGCGTTTTGATAGGCTCTGACACGGAAAGTGTTGAAATTTTTAACATCCATTGCGGCGAGAACTTCCTTAAGCTGTAAAATAACCTCTTTGTTGGGAATTCGCCTGTCTTTCATAATATCTATGATAGCAGAAAAAAATGCGGTTCCAGAAGCTTAGTTGTACAGCTTAAGAAACCGCAGGTATAAAAATTACGCAACTTGTTTACCTACTTTGATGTGCATTGTTGATCCTATATGTCTCTCCAGAAAAACATAACTCGGTCTTCCTTTCATGGCTGCACATATTTCTTCAACAAGCCAAAGAGGCATTTGATTGAGATTCCCCAAATCGTAGGAATACTCATTTATGTCGGAAGGGATGTGGGTTTTATTGTCCGTATCTTTACAACACTCCACCATGAAACCCTTAGCTCCCTGCTCTCGCATAAGCTTTTCCATTTCCTTAACCGGATTAACACGAAAAAACGACATAGTACCCTCCTTTTATTATTTTAGGGGATTTTATCACCGACCGGCGTTTTTAACAAAAAAAATACCCGAATTTATTGACCTCACAACAACAAATTGCTAGTATAACACCAGCATTATGGGGTCGTAGCTCAGTCGGTTAGAGCGCCGCACTGTCACTGCGGAGGCCGCGGGTTCGAGTCCCGTCGATCCCGCCATGTATAAATGTTTTCTGCCCCCGAATCAGGAGGTTTTTTAATGTCCACAAACAAACAGGAAAGTACAAATGAGAGAGACGGTTTAGCCTTAATTATTGGGGGGCTATTTATAGTAGCATTGGTTTTTGCCGCTTATAACTATTTCAATAAAAGTTCTGAAGAGTTCGACAGGGCTCAAAACGATAACGTATTTCAGGAAGAAAATGGTACAGGAGGGGAAGAAATGCAGGGTGATTTAAACGGAGATGCTGTTACAGACTCAAACGTTACTTCAGAAACACCCTCATTCATTGCGGCAGAGTGGGTTGCCAACAACTACAACGAAGGCGACATTCAGGGAACATCGTACACCGTAGTTTCGGGCGACACCCTTTGGGAAATAGCTGAAGGAGCTTATGGCGACGGAACTCAGTGGACAAAAATACTGGAGGCAAATAAAGCTGACGTAGGGTTTTTAGTGAACGGTCAGCAAGCACTTATCGTACCCGGACAGGTTTTAGTACTGCCCTAATTTCGATTCATTTGCAAAAAAAGAAAACGCTCCCTACGGGGAGTGTTTTTTATTGTCTTTCGTACTGATATAATCGTGAAGTATTGCGGGTGTAGCTTAGTGGTAAAGCGTCTGCTTCCCAAGCAGAAGACCGCGGGTTCGAGCCCCGTCACCCGCTCCAGAAAGGTGGTGTGAGCACCGCAAGGTGCTTAGCAGCTTTCTGGGATGGCGGGGCGAGAATGCCGGAAGGAGCATTAGCGACTGAGGCGGGGTCTCGAGCTTTACAGATTGTTTGAGCGTTAGCGAAATACAATGTGTTAAGACTTGTGACCGAGCCCCGTCACCCGCTCCAAATAGACTAACAGAATCCTTTATCCTAACAACATGCCTGAGCTGACGACAGTGACTAACTAAAGAGGATACAACCCATCGTGCACTGACCACAAACTTTGCTTAATTTGTTTAACACATATTATTTTTTGCTGACTTTTGTAAATAATTTATGTAATCTTCCTTTTTCTCATGCTCCATCGAATTTGCCTCGGGGTGCTTCAAGTGAGTAATTTCGTGCTCTATAGTACCCACCAAACCGCCTGGTGCCCTATGAATATCTATGGGGCATATAGAAATACAGCTATCCTCGGGGTGATACATACCCCAAGGGCCGAAAGATCTTATGTAACATTCAACGTCTCCTTTAATTTCTGGAAACCCTTCTGCTACTATTTCTAAAACCTTTTTTTTGTTCTCCTCAGTGGGTTCGAAATAAACAATGTTACGCTGTGCACAGAAATCTTTTAACCCTGGGAGAAAATTACTCATAAGGTTACTATTAACTTTTTCTGAGTATATTATTTTTACCATTCTTTAATTTTACTATGTACAGAAAAACTAAAGAATGGGAGGGAAAGAAGTTTTTTTAAACTTTTTCCCTCCGATGTACTACTTGATGTCCGATCGAGTCTATTAATCTCGGCAATTGCAGTAGCAGTTACAAATGAATTTAATTTAAAGATCTGGGTGTTGAGTTAATGGTATCCGTGTTATTTTTCATTTCTTGGCAGATAGTAATGTAAAACAAACTTCTCCAAGCTACCCCATGCCTGGAATTAGCTAAAAAGCAATCAAAATAGCACCGGCAGTCATCAAAACACTTCCCAAAACTACGTGCAATGTAATCTTTTCACTTAAAAACAATGCTCCGAACAAAACCGCTAAAACAAGACTTAATTTATCTATAGGAACAACCTTTGAAACACTTCCAAGCTGTAAAGCTCTAAAATAGAAAAGCCAAGAAATACCTGTGGTTAATCCGGATAAAATTAAAAATATTAAAGTATGTTTAGAAACAGTAGAAAGATTGCGAAAAGTACCCTGAAAAAACACTATTCCCCAAGCAAATAAAGTTATAACGATAGTTCTAATTGCTGTAGCCAGATTGGAGTTGATGTTTGTAACACCGATTTTTGCCAAAATTGCGGTTATAGCAGCAAATAGTGCGGATAAAAGAGCAAATATAAACCACGTCATACAAATATTCTATCACTACACATATCTGGTAGAATAGTTTAACCGGCCGGTATAGCTCAGCTGGCAGAGCAGTCCCTTCGTAAGGGAAAGATCACAGGTTCGAATCCTGTTACCGGCTCCATTTAAACTCAGCCAAACTAGACAAATCTTGTACTATAGGGTATAATTCACCTATTCCAAAATTAGGAGGTTACAATGAAATTTTTCTGGTGGTTGCTTTCCCTGGTGGTTGTGGTTTTTTTGTCATGGACGCTTTTAAGCTCGGGTAATACTAGCGATTTGTCCATTTTTATCGGATTGCCGATAATTTGGGCTTTTTATCTAGTCTATACTTTCGGAATCATATTTTCCAAAAAAGAAAAACCCGAAGTAATCCAAATGGCAAAACCGATGAAACCTAAAAAAAAGTAACCAAAACCCGGAGCAGACAAGTCCCCGCTGTAAATAAACACAGCGCACTTCTCTGCTCTTTTTTTGTGCTAAAATTTAATGTATATGAAACAATACTCCAAAGTAAAAAAGGCCGTTATTGCAGCTGCAGGTTACGGCACTAGATTTCTTCCGGCGACAAAAAACCAACCGAAAGAAATGCTCCCGATAATAGACAAACCCATTATTCACTATCTTGTTGAAGAAGCCGTAAATTCGGGAATTGAAGAGATAATACTGGTGACAAGAGCAGGTAACCACATAATGGAAGATTACTTTGATAACAGATCCGAGCTTGAAACATCTCTAGAAAAAAACGGCAAACTCAAATATCTAGAAATAGTGCAATCCATTCCTCAAATGGCTAATTTTGTTTATGTCAGACAAAAAAATCACCTTCCCTACGGAAACGGCTCACCATTAATAACAGTAAAAGAATTAATAGACGACAACGAAGCCTTCGTTTACATGTTCGGTGACGACCTTACCCTATCAAAAACGCCGGTAACCAAGCAACTCATAGATGTTTACCACGAGCAAAACGCCACTGCGGTACTAGCAGTACAGGAAGTACCTTGGTCTGAAGTAGACAGGTACGCCACAATAAAATACAAAGAAAATGCTCCCTATGAATTTACTATGGAAAAGGGCTTTGAAAAACTTCCAAAAGATCGGGCACCGTCAAACAAAGTTCAGTTCGGGCGTTTTGTCTTTTCCTACGCAGTTATAGAAGAAGCCCTAAACACTCCTACAGGTAAGGACGACGAGCTTTGGCTCATAGACATCCTTAACAGGCTTGCCGAATCTGGAAAAAATGTCATTGCCCAGCCTATAGAGGGGGAATGGCTTACGACCGGCGACCCATTAAGATATCTTAAGACTACCCTAAAATTCGCGATGGAAAGAGACGATTTGAGAGATGACCTGAAATCGTTTATAAAAGAAGAAATAATAAAGTAAATATGGCAAAACCCAAATATAAATACAGAGGAAGAAGATACGGACAAAGCGAAGAAGAACTGTCAAAGAAATTTATCAAAACGATGACGGCTATAATTGCTATATTTATCTTCGTTATCCTTTCTTTATTTGTGTTCGCGCCTTTCTTCGGATCGGCTTTCGGTTTGCTATCTAAAAACCGAAATAAAGATGACGGGGTGATAACTGTCAGGGTCAGGCCTCCGACGCTTTCCAATGTCCCGAATTCTACTAAAGAAAATAAAGTGGATTTGACAGGCTTTGCGAACGAAGGTGAGACAATAAAGCTATTTGTAAACGGCCCCGAAGTTGCTCAAACAACCACCGGATCCGATGGAATTTTCAATTTTGCTGCAATTGAACTAATTAATGGTAGAAACACGGTATTTGCAAAAGCCATTAACCAGAAAAACGAAGAAAGCGGGCCAAGTGAGGTTTATACGATAATTGTAGATACGGAAAATCCTGAAATAGAAGTAGTATCTCCTGAAGACGGTGATACCGTGCGAAACCTCGATAGAAGAATAACAATCACCGGAAAAATAAATGAGAAAGCAACGATAAAGATAAACGACAGAATAGTAGCCCAAAAACCTGATCTTTCCTTTGAATACACTCTCGGAGTAAAGTCAGGGGAAGTTGAAATAAAAATCGTTGCAACTGATGAAGCCGGAAATTCATCAGAAGAAGAATTAAAAGTCAGATATCAAGAGTCGAGCTGAACAAAGTCACAAATAACACAAACATTATTTGCGGATAAAACAATGAGTTTATAAAGGACGCCTCCACTATTAAAGCCGGTATCAGACTTATTAAAATTAACCTTCTTTTATTTTTCGATAGTAAGTTATCGAAAAAAGGAAAAAACCACGCCACCGAATATATTATTGCACCGAAAATTCCCGTAGTTGCCAGAACAAATAGAAAACTGGAATCGGACCCGGCTCCGGAGCGCGACGAAATATTATCTATGTTCAAAAAACCATATTCTTTTTGGGCGTACCTGTAAGAATTAAAACCCACACCTGTCAATAAATTGTCTTTTGAAATCTCAAGCGCGTTTTGCCAGGAAACGAGACGGAATCTGGCAGAATCAGCAGGATCTGTAATTCCAGATATTCTTGTCTGCACTCTTGGAACTAAAAAGTACGCCAAAAATGCGATAAAAATTCCAAGCAACAAAAATTTGGGATATCTGAATATTCCAAACATAAAAATTATTACAGCTGTCATTGCCCAAGCACTTCTAGAAAAAGTGAGAAATATAAAAATCGAAATTGTAGCAGCCGAGTAAATATAGATCCTTTGTTTATTCCCAGCAGATATGCGGTATAAAATCCACACTAAAACAGTTGCCAAATACGCACCCAAAAAGTTGGGATCAAAAAACGTTCCGGCAGCACGGCTTTTGTGGGGATCCCAACCAAGCGATGGATCAAGTACAGAAAAATCCGGCAAAAATACAAGCTGTAAGGCTGAAGCTGCGCATAGAAAAAGGGCGGACAGGATTAGGGTTTTTTCCAACAACCGTCCTTTCAAATAATTTAAGTTTAATAGGTTGTAAACCACAATGGCAGCAAAAATGTAAACCCCTAAACGTAGGAGGTAGGCTAAGGATATATAAATCTCGCTACTCTCGTACTTATAGATATTTACGAAAAATGATGCGGCTGCCCAAACAAAAAAGATTAAAAATAGAATCGAGTATTTAGGAAGGCTAAATCTTTTTTTAATTAAGAGAAATATTAAACCCGAAAACGCAAAAATAGCCGCAGCTAGATCAAAAATGTAATAGTTACCGAATCTGGCAAACTGACCTAAACTCAAAGTTGCTGTCAATAAAATTAAAAGGTATTTAAGCACCATAGCTTTTTTTCCATACCTTTCGAACAGTAAAAATGAGCAATATTAGAATCAAAAACTCGGATATATGAGTTACGACAGCAGAACCGTAAAATGAGTATTTCGGTATAACCACATAGTTAGCTGTAAAATTAAAGATGGCGCTGACAAGATATATATAAGGAAGGTAGCGCTGGTAGCCGAGAGTCACTATTAGCCAAGCCAATGGCTGGGTGAGACTATAAAGTACAAGACCTGCAAGAAGTATTCTCAAAGCCGGTACTGAGTTAGTAAATTCAGCACCCCCGAGAATACGAACGGCCAGGGGTGAGAATATATAACCAAGAACCGAAAAAGCCAAAGCCGCCCAAAATAAAAACTTAAGTGATTGAGTTAGGGTTTCTTTTAATTTGTCCTTTCCCTGAGTCATGTGTACAACCATGATCGGGTAAACCGAATTCATAAAAAAGGTAGGAAGGACGAGAGCCACTTCAAACACCTTGTATGGTAAGGCGTAAAGACCTACGGCTTCGTTATTGCTAATTCCCAAAAAGGACGGGACGGGAAGAACTGACAGTAACAGCGAGTCTGCTTTAAAATTAACCTGGCTAAAAACAAACATTAACCCCAGCGGAAGTGATGATGCTAAAAGGTATTTCCAGACCTCTTTATCGGGCTTAAATTCGGGCTCAACCCCAAGTGATTTTATAAAGAAATAGTTTACGGTAAATGTTACGAGTCCTCCTAAAACATAGCTGAAACTTAACCACATCACACCTGCGTTTTGAGATGAAAGTAAAAATACCAACGCCAGAATTAGTAAATATCCTGAGAGATATCCTATTGTCGACAAATCATATCTTAGTTTTGCCTGAAATATTATGTTTGTTGTTGTAAAAAGAGCTTGTGTAAAAATTAAAAATAAACTTAAAATTATTCCCAACTTTAAACTATAGGAGTATGGAAAAAACTTTAATGCGGCTAATAACAGTAAAATAAGAAACAACGAGAAAAACATTCTTATAACTAAAATGTTTCCGAAATATTTTCCTGCCTTACTCCAATCTTTAGAAATTTCTCTAGTGGCTATGGCATTTAATCCAAAGTCGACTATCACGAAAAACAGCGCCGGCCACGCCTGCATCAAGCTAAACTGACCGTACATTTCACGTCCGTAAGTCCTGGTGATTATTACTGTGGCTAAAACCGTGATACAAAGACTAAAAATTTTACCGAAAAGTTGGTACACGGTGTTAGCAGCAATTTTTTTGTGAGTTATGGTAAGGTTCATTAGTCACAATCTCCGATTCTCATTTGATTTATTATAAAGGCAGGCGGTTTGCCGGAAATTTTCTTCATATCTCTTATCGTATCGAAATGTTTGTAAGGAACGTTATCTCCATTCAACCAGGAAAAGTGATCGAAAGGAGGCTCATATTTTATTGTAAAGGGCATCACGGCTCTCACTCTATCATCCTTCAACCACACGTCTTCAAAAGCTTTTTTAGTGTATTCTGCAACTGTTTCTACAGGAAGGTAGCTCGGGTTGTAATTTACGCCTTCAGCGTGTGCCCAACCTGTTTCCGTTATAAATACCGGTAATTCTTTTTCCACTTTAAGAACTACTTCAAGAAAACTTAGTTCGGTTTCGTAAGCTTTTATGCTCCATCTACCTTCGTTATAGGGACTTCCGGAGAAATTGGGTTGGGGATAGGGGTGTGAAGCCCAGCCGTCTAATTTTGAGAATATTCCCGGAACAGCGATTTCCATTCTTCTCATATACTCAAGAGAATCTAAATGGTTAGAGTCTGTTGGCGCAGAAACATTGAATGCGCCGTTTAGCATAAAGAAGTCCGCATTTTCCTGTTTGAAGGTATCGATAGTGAAATTTAAAATTTCAGCGTACTCGTCAGGATCTACCCGACCGTACCAGAAATTTTTATCGTTAGGCTCGTTGTACACACTAACATATCTGTATCTTATCGGCCAAACAAATCTGTTAAGAAACTCTGCGGCCTTTACCGTCTGTTCCTTATAGTTATCCGTATCAACATCCCAAAGCTGTATTACAGGGATTAAATGTTTTTCGCGTAATTTTCTAAAAACCCCGTCCCATTTTTCGAAAGCGGTGTCCTTTACATTGTATGGAATCAAAACATATCCCCAGTCTCCTTTTCCGGTGTTAACAAGTTCCTCGGCACGATCAAAAAACTCGTCTTCTTCCGCGTATATATAAATCCCGAACTTATTGTTTTCTTCCCACAATGGATCGCTTCCGGTGTATGTATAAAACTCAACCTCTTCTACCTGATTGCACTCATCGTTGTTTTCTGCAACCCTCATCCTATCGACGTAAACCTGCCTTTTTTGATCATCCGACAACCTCTCTTCTTCGAGATACTTAGCGTATTCTCTATAAAAAATCATAGCTGTAACTACCGCTACGCTTAAAAAAACAAATAGCAGAATTGTACGAAAACGGTATTTTCTAATTTTTAGTACCGGCACTACCCCATTCTATCATTTATAAGCCAACACATTGAAAAATTCGGCTGTATTTATCGGCCCAATTACCTTAAAATTACAAGGTGAGGTCCGAAGTAAAAGTTATCGTAATACTATTCTCAATCGTACTGGTTCTCGGCGGGCTTAGTCTTTATATCAGTAAAGTCGATTACAAGTATCGCCCGCTAACACCGTTTTCTAATTCATTTGATATTCTTTCGCTTTTTAAGGAAAGGAAAAAACCTTCTTATAGAATTTACGGTTACCTTCCGTACTGGACATTAGGTAGCATGGAATATCTTCAATTAGACAGACTCACTGATATCGCATACTTCGGTTTATATATAAACGGAAAAGGTGAGTTTGTTAAAACCGTCGAAGGGGAAGATGGGAGTTTAATAACAGAGCCTGGCTATAGAAATTGGAAACAGGAAGAGAAAATTAAACAGTTAATTGAAGCGTGTAAAAAATATGGTGTAAATTTTGCACTTACTGTTATAGCTCACAGAGACACCGACAATGATGCATTTTTAACATGCAGAGAGTGCTGGGACACACTTTTGAATAACGTGATCACAGAGCTTGATGAAAAGGGAATCACGGATGTAAATCTGAACTTTGAGTATGCTGAATATACCGATATTGAAATAGCGGTGAAATTTACCGAATTTACAGAATATATGAATAGGAAGCTAGACGAAAGATACGGCAATTCAAATGTTGTGGTGTCAGCTTTTGCTGATTCAGCTGTTAAAAATAGGGTTAGCTCTGATTTAGAAAATTTAGCAAAACAAAGCGACGGAATATTTATTATGGGATATGATTTCCACCGCCCTACTTCGGATAAAGCAGGACCTGTCTCACCTATAGGAGGTAAGGGGGTTCATGCCGAATACGACATAGAAACTATGATGAAAGACTATCTCTCGGTCGTTCCTCCCAATAAAATAATTCTGGGTGTTCCGTATTACGGCTATAACTGGGTTGTGGGGCAAAATGAAAAATATGCTGAAAGAATTGACGGAAGCGAAGAAATTGGTTTTTCACAATCACAAACCTTTGAGGCTGTTATGGACACATTAATAGATGTTAAGCCCAATGTTTTGTGGGACGAGCTGGGACAAGTTCCTTACTTCAGCTATGTTAGCCCCGAAACAGGTCAGCAAAGACAGGTTTTTTACGAAAACGAAAAATCTCTGAGAATAAAATATCAAATGGCTAAAAATAATAATTTAATGGGTGTAGGAATATGGGCACTAGGCTACGACGGCGGCTATACCGAACTTTGGAATCTTTTGTACGATGAATTTATTGACTAGAGGATATAATTAACTTTTAATTATTAGGATGGAAAATTCTGACCGGTCAAATTCAACAGCACAGAACGGAAACGGCACACCTCTGCCTAAAAAGGTAGCTATTGTATACAGTGAAATAAAAAGAGAATACTTTCCTACGGAAGAACAATACATAACGGAAGCGGATGCATTTGAGGATGCACAACTTATTTCGAAATATGTTGAAAGACTGGGTGTTGAATGTTCAATACTACCCGGAGATGCAAACCTTAGCGAAGAATTAAAAAAATTTAAGCCTGAGATGGTTTTTAATCTTGCGGATTCCATAAAGGGCAATGAGTATTTGTCTTCCGCTGTCCCAGGCATTTTAGAGTCACTTGAAATACCATATACCGGTGCAGACATTTTAGGACTTGCCCTATGCTACAACAAATTTTTAGTTAAAAAACTTTTACATCAATTTAAAATTCCGGTTCCTAACTTTCAATTATTTACTTCTGCCGTAGATCCTATTGATCCTCACCTAAGATTTCCTCTTATTACAAAGCTAAACGAGATACACGGCGGTGTAGAAATAACCCAAGATTCAGTTGTAGAAAATGAAAAAGCTCTGAGAGCAAGAATAAAATATTTAAATGAGGTGTATAAACAGCCTATTTTAGTTGAAGAGTTTATCGTAGGAAAAGAGATTACCGCTTACGTTCTTGAGGGACTTAACAGAAAAGTGTACATGGCTGAAAAAGTCTTCAACAAACCTGACGATAAGTATGTTTTTTTAACTTTTGAAGATCAGTGGATAAATAAAGAGGAGACGTTCAAATACGAAAAATTTGAAAACTCTTATCTGAAAGATTTGGTAATAAGCGCTTTCGACGCAATAAAAATGATGGATTACGGAAAATTTGATATTAGACAGGACGGTTCTGGTAGATATTTCTTTATAGACGCAAACGCCAACCCGGCTTTCGGTCCAAAAGAGAGCAAAACTGCAATGGGGTTAATACTGGAAGATCTATATAAAATACCATTTATCGACATTTTGAAAAGACTGATGCTTAATACTCTTAGAGGGCCGCTTAAGGATTTTTAATCATCATCACAACGAATATGCTTGTGATACTTTTGGTGGGCCCGCCTGGGATCGAACCAGGGACCTCTCGGATGTGAACCGAGCGCTCTAACCACTGAGCCACGGACCCTCGCGCCCATATTTTACAGTATTTTACACATCCCTCCTAGTTATTTAACCCGGTCTGATATAAAATTACCCTATGGCAAGAAAATTTAGTGTTAGAAACGCCGTCGCCGACGTACTGGAAATATTTCTTATAGGTATAACCGTTTTTCTGTTGGTATACATACTTGTAGGTCAGTTTCTGGAAGTTTCCGGCGACTCCATGCACCCATATTTAAAAGATAAAGAGCAGATTATTGCCGAAAAACTTTCAATAAAATTCGACCCAATCCAAAGAAATGAGGTTATTATATTCTGGCATCCTGTTTCCAAATCAGAATTACTTGTAAAAAGAGTTGTTGCTTTGCCCGGAGAAACAATAAAAATTCAAAACGGTTTTGTATATGTGAACGGACAAAAGCTTGAAGAAACTTATCTCGCCCCAACAGTTGTTACCGAGGGTGACGAATTTTTAACGGAAGGAAAAGACTACAAAGTATCTGAGGACTATTTTATTGTAATGGGGGATAACAGAGGGGAAAGCACAGATTCAAGATACTGGGGACCTGTTCACAAAGATGCGGTCATAGGACGCGCATTGGCAGTTTTTTACCCAACAGACAGCATAAGATTGGTAAATAAAGAAAAATGATTGGAAACTCTTAAGTGTGGGCTTAAATCGAAAATTGTTACTTAACCTCTACAACCTCGATTTGTTTCTTCTTCTTAGTTAACCAGGAAAATTTAACAATTCCGTTAACTTTGCTGAATATTGAGAAGTCCTTAGCCATGTCGGTATTTTTTCCGGCTACAAAAGTTCTACCTCTTTGTCTGACGATGATTCCCCCGGGTTTTACAACTGATCCTCCGAAGACTTTTACACCAAGCCTTTTTCCCGATACATTTCCGCCCTGTCTGGCTTTTGAGCCTCCCGCTTTTTTATGTGCCATATATTACTTAGCCTCCTTTTTTACCGGTTTTTTAGCTTTTATTGCGGGTTTTTTAGTTACCGGTTTTTTATCCCCAGCTACTTTCTTCACCGACTGTTTTTCTTTCTTTTCCGTTACAGGCGCACTTTCCGCTTTAACCACAGGCTTTTGTTCTTTTCCCGATGAAATCTCTATTTTTTCGACTAAAACTTCAGATATTTCGTCCCTGTAACCTCTAGTTTTTCTATATCTGGATTTTGACTTAAATCTTGAAACAACAACTTTTCTACCTCTTTTTTCTCCTGTTATTTTAAGTTTAACCGAAACACCTTTTACTAAAGGATCTCCGATTACGGTTTCCCTTCCGTCAGAAAAAAGGAGCACATCGGCTGAAATATCGCCGTTCTGCTTGTTTACAAAAAGGGTGTCACCCTCGTGTACTTTATATTGAGACGATCCTATTTTTATTACCGCGTATTTATCCATAGAAAACATTGGAATATTACACTAAATTTAGGGATTGAGCAAGAATTCCAACATAAATAGTGTAAATTGCAAAAACCTTACAACTCTGTCGTAGTTCCCGCTATTATAAGCAAATCGTAATCTTCCCCGTCATCCAACGAATCCTCCACAATTATGTTAGGAAATGCATCCTTTAAATCTTCCTCGAGCAAGGCCTTGTAAGCAATACTGTCTTTTTTAAATCTCAATAAAGTATCTTCTCTCACTTCGTCGGCGGTGTCTATATCAAATACTTTGTAACCTTTATCCTCAAGGAGAGTTTTGGTTCTGGCTGCCAAACCATTAACTCCGGCACCGTTAAGAACCATAACATCCAACTCCTCTTTTTTAAGATCGGGGGATGGCGCTTCCTCTCTCGGAGCCTCAACCTGCTCACTCAAAACATTTTCCTGCTGAGTAGTATCAACTGCCATTTGTGAAGAATCACCGGACTTGTTTTTATTAAAGAATAAGAAAAAGGATAAAATTCCGGCAAATATTAAAACTGCGGAAGCTCCAACATAAACAATACTTTTGTTACTTTTTACCTCAACCGGTAGGGGCATTAGATTAAGAAGGTTGTTTTGGGAAAACAATATGTCAGGATCTGCTTCAACTACATATTCTACAAGAATATTCAGTTTAAACTGCTCATCGTACTCAACATCAACTGGAGGCATTCCGATCTCGGCTACTTCATATCCTGCAACATCTAAACTCTGATAGTTTAAAGTGTAAGCTCTCTTTACTGGTGTTTTTTTCTTGTAAAAAGACAGCTCGGAAACAAATTTTTCGATCTGATCTGAGGTAATTTCTTTGTTACTTACACCGCTGTAAAAAATGCCATTAAGCTCGGATAAGGCCATTGCATGGCTGCCGTCAATTCTTGCAATAAATACCGCAGGATCGTTTGTACCGACATACTTAGGAAGCAGAAGTAACCACGGAACCACACTTTTAAGTGAGATTCCAACTGCATTCGAAACTTCCAAAAGTTTCTCCATATAATCCTTTTTTACACCGACAAATTGGTATAAAAAGGGAGCAATTTTTTGATAGGAAAAGAACAAATCTTCAAGAGGCACTTCCGTTACCTTTGCTTTTATATCGTTTAAAAGCTGCTCCTGCTTTTCACCGTCCCTTTTGTTTATCGTGATAAATCTAAGGATAGTGTCCTCGGGCTCAGTTACAACGTTTAACGTCAGTTTTGAAAGTGAGGACTCTGTTACTTGGGAAATGGCGTTTTTAACTTCCTCAGCATATTTTGAAGTGTCTAAAATTTTTGTGTCGTTTACTACTTCGGGAGATACGGTATTTGAGTAAGATCTTAAACCGTCCTTTCCAAACAATGTGACTCTTAGAATGTTGTTATTTAAAGACAGGTAGATATCTTGCATATGTATAACTATAACATAATTAACCTACTTTTCGGATCGAAAAATCTTCTCCGGCCTCTATGGATTTGGCCTGGATTTTTTTAGAAATGTCGTCGTAGAAAAGCTCGATTACCTTCTCCGTATCGTCATCTTTTTCGTAAGTAACTTCGATCGTATCTCCCACTACAAGACCCATTTCTTTTCTTTTTTCCTGCACTTTTCTTACAAACTCGCGAGCCATTCCTTCCATTTTTAACTGTTCGTTTATGTTTAAATCCAATCCTACTGTAACATTTGAAAAGGACACCGAAGCGAGGTCGCCTGATACCGAATCAACGTACTGCACATCCTTAACATTCACCTCATCTTGCACAAGCAAGGAAAGCTCAGGATGGGACACGCTCAATCCCGCTACCACAATTTTTGATAAGGGCTGACGAACCGAAATTTTTCGGTCGCTTCTTATTGAAAGACCGTATGAAACCAGTTCTCTGACATTTTTCATCTCATCTATAAGAGACCTGTTTAACTCGACAAAAGCAGGATCGTGATCGGGATATTTTTCAAGGTGAACTGATTCTTCTCTTAGGTTTGGAGAAAACTTTTTCAAAAGCTGGTAAATGCTTTCAGTCATAAACGGTATTACCGGAGCCGCCGCTTCACAAAAATTTCTTAAAACATAGAAAAGCGTGCCTATTGCTTCCTCGTCTCCTGCTGAAATTCTTTCTCTAGATCTTCGCACATACCACCTGGACAGGTCGTCGACAAATTCTTCAACTGCCCTTGCCGATTGAGGAATATAGTATGTCTCCAAACTTTCAGATATTGTTTTTACAACTTCGTGCAACCTCGCCGTTATCCAAATATCCAAAATGTTCTCGGATTTGAACTCACCTTTATCTTTCCAGTCGAATGCCGATGCGTAGGTTTCGAAATACTTTGCCGAATTCCACAATGGATTCATTACATTTCTGAGTTTAGTCCTTAACTCGGCCTCTTCGAAATTTGCATTTTCACCAACCATGAGAGGCGAACCCATCAGATAAAGTCTGAGAGAATCTCCTCCGTAGGTTTCGATTACTACCTTGGGATCGGTATAGTTGTTAAATGTCTTGCTCATTTTTCTTCCGTCAGAACCTGCCATAACTCCTGTTGAGATAACATTTTTAAATGAGTTACTATCGAACACCGCGGTTGAAAGTATGTGCATAACATTAAACCACGCTCTTACTTGAGCAATATATTCGACAATGTAATCTCCGGGAAAGTTAGCTTCAAATTTTTCCTTATTTTCAAAAGGGTAATGAATTTGGCACCATGGCATAGAACCTGCATCCAGCCATGAATCTAAAACCTCAGTTCTTCTTTTAAATTCTTTTCCGTCTTTTTTTATAACAATTCTATCGATAAAAGGCCTGTGTAAATCCTCAACCTTCTGGCCCGATAATTCTTCCAATTCTTTTACTGAAGAAATTACTATTCTCTCACCGTCTTCTGCCTCCCAAACCGGCATGGGAGTAGCCCAATATCTGTTTCTTGATATACACCAATCAGGTTGCTGAACAATGTTCTGTCCGAACCTGCCGTTTTTTAAATGATTTGGAATCCAATTTATCTCCTCGTTTAGCTCGGACATTCTTTCTTTTAAAGAGGCTACATTTACAAACCAGCTGTGTTGGGCTCTTTGTATAAGTAGAGTGTCGCATCTGTCGTGATATGGGAATCTGTGAGTTACTTTTTCGTTTTTGAATAGCAATCCTGCAGATTCAAGATCGGTTATTAGGGAGGGGTCGGCGTCTTTGTAAAACATTCCGCTATAAGGATTGGTTTCACCGTCACCCGGAATAAATTTTCCCTCATCGTCTATTGTTAGCATTAGTGTAAGACCGAAGTGTTTTCCCATTTCCGAGTCTATTTCACCGAAGCCAGGGGCACTGTGAACAATTCCGGTTCCTTCGTCCATAGTCGCCATTCCGTCATAGTGGTAAATTTCAAATTCCCCTTCCTTACCTTTGTAATATTTAAAAGGCGGATCGTATTTTAGTCCGACAAGATCGCTGCCCTTTACTGTTTTTAGTACTTTGTATTCTTTTTCTACAAAAACTTCAGCTAAACGGAGGTTTGCCGCTACATACTTTTCTTTTTCACATTCAACAAGAGAGTAATCGGCATCTTTATCTAGCACCAATGCCCTATTTGACGGAACAGTCCATGGGGTGGTTGTCCAGGCCAAAACAAAAACATCTTTAAATTCTCCCTCGCTTAAAATTTTAAATTTTACGGTTATGGCAGGATCTTCAACGTCCTTATACGAGTTATCCATCGCAACTTCAAAGTTAGACACCGGAGTTCCGCATTTAGTACAAAATAGTGACGTTCTTATACCTTCGTAAACCAATCCCTTATCGTAAAGCTGTTTGAAAGTCCACATAACGGATTCCATATATTCTTTGTTCGTTGTCCTATAGGCATTTTTTATATCGACCCACCTTCCTATTTTATTAACATACCAGTCCCACTCGGCTGAAACATCACGCGTATAGTTGTAGCATTCTTCGGCAAATCTTTGTAAACCGAACTTTTCAATATCGCGTCTGTTTTTTATCCCGAACTTTTTTTGAACCTTATTTTCGACTGTCAGACCGTGGGCATCCCAACCCCAAACTCTTTCGACTCTTTTTCCTTTCATTGTCTGAAACCTGGGAATTACATCT
This sequence comes from uncultured candidate division WWE3 bacterium, assembly GCA_938004185.1. Lineage (GTDB taxonomy): Bacteria > Patescibacteriota > WWE3 > UBA101185 > UBA10185 > UBA8498. Next base: position 344,911 of record CALKWN010000065.1, read on the forward strand.
TTGGCAATAGACCCGAGCAAATGTCCGTAATGCGGAAGTCCTGAGATAAAGGGCGGACCGTCATAAAAAACGTACAAGTTTTCTTTAGGATTTTTTTCTACAGACTTTTCAAAAATTTTGTTATCAAGCCAAAAACTCAAAACCTGTTCTTCCATTTGGGGAATTGTTAAGTTTTCTTTTTTATCACGATCTTTGGTCATAACAAAGAAATTTTATCAAATTTGGGGCGCTTCGTTACCAATCTGCTCGGAAAAATAAATGTCGTTTACGTGGGCACGGTGCACAAGAAGACCTATCAAACCTGACATTATTAAAATTAGCAATAAAAGTAGTAGGTAGGTTTTTTTCATTTTATTGGTTTCCAAAGTCTTTCCTCTCTAGAAAGTTCCATATTCACGTATCTTGCCAAAACAAACAACAGGTCTGAAAGTCTGTTTATGTAAGGAAGAAGAAACCTCAATGATTTCTTTCCACCCTTGTTTATGTATGAAACAAAAGTTCTTTCAAGAGATCTCACCTTTACACGCGCCAGGTGAATCTGCGAAGCGGCCTCCGATCCTCCGGGTATTATAAAGGACTTGATTTCAGGCAACTGTCTTTGAAAGATGTCTATCTGGTCTTCTAAGTACCGTGTTTTCTTTTCCCATTCTCCGGCAGCTTCCTTTTTTAGCTTTAATCCTGCGATATACGCCCCGATCATAAACAAATCTTCCTGCGTAGCTTCTAAAACCGGCACCGTTCGGCTTTTCTTTAGTGAAGACAACGCACACCCTAGTATCGCGTTTATTTCATCTGCGGTGCCAAGAAGCTCAAAAACCGGCTTTGATTTGAGTATCCGCTTTTTTGTTCCTAACAGGGATGACTTACCGGCGTCGCCATCTTTTGTGTATATCTGCATACTATGATGATACCACTAACACCTGCTATATCCGCACTGGTAGCACTTAGCGCAACCTTCTTCCAGGACAAGTGTATAATTTCCGCATTCCGGGCACATATCGGTGTTGGAGAATACCTGCGATGGGGACTGCTGCCTATCCTCTACTGTTGTACCCCCGTTTCCGCCCTCATTTCCTCCTTCATCACCGTTCTTACTGCCGTTTTCCTTTACGGTAAAACCAAATTCTTCGGCTAAAACCTTCGCGACGGCGTCCGGTAAAGAACTGACTCTATTTTTACCGAATCCGATGGATTTTGACCCACCTATTCCTGCTAGTTGAACTATTATTTCGCGAACAATTTCAAGATTGAAGTGGGGCATTCTGAGCCAACCGGACAAAAGACGACCTAATCCTTCGGCTAAGGCGGCAACATCACTACCTGCTTTCCCGACGTTTAAAAATACCTCAAGAGGTCTGCCTGAATCATCTTTATTGATTGTAATAAAAGCGTTTCCCTGAGGTGTTTTTACCTTATATGTTGTTCCGCTAAGCTTATATCCCCTGGTAATAAGTATCTCTTCTATAGATTTATCCTGGCTGGATAAATGTATCTCTTTATTAATCGGTTCTGATGGCGTTTCTTTTGAATCCTTGGTCTCTTTCTGATCTTTTGTTGATTTTGTCTCCAATACTACTTCCTGCCTACTGCCTGTAACGTAAACTGTTAAACCCTTACATCCGGTCTGCCATCCCAGCATATAAACCTTGGCGACATCTTCTTTTGTGGCACCTTCCGGAAAGTTGCATGTCTTGGATATTGAATTATCAACAAAAGCCTGAATTGAAGCCTGTGTAAGTATGTGTTCTTCCGGGGTAACCTCGGCAGAAACGACAAAAGTATTTCGTACACTCTCCGGCAACTCTAAGATGCCTCTGCATGTTCCGGTTTCAATTACCCTATCAATTATTGATTTTTTCATTTCTTCGGAAAAGTTCAGTTTATCTAAAGCTTTCTGGAAAAAGGGGCTCACGTAAGCAAGGGTCATCTTTCCCTCATCTCCGGCGCTCTGGTAAACATTCCTGTAGTAAGCCAAAGCAAAAACCGGTTCACATCCGTAGCCTTCAACGCCTGCAACAGTAGAAATTGTACCTGTGGGAGCAATGGTGGCCTGAGCACCGTTTCTAATACCGTAGAGCTTTATTCCGTCCAAAATCGAGTCCCAGTTAATCCAGGGTCGGCCGAAATTCCTTTTATACTCTTTTATCGGTTTTGGGGGTGCCCATTTTAGGTTTTCCGGATCATAAATACTTCCATGGATTTTTCTAAACGGCCCCCTTTCTTTTGCTAGCTCAATAGAGGCTCTCATAGAATGGAATCTAATAAATTCCGAAACCTGGGCGGCAAACTCCTGACCTTCTTCGCTGCCGTATCTTATACCCAAAGAGTACATAGCATCCGCCAAAGCCATAAAACCGAGTCCTATTCTTCTGACGTCCATGGCCGCATCTTTTATCTCCGGAACAGCAGGTATGTACCTATTGGCTTCTACGACATTATCCAAAAATCTTGTAGCCGATATTACGGTCTTTTCAAGTTCTTCCCAGTTTAGTCTTCCGTCTTCAGTAAGATGCTCTGCCAGGTTTATGGATCCTAAACAACAGTTTTCGTAAGGTCCCAGCCACTGCTCACCGCAGGGATTTGTTGCTTCTAACTCGTACATGTGCGGAACCGGGTTTTCTTTGTTTGCCGTATCTATAAATAAAACACCGGGCTCTCCGTTTCTGTGCGCGCACTCTACAATCAAGTCAAATATTTCTCTTGCCCTTGGCGTTTCCGCCACTTTTTTTGTATGAGGATCTATTAATTCATAGGTTGTATCGTTTTTTACGGCCTCCATAAACACATCGGTAAGAGCAACTGACAAGTTAAAATTGGATATTGTACCTTCAACTGCTTTTGAGGCAATAAAATCTCTTATATCCGGGTGGTCCACTCTTAAAACACCCATATTTGCCCCTCTTCTGACACCTCCTTGAGCTATTTCTCCGAAGGCGGCATCATATACCTTTAAAAATCCTACGGGTCCTGTGGCAACACCGTTGCTCGCCGAAACCCTCGACCCTTTAGGTCTTAGCCTTGTAAAAGAAAATCCGTTTCCTCCGCCGCTTTGCTGGATTAAAGACGCAACTCTAAGGGTAGAAAAAATACCGTCCTTCTGCTTTCCCAAATCGTCTGCTATTGGAAGAACGAAGCAGGCAGCTAACTGGCCCAAAGGAGTTCCTGCACCTGTAAAGGTGGGCGAGTTCGGAAAAAATTTTTTGGTAGAAAGTAAGTTGTAAAATTCTATTTTAGATCTCTCTACATCAGCGTACGGTCTGTCGGGCTCAGCCATAATATTAGAGATGCGTTCAAACATCTGCTCAGGAGTTTCGCTTACCTGACCATTTTCATCTCGTCTAAGATATCTTTTCTCAAGAATCTTTGCAGCGTTATCAGAAAATTCAATATACTGGTTTTTGGAGAAAGCAGACGCATCTTCACGGTAGAGAAAACTACTCATAATAATTTATGAGTCTCACAAGCCGGCAACCTTTCACTGCCCGAAGCAAAAATTGTCGGAACGCGAGACTGTATGAACTAAATACTGCTTAGTAAATGAAATCAAAAAAACGGAAAATATACAAGGAAATCTTCGTTAGGATATTAGAACAATCTGTTGATTTTATAAAGAGAAATTTTTGTGAATGTTGAGATACCGCAATTTTAAAAATTTGGTAGGTCGGGAGATGCTTTTATAAAAATTTTCCGGCAACCGCTGTGAAAAAGGCTTGGGCTTACTTCTGCCTCAAATTCTATTTCTGTCTCAGATTTACTTCTGTCTTAAAAATGTAGGTATATCAAACCCGGTTCCGTAATCTTCCTCTTCGGCATCATCGGGTTTCCACATATCCGCAGGCAGTTTGGGTTTTTTCTCTTCAGTAACCGGTGTTTCCGGCTTTACTGGCTGCATTATAGGAGGTTGAACAGGAGTTTCAGGTTTGGGTCTATTCTGTACTTGGCTGTAGTGCTTTTCCACATATCCGGCCACAGAATCATCTTCTTCAGGAACCTCAAAACCGGTTGCAATTACCGTTATCTTAAGCTGACCTGCAAGTTCATCGTCTATGGATGTACCGAAAATGATATCAGCTTCTTCATTTGCAATACTCCTAATAATATTTGCCGCTCTGTCTACTTCTCTCATTGTAAGATCGGGCCCGCCCGAAATATTGAACAATATGCCTTTTGCTCCCTCAACGGATTGCTCCAGCAAAGGAGAAGATATTGCCGCTCTGGCTGCAACTTCAGCACGATTCTCTCCGGTACCTATACCTATGCCCATTAGTGCAGTCCCGGCGTCCTTCATAATAGTTTTAACATCCGCGAAATCTACATTAATAAGTCCCGGCATGACAATCAAATCAGAAATACCCTGTACACCTTGGTTTAAAACGCTGTCCGACAACCTAAAGGCATCTATTATGGACATATCTTCGTCAGCAACTTCTAATAGCTTCTGGTTCGGAATAGTAATAAGAGCATCCACTTCTTTTCTAAGTTCTTCCATGCCTCTGTCGGCAGCACGCATTCTCTGTATACCTTCGAAATGAAAAGGTTTCGTTACAACCCCTATGGTAAGGGCACCCGACTCTTTGGCGACCTTTGCAACAACAGGAGATGCCCCGGTACCTGTACCGCCACCCAAACCTGCAGTTATAAACACCATGTTTGCACCCTCGAGATTATTTTTTATCAGATCCATAGATTCTTCGGCCGCTTTCTTTCCGATTTCAGGATTAGATCCTGCACCCAGACCCTGTGTAAGTTCTTGACCGATAGGTATTTTTATTACTGCTTTGTTTATGGAAAGATCTTGGGCGTCTGTGTTAATTGCAACAAACTCAACACCCCTTATCTGATTGGACTCGATCATCGAGTTTATTACGTTTCCGCCGGCACCGCCGACACCGACGACGCGAATTTTTGCAAATCGTTCTATTTCTGGTTTAACTTGCATTGCCTTTACACCGATCGGAAAAATAGTTTCCGAAACGGTACTGACATAATACCAAATTTATTTATCAACACTTAATTTTTTAGGGCAGTTAAAAATTCTACTATACAAAAAACCCTAAAAACTTTCTTTTTAGGGCAGAAAAGATTTAAGTTTACCGAAAATCTTAAAAAAACTTTTGTTCATATTACCCCTCTTGTCATCAAAAGACAATAACTGACTGCCTCTAAAAAGTTTTACGCCGTACAAAACAGCTCCTACTCCGGCAGAAGAAGAGGGACCCTGAATTTCATCTATTAACCCCGTCACACCTCTCGGAATTCCTAAACGTACGGGCATTTTTAAATTTAACTTGGCATTTCTTTCTACATTTGCAGTGAGGGCACCGCCCCCCGTAATTACAACACCAGCTGGTAACTTACCTGTCAGATTAACTTTCTGAACTTCCAGAGCAATAAGTCTGAAAATTTCTTCCAGGCGTGCATCAAGAATCTTGTAAAGCATTTGTCTGGGAAGACGGTCGATCTCGAGACCGAATTCTGAAACATCAAAATCCTCATCTTTTTTTACGGCATCTGAATTTTTTGAAATTGCGGCTTCGTTGCTGAGCCTTATTTTTATGCGTTCGGCGTCCTCTAAACGGGATCTTAGTCCTATGGCCAAATCACTCGTAATAAGCTTTCCGCCTATCGGAAGAACGGCTGAGTGAACCGGACTTCCGTCGAGAAATGCAATCATTGAGGTAGTACCGCCCCCTATATCAACCAACAAAGTACCGAGCTCTTTTTCCGTATCAGTCAGTACAGCTTCTGCTGAAGCTACACCCGTGTATACCATTTCTTCGACGTTTACTCCAACCTGATTAACACATTTCAAAATGTTTCTTAAAGCTATGGAAGCGCCGTGAATAATGTTGGTTTCAACCTCTAACCTTACACCTGACATGCCGACAGGATCTTTTATACCTTCCTGAGAATCTATTGAAAAATCTCTTGGAATAACATGGATGATCTCGCGTGTAGAGGGAAGGGAAACCGCCTGTGCCGCCTCAATAACTCTCGTAACATCTTCTTTTGATATCTCGCTGGTCTGGCTCGGAGAGACAGCAACAACACCATGCGAATTAAGGGTTTCTATATGGCCTCCGTTTATGGTCACAAAAGCACTTGAAACCGAAACGCCGGCCATTCTTTCAGCCTTCTCTATGCTGGCAGCAATAGCCTCAACTGCGCTATCGATATCAACAACATTTCCTTTATTTACACCTTTTGAAGGAACTTCGCCCGAAACACCTATTACAGACACCTTCGACTCAGAGACCGATGCGATGGTCGTACCCACCTTAGTGGAGCCGATGTCTATTCCTGTAATTATCTTTTCTTTGGGCATATTGCGGTTAAAACCTACTCATATAATACTATTACTTTATCATATCGTAAATCAATTTTAATTACGGATTTTCCCTCGAGAAGGAGATTTTTATATATCTTTTCCAACTTTTTAACTGACTCTGATACATTTTTCAAATTACTTATGAATATCTCTGTAGGCCCCAAATAAAGCTTTGAGTACCTTTCGCTGAAACTTACACTACTTACATCAAGCCCGGCCTGACCGGCTTCGGTCAAAATTTCAACACTAACCGGCACTATGTTAGCCTCTAAAAAAGTACCGACATTAATATCCCCGCTATAGACTATAAGAGGCAGTCCCATGAATTCCTCGGATACTTCTCCTAAAACGTAACCCTCAACATCGATAAGATAGTAAGGATTGTCTTTTCCTTTACTGATAATAGCTAATGGCACCCTTTCGTCTATTTTTATTACCAAATTATCCGGATAGTCTACTGATACATCAATATTTTTTGCACCGAGAAAATTTGATTTTAATGTTTCTGCAATCTCAGAAGAGTTTAGAAAAAAAATACTGTGCCCTCCCATTTTCTGATAAACCATGCTGTTAAAATCTTCCACATTTACGAAAGTGCCTCCTCCTATTACCGATATATTTTTAACTGTGAATTTAGGATTTAAATAAATATACTGATACAAAAAGTAGCCTATAAACCCAAGTGTTAAAAAAACAATAACTATCTTAATAATAATTCGGTATTTTCTGGCAAGGACACGTGGGTTTCTAATACCTCTTTTTCTTCCTCTTATCTTATTTAATAAGATCTGGTTCCCGCTGGTTTGTACAGGATATTTTTTACTGCCCAGATTTTTTCTTGAGCTTAATGGTTTCATTGGCAATTATTCCTGCGGCATCTAAGCTTATTAATCCGGAAGCCTCTGGATCATTTAGCTTGTAGCTACTTAAAGAAAGTAGCATCTTTTTCACATTTTCAACCAAAATACTCGGAGTTAAATCCTTTTCTTCGATAATTTCCGCAATTCCATAGTTCTTAAGTATTTCTGCATTTCTCATTTGTTCGTTATGACTTACCCAAGGTATTGGTATTAAAATTGCGGGTTTTTCCAAGGCAAGTAATTCTGTAACCGTGTGTGCTCCTGACCTACCTACAACTAAAGCTGACTTATTAAACGCTTCGCCTATCTCATCATCAAAAATAAATTTTCTTAAAAAATACTTACCATTCGACAAACCTCTGACCTCTTCATACATATCCCTAAGCTGCTCGAAATCATTAAATCTAGAATGATCACCACACTGGTGAATTATGTTAGCCAGCGCTAAAAGTTCTGCCAAAGATTCCCTCACCACATCGTTTATCAAATGGGAGCCTGATTTTCCTGCAGTAATATAAATGGTTGGTAGATCATTTAGGGTTGAGAACGAATCAGACCCAATTTCAAAAACGGATTTTCGTATCGGTACCCCTGAATAAACTATTTTTTTCGCAGGAAAGTATTTTTCTGAGTCTTTCCAACCTATGCAAATTTTTTTAACAAAGTTTGCTAAAAGCTTGTTCGCGTAGCCTGTAACTACAGTTTGCTCATGTGTAATTGAAGGAATTCCCAAAAACCAACCTGAAATGACAGTGGGTACGGCAAGATAACCACCGAAAGACAGTATCACATCGGGTTTTATTTCTCTAAGCCACTTAAATGACTGAATAAAACCGAGAGGTATTCTAGCCAAACGTATCGGATTGTATGTTTTATAAAATTTTCCGGCTTTAAGATCGTAAAAAGGTATGCCGAGAGAAGTAATCTCCTTATACTCAAGGCTTTCATTTTTATTACTTGCCGCAGAATATTTATGCCCGAACCAATACATAAGAACATCTGGATATCTGTTTTTTAAAACATCTATTACTGGTAGTGCAGAACTGTGATGTCCACCCGTGATTACTATTTTCATTTAGAAATCTCCCTTCCTACATTTGCAAGAATTCCGAGACCCATAAGACTAAAAACCATGCTCGAACCTCCATAGGATATTAAAGGTATTGGGACGCCGGTCAGCGGTAAAATTTGTGTCATTGCACCGATGTTAACAAAAAATTGTAATCCTATCCAAGACGTAACACCGGATGCTAACAAACGGCCTCTTAAAGACTTTGCATGCTTTGCAATATCAAATCCCAGATAGATTAAATAGGAAAATGCAAAAATTACGACGACCGTACCTGCAAATCCGAATTCTTCACCAATAATCGCAAAAATTGAATCTGATGCTACCTCGGGCAAGTAATAGTATTTTTGGCGCGATTGGCCGAATCCTACTCCGAACATGCCGCCGGAACCAAGAGCAATTTGAATTTGCTTTATATGGTAACCTTCACCGCGGTCATCGGCGTCAAATCCCTTAATTTGAGTCAGCAACCTATCTCTTCTGTATGGAGAAAGGATAATTAGTACCGTTGCCATAATTAAAAGTACCGGAGCAAGCATGAAAAGGGGTTTTATCGAAGACCCGGAAGCAAAATAAACTACCGTTCCTATTGCCGCAACCATGACCGCAGTAGACATGTTAGGTTGTGCAATTATTAAAACGAAAAATATACCCGTAATTACGGCATAGAGTTTAAAAGGATTTTTATTATCCTGAAGGACCTTAGGAAGCATTGTAGATAAATACAATATCAATGTAAGTTTAGTTAACTCGCCGGGTTGAAAACCCACCACACCCAATATAGGAATTTTCGGAAGAGGCGGACCGTTTAAGTAAAGCCATCTGTTCGCTCCGTTTATGCAAGGTGCAAAAAAAATGTTCCATGAGCAAGGTAGAACTGAAACGATTGCCAGAGCAACAAGAAATATTAATGTTGCTGTAAAAAACAACGCGGCTATCTTGTCAATTTTTTTATAATCCAGTTTGTAAAAAAAGGTAAATCCTAATAGACCTATAACTACCCAACCTAGCTGAAGAAAAACAAACCTATACGGATCGTTATACAGACTATCCGAGTGAATTATTGTGGAATCGGCAATTATAATTATGCCGAAAAGAAGAAACATGAGAACAAGAAAAACGAAAGGCCTGTCTTTTCTTGGCGATGTTTGGACAGATTTTGATTTAATCATAAATTACATGAGCGCAATAAATATTCCGGCAAACGCGCAGAACGCTCCGAAAAGCCAAAATCTAAGAGTTACTTTTGTTTCGGGCCAGCCCAAAAGCTCGAAGTGGTGATGAACAGGAGCAAACCTGAATAATCTTTTTTTAGTAATTTTTACGGAAAGCTGCTGAAGCGGACTGCTTATTCCGTCAAAAAGAAACACCGCACCAATAATAAGAAACGCAATTTCCCTGTGTAAAAATACGGCCAAAAGCGCCAAGGTCCCCCCTAAAACGTGGGAACCGACGTTGCCCATAAATATCCTAGCCGGGTAAATATTAAAGTAAAGAAAAGGGAGTATCGCACCGGCAAAGGTAGCACAAAAAATTGCCAACTGGTTATATCCTAAAACCCTGGAAACAACCCAAAAAGACAAAAATGCTATAAGGGATAAGCCTGCAGCTAAACCGTCTAATCCATCGGTGAAAGCAACGGCATTAAGAACAACAATGAAAAGCAAAAATACGAATATCGGATAAAATATTCCGATGTGAACCTCTCCGATTAGCGGGAACCAAATGTAATCCCATCCCAATTTGAAATAAACCCAATATGCAACAAAACCCCCGATAAGGCTCTGAATAAGAAACTTAATGTAGGTTTGCATACCGCTGGAATCCGAGCTCCCTACTATTCGCCAAAATTCTTTAAAAGAACGCCATGGGGAAGATAGGACTCTTAATATACCTCTGGAACCACTTTCTCTTTTTCTATATAGCCAATTGAAATGATATTCAAAGAATCCCGGAAGACCTGATTTTCTATAAACTTTTGTAAAATCTTCGAATAACCCTAAGAGTCCAGACAACAGGGCTACGAAAATCGGCAAGAGGGTTTGTGTTCTGGACCTATTAATCAGCAGCGTTAACAACGCTACGACAGAAACAAAAACAAGTCCGCCCATAGTAGGAGTTCCAATTTTTTGAAAGTGACTCTTTGGTGCGTCACCTCTTACCTCTTCACCCATCTGAAACCTATAAACAAAATTAATCCATATAGGATACACAAGAAATGAAACTATTCCCGCTGCAAATAAAAATAATAAATCCAACATTATTCCCGCTGATCCCATATGTTTGCTCCTAAATTTTTTAACTTAATCGAAAAATTCTCAATATACCCGTCGACTATATCAATTCCGTCTATGTCACTTCGCCCTTCCGCAACCAGTCCGGCCAAAAGATGAACGGGACCGAACCTGAAATCTGCTATATCAAGCTTTTCTCCCTTTAATTTTACAGGTCCGTTGGTTTTAGCTACAGTGTACGGCTCTCCTTGCTTTTCGATATCATAGCCATCGTCGCTTATTGCGGGCGCAATACCGACTTCCGAAGGTCTCAAAAGCTCAATTTTTGCCCCCATCCTGTTTAAGTCCTTTGTGTAGCCGAATCTGTCTGTATAGACAGTGTCGTGAATTAGACTTTCACCGCTGCACTGTGTTAGAAGAAGCGTAGCCGTCGATTGCCAGTCTGAAATGAAGCCCGGAGTCGGCGCAATTGTAAGATTTGCAGCCTGCAGTTCCTCTCCATGGCGCCATATTTTTAAAACATTTTGTGATAACTCGTACCGCGCTCCGATTTTAGTTAAAAAGTTCACAAGAGGAATCATGACGTTTCTATCAATATTTCTAATTTCAAGATTACCTTTTGTTAATAAAGCTGCCATTGCAAAAATTGCAGCCTCGATCTTATCCGACTGCACACTACATGAAGCGCCTTTAAAAATATTCACTCCCTTTACTTTAATTACACGTGGTTCGGTTCTCACAACCTCGCCGCCCATTGAATTTATAAGTCCGATTAGATCCTCGATTTCACTTTCTTCGGAAGCATTGTGTATCTCACTTTCTCCCGCAAGAAAGGACGCGGTCATTATGGCAATATCTGTAGCTAAATGGCTTGGTATTTTAAAGTTAATGTGTGAAGCGGTAGCTGAAGAGGAAGAAATATAATAGTAACTTTCGTCTTCTTCTACGGTTATACCCAGACTTTTCCAAGCTTCCAGTGTTCTGTTGATATTCGAGATTTCACCTGACAAAGGTTTAAACTTAGGCAAAGAAGCTTTACCGAATCTAAATAAAAGAGGTGGGACCAACAAAACAGATGTTCTATACTTTGACCCAACATCAAGAGGTATTTCATGAGAAGTTATTCCCGACCCATTCAAAATTAATCTACCCGTTCCCGCCCACTCAGCTTTACCTCCAAGTAGTTTAATCATACTGATGTCATCTTCTATCGCACCGATTTTCGGAACATTCTGAATAATTACATCATCATTTGAAAACATCGCGGCGGCCATCAATTTTAAGGCTGAGTTTCTTGTGCCGGACACCTGCACGGTGCCTAACAACGGAGCGCCACCTTCTACGATAACGCCGCTCATATCAGGATAATTTTATTAGGAGAAATGAATTTACTACAAGCAAAACTCCCAAAACTGCCGTAAGGATAAAAACCGCTTTTTCTACACCCCGCAGTGATCTATAAGCGGTAAATGAGTTCTTTAGACCTGACGACAAACCGGCATTTTTTGTTTGAATAAGGACCAAAAACACCAACAGTACTGAGATTATTGCCTGTATTATTTTTAAAAAATTAATCATATTATTTCTTCTGCGTACAAAGCCACTCAAAAAAAGTATATACCATTGAGAGGATAAAGGCAGAAAATAAGGCAGACCAGAAGACCGTAAGGCTTTTTGATGGTAGCATAAAGCCGAAAATAATCAAATCAGACAAAGTGGTCTCAAGTATTGTAAAACCGGGTAAAAACAGTGTTAAAACATACAAAGAAAGTGTAGACAATATAGTTGCAATAAATAAAAAGCCGATCCCCTTATGAGGAAGACCGAATGTCATTAAAAGAGGCTTTCCGATAAAAAAAAGAAGAGTAAGGGCTAAAGCCAGTACAACAAAAGCTTTTATATCTTCACCGTAGTATAAAGAAGATAAAACGTAGTTAGTGCAGTACAAAGATATAAGGACAAAAACAAAAGTTCTTATAACCCTCTTCATATATAAATTATATCCTGATTACGGCGCTGTTCCAAAGACCTTCCTGCTTCTTAAAGAATGGTGGTATTTTTGGGCAAATCTGTGACTCTCATCTCTTAAATTAATAAGCAATTTCAATCCCGGTCTGCTTTTATCAGCCGATATTTCATGAAAACCGTCTTCATAATAAATTACCGTTTCGTCTTTTTTGGCCAGGCCTACCATCGGCACGTCCAGGTTTAACTTCGTCATAGCACTCATCGCCGAAGACAGCTGCCCCTTACCCCCATCCAAGATGATTAATGACGGCATTCCCCAGCTTTTTCTTTTTCCACCGATCTCGTGAGCTAAGCGCCTATAAATAACTTCAAATATCATGGCGAAATCATCGGGAGTATTTTTAGTTTTTATTTTAAATTTTTTATACTCACGTTTGTCGATTCTTCCGTTTATTGCTGTAACCATTGATCCCACCGCTTCCTTCCCCGAAATGTTCGATATATCGTAGCATTCTATTCTTGTTGGAATTTGTTTCAAAGTCGGTAATATTTCTACAAGATCTTCGAGAGCTTCTCGCGCAAGATCATCCAGCAAATACGGATTTTCTAAATATTCACCGGGAAGTCTAAATATTTGTCTCACATAATTAAAACGGCCTAATACATCCCTTACAGAGGCCGCTTCTTCGTATTTTTTAGCTGTAGAGAGTTTTTTCATGTCTCTTTCGAGCTTTTTTATAAGCATTGTCGTCTTACCCGATAATATTTTCTTTATGGTTGCTACATTTTTTTTGTTTATTTCTAAAGCTTTTTTACCGTTTACACACGGAGCCGGACAAAGGTTTATATGACCGTACAAACAAGGACTCTTTAGCTTTCTGTATTTTTCGAATTTTGACACCGAACAATCCCTAAACGGAAAAACTCTTCTCAGCAACCTCACAATATTTTTAACCGTAGTCCCGTCTGGATAAGGACCGAAATATGTTTTGTATTTATTGCTACTACCTTTTCTGAATGTTTCAACTGTTTCAATATTTACCATCTTACCTTCAACGACAACTTTTTCCGATCTTATCCCAATGTATAAGTAAGATTTATCATCTTTTAAATTAATGTTGAAAACAGGAAGATACTTTTTAATTAATTCGGCCTCGAGTATGAGTGCTTCCAGCTCACTTTCAACTTCAATGGTTTCAAAAGATGCGATTTTTTCGACAAGTGCGTGTGTTTTAGATCTTCTATCCAAGTTTATACGGAAATAGGATGATACTCTTGATTTCAGGTTTTTCGCCTTACCCACATAAATCACAGAACCTGAACTGTCCTTATAAATATAGACACCCGGCGACTGGGGCAACTTCTTCACTTTTTCTTTTATATTTGAGGAAACCACGAAGTTATTGTAGCATTTACCCATGCTCTTAAAGCGTTTTTATAAGGTTTTTATTACACTAACCGTTGTTCCATTTTTCTTTATACAGGCAAGAGCGGATGAAAATTTCATAATTAACTACGATATAAGGTACGAGATTCAGGAAAACGGAGAAACTTTAGTTACACAAAATACCACAATTACCAGTCTTAAAAGCGATGTTGTTCCTACAACTTACACCTTTAAAACAAAATACATGGATGTATACGATATATCGGCCGAAACAAACGGCAAGAAAACCGAAGTTCGTAAAGATACTTCCGGAAATAGTGATGTAACCGTAATTGTGCCGTTTTCTACTTATTCTATAGGGGAAGGAAAACAAAATACCGTAGAACTCACATACAAAACTAAAGGAATAGCCTCAAAAGTAGGGGATGTTTGGAATATTTATATTCAGGGAATAGACACGCCCGAAACAACCACAATTTACAATATCGTTTTATCTGTTCCCGAATCAATGGGTCCTAAAATATTTGTTTCACCTGCTCCGGCAAGCGAAAAATTTGAGAACGGAAAGAACATATACTATTTCGCAAAAGAGAATTTTACTGCAAAAGGAGTATCCGCAGCGTTCGGAAAACATCAATCACTCAATTTTAGAATAAAATATCAGCTTGAAAATAATAGAATATTGGGTTCGGTGTACGAAGTAGCCCTTCCGCCTGACATAAAAAATGTGCAGCAAGTCAAATATGACTCAATAGACCCCAAGCCCAGAAAAATAAGACTGGATAAAGACGGTAACGCTCTGGCGCTTTTTTGGGTGGGTCCTAAGAAAAAACTAGAAGTAACACTTACAGGACAAGCAAAAATTCTCGGCAGACAAATAAACCCCGACCTCGGAGGAAAGTTTGAGTCACTGCCTAAGGATCTGATCAGAACTTACACAAAACAGCAAAAATTTTGGGAAGTAAATAATAAAGAAATACAAAATTTTTCCTCATCTCTTTTCGACTCCGGTCTCAATGTCTCTCAAAACACAAAAAGAATTTACGATTACATTACCGCTAATATTTCTTACGATCATTCGGCCGCAGAAAAAAATGTTGTCGAGAGAAAAGGTGCTTTAGCTGCATTAACACAAAGAGGCTCTTTCACGTGTATGGAATTTACGGATCTGTTTGTAGCCACGGCAAGGGCTATGGGTATACCGGCCAGGGAAATTAACGGGTACGCCTTTACAAACGACGACATTGAAAAGCCCATCTCTATAAGCCTCAAAGGAGGGGACACCCTTCACGCCTGGGCAGAATATTACGATCCGTTCTACGGTTGGGTGCAGGTAGATCCGACATGGGGAACAACTTCTGGAACTGATTATTTTACAAAACTCGACACTAATCATGTTGCTTTTGCAATAAAAGGTAAAAGTTCGGAATATCCTTATCCTGCCGGAGCATATACTTTTAGTGATAATCAAAAATTGGTTGATATAGATTTTTCAGAATCCGGAAATAATTCAACTGACTTTGAACCGGTATTAAAAGTAGTAAAAACCCACAATATAAACCCGATAAAAATAATTCTGGGTTATAAAAAATACATAATAGACAATACAAGCGGGTATTTTATTTACGATGTCCAGGGAAAAACTCTGGCTCCGGGACAAAAGACCTCGGTGTACTTGAGTCCTGAAGAAGATTCAATAAATATCAAGGACTTCAGAGATAAAAATTATTCAATAAAAATTCTTTAATTACGTTTTTTTGACGAACCGGTTCCCGCCAAGTTTTTATAATAGTCTCTAAGTGCCTCGGAAGTATATGAAGTTTTGTGGTCTTTTAATTCATCCAAGGATCCTGCGAAAATTACTTCTCCTCCCGCGTCGCCCCCATCGGGACCGAGGTCGATAACATAATCGCAATTTGAAATAACGTCTAGATTGTGCTCGATAACAACAACCGTATTTCCTCTGGATGTCAGTCTTTTAAAAATAGCAATAAGGTTTTCAAGATCTGCAAAATGCAGGCCTGTTGTAGGCTCGTCCAGTATATAAAAGGTACTTCCTGTGGCCCGTTTTGAAAGCTCTAAAGCCAATTTAACACGCTGAGCCTCTCCTCCGGATAAAGTAGGGGCGGGCTGACCGAGTTTTATATACCCCAAACCCACATCGTATAAGGTTTCGATTCGGCGTCTGATCTGAGGAATATTTTCAAAAAACGAAAGAGCTTCTCCTACAGTCATATCCAAAACGTCGGCAATATTTTTGCCTTTATAAAAAATTTCCAAAGCTTCTCTGTTGTATCTTTTTCCCTGACAAACTTCACAGTTAACATAAACGTCCGGCATAAATTGCATTTCTATCTTTATCTGTCCCTCACCTCCGCAAGCCTCGCATCTTCCACCCTTAACATTAAAGCTAAACCGACCGGGACTGTATCCCCTAATCTTAGCCTCTTGAGTTTTTGAGAAAAGATCTCTTATGTGGTCAAATACTTTTGTGTAGGTAGCGGGATTGGACTTAGGCGTCCTACCAATAGGACTCTGATCGATGGCAATAATATTTGTCAAATTCTCAGCGCCTTCCAAGGACTTAAAAGGTTCCGGCTTTTGTTCAAGCTTCATACCAAAATTCTGGCGAAGACCTTGGTATAAGGTATCCATAATTAGTGTGGATTTGCCTGACCCTGAAACACCTGTAACACAAATGAATTTTCCCAGAGGAACAGAAACATTTATTTTTTTTAAATTTCTTCCTGAAGCCCCTTTTAATTCGAGTTTTTTGCCGTTGATAGCTTTGGGTTCTCTTAAACCACCTTCTAAATCGGTGAATATGTCCTTTTTATTGTTTTTGCCTACAACCAGCTTTCCGGAAAGATATTTTCCGGTAAGAGAGTTCGGGTTGTTCATTATTTCTTCAGGAGATCCCTCAGCTACGACCTTTCCGCCTTCCTCTCCGGCGCCGGGACCGAAATCGAATATATAGTCACTTTTAAACATAGTTTCGGAATCGTGCTCAACAACTAAAACCGTATTTCCCAGGTCGCGAAGTTGGTGAAGAGTTCTTATAAGTTTACCCTGATCTTTTTGATGCAGTCCTATAGAAGGTTCATCTAAAACGTAAAGGACGCCCGACAAACCGGAGCCAATTTGAGACGCGAGCCTAATTCTCTGTGCTTCTCCACCCGAAAGTTGCGAAGAGGAACGTGATAGCGTCAGATAATCCAAACCTACGTCTTTTAGAAAGTTTAACCTGTAAGAAATTTCTTTTAAGATATTTCCGGCAATTTTGTGCTCACGTTCCGTAAGCACAGTTTCAAGTTTTTTTACCCACTCAACGGTGTCCTTAATTGAAAGAGAAGTTATTTCGGTAATATTTTTTGAGTCTATTACTACGGATAAAGATTCTTTTTTTAAGCGTGACCCGCCGCATAAAGGACAATTTTCGTTAATCATGTATTTTTCAATTTCATTTCTTATGTACTCGGATTGGGTTTCTTTATGTCTTCTCATTAGGTTAGGTATAACGCCTTCGTAAGCTGCATCGTAAGAATGCTCTCCGCCGTGCTGAGTCTTGTAAGTTACTCTGAATCTTTTTCCTTCTACTCCGTATAAAAGAATGTTTTTTGCTTCTTTAGACAAATCTGTTATGGGAACATCAAGCGAAAATTTATACACTTCGGCGACTTTTTTTACAACATTTCTTGTCCATGTTTGATGCTCGAAAAGCCGTTGCCACGGCAAAATACCGCCTTCGGCAACCGATAACCTGGGGTTGACCACAGCATCCTCGTTTACTCTCAGCTGAGTTCCCAAACCGTCACAAACAGGACATGCGCCGTGAGGTGAGTTGAAAGAAAAAGTCCTTGGTTCTATTTCCGGCAATGAGATATTACAGACAGGACACGCGAAATTTTCTGAGAGAAGATGATCTTCGGTGTCTTGAGGGTTCTCAGGAAAATCAAAGCTTTTGTCTTTTATTATTGTTAAGATCACAGTTCCATTGCTCAAGCGAAGAGCTGTTTCTACCGATTGAAATAATTCGGAAAAAGTTTGTTTAGCTTCCGGGCTGTCGCCGGTCTTTTTACTGTTTACCGAATGCCTCGAAATCATCGCATCTATCGAATGCTTATTTGTCTTTATCAATTCAAATTTTTCTTTAAGACTCATTATGTTTCCATCCACACGGGCTCTAATAATTCCTTGCTTCCTCAAATTTTCGAAAAGTGATGAATACTCCCCTTTCCTGTCTTTTACTATCGGAGAAAAAATAAAAAACCTTACACCTTTTTCTGACTTAAAATCCTTGTTCTCGGAAGCAATTTTTATGATCGACTGCGTAATTTCAGTAGAACTCTGTCTTTGAATCTCTCTTCCGCATTCAGGACAGTGAGGATGACCTACTCTTGCAAAAAGCAATCTTAGATAATCGTAAATTTCCGTTATTGTTCCGACTGTAGATCTTGGGTTTTTAGAGGTTGTTTTCTGGTCAATTGCTATTGCGGGAGAAAGACCGTCAATTCTATCGACATCGGGCTTGTCCATAACTCCTAAAAATTGTCGCGCATAGGCCGATAAACTCTCCACGTATCTTCTTTGACCTTCCGCATATATTGTATCCATGGCCAAAGATGACTTACCGGATCCTGATACACCGGTTAGGACAACCATCTTATTTTTCGGAATATCCAGATTTATATCTTTGAGGTTATGCTGTCTGGCTCCTCTAATTATGATGTGGGAAAGAGACGTATTTTCCATAACCAGATGATTTTACGGGAAAAGTTCGGGTTTGTGAAGACCTCAATCATTCTCTACTTCATCTTTTTTATCGATGGAAGGACACAAACTCTTAGGAACATTAGAACCCTTCACAAACACCTCCGACCTACCACAACTCTCATCTGTTTTAACAAAAACACCCGAGGGGACTTCAAACAAATCCTTTTCCTTATCGAGCAAAACTTCAGACATTATGCGGTTCCAAATAGGAGCGGCCCCGGTTAATCCTGAAGCCATGTACCTGTTCATGGGTGTGTTGTCATTATTTCCCACCCAAACTCCGACAACGTAGGAAGGGGTGTAACCCAACGTCCAATTGTCCTTTATTAAATTTGTCGTGCCTGTTTTAACTGCGACATTATGCCCGGGAATTGTTAAATAATTTCTTGTTCCAAACGCCGGCAGTCTTGCGTTGGCATCAGATAAAATGTTTGAAATTATGTAAGAAACTTCTTCGGATATCACCTGTTTGGGATAAAGCTGTCTTTTGGAAAAAATTTCGTATCCCCTGCCGTCTCTGATTGATAATATATAGGACGGTTCGGCATAAGCTCCCTTTCTAGAAAGAGTCGCGTAAACATTCGCTAAATCCAACAACCTTACCTCTTTGCCTCCTAAAGTTACAGCCAGACCGTAAGTTCCGTCCACCTCCCAATTTGTAAGACCCATGTCCTTACCGAGAGAAACTATGTTGTCCGGCCCGACCTCGTTGGCCACTTTAACCGCAGGTATATTGTAGGAATTTGCTAAAGCTGCTCTTAAAGTTACATTGCCGTGATACCTACCATCGTAATTTACAGGTTTGTATGGATCGGATCCCGCAAAATTATACACAACCGGGGAATCGTTAATCATCGTAGCTGCCGTAAAATCACCGGCTAAAGCCAATGAATAAGTCACGGGCTTGATAGAAGAACCCGGTTGTCTTAACGAGGTAACAACATCAAAGGCTCCCCAGACCGGCGCAAAATAATTGGAAGAACCAACATAAGCCAGTATTTCAGCGTTCTTAACATCCAAAACAACAGCTGCACCGTTTGAGAACCCATATACTGCCCCCTTTTGAACCTCATCAAAGACTATTTCCTCTGCCTTTTGCTGTAAAGAATAATCAAGAGAAGTGGTAACTCTTAGCCCTCCCCTATTCACAAAATTGCTACCATACATATCTTCCAGTTTTTTTCTAACAAAATTAACAAAGTGGGGAGCTGCTATGTAGTCTTTTTGGGGAACGAAAATTATATTTTCGACATAAGCCTCCTCTGCCTGCTCTTTATCTATGTAATTAAGCAAGATCATTCTATCTAAAACATACTTCTGTCTTTCTTTTGCAATTTCCAAATCATTAAGCGGGGAGTAACGTGATGGTGAGGATGGCAGTCCCGCTAACATGGAGCTTTCCGCCAAATCCAGCTCCCAGACATTTTTTCCGTAATATTTTTGAGCTGCCGATTGAACTCCCCAGGCGTTTCCTCCGTACGCGATGTTGTTTAGATACATTTCCAGAATTTCTTCTTTCGAATATTTTGCTTCAACCATCACGGACAAAACCGCCTCTTTAATTTTCCTAGAAAAAGTTCGCTCGGGAGTCAAAAGCACATTTTTTACAAGCTGCTGTGTGATAGTGGACCCACCCTGCTTGTCTCCATTTAGAAATGTTTTTCTGAATGCTCTTAGAATGCTATCGGGACGTAATCCTCCGTGAAGATAAAACAAAGAATCCTCGACCGCTATAGTTGCGTTTATCAAGTTATCGGGAATTTTGTTCAACTCGACAGGCTCATACTTTTTATCGGCGTATATTTCATAAAGTAAGACACCGTTCCTGTCCAAAATCTTTGTAGAACCGTATTTTTCCGCCATCACAAGCATATCGGGGCTCGGTAGTTCTCTAAACCAAGTGTGGACCATGTAAGGTATAAGAATTAAAACTACGGCAAATACTAGGCCTGCAACAAATAACCTAAATTCCTTTAAAAGAATTTTTACTCTGCTTAAAAAATACAGCGGGATGTTTAAACAACTTTTTATGGCTTCGATAGGAAATGAAACATTAAGTCTCTTCTTAATTTTTTGCGGCTTATTTTTACGTCTCACCTTTCCCTTATTTATAAAGGCGTTTATCTTGCTGTTTAATTTTTTAGCCTGTCGGAATAGACCGTCGTAGATAGAAAGTATGAGGTAGCCGATTTTTTTAAGAAGTTTAATGAATAATTCCCAAATTTTGATTGGAATATTTAGCATCTATTTAATCGGATTTTAATTTAAGGTTGGGGGTAGGTCAATGAATATTTCTAGTTAAGCATCTTTTTCATCTCTCTTACTCTATCGCGTAAAACGGCAGCTCTTTCAAAATTCAGCATTTCAGCTTCGTATAACATTTCCTTTTCAATATTTTTAATTTCCCTGCTAAGTTCTTTGGGAGGCAACTGTCTGTAATCAACTTCTTTTCCTAAAGATTTCCCGCTTTTCTTACTCTGAAGTGTTTCTTCAAGTTCTTGGTCAATGAGTTTTTCGCGTATAGGTTTGGATATTTTTTGAGGTTTAACATTATTTTTTTCGTTGTATTCCAATTGTATTTGACGCCTTCTCTCAACCTCATGTATGGCTCTTTTCATGCTGCCGGTCATATTATCCGCATACATCAATACTTCACCGGATATGTGACGCGCCGCTCTCCCCATTGTCTGAATAAGCGAAGTTTCCGACCTTAAAAATCCTTCTTTATCTGCGTCCAGAATAGCAACCAAAGACACTTCGGGTAAATCTAAACCCTCTCTTAACAAGTTGATCCCCACCAAAACGTCGTATTTACCGTTACGCAGGTTATCCAAAATGTCGGTTCTCTCCAAAGTATGTACATCTGAATGCAGGTAGGTGACTTTTATCCCTTTTTCAAGCAAATATTCCGACATTTCCTCTGCCATTCTTTTCGTCAATGTGGTTACTAAAACTCTTTCTTTTCTCTCGATCCTATCTTTAACTTTTTCAAGTAAATCCTCGATCTGATTTTTTGTCGGCAGAACGGTCACTTTCGGATCCACAATTCCGGTTGGACGTATAAGTATTTCTGCGGAAGTGCCGTCCGATCTATCCAGCTCCCATTGGTCGGGGGTGGCGCTTACATAAATTGTCTGATTAACCCTTTCTAAAAATTCGTCGAAATTAAGAGGTCTGTTATCCATAGCGGAAGGGAGTCTGAAACCGTAATCCACTAAGACCTGCTTTCTTGATCTGTCTCCGTTGTACATTCCCCTGATTTGAGGAACAGTTATGTGAGATTCGTCTATGATTAATAAATAATCCTTGGGAAAATATTCCAGTAAGGCGTGGGGGGCATCTCCCGGGTTTCTTCCGTCAAAATATCTCGAATAGTTTTCTATTCCTTTGCAGTAGCCTAACTCTTTTATCATCTCAAGATCATAATTGGTTCTTTGCTCTAATCTGTAAGCTTCTAGTTGTTTTCCGGTTTTTTTCAACTCTTTAAGACGTATTTCGAGGTCGGTTTCTATTTGCTTCAAAGCAACCTGACGGGTTTCTTCGGGAGCTACGTAGTGTTTCGCAGGATAAACTACGGCTAGATCCGAGTAAGGCTTGGTTATGTAATTTCCGGTAAGGGGTTCAAAAAAATTCATATCAACTAAAACATCATCCGATATTTCCAGTCTCAACCCTTCGTCCTCGTAAGCCAGATACACATCAATAACATCTCCGGTTACTCTGAAGGTTCCTCTATGAAAATCATATTCTGAACGCTCGTAGTAAATCTGAGATAATCTTTTTAAAAGGTCGGATTTTCGAATTTTCATACCCGTCCTAAGCTCCAGGGCAACTTTTGAATATTCTGCCGGACTTCCTAGGTTGTATATGCAGGAAACCGATGATACAACTATGACGTCCTTTCTAGTCATTAAAGATGTTGTGGCTGAAAGTCTTAACTTATCGATCTTTTCGTTAATCGCGGAATCTTTTTCAATGTAAGTATCGGTTGAGGGTATATAACTTTCGGGCTGGTAATAATCGTAATAGCTCACAAAATACTCAACCGCATTTTCGGGAAAAAAGTCCCTGAATTCCTGATACAGCTGTGCCGCCAACGTTTTATTGTGAGAAATTACTAAAGTAGGCTTTTGTACTTTTTCAATAACGTTCGCAACAGCAAATGTTTTTCCGCTTCCTGTCACGCCCAACAGAACCTGATCTTTTTTTCCAGATTCCAGTCCTAAAGTTAATTTATTGATAGCGTCAGGCTGATCACCCGTCGGTTTAAATGGAGAAACAAGCTTAAACATCAAAAATGATTTTAACACAATTTTGGGTTTTGTTTGGATAATAGTTGCATTAATTTTTTAATTGAATATAATTTGTGCTGATCCCGAAAGGGGAGACGGAGATTTCGCCGAAAGGCGACATAGCGGGGAAAAAATAAACCCCAAGTTGCATGAGACGGGAATGTTCTTGACGCAGGATATGTTTAACAAAGCGCATTAAAAATTTGTGCTTCCAACTATCCTCTGAGCAGCGCGTCAGGATTTCCTTCATGCTTTTGAAACTAAATACATCTGCCGGGTTAAACCCTCCTTTTTATTGTGAAACAGATCGGCGACCCCACCCAACCCGGCGACAAGAATGCCGTGATTCCTAAATAGTCTCACGGCATTTTTCCTTATTGACATCTTCGTATAATATTCGGTAGTATGAACATGGTTAAAAACCAAAGAAAAACCGTAAATAATTATAAGGAGATTTCTTTATTATGAGCCCCGTAACCCTATACAAAAGGCAAAAACAAATTTTAGATTTTATTTCACAATATATTCAAGTAAACGGGCATTCTCCAACTCTTCAGGAAATTGCGGACTCCATGAATCTTTCCTCGCTTGCTACGGTACACGAACATATCCAGGCTCTCGAAAAGAAAGGTTTAATAAAGAAATATGAAGGTTCTGTAAGAGGCATAGAAATTCTGGATAAATCCTTTAACTCATCTTTAATGGCTGTCGAACTTCCTCTCGTAGGTTACATCGCTGCCGGTGAGCCTATAGAAGCTATAGAAAATTCTCTTGCTACAGTAACTGTCAGCGCAGACATAGTTTCAAAAACCAAAAGATGTTTTGTTTTACAGGTAAAAGGTGACTCGATGATAGATATGGGAATTTTCGACGGCGACCACGTTGTAATACAACAGCAAAATACAGCGAGAGATGGTCAGATAGTAGTCGCCCTAATAGATAACGAATTTGCGACATTAAAATCAATATTCCATGAGAAAAACGGTAAGATAAGACTCCAACCGGCAAACACTAAAATGGATCCTATATTTGTAGATCCCGCAAGCCTTAGTATCCAGGGAGTTGTCACCGGAGTAATTAGAAGATTCCAAAACAACTAAATATCGGTGTCCATTCAAAAATTATTCTGTCTTTGGCTTTGCTGAATTTCTTCTGCTCTTAATAAATTCAAAAATCATCGGCAAAACAGATATAAAGATTATCGTTATAACTACCAGAGAAAAGTTGTCTTTCACAAAAGGTATATTTCCGAAAAAATATCCTGCGAATATAAACAAAGACACCCAAACAAAACCCCCGACAATATTGTAGGTCATGAAATATTTGTATTTCATACCCCCGATACCCGCGACAAAAGGAGCAAACGTTCTGACTATGGGAACAAATCGTGCCAAAAATATTGTTTTACCCCCGTGTTTATTATAAAAAGCCTGAGTTTTCTCGATATGTTCTTTTTTTATAGGGACTCTTGGATTGCTAATAAGTTTCTGCCCAAAAAAATGCCCTATCCAGTAATTTGCCGTGTCTCCGAGAAAAGCGGCAAACCACAAAAGAAAAAACAGCAAAACTACATTAAAAGCACCCAGCGAAGCAAAAGCTCCGGCTGCAAACAAAAGAGAATCTCCCGGCAAAAAAGGGGTAAAAACAAAACCGGTTTCCATAAATACAATAAAAAAAAGTATAAGATAAGACGCCGTACCGTATTGGCTTATAATCTCACCCAAATGAGTATCTATGTGAAGTATAAAAGAAACGATTCCCATGATTAAATCCATTCCAAGATGATAGCATTTATGATAGGATTTGAAAATGATAGACGGTACTCTGCTCGACCAGTACTACGCCAAATACGGCAAAGAAAACGTTGAAAAAGCCTTAGAATATTTAAGCTATAAAACCGCCGGAACTCTCCCCAAAAATGAAATTGAAGGAAAGCCAATTTTATATATTTTCAGACATGGACAAACTGAAGATAACGCGAATTTTGTATTCAGCGGATGGCGTGATTCGCCGATTACCGAAAAAGGTAAAAAACAAGCATTGGAATTAGCAGAAAAAATAAAGGACAAAGATATCGGCATGTTAATCTCGTCACCTCAAATAAGAGCTGTGGAGACAATGAGAATCGCGTGCTCTTTAAATGAAAAGGCCTCAAAACTAAAAATCGAAACCGAAGAAAGAATAAAAGAAAGATCATACGGAATATTGCAAGGGAAAAGTAAACTTGAAATCCAGCTCGAAGACCCCGAACTATTGTTAAAAATAAGAAGATCTTTTGATTACCGACCTGAAAACGGTGAAAGTATAGAGATGGTTTGTAAACGCGTTGCCGAATTTTGCGAAGAAATAGTGCCCCTTATGAAAAAACATAAAATTAATGTTGCTGTTTCGTGTCACGGAAATTCCATCAGAGGTTTCAGAAGATTTTTTGAAAATTTATCAGACGAAGAAACTGCAACTGTAGAAACACCCCTCGCAAAAGATTACGCAGCCTACTCTATTGATTGATTCTTTTCATTAAATATTTGTAAAAGACGGTTGTACTTAACCACGCGCTCCCCACGAACAGGTGCGCCGGATTTCATAAACTCCGCTCTAACCGCCAACGCAAGGTCAGCTATAAAAGTGTCTTCGCCGGTCTCACCGCTTCTGTGTGATACACAAATCTTCATGCCTGCTTTTTGGGCGGAATGTACAAACTCAAATGTTTCTGACAGAGTTCCAACCTGATTAGGTTTAACAATTACAGCGTTTGCCAGCTTTTTCTCTATCGCCACACGTAAAAACTTTGGATTGGTAACAACTAAATCATCGCCGACAACCATAAGCTTTTTTCCTGCGATACCGCTGAAATGCTCCCACGCTTCGTGGTCGTCCTCGTAAAAAGGATCTTCAAGATAAATAATCGGGTATTTAGTTAAAATATCGTTATAAAAAGCTGAGAGCTCTCCGCTGTCGTAAGATTTCCCTTCTTCTTTTATCTGGTACCCGCTTTTTGTATAAAACGATCCGGCGGCTACATCCATACCCATAAAAACCTGCTCTCCCGGCTTAAATTCAGAAGAGGCAGCTTTAGAAATGTAATCTAAGGCTTTAACAACTGTAAGGCCGTTGGGGGCAAAACCTCCCTCATCACCCACATCAGTATCTAAACCGTCTTTAATTAAGATATCTTTTAGAGAGTGGTAAATTTTTGTTCCCATTTCAAGTGCTTCGTTAAAGGGCACCGACGGAGACGGAATAACCATAAACTCCTGAAAAGACAGGTTATTGTGTGAGTGTAAACCTCCGTTTAGGATATTAAACACAGGAACGGGAAAACTTAACTCCGGTTGTCTTTCCTTACCGTGCCAATAAAGCGAACCCAAATACTCATATAGCTCCATCCCTAGCGACTCTGCTGAAGCTTTTGCGGCTGCGAGTGATACAGATAAAATACTGTTTCCGCCCAAATGACTTTTGTTCTCGGTTCCGTCCATTTCAAGCAAAACACGATCAATCACAAACTGCTCTGTCGGGTCTTCCCCTTCCAAAACATCGCTTATTGCCGTATTTACAATATCAACTGCCCTTTCGGCCGGAATGTCGATAGCTTCATTTTCACCTTTTGAAGCACCGCTGGGTATTGCCTGAATTCCCTCAGAACCGTCATCGAGGGTGACTTTTGTTTCTATTGTCCAGTCTCCCCTGGAGTTGAGAATTTTATGGCAGGTTATGCTTTTAATTTTCGGCATTTTATTTTTTCTTTTTGCCGCCGAGCACCTTTTTTTCAGCGTTGTACACAATTTCTCTGGTCTTTTCTATAACATCCGGGCTAACTGA
Organism: uncultured candidate division WWE3 bacterium; assembly: GCA_938004185.1. GTDB lineage: Bacteria > Patescibacteriota > WWE3 > UBA101185 > UBA10185 > UBA8498. Next base: position 371,644 of record CALKWN010000065.1, read on the forward strand.
AACGGATGTAACACCCCAGTCAACCAACATTTCAACCAGTTCTGGGAACACCGAGGGTGCTTGGCCACAAACTGAGCAGGTTATCTTTCTTTTTCGGCAGGTTGTAACAATTTTTTCGAGTGAGGCTAAAACAGCCGGGTTCATTTCACTGTAAGTGTCGGCGACCTTTTCATTGTCTCTGTCAACACCAAGAGTAAGCATTGTTAGATCGTTTGTTCCGATTGAAACTCCATCGATACCTTCGTCAATAAATTCATCGAGTAAAATAACGTTAGAGGGAATTTCTACCATCATCCAGAATTTGAACATGCCGCTTCTCCTTAAACCTCCAGCGCTTAACAATTTCTTGACTTCACGAAGTTGATCAACCGTCCTTACAAAAGGCATCATCACCCAAAAATTCTTTAGACCTTTTTTATTTCTAACAATTTTTATAGCTTCGATCTCCATTTCGAGAACATCGGGCTCTTTCAAATAGCGTGAAACTCCGCGGTAACCTATCATCGGGTTGGGCTCTTCCTGTTCGAATTCTTTTCCTCCTACAAGATTTGCGTATTCATTTGATTTAAAGTCGTTGAATCTGTAGACTACCGGTCTGGGATAAAAAGCCTCGGCGAATTTTTCCATGCCTTCTGCTAATTGATTTATATACTCCTTCTTCTTTTTGTCCTTTATGAATTTCATGGGGTGTTTGCCGATCTGAGCCATTATAAATTCGGCTCTAAGCAAACCAACACCATCAACATTTCTTTGCGACATTTCGCCGGCCAATTCGGGTTCGGCAAGATTCATATAAATTTTTGTGGCTGTCTTTATATTTTTAACGTCAATGCTGGATTGTTTTACATCCTTTACCTGCGATATATCTCCTTCAAATACTTTACCTTCCGCTCCATCGACAGTTATTAGCTCTCCCTTGGTTAGCATTTTTGTTGCGTGACTTGTACCCACAACCGCAGGGATACCTAATTCGCGGCTTACAATTGCTGCGTGGCTTGTCCTTCCTCCGAGGTCTGTTACTATCGCACTTGCCCTTTTCATGGCAGGTACGTAGTCGGGATTTGTCATTTCAGCTACAAGCACGTCGCCCTCTTTTACCAAATTTATTTCTTTCGGACTTTTTATTATCTGAACTTTTCCGACTCCGACACCCGGAGAAGCAGCTAAACCTTCAAGTAATACTTTTGCTTTTTTGCTTGAGTCTATACCTAATTCAGTTTCTTTTTGTTGTAATGTTGTTACGGGTCTGGACTGAACGATGTACATTTTTCCATCTTCAACTCCGTATTCAATATCCTGAGGCCTTCCGTAGTGCTCTTCAATTTTCATACCTAGGTGGGCTAGCTCAACAATTTGTTTATTGGTTAATTTTTGAACCTGCTGATATTTTTTTGATATCGGAGTATTTCCGGCAAGTGTCAGTTGCCAGGTTTGTTTTGCAATGTATCTCGAAACTATTTTTCCGGTTTTTTTATTTACTATGTACTGATCAGGAGTTACCTCTCCTGAAACCACGGGCTGACCTAAACCGAAGGCGGCTTCTATTGAAACCTCTTCTTTGTTATTCGTTAAAGGATTGACGGTAAACATTATTCCCGAGAAATCGGATTGAACCATGAGCTGAACGGGAACAGCAATTCCTACTTTTAAGTGTGAGTATTTATTTGTTTCGCGGTAAAAAATAGCTCTTGCTTCAAATAAGGACGCCCAGCATTCCTGAACCTTCTTAACTACCTCTTTCCACCCTTTTATATTAAGGTATGTTTCCTGTTGTCCGGCAAAGGATGCGTCGGGCAGGTCTTCCGCGGTTGCAGAACTCCTGACGGCAACGTACCTGTCGTTCTCACCGCACAAATGGTGGTAATACTCCTTTATTTTTTCTGCAAGATCAGTGGGAAGTTCTGCTGCCATTATGGCCGTCTTTATGCGCTTCGAAGCTTCCTGAAGTTTTTTAGAGTCATCAACGTCTAAACCTGATAACTCATGCATAATTTTTTCTTTGAGTGAGGTTGCATTTAGGAATTCGTAATAGGCACCGGCAGTTACTACAAATCCGTCGGGAACCGGGATTTTTGCATTGACCATCTCACCGAGGTTTGCGCCCTTTCCTCCGACCAGACCGATGTCTTTCTTACCAACTTCCTTAAACCATAGTATTGGGGCAGTATTTTTATTCATATAGAAATAATATAACAAAATGGCGGGTTTTGTAACCCAAATGGGGCTAAAATTCGAGAGAGTGCGGTTTTAATAACAACCTTACTTCGTTTTTTACCTTTTCAAGTTCTTCTTCCGAAGCGGCTTCTACACGAATCCCTAAAAACGGAGATGTGTTTTTTGCTCTTATCAAAAACCATGCTGTATCCGATATGCTTGCCCTTACACCGTCAACGAAATTTTTCCTTGAGAATTTTTCGGAATTTTTTACTTCTTCTATTATCTTGAAAACAACGGTGAACTTTTCTGTGTCAGGACAAGGTACTTTTATTTCGGGTGAGCTCGTGCGTTCTGGAAATTCCTGCATTAACCCGCCAATCCCAGATTTTTCTTTATCCATGATTTCCAAGACTCTGCAAATAGCGTATATTCCATCGTCGTATCCGAAATACCTATCGCCGAAATAAGTATGGCCTGAAAATTCAACTCCGAAGGTTGCTTCTTTTGATGTTATCTTTTGTATAAAAAAAGATCTTCCGGTTCTTACAATTTCCGGGTCTCCGCCGTAATTCTTTATTATATCTTCGGCTAAAGAAGTGCATTTAACATCGTAAGCGATCTTGGAGCCGGGAAAATCTTTAAGAATATATTTGGAAAATAGCAATAGAGCTCTGTCTGTTTCGTATGATTTGCCCTTTTCGTCGACCATTAAAAAACGATCTCCATCCCCGTCTAATCCGAAACCCGCATCTGCTCCCGAAGCTAAAACCGCAGATGTTGTCTGTTCAACAAAATGCGGCTCTTCCGGATCCGGAGTACCATTAGGAAAAGTACCGTCTAATTCAAGGTTTACAGGCACTATCTCTAAACCGAGCTCCGTAAATACTTTTCGGGCTAAATCGCCGGTTGAGCCGTTGCCCGTGTTTAAAACAATCTTGAATTTTTTGCTAAAAGAAAAACTGTCCTTTACAAATTTTATATATTCGTCTGTAAAATCTTTTTCTTCATAAGATCCTGTGCCTGTTTCATAATTTTCGGATTCAATTATGTTTGCTATTTCCTGAACTCCCTCGCCGTAAATAGGGGCAGCTTTTGCATATTCAATTTTTACGCCGTTGTATTCCTTTGTGTTGTGGCTTGCGGTAATGTATACCCCGCCGTCAAAATCTTTAGTGGTGGTATAAAAATGGATTAGGGGATACGGCAGTGTGCCCACGAAGGTCACGTCGCACCCGGTGCTTTGCAGACCTTCGGATAATTTTTGAGTGAGCTCGGGAGAACTGGCTCTGTTATCCATTCCCAAAACAATTTTTGATAAATTTTTCTTTCGATATATTGTACCTACGGCCTTTCCAATATGGTAAAAAAGCTCGCCGTCAATATCTTGTCCGTATATGCCGCGGATGTCATATTCTCTAAAAATCATTCTATTAATTTTCATTTTTATAGGGGCAGTGTGAAGATAAACTTAGTTCCCTGAGGCTTGTTGTCTTCCAACCAAATAGAACCCTTGTGTGATTCTACTATAGCTTTGACAATAACCAAACCCAACCCGGTGCCTCTTTCTCTTACTTTTGTATGATTTGACGCTTGACTAAACGGCTTGAAAAGACGTTCTTTGTCTTCATCGGCTATTCCGATACCGGTATCGGCAACTGTTATGCTAGCGTGATGATCATACCTACCGGTAGATATTGTAACTTTACCTCCCTCTTGGGTAAATTTCATTGCATTAGTAAGAAGATTATTTAAAACCTGTTTTAAACGCAGGGGGTCGAAACTGAAATTTCCAAAGTCTTCGTTAAGATTTAGTTCCAACTCAATTTTTTTGATTTTCGCGATCGGCTGGAAAGAAGCAACTTCCTCTTTTAAAACATCGTTTATATTTGCATAAACAACATTTATTTCAAATTTTCCGCTTCCGATTTTTGAGAAATCTAGTATGTCAGCAACGGTTTTTAACATCGTGTCTGAGTTTTCACGGATTTGAACTAAAAGTTCGTGTATTTGATCGGCGTCCATGGAGGCCGCTTCTTTTAAAATAAGGTCAGAGGCTCCTCTGACAACAGACAGTGGGGCTCTCAATTCGTGGATAAAAATGGGGACATAGTCGGCATTTCCGTCAAAATAAGATTTTTGCTCACCCCGACCGTCTTTTATATCGCCAATTTTACGGTGGAGCTTATTTAACTCTTCGTATTTGTGAAAAAGTACAGCAACAACTAAAACCAAGATTACTGATTCAGCTATAACGAGCCATATTATATAAGGTTCCATAGGGCGGCTAACCCGTTACTTTTATGCCGGTATCGGGCGTTTCCCCCAATAGTATGGCAATTTTCTCGGGCAGTTCTGAAGGTACTACATTATATTTCATGTAGTAGTCTTCGGCTCCGTATTCGACAGCTTTGTTGACATTCTCGTCGTTTCCGAAGTTTGTTAGCATAACAACCTTTATTTCCTTCGTATCAAGGTTTTCCTTCATTTCTTTGAGAATATCAAGACCGCTCATACCCGGTAAAATAATGTCCATAAGGACTAAATCGGGCTTTTCGCGCATGATGGCGTCCATTGCTCTGGAGCCGTCGGCTACGTGGGCTACTTCGTAACCCCTCATCTTAAGGGGCACAGAAAATATGTTAAAAAAACTTTCGTCGTCCTCTACGAACATGACTTTCTTTGGCATAAGTTAATAGTATAGGAAGAGTGGGTAGCAATTCAAGTCTTTTTTGCTACCGATTCTTCAACATTTAATATAGGCGCTAAAGATAACGGTTAATTTTCTCCAAATCCTTCGATCTTTCCGGTCTTTCTTGCCCTCTACTCATAATGTGGTAAGCCGCTAAAAGTGCTGCTTCTACACGATCTTTATCCACCTCATCGCCTTTAAAAGGCTCAAAATTACTTAAGAAATTATTTGCTACTTCGGTTAGGCTGGGTTCTTCAGCAACTGCACTTTTTAAATTTTGCGCGAAATATTCAAACGATTGATCTATACTTTCGTCGTTTGATAAGATCTCATTATCTTCCATCTTCTTTATCCTCCCTAAATATATACTCGATTAGATACAGTTTACTACGATAAATAAGTATAAAGCAACAACGCAGGTATTTACTATCAAACTTAACTATAGTGACAGCTCCCAACAAGCTGATATATTTAAATAGTTTTCTATGAAAATGATAAAAGACACCTTAATTGTAGTATTCGCATTAGCATTTGTTCTTGCTGCAGGTTCCTTTTATATAAAATACGGGGATAAACTTAAAAATAATGATTCTACCGCACTTCTTCCGAACCCTGTAAAAGCTAACACCTCCGATGATAAGCCTTTTTCTTATCCCAGCATTTTCCAAAAAGATCCGCTTATAAATATTCTGTTAATAGGTACTGACACAAGTCTTGAAAGAAGAAGCAACGGCGTTTATGGTTTTAACACCGACGCTACCATATTGGTAAGTATCGATACCCAAACAAAACAGGTTCTTCTCACATCCGTACCTAGAGATCTTTGGGTAAACGGTAATAAGATAAACGCCCTATACATTTTATCCGGGTGGGACGGTCTAAAAAATGCTTACGAAACAATTACCGGGCTTGAAATAGGCGGGTATATAATGGCCGATTTTGATAGCTTCCGCTGGCTTGTTACTCAAATAGGCGGCGTAAATGTAGAAATAAAAAACAGTTTCACGGATTACTCTTTTCCGAACTACCAGGATACAGACATAGAGCAGGTTTCATTCACTGAGGGCTCGGAATTGATGACAGCGGACCGCGCTCTTACCTACGCCAGGTCAAGAAAAGGCACAAACGGAGAAGGAAGTGATTTGATGAGGGCAAAAAGGCAACATCTCATACTACAGGGAATTGTAAATTCTTTTGATAATCCCTTAAATACTATGGCTAAAATGGACATAAAAGAAGTATTTGAAATATTAACGAAACACATGAGTACCAGTCTTACGGTAGATGATGCAATATATCTTTGGGATTTTTACGCTTACAGAAATGAGTACAATGTAAGATCTTTTGTTCTTGATGATAAATATCTTTATCACCCGGGTGTATATCCAGAAAGTACTTATACGGCGTGGGTTTTTCTTCCTAGAAATCCCACATACCAAGACATTCACGATGCGATAAAACTTCAACTTGAGGGAAAAGATATTACCGAGCCTGATATTTCAAATCCTTCGACTGAACAGGGAACGGAAACTATTACGGAATAGAAATATTTTTGTAGTGTTTTAATAAATAGGCTGAACCGTCCTTTACAATTCCTACAAAATCAAAGCGCCAATCGGCTCCCAACAAACGATGTCTTAACAAAAAATAATTAGAGGTGTGATACCACTTAAGCCTTTTTCTTCTCGTCAGCATAACCGAAGGATCTTCCTGCAAATTTTTTGACAATGTTTTAACCTCGACAAAAATTAGTTTTTCTTTGTAGGCAATTATGTCCAGCTCTCCGGCGTAACAATACCAATTTCTTTTAATAATTTTGTACCCCTTTGATTTCAGGTATTTTTCGGCAATAATTTCGCCTTTTCGTCCTGTCTGAATATTTGGTAAGGACACCCATCTAAATTACACTCACAAAATAAAATCGTGAATATCCGAAATTCTAATGTTATTGGGAAACAGATGCGGGAATTTTATCGGGCGCGATTCCGTAATATTTTACCAATTCATTTAGAATATCCATCCATAATGGAACGGATGTAAGAGCGGCGTAAACCGAAGATTTAGGCTCCTCGAGTTTTACTATCATGGAAATGCGTTTGTTACCTGAAAGAAAACCCACAAAGGTGGCGTTTGTTTTATCATCGGCATATCCACCGGCCTCAGGAACCTGAGCGGTACCAGTTTTCCCGGCGATTTTGTAATCTTTTATTACGTAATACTTTGCCTCACCACTTTCTGCGGCGCTTTCAAGCATTTTAACCATTTCCTTAGAGGTCTCTTCGCTTATTACCCTTCTTATAGGTTTGGGATTTATTTGAAGTAATTTTGTACCATCGTTTATACCGGAAATAATGTTGGGTTGATACAAAGTCCCCCCGTTTGCGATAACATTGAAAGCATTGAGAACCTGCAGAGGAGTGGCTGAAATACCCTGACCAAATGAAATATTTGCCAAACCTACATCCGACCAGGTTGAAGCTTCATGCAGAGTACCGGTATCTTCTCCCTGTAGCTCTATTCCCGTTATTGTACCGAAACCGAAATTGCTCAAATAAGATCTCAGTTTTTCTGCACCCACCTTATGACCCACCCACGAAGCTCCAATATTGTTAGACAGTTCGAGCAATCTGGTGATTGTGAGAGTGCCGTGGTGCTTTCCGTCCCAGTTGTCAATTTTGTACCCAGAATAATAAACCGGACCGTTATCTTCGTATGTGGTGTTAGCTGAGACCAAACCTAAATCCACAGCCGCTGATACCGTCATAGGTTTCATTACGGAACCAGGCTCATAAGTTTGCTGAATAGCTAAATTTTTTCTTTCAACTTTTTTTCTATGGCCGTCAAAACCTTCCGTCTCACTTTCTCTATCAGGCGAAAAATCGGTAGGATGATAAGTAGGGTAGTTGGCCATGGCTATTACACCACCTGTGTAAGGGTCCATAACGATTACCGTACCCGAAACAGCATCATACTTCTCAACACCGTCTTTCAACATTTTTTCGACAATGTATTGAACAGACCTATCAATTGTAAGAACCACGTCCCTACCCTGCATGGGCTCTGATTCTCTGTAGCTACCTGCAAGTATAGGATTTCCCATGGCATCAATCTCCTCCACTATTCTTCCGGGCTTACCTTGTAAGTCCTCGTTGAAATGTCCTTCAATTCCGTTGTAACCCACTTTTTCGCCTTTTTCGTTGCTTGCAATAAAACCGATAACATGACTCGCTAAAGTGTCTTCAGGATAATAACGGCTTGGTTCTTTTTCAAAACCTATGCCCTCTATAGCCATGGCATCGATGTCTAACATCTGATCGTGATTAAGATTGCGCCATAAAGGAACCCAGTACAAATCAAGAGATAGAGAGTCAAAAATTCTTTTGTAAAAATATTCGAAGTCGTATTTCGGAAACGGATCTTTAGACCCCTCGTCAGTTTTTTCGGTATTTAAATTTTTATCAGATAAGGCCTGTAGCTCCGCAGCCTTGATCTGTTCTTGAATGGAAAGATATTCTGCCAGGGTATGCGATACATCAGCTTTACTCTTAACTACCTTCGGCTCTCCGTACATCAAATAATTATCTACTGTCCCTGCTAAAAGAGACCCGTCCGTAGAATAAATATTTCCTCTCACGGCAGGTATATTTTTAACACGCTGATACTGATCCCGACCCATTTTGTAATATTTTTCGTGTCCTATAACTTGTATCTGAAACAAACGGAAAATTACGGCGGCGAAACCAAGAAAAAAACCTGCCAAAAGAAAATTTAGACGCATTTCAAGAAATGTTCCTTTTTTCGATCTAGGATTTTTCATTTAAGATTATTTTACCTTGTTAAAGACGCGACAACACCCGTAGAAGATGCGTCCAGAGTCATGAGTCTTTCTTCCATAGCAATAAAACCGAGCTTCGAAGCCTCAGCTTCTACATAGCTCATATTTGAAAGGGCTGCCTCTTCGTATTTTAATGACGCGATCTCTTCTTCTAAAGCTATTTGGGATTCGTAAGTACCTCTAAGGTCACCGTTTTTAACTGCCAAATCATTGTAAAAATATATTCTTACAACAGTACTGGCAACAAAAAGACAGAAACATGTTAAGAATAAAATGTTGCATGTTTTGTGTATGTGTTCTTGTTTTCTAACCTTAAAGGACTTTATTTTGCACATTTTTCAAATACGCGCATCTTTGCGCTCCTCGCTCTGGGATTTTCGGATATTTCGCTTTCCGACGGGACCAGAGGCTTTCCCGTTACTTTTTTCATCATAGGCTGCGCGCCGAGACCGAATTTTTTTGTAATACCATCTTCCAAAGAATGGAACGATATTGCTACCATTCGGCCACCAGGCAGTAGTAAGCGCGCAGCCCGGGGCAGTGTGTTTTCAAGGTTTTCAAGCTCTCCGTTTACAGCAATCCTAAGAGCCTGAAACGTTCTAGTGGCGGGATGTATTCTCCCGCGCTCGTAATCTGGAGGAGCAACAGACTTTATAATTTGGGCCAATTGGCCTGTTGTCTGTATCTTCTTCAACTTACGAGCTTCTACAATAGCTTTGGCGAACTTTTTCGACATCCTTTCATCGGAGTAACGGTAAATTAAGTCTGCAATTCCCTGTTCCGGAAGTGCGTTAACCAGATCAGCTGCAGTAACACCTAGTTCAGAATCGAGCCTCATGTCCAGATCTTCGTCTTCCTTGAAAGAAAGACCGAATCCGCCCTCCTCGAGTTCAAATGAGCTGTACCCTAAGTCGAATAATATTCCCGATACTTGCGAAAAACCTTCTGACACAGCGATTTCCTCGATATTTTTAAAATTACCCCGAACTGCCTTAAAGTTTTCCTGCAAACCCATACCTGTAATGCGTTCCTGGGCTCTCTGTATTGCTGTCGGATTTACGTCCAGACCTAGAACCGTCCCACCCATTTTTAGAATTTCTACGGTATGTCCTGCATCACCTAAGGTAGCATCTATGTATTTTTCGCCACTATTAACTTGTAAATGTTCTATAACTTCCTTTAACAGAACCGGTTTGTGGTACATTTCATTTGGTCTAGGCAGTGACCTCTCCGCTAATTTTTTCCAACCTATCGTTCCAGCTTTTCAGATCCCAGATCTCTATGTGATCTCCGGCTCCTATTACTGCAAGACTTTTGCCTAAATCAGCATAAGACTTTAAATTCGCCGGAATTACGATTCTTCCTTGCGGATCTATAGTCACTTCAGCCGCTCCCGAGTACATGTACCTTTTTATGTCCCGTGTCTTGGCATCTGTTATAGGATTTTCAACCTGCTTTTGGGCTTCTGCCGCCCAATCCTCACGGTCGTAAACGAAAACGCACCTCTCAAATCCCCGGGAAAGAATTACTTCTTCCCCTCTTATTTGGTCCCGAAGTTTCTTGGGCAGGGCAATTCTTGATCCTTCGGTGATATTCGGTTTGTATTCCCCAAGAAACATTCTCATATCGGTTTTCACCATTAATCACCAATTTATACCAATATGCACCGTTAGACATCCATTGTCAATACAAAATAAACCCGAAAATGCGCGTGGAAAAATTTGAATATTAATTGTCTTTACAACGTATTCTTACTGTCTTGTAAAGTAAAAAGAGAGGTCGCTTAAGTCTATCCTCACCTGCTCCATGTTGTCTCTGTCTCGTACGGTAACGGTATCATCTTCAAGTGTTTGATAATCAACAGTGATACAATAAGGAGTTCCGATCTCATCCTGGGCGAAGTATCTTTTTCCTATATTTCCTCTGTCATCGTACGCGACGGAAAGGCCTTCGGAAACGAGCATGTCGAAAACTTCTCTGGCCTTGCCGACAATATCTTCTTTATTTCTTACCAAAGGGAACACGGCAACTCTATAAGGTGCCAAAGAATGTGGCAACTTGAGCACCGTTCTATTTTCTTCTTCTTTAAATGCGGCTGACAATACGGCTAAAAACGCTCTATTAAGTCCGAATGTAGGTTCAATAACATGAGGCGTGATCTTCTCATTAGTATCGGGATCGGTGTATCTTAAATCTTCGCCCGACCTTTCCATGTGATTTTTAAGATCGTAGTCGGTTCTATATGCCAGTCCGAATAGCTCTTTTACCCCGAATGGAAACTCAAAATCCAAATCTTCGGTTCTGGTAGAATAGTGAGCTCTTTCAGCATCGGTGTGAACTCTCCACGATAAAGCGCTCTCTTCCAACCCGATCTTTATCGCCCATTCCTTCATTTCATCCTTCCAATAATCAAAAAGGGCTTCCCAATTGTCTTTTGCAGGATTAAAGAAGAACTCAAATTCAGCTAAATTAAATTCCAAAGTTCTGAAAATAAAGTTACCTAAAGTAATTTCATTTCTAAAAGCCTTTCCTGATTGAGCAATTCCGAAAGGTAATCTGGGTCTCATTGTGTCCAAAACATTTTTAAAATTTACGAACATTCCCTGAGCAATTTCTCCGCGAAGGTAAACCGTAGATTGAGATTCATCAACAATCCCGACGCTAGTCTCAAAAAGTAAGTTAAATCTTCTGGTTTTTGTCCAGCTGAACTCTCCGCAGCCCGGACAAGGAATTTTCTCGTCTTCAATTATTTTTGAAAGTTCTTCAGGTGATAAACCTTCAACACTTCTGGACTCGCCTTTTGAAGAAAAATAATTCTCAATCAAATGGTCAGCTCTTGTTCGGATTTTGCAGTTTTTACAATCTATTAGTACGTCGGTGAAATTTGCCGTGTGACCCGAAGCTTCCCAAACTTTGGGGTTCATTAAAATGCTCGTGTCTAATCCGAAAATATTTGCTCTTCTTGTGACAAAAAAATCCCACCAGGAGTTTCTGATGTTTCTTAAAAGCAAAACTCCTAAAGGTCCGAAATCGTATGTATTTGAGAGGCCGCCGTATATTTCGGATCCGGGAAAAACAAATCCCCTCCTCTTGCACAAAGACACAATTTTTTGCTGTAACTCAGGAATTTCACTCATAAATCGAGTATAACTTAGATAAACCCATTTTCCAACACCGAAACGCTCGCCATCTAAATAAGCTCCCGGCTTTTTATCTTAATATCCAGATGGTTATCGATTAGAGCAAAGGTTATATTCTCAAGCTCTTTTAACACTTCGGAATCGGTCTTCGTGAGCTTGTTCGCCTTTAAATCTCTTAAAGTCTTTACTGCCCGGTGTGAAAAAACAGGCCCGTAACTACCGCACGCGTTACAAACAAAACTTCCGTGTGCCACATCCAGATAAAACTCCCCTTCCGACAAATTAAGCGGGTTTTTACACTTTGAACAAACCTCATTATCAAAACCATACCCCATCAATTCAAGGTAATGTATTTCAAAGTATCTTAAAGCCAAGTCAATGTTTTCCGGAAATTTTTGGGCGATTTTTAAAAATTTGACTAAAAGTTCAAAAAGGTCTCGCGCATTTTCACCCTCCTCCGTAGTTTTATGAACAAGTTCGGCGATATAAGAGCATTTCGTGCTCAGGTTGTAAACATCCTTCAGCTTGCCGAAACTATTTAAAACCAACACTTCGTCTAGCTGACGCATTCCGCCTTTAGTTTCTGATAAACCGACCTTTACTAAATTTAAAGTATCCATGCTGCCCCCTCTTCTTGAAGATATTTTTCTCACACCTCGGGCTATAACCGATATCTTTCCGAAATCTTTTGAAAAAAGGGTGTATATCTTATCCGAATCCCGGTAATTTAAACTCTTTAGTACAACGGCCGCAGTATTTATCTTTTTCATCACGATAATTCTATACTCGTAAGGTTCTTATTCAAAATTTGGCAAGGACAGTTCGCGTTTAATTCTTAATCTTAACTTCTTTGTAGTTAACCAGCTCAAATTCCGACTTCTTCGAACCGTAGTTTACGGAATATTTTTCACCGTTCACACCAGCCTGTTTCTGAAGATATAAACTGTATTCTTTCTCGTCAACCAGATCTGCAGGAATGAAATACTTGAAAGTTACTTCCTTAGTTTCACCCGGCTGGAGAGTTACAAATGCGCTATACCAGACTCTGTTATTTTCCTGATCGGTCATAGTACCATCTTCTGTACCGTCAACCGAGATAAACTCCGATCCGATAGGTGCGTATACTCTTACCCAGTCTTTAAACTGCTTTACGAAGGGCGCGAATTCACCGTTAGGTGTGTCGTACCTATAGGTAAGTTTTACCGTTCTTAACCATTTATCGCCCTCTTTTTCAACATAATGGTCTATTGATTTTTTAACAAACCAGTTTGTCTTGTCGCCTCCTAGGTTTGTCGAAACCACCATTGAGTAATCTCCTTTTGTCTCCTGTTTTATACGTCCGCCCATCTCATACTTGTCTATCAAAGCCTGCGCTTCGGGATCAAATACGTATGCCTGAACATGTTTTCTTACTGCCAAGCTTACAGCTTTATCTATAAGCTTAGGCCACAAATTTCTGTCTGATTCGAAAACGTTTTTCAACATTGCCTGCATCAGATACCCCAACACTCTTTTTCTTCCTGCCTGTTCTTTAAGAGCAAGAGAAGCAATTCTTTCCAGCTCCAAAACAACATTGTCTTTTGTGTAAGTAACTCCGTTTACTGTAACAGGACCTGTAACTTCAAGTAGTTCGCTTATAACCTGAGTGTCGATAGCAAAAATTCCGTCAACAGGTTTTATTTCAACCGGATCTATTCTTCCTGCCATATTGTAAAACTTCATGAACTGATCCATAGATGTGACAAAGTCAGGCGAGTAGTTCATGTCTCTTGCATACCATCTTTCAACCAATAAATATTTTGTGTAGGCCGCCGGAGGATCGGGAAAATCGTAAGTAGCGTCAATAATATCGAGGGTCAAATCAACACTGTACATATCCTTGGAAGTAAAATCCGAATCTAAAAGACCATTAGCAATTTTGAATGTTGCGTAGTTGGTCATAAACCCGCCTGTCGGTCGTATTTCCTTATCATTCTGCATTATTATCATGTATCTTTTTGTAGGAGTTCCCACGGCTAAAACTTTGGGTATTATTGTAAAGGCCTGTTTAAGATCCGGAGCGTAATCATCTGCTTTAGATAAAGTGTCTTTTATAAAAATAATATTTTCGCGAATTTCTATTCCGCGGAATCTTTCGGGGTATTTCTCGGCATCCACCGGCTCTATCTCGTCTCCGATTTTAGCTACTTTTTCAATAACCCCATCCATCTGTCCGGCCACTTCGGGCATTATAGAAATCCAACCCTGAAATGCCTCCATTAAACCTTCTTCTTCGGGAATTTCCTGATCTACCGAAACTTTAAGGCCTGCGGCGTCGGCAAACGGCAAGACAACTTTTTCGGCTTCACGCAAAGCTTCTATAGCGTAAAATCCCGCGTTTATGAATCTTTCGGAATCAGAGTAATATTCGTTTATTCTGAAAATTGTTTTATCTTTTGCCCAACCGAAACTTTCTTCTCTTTGTTCCCTCAAGGATTTTAAATTATTCTCGGTTTTGTTTAATGCCGCATCGAGCGCAACAAGATCACGAGCGGCAATAGCTTCCCCTATTCTTGCAGTATCGGATTTTAAAATATTTGCGGCAGAATAAAGTGCAAATGCGGGCTTAACCACATAAAAATAGGAAATTACACCCACAATACCTAAAACTACAAGTAGAATTACGGATCCTACCCCAAGTTTTTTAAATATGTTTTTCTTGTCATTCTTTTTGCCGGCTTTATACCCAAGAGATCCGGGCTTAAAAGACGGGCCACCTTGCGACCCTAAAAATTGCGAATTGTTCATACTAAACGGCTCCTTTTTTTGTTAAAACTACATACGGAGTTTTCAAGACAATTAATATATCATACAATATCGACCTGTTTTCTGCATAGTTTGCGTCAAGCTTAACACGGTCCACAAAGCCGATGGATGAACGCCCCGTAACCTGCCAAGGCCCTGTTATTCCCGGTTTGACCGAAACCGCCTTCTCGATAAGTTCGGCAGTCTCAGGATATTTCTTAGCCTGATCTTCAATTTCAAAAAAATAGTAAGCTCGAGGACCCACTATACTCATCTCTCCTCTTAGTACATTTATAAACTGAGGCAACTCATCTAAACTATACTTTCGTAAAAATATTCCTCCTTTAATTATTCGGGGGTCTTCTTCGGCGTTTATTTTATAATTATTCTCAACGTATTTTTTATGAAGCTCGGGGTTCTTAAGAAGAATCTCATGTGCATTCGGAACCATTGATCTGAATTTCATAAACCTAAAAGGTTGTCTGCCCCTTCCTACTCTCATAGGAATATCTGCAAATATGGGTCCGCCGGGAGAAACCAATTTAATCCATAGCGATACGATCAAAAGTAAGGGTGAAAAAAGAATGAGGGCGCAGATCGAGCCTATTATATCCATTATTCTTTTTAGGGTTAGATACATATCGTTGAGTTTACTCTTTCAAGTATACTATATTTAAAATTATCCGAAGAAAATTCTCCGGCTCTTTTTTTGCATCTGTCACTGTCGAATTTTTTCCTTTCGAATTCCTCTATTGCCGAGCATAAAGATATTACGTTCTGCTCATAGAAAAATATTCCCGTTTCGTCGTCGATGACTGTTTCTAAAGCACCGCCGGCGCCGTAAGCTATAACCGGCTTACCGGCCACCATAGCTTCAAGAGGTACTATACCAAAATCCTCCTTCTGTGTGTTAATTAACGCCCTGCAAGTACACAATAGTTCGCGCTTCTTATCCTCGTTAACATGGCCTAAAAAGACCGTATTTTCGCCGGAAAGTGCCCTTAGTCTGCTTTTGTCAGGACCGTCTCCTGCGACTATCAATTTCCTTCCAAGTTTTTCGCAGGCTCTTATTGCTAAATCCACTCTCTTCCACGAAACTAGGCGGGTCAAGATAAGGTAAAAATCGTCTTTTCCATTAGAGTTTTCTTCAAATTTCAGATCGGTAAACGGATGGACGATCTCAGCACTTAAACCGAAATATTTTTTTAATCTTTTTTGAGTAAGAATTGCGTTACAAATTATAAGGTCGGGTCTTCTCATGGCTACATAATCCGCAACTCTCATCCAGGATAAATATGGTTTTATTAAAAAAATTCCGATCTTTTTTAAAAAAGACAGAGGACGAGATAGTCCTAAATTGTCCTTTTCAAAATAATCAAAAGGTTCCCAAAACATTCTTCCAGGAGTATTTAAATAACAAATATGTTTGGTGCCGGGTTTGGTAATTGCAAAATGAGCGTACCTTGAGGATAGAGAAAATACTAAATCGTACTGGGAGAAGTCGAAGCTTTCTATTGCCAAAACGTGAAGATAAAAAACCGAATAAAATCTGTTTAACTTAGAGGCAAAAGGAAATTTCTGCATGAAACTCGTGATTACTTTTCTGTTCTTTGATGAAAAGTGGCTTTTCCAATTTTTTGTTGCAATGCTTGTGTATATAGGTGCATCAGGAAAAATTTCGGAAATCGCTTCGATAATTTTTTCGGCACCGCCGTGTTGAACCAAATCGTCACAAACTATAGCTACTTTCATAATTAGTTTCATTTTATACTATAATCAAGACAATTATGAAAATAGGAATAAACGGACAAAAGCTTTTGGTTAAAGACCCTGCCGGCCCGGAAAGATATACTTACAACCTTATAAACGCCTTGGCTAAAATTGATAGGGACAATGAATACTCGATATATTTCGACGGAGCTCCCGACAAAAACTACTTTTCCCAGCTTACCTACTCTAACAGTAGCTTTAAGCCGGTTACTGTAAGTAGCAAATTATCGTGGACCCAGTCTGGACTTTCTAAAGAGCTCAAGAGTAACCCGGTTGACGTATTTTTTACGCCCGTTCACACAATGCCTATTTTCAGAAAAAAGAAACTTAAAGTGGTCGGTATGATTCACGGTCTGGAATACAAATTTTCAAAAAGTAAAAACATAATAAAGAAACTTTTACTCGGAAGGCCCGAAGAATATCTAGCGAAAAAATCTCATGCGTTGATCGTTCCAACCGAAGCTACTAAAAACGAAATACTTTCACGTGGTTGGATAAGTAAAGACAATCCGAAAATATCTGTAGTGCACGAAGGAGTTAGTGATATTTTTTATAAAAGAGACGCCGAAGAAATGCAACAAGTTAGAAAAAAATATGATATCGGTGATAGCAGGTATCTGCTATTTGTTTCTACCATACAACCCAGAAAAAATATTCCTATAATGATTCAAGGATACGCAGAAGCTTTAAGAAAAAATCCCGACTTAGCAGATACAAAATTAGTTGTTGTAGGAAAACCCGGATGGAGTTACGAAGAATCATACGATGCGCCTAAAAAGTTTAATATTGAGAAAAACGTCATGTTCCCCGGGTTTTTACCTGACAGTGATTTACCCCCTCTGTTTTCGGGTGCCGAAGCATTCATAAGTATCTCTCTGGAAGAAGGTTTCGGCTTACCGCTTTTGGAAGCAATGGCATGCGAAACACCCGCCCTTGTGTCCGATATACCGGCATTTAAGGAAGTAGGCGGAGATTTCCCTCTCTATGTAAAACCTACTGATTACGAAGAAATCGGAAATTCTATAGCTCTCATATTTCATGGGGGCTACACAAAAGAAAGGGTCGGGGGAGCAAAAGAGAGAGCAAAAAATTTTACCTGGGAAAAAACGGCAGAAAAAACCTTAAGCGTTATTCAGAAGGTTGCTGAAAACATTTAAAGTCTCGGAGGCAGTTTTTTTCCAATCGTATTTTTTAACGTTTTCGTACCCTTTGTTGATTAAATTTATTCTGATATCGGTGTCGTTAATAATAACTTCGAGTTTACTTAAAAAATCTTCTTTATTTTTCGGGTCAAAATACATAACCGTATCTCCGTATATTTCTCTGTGGCAGGGAATATCAGAAATCAATGAAGGTAGTCCGACCGCTTGTGCTTCAAGAGGAGTGAGACTAAACCCTTCTTTTAAAGTGGGGAAAACATAAGCTTCGGCGTTATTTCTTAAAATATTTATTTCTGAGTCGGTAATATATCTTTTCATTCCCGGCATAATAATATTCTCTTCAAGACCCCGCAATTTAATATCTTCAAAAATTCTTTCCGAAAATTTGTCTTTTTTGCCGATTAGCACAAGGGAGTAGTTTTTACCGTCTTTAATAAAATCGGCAAAACAATCAATTAAAAAAGGTACGTTTTTATGTTCGTACATACTGCTAATGTATAAAAGATAAGGCTGTTTGATTTTAAATTCTTCCAAAAAACCTGTTTTTGTTTCGGGGGCGGGAGAAGTGAAAACAGGGTCTACACCTTCATAGGCAAGGACAAATTTACTTTCTTTTTCCGCCGGAAAAGCCTTTAAAAAGTCGGCCTTAACATCGTTTGAAGGCACAATAACTTTGTAAGATCTTTTTACGGCCCACCAAACTACAAACCTATACATAATTTTTTTGAATTTGAAATAAAATTTGGGTAAGGTCGTTCCGCGCTCGGTGCTAAAAGAGTGCATTATTATATCTGGTATAGCTGTTACGAGTTTACCGGGGTACAAAACAGGAATGTTAAAGTGGGGAACGTAAAAAATATCCGGTCTGTCTTTTAAAATTCTTAACAAAAAATTGATCTGCTCACTCCATGTATACCATTTGTAATCGGCCAACACTTTTGTGAAATTTTCCGACTTCGGGGTGTATTGTTCAAATCCCTTAGGTCTTAGATAGATGATGTATTCGTTCTCTTTATCTAAAAGCTCCAAATGTTCGATAATATTTTTAACATATCTGCCGGGACCGGCCTCGCCCAAAAATCTCGCGTCTACTACTATTCTTTTTTTATGGGTTTTTTGCATTAACTACTTGATGCCTTTATTTCGGTTCACCCTTCTTTGTTTGTGAACACGGTAAAATTTTAGAGCTCTTACCGAGCCTATTATTATCCAACCCAAAAATTTGGGATATTTTTTAAGGTAGTGTTTTTTGTAAAAGGCTTCCATCGCGTAAGTAGAAAGTCTCTGAAGTTCTACTCTGAATTCTCCCAAAGTTAATTCGGTGTCTCTGAATTTTATTATCGGAACCTTCATGGCTACATCCTGTGATTCTTTTCTTATTCCGATCGTTACACCTTTCCAGTGTTCGGCGCGGAACTGAGGAAGATACATAAGTTTGAATCCTGCTTCTTTTATTCTGTAACAATAATCGATGTCCTCTCCGTATAAGAAGAATGTTTCTTCATCCCACTTACCAACTTTGTCGGTGGCTTTTTTAGATACGAACAAAAAATGGGTTATACAGGTATCTATTTCGTGTTCGGTGTCTAAATCCTCATAAGTCATGAAGTATCTGGCAAAAAGCTTAGATTTTGGAAAGAGCTTATCCAATCCCATGAAATGAGTAAGCGAAGTAAATGGTGTCGGAAATCCGCGGTGTCCGTCCATATCCTGTCTGCCGTCGCGAAGCATTAGTTTTACTGCTGCAGCACCGGCATCTTGATGGGACGAATCTTCAAAATAGTTTACCAACCCCTCTATAGTTCCCTTATCGGGAAATCCATCAGTGCCCAAATAGAGATAGTAATCTCCGGTAGCTACTTCCAAACATTTATTAAGTGCGAAAGCCAATCCGTAGTTCGGAAGTCTTACAAGTTTTACCCAAGGAAATTCTTTTTCTACCATTTCAGCTGAACCGTCTGAAGATGCGTTGTCAGCAACAATGACTTCGAGATTATCATAACTTCCATTAAGGTTTTCAAGGCACAATTTCATTACGTCTTTCGTATTTGTATTTACTATGATTACCGAAACTTTTTTCTTTTCCATAAATCCCATATTATCACCCCCTGTCAAACATGTGCAAAACTTTATAAGGACGGTTGGTATTTTAATTTGACTAATAAACGCTCGCGTGTTAATCTCTCTTTTGGTCTTTGGTGATCAAGTCACAAAGATAATGCTAAAATTAAACCAATGTCTTTAAATGAACGAGATTTTATTAATAGCATTGTTCCTGTGGGAAAGACGCCTAAAGACGCTGGTGTTGAAGATATCGATGAAATCAACAAGAAATTGAAGGGAATGATGCCTCCTTTTGCGAAAAGAGGCATCCATCCTAAAGAATACACGGTGCTTGGAGTCGAAGATATTGATGACTACGAAGGCATTGTTAAAGTCGCGTCGGTAATAATGATACCGCCAGGAGAGAAAAAACTAAGCAGAAAGAAAAGACATATTGTTGTAGGGGACGCCTTGCCGAGAGTGATAACCCCTATAATTTTAAAAAACGGCCCTGAAATATGTCTTCTTCTCGCCGCACAAGACAGGATGACTTTAGGCGGCAAAGTGAGTATTGAGGTGTATCGAGGCTCCGTCCCCGAAAAAACCGAAGCCCAAAATCTGGGAATAAGTTTAGTCAATAGAAAATTGCCTAACCTAAAGGATATCGCTGATCTACTTGAAGTAAGAGATTTAGGTTATTTTTGGAACAACACCGGAATAAGCGGTGTTTCGTCTCCGATGCAGGCACTGTTTTATGTAAATAAAAAAACGATGACTGCACAGGAGCTGAAGTCCTCTCTAAAACTGGACCACAGTTTAGATGAGGATCCGAAAACAGGTCCTATACTTCCAGCGACCGAAACGGTCGTTAGAACATTAGAGGAGGTAAAGCAAAGACTTAGCGAAATAGAAAACCTTAGTCTGAGCGAAAGTGAATCGAAACCCGAAGCGTATTTGAATGATCTGTTCAGCATGACGGCACTTTTTATGCTGTTCAAATCTTTGGATACAAAAGGGTTGCCTTTTTAAAGGCGGTTCGTGGGGTGAATCCAGTTCGCCCAAAGTTAAAAGCTTAAACCAAATAGAAAAAACAATAAACAAAAGAAAAGGAGATTGAAATGATACGGTTTTGTGATGTAACGAAAGCAAAGGGTATGGTGCACCCCGATAACTTATTCGATTATCTGGGACTGGACGAAAATGAACGTCCTAAGACACCGAACACAAAAGTTGTTTGGTTTAATCCTGGGAGGGAGTATGTATCGAAAAAAGGTAACGATCTTGTACCTTTTAAACCAAAATGGATGTTCAAACATACTTGTGTCGAAAATCCTGGTTACGGTGCTTACCAGCACTACTTGCAGGTCAGTATCGACGATAACGGCAATATCGTTACCGCAGACTACGACTTTGTAAGAATTGCTGACGGGGCGCTCGACGAAAATGGTAACGGCACTTCAGGTGTAGTTGTATTTCCGGTATTTGAAGGGTTCGATCATCAAACCGGAGAAAATCGGCTGTATGTCGGTTTCTTCTTACAATACCGACCTGTAATCCGAAACCTGGACCGCAAAGAAACTACACACGGCGTGTGGGTTGCTACGGTACCGGGAGGGTTCGGAAAGCTTGCGCAAAAATCTGCCGACACCGTAAAAAGTGAAGCTGCAGAAGAGTTTGGCGCAGAACTTGTGGAATTGGTTGAAACCGGATGGGCATCTGACAACCGAGCGAAAACCGAAACACCGGTGAAATACATGCTCGCCAAATTCAAACTTGGATTAAATGTGGCCGATGATAGTCACGAAAAGATATTCGGCAAGTACGCCGTACCGATTGAAGATTTTCCAATCGGAGCTGACGGCATAATCAACAACGCATATCTTTTTGCACTTAGCTATCTGGAACTGATTTAAACCAAATCCGGAACACTACTGATTAAAAATAATCTTAGTGTTCCGGACTAACATGATTTCTCTCACTCAGTGGGAAAAATCAAGTTGGTTAATTAATTTGGAGGTTATTGAATGAAAAGAATATTAATAACAGGTGCCTGTGGATTCATAGGACACCACTTTGTGGAACATACATTTAAAAATACCGACTGGGAAATAGTCGCGCTGGACCGTTTAGACGGGGCGGCTACCTACGGCCGTTTTACGGACATGGACACCTGGGACATATATAAAAGCAGAATAAAGTTTGTCTGGCACGACCTAAAAGCTCCTATAAACGAGTTTATAAAAAGAGAAATCGGCCATATTGACTATATTGTGCATCTTGCCGCCAGCAGCCACGTAGACAGATCGATAACTTTTCCTATGGAATTTGTTATGGATAACGTCGTGGGTACATGCAATCTCTTAGAATACGCAAGAAACCTCGACTACAAATTAGAAAAAATTGTTTACTTCTCAACCGACGAAGTATTCGGACCCGCTCCCGAAGGTACAGATTATAAAGAATGGGACAGGTATAGATCAAGCAACCCATACTCTGCTTCAAAAGCAGGTGGTGAAGAATTAGCTATAGCTTATGAAAACACCTATAAATTACCTATCATTATTACCCACTGTATGAATGTATTCGGTGAAAGACAGCACCCTGAAAAATTCTTACCGCTGGTTGTGAAAAAAATTCTTTACGACGAAGAAATACTTATTCACAGCGATGAAACAAAAACAAAATCCGGAAGCAGGTTTTATATTCACGCACGAGACGTAGCCGACGCAGTAATTCACATATTAAAAAGCGAAACTCAAAACGGTGATAAATTTAACATTCGCGGGTATAGAGAGGTTGAAAATCTTGAACTTGCCCAACTTGTATCAAAATACATAGGTAAACCCATGAGATACCAAATGATAAATTTCCACGGTTCAAGACCGGGACACGATTTAAGATACGCATTGGACGGTGAGAAACTTAAAGAAATGGGATGGCAACCGGCTCAACCTTTCGAAGTTAGACTCGAAAAAACCGTAAGATGGATGATAGCCCACCCCAAGTGGTTGCTGATTGACCACCAATAATATGAGGGACTCCAGAGCAATTAAAAAAACACCTATAAAAGGTGTGTATATCATCAGACCCCACACCCACAAAGACAGTAGAGGATTATTTGTAGAGGCATTTACCATAAGTGTTCTTGAAAAAACTCTGGGTAAAAGGTTTAAAGCCAAAGCGTGGAACCACTCCAAATCCAAAGCCGGTGTGCTGAGAGGTCTTCATTTTGAGAACACCTCAAAACTCATATATCCCAACAACGGTAAAGTATTTGTGGCAGTTGCGGATACAAGGCCCGAATCAAAAACCTTCGGTAAGCACCTGACATTTATTTTCTCCGAAAAAGACCCTTTCAGTATATTTATAGAGCCTGGCATAGCCGTAGGATTTTGCCCTGCCGATAAAAAAGATGTGGATTACCAATATCTAATGTCAAAAGAGTACTCTTCGCTAAAACCCAGAGGCCTTTTGTGGAACGACCCCGATCTAAAAATTAATTGGCCGTTAAAAAAACCTATTCTTTCAGAAAGAGATAAAAACAATCCAACGTTAAGAAAATTGTTTCCGGAGAAATTCAAAAAATGAAAATACTTGTAATCGGCGCATCAGGATTAATAGGAAGTCATTACGTAAAAGCTACAAAATTCGGGTGTCTTACTCCCGATGAAAAAGAGCTTGATATAACAAACATCAAATCGGTAAATAAGTTTATTACTAAAAACAAACCCGACACCGTAGTAAATTTTGCAGCCTACACCGACACCAAAAATGCCGAAACCGAAAGAAACAACAAAAAAGGTAAGGTGTGGAAAATAAACACAGAAGGCCCGCGTAATCTGGCTAAAATCTGCTCGAAAAATAACATACATCTGATACACATAAGTACCGATCTTATTTTTTCCGGTAAGGACACCGGCCTTAAATCCTACACCGAAACAAGCCGCTACGACACCAAGCTAAAAAATATTTCATGGTACGGTATTACGAAGATGGAAGGCGAAAAATCCGTGAGAAAAAACGGTGGCAAATGGACTATCGTCAGAATTGCATACCCTTTTGCGGGACCGGCAGGACCTAAAACCGACCTATTACATAATATTCTTTCTTTATATGACTCAAAAAATCTTTATCCGATGTTTGACGACAACACTATTACCCCGACTTATATAAACGATTTAATAAAAGCTCTTGAAATAATAGTAAAAAACAAAAAGAGGGGAATATTTCATGTTGTGTCCTCGGGTGCAGTTTCTCACTACGAATTTGCTAAATACGCGCTTGAAAAATCGGGAAGAAAAACAGGTGTGCTAAAAAAAGCCAAACTAGAGGAATTTGCTAAAACTTCAAATATTCCCAGACCTCTTCATATAAGACTAGACAACAAAAAGACCATCCGATCTCTGAATATTTCTCTAGGCACCTGGAAACAAAACATAAACAAGGCTCTCAAAGAACTATCGTTTTAACTACGGCGCAAAACTGATAATATACATCTGTGGCAGTAAGATCACTTAAACAAATATCGCTTGTGGGGTCGGGTAATGTTTTTAACGCCGCCCTCGGTTTTGTTTTTCTTACAGCTGTAGCAAGAACCCTCGATCTTGAAACATTCGGAAAGTATGCCCTGCTATCCATGCTCCTGCTTACTATTTCAAAAATTGTTGATTTCGGGGCAAATTCGGTTTATGTGGCGCGTTCGATAACGGAGCAGAATAAAAAACTGTCCGATACATTGTTTTTACTAAAATTAATTCAGTTTGCGGTCGCCGTACCTATTTCACTAATTTCCTTAAAAATTCTTAACATATATACGACATCTATCGCCGCCCTTTTTGTTTTAGGAATTGCCGCTTACACAATGAACTATCTTTTCTATGCCTATTTTCAAAAGGCGGAAAAGTATACGGAGATGGTGCTTTTGAATACAATCCCGCAATTGATAAAAGGGGCTTTTGCGGCAGCTTTGTTTTTAAGTTTGGTACCTGCAACATTGGAACTTGCGTTCGGTGTATTTTCGTTAACTATTTTTGCCGGAGCTTTCTTATATTTAAGGCTTCCGGAAGAAAACAAAAAGCCGGTTTTCAACATTAACGGAGTATTAAAAATATTTAAAGAAGCTCTGCCTGCGGGAATTTCTCAGATAGTTTACGAGAGCTGGGGTACGATTAACAACACCATAGCAAAATTTACAAGAGGTTTTGGAGATGTGGGAATTCTTTCTCTTGCAAACAAGGTTTCAAATATTTTTTCTCTTGTTTCCCTTTCAATATTTGCGGTTCTTCTTCCCCGAAACGCCGCCAAAAAACTTAGCGGCAAAAAATACGACTATAAAGAAACGGTTTTTATCAGCGCGATAATTATGGTTTTAGCCGGAGCTGCAATTGTTGCTTCTGAGTTATTTATTACTCTTTTGTTCGGAGAAAAGTTTTCGGATTCGGTCGGACTTCTTGATATTTTAATACTGGCAGCGGCCGTATCATCGATTCACACTTTTCTTGAAAATTTCTTTTTTGTTGAGAGTAAAACAAACTACATAATAATAGGTACGGTTTCAAAACTTTCTGCGTACGGAATTGCTGCGCTGCTTCTTGTTCCTCAATACGCTCTGTATGGAATAGCCTGGTCAAATCTGGCCTCAGCGGTTGCAGGACTTATCACAACTCTTTATTTTATATCGGGATTTAAAAACTCTAATTCGCAGGTTATTGATTAGATAAAGACTCTTCGTACTCCATTTGCGAGATAAAATACCATAAAACCCAATCTCCTCTTTCTTCTACAACAACCGGAGGGTAGTCTTTTCCGATCATTTTTTCGCTGAACCGGCCTTTTTTGGTCAGGAGTATTGTGGGTTGGGTGTAGGTTACAACGGGTACACGGTCGTAGCTGTCAGCCTTAAAGTCAATTATCGTAAACGGGCTGTCGCTGTAAAATCTGGCCAAAGGAACATCCATTCTGTCGATGTATACTCTGGTTTTAGTACCGAATTTTTCATCTTTTAAAACCAGCAACTCAGCCTCGGCGCCTGTTAAATCCGACGTATAAACTAGACCGCGAACATGAAATAAATACCCAAGTGATATTGCGGTAATTAAAAATACGGCGGCCGTCTTAAACCATAAATTATCCAAAACCTTAATTTTTCGCATAACAAAATGCAAAACTCTTTCAGTGAATACACCTACGATAATCGCCAAAGCCGGATAAAGAGGAATAATATACCAAACCAATTTAGACTTCGCCGCAGAAAAAAACAGGAAAACAAACAGCGCCCAAATTAGCAGAAACGCATAAATCCTTTTCTTTTTTAGTGCGTTATAAATAGTTAAAGGCAGGGCACCGATAAGAGCAATAAACCAAAGCCTCATGCTAACTTTCAAAACTATCAGGTACCAAGTAAACGGCCTTCCCTTATCTTCTATAGCCGAAGTTGCCCTATCCCAAACATGGTAAACAAAGTATTTATTTACAAACTCCATACCGAAAACCTTGTACATGTAAAAATGCCATGGTGCTGAAATTAAAAGAAAACCTAATATTAAAAAGGACGCCGGTGCGATAAATACGGTTTTAAGTTTAGTCTGACTTGTTGCCAGCAGATAAATTTCGCTCAAAAAAATTACGGCGAAAGGAATTAACCCCACGAATCCCTTTGTCATTACTGCAAAACCCGTAAAAATACCCGGAATCAGCCAAAGAACGTTGCCTTTTCTTCCTCTGATAAATATGTAAGAAAATAAAGCAGCTGTTATAAAAAACGTCAAAGTAACATCCGTCATTGCGGTTCGGGAGTAGTAAAGATACTGAGTTGTTGTAAGAAGTACTAAAGCGGAGATAAAGCCGGTTGTCCTGTTAAACATTTTTCTAGCCGCAAAATACACCATAAGAATAGTCAAAAATCCCATTATTGCGCTTGGAAGTCTTGCCGCCAAAGGAATTACGCCCAGCGCCGACATAGGAAGAGACATCATCCACATATAAAGAGGGGGTTTCTCGAACCAATTAGTCATCGGTATCCATTGAGGAACAATAAAATCACCGGAAGAAAGCATATTTTTAGAAATTTCGGCGTAAATCGCTTCGTCATATGGTATAAGGTGGTTCTTTCCCAGATTTACAAAAACCAGTACCGCAGACAAAACAGCAATTATTGAAAATAAAAACTTATCTGACCTTAAAAAGTATGAAAATACTTTGTTTCTCGGAAATTTTTCATAAACCGCCCCGTATCCCCAGGCAGCAATAAAAGAAAATATTATCCAGAAAAATTCGGAGTTATACGAGTAAAAAATTCCGGCTGTAAGCCACCCAAGAATCGTCGAAAAAAACACGGCTGAAATTAAAAATTCTTTTTTCTTTTCAAGTTTCAACGCACCGTAAAGTAGAGGAACTACAATAAAAAACACAAACAACCCGAATGAAATTATCCCGAGCATTCCAGTTTCCGCCAAAAGCTCTCCCCAAATCGTGTGGGCAGGAACGCGGGTATTTAAAGCTGCAGGATCTCTGCTGAAATATACCGGGGCAATTTTAGTTCCGCTGAAATGCTCAAAAAACGAACCGTAACCCCCACCTAATATTGGAAACTCTTCAAATACCTGCCATGCCCCAGTTAGAAGCATGAAGTGAGAATCAAAAGAATCCATTCGATAGTGGAAATACTGCTTTATCGAAGCTCTAAACGGACTTGATTTAACCGTATATTCTTTTATAAATGGAATAGAAAGCAGAACAAGTCCTAAAAATAGGTAAATTACACCTTTTGTACCTACCTTCCTGAATAAGAGCACGGAAATAAAGGTTAAAAAGGTAATTCCGGCCATAATCCAGGCGGTGCGGCTGTTTGTGACCAATAGCGCGCCTGTCATGGAGATAAAAATCAAAACATCAACTGCCTTAACCCGAATACTTTTTTCCGTCAAAATCAAGATTCCAAGCAAAGGTAAAAGTGCCGAAAGAAAAGCTCCGTAATGATTTACATCCCAAAAAGTCGCTCCTACCCTAGCCAGATTTCCCGGAATGTTCCACAAAGCCCCGATAATTATTTCGCGAGTCTGATAAAGATAAAGCTGAAACCATCCGAACAAGGTCAGAGAAAATGCGATGTAAATATAAAACCTCAAGAATTTTAAAATTTGGTTAGGACGGTTTCTGTACCTAAAATAAACCATCAGCACCAGCGCGACCGAAGTACTAAAAAACCCCAGCAAAAAAACGGATGATTCTATGTTCTCCGAATTGACCAAGGAGATTAGGCGAACAAACCACAAAGCCAAAATGCTTATCACAACAGGATCTTTAATTTTTGAAAATAATTTTTGAAAATCCCTGTCTTTTAACAGCCACAAAACTCCTTTTGTAATAAATGCTCCTAAAACTGCGAGCATGAATGCTCTTATCGGCATTAAATCCCACCTGTAAAAACTGAAAAGCTCTTTGTGAAGTAGAATCGAAAGAATTAAAAGTATATAAACGGCAAAATCAAGATTTCTCAGTATAAGAAAATAAGAAAGAATACATATTAATGCGACAATTATAAGCTCGGTCATTTTTTAAGAACCTCTTTGTAAACTTTAAGGGTTTTGGAGGCGGCGGTCTGCCAAGTATATTCCTTCTTTAATTCAGGAGCAATTTCGGGTCTTGGAGCTGAAAATTGGGTTTTTATAGCTTCGGCAATGGAATCTATGTTGTCCGGATCGCAATATGAAACCTGGTCGCCCAGATACTCTTTTGCCCTACTTCCTGAAGCAACGGCGTTGGTTCCGCAAAATAAGGCTTCGATACTGGTGAGTCCTGTCGTTTCAAACCAACTGGCGCTTACGCAAACTTTGGCATTTCTATAGTAGTCGGGCATTTCATCGTAGGGTACTTTTTCGACGTGCTTAATCCAGCTGTTGTTAATAAGCTGTCTCTTAAATAAACTTCCGTACTCGAAATGCTTAAATCCGGGTGAGGTGCCTATAAATACAAGTTGCAGATCGAGGCCGGTGTCTTTTCTAACTTTTTTCATTGCTTCTATTATGCTTAACTGATTTTTTCTGGGTTCAATTCTTCCTACGCAGATTACATAATCATTTAAATTTAGCGGGTTGTATTTTTCATCCTCTGCGGAGAGGGTTGTGAAATGAGAGCTCACTCCATTGGGTATTTTTACGGAATCGATTTTTACTTCAAACGTCCTTTCCAGATCACGAGCTTCCGCGTCGGTTTGTACTAAAACTTTATCGGACATTTCCAAAACCTCTTTTTGCATTTTTTTAAATCCGTGAAGAACACTAAACACTGTGGGTTTAATTTTTTTAAAATCGGTAAACGATCTGTAAACATTTTTAAAAGTATCGCGGTGAAACTGATCTTTGAAAAAAATCTTCGAAATTCTTCTGAAATCGAAAACATAAATGTCATCAAATTTTTTCACCTCTTCAATGTTGTGATGTATGGGCGAAAGAACAACAGGTTTGCCCGAAGCATGAGCTTTTTTCGCATAAAAATAGGTTTCGGGAGTCCAATCCAGCTGAAATATGTGAATAATATCGTATAAAGACGGGTCAAAATCCTCGTCTGTTTTTATCTCAATATCAACACCGAGCTGCTTTAGTTCTCTTGCCGTATTTTCAATTTGAACTTTATCTCCGCCCCCCTGCTCCATCAGGTGATAGCGTCCGAGCATTAATACTTTCATCTGGTATTTAAAAACCTCTCATATAGTGAAACGTAATTATTAATAAAAGCTTTAAGCGTGTAGTTTTCAATAACTCTTTCTTTTCCTTTTAAATTTTCCGGCTTTCCGGAAGTAGTATGAATATCATAGGACTCAATCATTTTTTCTGCTAAATCTATAAAGTCGCCGGTTCTAAAATAAGTTACTGTATCGTCTGCAACTTCTTTTAACACTTCGAGGTCTGAGCAAATTACAGGCAATCCGGAATACATTGCTTCAATAAGTACTAATCCGAAACCCTCGGCCAAGGTAGGAAAAAGAAAAAGGTCAAAAAGAGAATATATTTTAACCAAATCTTCCGGAGGAAACTCACCTGTGAATACTACTCTTTCTGAAACCCCTTTGGTTTGTGCAAGAAGTTTTATTTCTTCTTCAAGCTCCCCGCCTCCTGCGATTACAAGGGCAAAATCTTTATTGTGATACATATCGGTGCTTAAAAATTTTCTAAAAGCGTTTATTAATACGTCGTGTCCTTTTTCGCGTGAAATTCTACCTACATTTCCGAAAATAAAAGCGTTTTTCCCGATGTTGTATCTTTTTCTCATCTCCTCGTTGTAATTTATACGCTCCGTGGGCGTAACGGTAAGTTTTTCAACATCGAGTCCGTTGGGAATAACAACAATTTTGTCTTTTTTTATCCCTTCTCCGATTTTTGCCTGTTTCTTAGACTCGGTAAGGGCGATTTCGGCGTCGGACATTCGGTTCACAATATAGCTGTAAAAAAGTATGTCTATTTTCTTTCTAACAGAACCAATTTTCCACTCGGATATCGGTGTGTGAACATGTGTAATTTTTGCGGGAGTTCCTGCGTTTTTAGCGGCCAAAAGTGCGTTGGCGGCCGCTTTTAATTCGTGGGCGTGAATAACATCGATTTTGTTATCTCCGAGATAAGAAGACAAGTCCTGAATGTAAAATCTGTCGAAATCCGAGCTGATTTTTTTGGCAGTTACAATTGCCCCGGCGTCCTTATAATATTCAAAAGGTTTTCCTTCGGGGCACCAGACATGAATTTCGTGGCCTTCGGCAATCATTCCTCTAACTAAATCAAGAACGTGCTGTTCCATACCTCCCTGCTTTGATGAGTTGTGTGAATACAAAATTTTCATTTTGAAATAAGTTCTCCGATAATTCTTAACATCCTATCTACCTTTCCTCCCCAATCATTGATTTTTGCAACTTTCTGTCTTTCAACGCGTTTTTCTTTAGAATCTTCTTCAATTGCCTTTCTAACAAACTGTGAGAACTCATTGTAGCTTTTTGCTATATAACAAACCTCGGCAAACGGGGCGTATGCAGGAAGATCGGTAACTACCGTAGGCAACCCTGCAGCCAAACCCTCGTGAAATTTCACCGGGAAACATCCTCCTACAGTGTAATCGTTTAATCTATAGGGAATAATTGCAGCGTCAAAAGCGGCAACATACTTATGAATTTCCTCAAAAGACTTAGTGCCTAGAAAGTGAAGATTCGGAAATCCTCCCAAACCAAGCTCTTCAAGTGAGCCCTCTCTGTCTTTTAATGCAATAGGGCCGATTACTACAAAGGAATACCCCGGATAATCGGTAATTATTTTTTTCATCAGGTCGCGATCAAACTTGTAATCGTCAATTGCACCGTAAAAACCTATTATCGGGTGGCTTATAGATCTTATGTCTTCGGGAAGTCTTTTAACTTTTTCTTTTATGTTGGCAAACTTTTTATAATCTCCCACGTTGGGGGTGAAATACACATCCGAATTAAATTTTCTGAGTTTTTCAACCAAACCCGGAGCGGTAGCAAAAACTACATTTGCTCTCATGGCCAAATTTTGTTCTTTTCTGTTTATAGCCTCTTTTTTCTCCGGTGTGTCGTATTTAGGAAATCCGGCGTAATTGTCTACACAATCGTAAACAAGAAAATCGTGGTCGATGTATTTTAAATATTGTTCAAGGCCGGCGATCTCAACGTGGTAAACCCAAAGAATAGTTTTTCTATCTTTGTCGAAAAATCTTTTCGTGCTTTTTTGTATGGATTTTGCATGCGCCTCGGCGTGTTTTTCATGAGCCGGAGAAAAATCAAGAGGCGAAAAAACCAAAACGTCCTTATCCTTCTTTTTTTTGGTTAAAAGTTTTAAAGGACCCCACTTGCCCTGAAAAACCTGGCGCAAAAAAAGACGCCCGGTGTTAATGGGCGGGTTAACAAATAAAACCTTGTGGCCCAAACCGTCAAGGCGGGTCATAACGTGTTTTTTATTCGTCCAGAGAGGGTAATCCCAAAGCTGGTTTGAAAGGCAGACTATGTTGTATTTTTCGCTTATCTGCTGCATATCGCTTTAAGACGCAATACTATCATTCGCAACCCTTAAGGTCTAACAGACATTGAGGTCATTCTACCCTTTTTTGCCCGTGTTATAAACACTTGGGACACGCCGTTTCCAGCATTCCGAGTTTAACCAAAACCCTTCTTACATCGAAAATAAAAGGAGAATCTTTAAAAGACCACAGCCACGAGGTATTGTCGTAGCCCAAATCGTAAGCTGCGTGCCAAATTCCATCGAAAAAAATCATTCCGTAAATCTCAACAAGTACCGAAAGACCGAAAAGAATAAAAAATATCTTTTTCGTGCGCGTGAATAAATCCGATGTAATGTACGGGACCATGAGGAAAATAAAATATGGTAGGACATCACTCGACATCCTGTAGCCAAAAGACCATCCTCCGTACCAATGCTTCCAAAAACTAATTACTACGGTATGCAGGATTATGATGGCTGCGAAAATTAAATATAAACCGGCCTTATCAATTTTATTTTTAATTACCCTGTAAAGACCAAAAAAGGAAAATATTAAAACCGGCGAGAAAACCAGTATTCCTTTAGCCGGCGAAAGCCATACCCCTGCAAAACTTTTGAAAAATGGAGAAAGCCAGGAATTGAATAACTGCTCGGAATATCCCTGATTCTTTATATCGTAAAACCAAACCGAGTTGTACCAAAGAAAAAAGGACACCGCCACAATCAAACCCGATCCGAAAGTTAATACAGAGTTAATCAAACCGGTTAGTTTTTTGCGGTTGGCAAGAACAATGTAAAGCTCAATAAAAAATATTGAAAGACCTGCCGTAGGTCGTGAAAGAAAAGCTATTCCCAAAAAAAGGCCTGAAAAAAGCATATTTGTATAAACCTGCTCATTTTTTAAGTGTTTTAAAAGAAAATATATGCCCAAAATCGTAAAAAGCTGCAAAGTACCGTGCTGCCACATTGCCTGAGAAAGCATAGCGAAATTTACTGTTCCGAAAAGAAAAACCGATGTAAGAATTGCGGATTTTTTCTCATCGAGGTCAAATCCCTCGCGAAGTGTTTTAAACATAAACACGCCAGCCAGAGAAACTATAAGCGCACCGGCCAGGTGACCTAGTAATGCTAAATTTTCCCAAGTCAGGGGCATGTTAAACCATAAAGGTACTGCAAAAACAGGAACCGAAATTATTGATGTAATTATGGGAAAGGCAGTTATGTAATGATTCTCAATTTTTTTAAGATAAAAGGGCGTAAGGCCTTTTGCATAATCCTTATCATCAGGCTGAGGATATTTTTCAAGCATCATGTTGTAATAATTATCCAGGTAAAGGGTTTTATCTTTAATTATGGCTACCGTAGTAAATATTGTAGGAACAGTATCTTCGCTTTGTATTGAAAGTGAGTTCACGGAACGGAAGCCGGGGATCAGAAAAGGAATGAAATATACAAGAAAAGAAATGAGAAATATTTTGAGCTTTATCATGTTGATTTAATTATATACGAAACGTTGAAGTTTTTAGTTCGTGGTTTTGAAAAGGGCTATAAAAAGGAAAAGGCCGAAAGTTAGTTGTTTAAAAAAACTTTCGGCCGGTATGATCTGCGGAAAAAGGAGACGACTCAAAACCGCAGACAATACTCTAACGTGACTTGTCCTTTATCGGTAATTTGGGCTGGAGCTTTCTTTGCTTTTGAATCTCTGCCATCTTTTGCCTGGAAATACATTTTCCGTCAAGGTGGCGTCGTCGTTCGAAGAAAGTCAGCATACCATCCAACTTTTTACCGCAATAGGGACAGACATTTACTTCTGACATACTACCCTCCTTGTAGCTTATTTTGATTATGAGATGTTAACACAGATCTTTGGGTTTGGCAAACTATAGGTTTTCGCCTAAGATAAGAGAGAGCTCTTTTTGGGCTATTTTGTCCCAACTGTACTTTTGAACGAAATTATGGGCTTTTTGAGCCAGTTTACGAGCTTTTTCAGGATTTTCGAGTAATTCTTGTACTTTCTGTTCTAAATCTTTTAAGTCACCGGTTTTGGCGTAAATTACGTTATCTTCCCATACTTCGCGCAGTTCTTTAAGGTCGTAGCAAACTACTGGTGTGCCGGCTGCCATTGCCTCTCCTATTACTATTGCCCAGTTTTCCTCGTACGAGGGCAGTACAAATACCTTGGAACGGGCGATTTTTGAAAATTTCATTTTGGGATCGTATATTACTCCTGAAAACTCAATGTTTTTTTCAAGACCCGAGTCAATAACCGACTTCCGAGCATCATTTCCGTCGATCCCCTCGCCGATAATCAATAGTTTGGCGTCCTTTACGGTTTTTACTAAGTTACCCCACATATTAATAACGTCGAAAACTCCTTTTGTTCTCTGAAGTCTTTTCATAAAAACAGCGTCATACTCTTTATCAAAAATATTTTCGGTGTAAGAGACAATTTCCGGCAAATTTACTCCGCAGATTACGGGCTCGGTATCTCTTTTTGCCATTCTTGCCTTTTTCATGGAAGAAAATGTATCTTCAGATACGGGTAACAAAATATCCGCATTTATGTTTGCCAGAAATAGACCCGACCTTTCGCTAATTAAAAATAGCAGAGAGTTAACAAGTTTAGAGTTTTGTCTTTTCCAAAATTTTAGAGGGGGAAGCCAATGCACAACTACACCGAATTTTATTTTTGAAGGTCTGAGTTTTTTTAGTATAAAACCGGGAAGGACATCGTATATTTGCTCGCTTGCGGAGTACACAATTCCTTCTTTAAATTCTCGAAGTATTCTTGGGAGGAAGAATATTACTTTTATGAACCTCATAATTATCTCAAATCTCCCGGTTTCGGATGAATCTGAGATACTGTGCAAGTTTACTTTTAAACCCATTCTTTCGCACAAAACTTTTCCGCCGTCTCCCGACATCAAATGAATTTCATACCCGCTTTTCTGCCAACATTTTGCGAGTTCTATAAATCTGCTCTCGCCTCCGGTTACTCCGGGTTCCTTACCTACTATTGAGTTAGCAATTATTAAGATCTTTTCTGGCATTTCAATACGATTGACCGTCCTAAGCCCGGCAAAATTTTTGCTAAAAACGAAAATGATATTTTATTTGAAAAACTTACCACATCAGAAGTGTGTTCGATAATTTCAAAATTGTTACTTTTAAGATATGAGGTTAATAATGGAGGCGTAAAATAACGCAAATGCCCTGCAGCACCTTCGGGAAAAGTAAAAGAAGCTTCAAAAAACGGGTTTTTTCCTAAAAGAAGAAGAATACGACGTGCCAACGATCCTATATTAGGTGTTGTAAGTACCAAGTAGCCTTCGGGTTTTAATATTCTGTTAATATCTTTAATGAAAAGGTCGGTGTCCGCAATGTGTTCAATAACCTCTCCTGCAAAAACACAGTCAAAAAAGGCGTCTTCGTAAGGCAGGGTTTTTTCCAAATTAACTTTTTGAAAATTTATACCGCTGTCTATGTATGTTTTTTCAAAAGCCTCCGAAGCATCACACGCATACACTTCATTATTCTGCTTTTTTATCGCAATAGAATATTTACCTTCGTAAGAACCTACATCCAACACTCTTTTGTTGCATCCTACGAGCTGCAAAACCTTCTCCATTCGAACGATTTCCGGCACAGAATATCCCGCCCATTTTGAATCTGAATATTTTTTTTCTGAAAATTCTCCTGAATTCACTTTTTAATTCCTTTCAACGCGACTGCCATAGAAGAAGTGTCTAAAGAAAAATCCTTTTCGTTGTGCAAGTCTACTTTTTTTAGCACAGAGTAGAAAAAATTAATCATACTAGAAACAAACGAGGTTTTTTCATCCTTATCCCAATCAAACTTCTCCATCGACTGCCTAACATCTTCGGAAACCGGAAGTTTTGTATAAAAACTTTTCCCGACATACAAAATTAAATGATTAAAAGGCACCCCGTAATGGGTTAAAACTTTAAGATCTGCAACCGAAAAACCGGCATTTTCAGCTAAATTCTTAAGATCCCCGGGTAAATACAGTCTTTTATGGTCTTTAGCCCAAATTCCTCCCCAAAAACCGCTCATGGGGCTGAAATGACCCAGTCCAAAGCTTTCTCGTATTTTATTAAGGGGATCCCAGCATAAAGGGTAGTTTTTATTGGGAACGGTAATTGCTATTGTTCCTTCGGGCTTTAACACACGGTACAGCTCTTTTATGGCCTTTTTGTCGTCTTCTATATGCTCTAAAACCTCGGTGCACAGAATTTTATCAAAATAATTATCTGGAAAGGGCAGTTCGGTAATATTTTCGCTCACTATCTTTACCTTTTTACTGTCTTTGAGACGTTGCCTCGCCAATGACAATATTTCAGGATCGTTGTCGACTGCGGTTACTTCACAGTCGTACAAACGATCGAATATCATAGAGTAAAATCCTTCGCCACATCCCACATCCAACACACGGTCGCCGGATTGGATGTTTAGATAGTCGAGCATTGTTACTACTCGGCGGCGGAAATTGAGATCGCCCGTCTTACTTAATATTTTTTCCAGCTCCGGATGAGTTTTATTCATTGTATGAATCCGTAATTATCTTTGCGTTCGAAAAGCCAAGATTTTTTAAAGCGTATTCTCTGCAGGTTTTAATGCTTTTTTCGTTTTTGGGTGTTTTTAATAATGTTTTAAGGGTTGTCGCTAATATTTCTGCGTTTATTTTTGGTGGCATGAATATTGCAACTGTATCGTCTAGAAATGTCGGTGGGGATCCTCTTTTTG
Source organism: uncultured candidate division WWE3 bacterium (assembly GCA_938004185.1). Lineage (GTDB taxonomy): Bacteria > Patescibacteriota > WWE3 > UBA101185 > UBA10185 > UBA8498. The sequence continues at coordinate 407,982 of CALKWN010000065.1, forward strand.
GCACTACAGCTTTTGTACCACATGAGATGGATTCACATAGAGTAATTGAGTATCCCTCGTCATAGAGGTAGGGAGAAACAAAGTAGTCACAAAGGTTATACAAACTTAGCAAAATTTTTCTCTGCTCCGGAACATCTTGGTTTAAAACTCCCATATATTTGAGGTTGGGGATTTTTTCGGCCTGCTTTTTTACTTCTTCTTCTAGCTGACCACCCCCTACTAGGTAAAAATCGGCATTTTTAATTTTTTCTGCTGCTTTTAAGTACAATAAGACACCTTTCTTTTCAATAAATCTCGATACCATGAGAAAATTTCGGGTTTTCTCGGATTTAATGTAGATTTCATCTTTATTTAATGGCTTGAATACATCTGTATCTACCCAATTTCTGTGGCATTCAATTTTATTTTCAGGTAATCCTATTTTTATTAATTCGGCACGTGAAACTTCGGACACAGCCAAGATTTTGTCGAAGTGTTTAAGTATATTTCTAACCAAAAAGCGGAGTATAGATTTTCTGTTTTCAAACATATAAACAGCGTGCGTGCTTATTACCAAACGTTTTTTTATTACGAAGTTGCATAACATTGCTATAGTCGCGGCTACCATTCCGTGAGCGTGAATAACATCAATTTTTTTGTGATTTTTTAAGTAATATATTAATGTTTTCACGAAGAGACCGGGAAAAACGTATGTGAATACCAGAAGAAATTTTGTCTCAACTTTGTCGAACAAACCCATACCGTACCACTGCATTCTGTGGATTTCATAATTTTCTCCTTTTTCTACTTTTTCTCCGCGAAGATTATTTGAAAGAGGTTGATAAGTTAACAGTACGGTGTAGTAATTATTTTTTGAAAGGTACTCGAGCAGTCGGTCGAGGTGTGTTTCTACTCCTCCGATGTTGGGGCGGAAGAAGGGGCATATGATTAGAACAGTTATTCGCTTTTTTTCAAAAGTATGAAACATATATCTAAATTGATTATACAATGCCCTGACCTTAAAATTTCAGTGTAATGTTTACAAAAATTGTAATAGAGAGGTTGAATAACAACTAATATACTGGTAAAGTGATTTTTATTGCACCTCGTGTAAGTACACTGCCCATAAAAAACAAAAAATGAAAAAGGCTCTTATTACAGGAATAACAGGTCAGGATGGAAGTTATTTAGCAGAACTTTTATTAAAGAAGGGCTACGAGGTGCACGGTATAGTAAAGAGATCCTCCAACCCAAACACTTACAGGATAGAACACTTGCTCAAAACAAAAAAAATTACTTTACATTACGGGGATATAACAGATAACAGCTCTATTTTTAAAATTCTAACCAAAATAAACCCGCACGAGGTTTATAACCTTGCAGCTCAAACTGACGTGAAGATAAGCTTTGATATACCACAAAATACCGGTGAAATCACGGGCCTTGGATGCGTAAACATCTTGGAGGCAATAAAAAACTTCAACAACAAGATACGTTTCTATCAAGCATCTTCGTCTGAAATGTTCGGAAAAGTTAAAGAGACTCCTCAGAAAGAAACCACGCCTTTCTATCCCAGATCACCTTATGGGTGTTCGAAAGTTTTTGCATATTGGATAACGGTGAATTACAGAGAAAGCTACAATATTTTTGCCTGCAACGGCATATTATTTAACCACGAATCGTACAGACGAGGTGAGAATTTTGTAACAAAAAAAATTGTCAAGGGCCTGATAAATATAAAGCACGGAGCAAAACAACCACTGCACCTGGGTAACATTGAGGCTAAAAGAGACTGGGGATACGCAAAAGATTATGTACTTGGAATGTGGATGATGCTTCAGCAAAAGACACCTGACGACTATGTACTGGCAACAGGGGAGACCCATACTGTACGCGAGTTTATTGAAGAAACATGTAAATTGCTCGATATTGATTTAGTCTGGAAAGGTAGGGGTTTGAACGAAAAAGGCATTGATGCAAAAACAAAAAAAACGATAATTGTAATTGATAAACAATTCTTTAGACCAACGGAAGTTGACATTCTAATAGGAGACTGCACTAAAGCCAAAAAACAACTTGGGTGGAAACCTAAGACAAAATTTAAACAGCTGATTAAAATAATGGTTCAAGCAGAGCTTAAAAAATGATCGGATTAATTAAATCAAGCTTCTTTAATGAGAAAAGCACCAAAAAAAGTGTAGCAAACTTCGTTATTAAGTGTGATCGGTTTAGCATGGGCACGGAATGTGCAAATTTCGAGAAAGCATTTGCAGAAAAACAAGGCCGCAAATTTGCCGTATTTGTAAACAGCGGAAGTTCGGCCAACCTAGTTCTAATTCAGTCTTTACTCAATTTAGAAGTTCTCAAAAAAGGTGATGTGGTGGGTGTATCCGCGCTAACATGGGCAACAAATGTTATGCCGGTATTGCAATTAGGATTAAAACCCTATGTTTTGGATTGCAATCTAAGCACATTAAATCTATCTCCGGAAATTCTTATAAAACACATTAAGAAAATCAGATGCTTATTTCTGACAAATACATTGGGGCTGTGCGATAAAATACACAATATCAAGCAGATCTGCAAGGACAACGACGTTTTGTTGTTAGAAGATAATTGCGAGTCACTTGGCTCCAAATGCAATAAAAAGCTACTTGGGAATTTTGGTTTAGCTTCGACCTTCTCAACATTTGTCGGTCACCACATTTCTACAATAGAGGGGGGCATGATTTGCACCGATGACCCTGAACTTAACGATATGTTGCTGATGGTTAGATCGCACGGATGGTTAAGAAATATTAATAAAAGCAGAATTGAAAAAGTTAGAAAAAAGTATGGGGTAAAAACAGATGCTTTTTACGACAAATATACCTTCTATGTTCCAGCGTATAACGTAAGACCTACGGAAATAAATGGCTATATAGGAAATGTGCAAATAAAATACTGGGATAAAATAGTTCAAAAAAGGGAAAGTAATTGGAAACGAATCAGTGCTGTGATAAATGCAAATCCAAACCTGCACAACTTAGAGGTCCCGCACATGGACTTAGTGTCAAGCTTTGCCATACCCGTTATTGCTAAATCACGTAATTACTTTTATAGGTACAAACAATTGTTTGAAAAAAATGATATAGAAATAAGGCCTATAATAGCAGGTAATATTGCAAAACAACCGTTTTTGACAAACTCTATCGATAAGATAGACGCGTGCCCAACAGCACAATACGTGCACGAACAAGGATTTTATTTTGGCAATAACCCCGAACTTACAGCCAAAGAGCTAAAATTATTCGAGGAGCTGTTATCCGAATGAAAAAAAATTCCAAAATATATGTCGCGGGACATGACGGTATGGTTGGAACCCAACTTATGTCCAAATTGAAGAAAACTGGTTATAAAAACCTTATTTATAAAAATGAAAAGCAACTCGATTTAACCAAACAAACGGGGGTTAACGACTTTTTTAAAAAAAGCACACCTGAGTATGTCTTTTTACTAGCCGCAAAACTAGGCGGGATCGCAGACAAAATAAAGTATCCAGCTGAATACCTGTACGAAAACCTTATGATACAAAACAATGTAATTATGGCGTCACACATATACGGTGTTAAAAAACTTCTTTTTGTAGGATCGGCATCTGCTTATCCCGCCAACTGCGAACAACCGATGAAAGAGGAATTTCTTATGATGGGACCTCTATCAAAAACCGAGGAATCCTACGGTCTGGCAAAAATATCCGGAATAAAATTATGTGAAAAGATAAGTGAGGAATATAACAAAAAATTTATTACCTGCATGCCCACAAATATATACGGAGCTGGATGCAATTTCGATAATCCGGAAACTCTGCAAGTTATACCATCGCTTATTTATAAAATGCACAAGGCCAAAACTGAACAACTAGATAGCGTCGATATATGGGGGTCCGGTAAAGCTATTAGGGATTTTGTATACGTAGATGATGTGGCAGCTGCAATTATATTTTTAATGAAGTATTACGAAAGCACAGAGCCCCTTAATATTAGTAATACACAAACAATGAGTATTTCTGATTTAGCGAAAACAATAAAAAAAATTGTCGGTTTCGAAGGTTGCCTAAAATTTGATACAAGTAAACCTGAGGGTATTCCGATCAGAACATTAGATTCCAGTAAATTAGCGAGCGCGGGATTTAGCTGCGAAGTAGATATCGAGTTGGGTGTGAAAAAGACTTACGAGTACTATCTTAATTACTTGAAGAAGAAACATGTATAAACTTAGACTGTACCTACAAAACCCAATATCTGTCGCTTCAAAGCTGTTCTACTTTATCACACATCCTGCAGTCCTCATAAAAAACAGGTTGACTATCCACTTTTTGAATAAGCAGAAAAACATAAATTCGAACTACGATATACAAAGCGATCTCCCCATAGACATTGTGTTCCCGACAATAGCAAAGGATTTTGAGGTCGTATCGCCTATGATAGATTCAGTAAGACAGCATGTAAAACATCCAATAGGAAGTGTCTTTATCATAAGCCCACCTACGGATGAGATTAAACGACTGTGTAAAGAAAAAAACTGTGTGTTTGTAGACGAGAATAAATTACTACCTATCACCGTTAAGGACATTAGATATGTGCACAAAGGTAAAAATAGGTCGGGCTGGCTTTTTCAACAACTTTTGAAGTGGGGCGCTAATGAGCTGGGAAATAACAAACATTTCCTTGTCACTGAATCAGATACGGTGTTTATAAGGCCTCGCGTTTTTGAAAATTCTGGAAAATACATAATACCCTGTAGCAATGAATTGCCCCACATACCATATTTTAAAATGTACGAGAAGCTGCTTGGTGAAAGAATTAAACCGATTCTAAACATGACTGCCCATCACGGGTTGTACGACAAAGAAGTTTTGCAGGATCTAAAAAATCGAATTGAAAAAAAATGGGGTAAAGTTTGGTATCAAGCTATTATAGATAACATAAATTATAGCGACGGCTCATGTGTATCAGACTACGAAACTTATCTACAATACTTACACAAACATTATCCAGAAAAGGTAGAACTCGAGCATTGGGGTAATGTGTCACTCCCTAGAGCAAAGGTTAAGGAATTAAACACGCTGGCACAGCAGCTGAGAAACTCGCACAAGGTGATTTCGTTTCACAGTTACAACACCTAAAAAGGTTTCACCGACATGACAAAACTTTTAAACCAAGACGGACAATACACACGGGGAAGAGAGATGCGTTGGAAAGAAGGAAACGATATCATACTGGAACGACTAAAAACTCTAAAAAGTGAGGGGAAGCTGCGCGTACTCGACATCGGAAGTGGTGAAACATATAACTACAAAATTTTAAACAACCTTTTAGCAAAAAGGCAGGTATCAAGTAAAAAACTGGAGTACTACGCCGTGGACAATAATCCAAAACTTGAAAAAATACTTAAAAATACTGGTGTTAATTTTTGCCTTGGAGACATAAAGAGTTTAGTCAAGCTTTATCCAAAAAAGTATTTCGACGTAATCATAGCTTCCGAAATTATTGAACACCTTGTGGATACTGATAATTTTCTACTCTCGATTAAAAAAATTTTGAAAGATGACGGTGAGGTTTTTTTAACAACCCCAAACCTCGGTTCCTGGCACTCAATCTTAAGCCTTGTATTCGGTTATCAACCATTATCGACAGAGGTTTCTTGCGTAAGATCGGAGTTTGGAAAATTTCCATTCGCTAAAAAATACTATACCAACAATGTTTTGATGCATATAAGGTCATTTACGCTACACGGGCTAACGGAACTTTTAGAATTCCATGGTTTTAGTATTAAAAAAATTCGCGGGGGCGGTTATCGACGTATCGATAACCTACTTTTTAGTAAAGTCTTAATTGGACTATCGCCAATACTAAAAGTTATAATCAAAAAGAATGTATAGAATATTAAAAATTACACAAAAAGCATATTACTTTCTAGTTAACAATTTCACCACACTGTCGCTCAAAATTATGGGCGTGAGCGTGGGAAAAAATCTAACAGCTTTTCCAATTACAACGATAGAATCACCTAATAAAATTTCCATCGGTAACAACGTGTGGATTAGTAAAAATATCGCATTGTATGGTAGTGGCGGAATAAAAATCGGGGACGATGTTGTCATAGCAAAAGATGTAAGTATTATATCCAGTAACCATGCGTTTCGAAAGTCTGGAGAAAAAATAAACTCGCAGGGGTATGAAAATGCCAAAAAACCAATAACAATAGGTAATGATGTGTGGATTGGGGACCGAGCAATAATTTTAAAAGAAGTCTCCGTAGGAAATGGTGCTGTAATTGGCGCAGGATCGGTAGTTACTAAAGATTTACCTAACTACTCTATAGCTGCGGGCAATCCAGCTCGAGTAATAGGGCATAGGAAATAAATAATTATATGAAAAAAGCTCTAGCAATAACACAATGCTTCCCCTGTGGAAGTTGGCTTTGCATTGAAAAAATAATGGGTGTCCTTGCGGAAGATAATTATGAGATAACTGTTCTTGGGCTAGGAGATACACAAAGAAAAAATCCTAAACTTACATATCGCACAATCCCTTATCCCGCTTTTAATAAATACGGCGACCTAACCTGCAAAAGCCCGTTGTTAAATTTTTTATGGAGTTTGCCGCTTATTGTACGCGGATTTCTTTTCGCAGCTATACACAGACCAAGTTTTGTTGCCTATAACGGACTTGCAACAGGGCTGGTGCTGTCGCCTTTTGTGAAACTGCTTGGGTTAAAATCAGTGGTTATGTATCACACGTTTATAGGAGTTGTATCGAATAAATTTCTAGCATGCACATTGAAATTTTTGGGAAAATTTCCAGATTTAGTAGTAGTTAACTCAAAGGGTAGTTCTGACGACGCAGCGTCGTTTATAAACCGTAACAAAATTATTATAAACGAGCACTACGCGGACGATGCTTTTTTTTACTCCGATTCAAAACAAAAAACAACAAATGACAAAACCCATGTAGTTTACGTAGGTAGAATTGACGCGGATAAAGGGTGCTTTCCCCTAATGCAGGCAGCAGAACATTTCTGCATTAAAGATAATGTTAGCATAAGGTTTAGCTTCGCCGGTGCAGGTAGCGAAACGTCTAAGATTGAGGGGCTGGCTGACAGATACGAAAATATTGATTATCTAGGGTATATAAAAGACAGGGCCGAGCTCAAAAAGCTATACGAAACCGCTGATGTAGTTTGGTCTTTTGCAGACACAACATACTTAGCACTGCCTGCAATCGAGGCCCTTGCATGTGGCAAGCCGATAGTCATACCTAAATATGCAGCAATTATGGGGTCGCACGAGACTGTCGACACGACATTAGTACCTAGTAAAGTAGGGTGGATCGTAGATACGGATAGCCAAGATTATATTATCAACCTTCTAAATATGCTTGTGGATAAAAAGCCCTATTTAAGTATGCACAACGATTGCACAAATCTTGCTAAGAAAAGATACAGCAAAAAAAACGTAGAAGCTGTAGCTAATAAAATAAATGCCCTAATTACCAAAAATGACGAATAATAAAAAGTATCTGTTCTACCAAATACTGCTTATAGCGACTTTAAGTGTTTATGTAACATTCGCAAACTTAGGTATATCGAAAAATTTTATTGGAGACGATGCCGGCCTAAAATACTATAACGGCGTAACTTTGTCTGAACAAATGCTTTTCATGTGGGATGACCTCATATTTCCAGGGGTTTCAAACGTTCTCGCACCGTTTGGGCTTCTGTACTCAAGTATTGTCGTAGTGCTTCAAGAGATGGGTTTTACAAACATTGTTGTAGAACGTATTCAATACTTCTCCTTCTTCTTTTTTTCCGCACTAGGTTTTTTATTTTTGTTAAAAAGCCTTCGTGATGATTCGGAACTTACAACCTGGGCACAGTTAGTAATAACCCTAGCATCCTTAAACTACGCTTTTAACAATTTCACTGTAATATTTACATCTTTTCCACAACATAACTACCATCTTTCGTATATTTTATTTCCTTGGGTTTTTTACTTTTTTATAAATTTTTATAAGAAAAAGGCTAAATTTACCAGTACTACACTCTTCGCAATTTCCGTATTGCTGTACCTGGGAGGTAACATATCTAATACCATCAGCGGATTGTTTATTTTGCTGGCCTACGCATCTATGTTTACAAAAAATGCGTTAAGAAAAATGAAGTACATGCTTTTGCTAGTCCTCGAGATACTTTTACTAACCGCTTTTATATACACACCGATTCTCAGCTCATCACACCAGGAGCTATACACAAACATAGACAGTGACACTAACATAGACTCACTAGGCTTTAACAGCACCACAACATCGCTAGTAAATGTTAGCAGATTTCTAGGTTACCACTCATTGAACAGCCTTGATTATGGGAAATATTTTTCAGCAAATCCTTTCTTTATAATTATGAGTTTTTATATCCCAATTCTTCTGATTTTATATCTAAGAAATACTAAGGTTACTAACAATGAAAAATTTGCACTAATACTACTTCTTATCTCTATTTTTCTAGCAAAAGGTAAGCACGAACCTTTAGCCAGCGTGTTTTTGTTTATATTTTATAAAATACCCTACTTTCAAATGTTCCGAGCAGTGTACTACAAATTTGTTCCTTATATAGTGTTCTCGTCGTTAATTCTTGTTTCCTACGCACTCATCTCTTTTGAGAGAAAGGATGGAAAGCATAAAACCTGCACCATATTGATATATGCACTAAGCATAATAGTAACAGCCTGGCCCCTATTTCATGGACAAGCGGTAAGAAAATTTCATCTGACCGAAGTTCCAGAGTCGTATCAAAAACTTTCGCAATACGTTGATAAGAACATGAGGTACCAACCAATTCTTTCCTTGCCTCAAAGTACAGAACCGATCTTATCTTGGGGGGAAGATAACTTTTACACGAGTTATTCCATTCAATTAAACCTTCTAACAAGAACCCCTGTGTGGAACTGGACATATTTCAACAAGGAGATAAGAAAATTCTTAGAAAACACATATTCGGTTGAGGATATAGTCCCACTAATGAAAATTTTCCATGTAAAGTATGTACTTTTACAAAAAGACATTCCGGAAGAATACTACTTTAATAGAGAATTAAATGGTCGGCCGGAAGGGTACACTAAATACCTAAAATACAAGGAATCTATAGACCATTCAAACGAATTCGAACTGCTGGTTGATACTGACTATTTTACACTATATGAGATACAAAACGCCGCAAATTATTCAATAATATCCGTACCAGAACAAGTTTATGTGAAAGATCACTTACAACTAACCGATATTTTGGAGTATTACGAAACAAGCAACACAAATGCAGTTTATATAGATAGCGAAAGCTTGGCTGACACCAGTTATTACAAAAGTACAAAAAATATTAGTGGTTGCACTGATATCGGTTTCGAATACGAAAAAATAAACTCTTCGAAATATACATTGCAAATGAAAACCTCCTGCGAAATCGTTCCGATTTTATTCTCTCAAAACTTCGATACCAACTGGAAATTCGCTGAGGAGACTAAGAGTGTTTCGGAATATTCCACGCACTTAAAGGGTAATCACTATGCGAATTTTTGGTTATTTAATCTCAAAAAGTACTGTGAGGACAACCCGTGTAATGTTGACGTTAATGGAAAAAAAATCGCAAAATTAGACATGGTTTTTGACCCACAAAAATATTTTAACGCTGCGCTTATTGTTTCATGTAGCACCCTATTGTTCTTGACGGGAACTTTATTATTTAATAAATATGTTAGACACGTTGATTAACTTAATGAGAAATAACATAATAGGTGTCGTCGGTGATAATGTTAATCTATTTGTCTTTCCTTCCGTCTATAACAGAGGCGTAATTTTAAGAAATATAATTTCCCCGAATCTACAACCACTTATTTTGCTAAATGACAGCCAACCAATAATTTGGGGGGTATATTATTTCTTCGCATCTAAAACTGATCCTATTCTTTTTTATAATATTTTTGTTAGCCTAACAATCTTACTAAACATTATCTTAACTTATTGGTTTTTACGTCACTATACAAACCATAAGTCTATAGTGTGGGCTGTAACGATAATATTTAATGCCTCGGGTTATTTTGTTTATAGATACAGGCAGCATTTAGATTTAGCGCAGATATGGGTAACCTTATTTTTTTTAGGCCTTTATTTAAATAAATCTTTCAAATATAAACAGCTGTCGTTAGGAGTATTACTTGCACTAATTGCAGGAATTAGCAACTATCTAGCTTACCTACTTTTGATTTTTATAACAGCGCACCTGTTTTCAAAGTACATTTACGGCGCACTATTCAGAGATGCTACTTATCTAAGTCTCGATAGTTTAAAAAATTATTTTGTACTATTGGTTGTTTTTGCATTTTTTGCTTTCTTCATTTTGCGAGGCTATCTGTCAGATAACATACATATAGATAATGGTACTATATCTACTGAGCAATCTTTTACAATTAGATCATTCGAGGACTTTACAATCTTTAGTTCTAGACCCTGGTACTACGTTTTACCATCAGTGGATAATCCTTTTTACGGAGAAATCTCCGAAAAATTTATCGATTTTTTGCAATATAAGTGGGGATATTTTTTGGCACAAAACTACTTTAAAAGTGAGCACACATCCACTTATTTAGGAATAACAAACATTATTTTAGGGTTTTTTGGTGTTATATATATTAAGAATAACAAGAAAAAAAACAGGGGATCGTTTTACATACTGATCTTAACATCGATAATTTTAATTATTTTAACCATGCCTCCGTTAATTACAATTTCAGGCATAAATATATATATGCCGAGCTACCTACTTTATACAATTTTTCCTATGTTCAGAACACTATCCAGACTAGGGATATACATACTGCTAATACTACTAATATTCAGTCTCTATGGATTAGTTGATATTAAAAACAGGCTACACAATATGGCTTACGCACACCCTAAAATCTATGGTCTAAAACACACATGCATTCCGATTCTTATAATCTTTTTTTTACTTGCTATGTCGGAATTTTGGGTACCTATGAAAATTACAAACGTAAGTGGTGGCACAGAAATTTTTAAAAATCTTGGTGCAGATAAAATCGGTATTGCCGAGCTTATCACCTACCCTCAAAATAAAGAAATATTAGGGTACATAACCTTTCCATACCATAGACAACGCATAAGCAATCCGGATGATTTTTGTGGTTATATAAAGACAGCTAAGAACAAGTTAATTCTGGTGAGCGTGGATGAAAGTTTAGAAAAAGAAAGCTGCTTTTCTGAAATAAATGATGCACAACTATATAAAGAATATATTAACACCGTAACAAAAAATAATAACTTATATAATAAAAATAAAGTTATACATATTAGTACTTTTTTTAACTACAACAAAGTAGCAGCCTACACTTTGGAACCGCATGAATAACTTACTTCTATTCGCCAACTTACTAATATTTTTTAGTACGGTTCTTTTTACTTCTGTCTCATTACTAGGTACTAAAAAAAGATATTTGAATAAAGTAATGTTTTACCTGTCTATCGTGTTTTTTGTAACGGGTATTGTAACCGTCTATTTATTTATTTACGAATATGTAAAATTTCTTATCCTATTATTTAATATATCGCTTACTTACTTTATTTTATGGACTGTTTTTCTGGGAAAGAAAGCTATATTTAATGTCTCTATACTTTTATTGATACTAACAATAGTATTTTACCTAATGGGAATACCTAATCTATTTAACATTTTTTTTGAAAGTTTTTCAGTATTTGCTCTACTTGGTATCGCGGTTTTTACCTTATTTGAAAAGGTCAAAGTTAAATGAAAGACCGTGTTAAAGAAAAATTGAAAAGTTTTTTTATTGTAACAACAATCTTTTACTATTTATCTACACATGCATCAGCCGCAGAAGTAAATAAATACTACGTGAACCAATTTCCGATACTAGAAAACTACGGATATAAAGTTTTAACAACATCTTCTCTATCTAGCAACACAGATTCATTTAATACGGGGCGCTATGTTCTGATATGCAACTCTGATTATGAACACCAACATGGGTGGGGCTGCGGCTACAACTACATAACTAGTAGTCCTTCCTCACAAAAAGCTTTTGACGTTAAACGTATACAAAGTCAAAAGCTATCAAACAGAGTTATAGAGATTATGAGCATAAAAGGCAATCAGGAAAGTATTATAGTTATTCCGGAGATCTACACATTGACACCAACATACAGATACCAATTAGTTTCATATTTTTCGACCTTACCCAAATTAGAAAAGCCGACTTATCTAACAAACATACCCGAAGACAAAAAAGATGAGGTGTCTGTGATAGCACAAACATGCGTATTAATTCTTTTAGCCGTGCTAGCAACACCAACAAACTTGTTTTCAAAAATAAGTCTAAAAACAATTATTTACATAAAGGCTGTAGCAGCAATTTTGCTCATAGCTCTTATAGCATTTTATATACTTCTAACTGTCCCGGAATATCCTAATCTTTTTTTACTTATAAGTAACTTTTATAACACCGCAAAAAACTATGTTCTTAACAGTTCTTTCGTTACTGTAAGCTCACTTACACTAGGTATTTTTTCAGTAGCAGCAATAGCCTACCTTATAAAAATTTCATGTAACAAACTCATAATATACGTACCCGCACTCCAGCACAGTATTCTGTTTAAGCTAGTCTTTTTAATTTGCATTTCATTTATATTTTTTGTGTCTGCCTCAGGCACTTTAGGTTACTTTGCTGACTATATCTCAATTGTGTTTGCAACATTGGTACTTTTGCATTACCTAATAAACAAACAAAAGCAACCGCAAAGGATCTACACAGGTAAGTGGCTGATAGTTGCAGGCGTTATTATTTCTATATTCACCTTACTAGGCATGTTGGCATACAACCGCAGTCTGTTACCGTCCTATAAATCGCAAGAAATATATCTGACAGATGTTAATATACATAATAAACCCGCTGCCGTACTCCCAAGAAGAGTACTAATAAAAAACTACAACACCGTGGCCGATTTTTGGATATCCCCGAACTTAGACCTTTTTGTTAACAATGTTATGGTAGCATCCAAGTCCCCTTACAATAAAATATCTAATGTATCGATTGATAACCTACAGGAAAATGTTGTGGGTACAATATTAGTACTTTCTCCAGATCATAAAACTTATATTAATAACATTGTTTCCAACAATATTTTTGAGCACCATGCCTCCACTACTAAACCGACTAGATTTTTTAAAACAATGCAAAATTTTCCGCAAAGTGAGGACATAGAGATTGAGTTAGAGTTCGATTGCTCACAAAACCCAAAAGATTCAGAACTAACTATCTACCTGTACTCAATGTACAGTGATAACCCAACCATTGCCCCCGAAGACAAGATGTTTATGTTTTTCCCAGGTTGCAGCTCCGACCATATAGGCAAATTCCGCGTACCTTTAGAAGTAACTTCTGACAGACTAAGATCCTCCGTTCTAGAGGTTACAGGAGATGCCAGCAACCACATCAAGAATATCGAGATTTATATTTCAGGCATAAGCACCCAATTGATCTTTTATAAAGACATTTATAAAAACGTTTTTATATTAGATGGACGTGTTTCCGATAAAACAAATAACAAACAGCTTACGGTGTACACAGCCGACTTGCAGAAACCAGTTTTTATGGACAACGATCTTGACGCTATTAACTTAGGTGGCACCATTAATCAACTATTTTACAACCACGATATTACTAACAATGTGGTAATTTGGTCTCCGGACACATCTTTATTGGTACAAAATGAACAATAATTTATAATGACAACCATGAAACTAATACATGACACAGCAGATATATCAAATTCTGCCTCGATAGGTAAGGGGACGTATGTATGGAATAATTCGCAGGTTAGGGAATTTGCTATCATAGGTGAGGCATGCATAATTTCTAAGAATGTGTATGTGGACCACAATGTAAAAATAGGTAACAAGGTCAAAATACAAAATAACTGCTCTTTGTATTTTGGTGTCGAGATAGAAGATGGTGTATTTATAGGACCCCATACAGTATTTACTAACGACAAATTACCTAGAGCTATAAATCACGACGGGTCCGTGAAAAAACCTGGGGATTGGGAAGCGTCCAAGACTTTAGTTAAACATGGCGCATCAATTGGGGCCAACTCCACAATACTTTGCGGAATAACCTTAGGGTGCTTTTGTTTAATAGGTTCCGGAAGTGTAGTAACAAAATCTGTTCCGGATTTTTCATTGTTCTTGGGAAATCCGGCAAAATTTGTTGCATGGGTATGCAAATGCGGGAAAAAACTAACAAATAAAACATGCGATGTTTGTGGCATGAAGTTGAAAGATATAAAAAATGATTCTTCTCAGTAAACCTCTTTTAACAGAAAAGGAAATAAACGCTGTAGCTAAAGTGTTGCGTTCAGGCAACCTAGCACAGGGTAAATTGGTTGAAAAATTTGAGCAAGATTTCGCCGACTACATAGGAACAAAATACGCAGTAGCCACAAATAGCGGCACTGCCGCACTGCATACCGCAATGGCCGCGCTAGATTTAAGAAGGGGGGACGAGGTAGTTACAACACCCTTTTCGTTTGTCGCGAGCGCAAACGCTATACTTTATTGCGGAGGAAAACCGATTTTTGTGGACATAAATCCCGACGATTATAACTTGAACCCAAAACTGATTGAAAAAAAGATAACCAAAAACACAAAGGCTGTGTTGGTGGTCCACTTATATGGTCAACCTGCAAATATGGGAGCCATATCGAAAATATGCAAAAAACACAAACTGGCTTTAATAGAAGACGCCTGCCAAGCACACGGAGCCGAATATAAAAACCACAAGGTTGGGGGAATAGGCCATCTTGGTTGTTTTTCTTTTTACCCAACAAAAAATATTACAACGGGCGAAGGCGGTATAGTAACAACCAACAGTAAGTCCTTTTATAACTCAATGAGAATATTTAGAAATCACGGCCAAAGCGCAAGGTACTTTCAGGATACACTGGGCTTTAACTATAGAATGTCTGATATATACGCAGCTATAGGGATAGAGCAGTTAAAGTCTCTTTCGAAATTTAACAGAGCACGTATTAAAAATGCACAATACCTGACGTCAAAATTAAGCGATATTCCCGGTTTAATACTACCTGCAGTTTTTAAGGAAAGGATTCCCGTCTACCACCAGTTCACAATACGTATTACAAAAGAAGCAAAATTAAATAGAGATGCACTAGCAAAGATATTGAACAAAAATGAAGTTGGGTATGGAATTTATTACCCGATTACGATACCAGAACAGAAACATTATAAGGACCTGGGATACTCAAATAACTACCCCATTGCACAAACTGCATCAGAAGAGGTAATATCGATTCCGGTAGGACCGCATGTAAACAAAAGTGATCTTGACTTTATTGCTGGTATAATTAAGGAACACCTTTTATGAAAAATAAAAAACGAAGGGTAGGAATAATTGGTTGCGGGGTTATTTTCCCCAGACATTTAGAAGCCATAAACGATAATAATGAAGATTATGAGATAGTTGCAGTAGCTGATATAGATCCGGTAAAAGCTGAACTAAGAGCAAAAGAGCTTGGGATAAAAGGTTTTACAGACTATAAAGAGATGCTTTCAAAAATGAAGGGCAAGATGGATTTTGTTTCTATATGCACCCCCAACTCCATGCACTACGAACATGCAATTGAATCGCTCAGCAAAGGATACGACATACTCGTAGAAAAACCGATAGCCTTTGAAGCTTCCAAAGTTAAGGCAATAGCAAAAAAAGCGAAGGAACAAAAATTAAGGGCATACGCTGTTTTGCAAGTACGCTTAAACCCTACAGTAAGACTGGTTCACAAGTTACTTAAAAAAAACATTGTCGGTGACATAAGGTCTGTGTCACTAATACAAAGGTGGCAAAGACCTGAATCATATTTTGAATCGTGGAGAGCAGATATAAATATAGGTGGAAGAACGCTGTATGAGGTTGGCATTCATTATATGGACATAATGCAAATGCTATTCGGTGTACCTGAGGTGACAGCATCGACGACGTTCAGTAACAAGCATAAAAAAGTAGCATTTGAGGACACGGTGTTTTCAATACTAAGATTTCCGTCCGGAGCTTCCGGATCCCTCGAAATAACTATCGCTAGTGAGCCTAAAAACTTAGAATGTTCTTTAGCAGTACTGGGATCAAGGGGATATATAAAAATTGGTGGCAAGGCTTTGGATTCCATCGATATCACAGAGTTCTCTTCACCATCACTGAAAAAAATGTGGGATCAGGAAGAAGCAACTTACGAAAAAACATTAGACCCCAACTCGTACGGACTTTATGCAGGCTCATGCCCTAACCATCCCAGCCTATATAAAGAAATAGTTGCAGGTAGGGGTTTTGATATAACCGAGTCTATTAACGTTGTGAAATTTATCCAAGATGCCTACGACAAGGAAGTAAAATGAGCACAGACGTTGCTATAGTTCTTGGCACAAGACCGGAAATAATCAGATTTGCCCCCATTATAAAAGAGTTAAATGATCAAAAAAGTGTAAGCACGGAAGTGGTTTACACGGGTCAACACTACTCACCAGAGATGAGTAACATTTTTTTTGAAGATCTTAATTTGGAGCTCCCGAAATACACCATTTCACTAAATAAAAAAAATCCTGTAGAGCAAACGGCTGAGATTATACAAGGATTGGCAACAGTATTCGATGAATTAAAACCAAAAATTGTATGCGTTTGGGGAGATACAAACTCAAGTTTGAGTGCAGGACTTGCAGCAAATAAAATGCGTATCAAAATTATGCACATCGAGGCTGGGTGCAGAAGCGGAGATTTTAGCATGTCTGAGGAATATAACAGAATTATACTAGATCACATCTCTGATTTTCTAATTCCGCTATCTAAACACGACAAAGAAAACCTACAAAAAGAACTTGTTCATGGAGAAATATACTTAGCCGGAGACCCTTTATTAGATATTTTTTTAAACAAAAAAAAGTCTATAAAGCGTAGAGGGCTTGCAAATCAATACAAAAAAAATAAGTACTTGGCCCTTTTTACATTACACAGAGCGGAAAATGTCGACTCTAAAACAATATTAAAAAATATTTTAATAGGAATAACCAACAGTCTCGCAAAATACAACAACTGCGATGTTATTCTACCTCTACATCCGAGGACAAAAAAAATGTTACAGGAATTCGGTTTTACAAAACTCATAAAGTCTAATTTTGTAAATGTCACCGAACCGCTCGGCTACGATGATATAGTAGAAGTTTTGACAGATGTTGATTTTGTAATTACTGATTCCGGTGGATTGCAAAAAGAAGCTTTTTTTGCCAAAAGGCCATGTATTACACTAAGAAAATCTACAGAGTGGGTAGATACAGTAAAACTTAAAGCAAATAAGCTAATCGACCCTATATCTTTTAAAGAACTACCAAATATTGAAAACTTTGTGAAGACTGGCAACGCATTGTTTAAAAAAACAGTCGCGAAACCATACGGCGATGGAAACGCCACTGAAAAAATAGTTGGATTTATTAACAGTCGTGTCAACAGGGATTAGAATCAACTTATTCAAAAATTACTTTATGCTGTAAAACAAAATATCTACAAATAAAACTAACACAAAAAAATGCCACAAACAGATTCACAGGCACGCTTGCGCCCAAAGTACATAGGCATAACTGACGAAGACACCAGCAAACAAACAAAGAGTAACAAATTACCATATTATAACTGATCGGTAAATTACATTTTATCTATAAAAATACTTGTATTTCCACCTAACAAGGTAAAATTACTTGAACACATAATGGAGATGTGTAAAAACACTGCTTTAGGGTACCTTACTGCACTCTACAAATCGCTACATTGTAGGCAAGAATGCTACGGGGAGCAAACCTTTCCATCAAGTACTCGTAGAGTTTAAAAAACTTTAATAGTTTCGTGGGATATAGATGTGCCTCGAAGAATTTAAACTCTGCTTTCGGGTATATTTCTAACACAATTTGCTTAAAGTAGTATTGAGTAAAATGATTGTGCCCTCTAATCTTAACCATATGTGGATAAAACAAAGGATTATACCTATTACCTTCTAATATTATTACGTAACCTCCAGCCTTAGTAACTCTTTTTAGTTCACCCAACGCTTTTATATGAATCGCACGATCTTGGTTTAACTCATCGACATGATGGAGAACATCGTGGATAAAAGTATAATCAAAACTTTTATCGCTATAGGGAAGATTATCAGCACTAGCATTGGTAAAGTCGAGCTCGAGCAAGTCTGAGTTAGGGTGCTTATAAACGTCGCAGCCTTTTACCAAAAGGCAGAAAGCCTCCTTAAAAATTTTGGCGTCAGAACAATCACCGCACCCCACATCTAAAAGCTGAAACCCAGGTTCAAAAGGAAATGCAAGTTTTTCAAAAATATCGTTTTTATACTGGCCATATTTTCTTAAGTCGTGATCTAACTTAGTAAATTTCATATAACTGTACTGATAGCAGAATTAAATATAAATTCCCAGTCATAGCTTTTGACAAAAGACCTTGTAATTAATCTAATGTCTTTATGGTCATCTTTTAGTATATCGATCAAGCTATTCGCAAAAAAGCTTTTTTCCTGTGTTTCGTTGGACAAATTTTCAGGTTTGTACTGTTCCATTTCACTTACAAAAGCACTTGTCAGCACTTCTAATCCACAAGCTAAGTACAACTTAATTTTCGCAGGGTCTGCAAAATAGGTAAAACTCAAGTTCCCTGCATCATCGTACTTGTCATAAAGGGCTACCGCCACAGCACATTTGGAAATTAAAATCTCAACATCTTCGGCGTTCTCTACGTAACCTTTAAAATCAACCTTTTCAGAGACATCCAACTTATTAGCTAACTCTTTAAGTCCAGGCAAATAATCCCCATCGCCAATTATTAGAAGTTTGAAATCCGGTATAAATTTTATAATTTCAGGCATAGCGCCAATTACATACTGCACTCCTTGTTTTTTCGTAACATGCCCCATAAAAACAGCCGTGTGCTTCTCTCTCTCATCGAAAGGCCTTGGGTGTATTCTATTCAACCACACACCAATTGGAACAACTTTCTGATTTCCTCCAGAAAACCCAAAATACTCCTTTCGGGCCTCTTCCATCCTAGCTGACAAATTCCATGTCTCATCGCAATTCTTAACGCAAATCCTATCAGCCCAGTGATACATGCTGTTCATCAGCTTATTACTAAAACGATGTGGATTGTAATCAATAACATAGTACACATTCTTTCTAACTCTACCCAACCTTTTTAGTATAACGCCAGCCATCGCGTTCACATTATCACTACCTACATATAAATCATATTCAAAACCACTTCTTAGAACCCAAAGTACAGATCTGAAAATATGCAAAATGTAATCAAGCAGATTAATTTTTCTTGAGGGTAATTTTGTATAACACTCTTTAGTTTTCTGTCCTTCCTCATAAATTTCATAAGCTGATCCTTTCAATCTTTTATCATGAAAGAGGGGATGTCCTATAAAAAAAACCTTTTTGGCATCGTGATCCAGTAAATACTTTTTCAAATCTTGAGCAGGCCCTGTGGCAAAAACATGGGTTGAAATAACAAAAGACTTATCGCTATAATTCACTGCCCCCACCCCTCCCTACTAACCTCACCCCTCTTAAAATAACCCAAAAACCTTCCCCAACCGTATTCCCACAACGTAACCCAGCATGCAACCGGATGAAAAAACCAAGCACAATCAAATTTTTTATTAAATCCCTTAATCATTTGCATAAGTAAAGGTATCACTAACACGCACGATAACACAAACTTTATCAAACCTTTAGACTTGCTTCCGCCTAAATCCATGTCGCCCCAATCAAACTCCCTATCCTTCTTCTCATGCAAATGATATAAATAATCCCTTACCCGCCTCCTCTGCTTCCTTGCAAACTTACCCACATCACTTCCGCAAAAATTATGAATAATACCGTTTTTAACCTTAATAAATTTCACGGCGCCCTTTTCATTAATTTCTCTTGCCAAAATATCAATATCAAACAAATAATCTCCGGCTACACGGCTTTTTAAAAACTCGCTTCTAAATACAGTTCCGTTCGCGCCAATTGTAGGAACACCTCTCTTGTCCAACCTCACCAATAAATACTCACCAAAATCTTCTTCACCGTGCTCAACTTCGGTCCATTTTCCCGTGAGCAAGTTTATACGATCGTAGTTGCCCAAAAACATAACCAAAGGATCATTCATGCCTATCATTGCACAATACCTGTCAATAAACCCATCTTCCTGCCTCCAAACATATTCCCACGGCTCGCTCCCCACCGCTTCCGAGTGTTTTAATAGCGGATCTACCATCTCGTTAAACCAATTTTCTGTAGGTAAAATGTTATCCGAATCAATTAAGGCCACGAATTCCCCGGTGCTTGCCTTTAAAGCGCAGGCCTTACCCGCTTCTCCTGTTTTAAGTTTGTTCTCAACAATTTTCGCCTCGTATTTACGGGCAATTTCCAAAGTTGCGTCGGTCGAACCACCGTCTGCTACAACTATTTCAATTTTTTCTTTGGGGTAGTTTTGCGTGTTTATGGATTTGAGGCAGTTTTCCAATACTTTTGAAGCGTTTAATGTAGGTATTAAGACTGATATCGTAGGCCTGTCCACCTGTATATTCTACTACAAATCAACATGCAAATATCCGCGCGAGATCAAATCCGTTCAAAAACCGGCCTATCCAAAAATATGCGTACCAGTAAGCAGGGTTTGTAACATAATCCCAAATCAAATGAAATATTAGCCCCAAGAGTAAAGCGCAAAAAATATACTTTTTCTTTGATATAGCGGTAAGAACACCCAGCAACAACACCAATTCCCAGCTATGAAAAACTATATAGCAGGGGGCGCCTAAATTGTACTGCGTGCCGGATAGGAAACCCGCCAAATCGTACCATTTTCCACCCCACAGCAAAAAATCAACATAATGGTCGAAATCAACCAAAAAACCCGATATTATGGACAAAACATAGCTAATTCTTTTTTTACAGAGCCTGTAGCATACGTAGCCGGCAAAAAGTGAGAGCCCTAAATGGCCCATTTCTGTGAGTAAAAGGTACATCTGAACTATTTTACTATACCCGAAAGTTTTGGTAGACTAGCACAAAATAACGGGCAAAGGAGGGAAAAATGTACATCTTTGCTTTTACCGACGATCAAAAGCTCATAAATACCGTGGGCTGGATCAGAGACAACAAATTCCCCGCGTGGGTTATTGATTGGCCGACAAAGCGGATCAAGATATTCTGCAAAGGGAACGCCGAGAAATTAATTAAAGGCCTCTTGGAAATAGGGTTAAGCGAAAATAACATCTCTATAGAAAAACCCCACAAAACTGAAGGTTTAGATAACATCTGGCAGGTCTGACAACTTATTGCGTTGACCCAAAGGAGGTGGGTGATGCCGATCGTTTTTTGGTCTAAAGACGACATGTTGAAAGCAAAGGATCTCGGAGAGGAATGTAAAATATTTGAAGGGTATGACTACAACTTTAACCCGAATGAATACAGGATAACTTTTTACCCTGAAAAATCGGAACAGCAAATAAAGTTTGTGTGCGCTCTAAATGTTTACAATAAATACTCGGGGATGCAGCCTATCGTGTATCACATTGTGTGATATAAAAAATACCTAAGGAGAGTACTATGAGATTAGTGTATGTGAGAGCAGCGTCAAGAGAAGATTTGGAGCTACTCAGAAATAAGTATGTCGAACTGAAAGGCGACCCGAAAAGAATAAGCGTATTTTGCGATGACATTACCAAAAGATACGTTTTAAGATCTCTTCAGGCCAATAAAATTCTTGATGCTCTTGAAATTCTCAATCAGGAGTGTAAGTACAAGATTACGTTTCTGAAACATAGGCACTAGCCTTACAAACCAAATGACCGTGATTTTTTAAACGAAATTCACGGTCTTTTTTTTATTTTAAATATTTTTTAGATTTTCGTTTTTGCTCTTCTTCGAAAAAATATGACCGGACAAACTCCTTACGGCATTCTTCCAAAATTTTGGAGACAACCAATTTACTTTTGTTTGCTCTTTATCAAAATCCAAAAGGTGGCCTAAAAGTTTCCACGCCGAATACCATAGAAATCTCACGTCATTAAAGTTTCTTACCGATAAAATTTTTCTGACAATGTATTTAGGAGTGAAAAATGAAGAGTACAAAGATTGTGTAAGTTCGTACAAGCGCTCATTTGTAAACGGCACTTTCATAACCGGTCTGCGCATATCGAATAACTCGTAATTTGTGGGGTCCACCTGAAACCAATCATTTTCCAGACACTCTTTATATAAGGGTGTTCCGGGGTAAGGAATTACTATTGTTGCCTGCATGGTGTCTATATACCCTTTTTTAAACAGTTCTTTAGCCAAATTAATAGTATTTTGAGCCATTTCTTCGGTTTCCCAGGGATAGCCCAGCATTACGGTTACGTGGGGCTCCAAACCGGCTTTTTTGGCGATTTTTGCCCCCTCTTCTATTTCTTCCACTTTTAGCCCTTTATCGAGCTTATCTAAAGTGTATTGGTTGGCTGACTCCATTCCGTACAAGATAAACCTGAAATTGGCCTTTTTCATTAATTCGTAATACTCGGCTGTCAGCGCATTTAAGCGCATGTTACAACCCAGTACAACTTTTTTGTTATACCCAGACTCAATCATGAGCTCACAGAATTTTTTGAGAGGAGGGCCGATAAATAGAGTTCCCGCATCGTCAAATATTTCTTTTACACCGTACTTATCTACAACATGTTTAACCTCGGCAAATAATCTTTCGGGAGAAAATCTCCTGTAATGTCCGCGCGGATTTAAAGTATGATCCCATACACAAAATGTACATCTATTCCACCAGCAATCTCTGCCTGAATACATGTATGTAGCAGGAGTATATTTATAATTTCCGTTTTCATAAGCATAAAGTTCCCATTTAGTTAAATCACGATCAATAAAAGGCAAATCGTCTAAATTGTGTTTTAACTCCAACGGACCACTTTGGCAGTACTCGCCTTTTTCTGTTTTATGAATTTTCAGCCACTTGGGATCTATTTTGACAGCACCATCTTCTTTTCTTGTGTAAATACCTCCGGGAATATATTTATCTTCTTTTATTGCTTCAATCAAGTCGCTTAAAACGAAATCGTAATCCCCTCCCGTTATTATGTAATCAACCTTGCATGAATCCATTGTTTCAGTGGGATTCCAGGTTACGTGGTCGCCCACCATTATGATTTTTGTCTTCGGGAGTTTTTCTTTAATCCCATCAGTAATTGCCCAGTGCTGTTTTATTACAGGAGCTTTTGTTTCCATTAAAATAAAATCTGGATTTTCTTTTGTTAGCGTATCAAGCCACTCGTTATATTCTTTCTTTTCAGCTATTCCGTCCATCCAAAAAACATCGTGACCCCTCTGTTTAGCCAGAGATGCCGCATAAGCCGGAACCATGGGATAAATATATGTTGGCGCATTAAAATATTGGAACTGACGGTTTTGGGATAGGAGCGGAACTCCTTTTGTCTGTTGTATAGGGGGGTATGCTATTACGATTTTCACCAACAAAGTATATAGAAATTAAACTGCTATTTCAATTAGATATTGATATATATCTATTTATTGTTTGGGGTAAAGAATATTTCCTTCAAGATCCTCTACAATTATTGCGGTTGTTGGACAAGAAGCCGCAGCTTTTATGATTTCTTCAGCTTCATCCCAAGTGCCCTGCTTGGCATAAACTATGCCCTCAGAATCTAGATCGAAAGTCTCGGGGGCATGTATGATACAGGTGGCGGCACTCACACATTTATCGTTTATGACTTTTATTACAACTTTTGCTCCGGGATTTTTATATATTTTTATTTCGTCCATATTATCCTCCTAAATAATTACCTTTCTTGTCTACACCCCTTAACTTTAACTTAGGCTTCTTTAATAAACCGATAATAAAGTTAGCACCGTAGACAATGTGTGTAAGAAATATCCCTAACATAACGTAAAGGGATCCTTTAACACTTCTGTCTTTAACATATACTTTTATTCCCTCAAATGTTAATAAAACTAAATAAGAGAGGAGGGCGAGTAGGTAAAAGTATTTAAATACGGGAATTAAAAAGGACAGAATGGGACCTAAGATTAAACCGGCTAAAAATATTGACGGTACAAAGTATGAGGGCAACCGCGATGTTTCAGGAAAAATTCTTGCGAACTGTCCGCGATGTCTTCCATACCGCGATATTTGTTTCAAATGCGGTCTAAAAAGGTTTCTTCTGTGATGAAATACAACCGGAGAAGGATCGTACAGAAAATTTCGCCCCATGTCTTTGACTAAATCCAGACACAGTTTAGTATCCTCTCCCGGCCAAAATTCAATAGGAAAGCCACCCGCCCTATTAAATACCTCTTTTTTAACGAACAAATTTACGGTCGGGTAGTCATTTATTTCCGCTCTTTTTCCTTTTTTATGCCTGAAAGCTGTTCCGGCACTTGCCATCCAAGATTCCAACACCCTACCTGACATTTTCTCCAAAAACCCTGCGTCTTTTGGTGTCATTGCGGGCCCTCCTAGCGCGTACACACCAACCTCATCGAAGATTTCTGCAGCTTCGTCAAGCCAAGAAACACTTGGGTAGGCGTCGTCGTCTAGAAAAGCCAATATTTCACCGCCAGACTTATCGGCACCCTTGTTTCTTTTCTCACCCGGACCTAAAGGCCCTACACCAAACAAATGAAATCTCGAATCCTCAAAATCGTAATTCTCCACCTCATCGGTTAATATTATTACCTCGAAATTTTTATAATTTAATTCCTTGAGATGTTTAATATTTTCTTTTAAAAAGCTATTAATTTTTCTGACCGGAATTATTATGGAAAACTTAGTCATTGTTTAGTTCTCCGGTGTTCACTCTCATGTCGAGCTCTTTATCGTAAACCCATTTTCTTTTGCTCTCGTCATTATAAAACTTTAAAATGTGCATTCTATAAAAGACGGCTGCCGTATCTAGTAACATTTTTCGTATATTTTTATCGAGGATAAAAAGAAAGGAAAAAGAAGAACTTCCCAGATCCAGGGTGACATAAACAGGGGCTTCGTAAATTTTTTTAAAACCCAAATGCTTAGCGGTCGCCAACAACTCAATATCAAATGCAAACTCCTTAATCATTAATCTTGGTAAAACCTTCTCAAGAACTTCCCTTCTGAATACTTTTAGCCCTGTTTGAGTATCTTTAACTTTTATGCCGAACAGCATTCTGACTAAAAAATGATACCCGAAACTGTAAATTTTTCTTACAAAGGGATATTTAACTCTTGAAACCGGATGTTTTTTACTACCCACAATAATATCAGCGTCATACCACTCCATGTGTTCCAAAAGCATAGATATTCCGTTAGGATTAATATCCATTCCTGAATCAATGAATGATATCAGATCGCCGGATGCCCTTGCCATTCCATACCTTATTGCGTAACCCTTTCCTTTGTTAGTTTCGTAACCGTAAACCTTAATCCTATCGTTCTTTAGAGATCGGGCTGACTCATAGGTTTTATCTACAAAACCGTCAACTACCACGAGTATTTCAAAATCCCAACGGGTTTGAATCATGGTGTCATGAATACTTTTTATATCTTTTTTAATCGTACTTTCTTGTTTATACGCAGGAACTATTATTGATACCAGTTTGTTAGTTTTCGTTAATCCTTTTTTCATTTCCGGTTTTTACAAAATACAAAATAAGCAAACCCAAAGTGATTATACCAGCAAAAATATCCGCCCTAATCACATCATACAAAGTATTGTGGGAAGACACTATAAGAAAATACTGAACAACTATGCCGGGGAGCATTAACAAAAATACCCTTGTCCTATTCACAGCCAAAAAGAACAAAATCAAAAAATTAATAATTACGTAAAGACCGATAAAAAGCGAAAACATGGGAAGGTATTCAACAGAAGTCATAAATCTCTCTCCGAAAAATAATCTGGTAAGTATACCGGGGAAAATACTAAATACAGCCAGGCCGCCCGACACAAGAATTAACTGCAAACCTAAAAATTTAAAAAACGGTCTTGAGTAGTTTAATCCACGTGCAGCCAAGGAGGAAATTGTGGGAAACATAACAGTAGCAACCGCACCTGCTCCGAACAAAAATATTTTTCCCAAAGTAACCGTTCCGGCGTAATAACCTGCCATGTCGGGATCAAAATATTTTTTAACTAAAATTACGTCGATATTATTCAAAAACATTAACCCGAAATGAACGAACATAACCGGTAGGCTAAAATACAATATCTTTTTGTAATCACTTTTTAAATCCTGGTTTTCAAAAACAGTCAAATTCTTTTTTATCAAAAGGAAGGCTGTACCGAATGCCGCCAACGAAGCAACGATCATTCCCCCGAAAGCCCCAGCCAATCCAAAACCTGTAACCACACCTAAAACTGCCAGTACAAGGCGAAAAGCACTTGCGGCTACATTGTAAAACGCATATGCCTTATACCTTAATAAACCCTGCAGATAGCCCGGGCTGATTGCTCCGAAAAATGCCATACCCATAGTAAGACCAAACATTGCAACTGCAGGTTTGTCAAAAATCTGCAGACCATCGGAAATAATTTCTTTTATTGAAAAAATTAAAATGAAAGCCAATAAACCTATTCCGAGTGAAATTGCGGCAAGTTTCCAATACAAAGCAGTAAGCTTTTTCATCTCTCCTCTCGAAGACAACTCAGAAACATACTTAACCAACGAGACACCGAACACCCCCGCCGGCACCCCGAATAAATAAGACAATGAAATTAAAGCGTTAAAAGCTCCGAAATCGGCAACGGATAAAATTCTCCCGAAAACGAATTGCAAAAGATAAGAAAAAAACGCAGCAAAAATACTGCCGACCCCGACATAAACCGTACCCATAAGATATTTATTATTTTTTACTTTATTAATATAGGCGGTGATCATAGAGAAACCCGTTTGTACACTTTATAAACCTCAACCCCTCTTAAATAAATGCTGTCTTCGTACTCAAGACCAAATCTGTCTTCATTTACCGAAGTATCATCCCAAACAGGATAAACAAAATACTTCGTTTTAACGGCAAAAGGCGTCAAATCCTGTATAACCGCGAATGCCCCGATTTCCCTGAAAAACGGATGTATCTGAGTATAGTACTTTTCAGGAAATCCTACAGTCATAACTTTTATGCCGTTGTCGCTCATAACTTCTTCGAGGGAGGTGTTGCCGAAAATGGGAGCAAAATTGTCTTTTTCCATTTTATCCGCAAAATAATTTACAACTTCCCTTCCCCCTATCATCCATTTAGGTTCCAAAATATTTATTCCTTTGGAAAGGCCGCCCAGCGCCGGATTATAATACGAAAAATAATCCGGATGAAGGTAGAACGCCGGTAAAACCGCAGCCATTAGTAGTGGAATGTATTTCACGCACCCTGCTGCAGATTTTATTTTTTCTACCGCCCAAATCCAGAAAAAGGTTGAGAGAAGTGATAGAACCATAATGTCGGGTAAAATGTATCTATCGAGTTTTTTTGACGGAATTGAAAGCTGGATTAAATAGAATAAAACAAAAAGAAGTGAGTGAAATAAAAATTTTCTGTTATTGCCTGAAAAAACTTTTTTCCAAAATATTGCAAGACCCGATAACCCTCCCAGTAAAAGCAGGGACGATCTTAAACCCAAAACTACAAAATAGTAAAACGGGCCTGGATCTTCGACAAGCTTACCGAAATAAAACTGCACATGCTCCCTTTCTATTCCTATTTCAGAAACCCCGCGATATAGCGCAGCTAAAGCTTTTCCGGGCAGTGCCCACATTGCCGGCCATATCAGCACAAAAACTCCCAGAAAGACACCGACCCAGAGAAGCATTCTTTTTAAGTAAACTTTTTTGATATTCCTTTCACAGGCGCCCTCTATAAGAAGAATCAACCCCGCATAAGGAAACATAAATAAAGCCGAAGTCTTAGTTAAAAATGCCAGACCTGCAAAAAATGCCGAAATAATTAATCTGCTCTTTTTTTTCTTTTCCAATGTGTAGTAGTAAAGCCACAAAAAAGATGCCAGCATAAAAGTCGACATTAATCCTTCAAGATGGAAAACACGGGTTAGAGCGATATAAAAAGGTTCGAAAATTAAAACGGTCGCCAAAAGCAAAGCTTTATCCTGCCCGAATAACTTTCTTAAAACATACAGACTAAATGCAAGGGCAATAGCTATAACTTTTACTACAAACAATTTCTGAACGAAGTGCAGCCCGAAAATCATTTCGGTATTATCCATGGGAGGAAGTAGTCCTGCCGCGAAATTGTAAACTTTTATGGCGGCGGTCCCGATCCACATTAAAGTAACACCGGGATGATATTTTTGAATTGTCTTTTCAAAATCAAGTGTAAATACGCCTGTGCTAAAATCGTAACTCCTGGCTTTCCACTTCCAAACGTCGGTATTAAAAACATCGTGCCCCAAATCAGGAAGGCGGGTAAGAACAAAAATAAGAACAAAAATAATTTCGAGCTTGAATTCTTTTATCTTTGAAAGCATCAGCGTACCCTCTCTTCAACTGTAATATACGGGCCTATTCTGCCATTGTTCGAAACTTCAAATATCGGATTTACGGGAGAAACTCCTTTGTTTAACTCTATTAAGTAGTATCTGGTTCCCTTTGGAAGTTTGGAAGCTTCTTTGGTCGCGTCGTTAAAAACGTGCTTCACTACTCTTTCCGCATCCGAGCTTGAGTATACGATTTTTGTTCCGTAGGGAACTTCGGATTGCAGAAATTCTTTTAGATCAAGACGGGTGTCGTTCCTCATAAATCTCAACGAATTATAAACCGATAATGACATGGGTGGTATGAACAAAATCAACATTATAGGAATATGAAGATATTTTATTCCCCTGCTTGCTTTATTCATTAGCCAAACACAAAAGTATCCGAAAACAACCGAAACGAACGGGTAGAAAATAAAATAGTATTGCGAACGGGTTTTTTGAAAACCCGAAATATACCAAATGAAAAAAATTGCCACCGTGCTTAGAAAAATTAACGATAGATCGTATTTTGAAAACGTTCCTTTAAGAAATCTTATTAGCACGACACCCAGTGTTAAAAAGAAGCCCAGCAAAATTGTGTAACCTGTATCGTTTGTCAGCTGAAAACTAATATTGTTTAAGAATTTTGAAACATGCTCGGGAAATTCTACTGATCCGACATTTGTAAACTGCCAAAAGGCACCAACCGGTCCGTCGGTTCTACTGAAGGTTTTATAATCCAACACCGAGTACGGGGTACCTAAAATAAAACCAAAAACCGCGAAAATTCCCGAGAAAAAGAGGTTCATCAGGGTCTTAAAATAGGGAAAATCGCCCCTTCTTTCAAAAAACCTGGTTTTCCATCCCACCCAGTGCAAAAGAGCTGCCAAAGGCACCATAACGGCCCCTAAACCCCCGTTGTACTTGGTAGAAGCCGAGAGTCCTATAAAAAATCCTGCGGAAACGTAGTCTATCGGGTAGCCATTGATCAATATCCCCGACGCGTAGTACATCCCCCAAGCAAGCAGAAAAAGCATAGGGGCATCCGGCAAAGAATAGTGAGAATGCCAGACATGAAAAGGTATAACCGCAAAAGCCAGCGCCGACAACAAACCTACTTTCTCGCCGAAAAGTCTTTTTCCTGTTTTATATACAGGAATTACCGTTAAAGCTCCGAGTGTGGCAGTAAATATTCTGGTTATAAGATAAAAAATTACACCGTCGTCCCATATAAGGGGAAATGTCTTTATTAAAAAATTTTGAGCATTGTACTCCACCGCCAAATCGCGGAATTTGGCAAAACCTTTGTAAACGACAAAATTGGAGTAAATGTATAAATGGGGCCAATCAAAATGTTTGGGATTGGGTTCAAACCTAACACCGAGCGCTGAATTAACAATAGTCGGCTCATCCGGATGAAAAATAAACGGAAATGAGTGTTTAATTCCGGCCAGCCTTAATGAAAGAGCAAGAAAAATTATTAAGTAAATAAGCGAGCTAGTTTTCTTTGACATATATTCTCCAGTATTCAAGGTCGTTTATGAATAAAGAAGCGTCTTTTCTGAATCTGACACCGCTCTCCAAAACCTTATCCGGTATTATCTCGTTAACACCCAAAACCATAAGCTCATAATCCTCGACCCCGTTAACCCGGATGTCAGACACCTTAGAGTTAGGATAAATCGACTTTATCGGTTTTGTATCAATAAAACCAAGTTCAGGTTCACCATCGTACTTGTCTAAAATAAAATCTTTTAGCGCCGGAACCCCTATTCCGAAAGGTTTTTGAGCTATTACTGAATTGGCCATAGCCGGAGTTCCGAATAACGGGCTAGTATATGTAAAGAAGTAAGGATAAAAAGAAATCAAGGGTAATAGATAAAAAAGTATTACGCCTGAAACAACAGCACTCATAAATATTTTTTTGGATTTGACGGTTTTTAAATTTCTGTAAAATCTCACTAAAGTGTATGAAACAAACAGAGTTAAAAACGGAAAAATCGGGAGGATATATCTATCAAGTTTTTTTGTGGGATAAAACATAATTAAAAAATATCCCAAGTAGAAAAGACCAAGATAAATGTATGGCCCCGTATAAATCTTTTTTACTAAATTTTTTGTAGACGGTAGCATAAATATCCTCAAAATTAAGCCCGCCAATAAAAATGGTGTTATTTTCATAAGAGTTACGATCGGGTAAAACATAAGACCTCCGTCGTTTACGGTTTCTCCCAAAATTATCTGCTCGTGACCTTTTCTAATTCCAACTCTTTCGGATTCGCTGAAAATTTCTCCGAGATAGTAAAAAGGTTTAACCCAAAGGGCGGGAAATAGTATAAAAGCAGTTAGGGTAAAAGAAATTAAAACCGTTGAGAAAAATTTCAAATAATTTTTCATTTCTTTTTTTTCGGCGTAATAAGTGGCGGCATAAAACAGTACAAATAAAAGTGCGCCTATTCCTATACTTTTAGTGAGAAAAGATAGCCCTAAAAACACTCCGGTTAAAATTCCTCTCAGATAAGTGAATCTTCTAAGCGACATGTAGCCCAGTAACAGCGCAATAGCCAGAAATAGCGCCAGTAAAACATCCATGTGATACAGCCTGGAATTGCCTAGAAAAAAGGGCTCTACCGTTAGCAATAAAACGCTTATATACGCAATTTTCCTTCCAACTGTCCTGCACAATAAATATAAAAGAATAAGTGTAAGAACAAGCTGGGCCGAAACTACCGATACTTTGGCTACGGTATTAAATGCTAAAAAGTTATGTTGATCATAAGTTGTGATACCTGTAACTTGCTTATAAATTTCTATAGGTACGCCGGTGATCCACATTAAAGTTACACCCGGATGATAGTGCTGATATGTTCTTTCAAAATCTCCGCTTTTTAAACCGACAATAAATTGCTGAGACCTATAGTGCCAGTTTACTCCGTCGGGATTTATTTCGTCGGGACCTAAGTACGGGAGACGCGTTGCGCAAAATATTAATACCAACAGCAACACCGCTGCATACGGACTTTTTATAAATTTACATAACACCTCTTTTATCACGATTTTCTTGCGGACAAGAATTTTCTTTTCATTTTCTAAGAAGATTTCTGAATTTTTTTGCATAATTCAACCCTTCTTTTAATTCACTTTTTGTTAAATATCCGGGAATGAAAAATGACCAAATCAGCATTCCGTAAAGTATGACAAAAAGCGGAACTTTAAAATGCAAAGGAATTAGTGATATTAAAGAAATGGCAAATGCTTCGGCAAGAATCGCAAAGTGGTCGATATTGAAATACACAAGCTTCAATTTTTTATAAATAGCTATTCCAATATATGTAAAGGACAACGATGCTCCGAATGCTACTCCCCACGACATTGCTGACACGATGTTTATTACCCCGTAAGTGCTGAAAAAGAACCCTGCCGTTCCGATAATAAGCATAAGATACCCAAAAATCATCTGCCTCACCATTTTCGCCGGAATAAGAACGCTGGAATTCACTATGTTTATAAAAGAATAAATAATAAATGCATAAATCATCGGGGCTATAAGAGGGTATGAAGCGCTATACTTATCTCCTCCTACAACTAAGGCTATTATTTCGGGAGCCCAGTACGCGGCAAAAACAGCTACCGCTAAAACACTTATAAAAATTTTGTCAAAATTACGGGTAAATAGTTTCTTAAATTCTTCGGCGTCTTTTACATATTTTTCAGATAACACCGGAAGACTTACATCGGTAACGGCATCAGAAATACTCATTAGTTTTTTCGCGTATAAAAGAGCAAAAGCAAAAATTGCCACTATTTCGGGTGAGTTGGATAAGCCCAAAATGTTGCTACCGAATTTTTCCCAGTTTGTATAAATTATTTTTACCAAGTATATTGCGATACTTATCGAAAATATTTCTTTTAAAAGTCTTTTAAAATCGTCTTTGCTGGGAAAAACCAAATGACCCATAAGAGGTCTGAAAGCAATTATTGCAAGAAACACCGAATTTACTGCATTAAAAACTATGAAAGCGTAAAAATACCCGTTTATTCTGTAAGCCAAAACAAGCGGAATGAAGATCGCCACGCTGGCCGCAGCTATAACCACCTGATAAATAAACAGCTGTTTAAACCTTTTTGTACCCGAAATAACACTGTTTAAAATACTCTGAGCTCCCTGAAAAAATAATGTAAGAGCATAAATTTTTATCGGCAGGGTTAACTGTGCGTTTTTATACAGCACCGTCGCTATATGCTCGGAAGCGAAAAACAAACCTACAGCGATCGGTATTGTAACTGTATATCTTATTACCGCGGAAGTAACGAAAATTTTGAATATTTCTTTTTTATCTGTCGCCGAAGAAATTTCCCTAGTGCTTGCCGACGCCAAACCAAGATGCTGGTAAATTCCGAGTGCTCCGCCGATCGATATTGCAAGTTGAATAACTCCCCACTCACCTACGGAAAGTACGCGAATAATTACAAATGTCTGAACCAAACCCAGCAACATTGCCATAGATCTAGAAAAAAAGCTTATTATCTGCCATTTACCCAGTTCTTTCATGTTTATTTAATAATAATATCTCCTAAATACAAATTGCGGGTTTTTACCTTGTTCGACATTCCTACAAATACCCTGTATTCAGCCGGATCCAAAAAAGCCGGGAAATTAATATCCATATACTCTACGTAGTATCTGTCAGAATCCCAATCAGCAGGCTGAATTAATGAGAACGACGGAAGGTTGGCTATCTCATACAGTTCTCCGGTGTCTTTGTTCATAAAAGTCATGTACATAACAAAACCGTTCAGCGACTGGCTTGTTCTCTTGTAAAATACGATTTCAAATTTCTGCTGTTCCCCTCTTACCGCCTCTTTAGGAAAGTTGTAATCTGCAATCTCGGTTCCGAACAGTATGTCGTATTCGTACTCGGCAGGATAATTAAAGCGTTCCTGCATGGGAAGAAGATCATCTTTTTCATGAACGCCTATTTTTTTGAAAACAAATAAATTTCCGCAACCTGCAACTAATTCGTGTTCTTTACTTTTTATAATTTCGGCGGTTATGTCGCGATTTAAACTTTCGTCTACTTCAAGTATAGTTAAAATTTTTCTGGAAAAGACATCGACAATTACGTAATCTGCCTTGGTGTAAAGTGCCGGAAAAATTGCGTAAGTTTCTCTAAGCGATAGATGGGCTCCGAGGTAGTCGGGTCCGGTTACGGATGCTTCATCGGGGATCAGGTTGACAATTTTTCGGGCACATTCAGTGTCTTTGTTATCTAGGTCTGGAAGTTTTACTACTTCTCC
The DNA here is from genome assembly GCA_938004185.1 of uncultured candidate division WWE3 bacterium. Lineage (GTDB taxonomy): Bacteria > Patescibacteriota > WWE3 > UBA101185 > UBA10185 > UBA8498. The sequence continues at coordinate 441,941 of CALKWN010000065.1, forward strand.
GATTTCAAGGTTTTGTTTCCAAACGGCTTCCGGATCCGATTCGGCAAACACTCTTTTTCTTATTGCCTGATCAAACCAAAGAAAAACCGGATTATTAAATGCGTAAGATGTGTGAATTCCCGTAAATACAAGTGCTAAACCGAAAAATACCTTGATATTTTTTACTGCGCCGGGTCGTTTTTTCTTGAAATTACCGACGGTTTCGGAAATAGTACCTATTGCATATATTGTGGCAATAAAGAGAACAGGAATTATCATGGAAATTCTGTGATTTGTGATTTCTGCCGTACCAACTCCGTCTGCCGAAGTGAGGTAGTTCATTAAAAAGTCGGGAACCGAGATAAGTAAAATTTGCGGGTAAGCTAGGGGTAAAAACAAAACCGGATCAAAAGTTTTTCTTAAGTTATCTATGCGATCTCCCCCGAAAAATAAGCGGATTGCTTTTTGATGATCCAGCAACATTCCGAAAATTACATCCGTATAAGAATCGCCGAAAGCCTCGTACCTGCTTAAAAAGTAATTAGGCTTTGAAACATCCCTCGTTTTGTCGCCAACAATTCCTATTTCGGCGGCAAATCTGTTATATCCCGAAACACGGAAGTGGGAAAAAGCGGGAATTATTACAAAGAAGGCGGTAATAAACCAAATTGCAGAAACAACGAGCATCGTCGCTCCTAACTTACCTGTAACCGTCTTATACCATTTTTTACCTTCTTCTTTTATGTGCCTAAAACCTAAAATAAAAAGTGCGTATAAAAATACATATAGAGGAAGTTGCTCTTTTCCCGCCATAACTACGACCAATAAAATCCAAAATATTGTTAAATTTTTTCGGGAAAAGTTTTTCTCTTTGTACATTTTTTCAAAAACATAAAAGGCAGCGAAGAAAAAAGGCACCGCCGCAGTAACCCCGTGATAACCTGTCCATGCGTTTAAATAACCGAGTGCCGGATACAATATGTAAGAAATTCCTATAAAGGACGCCGCAGCTTTAGATTCAAGCCTCAAATACGCTATTTTATAAACAAGAAATGCCGCCAAAGAAATTATTATAAATTGGGATATTACGAGCGTGAGCGGGTGCTGAATAACGGCAAAAAGCGGTAAAAACAGCAAAAGAATGGGATCTACATGACTCATCGCCCATCTGGGTAAATTTGTTCCGAAATAATCGGTAAGGTACATAAATCTTCCGTGCATTGTGTTCCAAAGCATTTGTGACATGTTTCCCAGGTCAAATTTTCCGAAATCAAAATTGTTGTATCTGAAAATGTTTATTCTGGTGCTTACGGCAATATTTAACAAAACAAAACATGTGAGAAAAATAATAAAGAAGTTTTGTCTGATAAATTTAATTATTTTCATTTTTGGTTTCAGTTCAAAAAACGGTACTTAATAAGCGTGAACAATGCGTGAATTCCGTCGCGCCAGGTAATTTTTTTACCTTCACTATGGGTGCGACCTCTATACGAAATCGGAACTTCCTTTATTTTAAGTCCCGACTTTAAAATTTTTGCCGTAATTTCAGGTTCGAAATCAAATCTTTCTGATTTTATATTTACTTTTCTTACAAAATCTCCGGGCATAAGCTTGTAACAGGTTTCCATGTCGGTAAGCATTACTCCAAAAAAAATATTTGTAATTAGGGTTAAAACTTTATTTCCGAAATAATGCAAAGTAGACATATCTTCGTAACTTCCCGAGAATCTGCTTCCATAAATTACCTGAGCGTCTTCTTCATTTAAAGCCCTTAATAGTTTGTGGTAATCATTGGGGTCGTATTCAAGATCGGCGTCCTGAACAATAACATAGTCTCCCGTAGTGTGTTCAAACCCCATCTTCAGCGTGTGCCCCTTACCTCTATTTTTCTCTTTATAAAAAAATTTGATATCCGGATGCTTTGTTTCCAGATCTTTTAGTATTTGAGTGGTTCCATCGGTTGAGGCGTCGTCAACAACTACAATTTCCTTATCCAAACCTTCGACGGCCTTTATTTCATCCAGAATTTTTTCAATAGTATTTTTTTCGTTATATACGGGTATTACAACCGATAGCTTCATTCTTAATCCTTTCGTTCAAATTTAACTATTTTCGCAAAAAACTCTGCTCCGTTTATATTATAACTAAAATCCCGAACGGGTATCAGATATTCCCTGGAATCCAGATCAAGCTCCATTGTGGTGTTGTGTTCGTTTGTTATAAGGAAATAATCTGCACCTGTCTCATCGAGAGCTTCGTAGGTAAGGTTTTTCTTGCTTTCAGTGTTGTAGTAAAAGCCGGAAACATCGGGTGTATCCAAAACATTAAGATAAAAGTCTGAAACACTACTCACATCGTTGTAGGCTACAGCTCCTTTTAAATTTTTTGAGGCAAATTCTGCGGCGTGTTTAACAGAAATAAAAATGTCTTTGTGTGAGGTAATCACTGACCACGACCAAAGAGACATTATAATCGCCAAACCCACAGCCGTCGCAATAAACTTTTTTCTAATTATAAAACCTGTCACCACAAACTGTAGTAGCAACAATAGTATCAGCAAAAATTTATCAAGAATCAAAAATTGCAATTTTAAACTATATTGAGAACCGGCATAAAATCCCAGTAAGGCCGCCGCACCTCCCCATAAAAACACCGTCTGCTTTCCGTCATCCCACCACTTTTCTAAAACATAAACAAAAACCAGGATTAGAATGGGCAACACCGCAACAAACAACCTCGGAATAGCGGCCGGCCAAAGTAAAATTAAAATAAGTTCAAAGAGTAAAAACAAACTTATATGAGAATTGTCACGAAAGAGACCTGAAATTTCTTTTTTTCTATTGAAAATGAATGCGGTCGCCGGAGCAAAACCGTATATTGCAACCAAACTCACGATATAAATCCAAACCATTTCGGCGTCATATTCGCGCCCCGCAGGCTCCGAGAAATACTTGGAGGTGAGGGGATTTCTGTAGATTAGCCACGGAAGTGCTGTTATGAAGACGCCGGCGGAATGAACTGCAAGTTTGTAAATTGTTTTTTTATTTACTTTGAGGCCGGAGTCGAGGAATATTGCAAGTAGCAGGGAGCCGGCGAGAATATACCCCTCAAATCTGGTGAGAATTGAAAGACCTGTTAGCACCCCTGCAGCGGCAAGTTTTGAGTAAGTCCAACTGTCCTTCCATTTTTTATAAAGATAAACGGTGAGAAGCATTAATACAGCGAAAGGAACGTCGGCCATAACCCGAATAGACCAGTACAAAAAATCCGGATTTAGAATAAACATCAACATTCCGAGAAAAACAAAACGATCCTGCTTTAAATACTGTCTTAAAAATTTTTCAAAAAGAATTAGACCGGCTAAAGAAATTGCAAACATTATTCCGCGCGACCAAATAACAGGGTCAACAGTTTCAGGTCTTGCAGCCAACACTATCGAGTACAAAGGAGGTCTTTTTTCATCATCCGGATAAGTTCCCTGCCTGATATGCTCCGACGCCCTTAGAATGCGGTAAGAGTCACCCCACTCCGCAGTATTTACATTAAAAAGTAAAACATGAACGAGCAAAAATAAAATGTACGGAAGAACCTTATATATAGTTTTTGAGCGCAAATTCATAGATTTTGTCTAAGGCACCGATTTTGCTGTCCCACGAAAATTTTGCACGAATTAAGCCTACGTCAACCTCAACGGGATTGTTCAGGATTCTTAAAATACCATCAGCTATGGTTTTGGGGTCAGTGTTTTCCAGATAATACAGTCCTCTTATACCCTCGTTAATCCTAAATCCTGAAACCAGACAGGGAATTCCGCAAGCCAACCCCTGCATTACAGCCTTAGGAAGCCCTTCCCAAGAAGAGGGAAGTACGAAAATATCAGAAAGCTGGTAGGCAATGGGTACATGGGGATAGGGCGTATATCCTGTTTTTAATATTCTGTGTTCAAGTTTTTTCTGTTTTATCTGTTCATTTATTTTTTCAAAATAAGTGGGATCCGAAGTTCCCGACAACATTAATTTGTAGTCTTCAGGCAAAAAGGCTAAGGCGTCTATGAGCAGGTGAATATTTTTTCTTTCGTTTAAAACACCGTGATTCAATATAATCTTATCGAACCTGTCGTAACCGATATCTTTTCTGGATTTTTCCTTTTCTTCTGCACCTACTGTTGTAAAAAGTTCGGTATTTACTCCGGTTTCTATTACAAAACACCTGCTAGGATTTGCACCGTAATACTGTACAGCCTCATTTTTTGTTTCTTCGCTTACAAAAATACAAGCGGCTGCTGCCTGTACCGCAAGTTTGTCCGATAAAACCGACATGGGCCAGCCGATGTGTTTTGAAAGTGGCTTTATCGGTTTACCTTCCTCCTCAAATTTCACCCACCTACCTTTTGCCGTGTTGTGAAAATGCACAACTAAAGGAACTTTTAATTCTTTTGACCAAGGCATGTGTTTTTTTAAAAATGCCCTGTAAGCGTATATCCAGATTCCAAAGTGTCCGTGTGAGTGAATAACATCGGGGTTGTTTGTTTTTCTGTACTTTAAATACTTAAAAAATAAACTTATGCTGCTGGTAAAAAATATTGTGTTAGGTAAAATTTCCCGCTGGGTTGCGTGTATTTCAAGACCTTCGAGTTTTACGGGGCCTCCTGATTTTTCCCACAAACCGCAGAAAAGGGTAACTTTATGGCCCTGTTTTAGCTGTGAGGCAGTTATTTCGTATGGATGCGGTCCGAGTCCCTGCCAGGGTTTCGGCCAGTCGTAAACTATGCGTAAAATGTTCATTTTTTCTTTAAAACCTCCTCAAATACCCCCTCATACGAGTCTAACATTTTATCAAGTGAAAATCTTGTTATTGCTTTATTACGGGCTTTTAAACCCATTTCTTTTGCTGTCTTCATATCCCTTTGCAAAAACATTAACTTTTCCTTAAATACCGTAAAATCTCCTGATTTCACCAAATATCCTGTTTCTCCGTCTTCTACTGCATCTGAAACACCACCTATATTAAAAGCCACAATAGGCAAACACCCGAACATTGCTTCAACCAAAACCATGGGAAAGCCTTCCAAGCGGGATGTGGGAAATACAAAAACATCAAAATCAGCGGGGTTATACATTTTTAAAACTTCCAAGTAAGGTTTTTTTCCATGAAGCTTTATTCTTCCCCCGCTTGTAGATGAAATTTTCATTAACTCATCCGAGAGCTCGCCGGAACCGACAATATCGAGTGTAAAATTATTCATTTCATCTGAGATTAATAATTCAGATAGGCGTCCTATCCCTTTAGATTTTATAAGCTGGCCTACATACAAAAGACGCAGATTTTTTTGCCCGACCAAGTTTCCCTGTCCTTCAGAAATTTCTATCGGATTTATTCCATTATTTATCACTTTAACTTTTGACTCATCAACAAAAGTTTCTTCAATTAATGCTTTTTTGACAGCCGATGAAACTGCTACAACAATATCGGAGCCGTGAACAAAATCCCTTTGAACCGTGAAAAAATTTTTTAAGACGTGGGGAAGATCGAGTGCGGTTGAAATTAATCCTTTTACAGAGGTATCACTTTTAATTTTAGTTTGAAGCTCGCCGATTTTTGTACCATGCGCAACCGAAATAATAGGCAAACCGAATTCCATGCGATTTCTTATTACGCCAACTCCGCCTGAACTTTGGCTGATTATTAAATCGTAAGCTTTTTGCGAATGATCGTTTCTAAAAACTTCGTAAGACCTTTCAGGCCAGCTTTCTTTTTTTGAAACCGTAGCCGAGCTGTATTGTCTTATTTTGCAATCAACAAATTTGTAAAGGACGCCGTTCTCATTTTCGCTCTCATCCGGTAAATCTTTCTTTGGGGAATAAACGACAACTTCATGTCCTCTTTGGGATAGACCTTCACACAAAAGTTTATTTTGGGTTTCTAAGCCCCCGTACGAGCTACTAAATGTCGTGGATTTTACGAAGACGGCAATTCTCATTACCTGATCTCCGAAAGAATAAGTTCCTCAATTATTGCAGCCGTGTTAAAAATATTAAAATCAGCCGATACCTTTTGGTAGGCTGCGTCCGAAAGGCGTCTTGCCATTTCTTTATCGGTAATAAGTTTTTTCATTGCTACCGCCAGTGCTGCTGAATCTCTTTGAGGAACTATTAAAGCTGAGGCACCGTCCTGTAAAAATTCTGTGGTGCTTCCTGAATCAGTTGCAACTATAGGTAGTCTGGAGGCCGCGGATTCTAAAAGAACATTTGCTATGCCGTCCGCGTCACCTTCTTCTGTGTTAATGCCGGGAAATGCGAATATATCTGCCCTGTCATAAAATCTCTTTGTTTCGGAAAACGGAAGTCCTTCGCCCCCTCCCAATATATCAACAACGTCCATTAAACCGTGAGTAACTATGTAATCGCTTAGCTCGGGATATAAACTTCCGGGACCGACAACAATTAGTTTAAACTTAAAACCTTCTTCGTAAAGCATTCTGGCGGCTTCAAAAAGATAGCTATGTCCTTTTTTTTCTTCAAGCCTGGCGATATTTAGTATTACCGGTACTTCATTTTGAGGGTCGGTTCTTTCAAAATCCCGGATTTCAAGACCGTGATATTTTAAAAGCACTTTTCCGGCAAATTCGGGGTCTACGGATTTTACACAGGCGTCGTAGGCATGTTTATTGCAAATCAACACAAATGCAGCATTCTCGACTTTTTGTTTCATGCAGTGGGGATTGACCGTAACGTCTTTTGCGTGTGCCGAAATTGCGTAAGGAACACCTAAGATTGTAGCCGCAACCATAGCTACGGTACTGGCCTCCGACATGAAATGGGCAATTATAAAATCAGGCCTGTGTAAAGCAAATACACGTGCGTAGCCCATTCCTTTCATGAGCAGTCGTCTGCGTTTTGCTGCGGATAGGCCCGTTGACTTAAGTATTTCTTTTGCTCTACTTACACGTTTTCTGGCTAAAATTGAAAACAAAACGGAAAAGAAAACATCAACGGAAGATATTCTTTTGTATTTTACAAGAGGCTGTAGAACCGAACTTATCTCACCCGATCCCTTTGCCAAAGAAAACACAGTAAGCTTGATGTTGTCCCTCTCCGCAAGCTTTGCCAGTTCCCGTTCGATAAAAGTCTCCGTCAGCACCGGAAATTCCGGTATGAAAACTAAGACCTTCTTTTTAGTGCTGCCCTGTTGAGCCATTTGTGTTTAATAGTACTGTCGGGTACAAATTCCTTGTATCTATTTTAACCATACCATTGGTTCTTTTGCCAACGGCAAAATACGTAAATCCCGCGCTTTCAACCTTGAAACGATCGAGAAGGTTTCGTCCGTCAAAGATTACCGGTGATTTAATAAGAGTTTTCACTCTATCAAGCTCAATTGTAGCGAATTCTTTCCATTCCGTAAGTATGAAAAGAGCATCGGCATTTTCCATAGCTTCGTACTTATCAAGACAATACTCTATGTTTACTGAACCCAAAACCTGCTTGGCGTTATACATAGCTTCGGGATCGTATACTTTCAAGGTCGCCCCCATACCTCTAAGCTTTTTCGCAATTTCTATTGATACCGAATCTCTTATGTCGTCAGTATTGCCTTTAAAGGCGAGACCGAGTATGGAGAACGTTCTTCCCGAAAGATTTTTTCCGAAGTGTCTTATAACTTTATTTACGAAATGTTCTCTCTGTGCAACATTAACTTCCATAACACCTCTTAACAACTTGAAATCATAGTCCTGATCAGTTGATGTTTTATATAAAGCTGCGACATCTTTAGGAAAACAACTGCCGCCATATCCTATTCCGGCGTTAAGAAAAGGTTTTCCTATTCTTTTATCGAGTCCCATTCCCTGAGCAACAACAGTTACGTCGGCACCGGCTCTCTCACAAATTTGAGCTATTTCGTTAATAAATGAAATTTTGGTTGCCAAAAATCCGTTCGAAGCATATTTTATAACTTCGGCCGATCTTAAATCGCACTCAACAATGGGAGAGTTAAGATGTTCATAAAGTTTTCTCATTACGGAGTGAGCTCTTTCGTTTTCTGCTCCTACAACTGTTCTATCAGGTGAGGTCATATCTTCGACAGAAGAACCTTCTCTTAAAAATTCGGGGTTTGATGCAACGTCAAATTCAATATGAGCATCGGGCAAATTTTCGGTGATGATTGCTTTAACTTTTTCATTCGTACCGACCGGAACAGTGCTTTTTGTAACAATTACTTTGTATCCCACCATATTTCTTCCGATCTCTTTTGCAACTTCCCAAACGGCTGTGAGGTCTGCAGCGCCGGTTTCACTTTGAGGAGTGCCTACGCATATAAACACGATTTCGGCGACTCTGATTCCGTCTGCAATTGACGTGGTGAAGGAGAGTCTGTTTTCCGAAATATTCTTTAATACAATTTCGGAAAGACCTGGCTCATAAATGGGCATTTCGCCCTTTTTAATTCTGTCGATTTTTTCGGTGTCCTTATCAACTCCTATAACCTCATTTCCCCAATCCGCAAATATAGCTGCTCCTACTAAACCGACGTAGCCTGTACCTATTACGCATAGTTTCATAGTAATAATATTTACACCCCGAAATATGTACTATATGGCTGTGAGGTGCCTTACTTGGCAGTTTTATAGAGACCTCTTAGGTCGTTCATTCTAATTTTCAAAACATCGAGAGCCATTTTTACCGAGTCTCGAACCGGACTTACTCTCGTTGTCTTAACATGGGTCCACACAATCGGAACCTGTTTGATATTATACCTTAACTTGTTTGCGAGGTACAAAACCTCAACATCCCAAGCACCGGTATAAGGTTTATCAAGCTCTTTTGTGTCTTTTCCATATACTTTCATCCTTCCGAATATATCTTTTGCAACAGGACCTTTAAATAGCTTAAATCCGCACTGGCTATCTTTAATGCCGGGCAAAGCGAGTATTTGTATCATGAGGTTAAAAGCTCTTCCCATTAAGTGTCTGTAAAAAGGCTCTCCTACTCTTTCAGCTCCCACTCCCTCACGCGAGGCTATCGCAATATCAAAATTTTGGTCGGTTACCCATACGGCAAGCTTTTTTAACTCGGACATCGGGGCCGAAAGATCGGCGTCTGCCATATAAATAAGGTCACCTTTTGCTTCGTGCATTCCTGTCCATACGGCAAAACCTTTTCCTTTGTGTGGATTTCTTATTACTCTTACTTCGGGATTTTCCGCGGAGTATTCTTCGACTATCGAGGCTGTGTTGTCCTTGCTACCGTCATCTACAACAATAATTTCAAAAGAATCACAAAAAGTTCTCATAAAATTCACCGCTTGTGTAAGTGAGGACGATATTTTGTCCGACTCATTGTAAGCCGGAATAACTACCGAATAATTCATTTTTTACCTTTCCAAATTATTTTACTATAAACTGTAAAGTTCCATATTAATCCGAAAATAATTCCTATCATAAAAGCCGTATTTGAAACTATAAAAGTATTTCCGAGCCAAACTACGGCATAAGCTACAAGCTGAGATCTTACGACGATCGGTATAAAAGAAGATACTATATATACAATCAGGCTTATAAGCTTCTTTCCCGTTCCTTCCAGTTTTCTTTCGCTAAACGACCAATAGTTGTTAAGCAAAAAGGTAACTATCATTGCAATCAGCCCGGAAGCCAGTGCGGAATTTCCGGCCGTAAATAAACCGCGATTGAATATGTTGAAAAGACCGGCGTCTGTTATAAATCCTAAACCGCCTACTACCAAAAATTTTACAAAGTTTTTATTTTCGTTTAAGCGGAGCATTATTACCACTCGCAATGAGTCCTTTAAATTATTTTTTTCCATTTTCGAATCTCCCCTGTCTCTTAATCCGAATTTAATCGGGACCTCTTTTATTTTTGCTCCCAGCCTGTGCATTTTAAACAAAAGATCTATTTTGTAAGCAAAACCTTGCGAGAGAATTTCATCTAAAGGAAGACGGTCAACAAATCCTTTTACCCTCGAAGCTTTAAAACCTGATGTAAAATCGTTAACATTAAATATTCCCAAAACAATTTTTGAAAAAATGTTGCCGCCTATGCTGAAAAATTTTCTTTTAAGCGCCCATTCCTCGGGAATGCTTCCGCCTTTGGTAAATCTTGATCCGATTACGTAGTCATAACCGTTATCTATTTCGTCGACAAGTCTTACAACATCTGCGGGATCGTGCTGAAAATCGGCGTCCATTTCCACAATTACATCAGCGCTCATACTATTCATAGCTTCTTTAAATCCGTACACATAGGCGGCACCTAAACCCGCTTTTTTCTTTTCCATTAATAAATGTACGTTCGGATAATTTTTCATTTTCTCCCGTACTACATTTGCAGTACCGTCGGGAGAGTTTCCCTCAACAACAAGTAAATGAAACTCGTGTCCGGGCCTTTTTAAAAATTCCTGCTGTAAAATATCTGCCATCCTACCGATATTTTCAGCCTCATTATATGTAGGTATTACAACTACTATCTTCATAATGTCACACAAAGTTCAGAACGATGTAGAGCAGGAAAAAAACTAAAAAGCCGAATAAAATGTACTCGGCGGCAATAAGTTTTGTCAATCTACCTTCAAGCTTATGGTGAATTATTCCCCACAACGCGTAAGCAAAAGAACACACAACAGTGAGAAACACCAAAACCTGATGATTATACCTGAAATAGTAAAACATCGTTCCCATTACCAAAGCGAACATTAAAAGAACCGCGTATTCAGTTATATGTTTGTCAAAATCCTCTTTCATAATACGATGCCGGGTGTTAATACGAACCAAATACTTGCTATAACAAGAAGCAGTACACCTATGTGCGCCGCTGTGTGGCCGGTAAACTTTCTAAGGCCTTTCCTCCTTGAATGCCACACGTCGAGAGCTAGTAAAGTTCCCACAAATCCTCCGAATACGGCGCTGACACTTTTAGTTGCGGTTGTAACATCAACTAAAGGCTCTGCCGGTGGTGCCGGAGTATATACGGGCCCCTGTTCTGCTTCCTGACCGGTTTCCGTTCCCGCAGTTTCTTCTCTCTGGGTTACTGCGGCCGAAGAAGAAGCTTCTTTTTCAAGTAGAGACTCTTCTTCGTATACGGATGCTATCTGGGCGGCATTTCGCGGGCGCCCGAACATTTGAACAACCAACGTTGTTTCATATCCATCCATTACGCCGTTGACTACAGCAAAACCTATTTCATCGTAATTTGAGCTTAGAAGGTTTTCACGATGTGAAGGCGACTTCATCCAAGCCTCAACCACATCTTTGGATTTATTAAAATTTTTAGCCAGATTTTCACCGGCATAAATGTAGTCGTAATCCTGCCCAAGTATAAAATCCCAGGGTTCCGTACCTCCGGGAGAAACATGCGCCCAATACTGATTTTTAAACATGTCTTCCGCTTTGGCGTGAGCAGCTGATGTTAGGGATTCGTTTAAACGAAGTTCGCTCAAACCGTTCTCTTTTCTTTGAATGTTCGTATATGTAAGAAGATCCTTAACCGAAATATCCGAAGCATAACCCAAAACTCCCGGCATCATGGTCGGAAGAAGCCTGAAAATTCCCGCAATTACAAGCATTGCCGCACAGTACAGAATTATGGCTTTGTGAGAAAGTAGCGTAGCTCTGCGTTTTTCTTCGGGGTGGGGGAGAAAATGGTAAACGAATTGGTATTTTTCTATAGCCCTATTCTCTTTTCTCCAATCTTTTACTACCTCTTTTTTTCTTCTGCTTTTTAATACAGACATTAATGAAATTATATCCCAAACATTAGTAAACGACTAGAAAGGACGGTTTGAGTATTGACTATGCCCCCAACTACAACTCAAAGATGAAACTTAATGTCTTCAAACACTTCTTCAGGGGATTTTTCTCCGCTGACTTCTATGAGTTTTCCCTCGGATCTAAATTTCTCAATTGTTTCTTTGGTTTCATGGTTGTATATATCAAGTCTTTTCATTATCGCTTGCTCGGTATCATCAGGTCTCTGTTTAAGTTCACCGCCACACTTATCACAAACGTTTTCTTCCTTTGGGGGTTTGGTAACTATGTTGTAAACTGCACCACAAGTTTCACAAGTCCTTCTTGTTGAAAGTCTGGAAACAGACTCCTGCGGAGATATGTCTATTAATATTACTTTGTCGTATTCAGGATCAAAGTACGTAAGATCTATAAGAGCTCTTCCCCATCCATCCATGATGTAGCCTTTTTGGTAATCTTCATGCTGAACCGTCTGTTTTAATATTTCGGCAACTTTTGCCTGATCTACAAGTTTACCGCTCTTCATCGAATCATTTATTTCTTTGTACCAGGGGTGATCACTTTCAATTTCACGAAGAATCTGACCGACAGATATTAAAGGAATACTCAGATGCGCGCTTAAAAGTTCGCCCTGTGTTCCTTTTCCGGAGCCTACGGGCCCCATTAATAAAATTTTCATATTTCAGATTAAAGGCCGGGAAGGCCGAGGTCCTGCAACTGGCCTCTCATTTGTTTTTCAACTTTTTTGTCGACATCTTTAAAAGCGTCGTTTAAAAGTTCTCTTAATAACTTATCTTCCTCACCGTCTATTTCAAGTTTTTCTATTCTTTTGTCGCCCCTGATTACTATTCTCACTCTGCCTTTCTCGGATGTTACAAAAATATTTTCGAGCTGTTTTTTAATTTCTGACTGAGCTTTTCTTAATTTATTAATATCTTTTAATTTATCGAACATACAAACCTCCTTAGAACAAAAACTTATCGTAGCTTCTTGTTACCATTAAAGATTCCGTCTGTCTAATAGTTTCCAAAACAACCGACACAACAATCAGTAATCCCGTTCCGCCGATTGTTAACACAGTAACGCCGACAAACAGCTGTATAAAGTAAGGTAAAATAGCAATCAAGCCCAAAAACACCGCACCCGCCAAAGTAATCCTTGTCACTACATTTTTTAAATACTTAGTCGTCCCCATTCCAGGCCTTATACCCGGAATAAAACCACCGCGCTTTTTAACATCATCCGCAATTTTTTGAGGATTGAATTGAATGCCTGTGTAGAAAAATGTGAAAGCTACAACCAACAAAAAGTACAAAGCATTGTAAGCGGCGTCTTCCTGGCGGAAATTTGCACCTAAAAACGCCCCGATATTCTGAAGTGTTGAATTACCTGAACTTGCAAAAGGTCCGGCTAATAAAGAGGGTAACATTACGACTGAAACGGCAAAAATTATCGGAATGACTCCTGCCTGGTTAATTTTTAAAGGAAGGTAATTTGTAACTTTCTGACTTCTCACACCGCTCCTGCCGTATTCTATTACTATGTTCCTCGTACCCTCGTTTACCAAAACCACCCCCACAACAACAGCTATAGCCAAAGCCCCGAAAATAAGAGCATCGAAAAACATATCTGGAGTCAAAGTAGCGACAAAAGAATAGAGTGATTGAGGAAGTCTGCTGATTATTCCGACAAAAATTAAAAGTGAGACTCCGTTGCCGATTCCTCTTTCAGTGACAAGGTCGCCGAGCCAAACCAGATACATCGCTCCTGCCGACAAAGTAACTATCAGTAGAAGTAAATCCGGCAATGCAAGTGTGGGAAGAGCGCCCTGCCTGTTTAACAAAAAGTATATTCCATAAGCCTGAACCAATGTCATGGGAACGCTTAAATACTTCGTGTACATGTTAATTTTTTCTCTGCCGTATTCACCTTCTTTAGCCATTTCTTCAAGAGAAGGGATCATGACTGTAAGAAGCTGCATAATGATTGAGGCGTTAATATAGGGCCCCAAACCCAAAGTTACTATTGAAAAATTTTGAAAACCTCCGCCGCTAAAAAGGTCGAACATACCGAAAATCGCACTTCCGGATAAAAAAGATCTTACCATTTCGACATCTACACCGGGAACGGGTATATGGGCTAAAAGTCTGAAAATGACAATTATTGATAGTGTGAATAAAATTTTGCTTCTAACCTCAGGGTATCTGAATAGTTTAATCATTTATGGTAGAGCCCGATTTCTTAGCCTCCTCATAAGCTCCCTTAGAGAAGGTGAATCCTTTGAGAATTAGTTTCTTCTTAAGGCTTCCTCCACCAATGATTTTAACACCTCCGCGACCCGGGTTTCTAATAATCTTTTTTCTGGCTAAAACGTCTGGTGTTACTTCAGAACCATCATCTATTTTGTTCAACTCTGATAATCTGATAGACAGTGTTTTTTTGTATCCTTTAAAACCACCGATCTGTGGAAGTCTTTTGTATAAAGGCACCTGTCCTCCCTCAAATCCTACAGCTATTTTATGACCTTTTCTGGACTTCTGACCTTTCGTGCCTCTTCCGACAGTGTGACCACCTTTACCTGACCCATAACCTCTTCCGAGTCTTTTGGCTTTTGATTTATTTTTTACAGTTTTTAAATTCGAAAGATCCATAATTTTATCCTTTCAGTTTCTTTAGGGCTTCTATTGTGCATCGTACATTGCTGATTTTGTTATTAGCACCAATCATTTTTGCCGAAATATCTTTTACCCCTGCAAGCTCTAAAACAGCCCTTACGGCGCCTCCGGCAATAATACCTGTACCTTTAGGAGCGGGTTTAAGAAAAACTTTTGCGGAGTCATATTTTGCGGTAACTTCGTGGGCAATTGTAGGTCCGTTAAGTTTAACGCTTACCATTGATTTTTTAGCTTTTCCCATGGCTTTATTAATCGAAGAAGCGACATCGGGGGCTTTTCCGTAGCCGGTTCCTACTTTTCCGTTTTTATTTCCGACAACGGCCAATACTGCAAAGGCAATAGTGTTGCCGCCTTTTGTTTTCTTGGAAACTCTTTTTATTTCCAAAACTCTTTCTTCAATTTCTTCAAATTTTTCTGTGTTTACATCGGTAGTTATCATATTTTTAAACCGCCTTCCCTTACTCCTTCGGCAAAAGCCTTAACTCTTCCATGATATTTGTATCCGTTTCTGTCAAAAACGGCTTCTTTAACTTTTTTTTCAACTGCTTTAGCGGCAAAGACTTTTCCTGCTTCTAAAGCTACTTCGGTTTTTGTTTTACCTTTAAGATCTTTTTCGATCTCGGTTGAAACCGAAGCCAGAGTTTTCCCTTTAATATCATCTATCAGTTGAGCGTAAATGTGTTTGTTAGTTCTGAAAACAGATATTCTGGGTTTTTCGCCTGTTCCAGAAATCTTTTTTCTGACTCTTAGTTTTCGTCTTTGTATATTCGTTTTTCTTAAAGTTACTTTATACATATTTTATTTAGCTGACTTAGCCGCCTTTCCTGCTTTTCTTCTAATAACTTCGCCGGCATATTTTACACCTTTTCCTTTGTAGGGCTCCGGTTTTCTTAGTTTTCTTATTTTTGCAGCTGTGAGACCGACAAGCTCTTTATCTATGCCTTTTATTATTACTGTCTGATTGTCGGGCACTTCTATCTTCACTCCTTCGGGAGCTTTTACAACAATCGGATGTGAAAAACCAAGAGTTAGTGATATAGAATCCGGTCCTTCCTGCTTAGCTCTGTAACCGACTCCAACTAATTCAAGATTTTTTACAAATCCGTCCGTCACACCTTCAACCATGTTGGCAATTAAAGATCTGGTCATTCCCCAGAATGCTGGTGACTGCTTGGTTTCTAACGCTACCGAAACGATAATCTCATCACCTTCAATTTTTACCGCTATTTCGGGTCTTAAATCCATCTTAAGTTCGCCTTTAGGACCCCTCACGGTAATTTTTCCGTTGTTATTTTCCACTATGACCCCTGAAGGTATTTTTATCGGCATTTTGCCCAATCTACTCATTTTAATAAACCTCGCAAATTACCTCTCCACCTAATTTTTTCTTTCTCGCCTCGACCGAATCCATTATTCCCTTTGAGGTAGAGACTACCTTTACACCAAATCCTCTTTTGAAAGATCCCATTTCATCTGAACCTTTATAAATTCTTCTTCCCGGTTTGGACACCCTTCTCGTTTCAGTAAGATTAAAAACACCGTTTTCTTTTGCCAGCTCTATATGAAGCCTCCTAACTGAGGTCTTCTCAGGTTTAAACACTTTTACACTTTCCAAAAAACCTTTTTCTCTTAAAACTTTTGCCACGTCTTCGCACTGCTTCGAATGCATTATTTCCACAGAAGTCTTACCCGCCATAGAAGCGTTTTTTAGAGCACTTAACATGTTTGATAGTCTATCCATTGACATATTATTACCAGCTTGCCTTTCTTATTCCGGGAAGTTCCCCTTTATGAGCTAATTCCCTGAAACATTTTCTGCACATTTTAAACTTTCTGTAATACCCTCTTGGGTTTCCGCACAAAGGACATCTGTTATATTCTCTTGTACTGAATTTTGCCTGTCTTTTCTGTTTTGCTATTAGTGACTTTTTTGCCATATTAATCGTCCTTCCTAAAAGGCATTCCCAAGCTGTTTAATAAATACTTGTTATGATCAACATCTGACGTATTAAAACCTATCGTGAGCTGCAAACTTCTTATTCCCTTAGTGGTATTGGGGTTTATCTCAGGAAAAATTACGTGTTCTTTGATTCCAAGAGAATAATTACCGTTGTCATCAAAAGACTCGTCACTTAACCCTCTAAAGTCCCTCACCCTGGGTATTGCGATATTTATCAATTTATCAAGAAACGCCCACATTTTATCACCTCTCAAGGTGACGGAGTATCCCACTATATCACCTTTTCGTATCTTAAATCCAGCTTCCGATTTTCTTGCTTTTCTCGGGTAAGCTTTTTGGCCTGATAAAGCAGACAACTCTTCCTGAAAAGATTCGACGGCTTCCCTATTTTCTCTGAAAGGCCCTATACCTGAATTTATGGAAATTTTAAGTATTTTAGGTAAAGCCATCACATTGGATATCTTAAGATCCTTCTGCATTTTCGGGGCTATTTCTTTTTCGTATTTTTCTCTAAGTCTGTTCATTTTTTCTTACCTGCCTTTGCGGAAACCTCTACAACCTCATCGGTCTTTTTATTTATTCTGTATTTCTTTCCGTCAATTATTTTGTTGCCCAATCTAACCGGATCTCCCGATTTCTGGTCGATAAACATAACGTTTGAGACACTTATCGGTTTTTCCATTGTTATAATTCCACCTTCTTTGCTGACCTTACCGGGTTTTATGTGTTTTTTAATAATATTTACACCTTCAACAACAACTGTTCCTTTTTCGGGGAATACTCTCAGAACTTTTCCGGTTTTCCCTTTGTCTTTTCCCGATATTATTTTTACTTTGTCATTTTTCTGTATTTTCATATCTTTACCAAACCTCCTTGGCCAGAGATACTATTTTCAACAGCCCTCTATCTCTAATTTCTCTGGCAATGGGCCCGAAGATACGGGTTCCGATCATGTTTCTATCTTTGTCAACAACCACAGCGGCGTTATCGTCAAATCTAATATAGCTGCCGTCTTTTCTTCGAACTTCTTTTCTGGTTCTGACAACTATTGCTTTTACAACAGTGTGATCTTTAACGGTTCCTGCCGAGTCTGCTCCTTTTACTACCGCCGTAACAAGATCACCGATCTTGGCGACTGTTTTTCTTGATCCCGGAATGCCGATTATTTTCAACCTCTTGGCACCGGAGTTGTCAGCTAATTTTACTGTGGTTCCTATCTGCAACATGTTATTTTCCTTTAGGCTCCTTTACAATTTCAATAACTTTCCATGTTACTTGCTTGCTGTAAGGTGCACATTCTTCGACAATAACTTCAGAGCCGATTTTTGCGCCTAAATCATCCCTAGCCTTAAGCCTTTTATTTGTTTTTACAGGCTTGCTATAAACGGGGTGTCTCTTGGAGAAGTCGATTTTTACAACAACCGTCTTTTCCATTTTGTCAGATACAACAAGTCCTTTAATTTTTCTCGGGTTCGTAGTTTTTTCCATAATTATTCTCCGCCTAAAATTTCTTTCTCTTTAATAACAGTCAAGATTCTAGACAGATCTTTTCTGAGAAACCTGGCTTTTCTAACATTTTTTTCCTTGCCTTGTAAAGTGTTTAACGAAACTTCTCTTATCTCTTTTTCAAGATTTTTTCTGTCTTCAGCTAGTTCTTGTATATCTTTTTGTCTTAAATCTTTTGCGTTCATATTATTCCTTTGAAACAAACCTCATTTTTATAGGAAGTTTGGCCGCAGCTTTTCTAAAAGCATCTTTAGCTAACTCTCTGGTCACACCTCCGATTTCAAAAACAACTTTTCCGGGCTTAACAACTGCTGCATAGTGATCGGTATTTGCTTTACCCTTTCCCATTCTGGTTTCCGCAGGCTTAGCAACAACGGGCTTGTCGGGAAAAACCCTAATCCACAGTTTTCCGCCTCTTTTTGTTTCGTGCATAACAGCTTTTCTCGCTGCTTCTATCTGTCTTGATGTAAGTAAACCTCTATCAACAGCTTTTAAAGCATAATCTCCGTAAACAACAGAAGAACCTCTTACAGCAATGCCTTTGTTGGTACCTCTTTGCTGTTTTCTAAATTTTACTTTTTTCGGCATTAACATAATTAGATTTGTTTCTCACCTTTATAAATCCATACTTTTATCCCTATAGTTCCATATAAAAGGTGACAATCAATTTGTGCGTAATCAATATCTGCTCTCAATGTCTGCAAAGGTATTGAACCTAATGTATATTGCTCAGTTCTCGCAATAGTATTACTTCCGCTTAAAACTCCGGAAAGTCTTATTTTTATACCCTTGGCTCCTTTGTCCATTGCGGAGCTTAAAGCAAACTTAACAACTCTTCTGTAAGGAACCCTTCTTTTAATCTGTCTGGCGATATAATCTCCCACCAGCTGTGCTTCCATTTCGGGAGATTTAACTTCTTCTGCGGTTATTTTTACTTTAGCTTTTGTAAGTTTCTTTATTTCTTTTTCAATTTCCTCAACCCCTGTTCCACCCCTTCCGATAACAACACCGGGTTTGGACACCCTTATAGTAATGCTTAGTTCATTCTCCGTTCTCTCAATGTCTATTTCTTTCACACCTGCCATTTCAAGTTTTTTCTTCAGATATTTCCTTATCTTTATATCTTCGTGTGCAACATCGGCGTAAGAAGAGGATGGGGCATACCATCTTGATTGCCAGTCTCTAGATATTCCTAATCTGAACCCAATTGGGTTTATTTTTTGTCCCATAGTTACTTATTTAATCCTTTTTGCCTCTCTGGCTTAAACCTACATAAATGTGGCTTGTTCTTTTTAAAATTGGGTTGAACCTTCCTTTACCCACAAACTGCCCTGATTTGTTAACCGGACCTCCGCTTACCCATACTTCTGATAAAAACAAGTCTTTTGCATCCATTTTGCTGTTTGTTACTGCATTGGCCTCGGCTGATTTTAACACCTTTAGCAATAAAGATGCAGCTTTTGTCCTATCAAAAGACAAAACCAACTTAGCTTCTTCAAGGTTCTTACCTCTTACCAAATCCATTACCGGTGCTACCTTCTTAGGCGATATTCTTGCTCTCATGTGTTTTGCGTATACTTCAGATTTATTCATAAACTAAACTGCCTTTTTTGAAGAATGTGCTCTGAACGTTCTTGTCGGAGCAAATTCACCCAATTTATGTCCTACCATAGCTTCAGTAACAAAAACGGAAATGTGTTTTTTGCCGTTATGCACATCAAATGTCAGTCCTACCATTTCCGGAACTATAGTAGATCTTCTGGCCCAGGTTTTAATCGGAGTTTTTGACCCTCCGGCTAAAGCGGCCTTTACCTTTTTCATTAATTTCTCGTCTGTATAAATTCCTTTTTTTAATGATCTAGTCATAATTTATTTTCCTTATCTTTTCTTTTTCTCTCTCTTTTTAACAATTGTGTAATCGGTGTGGTTTCTCTTACGGCTCTTTACGCCTCTGGTCTTCCATCCCCAAGGTGAGAGAGGTGAGGGTCTTCCTATACCGGTAGTGCTGTACTTACCGGCGTGCGGGTGGTCCTTCTTCGGGTTTGCCATTGCAACTCCCCTTACCCCCGGTCTATATCCTAAGTGTCTTTTTCTTCCTGCCTTGCCCAGTTGAACATTTCTAACATCGGCATTAGACAGTACACCAACACTCGCATAACATTTTCCCAATACTTTTTTAACTTCTCCGCTGGGTAATCTCAAATTAACATAAGCTCCTTCTTTTGCCAGTACTTCTGCTGAATTACCTGCGCCTCTTGCCAATATTCCGCCGGCGCCTATGTTCAACTCTACGTTATGAACAGAAGTTCCTAAAGGAATATTCTCTAAAGGAAGGGCATTTCCGGGCAAAATTTCGGCCTCCGGACCTGACATAATTTGCATACCGACTTTCACTCCTTCGGGAGCCAAAATGTATCTTTTTTCACCGTCTTTGTAGTTTAAAAGTGCGATGTTAGTTCCTCTATTAGGATCGTACTCTATAGAGGAAACCTTCGCAGGAATATTCAGCTTGTTTCTCTTAAAATCGATAAATCTGTATCTCTTTTTTGCGCCTCGCTGTCTGCTTCTTACTGAAATTCTGCCCCTGCTTCTTCCGACAGCTCCCTTTAAAGCTTTAGTGAGTGACTTTACAGGTTTAACCTTAGACACCTCACTTACGAGAGTTTTCCTTGTTCGTAGTCCTTCACTTGTAGGTCGATACTTTTTTATCATAAGTTTTATTCCTTGGGCATTATATCAATTGTCTGACCTTCTTTTAGCTTAACTATAATTTTCTTCCATTTAGCTCTGCCTGAAAATCTTCTGGTGCCTGAAACTCTCCTGGGTTTTCCGGGCATCACAATACTTTTTGCAGATACTACGTTAACTTTGTACATTTTTTCGATTTCTTTTGCTACTGATTCCTTGTTCGCCGTCATCGCTACTTTAAAGGTGTAGAAACCGTCATTAGCCTGAGCATAGGTTTTTTCCGTAACTAATGGTTTGTATACTATGTTATTTAATCTCATTTTCCGAACCTTTCATTAATATCCAAAACTGCGTCCTTATGGAATAAGACGGTTTTTGCAGATACTAAATCAAAAGGATTGAGCGAGCCCGAAAAAGCGGCTCTTACCCCTTTTAGGTTTGACAGACTTTTCATTACCTTCTCGTCTCTATCTTTCCATACATACAAAACAGGAGAGTCTGTCTTAAGATTCTTTAAAACTTCGACCATTTTAGAAGCGGAGATCTTTTCCAAGTCTAAATCCTTTATTACCAACATTGTTCCGGTCGTCTCTTTTAATGAAAGTGCAGATACCATTGCGAGCTTCTTCATCTTCTTAGGCATTTTCAAATTCCAATCTTTCGGAAGCGGTCCGTGAGTAACTCCTCCGTGCACCCAAATAGGACTTCTTGAAGATCCTGCTCTTGCTCTTCCGGTTCCTTTCTGTCTCCAGGGTTTGGCTCCTCCGCCTGACACTTCTCCTCTTGTTTTCACTTTAGAAGTACCGGTTCTTTGATTTGTAGTGTAAACCCTTATGTACTGAGTCAACACACTCTCATTAGGCTCAACTTTAAAAACCTCATCTTTAAGAGTTATTTCTTCTACTTTATTTCCCTTATTGTCTATAACCTGCTTTTTCATAATTACTTAATTTCAATTACAACTTTAGAATTTCTGGCACCGGGAACCGGTCCTGAAACCATAAGCTGTTTCTCTTCAGGCATTACCCTGACAATTTTTAAACCCTTAACGGTGACCTTTTCGCCGCCCAATCTTCCTGCCATTTTCTTACCTTTTCTTACTCTGCCGGGTGTCTGACTTCCTATGGAACCTCCGGATCTGGGTTTTGTACTCTGACCTCTTGTAGCCATCTCACCTGCAAAATGCCATTTTTTCATCACACCTGCAAAACCTTTTCCTTTAGAAGTCCCAACTACATATACAGGTTTGTTTTCCATATCTGCCGTCAAATCAGTCTCAACTTTCCCTATTACAGTTACAGGAATTACCTTTCCCGTATCGAGAAAAATCTGGCTCATGTTAAGTTTTATTCCTTTTATCTTTTCGCTCATGACAAAAAATTAGCGCCCAAGGGGCGCCTGCCTAATTAACCCTTGTTTATAAAAATTACTTGTGCCGGATATCCCGGCTTGTTTTAGTCTGTTGCAGCATTAGGCGTCTTATACTACCTTAAAACACGGCAAAAATCTATACTTTTTGCCGTACCTGACCAAAAACCTTACATCTTCATTGTGATACCCACACCTGCAGGCAAACTCAGTTTTGACAGGCTTTCTACAGTCTGTGCCGTAGGATTGAGAACATCGACAACTCTTTTATGTGTTCGAAGCTCGAACTGCTCTCTAGATCTTTTATCGATATGCGGCCCTCTAATAACAGTAAACTTCTCTATTCTGGTAGGAAGGGGCACGGGACCGATAACTTTTGCGCCCGTTCTAATAGCGGTATCAACAATCTTAGAACAGCTAAGATCTATTATCCTGCTGTCATAAGAGTTTAGCTTTATTCTGATTTTTGTTTCTTTTTGTGCTTTAGACATTTACGGGCTTTCGATTAAGCTGCCCCTTACGGGGCAGCCCAAAATAACCTAAATTCCTAATTATTCGTTAATCTTAGTAACAACTCCTGCTCCTACTGTATGTCCGCCTTCTCTTACAGCGAATCTGATACCTTCTTCCAAGGCAATAGGAGTAATTAGTTTTACCTTCATGTTAACCTCATCGCCGGGCATTACCATCTCAACACCTTCCGGAAGAACAATTTCTCCGGTAACGTCGGTGGTTCCGATGTAGAACTGAGGTCTGTAACCGCTAAAGAATGGTTTTTGTCTACCACCCTCTTCTTTTGAAAGGATGTAAACTTTAGCGTCGAAATCAGTATGGGGCTTGGTGCTTCCGGGTTTAACTAGCATCTGACCTCTCTCGACATCGTCTCTTTCAATACCTCTTAAGAGGATTCCGACGTTGTCTCCCGCCATACCTTCCTGCAACTGTTTCTTGAACATTTCAACACCTGTAACAACAGATTTCTTAGTGTCTCTTATTCCGACGATCTCTACTTCCTCACCAACCTTTACTTTACCTCTTGAAATTCTACCGGTAACAACGGTTCCTCTTCCCGATATAGTGAAAACGTCCTCAATAGGCATTGAGAAAGGTTTATCAAGTTCTCTTACAGGAGTAGGAATAAACGAGTCTACCGCTTCCATAAGATCTTCGATACTCTTTACGTGTTCGGCATCTCCGTCAAGAGCTTTAAGTGCGGATCCTTTTATTATAGGAGTTGTATCTCCGGGAAATCCGTACTTGGTTAACAATTCCCTTACTTCTAGCTCGACAAGATCAAGAATTTCTTTGTCCTGAACCATGTCGGTTTTATTCATGTAAACGACCATTGCGGGAACATTTACCTGTTTAGCCAACAAGATGTGCTCTCTTGTTTGAGGCATCGGGCCGTCGGGGGCGGAGACAACGAGAATTGCTCCGTCCATCTGTGCAGCTCCGGTAATCATGTTCTTAATGTAGTCGGCGTGCCCTGGAGCATCAATGTGGGCATAGTGCCTCTTGTCGGTCTCATACTCAACGTGAGTAATGTTGATGGTAATACCTCTGGCTCTTTCTTCAGGAGCCTTATCGATATTCTCGTAGCTTAAAAATTCCGCCTGGCCTTTACCAGAAAGAACTTTTGTAATAGCCGCGGTTAAAGTGGTCTTACCGTGGTCAACGTGACCGATGGTACCGATGTTTACATGTTCTTTGTTTCTCACAAATTCGGCCATGTTAAATTAAATCCTTTCAAATTTTTATAAATTAATACTTAGTTGTTTATACTAAAGTTAGACAACTGCTAGTTAACCAGATTAATACCTAAAAATCAAGCATTTTCAGGGCACAAGGAACTTATGCCCGGAAGGTAAAAATTACTTCCTGCTCGTCTTTGCTAACTCAGCTGCAATATTTGCCGGAACTTCCTCGTAATGGCTTGGTTCCATAGCAAAAGATGCCCTTCCCTGAGTCATGCCCCTAAGTTCAGTCGCATATCCGAACATTTCGGACAGCGGGACTGTGGCTGTAATAACTCTGGCATTTCCGCGCTGTTCTGTACCTTCAATCTTTCCTCTCTTTGAAGAAAGATTCCCTATGACATCTCCCATGAAATCATCGGGTGTAACAACCTCTATTTTCATTATCGGTTCTATCATGAAGGAATCAGCAGATCTTTGAGCATCGCGCATAGCCTCGATAGCAGCCATCTTAAATGCCATCTCTGAAGAGTCTACTTCGTGAAAGGATCCGTCATGCAGTGTTACACGTAAGTCTACCAACGGATATCCTGCAAGTACGCCGGATTCAACAGCTTCTTTAACACCTTTTTCGACAGCGGGAACATATTCTTTAGGAATCGAGCCTCCGACAAGTTTGTCGACAAATTCGAGACCTTTTCCTCTTTCCAACGGCTCGACCTTGACTACAACGTGACCGTACTGGCCTCTACCGCCTGACTGACGGATATATTTGCCCTCAACATCAACTGTCTTTCTAATAGTTTCTCTGTAAGCAACTTGAGGTTTTCCTGTGTTAACTTCGACGTTAAATTCTCTTTTCATACGATCAACAATAATTTCAAGGTGAAGTTCGCCCATACCATAAAGTACGCCCTGGCCTGTTTCCTCATCGGTTTTAATTTTTAAAGTGGGGTCTTCTTCCAAAAACTTTTTTATAGCTTCAGACATCTTGTCCCTATCAGCTTTAGATTTAGGCTCCAAAACAAGACCTATAACGGGTTCCGCAAAACTTATAGACTCCAAAACAATAGGAAAGTCTTCAGTGCACAAAGTATCTCCTGTTACGGCATCTAAACCTACAGCTGCGCAAATCTCTCCGGCCTTAACTTCTTTTATCTCTTCCCTATGGTTTGCGTGCATCAAGAGGATTCGTCCTAATCTTTCTTTTCTGTCTTTAGTTGAGTTGTAAATATACGAACCTGAAGATATTTTACCCGAGTAAACTCTTACGTAAGTAAGACGCCCAACATAAGGATCGGTTTGAACCTTAAATGCTAACGCAACAAAAGGCCCGGTTTCATCATGGGCTAGCTGTATAGGATCGCCTGAAGCGTGATCAAATCCCTGTGTGTCCGGTGTATCTTTAGGAGAAGGTAAGTACGCTACAACACCGTCCAAAAGTTTCTGTATTCCCACATTAGCTAAAGATGCACCGCAGAAAACAGGGTATATTTTCGCCTGAACGGTGAGCTTTCTTATCCCGGCTTTTATTTCTTCTACCGTAAGTTCCTCGCCATTTAAATATTTTTCGATTAACGAATCGTCACTTTCCGCCACTTTTTCCACCAGCTTTTTTCTATACTCCTCGACCTTTTCAACCATGTCGGAAGGAATTTCAATTTCGCCCATTTTCTCGCCAAGATTTCCTTCGAACTTAAAGGCTTTTCTTTCAATAATGTCTATTACGGCTTTGAAATCATTTTCAATTCCGATCGGAAGCTGAACAGCCACTGCCTGAGGGGCCAGCTTTTCGTGAACAGAATCCAGAGACATATAAAAATCTCCGCCGATTTTATCGAGTTTATTTACAAAAAATAGAAGTGGAACATGGTACTTCTGAGCCTGTCTAAAAACGGTTTCTGATTGGGGTTCTACTCCCTGCGAACCGTCCAGAATAATAACTCCTCCGTCCAAAACCCTAAGAGATCTTTCAACTTCGGCCGTAAAATCAACGTGTCCGGGAGTGTCGATAATGTTAATTCTAGTGTCATTCCAAAAACAGGTTGTAGCGGCTGATGTAATGGTAATTCCTCTTTCCCTTTCCTGAGCCATCCAGTCCATCTGTGCAGCTCCTTCATGAACTTCGCCGATCTTGTGTGATTTTCCTGTGTAATAAAGAATTCTTTCGGAAGTAGTAGTTTTTCCGGCATCAATATGGGCAATTATCCCTATATTTCTAATTTTCTCTAAAGGGTAGTTTTTGTTTGATGTTTCGGCCATAGTTATTTATAGAAAGGGGATTTGAAATTATTACTTATCTCCTGGCAAAATGTGCGAACGCCCTGTTGGCTTCAGCCATTCTGTGGGTATCATCACGCTTTTTGATTGCGTCCCCAATACTTTGATACGCATTGTTAAGTTCCTCGTAAAGCTTTTGATCCATGGGCTTACCTTTTTTGTTTCTTGCGGTTGAAATTATCCATCTCAACGCAAGGGCCTCAGATCTTTCGTGCTTTAGAGGCATAGGAACCTGATAAGTAGCACCGCCCACTCTTTTGGAACGTACCTCCTGTTGAGGCATTACGTTTTTTACGGCCTGTTCAAACATTCTTAAACCTTCTTTTCTGTCTTCGTTCAAATGATCTATGGCACCATAAACTATTGATTCAGCGGTCGACTTTTTACCGTCAAGCATTACTATGCTAATCATCTTATTAACAAGTTTTGATTTTAAAACCGGATCACCTGTCACCGGTCTTTTCTTTGCAGGCTTTCCTCTCATTTCTTAGCCTCCTTCGGTTTCTTTGTACCGTAAATTGATCTGGAAGACTTTCTGCTTTGAACTCCGGCAAGATCGAGGGTTCCCCTTACAATCGTGTATTTTACACCGGGCAAATCCTGCACTTTACCGCCCTTAACCAAAACAACTGAGTGTTCTTGCAAATTGTGGCCTTCGCCGGGAATGTATGCCGTAACCTCTTTTTTGTTGGATAATCGAACTCTAGCAGTCTTTCTCAAAGCTGAATTAGGCTTTTTAGGAGTCTGTGTCCTTACTAATAGAACAACGCCCCTTTTGAAAGGTCCCTGTCTCTTAACCGGACGCTTATTCATCGTATTAAACGACTCCTTCAACGCCCTTGTTGAGGATTTCTTACTTTTTGTTTTTCTCTTTTTTCTTAATAGTTGGTTTATAGTAGGCATATTACTCCAGTCGCGCACGCTCTCCTGTCGGAATTAATCTACCAATTATCACGTTTTCTTTCAATCCCAAAAGATAATCAACCTTACCAGAAGCCGCAGCGTCGGTCAATACGTTGCTTGTCTGAATAAATGATGCGGCCGACAAAAAACTATCGGTATTAAGTGAAGCTCTTGTAATACCAAGCATTGTCAACTTACCTGTAGCAGGTGTTCCGCCGCTGGCGATTACTTCCTCGTTTACTTCCATGAATTTTGCCTTAGTTATAAGCTCGCCTTCCATAAATTCGGTGTCACCGGGTTCGTCAATTTTTACGTGGTTAAACATCTGTTTTACGATGATTTCAATATGCTTATCATTTAAAGCAACACCTTGAGAAGCGTATACTTTCTGAATTTCCTCAATTATGTATCTCTTTGTCTCATCCACACCCACTGTTCTGAATAAATCGGTTAGATCCAGGTTTCCGGCGGTAAGTTTCTCGCCTTTTGCAACAATTTCGCCGTCTTTTACAATTATTTCTTCTACCGGATCTACCAGGTATTCGGCGGCGTCTTCATCACGATCAGTCGGTGAAATTACAATCTTTCTCTCATCGCCAGTTTTTATTATGTTCACGACACCTGTAACATCCGACATTAATGACAAGAACTTAGGTGCACGTGCTTCAACAAGCTCTTCAACCCTGGGCAAACCTTGTGTAATGTCTTTTCCTGCGATACCTCCGGTGTGAAACGTTCTCATTGAAAGCTGAGTTCCGGGTTCTCCGATAGACTGTGCAGCTGCAACACCTACGGCGGTGCCCATGTTAACGAGCCTTCCTGTCATAAGATCGTTTCCGTAGCATTTAGCACAAAGACCTCTTCTTGTTTCGCAGTGCATAGGAGATCTTATTACTATATTTTCAACACCTGCTTCTTCGATCTTAGCTACATCTTCTCTCGTGAGAAGGGTGTTTCTTTTAACTAAAGTTTTTCCTTTTACTTTTACATCTTCAGCCAGGTATCTTCCGATAACTCTGTCTGCAAATGTCTGCAAAAGAGTGCCTTCCCCGACCTTCATTACTCTTCCGCTCTTAGTACCGCAGTCATCAACTCTTACGATTACGTCCTGAGATACATCAACTAATCTTCTGGTTAGGTAACCGGCATCTGCGGTCTTTAAACCTTTGTCTACCAATCCTTTTCTTGCGCCTTTGGCACCGATAAAGTATTCGAGGGCTGACAAACCGTACTTGTAGTTACCTAGAATTGGAACTTCAACCGTCTTACCCGATGTATCTACGACTAAACCTTTCATACCGGCAACTTGTTTAACCTGATCTCTTGAGGCTCGGGTTGACCCTGATTTAACTAAAACTTTAACCGGGTTGTCGTCATCCAGACCTTCCCATATTGCCGCATCAAGATCTGATATAACTTTGTTCCACGCATCTTCTTTAAGTCTTGAAGCCTCGGCTCTTGTTATTAATCCTCTTTTGTAGTTTGACTCTATTTCGGCAACAATTTCTTTTCCCGAGGTAATAATTTTTGCCCTTAATTCCGGAACCTGTATGTCTGATAAGGACACCGATTGTCCGCTTATGGTTCCGTAGCGTAAACCAACATCTTTAAGATCGTCAATAAACTTAACAACAACCTCATTAGCTTCTGTTTCAAACGTTCTCTGAAGAAGAGAGTTTATCTGCTTCTTATCCATGGTGTGATTAATGTAACCGAATCTTTCAGGCACTATTTTGTTGAAAAGAAGTCTACCGTAAGTTGTGTCCACAATATCTTCACCAATCCTGATTTTAATTTTCTGTCTTAAATCAACTTCTTTCCTTACATCAACAGCATGCATCAACTCATCTTCGTCTGAAAAAACTCTCTCAAACATAGGAAGTTTTTCATCAACTGAGGTAATGTAATAAACACCGAAAAGCATGATCTTTGTAGGAACGGATATCGGAGAACCGTTTGAAGGATTCAAAAGATTGTTTGTTGATATCATCGTTGTTTTTGCTTCTTCTATAGCTTTTTCGGATAAAGGTACGTGAACAGCCATCTGGTCTCCGTCAAAGTCGGCGTTGTATCCCGAACATACGCAAAGATGAAGCTTTATGGAGTTTCCTTCTACTAGTTTTGGGTAGAAAGCTTGAATACCTAATCTCCACAATGTAGGTGCACGGTTTAAGAGCACCGGGTGATCCTGAACTACTTCTTCAAGAATATCCCAAACTTCGGGAACTCTGGATTCAAGATAATATTTAGCGCTCTTTACATTAGGTGCGTAGCCCCTTGCAAGAATTTCTCTTAACACCATGGGCTTGAACAACTCCAAAGCCATGTCTTTAGGCAAACCGCACTCATTAAGTTTCAGGTTAGGTCCGTTAATAATAACTGCTCTACCGGAGTAATCTACTCTTTTTCCTAATAGATTAAGACGGAATATTCCTTGTTTTCCCTTTATCATATCCGCAAGGGATCTAAGTTCTTTTTTACCTCTTGTTACTCTTGTTTTTTGTCTCTGTTTGGAGGCATCAAATAGGGCGTCTACCGATTCCTGCAACATTCTTTTTTCGTTTCTAACGATAATTTCAGGAGCACCGAGACCGAGTAATCTCGAAAGTCGGTTGTTTCTATTTATTAATCTCCTATATAAGTCATTCAGGTCCGAGCTTGCGAATCTTCCACCCTCGAGCTGAACCATAGGACGGAGATCCGGAGGTATTACCGGAATAACTTCCATTATCATCCTATCGGGTGAGATTCCCGCTTTTCTAAACTGTTCTATAACTTTAAGTCTTTTTGCTAATCTCTGAGCCTTCTGACCTTTTGAATTGTTTAACTCTTGCCTGAGTTTTTCCGAAAGATCATTAAGATCCATTCCTTTTAGAATGTTTTGAAGAGCTTCGGCACCGATTTCAAGTTTTGCAAAAACATCAAGATAATTCACCAGCTGAACATATTCGTTTTCTGATATAACTGAATATAATTCAACCGTTTCAATTTTTTTCTGAAGAATTTTGAAATGTTTTTCCTGCTCTTCAATTTTTTTCTCATATTGAATTCTTATCTGCTGTACTTTTTCTCTGATTCTTCTTTCTTCCTCACCTTTTTTTATTTCGTCTGAAATTTTCGATATTTCTTTTGACTCTGTTTCGACTTCTGCAACCTTAGTATCGGCTTCTTTATTTATGAAAGCTTTAACTTTTTCGAGATCTTTGGTTATAAGATCAATTGCTTCTGCTTTCTTTTTTCCGTCTAAAGATGTAACGATAAATGAAGCAAAGTAAACCACCGATTCGACGTTTCTAGGTGTTAAATCAAGTAACAACGCCATTTTAGAAGGAATACCTTTAAAGAACCAAACATGTGCTACAGGAGAGGCAAGCTTTATGTGCCCCATTCTTTCCCTTCTTACTCTTGAATGTGTAACCTCAACACCGCACTTATCGCAGATGACTCCCTTGTATCTGATTCCTTTGTATTTTCCGCAGTAACACTCATAGTTTTTTGAAGGACCAAAAATACGTTCATCAAACAAACCTTCTCGTTCAGGTTTGAAGGTTCTGTAATTTATAGTTTCGGGCTTTGTTACCTCGCCGTAAGACCAGCTCAATAATTCCTGTCCGGAGGCCAGATAAATTTTAATTGCATCGAAATCTTTTAATTGACTTATGTCTTTCATATTTAATAAGCGGAAATTATTCTTCCGTTTCCGCCTCCTCTACGGAATTTTCTTCTTCAGTTTCATCTACCACAGCGACTGTAGCAGAGTCTTCCACCTCTGGTACTTCTTCGGAAACTTCTTCTTCGGTTTCAGAATCTTCTTCCGAAGAGTAGGCCTCCAAACCCAAACCCAAACCGTTAAGTTTTCTTACTAACAATTTAAAGGTCTCGGGTACCGAGGATTCAGGTATCTCCTTACCCTGTACCATTGCACTGTACGATTGAGTCCTTCCCAACATGTCATCCGATTTTATAGTCAAAATCTCTTTAAGTATGTTTGCGGCACCGTAAGCTTCGAGAGCCCAAACTTCCATTTCTCCGAATCTCTGACCGCCGAACTGTGCTTTACCTCCAAGAGGCTGTTGAGTAATAAGTGAGTAAGGGCCGGTTGATCTTGCGTGCATCTTTTCTTCAGACATGTGAATAAGCTTAAGAATATAAGTGTCTCCAACAACGATCTCGTTGTGGAAATATTCACCGGTTCTTCCGTCTATTAACTTCATTTTTCCTGTAACGGGAAGTCCTGCTTTTTTCAATTCTTCTTCTATCAGCTCTTCCGGAATTTCCTGCAAAGAAGGAACTTCGTAGGTTTTCCCTAATACTTTTCCTGCCATACCTAAAGAAGCTTCGAGAATCTGACCAACGTTCATTCTTTTCAAAACCGCTTCTGAAGAGAAAATGATATCAACTGTAGATCCATCAGCCAACATAGGCATATCTACTTGCGGAACTATTGCTGAAATAACACCCTTGTTACCGTGTCTTCCTGCAAGCTTATCTCCGACATCGATTTTCTTTTGCTGAGCTACATATATAGTAATTCTCTCTATAGTTCCCGCAGGAAGCGACTCGTTATCTTTCTTGGTAACTCTTTTTATACCAATAACGACGCCGTGCTCACCGTGGGGCATGTACAAAGAGGTATCTCTTACGTCTTTTGCCTTCTCGCCGAAGATAGCTCTTAATAATCTTTCCTCTGACGTAAGGTCCATTTCGCCCTTGGGGGCAACTTTACCGACCAAAATATCGCTTGATTTTACTTTAGACCCGATAGCTACGATACCGTCCTCATCAAGATTTCTTAAGGACTCTTCTGAAACGTTAGGTATATCTCTTGTAATTTCTTCCGGACCTAATTTGGTTTCCTGCACGGAAGTCTGATAATCAGAAACGTGGATTGAAGTTAAAACGTCTTCTTTAACGAGTCTGTCTGAAATAACAATACCGTCTTCGAACTCAAGACCCTCATAAATCATGTAGGCAACTTTCATATTTGTACCTATAGACAACTCGCCTTTGTTAACGGCGGGGCCTTCTACCAAAACATCTCCTGCTTTTATTTTCTGTCCTGTCTCCACGACAACATATTGGTTAAAACAGGTATCGCTATTTGTTTGCTCAAACTTAGCGGCTGTGTATTCAACTTTCGAACCTCTACCTCCGCGGCCATATTTAACTACAACTTTCTGAGCGTCTGCGTATTCAACTACTCCGTCTTCTTCCGCTAAAATAAGGGCGTTTGTGTTTCCGGCAATCTCGCTCTCTATACCGGTACCGACGATGGGCGTTTCGGGTTTAACAAGAGGAACAGCCTGGGACATCTGCTGAGTACCCATCAAGGCTCTTGCGATGTCGTTGTTTTGTAAAAAGGGAATCAATCCCGCTGCCACACCAACAACCTGTCTGGGAACAACCTCAATATATTCAGCCAAAGCAACATCTCCTAAAAAGAAATTTCCGCCTTTTCTCAACGGAACCTGCTTGTCGGTAATTACTCCTTTAGCGTCTATATGAACCGACTGGTCTGTTATGTGCGCGTCTTCTTCATCATAAGCGGCAAGATAAACAATCTCATTTGTAAGTTTAATTTCACCTGAGGGTGACTTGCTTAATTTTATGTAGGGTGTTTCCAAAAAACCGTATTCATTTACCTTCGCATAAGAAGCAAGGTAGTTTATTAACCCTATATTAGGTCCTTCTGGAGTTCTTACAGGACAAACCCTACCGAAAGAGGAGTAGTGCACGTCTCTTACCGAAAAGCTTGCTCTTTCCTT
The DNA here is from genome assembly GCA_938004185.1 of uncultured candidate division WWE3 bacterium. Taxonomy (GTDB): domain Bacteria; phylum Patescibacteriota; class WWE3; order UBA101185; family UBA10185; genus UBA8498. The sequence goes on from CALKWN010000065.1 coordinate 474,516, forward strand.
GGTTAAACCGCCCGGTCCCAAAACTGAAAGTCTTCTCAAGTGGTCAAGTGCAGTTAAAGGGTTTTGCTGATCGTGAAGCTGTGAAAGTTGACCGGTCGCAAAGAAACTGTGTACTGCTGCGGCAATGGCCCTGGGCGAAATTAACACCGAAGGTTCGGGTAAAATTTCCCTGGGGGATAATGACATTCTCTCTTTGATATTCTTTTCCATTCTCAAAAATCCTATCCTCATCTGCCATTGAAGTAGTTCTCCAACACTCTTAACTCTTCTGTTTCCCAAAAAATCGACATCGTCCGGAGTACCAACTCCGTTATTTAATTCAATTATTCTGGAAATTATCTTTATTAGATCTTCTAAAGTAAGAAGTCTGTGATCGGGATCATTCGGAATATTTAAACCCAGTGACTTATTAAGCTTAAATCTACCTACATGCCCCATACTAAATCTTCTTTTGTTGAAAAACATTGCAGCAACAAGGGCTTTAGCATTTTCAAGAACCAAAGGCTCTCCGGGCCTCATTTTTCTATATATCTCTATGCAGGCTTCTTCAAAACTGGATGAGGGGTCTTTTGCCAAAGTTTCAGAAATATAGTTTATTTCGGGGTTAGTCTCCACACCTTCAAAGGCTTTTCTTATATCATCATCGTCTTCAAGTCCGAAAACCCTCAAAAGGGTTGTGGCGGAAATTTTTCTTTTTCTGTCTATTCTTACACTTAATACTCCATTTCTCGAAGTTTCGAACTCAAGCCAAACACCGCTTTTAGGCAATATTTTGGCACCTGCGAGAAATTGTCCCGTAACGGGAGAAGGTTCTCCCGTAAAGAGAACACCCTCTGCTCTTATAAGCTGATTAACAATTGTTCTCTCAACTCCGCTTATTACAAATGTTCCTCTGGGCGTCATTAACGGAATATCGCCCATATAAATATTCGAAACCTTCTTTTTCTTTGTTAAAGGATCTTCTATTGTAGCCTTAACATACCAAGGAGCGTCGTAGGTTCTACCTGTTCTCTTGGCTTCGGCTATGGAAATATTTTCCTTATCTATGGAAGGGTCCGAAAGAGTGACAACCCAGCCTCTGCCTGAACTGTCTTCCACAGTTCCAAGCTCCTCAAGTATCTCCTTGAGGCCATCGGTCATAAGCCAGTTGTATGAATTTAATTGTATGTCTGCTAAGTTCGGAAGATTTAAAGCTATGTTTCTTTTAGAAAAAGATTCTCTCATTAAGTTTTTCCCCTAAAATTGGCCGTAAAAAAAATTTTACTACAAAAATGACTTTTTATTAAGTTTTGACGGGTTTTCTGTAAACGTAAGAAAACCGTGCTTTTTCCAACAGAAAATCGACCCCGAAGGTCTTTTTTCACAAAATATTGGAAATGCTTTAGGACAAGGCGAAAAGTACCATATTGACAAGTATCTTGTCAACACCTAATTTACAAACCCCGCTTTAGCGGGAGGCCAAAAACGGAATACCACCCTTCCTACGATATCCGAACGCTTAACCATGCCAAATACTCGGGAATCCAGAGAATTTCCCCTGTTGTCTCCCATCACCACATAATAATCGTCCTCCACTTTGACCGAGCGGCCGTCTTGAAAATACTCGTCACCCCCGACAGTGCAATTTGACAATAAATACTCCTCATCCAAGGCAAACTGCTTCCCATCCCTGTAGATATATACTTTGCAATCAAATATTTTTATCACGTCTCCGGGGATCGCCACTATTCTTTTTATATAGTGTTTGGAAAAATCTACGGGAGGGACCAAAACGACCACCTCTCCTCTTTCGTAGTCTTTAAAGTTCTTGCTTATTTTATCAACAAGAATTCTTTCACCCGTCTCAAAAGTGGGTTCCATACTTGCACCCCAAACAACCTCTACCGAAGCTATAGTAATGTACAAAAACAGCACCACCGCCAAGGATGTTAGAAAGGATTCCGCAATTTCGTAAAAATGTCTCTTTATACTCATACAATAATTATGGTATCTATATAATATTAAACTATGGAAAATAATTCCCATAAAGAAGTTACATCACTCAAAGATTTTTTTCAAATTATTAAAGACAATAGGGTAACCTTTTTTATTTTTGCTCTGTTAGTAATTATTGCCTACGGAAATCTTGTGAGAGGTGATTTTATAAATATGGATGATGAGAAAGGCATACTTTACAACCCCGACGTTAAAAATGTAGGCAAAATGCTCGGCTCTTTAATGCTTTACAACATACAAATTTCCCTGACCCACGCCATATTCGGCTTTAACGCCGGTGCATACCACGCTGTTTCTATATTTATACACTTTATAAATGTGGTTTTAACCTTCCTGGTAGTTTACGCGGTATTTGACAAAAAAACCGCTCTAATTTCATCTCTACTGTTTTCCGTACACCCTCTTGCAAGCGAAGCTGTAGGCTGGATATCAGCTGCGCATTACCTGCACATAGCCTTTTTCACACTTTTGGGAATGCTCTTTCACTATTTATATAAGACTACCGAAATTAAAAAGTATTATATTATTGAGCTTTTAATATTTATGGTAGCTGTGACGGTTCTCAGAAACGCTTGGGTACTGACCATACCTTTCTCTATGCTTGTATTCGACCAATTTATTATTTGCAAAAAAATTAACTTACGCTCGGCTCTGCTCATACTACCGTACTTTTTAATGGCAGGAGTACACGCATACATAAACATATTCGGCGACTTCTCAAACAGGGTAACTGCCCTTACTCTCGATTACTACTATAATCCTTACACGGCAACACCGCTTCTTAATAGAACACCTTATATAATCTTTACGGTTTTAAAACTTTTACTAATGCCCATACCCTTAACCGTTTATCATGAGGGGGTTTACATCAGCACCGTTTCGTACGTTGCCATGATTGCGATTACAATAGCGTTATTTATTTTCTGTATAAAAATATATAAGAAGTCCGCCTATATAGTAGGCCTCTTTGCACTTATATTTATATCCACGCTACCTTCTTTTAGCCCTGTTGCCATCGCTTGGTTTATCGCCGAAAGGTATCTGTATCTTTCAACCTTAGCGTTCTCAATTTTACTGGCGATAACAGTAAGATATTTAGAAAAGTATACGGGTATAAAAAAGCTCGCTCTATTTACAATAACTATTCTCGTATCTTTATATACTCTACGAACTGCCTTAAGAACCCAGGATCTTTTAAACACTTCAAATCTTTGGCACGCAACACAAAAAGTTTCTCCTTATAGCTTTAGGGTTTACAACAATTTGGGAGACGTATACGCGAAAATAGGAGATTACGACACTGCAATAGAAATGTTCCAAACGTCTCTTAAACTGGATCCGAGTTATGCGGATGCCGTTCACAATCTCGGATATGTTTACCTTCAAAAAGGAGACACTCAAAACGCAAAAAAATATCTTTTGCAATCTTATGAAATGAATCCCAGACTTTACGGCGCGACATACAAGCTCGGTGTCGCCGCTTTCATGGAAAAAGATTACGAAACCGCAAGAGCCTATTGGTTAAAAACCCTTGAATTAAGCCCGGGCGACGCCAGCGCCGTAAATGCTCTCAGAGAGCTCGACCGGATTCTTTCCGAAACAGAGCAATAAAAAATCCGTCGAAAAAACTGTCGGGCAAAACCCTAACTGATTTACAAACTTCTTTACTCAACTGCCTGTCGCAGCACGTGTCTAAACCACTAATATAATTTTTAAAACCTGTGGGAAGCTCGGGCAGTATCAACTTCATTTCAGGAAACTTCTTTAATACCCAATCAACAACCATCTCGTTCTCTTCGTATGAAAATGTACATGTTGAATATACAAGTAAACCATCTTCTTTTAAGGCATTTATGCCGGCGGCTACTATTCGTTTCTGTAACATTGAAATTTTGGAGGAAAGACGGGGATTCCATTTATCGACTGTCGTAATGTCAAGTAATCTTACAGTCCCCTCGTTTGAACACGGCACGTCAGCTAGAACTTTATTAAATGAAAAGGACAGTTGGGGATTTCTTCTGATCAGCGAGGTTGCATCAGCCTTCAATGTTTGAGCTGTAGAGTATCCCTGAATAGAAAGGTTCTTTTTAAGAGCGTAAAACCTGGAGGAATTATTTTCCACGGCCGTTATATTTTCGGGTTTTCCGGTAATAAAAGCCATTTGAGATGTTTTACTGCCCGGGCTTGCGCATAAATCCAAAATCTTATCTTCGGAATTTAATTTCAAAATAAGAGGCCCCAACATACTGCTTAAACTCTGAACGTATATTTTTCCGGTCTTAAAATAATCAGTTTGGGAAACATTTAGTCCGTTTGCTGAAGAACGATTTATAAACCCATTTGGGATTACGCTTTCTTCAATATCAAAACCCGAGCTTTTTAGGTTGTTTAAAATATTTTCGGCAATATCGGGATCAGCGTTAAACCTGAAAGTTTCAAGCCTGGGTAAAGAAATAGCCTCAATTATTTCCTCTGCTTTTTTACCGTAAATAAGGAAGATTTTCTTCTTAAACAAATCCGACTTGAGTGTATTATCTTCCATGACAGTGCTTATACTTCTTACCGCTTCCGCACGGACACGGATCGTTTCTGCCAACTTTTTCTTTTCCGGAAGCGACCTGTTCAACTTTTATTACTCTTCCCATGTTGTCTACAAAAGCCGGAGATTTTTGAGCCGACATCTCGTCTGAAATTCCGGTTTCTAACTCTCCGTGCCTGTAATTCAGCCCCGACAACAAAACGTCACCTGCTGGAGTTGATCTTACAACAGTATCAGGGGAAGCTTTCATCAACCTTTCACCAACAAATGAATAAATACGACTAAGCAATACTTCAAATCTTTCGTGACCTTCCTTTTTATACTCAACCATAGGATCGCGCTGGGCATATCCCCTTAAACCAATACCTTCGCGAACCTGATCCATATCTACCAGGTGATCCATCCAAAAACTATCTATCACGGGCAAAGACCAATCTGACACAATATCCAGCCAGGTGTCCTCTCCGAAATCTTTTTCTTTTTGTTCCCAAATATCTCTTGAAAAAACTGACGAAGAATCAAGTTTTTGTATTAGCCATTCCTTGTACTCAGTATTTCCGGTTTCCAATTCCAAAATTCTTCTTCGCAAAGAATAAATAACTTCGCGGTGAACATTTATTATATCGTCCATCTCAACAACTTGTTTTCGTCTGTCAAAATTGAATCCCTCAACACGCTTTTGAGCATTCTCTATTGATTTTGTGACCAATCCGGCCTCCAAAGGCACTGTCTCATCTATACCGAACCTGTCCATCATCCTACTAACTTGTTCGCCACCGAATATCCTCATCAAATCATCCTGCAAAGAAACGTAAAATCTTGTCTCACCCGGATCTCCCTGCCTACCAGAGCGACCTCTAAGCTGATTGTCTATCCTTCTTGAATCGTGTCTTTCTGTTCCTATTACGAACAAGCCGCCCGCCTCTATTACTTCTCTTTGTTCTTTCTCATCAACGGGGTCGCCTCCAAGAATAATGTCTACGCCCCTTCCCGCCATGTTAGTTGAAATAGTAACCGCACCTTTGCGACCTGCCTGAGCAATAATTAATGCTTCCCTTTCATGATTTTTCGCGTTTAATATTTCGTGAGGAACTTTTCTTCTAACAAGAAGTTCGTGTAATTGCTCACTTTTTTCTACAGAAGTCGTACCGACAAGTACGGGCTGACCTTTCTTGTGTCTTTCTACAATGTCATCTGCAACGGCCTTAAATTTCGCACTTTCCGTTTTGTAAACAACGTCGTTTCTGTCAATTCTGATATTCGGCATATTGGTTGGAATAACGACCACATCCAACTTGTATATTTTGTAAAATTCTTCAGCTTCGGTTGCCGCAGTACCGGTCATACCGGCGAGTTTTTTGTACATTCTAAAATAGTTCTGATAAGAAATTTCCGCTAAAGTTTTGGACTCCTGCTGAATTGTTACTCCTTCTTTAGCTTCAATAGCCTGGTGCAGTCCGTGCGAAAACCTGTTGTTTGGAAGAAGCCTTCCGGTAAACTGGTCGACAATAACAACTTTTCCTTCCTTAACAACGTAGTCGCGATCTTTTTCATAGAGAGCGTTGGATAAAACAGCCTGCTCTATCAAATGCACCATTTCAAAATCCTGCTCGTACAGGTTTTCCACGCCCAACAGTCTCTCAACCCTTCTGATACCCAAATCCGTAAGAGTAGCGTTTTTATACTTTTCCTCGACCTCATAATCCGAGTTTTTTGCCAGGGTTTTAACTATGCGGTCAGCGTCAAAATACCTTGACGAAGGTTTGGCATCAGCCGCAGAAATAATTAAGGGGGTTCTTGCGACATCAATTAAAATAGAGTCGACCTCGTCTACAATCGCGTAATTATGAACCCCGAACTCGCCGTTAGGATTGGTCTGAACCATAGCGGAAAGTTGTCTCGTCATGTTATCCCGCAAATAATCAAATCCGAACTCGTGGTTGGTACCGTAAACGATATCGCACTTGTAGGCTTCCTGACGAGAAGATTCTTTTAAGTGCACGGCGTAAATATCGTCAAACTCAGTGCTGTTATAGGCAGTATCGTATACAAAAGCTCTTTCTTGCATTACCACTCCTACACTTACCCCCAAGTAATCGTAAATCGCACCCATCCAACCCGCGCCGTGTCTTGAAAGATAATCGTTCGGTGTAACAAGATGAGCTCCACGACCAGTTAAGGAATTTAAAAATAATGGTAAGGTCGCCGTAAGTGTTTTTCCTTCACCCGTCTTCTGCTCAGAGATTTTGCCCTCGTGTAAAACCACGCCCGCCAAAAGTTGGACGTCGAAATGGCGTTTTTCCAATGTTCTCACCGAAGCTTCGCGTACAAAAGCAAAGGCCTCCGGAAGAATCTTGTCCATAATCTTTTTCTGGGAATCGTAGTCCTTGCCGGAAAGCTCACTTTTCCATTCTCCGACCTTTTCCAGCATCTGATCGCGAGACAGCTGTTTAACAGCAGACTCAAAATCATTAACAGCCTTAACGATAGGCTCTATTTTCTTCAATTGCTTTTCATTTGAGTCGACAAATAGCTTAAACATATCGAAGTTGATTATATCACCGCCGACACAAGTGCGGGATTAAAGAAAATTTAACAAAATCAGAAACAGTGCTAGAACACTTCGGTAGATAACAAATACATTCAAGCCGTAACGGGAAAGAAATTTCATCAGTGCCGATACTGCAATATATCCGAAAAATGCACTTGAAATAAATCCTGCTAACAATATATCGGTTCCCACAACAAAATTTCCACCCAAAGCCTCGGGTAACTGAAGCAATCCTGCGGCTGCAATTATGGGAATAGATAGCAGGAATGAGACTTTTGCCGCCTGCTGACGACCAAGTCCGGCAATTAAACCTCCTGAAATCGTAGCTCCAGACCTTGAAAATCCGGGAAATAAAGCCAGACATTGGAATAACCCTACTTTTAATACCTGCGTAAAACCCGGTAATGAGTCGTTCTGCGAAAATCGTTTGTTTGCATAAAACATTAGTATTGAACCGGCAATTAAAAACACGGCAACGCTAAGCGAGCTCCTGAAAGTATTTTCGAAAAATGAATCCAAAAATAGCCCGGTTAGTCCGGCGGGCACAGTTGCCACGATAAGCCAAAATACAAATTTACTGTCACGGGAAAACTTCTTATACCTTATTCCATAGCCTTTTAAATCTTTAAATAAGGCGTTTGCCATTCCTAAAATATCTTTTCTAAAGAAGACAAGAAGAGCTGTTAATGTTCCTAGATGCAGAGTGGTGTCGAAGGCAAGACCGGCGTCCTCCCAGCCAAATAGCTCCGGAAATATGATCAAATGTCCTGATGAAGAAACAGGTATAAATTCTGTCAAACCCTGCACTGCGCCTAATACTATAGATTGGAAAAAAGTCATAAACTAAACCCTGCCGTATATTAAAACGTTATCGGAATTTGTATATCCTGCAACAACCAGACAGGTTACATCTCGTAGAAAATCGCCTAAATACTCAATAAATAAATTAACGTCGTCCTGATGGTGATCAAGATAAATCCTATTAAAAATAATTAACCCGTTAGGCTTTGTGAGTTTTTTAAGAGATGCTATGAAATTACCCGATTTCCCTAGATCCGGATATTTTTCACCCTGGAAAATATCAACAACAAGAGCATCAAAAGATTCCGGCATAAGCTGATATTCCTCAGGTTCTATAACAACCCTTAAAGCATCGGCGAGAATAACCCTGTGGTTGGGTATCGTATCTAAATCAAAAAATTGCTTCGCCACATCAACCATAACCGGATCTATTTCCACGCTGGTTATCTCAGGGGCACCGCACTTCTCTGAAATCAAATGAGCCATTGTACCGCCGCCTAAACCTAGAATCAGCAGTTTTTTAAGATCGGGTAGATTTTCGGAGAGAACTTCAACAACCTTGCCCCAAACCAATCTGTTTGCGGACGTAGATTTGTGTGAAATAGATTGGTCAATTTTATCAACCTTAATTTTTCGGAGTTTACCCAATTCCCAAACCTGTATCTTGCCATTATATTTTGAGTCTGCCTCGTAAATAATCTTGGGCAACTGTATGCCGTCAAAAATATTCATATTGTCCCATACTATCAAATAATTTTTTGTTTGGGCAGAATTTTATCAAAACCGGTGTACTTCCTTAGCTTTTTAGGAATAGTAACACTGCTGTCGGGATTCTGATAATTCTCTATAACGGCGGCCAAAAGCCTCGGTGTAGCGGCTACGGTATTGTTTAAAGTGTAAACATATTTTATCTCACCTGTAGAGGCTTCTCTGTATCTAATATTTAGCCTTCTCGATTGAAAATCTCTGAAATAAGAGTCGGAGTGTGTCTCCCTATACTTTTCCTGTGACGGGAACCATGTTTCCAAATCGTACTTTTTAACCTGACCGGCACCCATGTCTCCGGTACACATTAAAACAACCCTATAGGGCAGCTCTAACCCGTTCAGAACCTTTTCAGCGTGTCCCAGCATTTTCTCATGCCACTCTTTCGTATTCTCTTCGTTAGCACTCGTGATTACTACCTGCTCAACTTTGCTGAATTGGTGGAGTCTAAAAATACCCTTCGTATCCTTCCCGTAAGCTCCGATTTCTTTTCTAAAGCATGGACTCAATCCAAAAAGCCTCACCGGTAAATCTGACTCATTTAAAATTTCTCCCGAAAAATAGGATGTAAGTGAAACTTCGGCAGTCCCGATTAACGCCTTGTCATCCGATAACCTGTAGTGGTCATCCTCTCCCCATGGAAAATACCCGGTTCCCATAAAGAACTCCGGCTTGACTAACCAAGGCACACTCAGCATGGTGTAGCCTTCCTCGAGCATCAGATCACAGGCATACCTTAAAAGAGCCTGTTCCAGCAACGCACCTTCGTTTTTCAAAAAGTATCCTCTGAAACCACCGATTTTTGCCCCCCGTTCCAAATCCATAATGTCCAGAAACGCGCCCAAATCAACGTGGTCTTTAGGCTCGAAATCAAAAGATTTGATTTTCCCTTCCGATCTTATAACAACATTGCCACTTTCGTCCTTACCTATAGGAACATCTTCGGCCGGGACACTTGGAACCCAAAGCATTAAATCCTCATACTCGTCTTTTAGCTTAGCCAGCGAGTCTTCCAGACCCGAAAGCTTCTCTTTTACAGCGGTGGCCCCTTCAATTAAGGTTTTTCTATCTTTTTCTTCTGCTTTCGAAATATCTTCCGAAAGCTTGTTTTTCGTCGCTCTGCTCTTCTCAACCTCCTGAAGAAGTTTCAAATAAGAGTCATGAAGTTCAATTATTTTGTCTACGGATACAGTATTTTCAAGCTGCTTGTCCTTTACAGCCTTTTTAACCAAATCCCTGTTATTTTTAATATAGTTAATATCGAGCATGAAAAAGCCTTTTTTGGTTGATTTTTACATATACAATGGTAATATAAATTTCGCGGTTGTAAAAGTCAATGCGATGACAGATCGGCCTACGGATAAGCCGAAAAAGAGTTGTTGACCTGTTGTAACGCTTCTGTTACAATCAAGCGCGTTCGTCCGAACAAGAAAGCTAAATGAGCACAAAAGAAGTAATAACAAAAGACGGCAAAATAACCGAAACCCATATGGGAGGAATGTTCAAAGTAGAGTTTGATGATGATACTACAGCTTTGGCCGTGGTATCAGGTAAAATGAGAAAAGCTCACATAAGAGTCTTGCCGGGAGATAAAGTAAAAATAGAGTTCTCACCTCACGATCTCACGAGAGGAAGAATAATCTACAGACTTAAATAATATGAAAGTACGCTCATCTGTAAAACCAATCTGTAAAGATTGCAAAATTGTAATAAGAAATAAGACGGTTAGGGTTATATGTAAAAGGAACCCTAAACATAAACAGAGACAGGGATAATATGCCGAGAATTAAAGGTGTTGATATACCGGGAGAAAAAAGAATAGAAGCATCATTAAGATACATATACGGTATCGGGCCGACTCTATCCAAAAAAGTGCTTGAAATTTCTGGTATAGATCCGGACACCAGAGCTAAAAACCTAACTGACGAGGATATCGCTAAAATAAACAGTGCCATCGCGAAAATAGAACTACCTGTAGAAGGAGAGCTTAAAAGGGTGGTAAATCAAAATGTCAGACGCTTGCAAGAGATAAGATCTTATAGAGGGTCAAGACATGCCGCAGGACTTCCCGTAAGGGGACAAAGAACAAGAACAAACTCTAGAACCAGAAAAGGTAAAAGAAAAACAGTAGGAGGTCAGAAAAAGAAACTGGCCAAGAAGTAATATAAGTAATAAATAATTATGGCTAAAAAAACAACAAAAGGAAAAACTAAAAATAAAGATAAAAAAATCACTCCTACCGGAAGAGTTTATATTACCGCGGGTATGAATAACACAATAATTACTGTAACCGACCCGGAGGGGAATACTTTATTCGCAGCCAGCTCCGGTAGCGCCGGTTTTAAAGGATCCAGAAAATCCACACCTTACGCTTCAACAAAAGCCGCAGAATTGGCAGGAGCGGCAGCTTCAAAAGCAGGTTTAAGAGACGTTGCTGTGTTCCTTAAAGGACCTGGGCTAGGAAGAATTTCTTCCATAAAAGCTCTAAAAACAGTGGGGCTTAATGTTGTATCCATTTCTGATTTGACTCCCATACCTCACAACGGGTGCAGACCGGAGAAAAAGAGAAGGGTTTAACACATGGCAAGATATACTGATGCAAAATGCAGACTATGTAGAAGAGAGGGTGTGAAACTTTATTTAAAAGGTTCGAGATGTGAGTCCGAAAAATGTGCCATTGCCAAAAAAGCTCAGGCACCCGGTCAACACGGAACAAGAAGAAAATCAGTATCAGAATACGGAAAACAGTTGAGAGAAAAGCAAAAAGCAAAAAGAATTTACGGATTGCTTGAAAAACAGTTTAAAAACTATGTAAACAAAGCTTTGGCATCAAAAGGTGTTTCGGGTGAAATACTAATGCAGCTTTTAGAATCGAGAATGGATAATGTTGTTTACAGAAGCGGTTTCGCTGTATCAAGATCTCAGGCCAGACAATTCATAAGAAGGGGCCTATTTATAATAAACGGCAAAGAAGAAAACATACCTTCAAGAATTTTAAAGGTGGGGGATGTTATAAAACCCGTCAGTTTCGACAAAATTCATTTAAGGGAAGGGTTTGTCCTACCTGAATGGATTGAAGCAAACACAAAAGAGAGATACGTAAAATACGCGAGACTTCCAATGGCGGAAGACACGCAAGAAAAAGTAGATGTCCAGTCAATTATTGAATTTTATTCAAGGTAATTTTTAAAGGAGGAAACGATGATAGTCACTAAAGAAAATTTAAAAATTAATCCCATAAATGAGAGTAACGAATCGGGTACTTACTCGATTGAACCTCTTCCTACGGGATTCGGGCATACTCTGGGTAACGCACTCAGAAGAGTTTTGCTCACAGAAACTGAAGGTGCTGCTGTAACTCAGATAAAAGTTGCCGGTGCCCCTCACCAGTTCACTACAATACCCGGTGTAAAAGAGGATGTTGTTCAGCTTACACTAAATGTTAAAAAACTAAGATTTAAAATTCACACAAATAAACCTGTCGTTGCGACTCTAAAGAAAAAAGGGGCCGGTGTTGTAACCGCAAAAGATCTCGAGATTCCCTCAGATCTTGAAATAATGAACAAAGACATGGAAATTGCTACACTTGCGGATTCAAAAACCGAGATAAATATGGAATTTCTTGTAGAACCCGGAGTCGGTTATTCTCCGATGGAAGAAAGACAAACTCCTAAAGTAGGAGTCATAGTGCTCGATGCACTTTTCTCCCCTGTTCTAAATGTAACTTACAACGTAGAGCCTACAAGGTTTGGAGACAAAACAGATTTAGATAAACTATTAATAACAGTTGAGACCGATGGAAGTATAAGCCCTAAAAACGCTATAATAAAAGCTTCTTCTATACTTAAAGGGTATTACGAATCCTTCGAAAAATGGGAAACAGAAAAAGACAAAGTTGCCGAAACCGAAGACGAGGATGTTCAGGAAATTAACGTCGAAGATGTAGCTATAGACGAACTTCCCTTACAAACAAGAACTGTTAACGCTCTTAAAAAACATGGGATAGAAACACTTAAAGAGTTAGCTTCTAAATCCGATGAAGAAATTGCCGATATTAAAAATTTAGGAGAAAAATCCCTGGAAGAAATTAAAAAGCTTCTCAAAAAAGAGGGATTGAGATAACTGGGAAAGAATCATGAGACACAGAGTAGCAAAGAAAAAAATGGGAAGAACTGCAGCACACAGAGGATCGCTTGAAAAGAATCTTGCAATAAGCTTGATCGAGCATGAAAGCGTAAAAACTACTCTGGAAAAAGCCAAGTTTGTAAAACCATTTATAGAAAAGGTTATTACAAAAGCCAAAAAAGTAAACGGCACATCTGACAAGATTGCTTTGTTTAACACTGTAAAAGAACTCAAACAGCTGTTGGGAAATGACAAAGCAGTAAAAAAACTAACTTCTGAGATCGCCGAAAGATTCGAAAAACGCCCCGGCGGTTACACAAGGATAATAAAAACAGGAAACAGGGACGGAGATAACGCCAACACAGCAAGAATAGAGCTTCTTCCTGCAGAGAAAAAGCCGGTTGAGAAAAAACAAAAAAAGGAAAAAGTAAATGATGATAAATAAAACAACAGCAACAAAAAAGGAAAGAAATAGAAAATGGTATTTTTATGACGCCTCCGGAAAGGTGTTGGGAATGCTTGCAGCAGATATTGCCAAGATTTTAATCGGAAAAAACAATGCCGATTATGCCCCAAATCAAAACACCGGGGGAATTGTAGTCGTGACTAACGCCGAAAAAATCGCACTAACAGGAACTAAAATGAAGACAAAAACATATATGCACCACACCGGATATCCTAAAGGTTTAAGAGAAACGAAGATACAGAAGGTATATGATAATAATCCTGCACAAATACTCGAAAGGGCGATTAAGGGAATGCTTCCAAAAAATAAGCTTCACGCTGAAAGAATGAAAAACCTTCACGTATATGTAGGGCCGGAACACCCCCACAAAGCTCAGGAGGAAAAAGGAAAATAAAAATATGGCAAAAGAAACTGAAAAATCAAAAATAAGCGGGAAATTTTTTACAGGCACGGGCCGAAGAAAAACTGCTGTAGCCAGAGTTTTTATATGGGACGAAAAAGGCGATATAACCGTCAACGGAAAGGATATTTCAGAATACTTCCCTTCTGAAAAGGAACAGGTGCAGTGGTCAAAACCTTTTCATTTGCTAGGTATATCCCACCCCAAAGCAAAATTTAAGGCCAGCATAAAAGTTTCGGGTTCCGGAAAATCAGCTCAATTAGGCGCAGTAGCACATGGGATATCGGCAGCTCTTTCAGAAATGAACGAAGAATATTCAATAACACTAAGAAAACAAGGCATGCTTACAAGGGACTCAAGAATGGTAGAAAGAAAGAAGCCTTATCTACACAAAGCAAGAAAAGCCCCTCAATACTCAAAACGTTAATTCTAATAGTCGGATAATACTTTTTCGAGCCTTTCAACAAAGCTTTTTATTGTGACTATCTGATCACGAAGTCTGCACTTCTCTATTTCGTTGATGTATATAATAGGAATAGAAAATACATCGGATATTGCGGTTATAATTTTTTCCGGAGGAACAGCTCTACCTGTTTCGTACGCTGATACAGTCTTTCCCGAAACACCTATCTTTTTCCCAAATCTCAGTTGAGAAAGTCCGTGAGCATCTCTTATATCTTTTATTTTCAATCCAATATCGGACATAGATATCTAAAATAGAAATTAACACATTGAAATTTATATTGCAATAACCTAGATTATTATTTATGAAAATTAAATCCATGCCCAGAGAAGATCGACCCAGAGAAAAGCTTATATTAAAGGGGGTAGGTAACCTTTCAGACACCGAACTTTTAGCCGTAATCCTGTCCAGCGGCGGTAGGGGACAATCGGTTCTCGAAATGGCGCAGGCTCTCATTACGGATTACGGAGACCTGACTCAACTCTTAAACTGTCCTTTCCAAAAATTACTTAAAATCAAAAACTTGAAGGACGCTAAGGCTGTAAAAATATCAGCGCTTAGAGAAATTGCCATACGATACAACGCTACTGTTAAACAACCTGTCAAAATTTCAGCACCGAAAGATGCGTACGATTATATAAAAACAAGCCTTACAGGAAAAGAAACCGAACATCTTTACCTGATTAACCTAAATGCAAGAAACGCCGTGATTAATAAAAATTTAATATCTGTGGGTACTGTAAATGAAACTTTAATACATCCCAGAGAAGTTATTAAAACTGCGGTATCCAGTAATGCCGTATCAATCATCCTCGCTCACAACCATCCGTCCGGCGAACCTTTGCCTAGTGCAGAAGATATTAAGGTTACGCAAAGAGTTGAAAAAGCGTGCAAAATTGTAGGTCTGGTATTTACTGACCATCTTATCGTTTGTGATAACTCATATTCAAGCATGAGAGCGCAAAATTTGCTGGGAGGGGGTGATTAAATTGAAGCTTTTACAAACATGGAAAAGACTCGTAGCTAAGATCAGAAAACCAGTAATTTACGCTTTCGGTATGGCAGCTGTAATTGGTCTGGTTACCGGAGTTTCTCTTGCAGCGTTTACCGACAAAGCTAAGGTTCTGGGCTCGGTATTTTCTGTCGGTAGCGCAAATATTATGTTTGTCAGCGATATTCAGGCGGTCCCTAATCCCCTAAACTATGTTGACGATCTTCCGGGTCCTACATTTAGTAATATAGGTCAAACATGGTCAGAACAGTATCTACTAAAAGTAGTTAACACCGGTACGTATAATCAGTCTCTAAGTACTCACGCGTATTACGAAACAATAAATGATCCGGCTGACTTAAGAGAATCTATTTATGTGGAAATATTTGAGTGGGAGGATATTGACGAAGACGGTGTGCTTGACGAATATGAGACGGGTGTGAGTCTGGGTAAAAAAACAATAGTGAAATGGAAAACGGAAGGATTCGGATTAGGAGAAATTGCTCCGGATGAAATAAGATCCCTGATATTGAAGTTCTCTACTGAGAATCTGAGCAGTACAAAACAAGGGGCAGAAGCGATATTCGACTTCGAATTCGACTCCGTACAGCTTTAAAGTTTGAAACTATGGCGGGCAGGTATCTATACATGATAATTATTGGGCTTTTATTACTTCTTGGGTGGTCGGCGGGAGTAAAAATATTCTATGTGACTACAGGATCCATGAAACCATCTATCCGGCCGGGGGATCTTGTAGTCTCGGTGCCTGTCCGCAAAGTATCCTCGGGAGATATAGTTTCTTTTGAACAAAACAACGGAACAATCGTTACTCATAGAGTTGTAGGGATTTCAGAAAACACCAAGGCCTCGTATTTTGAAACGAAGGGGGATAACAACTCCAATTCCGACCCCTACCCTGTGTCACAATCGGAGATTCGCGGAAAAGTACTGACCGTGCTCCCTTTTCATATATTTATAAACAGACACTGCATGTCATTGGCTTATTGGGCAATGGGATTTTTACTAGGTGTCTTACTCGGCAAAATCCCGATACAAAAGGCACGCAGAGTCTGATATCCTTATAATATGAAAACTCTGCCCAGGCTTCCTCACGAATTCATCCTTTGGTGGGCTATAAAAGCTCCCGGAAAAATTATCCGCATATGCAGGCGTTTTATAATCCTGACCGACAGTTCTCTATCGTTTTCGGCAAATCTCAGATTTCTTTTTACTCCACTTTTCGGAGATTACACTATTGTCGGGCGGATGATAGGTTTTGTAATAAGGGTATTTTGGGTATCGGGATGTCTTGTATTTTTCGTAATACTCATACCTGCGTGTGCCTCTCTTACTGTTGCGTGGTATTTGACACCTCTAGCACTGTGGAAATATTTTGACCTGTCATACGCTCTTGCCTACGCTCTAACTTTATTCCTCTACTACATGCTCAAAAATAGAAACGTACCCAAAATTAAAACTGTTAATAATACAAAACAATCTTTTGAAGGTAGCTGTAGAAAGGAAGTTCTTGAGTGCCTGGATAGATTAAAGGACGACCAGTCATCGGGAATAAAATGGCTATTCGGTTTAGAAAGAGTTTCAGTATTACTGGAACGCTCGGAAATCAATAAGGATATGCTTTTAGAAAAGTTAATACTATCTCCGGCAATTCAAACACACACCCTCGGGGAAACAGCTTTTACCGACGCAGTAACTTTCAAATCAAAATATGTGGAAATAGAGCACCTGCTTCTTGCTTTGTTAAACAATATTCCGAAAATTGACATTATTCTGGGATCTCTCAATACCACCGTTAAAAATGTGGCAGGTGTGGTTCAGTGGGAAACCTCGAAAAGAAATAAAAGAGACAGCCTGTTTATTTGGCAGGACGATTATAAACTACTCTTCACCGGAGGGTATGGGAAAGGAATGCTCGGCAAAATTACTCCCAAACTCGATTCGGTTTCGCGAGATTTTACAAAAGAAATTGCAAGGGGTAGGTACAAAACAATTTTAGGTCGCGACGAAGATGTAAAGAAAATTGCAGAAATTTTAAGCGGGTCCAAAGACAATGTATTAATAATCGGGGAGCCCGGAAGTGGGAAAACCACTCTGATCGAGGGCATAGCTCAGAAAATTTTACAAAGCAATGAATACAAATCAATAAGTAATCACCGCTTGGTGGGACTTGAAATAGGAGGCTTCATTTCAGGTGCCTCATCGCCCGGAATGATAGCTGAAAACCTCAACAAAGTTATGGCCGAGGTTGTAGGGTCCGGAGATATCATACTTTTTATTGATGAGATACATAATCTTGTGGCAAACGCCGGAGATTCTAATGCAGAAACATCAAAAATTTATTCTATACTCGAACCTTACCTATCAGATGACAAGATAAAATTTATTGGTGCAACAACGATTTCAAATTATAGAAAATACATTGAACCCAACGGAGCTTTTTCCAGACTATTCAACATCGTAGAAATTGATGAACTTCCCAAAGACATAACAGTAAAAATTTTGGGTACAAAAGCTGAGGCACTTGAACTAAAACACAATATTACAGTAACCTACCCGGCCCTTGTAAAAGCTGTTGAGCTTTCTGAAAAATTAATGCACGAGCGCGTTTTGCCGGATAAGGCAATAGATATATTAAACAGAACTTCTTCCAAAGTAGTCGGTAAAGAAAAGGTCTTAAACTCCGCTCACATCGCGTCTCAAGTAGCTGAAATGACTAAAATTCCGGTAGAAACAGTTACACAGGATGAGGCCCAAAAACTGCTTTCAATAGAGGACACCATGAAAAAAATGGTTATTGGGCAAAACGAGGCAGTTAAACAAATCTCTACAGCCCTGAGAAGGGCACGTGCAGGAATTAGAGACGAGAATAAACCAATTGCCAGCTTTCTATTCGTAGGTACAACAGGAATCGGAAAAACACAAACCGCAAAAGCCCTGGCAAAACACTATTTCGGAAATGCAACTAACATGATAAGGCTGGATATGAGCGAGTATCAGCAAATAGACAGTATGAACAGACTTCTCGGAACTCCTGACGGAAATACAAAAGGACTTCTAACAGAAATGGTAAGAACAAAACCCTTTGCGCTCCTTTTACTGGACGAGATGGAGAAAGCCCATCCAAACATTCTTTTAACGTTTCTTCAAGTATTAGATGAAGGAAAACTTACGGATAATTCCGGGACGGTAGTAGATTTTACCAACACAATAATAATTGCCACGAGTAATGTCGGAACTAAAGCTATTCAACAAGTTTTTGCAGAACACGGATCGCTTGAAAAAATGAGGGAAAAGGCAATTTCTGAAGTAAGAGAAAAGTTTGCACCCGAACTATTAAACAGATTTTCAGGGATAATCGTGTTCAATCCGCTATCAGAAGAGAACGTAAAAGAAATCACTAAAATTATGCTACAAAGAGTCCGCGAAATGGCAGAAGAGAAAAATGTAAAAATCAGATTTAAAGAAGAGCTCGTAGATACTTTGGCAAAAAAAGGTTATTCACCTGAATGGGGTGCTCGACCTCTTGCAAGACTTATAGAGGACACCGTTGAGACCTACATTGCAACAAAAATGCTTAAAAAAGAAATAAACCCCGGCGATGAAGTACTTCTAGGAATTGAAGCGTTGGAGTAACCTCCTCGATGGTATAATCTCGTAATTATGGAAGAAACACTTCGTGAAAGACTCGAACAACTTAAGAAAGGCCTATTAATTGAAGAGAAAAGGGCCAAGATCAAATCCCTGGAAGAGAGGGTAACTGAGGAAGATACCTGGAAAAACTGGGAAGAAGGAACTGCCATAACCCGAGACTTGTCCTCACTTAAAAAGGACATCGAAGACTACGAGATGCTCGAACTTATCGCCGAAGAAGGAGATACAGAAAATTTTGAGCGGGAACTCCATAGGTTGGAATTAAAAACTTTTTTCAAAAATAAACACGATAAAAACGATGCTATAGTGACGATTCATGCCGGTCAAGGAGGGACAGAAGCCATGGACTGGGCATCAACACTTTTCAGAATGTATAAAAGATATGCGGAAAAAAATGAGTGGGGCTGTCACGAAGTACATACAGTTCCCGGAGAAGAGGCTGGTATAAAAACAGGCACTCTAGAAATTTCCGGTCACTACGCGTATGGATTTTTAAAAAACGAGTCGGGCGTGCACAGGCTGGTTAGACAATCTCCGTTCAATGCCGATAGCCTCAGACAAACATCTTTTGCTTTAGTTGAAGTAATTCCCCTGATCAACGATGATGTGGAAGATATAGAAATAAAAGAAGAGGATATTGAGTGGGATTTTTTTAGATCCGGGGGAAGCGGGGGACAAAACGTAAATAAAGTTTCAACTGCTGTACGCCTCAAGCACAAACCTTCCGGAATAATTGTTGAGTGCCAGGAGGAAAGATTTCAGGGCAAAAACAGGGACAAAGCGATAAAAATACTTAAATCTAAATTGTATAAAATGGAAATGGAAAAAATAGAAAATGAAAAGAAAAAAGCAAAAGGAGAATACAAAACACCGGGCTGGGGTAACCAGATAAGAAATTACGTGCTCCATCCTTATAAACTTGTAAAGGACCTCAGAACAGATGTGGAATCTACCAACCCCGAATACGTACTCGACGGCGGCCTTGAAGAATTTATTGATGCTGAGATAAGAAACTAAAAAGGTATATTAAAATACCCGACACCTGTAATCTTTATTCCGATAATTAACGCTACGGCAAATATCATAAATACTGCATTTTTAATCAAATCTTTTCTTATTTCTTTCATTGGAAGTTCGTGATAACCCAATTTGTTTTGTTTTACCTGAATTTTTTCCGCTTCAGAAGTTACGGTTTGAGCAACGGCCGTCCTGTTAGCTGCAGCCTGTGCTCTGGCAATTTCCGCCAAGCGTCTTTCTTTCCTTCGTGCTTTAGAAGATTTTTTTGCCTTCATAATGGGTTATTCTACATAATTTACGACACAAAGTCATCCATATCGTCCGCGTATGAACTGCCTCCTCCGCCAATAAGCAATTCTCGAGCTCTGCTACCTCCGGTTGCGGGACCTACAATTCCCTTGTCTTCCATCTCATCAATGATTCTGGCAGCTCTTGAAAAACCGATAGAAAGTTTACGCTGTAAAAGAGACGCCGAAGCCTTACCCATTGAAGATACGATCTCAACCGCCTCATCAAACAAAGGGTCAACACCTTCTCCCCAAGAGCTGGAATTTACTGTACCGTCACGCTGAACTGTCATATTAACAATTTCCTCAGAATAGTCAGGGTCTACTCCCTGGTTTTTAAGATAATTTACCAGTCTCTCAATTTCCTTTGCGTCGATGTAAGCTCCCTGAAGTCTGATCGGTTTTTGTGCATCTGGCGGAACGAATAACATGTCTCCTTTAGTTAACAGCTTTTCGGCCCCGGGATGATCAATAATGACCCTAGAATCAACCTGGCTTGAAACACTGAACGCAACACGTGTAGGAATATTAGCTTTTATTATTCCCGTAATAATATTTGTGGAAGGTCTCTGAACAGCTAGTACTAAGTGTATTCCGGTCGACCTTGCCATTTGTGCGAGTCTGACAACGGCTTTTTCAACTTCATTTGTATCCTGAAGCATAACCTCTGCGAACTCATCAACAATTATTACTATGTAAGGCAAAGCTTGAAATCCTGAATTTTCATTGTAGGAATCAATATTTCTGACTCGGGCCTGTTCAAACAATTTTAAACGTCTTTCCATTTCCTGCACGGCCCATTTAAATACTGAAGGCGCCTTCTCCATGTCGACAACTACGGGAGTGATTAGATGTGGGATGTCCTGATAATGAATTAATTCATTTCTCTTAGGGTCGACAAGTACAAACTTCACCTCCTGAGGAGATGCCCTAAACAATATTGAAAATAAAATATTGTGAATAAAAATCGATTTTCCTGAATTAGTAGATCCTGCAATAAGAATATGGGGCATTTTCGAAATATCATAAACGTATGTCCTGCCTGCAACATCCTTTCCGATTCCTATCGACAGTTTTGATTTTGAAGATTTCATTACATCTGCTGTGATAATGGATTTAAAATTAACAACCGACCTTATAGCATTAGGAACTTCAATTCCGATCTCGGAAGTACCGGGAATAGGAGCTTCAACTCGGACGGAACCGTTGGGTGAGGCTAAAGCCAAAGCTAAATCTTCCTGTAGAGAAGAAATTTTTGATACTTTTGTGACTGATTTTGTTTTTATAGCGTATCGTGTGACTGAGGGACCTATTCTAGTATTAGAAATTTCAACTTCAATTCCGAAAGATTTCAGAGTATCTACAATTTTCTTCTCGTTAGCTTTAGACTCCGAAAAATCTTTTGATTCGGGCGTGGGCTCTATTAATAAATCTAAAGGCGGTTCTACCCATATTTTATTGGGGGGAGCTGATAAAAAACCTGCGGGCGATACCGAAGCAATAGTAGATGTAGAACCTTCAGGAATCACAACAGGAGCTTTCTGTGGCTCGTAGTGAGACGTAAGAACTTCGAACTCCGGAACTTCTTCAATCTCTGACGATGCCAGCCCTTCGTCCGTCTGCAAATTACCCTGAACCGTTCCACCATCTTCCTCAATGTCATACTCACTTTCACCTACCTCCTCAAACATGTCATCTTCGGATTTCTTGAAAGGCCATTTGTCTTTTAATAAATTTTTAACTGCTTCTTGTTTGTCCTGCAAAAATCCCAAAACCTGATCAAGCGAAACATCGAACAGCAGTATAAAAGACAACAATAGCATTAATAGTAAAACCACAACCGCTCCGTATATACTTAAACCGCTGATAAGAACTCCGCTAATTTTATAACCTAAAATTCCGCCCCCGGAACCCCTTTCAGCCATGTACTGCGCCTCGGATTCATCTATAAATACGTGAAATAGAGCCGAAAAACTTAACAATGCCACAAGTAGTCCTACCGCTATTCTGGTGTCTTTAAACCTCGCTTTCAGTTTTTGGATAAACAAAGACCCGGATAGTAAAAGTAAAAACGGAAATATAATAGAAGGGACGCCGAACAAACCGGACATAAAACCCTTTATCTTGGCATTTACTGTGTAAGATGGGAAAAAGTAAGCTATAAGGCTCAATAAACCCGCTGTTACAAGCAAAAGTGCTATAACGGATCTGACAGTTTCCGGTTTAACGTTGAAGTTAAGCCTAAATTTTCTTCTTCTACCTCTAGGCATTGGCTCAATTATATCATTACGGCAGCCGCTTTTATCTAGCTTTTATCTACGAAATCCGGTATCCATTATAAATTTAAGGCATGGACAATAACAAGCGGAGAGCTGCGGGTTTCCTTGTACAAAAAATCCTGTATTTCATTTTCCAGTTTTTTCTTTTTAACCGGCCACTCTATAGGCTTAGTAGATAACTTCTCGATGGATTTAGTAACAAATTTTCGCGACTTATCCATTAATTCTTGTGAGGCTTTAACGTAAATAAACCCACGGGTTACAACTTCAACATTATCCTTAAGAATATTCCCATCTTTTGTAGGTATTACTACTACAAACACACCATCCGTAGAAAGCTGATCCCTATCTTTTATAACTACCGGGTTGATTGTACTTCCGGTTCCTGCAGTATCGATATAAACAGGTGAGGTTTGGATTCTCCCGGACTTCTTTGCTCTTCCGGAAGAAAAATCAACTATGTCCCCTTCCAAACACTCAAAAACCCTGTCACTCGAAACACCCAAATCTTTTAGCATGTTTGTGTAGGCTCTCATTCTAGTAATAGTCCCGCCTATAGGTATGAAAAATTTAGGTTTTACCACCGAAGCAATAGTCACCAAATCGCCTCTGGTACCATGTCCCGATACATGTAAATTTTCCTGTATTCTGCTGTAAACAACTTCTGCGCCGAACAAGGTAAATGCCGACATTACGCGCTCAACGGCTATATCCACTCCGGGCGGATTCGGATCTGCAGAAAACACGACAATAGGATTTTTTTCCAAAACAATATCCCTGTGCTCTCCTCTGCTCAGTCTTCCTAATGAAGAGCCCGGCTGACCATAACAACCGGCAATTATATAAACCAGGTCGCCTTGAGGATGTTTACCGGCCTCTCTTTCGTCAACAAATAAATCATCGGCAAATTTAATTAGCCCTAATCCTCTTGCAACTTTTACACTTTGCTCAATCGAACGACCGCTTAAAACAACTTTTCTTCCGTGCTTCAACGCAGCTTCCATTATTTGGTGCATTCTCGAAAGATTTGAAGAGATTGTAGTGATAAACATTTGTCTGCCGACATTATTTTCAAAAAGATCGGCGAACGTGTTTGCAAGAATGCTCTCACTTTTTGAATAACCTTCGGTTAGAACGTTCAAACAATCCGACAATAAACATAAAACACCCTTTTTTCCGTATTCGGCTATGGTGTTAAGATCGATGGGTTTGTCCAATACCGGTGTCCAGTCTATTCTGTAGTCAGCCATGTGCAAAACGGTTCCTTCGGGCGTTTCTATAGCAAGTCCCATTGAATTCGGTACGGAATGATTTACACCAAAAGCGGTTACTTTAAATACCCCCGCCTGAACAGTTCCGGAACCTGGTTCCAATAAGGTAATTCTCGCCTTATCGGCTAAATGCTTAAAACCCTTGTCACTAAGCCTTTCCCGTATAAACCCTTGAACAAGTTTTCCGGTGTAAATCTGAACGTCCAGCTCATTCAACAAATAAGGTACGGCACCGAAGTGGTCCTCATGTCCGTGTGTAACAATTAATGCCCTTACCTTGTGCGAATTTTCCAAAACATAACTAAAATCGGGAATTACAACATCAACACCGTACAAATCGCTGTCGGGAAATCCCACACCGCAATCCACTAAAATAATATCATCACCGTACTCGTAAACCGTAAGATTTTTTGTAACGGATTCGGTACCACTTAAAGTAATTATTTTCAGCTTATCTTTCTTCTCTCCTTTTTCTTCCTTTGAAATTGTATCTACATACTGTTGATCCATATATAAAGTTTACAAACCCAAACCAAGTTGTCCATCTTCAATTTCAGAAACATCTTGCTCAGGCATGTCATTCTTTCCTTTTTTAATTAAATCCAATACTTGGGGAATCCTTTTAAAATCATCCTTAAATCCCCGCATCATTTCAGGATTCCTCAATGCTGCCGCGGGGTGGTATACGGGATAGATATTGTAGTTTTTTGTTCTAAATAAATTCCCTCTATCCGATGTTATCTTTCCTTCAGGATAAAAATAATTTAAGGCAAAACGACCTAAAGTAACGATCAAAACCGGTGAGATAATTTTCAGCTGATATTCCAAAAATTTTTCACACACACTTATCTCATCAGGTAGGGGGTCTCTATTGTCGGGTGGCCTGTGTTTTATGATATTGCCTATCCAGACATCCTTTCTTGAAAAACCGATTTCTTTCAAAGATTCGTCCAAAAGCTTTCCGGCTCTGCCGACAAAAGGCAGCCCTGTTTCATCTTCGGTTCTACCGGGAGCTTCGCCTATAAAAACAAGTTCGGCGTCAATATTTCCGTCACCGGGAACCGCATTTAAAGCTCCATCACGTAGTCTGCACTTTCTGCAAGCCCTTACCGAGCCCGCAATTTTATCCATCATTTCTTTTTTGGTCATATTATTTTGGGAGATAGTGTTTCAAATTCTCGGCATTTATATAAATCTTCTCCGCTTTTCCTTCAACAATTTCTCTTGCAGCCTTCCTGCATATGGCTTCCAGCGTTCTTGTAAGACTTCGGATACCTGAATCATAACCGAAAGGTCTGATTATTCCCGGCCACAAATTGGGATCGATTACCAGCTCGTCGTCTTTTAATCCGGAGTTTTTAATAACTTTAGGAAAAACGTAATCACGAGCAATTACCATTTTTTCGGTGTCAGAGTAAGAAGGCATTTTTATTATTTCCATCCTGTCCAACAAAGCTGTAGACAAAGGTCCTAAGTTGTTAGCCGAACAAATAAACATCACATCCGACAAATCCACCGGATAGTCAATATAATGGTCACGAAAAGCTACATTTTGACTAGGATCCAGTATTTCAAGTAAAACCGCCATGATATCGGATTGCAACCCCTTTTCGCCACTTGCTTTTTCAATCTCATCCAAAAGAATTACAGGATTTTTAACTCCTGCTGAAATAAGAGCTTTCACGATCAATCCGGGCTCGGATTCCGGAAAAGCTTTACTTCTCCCCCTTAACTCAAGGGTAGAGCCTATGCCTCCCATTGCGATACGTACAAACTTCCTCTTAAGAGATTCGGCAACGGAAAATGCGAGAGTTGTTTTACCCACACCCTGAAGACCTACAAGCAAAAGTATCGGTGCCCTTGACAATGCGTCTTTCTGCCTTTGCTTCAAAAGGATCAAACTCGACATGTACTCGAGAATCCTTTCCTTCACATACTCCATTCCGTAGTGATGAGAATCCAACGTATCCTTTGTTACTGCTAAATCCAAGCGATCTTCTGTTTTTCGAACCCAGGGAATAGAAGTAACAATCTCTATGTATCTAGCCAAAGTGTCGTACTCAGTTGCATAGTGTCCGAGACGGGCCATTCTATCGAGCCTTTGAATCATCTGGCGCAAACGGTTTGCCAAATCCTCAGGAATACCCTCGGTATTATTTACCTTGTCGGTCAGAGTTTTAAGCTCTTCAAATAAAAAATCTTGTTTTTCTGTTACATCAGTCATATTTTACAAATCCGTAATAACTTCCCGAACCCATATAGTTTAATATTAAACTCTTAAAGGTCTCGGGCATGCTTTCAATATCAAGTCCGTTAACATATCCTACACCATTGTCGGTCAGCACGAAAATCTCGGATCTAACGCGTTCCGGAATTTTATTCTTAACATTCATGTAATATGAATTTAAAGTTAATCCTTTTTTCAAACCCTTACTTATTTGAATAATTTCCTTCAACAATGGTTCGCTGTTAGACACGACAACAGTATTACCATTATTTTCACTTTTGTAGTCTCCGAAAATATATTTATCGTGATAGTCGTCCCCGATATTTTCGAAAGCAAAAAATACCATGGCCGTCCTATTTACACCTTCTTCTTCGATCGCCGGCTCTAATACAATTAAATAGGGGGGACGGTTTGAGTTCTTAAGAAAATCCAAAGTCATTGTGTTTTCAATGCCTAAAAACTCCAGCGCATCCAAAAAATCGGAAGGGGAGTAAAACACGGCTGCAAAATCTACGCTAAAAGGTATAAGGCTCTCCGCACGATCTTTATTCTCCTGAACCGGCGTATTTTCAACATTGTCAGATATATTTTCGGCCGGCTTTTTTATCGCATCAGGAAAAACCATCTCAACAGCAGTGACACCCTCATCAACAATAGTTCTGGTGAAATAAGAAGAGGAAAATATTGATGCAGCTAATAATAGAAACAAGCCTACACCAATAAAAAGTCCCTTAACCGAAAGTATACTTTCTTTACCAATGTCCGTAGGTTTAGTAGCAGGAACATAGTATTTCTTACTATCTATGTTACCGGCACTTCCCAACGGTGCTCCGCACTGAGAGCAAAAGTACTTATCGGCTTTAGTCAAATTCTTTCCACACTGGGGGCAGTTTCTCACCATTACTTAGATTATATCAGCTTGTGTCTCAAATATTATCAATTATCCCGATCTTGTGTCTTTGTTTCCAAAGCTTTTCTCGAAAGACTGATCTTTCCTTCAGGACCCAAACCGATAATTTTCACCTGTACTTTGTCTCCGGGTTTAAACCAATCATCAACTTTCTTAACGTAAGAGTTCGTTATTTCGCTGACGTGGAGTAGTCCTACCCTACCCGGCAGTATTTCGACTAACGCACCAAAATCCAACAAATCTTTAACTGTTCCGTCAAAAATTTCTCCGGTTCTGAGTTCTCTTGTTAAGCCGTCTACTATCTTTGCAGCTTTTTGAACATTCTCCATATTTATTGCAGAAATTATTACCGTACCATCTTCTTCTATGAATATTTCGGAGTCGGTCGTTTCCTGGATTTCTTTTATGGTTTTACCGCCACTACCGATTACAACACCTATTTTGTCGGGATTAATTTTAACCATGGTTGTTTTGGGAGCATATTGCGACACCGAACCTTTAGGCTCCTTCAAAGTTTTCTCCATTTCATCAAGAACCTTCATTCTTCCTTCTCTCGACTGGGATATGATGTCTTTCAGAATTTCCACGGGAATTCCCTTCACTTTCATATCAGCCTGAATAGCTGTAACACCGTTTCTCGAACCGGTCATCTTGAAATCCAAAAATCCGTAAGCATCCTCGAGATAAGCAAGATCGGTCATTATCTTGTAATTGCTAAAATCATCATTTGTGATTATTCCTACACCTACTCCGGCAACCATCTCTTTTATAGGAACACCTGCGTCCATTAAAGCCAATGTCGAACCGCAAGTAGCAGCCATAGACGAAGATCCGCTCGAAGACAAAATCTCCGATACTAGCAAAATTGTGTAAGGAAAATCAGTTTGACTGGGTATAACTGCCTTTAAAGCTTTTTCGGCAAGCATTCCGTGACCGATTTCTCTTGACTTAGGAGCCCCGATCCTTCCGGTTTCTCCTGTTGAGAAAGGAGGGAAGTTGTAGTAATGAATAAATCTCTTGTTAAACTCTCCGTACATATTCTGAACCAAAAGTTCCATGGAGGGAGAACCTAAAGTACAAACGGTTAGTGCTTGTGTCACGCCTCTTGTAAACACAGCCGAGCCATGAGTTCTGGGCAACAAGCTAACTTTTGAACTTATATCTCTAATATCCTTTATGCCTCTTCCGTCAGGTCTTTTACCTTCTTCTAAAATCAAATGCTGAATTGATTTCTTCTCCAACTCTTCGAGAGCCATGACCATATCAATTTTTTTATACTTACCTTCGAGTTCTGTAAAAACCTTATCCTGCATTTCTTCTCGTTTTTCCTTAAGCTCTGTCTTGTCAAACTCCATTCTGATAATTTTTTCAATTGTTTCTTTTGCTATAGCTGAAACGTCAGCCACCAACTCGCTACTTAAAGATTTTTTCTCATAATCGTAAGCAAAGTTGTCGGGATTTAACTCTGAAGAAAATTCTTTTACTAGTTTAAGTAAAGATTCAGCGTTATCTCTTGCAAAATATATAGCTCCGAGTATTTCGTCCTCGGGTAAGACATCTGCTTCCGCTTCAACCGCTAAAAACTTTCTCTCATCTCCAACAAAAGAAACCATCATGTTTAATTTTGATTCGTTGGCAACAACCGTGCTACTGGGGTTTATTACATAATTTCCGTTGACCTTACCTACTCTTGCGCTAACCATAGGCCCGTCCCAGGGAATTTCACTTGCGGATAGAGCTGCTGAAACAGCAACCATTGCGGTAAATTCCGGATCGGCATCAGGATCTAAAGATAGAATAGTAACAACAACCTGTACTTCGTCCATGTAATCTTTTGGAAACAACGGTCTTATAGCGTGATCTATCAAACGTTTGCTTATAACAGCATCGTCTGTGGCTCTTCCGTCTCTTTTAACAAAACGGGAAGACTTTATGGTTCCGCTTGCATACAATTTTTCCTCATAATTTACCGTGAGAGGAAAAAAATCTATATCGGGCATAGGGGCGCTGTGAACAACTGTTGCCAGAATTACGGTGTCCCCATACGAAACTTTTACTGCCATATCTGCCTGAACGGCTAACTCCCCTGTTTCAATAACAAGGTTCCTTCCTGCGAAGTTAATTTCTTTTTTAATAACTTTATTCATTTTTATCTAAGCCGGGATGTTTATCTGGGGATTAAGACTTAAAATATTACGCACAACAAATGTGCCCAATACATTAACTCCTAATCCTGAAAAACAATCCGGACTTCGGAACTTTAATACACAAGTTACGGCAAATAATTACTTTGAAAGCTCAAGTTTTTCGGAAGCAGTAGTAAATCTTTCTTCATCCTTCTTTTTAAGGTAAGAAAGAAGTCTTCTTCTTTTGTTGACCATCTGCAACAACCCTCTTCTGGAGTGATTATCCTTTTTGTGGCTTTTCAAATGATCGGATAACTTGGTTATCTTTTCGTTCAGCAGCGCAATCTGAACTTCGGGAGAACCAGTATCGGCATCGTGTAGCCTGTTGGTCTTAATTATTTGAGCTTTTTTGTCTTTATTTAGAGCCATAACCAATTAAGAATACTATCAAAAAGATGCTTTTTAATCAAGGTTTTTCTTTACTTTTTATTGATTTAACGGGAAAATCCTGTCATCAAAGCCTTTGCCGTCTCGGTTCCTATTACAAGATCCCATTTCGGCGCCTTATTCAGCAATAAAAGCGATAATTTAGGCATAGATGAATCGACAAAGTATAGACTTCCAAATCTTGAGTTGGCCGAGCTATTGTCAATATTAAATACCTTTGATTTTGCCATTTCTGCCTCTAGCTGAGATCTAAAATCCCCTAAATCAGCCATATCCTGCACTCCCAAAGTTATAAACAGGTCAAAATCCGGACCGGTGACCTTTGCTTTTACTTTGCTCAGATCAAAATCTCTTTCTACCGGGTTCAAATAGAAAAATAAAACGTCATTTTCAGTAGTATAGTTAACTTTTGTAGCTTCAGTACCCGAGTAATCTATTGAAACAACAAGGCTTCTGTCTCCAATAGAATTGTTCACCTTAACACCCTCCGTGAGTCCGGCAAAGTCCTCCGGAACGTTGTCAGGATAGAGAATAGTCACTTCCTTGCCTCTTTCGGACAGCATTTTATATATACCCAGAGCACCGGCAAACGAATCTATTCCGTCCGAAACAGAAGGAACAATAGCCACTTTTCTGGCATTAAAAATTATGTCTTTAATTTTAGTTTCTAAATCGAATTCGGCCATAATTCAAGGAATTTTGTACGTGACAGGAGATTTTACAACAAACACCCTATATAGTCAAAGATTAGGGTATGTTAACGAACTTCTATCCACATCCCCTCGGCAATATCACCGAAGATGGGTTTAAGCATAACACCGCACTCTACGTCCTTTCCTACGGTCTTAACCTCTTCCTGACCGCGGTGCAATGACTTTATGGTTCCGGTATAAAGAGGAATATCCTCCTCTGTAACATCTGCCGGATCCTTGTCAAAGATGGAGACCCGCAGTCCCGGCCTTAAAGCACCGGCCAAAACTTTGGTCCCGGCTATTATATCACCTGAAGGCAGTTTAAAGGTTTTTATAACGCGTCCTCTTCCTTTTATCTTAAGCTCGGCTTCCACCGCAGTACCTTCGAGAATATCCTTAGCATCGTCGATGAGCTCGTATATTGTCTGGTAAGTTTTAACCATTACCTTGTTGCTTTCAGCCAAACTTGCCGCAGAGCCGGGCAATCTTATGTTAAATCCCAAAACTATTCCGCCTTTAGCGCTCTGTGCCAACATAATATCGGACTCGGAAATGTCGCCTGTTCCACAATGTAAAAATTTTAATGCGTATGTTGCATCTACTGAAGATGTTACAAGATCGGCTAAACTTCCTTTCACAGCCTCGAGAGTACCTTGGGTGTCGGCTTTCAAAACAACCGCTATGGTTCTCTTCGCGTCCTTTCCGATAATTTCGTTTTGATCTTCCTGCTGTGCTAATTCTGCCAACTCACTTCCCTCGAAAACGATAAGGTCTCCTACACAAGGAACATCGCTGAACCCGAGAATTTCTACGGGCATTGATGGGCCGGCACTTTTAACCATAGCTCCTTTGTCATCCATCATTGATTTAATCTTCGCGGTTAGACCGCCCGTCACAACTTTATCCCCAACACGAAGGGTTCCGCTCCTAACTATGCATGAAACAACAACACCTCTTCTTCGGTCAAGTTTTGATTCTATTATTACCGCCTCAAGCTCGGCGTCGGGATAAGCTTTATATCCCTGCATTTCCGAGATTGTGAGTATTGCATCTAATAATTTATCGATAT
The DNA here is from genome assembly GCA_938004185.1 of uncultured candidate division WWE3 bacterium. GTDB lineage: Bacteria > Patescibacteriota > WWE3 > UBA101185 > UBA10185 > UBA8498. The sequence goes on from CALKWN010000065.1 coordinate 505,609, forward strand.
TCTGATTGGTTTTAGCAGAGAGCTCTACACTAATACACTCCCCACCCCAATCTTCAACTAGAATGTTTTCTTGGGCGAGCTCCTGCTTTACTTTTTGAGGATTAGATCCGGGTTTATCAATTTTATTTATTGCGACAATAATCGGAACTTTGGCAGCAATAGCGTGTGATATGGCTTCTTTTGTCTGAGGTTTAACTCCTTCGTCTGCTGCAACAACCAAAACTACTATATCAGCAGCTTTTCCGCCCCTGGCTCTCATTTGAGTAAAAGCGGCATGACCGGGAGTATCTATAAAGGTAATTTTTTTGTCTTTATATGAAATCTGATAGGCACCAATATGTTGAGTTATTCCGCCATATTCTTTTTCCTGTATGTTGCTGTGCCTGATAACGTCGAGAATGCTGGTTTTTCCGTGATCGACATGTCCCATAACGGTAACAATAGGCGCTCTGAAATTCTGTTCAATTGTACTTTTATTCTTATTATCCGGCATTTTAAAATCCCCATATTAATTTTGCTTTTAGCAAAAAACGGCATTTTATTTAGGCACTCTCTTCAGATTGTACATCCTCGGTTTCGGCGTTTCCAGAATCAGGCTCTTCGACAGCCTCTTCCACAACTTGCTGTTCGGCATTGGCTGCGGCTTCTTCCTCTTCTTTGATTCTGTCTTTTTCTACTTTTTCTTCTTCGGTCTTTTTTATTGCTTCATCCCAAACTCCAACAACTTTCTTCTCCTCCAGCTCACCAAGTTTAACAGCTTCTTCGGAATCTGCGGAAAATATTCCGCTCGCACCCTTTATATCGATCTTCCATTTTGTAAGTTTATTTGCCAAACGAGCGTTTTGCCCCTCTTTACCAATGGCGAGACTCTGCTGCTCCTCAGGAACCGTAACTACAGCTCTTTTATTTTCTTTATCGAGCTCTACCTCAGCTACTTTAGCGGGAGATAAACTTGCAGCAATAAATTTTTCGGTAATATTATAAAAAGGTATGATGTCGATTTTTTCACCGAAAAGCTCCGATATTATTGATTGAACACGCACTCCTTTTTGGCCGACACAGCTTCCTACAGGATCGACTTTATCATCTTTTGAGGACACCGCCATTTTCGTTCTGGAACCGGCTTCTCTAGCAATTGCTTCGATTGTAACAACACCCGAAGCAATTTCAGGAACTTCCTGCTCAAAAAGCTTTGCGACAAATTGGGGGTCGGATCGGCTTACAATAACCTCGGTCCCTCTGGGACTTTCTTTTATATCTTTTACCAATACTTTTAGCCTTTGATTAATCCTATAGTTTTCGGGTGAGACTTGCTCTCCGGAAGGCATTACTCCCTGAGCTCTGGATTTTCCCAAATCGAGAGTTATTAAACCATTATCCATTCTGAACACGGTACCAAGCATAATTTGGCCTATTTTAGCCTTAAATTCGTTTGTAACGACCTCTTTTTCAGTTTCGCGTATCTTTTGCAGGATTACCTGTTTTGCTGTCTGTGCGGCGATTCTACCGAATCCGGAGGGAGTTACATCTTTCGCGTCCTTTAATATCCTTACCTCACCTGTATCGGTGTTGAGATCAACCTCTATTTCCTCTAAATCAACATCTTCACCTGCTTCTTTTCGGTCTTTTTTATATGCAGTAGCTAAAGCCGTTTTTACTGAATCCACAACACTTTCAACGGATATGCCCCTCTCGGTGGCTACCTGATTTATTGCGGCATTAAATTCTGATATTGCCATATTTTTTCCTCTTTAAGTAATAAAAAAGCGGGTAACACCCACTTATCAACCAACTATTACGCTTATACTGCTTGATGATACATCACCAACATCGCAAGGTCAACATAACCGAAACGTCTACCATGACTTAATGTTTTGCGAATTCCTCCAAAAGATCTTTCTGCTTTTTGCTCATCTTCTTCGGAATTACCACCATAACCTGAACCATAACATCTCCCTGGCCCCTTCCATGTAATCTCGGCATACCTTTTCCCCTTATGAGAAGCTTTGTTCCATACTGAGTTCCCGAAGGTATGTTAAGTTTTGCCTTTCCGAGCCCGTCGGAAGCATTTAAATTAACTACAGGAACCTCAACAACCCCACCGATTGAGGCAGTAACGATGTCTATTTCTGCAATAACAAATAAATCGTCGCCAACGACTCTGAAACCCTTAGGAGCCTCCACCCTTAATGTAATAAATAAATCACCCGCGGGTGTGCCTGAAGGACCTGGCATACCCTTACCTGAAAATTTCAATTCCATGCCGTCCCGTGCACCTGACGGAATTTTTATTTTTACCTTCCCGCTATCTACATTTATTTCTTTCTCAACACCAAAAACTGCTTCCTTAAAACTAACGTTCATTTGGTAATAAAGGCTTTTTCCCCGTCTTGGTGTTCTTTGACCGCCGAATCCGCGAAAACCAAACATACTTTCAAAAATATCGAAAGGGTCAAAATCGGCGTAATCGTTGCCGCCACCTCCCGAAGTATAAGTATAGGTAAAAGGACCCCATTGACCGCCCCGCCCCCCGCCTTGGAATCCCGAAAATCCTCCGAAACCCTGACCGGGTTCAGCAGTTCCGAACCTATCGTACATTTTTCTTTTTTCGGGATCACTTAAAACTCGGTAGGCTTCGTTAATTTCCTTAAATCTCATTTCAGCAGCCTCTTTGTCCTTTTCAGATACAACGTCAGGATGGTGTTCTCTAGCCAACTTTCTGTAAGCCTTTTTTATGTCTTCTTCGGAGGCGTTCTTATCAACTCCGAGGATTTTATAGTAGTCTTTTCCGTTTGCCATACCAAAGCATTTTAGCACTTTAACGAGTTAATTGTTAAGAAAATTGCCAAGAGTATTTAAATAAAGAAGCGGCCCCGTAGGGGCCGCTTTGGTCGTAACTAAAGCATTTTCGATGCCTTATTACTTGACTGCATCCTTCAAACCTTTTCCGGCTTTGAAAGCGGGAGTCTTGCTAGCGGGAATCGGAAGAGGAGCTCCTGTTTGAGGATTTCTTCCCATTCTCTGTTTTCTGGATCTGACTTCGAAAGTTCCGAATCCTGTCCAAGTAACTTTTTCGCCTCTCTTCAATACTGCTGTGATTGCATCGGCAACTGCATCTACTGCTTTAGCTGCGTCAACTTTTGTCATTCCTGCTCTATCTGCAACTTTTGCTTGTAATTCCTGTTTTGTCATTATTAAAACACCCCCTTTCAGGTGGTCTGCCTGGTTGGCTAACTAAATTAACTTATCTATCCTTTTTGTTTCTTTTTTTTCAGTATCGAAAAGAACACTTCTGAATGCTTTTCTACCTTGCTCTTCCCAATCAAAGCGCTGATTTCTAGCTGTCTTAAACATGTTTATTATTATGTCCGTTTTAACACCCAACACAGAATCAATAGAACCTGACATGCCTACATCAGTAACATATAAAGTGCCTTTGGGTAAAACCATATCATCGCAGGTAGGCACGTGTGTGTGTGAACCGACAAAAATATCAACACGACCGTCAAGGTAATGCGCTAACGCAAATTTTTCACTTGTGGCTTCAGCATGAAAATCTACAATCGTTACGTTAATATTTTTATCGGCGTGCATTTCAAGAATTTTATCTGCAATTTCAAAAGGATCTTCTAAATAGGCGTGTAGTGTTGAAAATGAAGTTCTTCCCATAAGATTTATAATCAGTATCTGGCCTTTTCCCCCCAAATCGACAACACTGTATCCGGCTCCCGGAGTACCTTCCGGGTAATTGGCTGGCCTGATTATCGGAAGGTTATCAATAATATCTTCCGATTCTTTTTGCCAGAAAATATGGTCACCTCCGGTAAAAAAATCAACACCGGCTTTTTGCATATCTTCAATTTTTTCCTGGGTAAATCCTCTTCCTGAAACTAAATTCTCGCAGTTTGAAAAAACAAAATCTACAGAGTTTTCTTTGATAATTTCCGGCAGTGCGGATTGAACCGCCTTGCGACCGGGACTAGCTACTATTTCGCCTACGCAAAGAATTTTCATAAAAGTTAATTGTTAAGTTTGGTTATTTCAAGATTGTGTATTTTGTAAATACCAAACACCTCAATAGGCTCTACTGTTGATTTATACAATAAAAACGCTGTAATGACAATAAGAAATACCAATACAGACACTAAACACCCTTTTACCAAAGAGCTCAATATCCTTGTAACCACAATAAAAACGACCAGTATTAAAGCTGCCATTAACAAGTAATACATTTTTGTAAAAGACACCGAAATCACGCAAAACACCGATTTTTCGTGCAACAACAACCGCCGTTTAAAACTACTCGGCGCACAAAATGGAATTATTTTGCGGTTTCCGATACTCTCGTCTCTCTAATAACGGTTACTTTAACAACTCCCGGATAGGATTGTTCTAGCTCTATCTTCTTGGCAATTTCCCTGGCAAGGAAGGCCGTAGAGTAGTCGTCTACTTTCTCAGGAGACACAAAAACTCTCACTTCTCTTCCGGCTGAGATCGCATAAGCTTTATCAACTCCATCAAAGGACATTGCGGCTCCTTCCAAATCCTTAAGTCTTGTTGCATAAGATTGGTAATCTTCGCTTCTTGCACCGGGCCTTGCACCGCTTATGTGGTCCGCGAGATTAACCACCGCCGACTCTACCGAACTGAAAGGTTTATCTTCGTGGTGCTCGGCGACACAGTTTATGACTTCTTCAGAAATTTTGAATTTTCTTAGCAAATCAACACCGAGCTGTATATGTGTTCCCTCATCTTCAGTAACGACTTTACCGATATCGTGAAATAAACAACCAAGTCTTACCACATCCGATTTTATTCCGAGCTCGTGAGCTAGTGCTATACCGATTTTCGTTTCTTCAAGAGTATGTTCAATCATGTTTTGTCCGTAAGAAAATCTGTACTTAAATCTCCCTAGTATCTGAATGAGTTCTTTCGGGATATTGTAAGCACCAACTTTGTGGCACAGATCATCACCGGCCTTAAACATTAAATGTTCGACTTCGGACTGAGTCTTCTGAACAATTTCTTCAATTTTTGCAGGTTGTATCCTTCCGTCTGCTAAAAGTTTTTCCAGTGCAATTTTTGCAACCTCACGTCTAACGGGATCGAAACAAGAAATAATTATCTCACCCTGCGAAGAATCTAAATCCAAATCAACTCCGGTAAGTTCTTCGAAAGTTCTGATGTTTCTACCTTCCTTTCCGATTATTCTTCCTTTTACTTCTTCATCGGGAAGTTTCACTTTTGAAGTAGTATGCTCTACAACTATGTCCGTAGCACCAAACCTCATTGCCGAAACCAATAATTCCTGTGCGATTTTCTCGGAGTCGTGTTTAACCTCTTCTTCCATTTCTCTGATTTTTTTACCTTTTTCCTGTGCAAGCTCTTTATCAACAGACTGAAGTAACATATTTCTTGCCTCTTCTTTACTCATGGAAGAAACTCTCTGCAACTCATCTTGAGCCTTCTTGTACAAACCGTCGATTTCTTCCTGCTTTCTTTCAATGTTTTCTTTTACAGCGCGCAGTGTTTTAACCTTCTGCTCAATGTCTTTTTCTTTGGTCTCTACCTCAGTCTTTCTTATAGCTAAGGCTTTTTCTACCTCGAGCGAGCTTTCTTTTATCTTTCTTACTTCTTCGTGAGAGTTTTCCTTTATTTTACGAGCTTCTTCCTCAGCCTGAGACCTTACTTTTAAGGCCTCGTCTTTAGCCTCAATTACAATTTCCTTAGCTTTGGAACGAGCTTCTACAACAACAGCCTCACTGTCCAGATCCTTTTCCGGCACTGTAACAACTGGTCTTTCTTCCTGTGTTGTTTTTTTTGAATTAGCTACAATTCGGGGAATAAGCGCACCGAACGATCCGGCCGCCAATATAAGCAAAACCGTCAATAAATCCATATTTAATTACCTCCATAATTCTGACAACCATATTTTTAATAAATTCAGGAACTGCCTTATTTAAAAAATACCTACTAATACTTAAGATCGTGGAAAAGTGTGTCTTTTCATCGTGTTTTTAAGCAATATATCGGCAAATTCCATGGCTAGATTCTATTTTAAGGACACCGCTCTGTCAACCTCGTCACGTACCTTCTCGTAACTGTACCCCTTAGATACAAGATACCTAATAAGTTTTTGCACGGATTTGGGGTCACGGGCATTTTTTACAACCCGCATCTTCTTTTCTACCAACGTACGCAAAGATTTTTCCTCCAACACCTCGCCCACATGCCTTAGATATTTTTCCGAAAGTTCTCCCGATATTCCCTTTTTATATAAAAACTGCGACGCCTCACGAATACTTTTTGCTTTCGGAGACAATACTAAACCCTCGACGTAACGCTTCACATACTCTTCGTCATTTATATAACCCGAATCTTTAAGATCGGTCATTATTCTATCTGCTATCAGATCTTTATCTGAAGCTGAAGGAAAAGAAACTTTTCTCATCAAAAATGCTAATCTGTCTTTAACTTCTTTTTCGGTGCGGAAAGAATAAGAAATAAAATCCAGTGTCTTGGAATACAACCTGTCTTCAATTTTTTTTAGATCAGACATTTATGTTTACTCGGTATCTTCGGAAACCGAAGCTGACACGTCATCGTCATTTACTGCACCAAGCTCAAGAGGTATTTCCTTACTGTCTTTTACTTTTTCTTTTATTTTCTTCGTCAACTCATCACGTAGTTTCACATTTTGTTTCAAATGTATTCTTGAAGCTTCCTTTCCCTGACCAAGTTTTTCTCCGTTGTACTCATACCAAGCGCCTGATTTTTTAATAACATTAAGATCCACACCGACATCCAAAATATTTGCCTCTTTACTGATTCCCTCGTTGAACATAATGTCAAACTCGGCTTTTCTAAAAGGAGGGGCAACTTTATTTTTTACAACTTTAGCTACTACTCTTATTCCGTTTATATCCTGACCTACTTTAAGAGATTCGATCTTTCTTACTTCAATTCTTACGGAAGCGTAGTACTTCAGTGCTTTTCCTCCGGGAGTAACTTCGGGATTTCCGAACATAACACCGATTTTCATCCTAAGCTGATTTGTAAATATTATTGTGCAGTTTGACCTGCTTATTGCACCTGTGAGCCTTCTTAAAGCTTGGCTCATTAAACGGGCCTGTACAGCTACAAAACTATCTCCGATGTCTCCTTCTATCTCCGCCCTAGGCACCAGTGCAGCAACAGAGTCTATTGCTACAACATCAACGGCGTTTGAACGTATTAAAGTTTCCGCGATCTCAAGAGCCTGCTCTCCGGTGTCGGGTTGGGAAACCAATAAATTTTCAACATCTACTCCGGTTTTTTCGGCATAAGTAGGATCGAAAGCATGCTCTGCATCTATAAGAGCGGCAGTTCCACCTATTTTTTGGGCCTCGGCAATAATATGCTGAACTAAAGTTGTTTTTCCAGAAGCTTCGGGGCCGTATATTTCAATTATTCTTCCGCGCGGAACACCTCCTGCACCTAAAGCAATATCCAAAGCTATAGAACCTGTAGGGATAACGGAAATGATTCTTTCCCCGTTGCTTCCCCCAAGACGCATTATGGAACCCTTGCCGTAATTTTTTTCAATCTGATCCAAAGCGGTTTGCAGGGCAATTTCCTTATTTTTCTTTGCAGGATCTACTTGTTGTTTTGTTTCTTTAGCCACAATTGACCTCCTATAATATTTTTTACTAAGTCCATTCTAACAATGGACAAAACTAATTCAACACAACCTTTCTATTAAAATTAGATTTTAAGGGCAGTATTAAGACGTTTCAGTACAGCTTCCCTTCCGAGAATGCCTAAGATATCAAATATCTGGGGCGTTGCCGTTTCTCCCGTCAAAGCAATTCTTAAAGTCATGAATGCTTCTTTGGGTTTGTAACCTTTTTCCTCAATAAAAGAATGTGCCGAGGTGTCGCAATTCTGCACATCCCATTTTTCCAAATCCGAAAACATTTTGTAAAAACCTTCCAGTATTTCGTGGCCGCGTTCCGCCGAGGACACGTAAGAATATAAACTGTCCTTTACAATTTCAGGATCTTCGAAAAAATAATGTGAAAGGCTGTTGTACTCACTTAACAATTTTATTCTGTCTTTTATCAAATCCAAAACCGAGTAAATTAATTTTGTATCAGCATCTTTTCCGTGCAGGTATAAATCGAATTTTCCGGACCATTTTTTAAGCTCATCCCATAATTTTGGTGATTCCATGTTTCTTATATATAAACCGTTTAACCAAAGGAGTTTTTGTCTGTCAAAAGCTACTAGGTCAGTTGCCTGAATGCGCTCTAAAGAAAAATCTTTAATAAATTCTTCCATCGAATAAACTTCTTTTTCCGTTCCCGGATTCCATCCTAAAAACATTAAAAAATTGTTTAGGACGGTTGGAAGATATCCTTCCTCCAAAAATTCTATTACCGCGACCGAGCCGTATCTTTTTGAAAGCTTTCTTGTGCCTTCCACTTCTTTCAGGTTAGGAAGGTGAGCAAAATGAGGCGGTTCCCATCCGAAAAATTTGTAAAGCAAAACGTGTTTGGGAGTGGATGGGACCCAGTCGTTTCCCCTCATAACGTGAGTTATTTCCATAAGGTGGTCGTCGACTACGACACCGAGGTGGTATGTAGGAAAACCGTCGGCTTTTAACAAAACCTGATCGTCTAATGTATTTGTATTAATGGTAATTTTTCCGAGTATTAAATCGTCAAAAGAAATATCTTCATTATCGGGCATTTTCATTCTTATCACGTAGGGTGTTCCGCTCTTAAGCTTTTCTTCAACATCCTTGCTGCTGAGATTCAGACAGTGACGGTCGTATTTTGTTGTTGGACTTCCGGAAGCTTTTTGATCTTCTCTCAATTTTTCCAAGCGCTCTTCGGTGCAAAAACAATAGTACGCGTGTCCTTTTTCAACCAGTTCGTGGGCATATTTTTTATATATCTCGAGTCTTTCGGATTGGACATAGGGAGCAAATTTTCCGCCGATGCCAGGTCCTTCATCCCACTCGAAGCCTAAGGATTTTATTACGTCCTGAATTCTTTCGACAGCTCCCGGGACGTAGCGGGTTCGATCGGTGTCTTCAATTCTTAAAATAAATTTTCCTTTGTGCTGACGGGCGAAAGCATAGTTGTACATTAGGGTTCGAATATGACCTACGTGGTACTCACCGGTCGGACTTGGAGCTATTCTGGTCCTTACTTCTTTACTTGACCTCATGATTGGGATTTTAACACACACGATATTGTTATAATATATAGGAGATGAATTTAACACAAACTGCCGCTTTCTTTAAACGCTGGTCAAAAATAGTTTTGCTTATACTCGGAGTTTATTACGGATGGATGTTTTTCGGCGGTCCCGGCATACAGTACCTTATAAAACTGTTTTATGTGACTAAAGAGCCTCCTAATCCAATATACGGAAATCTGGACCCTCTGGAATTTATAAATAAAGAGGTCACCGGAGACCAGGTATACAAGCTAAATACTAAAAACGGTAAACTTCCCGGAAAATTCCCCTATAAGATTGAGGTTTATAAGTACAAACCCGTTTCCTTCTCATATTTGGCAGGAGAAAATGCCGAAAAGGACGCGTTGTTCATGGGGTATGACCAGGAAGATCTTATTACCGACCTGAAAGGAACAGTCTACAGATGGCGAAGAACGGACACGAGCAGCTTTCTGGAAATTGACATACATTCAAGAAGGTTTTACGCCGATTCCGACATTGCAAAGAACACTTCCTTTGTGCAGGTGGGAAGAATGGACGAGCAGTACGCAAAATCAAACGCCATTAAATTTTTTGAACAACTTTCACGAATGGATGAAACATATGAAAACGGAGACCTCAAAGTAACTTTCGCTTACATAGGAGGAAATAAGCTTTTCGCAACAACCGCGTTAAGAGATGTTCAATACGCACGTGTGGATCTATACAGAAAGATAGGCGATTATGTGGTTCTGGGTACTGACCCCAAAGTCGGAAATCTTAATGTGCTAATGGCCATACCGAAAAATACAAGAGAGCAGCCGATAGTTTATCCCAGAGCTAATGCCGTATATAAAGAAATTGATATTACTTCGACGCCCCAAGCTTCGTACCCCCTTATAGATATCACAACTGCATGGGAAGCGGTAAAAAACGGAAAAGGTGTAATCACGAGTGCGAGACCTTCAAATTCCTCGGTGTTTGATAAAGAAAGCACCCCGATAGTTAACGAGATACTAATCGATAATATTTATCTTGCATATTACGAAAGTTCTAAGGAACAAACTTACATTCAACCGATATACGTTTTTGAAGGAAAATACAAAAGTCTGGGATCGCAGGGCGGGGACATAGCTATCTACCTACCGGCAATCAGCGGAGAATATGTGAAACCCATACCTAAAGACGAAGCCGTTCCCGTGTCGCAAGCTCCTCAAGATCAATAATCCCGGTCGCCGTCCCACGCATAAACTCTGTTTGACCAGTTTAAAAGACTTAAGGTGTCACCGAACCTGTCACTAGAACCCATAACAACTATCAGTAATTCTTTTAAATCATCCTTCCACCCGTAAATAAGAACTTCTCCCGCCTCCGCCGTAGTACCCGTCTTTATTCCGGTAGTACCTTCAAGCTCCCATAAAAGTCTGTTTGTGTTAAATACTTTGGTAGAAAAATCGGATGATAGGGAATTTATTGTGAACTCCCTTGTCTTTACAATGTTACCGATATCTTCGTTTGAAACAGAAGACATAGCAAGAATATGAAGATCGGAAACCGTTGAAAAATGAACCCCATTATATCCGTCCAAACCAATGGGGTTAATAAAATTTGTAGATTTCATGCCCAAAGAGTCTGCTTTAACATTCATTCTTTCCACAAACTCAGAATAGGATATCTTGGCGGTAGCTAAAGCACAAGCTGCATCGCCGGCCGACCCTATTAACATTGTTTTAATCAAATCATAAGCATAAAATTCTTCATCGGCAGGGAGCCATGCTTTTGTTGAATCGATGTTGGTACAAAAATACGGAATTTTAATTTTTTCCTCGGGAGAATAAAGTTCCAAAGATACTAAAGCCGTCATCAATTTTGTGGTAGACGCCGGAGCTGCTTTTTGATCAGGCACTTTTGAATATAAAACCCTACCTGTTCTTCGATCATAAACACCGGCTGCAGAAGCCGTGATAAAAGGTGCTTCTTCTTTTGATACAATCACCGGATAATTTCTCTCGAATAAATTATTTTCCGGTGTTTTGTAATTTACTGAAGCAATAATTCCCTCAGCTACACCCGAAATATTAAATGAAAAAATAGCAAATAGAAAAAATGAGTAAATCGAAATTAAAAAATATATAATCGGTCTTAAACCGGTAGCGTAATCAATTCCCCACAAAAAGTAGGTAATCGACCTTATAAAGTAGGCTAAATACTTTCTGGTTACCGCGGTAGTCATTGAATTTAGGGCGTCAATCTTTTTACGTCACGGGGGAGGAAAGTTGCCTCTTTCAAAGAAGGCAAATCCAGCATTTTAGTTATAAGCCTTGCCGGGCCTATTCCAGCTCCACCGTGAGGAGGACAGCCGTACCTGAAGAAATTCAGATAATCTTCAAGTGTTTTTAAATCCATACCTTTTTCCTGGGCCTGCTTGGTCAAAATGTCGTAACGGTGTTCACGTTGGGCACCCGTTGTTACTTCAACTCCTCTGTAAAGCAGGTCGTAGCTTTTTGTAATTCCCTCATCACTTTCGCTGCGCATGTGGTAAAAAGGTCTGGCTTCTACAGGGTAGTCGGTTACAAATACAAAATCAGAACCGTCCTTTTCAAAAAATATTTCTGATAAGGATCGTTCTTCTTCAGGTGACAGATCGTAATTCTTTTCACTCACAATAGCCTTTTCTGCTAGCAACGATTTTGACTCTTTTAAAGTTATAGAAGGAAACGGTTTTTCAGGAATTTTGATTTCAAAATCGGTTTTTTCGGATATCTTTTTGAAACCTGATATAAGCATATCTTCTTCCATAGACATTATGTCGCGATGATCCTGAATGTAGGATACCTCGAAGTCCCACCCGGTAAATTCAGTTGTATGTCGGGTTGTAAAGGACGGTTCGGCACGAAAAACGGGTCCGGTCATAAAAACTTTTTCCATACCCGCTGCCATGGCCATCTGCTTATAAAACTGAGGTGATTGGGCAAGATAAGCTTTGCGTTCAAAATACTTTACCTCAAAAACATCCGCTCCTGTTTCGCTGGCAGTACTCATAAAAGATGGGGAATAAACCTGTATAAAACCGTTTTTCAAAAAATACTCACGAAGGCCTTCTTCAAAAGCGGTCCAAATTTGAAATATCCGGCTTTTTGAGGGTTTACGAAGATCCAACCATCTCCAATCAAGACGTTTTGACATTTCAGTCTCTTCTCCGCCTTTTTCTTCAACAACCGGTATCGGAAGCTCGGGTTCGGCCGCAGATAAAACTGTCATTTTCATAGCCTGAACTTCAAAACCTCCCGGAGCTTGTTTTTCTTCCTTTACCAAACCGTGAATTTCGAGAACAGACTCCAAAGACAAATCTTTTACCGAATCAAAAACCTCTTTTTCGCTTTTTAAGATTACAATCTGCACTATTCCGGATATATCACGCAACTGTAGAAATTTAATTCCTCCCTGGTCTCTTATGGCGTGAATAAAACCGCAGATTTTCACCTGCTCACCAAGCTTAGATTTTAATTCTTTTATGAGTGTCCTTTCCATATTTAATTCCTTTTAATATCCTTCAAAAATAAATCAACGTAAGTATTACCATTGTACTCATTTTTCTTAATAGTATAAACAATATCGACCTTATTACCGAATTTTAATTCAGAGGCTTCTTTATCGGCAGCATTAAAAAATATTCCTTTATAATACTTACCCGACTCGTAAAACTTAAAAATTAAATGCTGGGAGTCACGGCCTACTTTGGATAAATCCATAATACCGACGTTTTCCGATGCAAAAACCGGCTCTTCGTTTCCTAGCCCAAAGGGTTTTAATGTATCAAGACGCCCGAGCAAATCAAGCGAAACCTGCTCTAAAGGCATTTTTATATCAACATTTATTGAAGGCACCAACAACTCCTCGGGAATTTGAGACTGCGCCAACTCTTCAATTTTTTCCTTCAGTTCCGGAATAAGATCTTTATTTATTGTAAAACCTGCCGCCATCGGATGCCCGCCCAAACTTTCAAACATATCTTCAAAATTTCTTAAAAAAGAGATTATATCTACACCCTGAACAGAACGAACTGAACCTTTTCCGAAACCGTCGGAAAGACTTATCACTATTGCAGGTCGAAAATATTTTTGAGATAAACGTGCGGCTACAAGTCCGATAATTCCTTCATGGTAATCTTCGTGAAATGAGATGATTATTTTCGGCAGGTTTGTCAGATCTATGCCGGCCGCGAGCTCGTACATTTCTACCGTCTTGTCTTGGCGCTGAAGGTTGATATCATTTAGTTTTGCCGCCAATTTCTCGGCGGCCGGCCCGTCCTCCTCCAACAATAAACTCAAAGATTCGGAGGCATCCATTATCCTACCCGAAGAGTTAAGACGCGGTCCGATAATCCATCCCAGCTCATAAGTAGTAATTTCACCCTCACCTTTCCCCGCAGCCTTTAACAGTTTCGATATTCCGACCGGAGGATTTTGATTAAATATTTCCAAGCCTCTTTTTACGAGTGTTCTGTTGAAGCCAAGTAAAGGCTGAAGATCGGTAACGGTAGCTAAAGCCGCCAGAGCTACCATGTGCGGATCTTTCGACCCGAGCGTTTTTGCCAACAATAAGCCAAGTGTTGCTCCCACAACTTTGTCGTACCATACAACAACGTCGGCAGGAGGAAGCTGGTCGGATTTTTGATGGTGGTCGGTTAAAACTACCGTGTGGCCTGCGTCTTTTAAAATCTTTATCTCGTCTACGGCGGTGATTCCGCAGTCAACAGTGATTACTAAAATTTTTTCTTCTCCGTCCAAACTCAAACCGACCTTTTCAAAAACGGCTTTTAGGGAATTTTCAGAAAGTCCGTATCCGTGGTCAAACCTGTTGGGAATAAAATGAAAAACATTTTCATAACCCAGTTCTTTATTCAAAGTATTAAATAAGATAGAAGTCGCGCAAATTCCGTCCGCATCATAATCCCCGTGAATCACAATTTTTTTATTATCTTTAACGGCGTTACTTACAATTTCCGACGCAGTCTTCAAAGATTCTTTTAGTTCTAAGGGTAATTGCTTAAAAGCTTCGGCAAAAGTCGGGGGATTTAAAAATGCTACATCATCAGATACACCACGCAAATCCATAACGGATTTAATAATGTCCTCACCTTCCTTATATTCGTGCTTAACGTTCCATCTCATTTATTTTTTCTTTTTCTTTGAGGCGTGATTTTCCCACAGCACCAGTACGGGAGAAGCGGTAAATATTGAGGAATATGTACCCGAAATAATACCTACAAGCATCGCCAGTACAAACATTCTTATAGTGTCCCCACCCAAAACATATAAAGCTAAAAGTGTAAAAACAACCGTAAGAGACGTAGCTACCGATCTGCTCAAAGTTTCCGCAACCGAATAGTTAGTAACATCTTCAAAGCTCATTGTTTTGGGCAACTTACCGAGATTTTCTCTTATTCTGTCAAAAACCACTATCGTGTCGTGAACCGAAAAACCTAAAACAGTAAGTACAGCGGTGATAAACAACCCGTCTACTTCGACCTGCCAAAAGTAGCCCAAAATAGCGAATAATCCTACTAAAAGAAGCGCATCGTGAATCATGGACACAACCGCACTAACACCGAAACGAAAACTTGAATAAGGTTTCGGAACATTTCTAAAAGCAAAAGCGATGTAGAGCATTATACCTACAACCGCCCAACCCAAAGCCACAAAAGCACTTCTTGTAGTTTCAGCCCCGATAGAAGGACCGACAGTTTCAAAAGAAAGCTGTTTTGAATTTTCAAAAGCACTGTTTACCGCTTCTTTTATCTCGTCATTTCTCTCGGCTTCGACCGGCTTTGTTCTCACACTATATTTATTGTCACTTTCAGGAACTACAGTCTCAACTTCGATGCCTTTTTCAGAATATACATTTTTAAGATCATCCACATTTATTTCTTGGGCAAACTCATACCTGAAGACAGACCCGCCCACAAAATCTATTGACATATTTAGTCCGTTAAATATAAGCGCGATTATTCCCGGCAATAAAATAATAGCCGAAAATACCAGATAACCTATTTTGTATTTCATTAAATTACGCATTTTTCTTTATTTACCCCTCTTCATTAACCCTTCTTCACCTTCCCAATATTTGAGGACTCGATAAAAGTTCTGACAACAAAAATTGAAGTAAATAACGATACTGCAATTCCTATCGCCAACGTAAGGGCAAAACCTCTTACCGGACCCGAGCCGAATTGAAACAAAATAAACGAAGTAATAAGTGAAGAAATGTTTGAATCCCTTATAGAATTCCAGGCGCGGTCAAATCCCAAGTGTACTGCAAGATTCGAAGGCTTTCCCCAATATATTTCTTCCTTAACTCTTTCAAAAACTAGTATATTGGCGTCAGTTGCCATACCTATTGAAAGAATAAATCCCGCGATTCCCGGCAAAGTTAAAACTACCGGAATTATCTTGAATATGGCTAGAGTTAAAACCGAATAAATAAACAGAGCCAAACCGGCAAGAATCCCAAGGCGTCCGTACTTAAATATTAAAAATATTACTACCAGTACCAAACCCACTGCTGCGGCAAAAAAACTTTTCTGAATAGACTCGGCTCCGAGTGTTGCTCCTATAGTTTCCTGCTCCAAAACTTTTACGGGAACGGGCAGTGCTCCGGCCCTGATTTGTATACTTAAATTTTTAGCAGTTTCAAAATCAAAATCCCCGCTTATAACAGGATCGTCGGTTAAACCCTGCGCAAGTTCGGGACTTACTATCGGCATCGACAAAGGAACATCGGTTTCGTCTAAAAATAAAGCAATTGGTTTGTTTACATTATTTTTTACCAACTCCGAAAACTTGGTTCTCCCTTCATTTGAAAATCTCAATTTTATTTGAGGCTTACCCTGATCTTGTAAGTTAGCTTGCTGAGCAACTACTACATCGGCACCTTTTAAATCGGCGCCTGTTATCCCCGTGCTTTCCCACTCACTCGGGTTAGTGTAGTAATCCAACATTTTTTCTTCGGTCCACTCATTTTCGGGTTTCAATTGTTTAAAGGTCAGTTGGGCTGTCTGCCCAATAAGTTCAACCGCCTCAGTTACATTATCAAGCCCCGGTATTTCAACCAGGATTCTGTCCTGCTCACCGCTTTTCATTGTTGCTACATACGGCTCCGTGACACCGAGAAGGTCGACTCTCCTTAGTATGACGTCTTTTGCGGATTCAAGTGCGTTTGCCCTTTCCGATGCTTCTATTCCGGAAGTATCGGCTTCTAAAACCACTCTGATGCCGCCTTTTAAATCCAAACCTTTTTTAAATTCGGATAAGTCTTTTGTAATTTTTCCGTCAAAAAGGTTGAGGTTGTAGCCGCCGATCGTTGTTTCCAACCTTATTAAACTGTTATTAACATTTATGGAAATTTTCGGAAGCACTATCAATAAAGATAGAGTTGTAAGAGCAGTTATTAAACCTAAGCGTACATACAAATTCCTAAACATACTAAGTGATTATATATTTTATGACTGGTGGGTGGCAATCACTGAAGCAAATTCTTCTTCATCGCCGATAAGCATAGCGCGACTTTGAGAAAGTATCTTCATTACAAACTGGTCAAATGTCCTTTTTCTATAATTAAATTCTTCTTCGTCCATTACGGAATAGTTGATTTCTCTGCCGGTAACTGATTCGTTTTCTTTAATGATTTTGTCGAGCTCCGGCTGATCTACCGTTCCAACTATAAACAAATCAACATCCAGCGCGGTAGACTGTCTTCCTCTTAAATAAGCTCTGGAAAGAACTGCGTATGCAATATTTCCTAGTTTCTTTTGTTTCTTAATTATTTCAGATCCTATACCGTCATCTTTAGAAAATATAGAAACAAGATCAGGAAAAAAAGGGTGCATAACATCTACCGTATAAAATATTTTATTTGAGCTTTGTCTTCGCGAGAGAAGATTAATTGAAATGAGATTATCCAACTCTCTTCTCACGGCATTTATTTCAGCTTTAACTGCGCGAACAATAGCGCGCACATGAAAAGACTTAGTGGGATTAAGCAAAAACAATCTTAGGATTTTAACCCTAACTTCCGAAACAAATAAATTTTTTAACATATTTTGACCCTTTTTCCGGGCAGAAAGCTATTTCGGCAAACACGCCTTGTGGCGGATTCACCCGAGCAAGCTTTACCTATTTATAAACTACCTGGTCAACATTGCGGTCAGGTACAATGCCGATCCAAAAATTACCACGGTTAAATTCTATTTCGGCTCCGGACGTATCGTAAAATACCGTTCTCTCATCGCGCCCGGCTTTAGACCAAGTTGCATCTACAACACGGCCATCGATGAAAATTAAAGCTTGTCCGCTTCCCAACAACTCGTATTCAAGGCGACTCTTATCATCTCCTGCAATAGCTGATTCGGTTGCGAATTGAACTATCAGGTTAGTAACAGCGACCTGCTCTTTGGTTTCCTGATCAAGATGGGCAATAGGTTGATCGTCAGCGTCAACTCCTGTAAATCTTAGGTATTTGTTTAAAGTGCTGTCGTATTTAAACGCTCCGGTATAGTCTCCGTGATACCAATAATCTATCATTATATCTTTAGCTTCAGGGGAAGAGGAGTATTTTGAAGGATCGTCCTTGAAGAGCCAAGGCCTTACATCCGTCTGCCCCTCCCATCCTAGCTTGTCGCCTAATTCTCTAAGTTTTACACCGTTGGTATATTCAGTATGCTCGTAAGCCACGTCTCTTGGGTTGTCCCGCCAAACACAGCCATCACATTGAGAAGGTAGGGTGGCACCTCCTCTAAACAAACTTCTAACCGGCCAATTCTCGATTGCGTACAAAGCCTGCGGAGAATATCCGTCGTGCATTATCATCGCATCCCCTAACTCTTTAACTAGAACAAGATAATATTCTCTTGCACTTCTTACGGGACCTATTTTTTCAGGAGTGTTGCTATAGAAAAATGTTAAAAATCTTGTGATTCCGCCTTCAGCCACAACCTCATAAACAATATCGGCATATATAAGACCCGACTGAGGTCGCGCATCCAAGTGGTTATTCATCATCACACCGAAAGGTCTGTCATCAAACCAAGTTGCAGCCGTTTCGGGAAACATCATTCCGGTTAACGGATTCATTATTTCAGTCACCACCGGGCCTGTATCATTTGAATTTGGAATTAAAGGGGTATTAGGCTTGTCATTATTTTTTATGTACCAGTAAGCTCCGCCTAAAACACCTGCGAAAAGAAAACCCAAAAAAATTGAGAATATAAAGCTTCCTTTCTTTTTCTTTCGGGGTTTTGTAATTTTTTGTTCGGTCATATTTTCACTCAAACCGGAATCCTGAGAAGGTTCGATAGGTTTAGGCATTTTTAAAGGACGCCCCACATAAGGAACCTGCTTAGGCGAATCGTCTCCGTTTTGAGATATAGATGTCTCAAAATCAGATAATTGCATAGTAAGATTATATATTGAGTACATTTTTTGTCTAGATGTTATGGGTTAGTTTTAACGGGGTTGCAATTCGGCAACTACCACCAAACGTTTCAACGTAGTTCCGGCCGGCCAACAAGTCATTAACGTAACTTTCGGAGCATCTGATTTTGAATCCAAATAGGATATTTCTTCCGGCGATACTACTTTCGTTTCTTTAACCTCATAAATGTATTTGCGCCTGTTAAAAATCAGGAAAATTTCGTCGCCCTCTTCCAACTTATTCAACAAATAGAAAATTGAATTGTACCTGTTGGCGGCAACAAAATTGTCTGAAGAGTGGGCAAAAAGAAATGTATTTCCGACCTGACCCGGCAGAGCGGTATTTTTTGCGTGGGCGACACCTTCAGTTAAAGCTTTCTGATAAACCTTGCTGTCCTGTGCATCAACATCTTTTATCACTTTCGCATTAGCTCCGATTTTGGGGATAACAATACTAAAGAAAGGGTCGGCCGCCACAATATATTTTTTCTCTTCTTCTGAGTTTTTTACTTGTGTCAAAACAACCTCGGCTTCTGAATCAGGAGGGGAAAATCTGTATTTTATTTCGTTTGAGATGGTCGGGTAGAATATCGCCAATAACGCGATTAGTGAGAGTCCTATAAAGCCGAGGCCCAGCCCGAATAGGGCTGGGCCGGGTTGGGCTTGGGTTTTCTTCTTATTATTTCTTAGCTTTCCTGATTCCATTTATTGCAACGCCGCCTACCAAAGCTATTAAAGCCACCCATGTCCAGGGGCTTGAAAACAATCCTCCGGCGGTTCCCTTTTCTTCTTCATTTTCAGTATATTCTCCGAGAATACTTCCCTCTTCATCTTCACCCGTCATTTCTTCCTCCGATGTTATAACTTCAGCTCCTTCAAAGCCTTCTCCGGATACGGAAGATGCGCCTCCAGCAACAAGTAAAGCTTCCTGAGTCTCACTGCTTTCTCCCTCAACTTCTATAGTTATAACTTTTACTAGTTCCTCGGCCTCAACTTTTGAAGCATTTCCTGCCACATCAAATGCTCTTACGGCAAAGTATTGTCTGTGAGCACAATCTTCACCCGATACTTCTATATCAAACTCATGTTTTGTGTCGGGCCCTATTGTTATAGTTCTTATTCTTGTGTCAGCGTTGGCCGTATATTCTTTGTCGTCCTTCATGTAAACCTCAACG
Source organism: uncultured candidate division WWE3 bacterium (assembly GCA_938004185.1). Lineage (GTDB taxonomy): Bacteria > Patescibacteriota > WWE3 > UBA101185 > UBA10185 > UBA8498. Next base: position 525,458 of record CALKWN010000065.1, read on the forward strand.
TAAGAGGTCTGTCCGTCGTTAGCGGTTTTGAATTCTACTTCGTACTTGCATGAAGATTTTCTGTCTACTTCTATGTATTTGGGTTTGTCGGGGCCTGTTTTGTCGTAGGTTGTATCTACGGGGTTAGAATCAACTCCGTCGACTACGACCTTAAAGTTATATTCACCTTCAGCGTTTAGAACTGAGCTGTTCACATCACAAACTTTAGTGTCTCCACCGGCGGGTATGGTCATCGAAGCCCCGAATGGGACCCAATCAATATCTGTAGGCCCATCCTTGTAACACTGTGCCGAAAGTCCAACAGGCGTTTCACTCGTATCCATTACAACAAATGAAAGATTAAGAGGTTGATTAATTAAACCTACAGGCTCCTGAAGCAGCACAACTACGTCTCCTGCCGCAAATACTTTTGAGCTTGAGAGCGTCATGAATAGCAAAGATGTCAGTACCATGCTTCCAATTTTTTTCTTTCTTGACAGGACAGTTAAAGTTGCGCCTATAACCAAACCTATTAATGCAACCAGGGTTACAGCAGTACTCGCGCCTGTTGCAGGAAGTTCCATGGTCGAAGCACCGAGTACTTCTTCCTCGCGTTCTTCCTCATCTACTTCAGCTTTAGCTTTTGAGGGTGGAACCTCGACATCCAGGTTAACTGTGGTGCCTACGAAGTTTGTTGTGCCATCCACACGTGATTCGACATCGGCCAAGCCTATAATTCTTTCCGCTTCAGATTCTTTACCTACCTCACCAACAACCCATGCCACATCCTTGTGATTTCCAGCACTGACGCCATCTAATATTTGCGCGGAATAGGATAATGTAACAGGTTCTCCAGGAACCAGTGTTCCTAAATCCCATTCACCTGGAGAAGCGTAGGTAGGGGCAGACATTGCAATTAAGTTATTTTCATGATCTCTTGCTTCCCAACTACCCTCAATAAAATCAAATCCTTTTGGAAGAAGATCTGTTAGCTTAACTTTGTTAACGTTAGTACCTCCCACCCAAACTTTTATGTGGTATCTAATGATACTTCCGATTGATTGAGGAGCACCTAAAGTTTCGTTCCACTTAGCCACATTAACAGTCGGTATTACAGACTGAGCATTAAAAGCCACACAGTGGTAAGTCTTACCGTATTCAGGTTTTACTATCCTGTCATCGTTGTCGTAATTTAGTATGTCTGTATCGCAGTATATTTCAGCGCTTTCATTATTGCTATTGTTACCATTTACTGTGTAAGTGAAAGGTACATATCCTTCCTGCAAAACCTCGCGAACTTTTATGTGATCGGTCTTACCGAAATAGTCTATTGTTGCCACAGCCCGCCCATCCGCTCCGGTTACTGAATTAAAATCATTCCAACCTGTTGCTTTTCCGATTACTTCATCGCCCGGGTTTGTTATTTTGTCGTCACCCCACTGGAATCCCCAATCCGAAGCTAACTTACAGTGACCTTCGCTTTTTTCAACCCAATCTTGAGCTGTGTTTTCGGTAATCTTTGCAGGTTCTTCGTCCGACTGACCTGCCACACCCCAGTTAGGCAAGTAAGACTCGTGGTCACATACTATTTTTGTAGCAACTATCGTCATAGGCACATCGTATTTGTTTACTAATGTAAAGGTTTCGAACTTTTGATCCACTGTAACAGCGTCACCTTTTCCTAAATCATCCACCCAATCGTCTTTTAGTACTTCATCCAATATGTAATTACCGTAAGGTACGTTGGTAAAAGTCTTGCAACCGTTTACATATCTAGTCGTACCGTATAAATCTTTGTTTATTCTGAAAATCTCAAAACTGAAATTTTTGTCATTAATGTTATCTCCGTAAACATCATCCCAGATGGAAATATTAATAGGTCCTTCAGATGTATGGTTATATATATAAGTGTATGTATTGTCGTCTCCATACGCACCCCAGTCAACAACATTACCATTTACCCTTGCCATTAAACCATTAGAGCCACTTAATAGGTCGAAACCACTCAACCAACAATCACATCCACTCGGTATGTTCAAAGGCCTGAACGAATAACCTGCGTCAGCATTCATCAGACTACTACCGTACCTATAAGTACCGCTTACTCTTATTAAATATTTGCCAGCCGGAAGAGACTCTGAATCCGTACCCTCGTCGTCCTTTACATTTATTTCTGTAGGTCCGCTCACCCTATCCGATTCGGAAACTAAGGCAACGTCCCATCCGCCTAATTTCTTTCCTTCCGTGTCTTCCTTACAAACCTGAACCGTCGAGAGAGACTGACACTCGTAAACTTCCAGAGTTAAGCTACCTTCGTTATCACCCATACATCCCTGTTCATTGCACGTAGGATTAGTGTCGTACCAATCTGAATACCAGTCGCTTATTAAAAAGGTGACTTTATCAGTTGTAGGTTTGAAAGCCTTGCTGTAAACGTGTGGGAAATTTACATACTTATTATTATCCCATTCAACAACACCTACACCGCTTCCTAAATCTCCTAAAACTGAAGTAACACCTCTACTAGTGCCCCAAATTCCTATATCAGATCTATAGGGAGGGTGCCAGTTACTATCAGTAGCGTATGCTGCGTCCGCGTACTTACCACGGTTGTTTTTATCATAGTTGTAAGTACCGAATACTTTGAATAAATACTCAGTGCCGGAGAAAACGGAGAAAGATTCACCGTCGCTATCTGTAGAAGATATATCGTAAGTACCTACTTTTACAGGCGTTGTGCCCGGGGTACATCTGTCTTTTCCATCGTAAACCGGAACTAGTTTGCAGGTGGGTGTACAGAAGTAGCCGCTTTCTACACCGTCTTCACCGTCGCATTGTTCGTTTTCTGTTTTTATACCATCTCCGCAAAGCTCAATGGGTTCTTCAGGTTCTTCGCATACCCCATCAATACCGCCAACAGCATCTAAGTCAAAACCATCGTCATAACTATATTGACCGGTAGAAGATTCAACCAATTTTACGTATCTAACCCACGAGGGCTTAGAAGCAATGTCATCCAAATCGAAAAATGTAATTCCGTCTTCGGTTCCGTCGCTATCCGAATCTGTAAAACTACTTGCCTCTCCGAGGTATAACCAATCCGAACCATCAGTACTTACATATATCTGAGCTTTCTCTTCTTTGTCATCAGTTCTATTCCAGGTTATTTCATGAACCGAAATATCGTCGCCCGGTATATTTTTTACATAGTGGCTAAATTCAAGTATTAATTCTCCCCCCAAACCTAAGCTATAAAAATCTTCGTCATCCTCACCTAAAGCTTTAGCTGTATCTATTCTTATAGGATCGGTTATCGTTCCCCCACCGTAAAGCGTTCCGGTCGTAACACCAGTTACTTTTGCTGCCCAAGCTTCTCCGTCAACACACTGGGAAACTTCAGTCGTACAGTTAGCACTACACCCATCCCCATCAACGTTATTTCCGTCATCACACTGCTCCTCACTCTCCAATATACCGTTACCGCAAACATTTAACGGGGGTATCTTACAATCGTTGTTGTAAATAGCCTGACCTGCAGGTGAATCCCAGTTCAATCCCGGGAAAGTTATCTCTACTTTGTCTGCATACTTATGGGGATTACCGCCACCCGTACCAACATTCATCTTACAATCCTTGGTATTATCATCACTCGTATACGCAGCTAAATCCTCAGGACATGCCAAGTAAGTAAATTCGGGAATAATATCACCCCAATCATCCTCAGGATATATACCACCTAAATGAGCAGCATGCCCTTTTAAATCACCGCTCCTGGCCGGCGTGTTGACTATATAAGGATTTGCATCACTATTCGTCGCGTGACAAATAGTTACTTTATCCGGTGTAGTAATAATACTGCACCCTGAAATTTCAAATTCATAAGGCATCTCGTAACTACCGGTAAAATCCCATCCCGGGATAGCACCGTTCTCAAACTCTTCCCACGAATAAACATCAACATTGTTTCGAGTTTTTACCTCACCATATGTATCGATAATGGGAGAATTATCATCAACCTTAACTGAAATGTTTCCTTCATAAATCCTTACTTCCAAATCAAATTTGTTGGAATCGCCGATGTCAAAAGTGCCGGCAACTTGTACTATCTCGCCACCTAAGTTTCCATCAGTCGGACCTATGCGCATTGTTGTTGCCGTTTTCTTATAAATGTAAACATACGCTCCGCTTTGATAACCTGTAACACCGGAACTTAACAATCCCTCATCAATAAGACCTACAAAAGCAACATCTCCTGGTGACATATCAGAAACGTCTATTTTTCCTTTGAAAACAACCTCCTTATTGTTGGGGTCACATCTGTAGTAAGGATCTGCCCACTGATATGCGTGTGAATAAGTATCGGTAGGAGCCGGATTACCTACATATCGCAAATAATCAGTTCCTGAAGTAGCGAGCGGGTCTTCTGTTGCAGCACCCACACTTCCGATAATTACAAAAATCGTAAAATGCTGAATATTCTCCAAAGTAACCTCACTGTCCTCCTTGTTCTGTTTTACATTTTCAGAATCAATCTCCTCAACATCCTCCCCACTAATCTCATCCCCAACATCCTTCTCAATATAAACAACACCAGCCTCAACCCCCTCAGGCTTCGGCAAAGTCAAATCATATTCAAAATCACCGTCATCCATATCAGTCGTAATATCGTAAGCATACTCCGCGTCAGTACTAAACTCTTCGGGTAAATTCAAATCGTCAACCAAAACTTTCTGAATTCTCAAAATAGATCTGTCGTCATCGTTTTCAGGTAAACAGGTAAAAGTCAAAGTAACTTTTTCATCTTCGGGGAAAATATATTTAACCCCGAGCTTCACTTTTTCTTTAGTTTCTGCATAGCCTTTTTCGGAGTCAACTTCCCAGTCACTTATCGCAGAATCCGTGATTTCCTCGTCGTCACTTAAACACACTTTTACAACCTCATCTTCTTCCTCGACAACTGTATTTTCAATTGAACCCACAACGGGATCAGCCGAATCAGTTGAATCTGTTAAGGACGGTTCGGCTTCTACAGGTTCTTCAGGTCTGTAGTCGCTCACACCGTCGGGTAAGATGTCGCCTTGTTGAGTTTCTTCCGGAAGTGTTTCCTCGCCGTCTTCAGGACTGTCTCCTTCTGAGGTCTCAGGCTCTGAAGCTTCTTCAGGTTCGCCCGGCGTATTTTCGTCAGAGTCGCCTTCGGATCCTTCCTCCGCAACCTCCTCATTTTCTTCGCTACCTTCGGTAGTCCCTTCCTCAGAGTCACCCTCGGGATCTTCTGCAGAAGTCTCCTGCGTCTCAACAACACTCTCATCTCCTAAATCCTCTGCATATACGTATCTGTACGATGCAAAGTAGGGATAAAAACTGTTCAGCAACATCGCAAAAATTGCAATGTTCATGTAAATTTTTCTACGCGTGTCTTTTTTTATTCTAAGCTTTATTTTTAGCTTCATAAATTATTCCGGCAGATGTAATTAAATTTTGCATCCATTTTGCCCATCCGAGGCGGATACAAAATTCAATGTACAAAACAAGTACAAAAAAAGCCGACCTCAACAAGGAGACCGGTTTCGCTACTTGCTCCGTTTATTGCAAGCGACCAATTTGCGCAACAAACATCAAAGCTTTCTCTAAGTAATTAAATTAAATTTTCAAATTTGCACTTTTACAAACAATTACTAAATAAAATTCTCTAAAAGTGCGCCGTACTATTCTCCCAAACCCAAAGAAAAAAGCAACAAAAAAACCACACATTCAGTGCGGTTTAAAAACTGCCTATTTCGCTGCAATGCTCTTTTTTATTCCAGGTCATGTTAACTTGACCGTTCAGACAGAATTTACGTTTGGAAAACGTAATACTAGTACCCTTTTACTAGCAAAATATCTCCGTGTCAAATACCGCATAGTAATTCAATATGGGACTCCGACAGCAGGCGGTAAAAAAAGATAAAATTTAAATCTTTCCCAGCTTTCTTGCCAGGCTTTCGGCTTCACTAAGCATAGCGTCCAAATCGTCTAAACCCTTCATCCAAAAACTTTTGTCGGCGATGTCTATTCCTAAATCCGCGAATGCCTGGCGGGGTGACATTGAAGTTCCGACACTTAAAAACTTTTTAACTTTTTGCACAAAAGCCGAATCGTCCTTTACCATACTTTTTAAAGACTTCGATATTAATTCTCCCGAAGCGTAAGAATAAACATAAAAATAATTTCTTATGTGACTCCAGTAAACCCACCAATTTTCGGATCCGGGATTAAGTTCTACCCCGTCCCCCATGTAAGCTCCCATATTCTTTAAAAATACCTCTCCGATTTTTTTCAGGGACATATACCCCTCACTCCTATATATAGTATGCAAATCTTTTTCAAGGTTGTAGCATGCGACCTGCCTGTGAATGGAAGATACGGCTCCATCGAGTCTGTGCATTAAGATTGCTAGTCTCCTTTCATCATCTACATTCTTTGCGATCTCATCGATCACAAAATCTTCCATGAAAGTGCTGGCAACTTCGGCAGTACAGGTATATACATCGCAATTCAGAGCATTCTGTGCCTTGTTCATTAACTCGGCATTAATTGCATGACCCATTTCGTGAGCAAGCGTGGTTACATCATTTAATCTTCCGGTGTGGTTAAGCATTACAAATACCGGAAGTTCTTTTTCTACGTGAACACAAAAAGCTCCCGAATCTTTTCCTTTTTTGGGAAGGACGTCCAGCTGTCCGTTTTTCAAAAAAGTTTCAAATATCTCACTAAACTCTCCGTCAAGTTTGCCGAATACTTCTGATACCAGATCGGCAGCTTTTTCAAATGGGTAGCTTACATCCAAAGCCTCGTATTCCACATTTCTCTCATGGTATTGGAGTTTTTCCACGCCCATCAATTTTGCTTTCAATTTATAGTGTCTTTGTGAGATATCGAATCTCGAAGTTACGGAATCCACCAAACTATCAACCACTTCAGTATCTATATTATCTACCAAATGCCTGGAAGAGTCGGGTCTTGGAAACCCTCTCAACGCGTCAAACACCTTTTTGTTATGGAGTATTGAATTGAGCTCGTACTCGGCTACCGGAGCGTGTTTGGACAAAATGTCGTTTATCGCTAAAGCGGCAGAATCTCTCGACTCCTTATTTGTACTATTTATAGTGTCCAGTAATTCCGAAAAATTCTTTACGGTTTTTTTGCCGTCCTCACCGACAATCTCTCTTTCTTCACGTGATACAAAATCCGAAACCATTGTCACCCAATTGCTCCAGGCGGTTTTTGTAATAAGGTTTAATATTTTTTCTTCGGGTTCGCTCAACAGGTGTTTGGCCGAATCAAACTTTCTCTTTATATAGTGTCTGTAATCCGCAAGTTCTTTACTTTCCAAAAAAGCCTTCTGCCTACCTTCAGGAATCCTCGAAATCCTCTGTTCGAAAAACTCGAGCTCATTTTCAATCATGGTGCCGATGTCTTCGATCTTTCCGAGTTCTGCCTTAATTTCGGTGTCCTGTTGGTCAAGCTGGTGCTTTAGCCAATAGTAGTATCCGGGTCTTCCCGACATACCTATAGTAGCTGACAGGGCTTCGATCTCATCAAGTGCTTCTTTCAACACTTCGGGGCTCTCCGTATAATCAGTTCTGTCCCGCCACTTAGCAACAAACTCAAGGTTCTTTTTCACTATATTTTCAAGCTCCGACCTAACGGTGTCCTTATCAAATACAGGGTACAAAAGACCCAAATTCCAGTCCTTTTTTATATCAAAATTAGATGCCATAATCTGCATTATATCACCATATTAATGCCGTTATTCATTGGAATAACGCTATAACCTAGAGTTTTGACAGGTTGACACTCCTTTTTAAATGTGATAAATATAACCTTGTTCAAAAGACTTTCCCCTCAAGTTATAAGGTGGGGACATTTTTTTTGAAGTTCTCTTAATGAAAAGGTGAATATTATGAATAAAAAAGACGTTATATATGTTACAAAAGAAGGTTTGGAAAAACTAAAGGCTGAATTAGCCGAGTTGAATGATGTCAAAAGACCTGAGGTCGCGAGAAGAATAAAAGACGCCCGCGAAATGGGTGACATCTCGGAAAACTCCGAATACGACGCCGCAAGGCAAGAACAATCATACATCGAAGGAAGAATTGCCGAACTTGAAGAATTTATTAAAAACGCTCAGATTTCCGAAGAAGGCGCGCAAAAAGATATTATCGGAGTAGGCGCAAAAGTAAAAATAAAAGTGGACAGCGAAGAGGTCGAATATCACATTGTCGGAGCTCCCGAAGCCAATCCTTTGGAAAAGAAAATATCTCATGAATCTCCCCTCGGTTCCGCCCTCGTAGGCAAAAAGGTAGGAGACAAAATAGAGGTTGATGCCCCTATGGGTAAACTTCTATACACCATTCTTAAGATTGATTATTAAAGCCATTTCTGGTTGAATGAGTTAATGGCAACACTATCCGAACTAAGACAGGTCAGACTGGATAAACTTAAAAACCTGAGAGAATTGGGCATAGACCCTTACCCCCCGACTTCGTATAAATCTCACTCAAATATCGTTTTTCACGAAGATTTTGAAAAACTTGAAGGTAAAGAAGTTACTGCTTCCGGCCGAATTATTTCGATAAGAAAACACGGTAAGCTCGCGTTTATAGATCTTAAAGATGCCTCCGGAAAAATACAACTATATATAAAAGAAGACGCCCTTCTTAATCCCAACCGCCCGAACAGCGAGGTAGGATTTGACGAGCTGGGCCTGCTGGATGCCGGGGATTTTGCGGAAGGAAAAGGCGTCCTTACCAAAACACAACGCGGCGAAATCTCGGTAGAAGTCAGTTCAATAAGAGTTCTTTCAAAATCTTTGCGCCCCCTACCGGACGCTTGGGACGGACTAAAAGATAAAGAAACCCGTCTCAGAAGGCGCTACATAGACACAAATCTTAACCCCGAAGTTTATGAGAGATTTATAAGACGCTCAAAATTCTGGGAAGCTCACAGAGAGTTTTTTAAGCAACGCGGATTTATTGAAATGAACATTCCGGTTCTTGAAGCTACTCCCGGAGGAGCTGATGCTAATCCTTTTATTACACACATGGAAGCTCTCGACCAAGATTTTTATTTAAGAATTTCCCAAGAACTTTATTTAAAAAGATTAATAGGCGGCGGCTACGAAAAAGTTTACGAGATAGGACCTCGTTTCAGAAACGAAGGTTTGTCCGACGAACATCTCCCTGAACATATCGCGATGGAATTTTATTGGGCATACGCCGACTGGAACGACGGAATGAAATTTATAAAAGATCTTTTCTCGTTTATTACCGAAAATGTTTACGGTTACAAAAAATTTCAAATAAGAGGTTTTGAGGTCGATTTCGGAAAGGAATGGGAAATAATAGATTACGCTGAAATTTTAAAAGAAAAGTTCGGGCTCAATATTCTTGATTCAGAGTGGAAAGAAGTTAAAAAAATTCTTGAAAAAAATCACATAAAAATTGAAAAAGGAATGGGTTTCGAACGCGGTGTAGATGCTTTATGGAAACATATACGAAAAGATATTGCAGGTCCCGCTTTTGTTGTAAATGAGCCAAAATTCCTATCCCCTCTGGCTAAAGCAAACCCCGAAAATCCGATTTATGCTATGAGATTTCACCCTGTTGTTGCGGGAAGCGAACTCGGCAATGGTTTTTCTGAGCTTAACGATCCAGTCGACCAACTTGAAAGATTTAAAGAGCAGCAGGCATTGAGAGATAAAGGCGACAAAGAAGCTCAGTTTTTAGACATAGATTTTGTAGAGATGCTTGAGTACGGAATGCCACCGACATTAGGTTATGGTCATTCGGAAAGAGTGTTCTGGTTCTTAGAAAATGTTCCCGCAAGAGAAGGTGTGCCGTTCCCTCAACTAAGACATGAGATCGATTCGGTTACAAAAAATATTTACGATCTTTAAAAAATATGGATAGGACGGTTTTAGATAGAGAATCAGCTCTCGCGCTTCTTCATGAACAAATGCAAAATCAAAATCTCCGCCGCCATTGCTACGCAGTCGGAAAAGTACTCGCCGATTTTTACGACTATTTTCTGGAAAAAGATCTTTTAGAAACTTCTTTGAGCAAAGATCAATGGGAGGTGGCAGGAATTCTTCACGACGCCGACTGGGAAAAAACCAAAGACTGTCCGTCTCGGCACACACTTGAACTTTTAAGCTGGCTCGAAAATTATGAGGTAGCACCCGAACTTTTAAATTTATTCAATTCACACAACTCGAAAATTACCGGATTAAGGCGGCCTGAAACTCTTCTGGAATGGACACTTGAATGCTCCGACGAACTTACCGGATTTATTGTAGCTGTAGCCTTAGTAATGCCAAGTAAAAAGCTGACCGATGTGACAGTAGAAAGTGTCTTGAAAAAATTCAAACAAAAGGAATTTGCGAAGCAGGTTGAAAGAGAACAAATTTTATTGTGCGAAGAAAAATTAGGAATTGATACGGAAGAATTTGTAAAAATTGTTTTGAACTCGATGAAGAATAATTCGGATCTTTTAGGTTTATAAAAAAGAAACGGCCCCTTGTGAGGAGCCGCTTCCGAAAACTTTTCAAAAGCAATGTAGTTAATTGAGAGCAGTTTGCTTTCTTTCGAAAGCTAATGCTCTAAGAAAAATTACTTCTTTTTCTTAGTAGCTTTTTTAGCTTTTCTCTTAACGACTTTCTTTGCTTTCTTAACGGTTTTCTTTGCAACCTTCTTCGCTTTTTTCTTTACTGGCATCAAAGATCACCTCCTAAAAAATTAGCACACAAACACTGTGTGCCAAAGAAAATTATTATTGGGCAGAAATAAATTTATTTCTATTCATTTGCACTTTAATTACATATTTATTTGAAGTGTTTGTCAACATTTTTAAAGACATGGCATGAAATGATATCATTAAGATGATATGGAAAAAAATGACATTAAAGACACTAACGATTTTGAAAATTTAACGCCCGAAGAAAAAGAACAGTTAATTCAGAAAAAGAAAAAGCTATTCATGAAAAGGGTTATTATTGCAGCGGTTGTTCTGCTTGTTGTAATACCGGCAATATCTCTGGCTCTAAAAATTAGAAAAGAGGTTATTCAGGACCGTGTCAGGTTTAAGTCGAGCACTTCCACCGAAGCTCCTGTGGTTATTGTACGCGAAGAGGAAAAGATAAGTGACCTCGACTATTCAAATACTAATCTCCAAATTTCTTTAAGGTACCCGAACACGGCTTTACTGACTGATTCGTACGACACGGCACTCGGCGAAGGAAAAGTTGAAATAAAATATTCAAAGGACGACGATCCTAATTTTGTTCAGGGATGGACGGTTACAATTACAGTCTTCTCCACCAAGATAAGAGACCTTAATCAATTTGCAAACACCAGACTAACTGCAATGAAAGAGATGTGTCCTGAAAACGCTACCTACTCACAGGTAACCGAAGGAAAAATGGGTTCTTACGATTCAATAAATTACAGCATCGACTACTGTAACGGATATTACAGAAACTATTACATCTCGTTCGGCGGAAAATTTTTCGAAGTATCCAGGTACTACAAAGGTGATGTGGGTTACAGACAGCAATACGAAACGGAAACTGTAGCAATATCAAATTCAATACAGTTTTTGCCGCAAAGTTTTGAGGTCACCGAATTTTTAAAAGGGGTCCGCGACGATGAATCGGGAATTTCTTTTGAATACCCCAACTATATGGTAAACACGTGCTCAATTCCTTTACCGACTGACGAAAAATATCGGACAATTTTATCGATGTGTGAAGAAGAAAATCCTGAGTACGGCGTGGTAATATCTGTGCTGAACCTGGATAGAGACAGGACTTTCGAAAGTCTTATGGAAACGGAAAAAAGTAAAATGTACGATGACTATTTCGCCGCCAAAGGCTTCCCTCCCGAGGGAAAAGAAGAAACAATCGATTTGAACGGAATATCTGCGATCAAGCTTTCTAACTATCACTGGAAAGATACCTATTATATATACGCACCCAAAAACACCGAAAGGGGTGCCGCCGCACTTATAGTAGGTGTAAAAGAGACCGCTCCGCTGGAAAACACAATCTCCTCCATAATTGATTCGATAAAATTCGAGTAATGAAGCTTAAACAATACGACAAAAATCAAAAACATTCTTATTGCCTCGGTGCCTATCCCACAATTGAGCTTTTTAAGTACAGACCCAAAGCGGTAATTGAAGTTTTCATAAATCCGAAGGGTCAAAATAATAGAGGCGTAAAAGAATTAGAAAAGATTGCGCGCCAGAACAACGTACGTGTTGAAAACGGAAATAAAGTGCTACAACGATTTTCCGGCAAAGAAAATGTTTATGCCGGAGCAAGATTTTCGAAATACGAGTGCTCGCTGGAAAAAGATTCTCCTCACATAGTCATGGATAAACCTGAAAATTTGGGTAACCTCGGTACTGTTGTAAGAAGTATGCATGCTTTCGGATACAAAAATCTGGCTATAATAAGGCCTTCAGCAGACATATTTAATCCCAAAGTCATAAGATCCTCAATGGGTAGTGTTTTCGCCGTTAATTTTGAGTTTTTTAATAGCCTGGGGGAATATAAACAAAAGTACGAAAAAAACTTATACATACTTACACCTAAAGCCGACACTTCTCTCGAAGAATTAAGAGAAAATGTAGAAATCAACAAATCCGCCTTTGTGTTCGGAAGCGAGTCGTCGGGTTTTTCCGGAAAAGAACTCGGGCTGGGAAAAAACATTAGAATTGACTTTTCAAAAGATGTCGATTCACTAAATGTAAGCATAGCCGCCGGTATTATAATGCACCGATTCAAAACCATTTAACGGGCTTTCCGCATGGTAAAATTTTCTTCATGCACCTAGAAGATAAAGTTGAGCTGTTGAGAAAACGTCTCTCAGAACAACGCAAAAAATTGGAAAAAGCCACCATAGAAAAAGGGCTTGCCGCCGAAGAAAACAAAGATCTGCGCGAAAATTTTGCATACGACTACTGGGTAGATCAGGAAAGACTTATTACAGCCAGGATACACGCAACTCTAAAAGAAATCGAAAGCTTAACAAAGAGGCCCAAGATCAAAAAACATCCCACAAAGAAAAAATCTGAAAATATCGATAAAATAAAGGACCTTCCGAAAAATAAGTGGTTGTAAAGCAACCCTGTGTTGAAATACAAACAATTCCGTGCAAATATTAAAACATGATGACAAAAATTTTTAACTGGGTTAAAACCCACAAACTTGCTACCGTAAATATTTTATTCATACTTTTCGTTTTGTGGATCTTCAGCCCTTTCAGATATTTGATATCGGGCGGTTTAAATAGCAGAAGAACATCTATAGATTCAATGACCTCTGAATACGGGGGAACTCCTATTGCAGGTTCGGCGAAATCACTAAATTTACAGATGCCTTCATACGAAGCTGCTCCTCAGCCTGATGTGACCGACCGCAAAGTCGTTGTCAATTCAAATTTTTCATTATTAGTAAAAGACGTCACTGATACGGTGTCAAAAATAAAAGGTAAAACTACGGAAATGGCAGGATACATGGTAAACACAAATATTCAAAGGGCCGAATATTCCGAAAGTGCCGTTTTGGAAATAAGAATACCTTCGGACAAAGTAGAACAAATGACTGAATATTTAAGAATGCTGTCGGTAAAAGTAGTTTCGGAAAATGTGAGCGGAAGAGATATTACCGATAAATACGTAGATGTCGAAAGAAGAATTTCGGATCTCGAACGACAAAAAACACGCATGCAAGAAATTATGGATCAGGCAGTTAATGTAAGTCAGATGCTTGAGATACAAAGAGCTTTAGACACCATTCAGAATCAAATAGATAACTATAAAGGACAGTTGATATATATGGAGGGGACAACGACCACAAGTAAATTAACCATACATCTTTCTACTGACGAACTTGCTCTTCCTTACGCACCTGAACAACCTTGGAGACCTGAAGCCGTATTTAAAAGAGCTGTAAGATCGATGCTGGGCACTGCTCAGAATATCGGAAGCGCCGTTATATGGCTGGCTGTCTACTCACCGATTATCATCGGGATCATTGTAGCAGTAAAAGTGGTTAAAAAGCTTAAAAACAGGAAAAAAATTACTGCCGATGGAAAATAACGAGTCCTTCCAACCCGAGCTCTTTAGTTTAGCTCCTGACGGAAGCGGTAAAATAGAAAAAATCGGCGGCGAAGAATATAAAGAAGAAAAAACGCCGCCGACGGAAAATGAAGAGCTTGATAAATTCATAAGCGAGCACCAAAAAAAATATCCCTGTAAGGTAAACCCGGTAAGACTTCCTTATATATTAAATGGGTCTGGAGGGAAAGAAATTGAAACTGAAGAAGAGATGAAAATAGTTGCGAAGAACGCCTTATCTGAATGGGTAAAAGGAAAGCCTGCTTACGATAAGCTCGGGCTCGAGGAATTGGAAAAAAAGTTTTTCGAAGATCAAAAGAAACTGAAAGAATACAGAGAAAAAATGAAAAAAGTCTGGGAAGAGTATAAACAAAATCCGGAACCCGAAACCATAGATACAATCACCCCTGATCCAAAAGAGGATAAGAAGGAAAAAGATAGAAACGAAAAACCTCCATACACCGGCTGGCATAACCAATGGGAAAACGAAAAAGAAGAACGCGAAGAAAACAACTCCGATGAAGAAAAAAGCGAGTAGTTATTTATAGTTAAAACGCTGCTTCTATTACTTGCAGGTCCAACCGCCGTCTACAGGAAGTATTATACCGGTAACGTATTTTGAATCCTCGGAACCAAGGTATAGCGCGGCGTGAGCAATATCGTCAGGCTCTCCCACATATCCCAATGGCGTGTTTCCCGTAACAAAAGCGTTAAAACCGGGATCATTTAGTACATCCTTTGTCATTCCGGTCGTTATAAAAGCGGGAGCGATGGCGTTTACTCTTATTCCTAAAGATGCCAGGTCTAGAGCGGATGCTCGAGTAAGATTTGAAACTCCCCCTTTTGCGGCACAATAAGCAATCGCACCTTCCATGCCGACGATACCTAAAATGGAGGTCATGTTAATAATAGAGCCTTTTACTCCTTTTTCTTTCATTGCGTTAGACGCGGCCCTAACTCCGTAAAATACTCCCGATAAATTTATGGATATAACCTTATCCCAAGCGTCGTTTGTACAATCCAGAGCACTGCCGAGGGCGCCGATACCGGCGTTGTTTACCATAATGTCGAGTTTTCCGTATTTTTCTACGGTGCCATTTACAAGATTATCAACAGCTACGGGATCAGATACGTCGCACTTAACAAAAGAGGCTTTTTCACCTAAATCAGCTACTATCTGCGCACCGGACTCGTTTACATCCGAAAATACTACTGTTGCACCTTCTTCAAGATAAAGTTTAGCAATTGCCAAACCTATTCCGCTGGAAGCACCTGTTACTATTGCGATTTTGTTTTGAAGTTTCATAAGGATAATTTTAGCATGTATCGGATTTTCAAGTGAGGAAAGGACACCTCACTTATGATAATATGCAATCACTGTGGGTGAATCATCGGTATTAAAAACATTAAAAGAATTGATAGAAATAAAATCTTATGTTTCCGACAGTAATAATGAGGCAAAATTGGGCGACTACATCTACGATTATTTAACAAAGAACACAAACCTTACAATAGAAAAACAAGATGTTGAGAAAAACAGATTTAATTTAATTGCATATAAAACAAAGAAGCCGAAGATAATTTTATTCGGACACATGGATACAGTACCACCCAAAGTCGAATCAAAAGAACCATTTACTGCGAGGGAAGACAGTGGAAAGTTGTATGGATTGGGGTCGGTTGATATGAAAGCAGGGTTGGCGGTTATGCTTGAGATAGCCGCAAAATACAATACCGACGAAGAAATTGCCTACATATTCACCGTGGACGAGGAATACGAATTCAAAGGCGTTAAAAAACTAATAGAAAAATACACTTTTGAACCCGAGTATATCGTAAATTTAGAACCTACGAATCTGAAAATTTATAACGGCTGCAGAGGAGTTGCAGAATTTTCTTTTAATGTTCACGGAGAATCTTGCCATGCCAGTAAAAAAGATGAGGGTATAAACGCAATAGAAAAAACTTTTGAACTTTACGATATTCTGCAACAAGAGATAACCAAACTGAATTCTAAAGATTTAAAAAATACTTTAAATCTGGCTTATACAAACGGGGGGATTCTGGATGAAAACAATAATGTAGTAAGTAACGCCAATGTTATACCGAATTTCTGCAAAAGCGTCGGTGAAATAAGAGTCGCAAGCCCCGAAATAGATGAGACTTATTTGAAAGATAAAATATTTGGTATATCCTCGAATTTGGGTGTTGAGATATCCGACTACAATCTTAGATTTTTACTCGGCTCTATGTATACAGACAAAACAGCGTTAAAAAGTTTTGAGGAGGCAGTCCGTGACTCGGATCTAAAAATTGAGTATGGAGATGTTGCAAATTCAGGTTATTTCGAAGTTCAGCAATTGCAGGGAAAATGGGGAGGCAATGTAGTAATTTTTGGACCCGGTCCCTCTTCTAACGCTCACAAAGTTAATGAGTACGTTGATTTGAATACTTTATATAAGACAGTTGAAGTTATTGAAAGTTTTGTGAAGCTTTGTTTGAAGTAATTTGTACTGCTTCCGAGTTCCCACGGGGAATCGGTCACCGGTTCGCGTCTGCTGACGCGCCCGTCGACCCCCGCTCGCTCACCTTCGTTCGCTGCGCATTATTCGATTCCCCTTACTTTAACAAACAAAAATTCGCGAGTATCCTGAAGGCACTTGCGAACTTTCGTTGGTGACCCCACGGGGAATCGAACCCCGGTTTACGGAATGAGAATCCGTCGTCCTAACCGCTAGACGATGGGGCCTGAAAACTGACAAAAACTGCCACAGGCATTGGCTATACCGGACACAAATCCCACAAATTCTACCAATAAAATTGCTTTTTTACTAACACACACCATACCCGCCCCTAAAATACCGATCCAACTACCGACATAAAATAACCTCCCATCCTTCGTGTATAATTAATTTACCAAAAATGCCCGGAGATTTTAAAAAATTAATACCCATACTAACAGTACTAACATTTGCCTTTGCCGGAAGTTATTTTGCGTTCATGCAATATAATCCCAAAAATAACGACAGCGACGGAACAATAAAAGGAACTTCAACATCACATTCATACGACCTCCCGATGCCGATTAGCTCGATGAAAGTATCTTCAAGCCAAACACTTGAATCAAATCAAACTACTTTTCTTACAAAAAAGACACCTGAGGAAGTAATGCTTTTTTACCAAAATGTTTTCAGCGACAAAAAATGGATCCCGGATACCGACAAACGAGAGAACGGAATATATGTTACAACCTACAAAGATCAGGATCTTTTAGCAACCGTAACAATAACGGGTCAACCTGAGGACGAATACACAGTTGTAAGTATAAAAATATCGGAATAGCCACAAAAACTAACAGCTAACTCAAAAAACTTATTCCTTAGTTCCCACCAAATATATTGCTCTCCAAGGCTGATATCGACTCTCAAATGTCTCAGCAAACAACTCTTCTCCATCCTTTGTTACAGTTCTAGAAAATTTTACGTTTGCTCCCCATGCGGGAAAATCAACCTGCTTAACCACTCCTTTGGCCAGTGTAGGATCATCCTGATATAAAGCAGGGGGAGGGGGAGTTTGCTTTGAAATTTCAGGCTCACTTATTTCAATTTCTCTGCCGTCGGGCGTTCCGAAAATTCTAAATTTCAGTGTGTAATTTTCTCGATCGGGTTCAGCCTGAATTAAAATATAATTTTCGGTGTCATTTTTAAATTTAAAATCCCAGGAAGGTTGGAATATTGCGGCATCAAAACCCACAGGACTGTCCTGTTCGTAATAACTCACTCGGTAAGCGTGAGCGTGTCGTGAAACAATTGGTAAACCTGAATTTAAAGCAGCTCTAAAAAGAGTCGTTGAAGTCTGGCAAACACCTCCGCCCGATCCAAGAACAGTTCGCCCTTCTTTTATAATGTAGGCTACATCGTAACCGGTCTGAGCACTAATATCCCCGACTGAAGCATTCATCGAATAAATTTCCCCGGGCGCAACTAAAACACCACTCGTTCTTTCAGCCGCCAAATTCAAGTTATTAATTCTTCCTGTAGCCGAACCCTTGTAAGTTGAACTCCCCTCACCCAACAACTCCAAAATTCCGTATTTTTCCTTATCCGGAGGACCTGAAACAGATTTTTTAGGTATTTCTACCGTAGTCTTGGCATTAAAAAATGCATCTTTAAATAATGAGATAAACTGCGATTTATCCAACTCACTACCTTCCTGAATTATGGTAAATCCCGTTACTTTGTTCTCTTCCATAGAAGTAACTTTTCCTCGGGGCAGCCGGTTAACCTCTTCGGCAACCTCTTCTACAAACGCTTCAAATCTAGGTTCATCAAGTGTAATCTCCGCCACATCTTTTTCCTTATCCCGAGCGAAAGTGATAAAACCTGCTATCTCCTGCTGTCCTAACTTCCACGTACTTGTTCCGTCGCTAACACTGATACGATTTTGGATAATTTTTTCCACCTGCGGAAGTAAAGTTTCAACTTCGGCGGCTGTAATCTTAGGAATTACTCTTTTACCGGGCAATTCTTTATCTCCGTACCTCATTGTTTCAAAAGACTCTATTATTGTTGCGTGTATCGCGTCGTCTAAAACTTTAACTCCTTCATTTTCGGGATTCACTACGATCTCACCGTTTTCAAGGGATATAGATGCATTTTGTGCAGTAACATTAAACAGACTTTTTGCCTCGGAAATCACGCTTATCAATTTCTCATCACTAAAATCGTGAAAAGCGGGAATTGATAAATTCTTTAATAAACCTGCTATCTTGTCCTTATTATCACAAAAAAAACTGCCTGTTCTTCCTACTTCAAACGCACGAAGAACCGTACCTTCCCAATCGTAGTTAAGTTCAATATCATCGGCTTTAAATTTATATTCTTTTCCTTCAAACTTAAGGGTGAGCTGTTTATCCAAAGTCTTTTCATAATTCAACAACGCTGTTTCAGCTTCAATCTTTGTCTTACCTCCAAGTGAAACATCTCCTACCATTACACCGGGAATAATTCGCTTCGCATAGTAAACATGGTATAAGGTCGCCAAGACCAAAATGAAATAAAGGAAAAACAAAATTTTCCTGGAAATAATTGAAACGAAAAATGTTTTAACTTTTGGCAGGAGCGTTTCCATTGTTGGGCTGGCTGAACGCGTTCAGCAAAGTAAACTTTGATTTACCTATAAGAAATTTCTCCGGGGTTTCGCACATATCTATAACACTGTCTGCAATAGAAAATAACCTGCTTGATCCTGTTTTACTAAACGCTATAACTTCGGTACGTACACCCTGGCTTCTGGCGTATTCCAATAAATCAGTATAGTCACCGTCGCCTGAAACCAAAACCATCGCGTCAATTTTTGGAATTAGTCTCACGGCGTCCATGCAGAGACCCACATCCCAGTCACCCTTTTTAGACCCGCCGTAAAAAACCTGTAATTCTTTTTCCCTAACTTCATATCCTATTTTGTGTAAAGCATCGAAAAAATCGCGTTCAGCACCCACATCCGCTTTAATAACGTAGGTAAAGGCTCTTACCAGCTTTCTCGGGCCAATTGCCTGGCTTAGTACCTTACTAAAATCGACCTTAGCCCCATATAAATTCTTGGCGGAGTAGTACATATTCTGTACATCCACAAATACGGCAACCCTTTGTTCTTTATGTTGAGCACTTATCATAGACTGATTTTATCGCATTAACCCCCTTACAACAATGAATAATTTTGCCCTAAACACAGCCTTCGGCCCACAGCTATCTTCTATATTTTCTCTTTTATATAGTCGTCAAGAATACGCTTAAAAGTAACTTCCTCCCTCTCCTCCCCAACTTCAGCTCCGGAAAAGTACTTTTTATATATTTCGGGTGTTATCTGAGGGTGTCCTTTAGATTCTAGCTCATCTTCGATTTGTTTAAGTACTTTTATATCCGCTCCTCCCAAAGATTTTTGTGAGTAAGCCCACCTGATTTTCAGAGCTTTTTTTACCTCTTTATCTTCCGATTTATACATGTCGTATAAATCCAAGAGTTTGCTATACCCTTTTACGTAATCTACCGAAAAATCCGCCTGTTTTACCATAAGTCTTGTCACGGTTTTTGCGTAAAATTTAAAATCTTCGTCGTCTTTCAAATTTTCGGTTATTCCGGCGTCAATTTTTTGGTGAATTTCGAGCAGTCTTTTCTCGTCCTCCGGATTAAAAAGTTTCGAACCGGTCGCCGTATCTATATAGTCAAGAATTTTTAACAAAGTCTCGCGGGATGATGATAAAGTCGCGGCTCCTGAATCAAGCAACATTCTGTGAGGATAAAAGCCTTCTTTCATTTTATCCGGATCCCCCGGAACCACTACAGACGAATTTTCTCCAATTTTTGTACAAACCTGTTCAACTGAATCAAAACCTCCCTGAAAAGACACCGCAAACTCATCTCCTCCAAAACGTGATATTACAGGGCTCATTCCCAAAGTGGCTTCTTCTATAGCCCGGGATGCGGCTAAAAGTTCGGCGTTTCCTGCCATCCTTCCGCCGTAGTCGTTGGTGTATCTTAGGTTGCCGAGGTCACTGAAAATTACCGAAATTTCTTGGCCGGACAATAAACTGTCTTCTACCGATTTATATGTTTCTCGGTAAAAATGTTCTTTCTTCAATAAACCTGTTAAATTGTCTCTCTGAAAAACTTTCGTTTCCGCTTCTTTTAAAGCAATCTCATTAACAAGTTTTACACGCAGAACTTTTTCCTCATCGGGTATAAAACTCTTAAAAGTTTCGTCTAAAAGATTAGTTCTGGACTCGATCTTTTCACGAAGCTCGGAAAACAACTGTGAAAACTCAACGTGGTAGCGTCGGTAATTTTCGAATTCTTTCTGCATAACGGACAACTTTTCCGTTTGGGATGAAACGCCCTCCGTGTCAAAAAAACTTTGCAATAGAGAAAACCCCTCATGAATACTTTTCAGTTTATCGAAAAAGTGCGCGGATTCGGGAGTAAAGTTTTTGCAAAATTCGTCAAAGTCGGGTTGCTCTGCCGGATTTTGAGCTCTGGTCGCATGCTTAAATTGAATTTCTAGACCTCGCTCATCCGCAGAAAAACGATCAGATAATACTTTTGCAACTCCGGCCTCCGCCTCCTTTACAGCTTCAATAGATTCCAAATTTCTCTGTGTTACAACTCCATACACTATTTCGGAGGTTGCTTTTTTGTCGGTTATTACGTTTTTGAAACTTTTTTGGGTGGAAAGTGGGGTGTCCTGAACAAATTTTTTAACATAGGTACTGTAATACTTAGCAAAATTACTATCATCTCCGGCCGACAACAAGTCACCCGATCTTGTAACCAAACTGTTTAAGATTTCATACTCCCTTTCGGTATCCAATGTAACAGTTAACAAAGTACCTAAAACTTTTTTGGAATCTTCTGAAGATAATTTCTCGTCCGAAGGAAGCGAATCCTGAACTTTATTAAAAATCTCAATAATTTCCGACCCGTCAGCAGTAGCCGCTACTAAACCGGCGTTATAACTTAAATTTAAGTTTGACGAGGATTCAAGTACGGTTTCTTTCAAAGAATTAGTTACATCTTCGACCTTTTCTTTATTCTCTTTATTCGCCAAAACAACAGTAAAATCACTCCCCTTCATGTGATATATTCCATACTCATCGGAATTAAATCCATGTTTAAGTAATGCTTCGTTGATTTTCAGTACGGTTTCAGACAATGCTCTGTCACCTGCAGGGTGACCTCCTTCAGTATTTAGAAGGGCAAGGTTATCAATTGACACACCGATAAAAGAATGGTTTTCAAAAGAGTTTTCTTTCTCACCCGAAATATGACCTGTTTGCGAATCTATCGAAAACTTTTTGGGATCCAAAATATTTCCGAGCTTTTTGTGAAATAATTCCGGAACGAGAGCGCCCGTAGTATCGTGGTATTCGAGATATGCTTCAAGCGCGGTTTTTCTTTCTTCCAAAAGTAAATTCAAAGTTTCCGATGATAATTTTTCCGGTAAGGGCGGTTGATCTTCGGTGCTGTTCTTGTAGATATGCGCAATAAGGTCAGAAATGTCTCTATACCCGGGTGAATCGTGTGGATAGCTATCTTTTCTATCTATGTAGGATTGTAAAGTATCAATAAAATCGGTTTGACGAGCAATTTCTGCGGTCATCAGGCTTTCCGAGCTTTCGGGTGTTTCTGTTTTTGGTGCCTCTTCCTGCATAGTTCAATAATACTTTATTAGATGGTAAAATCACACTGGGTTTAGGTTATGCCTTAGCCCAAACCGGTGCTATTTAGAGCTCTATGCAACTTTTTTTGGGGGATCGTCTAATGGTAGGACACCGCACTCTGGATGCGGTAATTGGGGTTCGAATCCCTGTCCCCCAGCCAGTGATTTGGCAATCAGCCCGAAGGGTTGGTTGACAAATTACTTGTTGAGAGCGAAAGGATTCGAATGCCGGAGCGAACGAAGGTGAGCGAGGCGGGGTCGAGCAAAAATTCAGCAGAATTTTATGCGTGACCGAATCCCTATCCCCTAGCCAATAAGAGATAAACCACTAGAGACGAAGTTCTAACCCAACCAAATCAAGCCTTTCTTAGAGTTCGAACCACAGCTATTTTCATATATACAAATCGGGACAATGGGTAGTGTACTATGCAGCTATATGCAGTCATAAAAACAATTTCTGCATGAATTATTTAGGTTCGAACTTTCAGACAATCGTTTATAATAAACATATGCAGGGTTTTAAAAAAGAATTAAAAGACGCGTATAACGCTGACGCTAAAAGAAGAGACTCAAACGAAGATAAAAGAGAGCAATGGAAGCTTGATCTAAGGGATGAGTTTGTGAAATTACTGAGAAATGAGGAAAAGCATACGATACTTGAACTTGGAGCTGGCGCGGGTATTGATTCCAAGTATTTTATGGACAATGGTTTTAACATATTGGCTACAGATCTATCTGACGAAATGGTAAAAATGTGTATGAAAAGAGGGTTAAAAGCCAAGGTACTTGATCTTTATGATATCGACACATTAGAAAACAAATTTGATGCTGTATTCGGTCTGAACGTTTTATTACATGTACCACTAAAAGATCTTCCAAAAATACTTGGGAAAATAGCAAATCGGTTAAACTCTGATGGAATTTTTTATTACGGCGTATATGGTGGTGTAGATGAGGAAAAAACCATAACGGATGAAACGAAAATGAACATGCCAAGATTCTTTTCTTTCTTATCTGATGAAAAACTACTTGAGCTAACAAAAAACGATTTTGACGTCATAAAATTTGATACAAACAATTTTAATATCCGTAGCAAGACGCCTGGTTTCCATTTTCAGTCGTTATTTCTAAGAAAACGATAAAATTATCCATCAATAACAATAGATTTGTGAAGGTGAGTATATCGAAATATCAGCGTCTTTACGTATGTAAAAGGTTCGAACTTCGTCAACAGCATGCAGCCATTAAACACAGCCACTTATTATCCAAATGTTAAGCTTTATTATTTCTTTATGTATTAATGACGCTAAATAATCGATAAGTCAATTATAAGAAAATAGTTATTGGTTGTATTTTTGTTTAAAATCCTCAAATTTTTCTCTTAGAGAATCAAAATCTGTTATACCTATATCCCAAGAATCCAAACCTTCATCAAATATTTCAAAACCATTGTAGCTGGTCTTGGTATGCATAGTCCCTCGTTGAGGATCAATTTGTATCCATTTATCTTTTATTAAACATTCAGCAAAAATATGACCATTAATTGTTCTTACATTGCCATCTTCTAACCAACTACACTTAATAACCTCAACATATTTTGTGGGTATATCTTTGGCTCTACATAAAGCAATAAAAACTAAAGCATAATCTGTACACCCACTAACATAACCATCTTTTACTATTTTTTCTGCAGTTCTTTTTCTGAAAACAGAATTTTTGTCGATATTTTCAGGAATTTTACCCATATTACTGTGTATCCAAATCAAAGCATTAAAAACATATTCAATATTAGAACCTTCTATACTATTGGATATATCTTTAATAGTTTCTGTTATTTTAGTTTGATTTCCTTCATTTAGATATTTATTTTTCATAGATGCAATTAAAGTATAAATGATTAGGTTGGGAGAATAAACATTTGGATAAATGTCTTTGTTCTCCCAACCTGTTGGTCAGTTTTTTCGTTCTTCACCCTCCTTAGTTTCTATTACAAGATTTTGAACAAAGTCCAATATGTCTGATATTGCCTCACATAAGGGACTTCTCGGTAAAAAAGTACCCTGTTCGGTGTAGCGAAGTGCTGTGCAACCATTATTACATGCAAATTTCCAACGACAGTCTTGGCATTCCTTGGGCATATACTGAGCATTACTAAGATAGTCTTGATACATTGATGTTGCTCTAATAGCCTCAAAACTGCTTTGAGTAATGTTCCCCAGACACAATTCTGGTAGCCCCGCAAACCTTCCACAGGGGTACACATCGCCGTTCCCATCAACACTTAGGAATCTGTTGCAACCAGAAGACATACTACATACTTTGGGTGCCTTTCCTAAAGCAGCTTCTACATACCTTACAAAGCTCTTTACTCGGATTGTAGGATCGTCAATCTTCCACCAGTGCAAAAAAACGGTTTTCACAAAAGAAGCGTATTCTTCAGCACTAATACCATAGACCGGAATGTTCCCTTCAACAACGGTTTCAAAACAAGGTGAAAAATCAAATCCCGTGAAGTGGCTCCTAAGGAACTCAAACACCTCTAAAGGATGATTTAAGCTGTCCTTATTGATTACAGCACCTGCCCCGATTCGTACTCCCTGGGATTTGAGCAACTCCACGCCGCTCATAGTATCTGAAAGAGAGCCATGACCATCTGGGTAGAATCTATGAGCATCATGCACAATACTCGGCCCATCTACGCTAAAGCCTGGTTTGATTCCACTTACTTTCAAGAAGTTAGCCCAAGCTTCATCGATAAGCACGCCGCTGGTCTGAATTCGGTTTGTCACTTTACCTTTAATGTCAAACCTCTTAACCATTTCTTTCTGTAACCGTAATACATTTTCGTAGAAAGAAATTCCTGCTACTGTTGGTTCCCCACCATGCCAAATGATAACGTGTTTTCTTTGAGGCACTTGAAAAAACTCAAAGAGCAGTTTCTCAAGTACTCCCGGTGACATGGTTTTTGAACTGTGCCTTTGCCTTAGATTTGGATCGCTGTTGTAACAATAATCACATCTCAGAGGGCAACTATTTCCTACAGGTTTTATAACCAAGGTTAAACTAGCCATTTCAATCTCCTTTCGCTGTCTAGTTTGAAATAAGGGGGAGATGGTCAAATTGAACCAAATCCCCTATGGGATAGCGAACGATTACTTCTCGGAATCACTGTCATCAGAGTCATCGTCGTAGTATTCGTCGCTGTAGTCATGGTAGTCGTTGTAGTCGTCATAGTCATTGTAGTCATCGTAGTTATCATCGTAATCCGGATAGTCTTCATATCCATCGATGTACGCTACAGCAGACTGCTGACCTAACTGAGCTTCAACAACCCCCAAAATGGCGGTACCACCATTCGCTGACATGTGTCTCACCTCCTCTCTTAGTGGATTTTGCTGGATTATAGCATAAAAACCCTTATATGATGGCAGATTGTGAGAAACACAGGTACTTTTTTATACTGTCTCATTTGTCTCATTTACATCCCAGAGAATGAAAATGGTTCTGGACCTAGATGCTCAGCCATATAGCCTGGAGAAACTGTGTACAGGATAACGTTGCACTAATGATAAAATTATCTCATGAATAAATTTCCATATAGAAAAGGTGTTAATATTCTAGTTTTAGATGAACAAAATAATTATCTTTTAGTTCAAAAAACTAACTTCGATAGCCATCAATGGGGATTCCCGGGCGGTGGATCGGAAGAAGGAGATTCTCCCGAGGATACTGTTTATAGAGAACTTAAAGAAGAATTAGGATCAACTGAATTCGAAATTATATATAAGAGTCCCATCAAAATAAAATTCGATTGGCCAAAATTAGATCAGGAAATGGGATTTAAAAAACATGGCAAGTGGTATCAAGGTCAAGAGAAATATTGGTATGTAGTTAAATACACAGGAAATAAAGATAACTTTAATCTTCAAGAAGAGGAAATCAAAAATATAAAATGGGTACCTTACGAGGATCTTGAAAAACATTTGGTTTTTGAAGGTCAGTGGGACAATGTCAATTCAGTGATTAAAGACTATAAAAAGTCTAATAACTTATAAGCATCAATTTGCAGATACCTGATCATCCCAGAGAATACATGGTTCTGGACCGACATGCGCAGCCATGAAAAATGGCCGAAAGTCTGCAGGATTTGCGGACATTTTTTATTGTTGAGAGCGAAAGGATTCGAATGCCGGAGCGAGCGAAGGCGAGCGAGGCGGGGTCGAGCAAAAATTCAGCAGAATTTTATGCGTGACCGAATCCCCGTCCCCCAGGCAAAACGGGCATCTAGGTGACCACGAAGCCTCAAACAGCCTTTCAAGGCTTGTAATCAAGCCTTTAAAAGGATTACATCCGAACCGACCTTTATATATGAATTTCCCTTTAAAAAAGGAAATTTAATGTTAAAATAGCAACAAATCAATATAAATAAGGAGAGTGCTAAATGGCTAAAAGACATAACCTTGATTTGGGTTTTAGGCCATTTATTGTGCTTAAACCCTGTGCGAATGAAACCCCAAATGGTGTTTATAGTACTAGAGAGGGAATGTATATTCCCTCACAAAAATCCGTTTTGAGTTTAATTGACTGGTTGAATGATGTAGAACTTTCACAACCTATTGGTACGGAATCCGTAGATTCCAAAAGACCTCGCAGAGTACCTCAGCGAGTGTCATATTTGGATATCACCCGAGTTGATGAATGGGCACAGTTTGCTCAATGCAATGCTTTGGGTGCTGCGTTTTTGGCCTTCTTAGAAAACTTCGGATATGTATTTGTTACGAGTGTACAGCATGTGGTTGTTACCCCCAAAGATGTGGAGTTCTTTGAAGTGGTTTATCCCATCTTCAATGGTTATTTCTCTGTTCCAAAGACCACAGAACCGGAACTGAACTCATATCTTGACGGTGTAGTTCAAAACAACTCAGGTGTTTTTGTAGTTCTAAGCACTTCGGATTGCAGCGGGCTAGCCCAACATAGGTTCTTGGAAAACATCGCGTTCTTGAAGCGGGTCTACAGATATGCTGTTAAACTATGTATTCCCTACAACGAAAGCGCTGTTCGTGATAACCTAGTACATAGTCCGGAAAGTCTGGAAGAGTTGAAAATGCATCATCAGCTTTTTCTAGAAAGATCTATATGAAAAGAGTCATATTAAAAGATAGACCCAGAGGATTTCGTTCCACTGGAATAGTAGTAAAAGATAACAAGCTTCTCCTGATGAAACAGGTGTTCAAAGGAGAAGCTTTTTTTACACTACCGGGAGGCGGTTGGGAAGATGGTGAATCCTTGGAGGATGCCTGTAGACGCGAAGTAAAAGAAGAATTTAACATCGATGTTGTGGTAGGACGTTGCATCTATCTTCTTGATTCAAAAACTAGAATTAACTTTGTATTTGAGTGCGAATATGTTTCAGGAGAACTTGAATTGGGAGGCCCTGAAAAAGAACGCATGAATGAGGATGACCAATATGATGTTATGTGGATTGACTTAGAAGAAATCAAAGATTTCAACATTCTCCCCACAAAATCTAAAGAAGCACTACTTAGATATATTGGAAACAGAGAACTTCCAACATTTTTTGAAACCACTGTTGAAGAACTTAATAAACGGATACTACTCATATCCCCACAAGATAATAAGGTGCCCCCTGAAGGATATGGAGGAATTGAACGTATGGTTGTAGTAGCTTATAAATATTACACATCTCAAGGTTACTCAGTGGATGTTGTGTCCAAAGAAGGCTCCAAATATCACACATGTACACTAAAGAACATGGGTTCGCTTAATTTGGACGATTACAGATTTATTCTTAACTACGAAAACGATGAAAATGTAGTTAGAAAGCTATCCAATGCCGGCAGACGAGTGTTCACCATTTTAGAAAACAATTATCGTGAAAAAATAGATTTTATAAAAGATATCGATGATGTAGAGTTCTGCATGATAAGCCCGGATCAGAAAAAACAGTATAAGGAAAAAACCGGTCTTGACATGGAAATAAAACCCAACAGTATTGATATGGATATTTTTAAAATAACTGGAGACAAAAGAACAAAAGACATAGCCTTTATAGGAGGTTTCGGTCAACAAAAATCTCCAATCGCTTGTCTTGAATATGCAAAAAAGCATAACTTAGCAATTGATTTTTATGGCAGAAACATGTTCTTTCATACAGAAAAGGCATATCAGAAGGAATTTGAAAAAGCCATAAAAACCTATGATAAGGCACAGATGCTGCATGAGGTTAGTGATGAGGAAAAAGTTCAAATACTAAACAGCTATAAATATTTTGTATTCTTACCTTCTATTGATAAAGATATCTGGGTAGAACCATTTGGAATAGCTCCGTTGGAAGCAATGGCTTGTGGATGTACAGTTATAACTCAATTTGATGTTGGAGGCCATTTAAGCTTCTGCAATAGGCAAAATGCTATTTCCTATAAAGAAGACCCCCATACACTTGACCCGCAAAAGGTGCGGGATAGTATTTTGGATTTCGATTATAGGAAAGTTTTTAAAACTTATTATCCTAAATAATACTTGCGAAAAATTTCTCGTAGTTTTTGACTACTAGTGATATATCGTATTGTTTTGCATATTCCTTTGAATCAGCACTCAGATCTGTGACTTCAATTTTTTCCAATAATTTGGGTAACTCTTCTAGCGACCTAAATTTGTAACCATTAACACCCTCAACAATGTAGTCTTTTATGTTTCCTTGAGCATAACCAATCACAGGAGTCCCTACTGAATTAGCCTCCAACATTACTAAACCAAAAGCTTCGTGGCAATCGGATTCCTTAGGATCGTAACCTGTTGCTATGATCAATGCTTTAGATTGGGACAGTAACTCAAATTTTTCCTGCTCATCTGTAGTTTCTCCGAAATAAGAAATGTTACTTTTATTTGTATATATCATTACCTCATCAAAGTAAGCTTTTTCAACAGAATTATTACAGGGACCGACAATTAAAAGGTTGTCCTCCAAATTAGCAAAGGCTTTTACTACATCAAGCACCCCCTTGTACCGGGCAATAACACCTATATAAATATACTTATCCCTTGGTTTATCAATACTCTTGTCCTGATAAGAAGCTACATCCATGCCATAACCAGTTACTTGAATAGAAGTGTTTGGCAAACCAACTCCGTTATGTTTTAGAGCTTCCAACACCCTTTCCTTCAGAGAATTGCTAATGGTTGTGAAATGAAAATGGGAGGGTGCATCTTTTATAATTTCTACCCAGCTACTTGTTTTACGAAAGTTATTGTAAAAAGTAATTACTGTAGGTAAGTCTTTAGTTCTTAAGAATTCTAGGACTATCCGATTTTTAGTGTTTATGTGTACCACATCGGGATTAATAGACTCAAATGCGGTTATAAATGTATCAAGCAGGGTATCCTCGTTTGTTTGGAGGGTTTCATATAATCCTCCTACTGAATCCTTACTTGCTAAAACAGTAACTAAGTGGCCTTGCTCTACTAAACCATTACTCAACATGTGCACAAATCTCTCTGTACCACCATAACCAGCAGGAGGTGTTGGATTTAAAAACGAGGATAAACTTAAAATCTTCATATTAATTGGATATGAACCTTAGAACAGAGTCTGCACTATTCAAACACAACTCTATTTGATCGTCCTCTCTATGTTCGGGTGCAAAACCTCCATAATAAATAAAATACTTAACAAGAAACTTTTTTCCCAATTGCAGTTTTAACATCAGATCAAAATTTTCGTCTTCTCGATGCGATTTATATGAATCAATGAACGGTTGTACTAGATTCCCATTTTTTAATTCTAATAAATGCAAAACAACCCCTGCCAAGTCTCTTGAAGGGTCATCTAATCTATATTTTTTCTTATGAGAGAAATCAATGAAGCAAAAATCATGCCCTTCTAGATATATATGATCTAAATTTAGATCTCCATGTCCTTCCACAACGGGGGATATTTTAGTTCTAGAGTTTATAGCGCCTCTGTGTTTCTCTGCAATCTCAATAAGCTTTTGATACACACGTGCAATAGAGGTGTCCTTTTGTGCGATATCTGCCACAAGGGATAGATCTTTATCTAGCCTGTCAGCAAAATATGTGGGATTATCAGTCATCAGGAATTTCGTTCTATCATGAAAACTATAGAGGGTATTTGCTAAAGACTCCATTCTTGATACATCTAATTTCGAGTGTTTGGCCAAGGTAGATAGAGCATTTATATCATCCACTAATCTCATCACTATAACCGGGGGATTACCTACGATGTGACTTTCCGAAAAGGGAGAGTGCTGTACGTCAGTTTTTTCAAGAAATAGAGGCCTTCTGTTGGCCAATTTGTCCAATCTAAACAAGTCTTCGATAACTTCCTTCGTAACTATATCTGTAGTGAATATTTTGTATACGCAATCTCTTGTAAAGATCAATTCCGCATCCGTTTTTTTAATATGTTTATTAGTCATTTAGATTAATCCAATTTTGTTCATGGTATTTTGCAGGTTCTATCTGTGCCTTATCATATAAGGTTGTATAAACAAAAATTTGTTTACGTATCAAGTTATCCCATGAGTATTTTTGCGAACTATTTACTGCTATTTTAGAAAGTGAAACCAAACGCTGTTTATCTTTTAAAAGACTATCAATTGCCTCCACAAAACCTTCCCATCCTCGGTTTTTATCAACCACTATTGCATTTTCACCTGCAACCAAATAGTCTTCATAAGCCTTCAAATTGGTACATACAGGCAAGGTACCGCAGGCCATACAGTCTAGATTTAGTAGCCCAAACCCTTCATCTGTTGAAGGAAACACAGCAATATCTCCAGAGCGTATGAGATCTGCCAATACTTTCTCCTTCTTTCCCGGGATGTAAATAAAATCCTTATCTGTGGATAATATTTCCATTCTTGATGGCACGTCCTGCGAATCCCATAACGTCATCCTTAGAGAACCGATAAGACTACTCATTTCTTCCAAGTATTCTTGCTCTCGGACGCGTCCCATAAAGACGGTGACAATACGGTGCCCCCTTTCTTTAATCTTGTTTGCTGTACGTATGACTTCAATTTGTCTCTTTTGGTGCTTTATAGTGTTGGGGCTTATTAGAATTGTTTTTCCATTGTTCTCCAACTGCATTATATCTTTCTTGGCATAGAAAATTTCAGTATCCACTCCCAACGGAATATGAATCAACTTGTCGTCAGTTATTTTGTATTCGGTCCTAATAGTATTCATTTCTCCCATAGATTGACAACTAATAGCAGGTACTTTTCTAATCACTTCCATCTCGAAATCAATTCTTTCCTGTGGTGGGAATTCAAACTCTCTGCCGACTGTTAAAAGCAGCGGACTAAAGGTTGTTTTACTTAGATAGGGCAGGTCTCCATCTAACAAGATCCAGCCTGCAAGCGAAAGAAGGTGAAAATAATGATAAATATCAAATTTTTCTGCATCGAAGTATGTCTTTACGTTTCTTAGAAAGGATGCTGATTCTTGGACTTGTTCCTGCCATGTTTTGCTTTTTAAAGGCTCGTAGGGTAGTCGATAAATTGTAAGACGTTTATTTACACGAACTTTGCCTACACCGGCTTCTTTCTGCATCTCTGCTTTTGTATTTGTCCTCTTGCTATTTTCTGATGAGTATTTATCTAGCCTGGTGAAAACGTGTATGTCATGACCTAGCTTGTGGAGAGCTTTTATATAATTCCGCACCAGAACACAGCCACCATTCATATCGTGAGGCGATATAAAAGGATCTATTCTCGCTGTAATTAAGGATATTTTCACAATAAGATTATATCAAAGTATAATTGCATTATGGTCTCACAAATAGATACACAATTAGAAAAACTAATCACCTTAGAAAAAATCAAGGATAGTGACATGGAGGATTACTTAGGGAGTTTGCCCAACGATCTCTCAGAGCTATTAGAGATTTTAAAAAATATAAGAAGTCACATAAGAATATACGGCAGAAAGAGCGTTAGTTTAGAAGACTATATTGAGGGTTTAAAAAAACGATTGAAGGTGGATTGAAAACAGGCAACAATTAACTCTTAATTATTTATTGGTCAGGGTCGAGTTCTTCGAAGTCTCTTTACCAATATTCTCATCAGTTTTTACATAAGTTGTTGTCGGTGTTGTCATTAAAAGCTCTATGTATAAACTTTAATAAATACTGATTATGTTGCCCGTACATACTATTTGAACTAATATCCTAAATGTGGGCTTTATTGATGGACAACCACAACTAATAATCGTACTTGACAAGGACATGGAAAAATGGACTCTTAAAGAGTTTCTTACATACGATCCAGAGGATATGTTCAGTAACACCATACTTGATTTAAATACTTCTCTAGAAAAAGGTAGGAACTTTAATAAAACAGATAGGGAAAGCTTCTTTGCAGACTGTATCAACAAAGTATACGAAAAGGAAACTAATAAACTAGAGGACACCAAAGTAAAATTACAAGAAGATTGGAATAAAGTTCAAGATAAGTTCTTAAACATTTCTTCAGAACTTTTTAATGGGCACGGGTGGCCA
This sequence comes from uncultured candidate division WWE3 bacterium, assembly GCA_938004185.1. Taxonomy (GTDB): domain Bacteria; phylum Patescibacteriota; class WWE3; order UBA101185; family UBA10185; genus UBA8498. The sequence continues at coordinate 558,351 of CALKWN010000065.1, forward strand.
CAAGGTAACTACATTGGGTTTCTCTCAATATTCAACTGTAACCCTAGATTTATCGATCAGAAGTCATTTCAGTGCTATTACAAGCACCAAGAGGGTTTAGTTTATGTGTGTGCACATGAAATGCTGCACTTCATGTTCTACTCTTATTTATATTCACATCCAGAACTGATAGTTGGCGTTTCTGAAATGCAGATCTGGAAGGTTTCGGAGATATTTAATGTTGTGGTCCTAAGCTTTCCTGAATTTGTAGAAGTTACAAAAAACCCAAAACCCAGACCGTATCCAAAACATAAAGAGCTTATTCCTAGATTTGAAAAATTATGGGTAGAAGATTCCCACGTTGATTCTTTCATTCGAAATAGCTTTTATCTTCTGTAGCTTCCTATTTGACAGCCAGAATAGTACAGCCAGCGCTAACCGGGTTTCTGACCACGGTACTCAACCACAACTTTTGCGTAACACCGGGATTTCTAAAGCTACGGTTGTTGTTACCATACTAACTACTGTAACATTTAGGTATGGAGAATACTAAATTCGTTAAGGACTTGATTAAAGGTAAGATTGTTGAAACAATATTTAAACACATGTTCACGGAAACTGGGTACTTTACTGCTATTCCGTTTGGTTATGAAAATACCATCCCCCAGTTAGCCCAATTTCACGAGCTCATAAAAATTCCTAAAATAATCAATAACTTCAATAGAATGCCGGACTTTGTGCTGATTAGCGAAGATAAAAAATCTGCTTATATTGTGGAAGTAAAATATCGAAGCAAAATAGATAAAACTGAAATTTTAAAAACGGTTTTAGAGTCAACAAGGAATTGGGACCCGCTATTCCTGTTCGTAGCTACAAAAGATGCCTTCTACCTAACTGCTTGCAACAACATAATAAATAAAGATGGTGACATGGAATATTTACCTCATAGCTGGATAAATGAAACTACTCAAAAGAAATACCTTAAGGTTTTAAACGAGTTTATCCATTAAAAAAACATAAGTTCCAAATATCACTCGTTCCCCCACTCAAGAAATAGAAACAAAAACCCTTAAATCGTTAGACCCCCAAAGTATCTAAAACCTCAAAAACACAGCTCTTTGTTGTTAAACATTCAAAACTTCCCTAACAATACCAACATGTTCGGGGTGACATCCGTGCGTTAACAAACTAAAAGCCCTTTCCATCTCAACCCACAAAATTTCTTTTATCACTTTCTTCTCGTATTCCACAAGATTCTGATCAACTTTTTTGTCACTTAGCAATTTAACTAAAAATAAATGGTCGGTTTTTATCCAAATAATATCTTTATCGAGTTCGTAAGTTGTTGATCCTAAATAGTTTTGAATTTGAAAATCGCAATAACCTGTCTCCTCGGTTAACTCTCTTGCCGCCGCCTCTTCCAGGGATTCTTTCCCCTCTTTGCTTCCTCCCGGTAAAACATACGATTCCTCACCTTTTTTTGAGACTTCGCGAAGAACTAGTAACTCATAAGCTCCCGGGCATGAAGAAGATTCACGATAAAGGTAACTTTTTGCCGACGTGATTACTTTTCTGCTTTTATTTACAGAGGTAGTGTCTGTTATTCTTGTGCTTTCCATATAAAAATGGTAACACGTCAAATGAGAAAGATTTCCGGAATCCTACTTTGCAAAACAAAATCAATTCTCACTCAACTCATTATCCAATATTCTAGAAATCACCTCGTTTTTCGACTTACAACCCCACTCCTGTTTTAATCTTTCTAAAGTATCTGACTGCTCACTTGAAATCCTCACCGTAAATCTTATGTTTAAAATTTTCTTCCTGGATTCGCTGACAAATTCCTTGATAATGTTTTTCAAATTACCTTCGTTATAAAGTCTGGAAAATATTATTGCGTTACTCGGTTTAATAAACTTTGAATCTATCAGTGACCCGGTTTCCTCATCACTCAAAACCAACACGGGTTTTCTTAGTGCCAAAGCCTCACTAATTAAAGTCAACAAAAACGGAGAAACAGAAGACATCTCAATTACAACAATATCCGAGTTAGAAATTTCATTTAGTTTATTTGTATATAAATTTGAGATGCCTTTTTCCCCCGATTGGTTGTAAGCGAAATCAGTTCCGTAAACTGACTGAATAACGTTACATCCTTCAGAGTTGAGATATTTAATAACGGACTTTGTCAGATCCTCATCCAAGACTGAATTTGTATCGAAATATGCTTTTATTATTTCACTTGACATAATATGTTTAAAAATGTTAATGTTTTTTTGACATTTGAAATGTCATGGAAGGATTATACCATATGACATATTTAATGTCACGTAGATTATAGTGCAAAAAATGTCATGAGTCAAAACATAAAGGTACTTACTTTAAAAAAGTTTTTAAAGAGCCTTAAACCCTACAAGGCTAAGGCACTTTCGCCCCTCATTAAATACTCCCATCCGGACAAACTAAGAAAAACAGTCTATATCTCCTCTTCGGGGAAATTTTATAAATATGCCGATTTTTTGAAAATGTTCGTTTACAACCTCGGGTATGTACCCGTGCATCCCGTAGATACATTAGGTTACTACATCTCTACCGTTGCTCATAAAAACAGCAAAACAGAAATTTTAAGAGATTGTTTCTCACTTCTGAAAGATGTCGACGAACTTTGGGTATTCGACGAAAAAATTCCTTCTGCAGAAAATTTTGATGCTCTGTCGGAATTTTCAGAAGGAATGTTATCTGAAATATATTGGTGGCTTGATAACAAACCTAACAGCCCTATAAAATTTTTCAGCTATAAAGAAGTCGGAATAGCTAAATATAGAGGGGACCCTGCTTGGTCTTTAATTAACAGCTCGGAATCCAACGAAGAAGCCGATATTTACAACGCCAGAAAATTCAGCGTTATTGATCTAGGCTCCAGCACCGTAAAACTTACAATATGCTACCGGGATAGTGAGGGCAATCTAAAAGTCGTTACCAAAAAATCAATTACCGTGAATCTTGCCGAAAATTTCTTTGAGGACAACAAACTTAAAAAACTTCCTATGGAAAGGACATTGGACGCAATAAAAGATTTTTACCAAGAAGCAATGGGTTACGGAGTTGTAGACGTCAAACTTTTCGGAACAGGTGTGTCGAGAAAAGCCACTAACATCAAGGAGTTTAAAGAAAAAATATTTGAAAACTGCGGTTTGAATTTGGAAATAATCTCGGGAAGAGAAGAAGGTATTCTTATTCACGAAGCCGTCGTGGAATCATTCACGGAAAAACCTAAAAATCTCCTGGTAATCAACGTCGGGGGTGGGACTACGGAACTGGTATACGAAGCAGAAAACACAATAAAGGTAAAGAACTTGCCTATAGGAATATCGGAACTAAATGAGAAATTTATTAAGAACTATCCTGTTTCGGAAACCGACTTTAAAAAAGTCGTAACTTATGTGAAAAAAATATTAAATGAAGATGAAGAGATAAAAAATCTGAATTTTGACACGTTGGTATATACAGGGGGCGAGCTCGATTACATGCTCATAACCGGTTTCCCTCTAGAAGATCAAGAAGGCTCTCTATCGCATCCGAAAAAAATATCTCAAAAAGGTGTAAAAGATCATGCAGCACAAATGAGAAAATTTACTTTGGACAGGCTGCACGAATTTATGCCGGGAAATCCCCAGTGGATGAACGGTGCCATATCAAGCAATACAATTCTTGAAGTACTGGCAGACTTTTTTAACGTAAATACGATAATACCTAGCAATAAGAATCTTAATGATGGAGTACTAAACAGGGTAGTAAAAAATTAACAACGAAGACCAGCTTCTGTTTTGAGTCATTAGCTGGCCTTCTAGAGTTGCAAATGTATGGGTATACAATTTGCACCGTCATTATACTATATGACGTGTGAATTTGTCCTATGCACGAGTAACTCAAAAAACGCATAGTGACAAAACTAATAAACACTAGTACACAAAATAATATTCTGCTTTTTGACAAAGAAGATATTCCCGTCATTAAAACAATAGACGCTGTTTTTATAAGTAAAAGAGGGAATGTTATCAAGATGCCCGAAAAGGGCTCGAACGTCGTGTCCTGCATGTCCGGAGGTCTGGATTCTATTATAAATACAGCGATACTGCTTAAAGAATTTCACTATGATGTTTACCCCTACTTTATTAACAGAAATCAAACTAACTATAAATGGGAGAAAAAATCCGTTGATTTCTTTAACGATTACTTCAAGAGAAATTTTCCCGAAAGCTACCATGATTATTTAGAGATTAAACTCCCCTCTCCCCCATCCGAATATAAAGACTCTCTAAGAACAGTAAAAAACTCCTCAAGCCACGATAGGATTGGCTACCCTGCAAGAAATCCGCTTATTTCACTAGTAGGTATGGAATATGCGCATTCGCTCAAATCTAAGAACGTTTCGGTAAATACGGTATTTCTTTCCTTCATGAATGGGGATCCGATGCTTCACTCAACACTAACAGCTACGCGTGCTTTAAATCTTCAAATGTGTCTTATTTTGGGGAATTGGGATTTTCAACTCATTTCTATACCTAAAGAAGTATGTCTGGGAAATTACTATGGAAAAGATGTTTATATCAAATGGGCTTATGAGAACAATATTCCTGTAGAGAATACCAGAAGTTGCTACAAAAACTCGGAACTTCATTGTGGCCAGTGTAGTCCTGCCTGCATAGAAAGGAAACGTGCTTTTGCCCAAGCAGGTGTGCCCGACCCCACAAAGTACTTATTTTAAGGGAAAATATGATAGAAAAATATAATCAGGAATCCGTAAATATTCAGGGCAGGAACTTGGGCGAGGCTTGGATCAACATGGTCAAAAAAATTATTACGACTTATGCTGTGAGTTTCGACGAGGATAGGGGAAGGGTTGCGTGCCAAAGCATAAGATTCAGATCCGAAAGCCACGGAAATACCGAGCCGATAATTAAAAAATATGCGGATAAAAACAACATAAAGAAAATGGACGAGATGTTTTTTTCCCGAGCAAAAATGGTTGATTTCGATGTCAGTCCCAGTTTTAGCCCGGGAGCGAAAAGTTACTATCAGCGAATCTTAGAGGGGAAAATGGTCGAATTTGTTGTTGAAAGATTATCCGCCATACCTGAGAGCAAAAAGGCCGTAATGATCTTTCCTACTTACGAAGACTATAAGCAGGTTCTGGAAAACCAAAAAGATGACTATCTTCCGTGCTTAGTAGCTTTCCAGGTAAGACTGCAAAAAAGGGCAAAAGGTTATAAACAAAACGTCTATTTCTTTATGAGGTCGTGGGATGCATACCAAAAAGCACCGGGAAACCTAGTTGCCATGGCGAAACTTTCTGATCATATTAGAAAAAAACTTCAAAAAAGACTGAAGAAAAACATCAGTTTGGGAATAATGGAGGGGATGGTTACCGATGCACACATTTATGAAGAATGCTTACCGGACGCAAAAAAATTAGTAAAAATTTTCGCAAAAAGAAAAATCGGATATGCCAAATAATTTAAAATTACAAACGGAAAAAATACTCATCAAAGAAAGAGGCTACATATCCAGAGAGCCCTACGACGAAGATGTTATCGTAACCGCATCCGGAGGACTGGATTCCAGTGTCTGCATGGCACTGTTGATAGAAAAATATAATTGTAAGGTCTTTCCACTTTTTGTAAGACGCCACTCAAAAGCAATGAAATTTGAGGAAAACTCGTTCGACAAAATAATCAAATATCTCCTAAAGAGATACCCGGATAACATGAAACCTGCAAAAAAGATAGAGATTGAAATACCGCCTCTTGAATTAAAAAAAGGTTTAAAACAAGAGAGACTTGAAACACTGGGTCACGCCTTAAGAAACGTCGCCCTGCAAACCGTAGCTGTTCAATACGCGGTACAAATGAACGATACGGAAAATACTAGTATAAAATCGATTTTTGCAGGATCTATAGGAGATGACAGCTTCCCGCACAACTTTATTGAAGCCTTCAGAATATTCACACTTCAGGTTTGCTGGGATTTGAAAGATTGGAAATGGCAGGTCACTTCACCTTTCCAGGATGAATTTATTACCAAAATACCGAAAATGAAAAAAGATGCGATAAGTTGGGCGTTAGAAAACAAATTCCCGCTTGAAAAAACGAGAACTTGTACTTTAGGAGATGAAATTTCATGCGGTGTTTGCGGTGACTGTCTAAAAAGAAAAAAAGCCTTTGAAGATGCCGGTTCTAAAGACAAAATAAAGTATAAAAATTAATTTTGAAAGTTAACTATGAATAAAAAAATTGTATTCGTAACAGGAAATAAAAGAAAATTTAATAACACCAGAAAAAATCTGGAGAAAAATGGTATCGAGATAGTTCAAAAGGAACTAGATACGATAGAGATACAAAGTGACAATGCTGCCGAAGTTGCAAAGTTCTCTGCCATACACGCCGGAAATATACTAAAGGAACCCTTAATAAAGGTTGATGTCGGATTTCACATTGAGGCACTCAAAGGATTTCCCGGCCCTTACATCAAACAAATCAACAAATGGCTGGAGCCGGAACAAATTCTGGAAATGCTTGCAAATATTAAAAACAGAAAATGCTATTTCGAAGATGTTGTAGCTTGCTACATTCCAGGAAAAGAAGTGGTAACTTTTTCAGATAAAACTACCGGAACAATAAGTAAAGAGGTAAGAGGAGAAAATGGTTGGGGGATAGACAAAATATTCATACCCGACGGATTTACAAATACTTTGGCAGAGTTTGATGAAGAAAGACAGATTATTGTCTGGCAAACATCGAGATGGCAAAAACTTTGCGAGTACATAAAAAATAATATCTGAAGGAGGTAAAAATGAGAGTGTACTTAGGAGGGGCTCAAGGTGTTGGAAAAACCAGCATCGCGAAATTATTTGTCGACAGGAATCCAAAATACAGTAGGTGCTCGGGATCGGAACTACTAATGAGTATTTGCGGAGTTGCAACGAGAAAAGAACTTGAAAACATAGATAAGCGTACGCATGAATACGCGGAAAGTGTGGGCTATGTAAATCACGTTCGAAACTTTGAGAACCTGATAGTAGACGGTCACTTTGAGTTGAACGAGTTACAAGTTAACTGCTTTAAGTTTTTTGTCTACATTACTTGCCCTGCAACACTCGTTGTAAATCGTATAGAAAAAGACAACACGAGAAAAAGGAATTCCGACTACGCATACATCGAGAATGACCTTAAACGGCATCTACAAAGAATTGAGGATTTCAAAAAGCGGTACTCGAAAGCACCGTTATATGTATTCAACAACAAAGGAAGTATTGAAAAAACGGTTAAAAAGCTGGAAACGTTGGTTAATCAATATAACCTTCAGTGTGAAGGTGGGGTATAACATCCTGCTGAAAGACCGTTCCTATGGGTAGATTCAACGATGAATTGTAATCTACCCATATTATTTCTCTTACTTCCGAAGAGGGCTTAGGATTAAAATCCGATTTATTAACAAAAAACACATGCATTAGTATCCGCGTACATTCCTCTGTGTCGTGGTCACGTTCGAATTTACCCATAAGTTGTAAGTCATCCTCGCTAATGTCCATTGAAAATTCTTCTCTAATCTCTCTCACCAAAGCCTCTTCAGGTGTTTCCCCAGCATTTATTTTTCCACCCGGAGAATTGTACCGTTCCTTGTTGACGGAACGCTCCAAAAGAAGTTTTTTATCTTTAATGATTATTCCCGCAGCTTTCGATACTACTTTCATGGCGATAATTATATATTAAATGGCTATACTTCAATAACAAACTTCCCCGCGTATGTTGACGCATTCATCATAATTCCATAGACTAAACATATGCCAAAAGAACTCACTGCCCTCTTTTGTCCTAATTCTGTAGCAATTGTAGGGGCATCAAGATCACCGGAAAAAGTAGGTGCTGTTGTACTTCAAAATATCGTTAATTCCAAATATGAGGGAAAAATTTTCGCAGTTAATCCTAATTCTGAAAATATCGGTGATGTGAAATGTTATAAAAGTATAGACGACCTTCCCGAAATTCCTGATCTGGTAATCGTGGCTATTCCCGCCACCATTGTTACAGACCTAATGACACGGGCAGGAGATAAAGGAATAAAAAACTTCGTAATACTCACAGCCGGATTTAAAGAAACCGGAACCGACGGGGCTAAACTTGAAAAACAACTTGAAGAAATTGCAAAAAAATACTCCATGAACATACTTGGTCCGAACTGCCTGGGTTTTGTTAACACCTCCTGCCCGATAAACGTTACGTTCGCAAAAGTAACGGGAGCAACCGGAAATTTAAGATTTATTTCTCAATCTGGAGCTATAGCGGCAAGTCTTTTTGATTGGTGTGCTTCCGTAAACTTAGGATTTAGCGACTTTGTAACACTTGGGAATAAGACGGTTCTAGATGAAAACGACATCCTGGAATACTTTTTGAACACCGGCGACCAATCAATATCTTCCCTCGCCGACGACGGGATGTCAGCCGTGCATCCGATAGGACTGTACCTGGAATCAATAACAAACGGCGAAAGGTTTATGGACCTCACCCGAAAAATTTCTCAAAAAGACCCGATATTTATCATAAAACCCGGTAAAAGCGCTGCGGCGGCATCTGCCATGAAATCGCACACAGGAGCAATTGCCGGATCAGATGACGTTCTTGAAACAGCACTAAAACAATCGGGGGTACTAAGATGCAACTCACTGCAAGAATTTTTTGATATATCGAAGGCGTTTTCGTGGGAAGAAATTCCCAAAGGACCTAGAGTAGCTGTGATTTCCAACGCAGGCGGACCGGCAGTAATTACAGCCGACGCAATAGTAAACAATGGCCTAGAAGTCGCAGAATTCGACGATAAAACAAAACAAAAACTTACGGAAGTTCTGCCCAGAGCGGCTGCGATTCTCGATCCGGTAGATGTGATGGGTGACGCCCTGCCCGACAGATATGCCGCGGCAATTGAAACCGTACTCGAAACCGAAAATTGTGATTCGCTTTTGGTAATACTCACGCCTCAAATAGTAACGAAAGTAAAGGAAACGGCGGAAATAATAGGGCAAATGTCTAAAAAATACAAAAAACCTATTTTCTGCTCTTTTATCGGCGGAAACTTGGTAATGGAGGGAATAAGAAAACTCGACGAGTATAAAATACCTTCCTTTGAATATCCTGAACAAGCCGTTTCGGCAATCGGAGCGATGTGGAAATTCAGTAATCAGCAACAAATTTTAAAAGAAGAAATTTTGGATATTAGTGTATTAAACACCCAGCTCCTCCCCGATCCCGCACTACAAATAATTAAATCAGCGATTACCTCAAACCGTCCTATACTGGATAATCAGGAAGCCGATGCAATTGTTTCAGGCGCGGGTATACAAACTCCTCCGTCAAAACTTGCGGAAAATTTGGAGGATGCCAAATTCTTTGCAGAAAATGTCGGATACCCTGTTGTTTTAAAACTGTCCTCTCCAGGACTTGTTCATAAAAAACATGTTGGCGGAGTTATCGTGGATATACGAAACCAGGAACAACTGGATCAGGCGTGGGAAACATTAATCAGAAAGGTAGAAAACCTCGATCCTAAAGTGAGAAACGGTGTGAGATTTCAGATACAAAAAGAGGTTCCTTCAGGAACTGAAGTTATTGTAGGAATAAAAAGGGATCCGACTTTCGGACCCGTACTTTTATTCGGAGCAGGAGGATCTCTTGCTGAAATGATAGCGGATAAAAACCTGCGGCTCCTTCCTGTCGATATAAATACGGCGAAAGAACTTGTCGCACAATCAAAAGTTTATTCATTGTTAAAAGGGGATGAAAACGAACCTGCTCACGCTTTAGACAAGCTTTATGACTTAATTGTAAAACTTGGAAAACTTGCAAAATCCACTTCCGAAATAACGGACATAGAAATAAATCCCGCTGTTGTTACTGTTAACGATGTCTGGGCCGTTGATAGCAAAGTATTTCTTGAAGCCGATAAACCCAAGCCGGCAGGTCCCAAATTTAAAACAGCCGTAACTTTATCCGCAGAGCTTTTAGCAGGCAAAACAAGGTATTTCGAATTTGAAATGGAGGAAAATTTTGAATTTAAAGCCGGGCAGTATGTAAGTGTAAAGGTTTCGGATACAAGAATTAACTGTTACTCCATAGCCGGGCAGGAGGCACCCAATAAATTCAATCTTCTTGTTGATTCCACGCCGGGCGGACCGGGCTCAAAATTCTTTGAATCACTAAAACCCGGGGACAAGATCACTTACCTTGGACCTTTTGGTAATTTTCAATTGAAACCCGACGACGGTTCAAAAAACATGCTCTTTTTAGCAACCGGCTGCGGCACCGCTCCTTTTAAATACATGGTTAAAAAAGCACTAGAAAATAACTCACCCGACAAAAATGTTTCACTCTACATAGGTGTAAATAACTACGAAGACGTGTTTCTAAAAGATTATTTTGAAAATCTTACGAAAGAGTACCCAAACTTTAAAGTAAATTTCGCAATAAAAAATCCGAATGAAAAATGGAAAGGACACGTAGGTTTCATAAACGAAATTGTTAAAGAAGATTACCCGGACGCTAAAGACTGCTCAGTTTACATGTGCGGAAGTAAATTTATGATAGAGGATGCCACGGAAATGTTGAAATCCAAAGGCTGCCCTCCTGATAGAATTTATATGGAGAAAATATGAAAAAAGAGAAACCTACAACTATTACTTCGGTAAAAATCGGAGGTCAGGCAGGTCAGGGGATAAAGTCAATGGGACTGATGCTGGCCAAACACGCCGTTCGATCAGGCTACTGTATTTACGATCAGATAGAATATCCTTCGTTGATAAGAGGTGGACATAATGTTATGCAGGTCAGTTTCTCTTCAGAAGAAGTTTTAGCTCCCCAAAAACTGACTGATCTATTAATTGCGTTGAATCAAGAAACGATAGACTTACATGGCAGTACTTTAAAGAAAACCGGTGCAATCATTTTTAATTCTGACAACACAGCCGACACCTCAAAAGTGGATAAAAACATTCTTCTGTGCGGAATTCCGTTATCGTCTATCGCGAAAGAAGCAGGTGGGGATGAATTATTTATAAATATTGGGGCGGTCGGTGCAGCCATAGCTTTGTTGGGAGGCAACCTGGCTACATTACAAGAGTTAATAAAAGAAGAGTTCAAAGATAAGACCGAAGAAATAATTGCGAGTAATCTCCATGCCGCGGAAAACGGGTATGAACACATAACTAAAAGTTATAAAAACGCTGTAAACAATTTATTAAAGCCCATTGAAACCGTAAACTCTTTTATTCCCAGAATGGTAATAAGCGGAAATGAAGCCGTTGCTCTCGGAGCAATCTCGGCGGGAATGCAATTTGCTTCAATATATCCGATGTCTCCTGTTTCTAACATAATGCATGTATTGGCCGCGAATCAGGACAAGTATTCTTATGTTTTCAAACAGGCTGAAGATGAATTATCTGCCATTAATATGGCTATAGGTGCTTCTTTTGCCGGAGCAAGATCTTTAACATCCACATCGGGCGGAGGTTTTTGCTTAATGACGGAAGGGTACGGCCTTGCGGGAATAACTGAAACTCCTGTTGTAGTAATTGAAGGAATGCGTGGGGGACCTGCTACCGGACTTCCTACATGGAGCGAGCAGGGCGATTTGCAATTTGTTCTTCACGCGCACCAGGGAGATTTTCCAAGAATAGTTTTGGCTGCAGGAGACGCAAAAGAAGCTTTCGAACTTACAATGGAAGCGTTTAATCTTGCCGACAAATACCAAACCCCCATCGTCCTTTTAATTGATAAAAATATTTGTGAAAACGATCAAAGCTACCAAATGTTTGAGGTAGTAACATACAAAGTTGACCGAGGAAAGTTTATTGACGAGCCTTCCGAAGATTACAAAAGATATAAATTTGAAAAGGACGGCATATCTTTAAGAAGTGTTCCCGGTGCGGGTAATTTCTTTTTAGCCAATTCCGATGAACATGACGAATATGGTTATTCAACCGAAGAAATTGAAATGAGAAATAAAATGCACGAAAAAAGAATGCAAAAACTCGTAACATGCGAAAAGGAAGATATGGCGGAGCCGGAAATATTCGGTCCTGAGGAAGCAGATATAACGATAGTTTCGTGGGGCAGTAATAAAGGTAGCATTCTTCAAGCAATTAAAAATTACAAGAATGTGAACTATCTTCATGTTACCTGGATGAACCCTTTCCCCACTGAAGCGGTTAAAAAAGTTTTATCTTCTGCAAAACATGTAATTGATGTTGAATGCAACTATACCGCTCAATTTGCCAATCTTATTAGAGAAAAGACCGGGATTGAAATAACCGATAAACTTCTTAAATATGACGGGAGACAAATCTTCCCCGAAGAAGTTGAAGAGAAAATTAAAAAAGCGCTGAAAGGAGATAAATAAATGACTAACATGACGGATCTTAAAACACCCTGCTCCCCTACCTGGTGCCCGGGTTGCGGAAACCTGAATATTTGGGGCGCGTTTAAACAAGCAGCAGTAAAGGAAGGGTGGGATAACACAAACACCGCTCTTGTAGCAGGGATCGGATGCCACGGCCACATACTTAACTTTGTAAAAATTACTTCATTCGAAGGACTTCACGGGAGAGCTTTGCCTGTCGCCACCGGAATAAAACACGCAAATGAACGTCTGAATGTCTTTGTATTCACCGGGGACGGAGATTGTTTCGGCGAAGGAGGAAACCATTTTATTCACGCCTGCAGAAGAGATCACGATTTAACGGTTTTGTTGCACGATAATTCTTTGTACGCACTTACAACAGGGCAAACTTCTCCGCTATCTCCAAAAGGTTTGAAAACAAAATCTTCTCCACAGGGAAACTCGGATCAACCCTTCAACCCTCTAACATTAGCAATAATTTCAGGTGCAACTTTTGTTGCCAGAGCTTACGCCGGAGATATGCCAAAGCTTACCGAAATGATAATTGAGGCAAATAAACATAAGGGGTTATCGGTTGTTGATATTCTTCAACCGTGTGTGACTTTTAATAAAGTTTTAACCCACGATTTTTATAGGGCAAACTCATATTATCTGGGCGACGATTACGATCCTACAAACAAAAGTGCTGCTCTTGAAAAAGCCCTTGAATTCGGTGAAAAAAGTGTGCCTTTGGGAATTTTCTATAAATCAGGCGGAGAAAGAGAAGACAAAGAACAAACAGCCCTGGTAGACAAACCGGCACTGAAATACGACCTCAGTGACCTTTTCAAAAAATTTACATAAAATATTTTCTTTCGGTCTTGAAATAAATTTCCATAACCTTTATCCTTAACAAATGGAAGATAAAGAAATCCAGATAGGAAAATATAAAATTAAGGTCGTCAGAGATTTATGTATCAGCGCTGCCTCGTGCGTTGCAGTTTCTCCGTCGGTTTTTCAACTCGACGGTGAAAGCAAAGCAATAATTATCGAGGAAGGTACTGATGAGGCCGAAAATATTTTAATGGCTGCACAATCCTGTCCGACAAAAGCAATTATCGTAACAGACGCCGAAACAGGCGAACAGGTTTGGCCTAAATAATTAACGATGCCGAATAAAACCAAGGGAATTTATTTCGCTCTATTAACTGCGTGTATATCGGGGGTATCGATATTCCTGAATAAATTTGCGGTAGGAGCTGTAACGCCCCCACTGTATTTTACTGCGATAAAAAATTCTGCAGTAGCAGTTTTGATTATTTCTGTAGTTCTGGCTTCGGGAAAATGGAAAGAAATTAAAAAAATTTCCAAGCGTGAAACAAAATACCTATTACTTATAGGGTTAATCGGCGGGTCGTTGCCCTTCTACCTATACTTCACAGGGCTTTCTCTTATTCCTGCTGTTAACTCGGCAATAATTCATAAAACATTGATCGTGTGGGTTTCTCTAGTTGCGGTGCCTTTGTTAAAGGAAAAAATCGGCAAACTTCAGGCTCTGGGAGTGTTTTTAATTTTCGCCGGAAACATATTTATCGGCGGTTTTGAAGGTTTCGAATTTTCAAAAGGCGAGTTTCTGGTGTTAGTGGCTACTATCTTATGGGCAGCAGAAACCATTTTGGCTAAAAAAGTTCTTTCCGGTGTTTCGGCAGAAATTACTGCTCTTTTCAGAATGGGACTGGGATCGGCAATTCTCATGGCCATGATGTTAATTTTTGTTCCGAACGCCGTACAAAAAACAATTTCTCTTGCACCACAACAGCTTTTCTGGATTTCTCTAACAATACTCACATTAACAGGCTATGTTTTAGGCTGGTATAAAGCCTTAAAAAACGCTCCTGCAATAACAGTAACCTCGATTCTCGCACTTTCAACTTTGATAACTAATAGTCTCTCCGCAATTTTTTTAACACACTCCTGGAACATTACGCTGGCGCTTCAAACAGTAATGATAATTTCGGGGATTCTGCTGATCGTATACTCGAACAAAAATAAATCGATTAATGCTTCTTTAGAGACTGCTTAATACTTTTTTTGTCCAATAGGTGATTTTTCTTACTTCATCGGCATTTAATATTTTTATTGCCTGACCCCAGTGAACAGCTACAACACTGCCTTTTTTCAAACCGCGAAGAAAACCGGGAACAATTGAAGCTTTTTCGATCTTTTTAACTAACGTATATTTCTTTCCGTTTTTCTTAAGAGATTTAAGATCTACCTTGACCTTACCATCCGAAATTTCGATAACCTTACCCCAACGCACCATACAATTATTTATGGTTTTTATATTGTAGGGCACCGAGCCGCTAGCCCTTCCTACGCCCACATGTAAAACCTGAAATAAATGTGTGGGTATAAACTCTTTTGGAGGATTTTTCTCCAGTTCGCCGACCAGCCAAGCAGGAACTCCCTGTTTAACAAAATTTTTTAGAAGAACGCCGTAATCTTCCGGTTTAATTTTTTTAAGTTCATTATTTCCAAGCCAATACGCCTCGGAAACTTTGTAAGAAAACTTCGGTGTCCTTAACAATTTTGAAATTGTGCTCAAATAAGGATGAAGGACGATAAATTTTTTCAGCTCCGACTCTACTCCCACACATTTGCCTTCTGTTACGCAGGATTTAAACTTTTCGGGAGCTGAATTTCTTCCGCAATATCCAAGCGAATTGGGAGGCAGCGAGAAACGGCATGTAAATCGAAGGGCTTTTTTGTCCATGATGCTGGTAATACTATAACAAGACGGTTGCAAAATAAAGTCTGTGACGGTACAAATATTTCATGAAGATCTATGTATTCGGAAACAAAGACACTCCCTTGGATAACAGATCTTTTGAAGTTGCCGAAAAATTGAAACACACCGAAAAAAATTTTGAATTTATTGAAGTGTCTCCGAATAAAGATCTCCCTGTAACGGAACGCGAAAATGTCATTATTCTGGATACTGTTGAGGGAATTGAAAAAACCACCGTACTTACCGAAAATGACTTCGATAAACTGGTGTTGTCACCGAATACTACTGTACACGATTTTGATCTCGGCTTTCAGCTTAAATACCTGAAAAAAATCGGAAAACTGGGAAAAGTTACGATTATTGGAGTTCCGCGGGAGGGGGAAATTGATTATTTCCTTATCCAATCCACTTTAAGAAAGTTGGTCGCACATGACATGCAGGGATCGTAGGCTCTGATAATTTTCTCTGCGTCGAGCTTTAATTCTTTTTCGTCTTTTTTATCCAAGTTGTCCGTAAAATATTTTTTCAAGTCGCTCTCGATACAAATTTGATTTTGCGAGGTGGGAACAATTACATCGTAATCTACAATTATTCCTTTCTCATCGATTTTTGCCATGTGATATAAAATTCCTCTGGGGGCTTCGACAACTCCTACTCCTACTCCGGCTTTTTTAGGCATTTTCACCGGCTTCTCATCGGTAACTTTAATTGTCTTTAATATTTCCAGCGCATCATCCACACACTGAAGAATTTCTATAGCTTGGGCAAGATTGTTGTGATGAACATTATTTGACGGGAAAGCTCCGAGATAAGGTTCGGCATCTTTTTTTGTTCTATCGTTAAGCAAATCGCGGTTGAAATTCATCCTGGCCAATGAGCCGACTAAGTAATCTTCGTGAACATCGGAAAAAACGTAGCCTTCGGATTGGGAATACGGAACTACAACCGACCTTAAAAAATCGTGGAACTGTTCTTCCGGAATACACTTACCCGTTGAATTAATAATCTTACCTTCGAGAAAATCGTAGCTTTTGTCGTTTCTCAAACACATATAATCTTCGTTTCTTGTAAGATTGTCTTCGTACTCGTAAAAAACTTTAATTCCCCTTAAAACCTGCTCTCTTATAGCCTCCAAACGCGGTATTAAATCAAAGAATTTTGCAACGTCCGGAAGTTTTAGAAATCCGCCGACAGTTGGAAGAGGTGCGTGAATTGCCGCTCCAATAACTACATCTGTAATATCAGAACCCAATCTTTTTATATCAAAAGAATCGTGTAAAAGAATGTGCCCCAAATCGTCGTGATCTTCAGGAATATCCAAAATAGAATCTATTCCTAGAACATCGGGAAGTACAAAAAAATATAAGTGCAGGGCGTGATCCCTTATCATTAAACCGTCGTATGCAAGACGACGAAGTTTTTTTGACTGCTCCGACAGCTCTATTCCCTGCGACTTTTCAATAGCTTCTAAAGCCGCAAACAAATGGGCGACTGAACAGGTTCCGCAAATTCGGGAGAGAAAAGATGGGGCGGCAATAAAAGGCTTGCCTTTTACCGCCTCGGTATAAAATCTTCTGTAATCTTTAATTATAAATTTCAGATCTTTAACTTTGCCGTCTTCAACATGCACTTCCAAACCGGCAGTGCCTTCTATTTTTGTGATATTTTCAATTGTTATATCTCCGCTATGCATCTATTACTTTAAATAATTTTAAATACTTTTCGACCGTACTCATAAAAACCGGAACATTCATCGGGCAACCCTCAACTTTATCATCAACCTGAATAACATCTGCCAGTTTTCTGACCTTGTCACTGTAGTTGAATTGCTTCATATAAAATTTGATTTTTTCGTTATCTGTTTTTGATAATAATTCGTTTCTTGATGCTGAAGGCATCCCGGTACAGGCGCAGGCTCCTATTGCCACAACATATTTGGTATTTTCTCTTATTTTTCTGACCTCATCGGCCTGTTTTTCCGATGAAATAGCTCCCTCAATGAATGCGACATCGAGATCTTTTAGTACATTTTTTGTTTTTAACGCTTTGAGATATCTGAACTCGATCACTTTCTTCCATTCGTCCAGGTGGTCGTTTAAAAGTTCGGTGAGAAGAATGGTGCTGTCTTCACTGCAGGTGAATGAAAACCATCCGACAACTAATTTCTTTTTTGGGGCTATCGAATCAACACTTTCCACTAATGTATAATATCAAATATATGTGCCTCGCAATACCCGGAAAAGTAAAATCCGTAAACGGAATGAAAATAACTGTCGAGTATCCTCACGAAACAAGACAGGTTCTTAGCGGAGGAATTGAAATTAAAAAAGGCGACTACGTTTTAGTGCAGATGGGTGTTGTTATTAAGAAGATAGATTCCAAGGAACACGAAACAGCCTCGAATAGTTGGTAACTAAAAACCCCGCTTTTGGGTTTTGCGCCGTCCAGCGGGAGTTTTTAGCATAAGCATTTCCGTATATTAAATTTTTCGTACAAGCTTCGATAATCTGCTGCCTGCAGAACTTGTATATAGACTTTTGTCTATATGTATTTTATACATTAAATATAGATACTTGTCAATATGTAATTAGGTTTGGAAAAACTATCTGGAATAAGACTCGCAATCATTCTTTTCATTTATATCCTGGATATTTGCACAAATGTTCGTATTTTTTAAAACGCTACCCAATTCCCGATAACACCTATCACGGGTTCCCTTCTTCTCTATATCCAGACAATACGAGGCGTCTTTAAAATGAGTAGCCATCTCAAAGTAACATTCATAACTATATTTTTCATCAACAATACCGCAAACAGAACGATTATTTTTAGCGATTCCAACGTTAACTAAGCAGTCTTTCTCGCTGTAAGGCTCTTCTATGGACTGACATAAAATATAATCCTGCTTTTCTTTTGCTACGTATTGGTAGCAAGCGTCACGAAAATTAGTAGTAGATATTTTGGCACAAACATTTTCGTCTTTTCTATTCATACCAACATCTTTAAGGCAGAAATCACGTTGTTGCGTATCTGAAATCTTCTCACAATCTAAATCACCCCCAACTTTCGAGGCTATCTCACTGATACAATTTGTTTTGATAATTTCATCTTTTATGCTGTCACAAATTCCGGCTTCTTTTCTATCACGCGCAACAGATAAAATGCAAAGATCTCTTTCTTTGTCGTTACCCTCTATTTCATTACAAATTTTTGAATCTTTTTTTTCTACTGCAATAAATTCTATGCAGTCAAATCTCTTAGCTTCACCTGCAATTTCACTGCAAAACTTTGTATTTCCCTTCTCTCTTGCAACATCCAATACACAATTATCCTGACCGGTCTGATTAGAAATTTCCTTACAAATACCTGTGTCGCCTTTTGCAGAGGCAACCTTACCGTAGCATTTATCTTTTACACCTTGGCTATCAATCTCCTTGCATAAATCCGCATTCTTTTTATTAGCGGCAACTTCCGATATACAACTCTCTTGTTTATTAACCTCTTCCAAACCGCGGCACGCTCGCACAGTACCTTTTTTTACTGCGTTTCTGTAATCGGGGTCTAATGAAAATAGAATATCGCAACCTGTGAGAAAAAACGGGATGAGCAGTACAAATACGCTAATTGCAGCTTTTTTATACATCTGATTTGATAATACTTTATCGATAACCCTAAAACAAGCAGATATTAAAAGTAAAGATTGCATGTTAAAGGACTATGATCAGAGGAAAATTTACCTATCACAATACCGCAGCTTTTAACACCGCTGAAACCTTTTTGAAAAATGTAATCAACCTGCCCTGCGCTCGGGAACCCGTTTCTGGTATTTTTTACCAAAGCTGCATTCATAAACCCTGCGTCATCCATAAAATCCAACAATTTTTTATTTAAACCCAAAACCGAAGTAAAATTAAAATCTCCCAAAATTATTGCCTTATCCTCTCCGACCTTTTCAATAATTTTTTGTAAGGACACCAGCTTTTTTTCGTAAAAACGATAAACAGGTAAATGAAGATTAACAAAATCAAATTTCCCGTCATCGCCTTGGATTTTAAATAACTGGGCGTTTCTTTTTTTATCTTTATCGAGCAACCTATCTTGTAGCGGAATAACCTCGATCTCATCAAAACTTAATATTTTGAGTTTTTTAGTTACCGCCGTAAAGATTCCGAAATTGCTTTTCCCGTTGTTATTGTTAGTAAAAAAACAATTATATTCAGGCAGGTCGCTCTGCAACTTTAATACCAAACTTTCATGAACCTCCTGCAAAGCTAAAATATCGAAATTTCCGAGAGCCCCAATATCGGTATTTTTCTTAGATGTTGATATGTTAAAAGTCGTTATTATCATATATTTAAAAGGCAACTATCCAAAATCTTATAGCTCCGGCAGATGTTTTGGCAAATACTGCAGACATATCGCTGAAATGCTAGACTAATTTCATGAACTTATTTTTTAACTTAAAGGTATATCTTCTTACTTTTATCGTATTTCTCGGAATTGACGCCGTGTGGCTGGCCAAAATTGCACCGAATTTTTATAAGACAAATATCGGGCATCTTATGGCTGAGAAACCGAACTTAATTGCGGCAGGTGTCTTTTATATAATAAATATTTTTGGAATAGTGTTGTTTGCAATTAATCCCGCACTTCAAAAAAATTCTACGGCTACCGCATTTATATACGGAGCGCTTTACGGACTGGCAACTTACGCCACATATGACCTTACAAACCTTGCAACGCTAAAGGACTGGCCTCTTAAAGTAACGGTTGTAGATATTATCTGGGGAATGTTTCTGACGTCCTTAACCGCAGGCGTTGGTTTTATTCTGACTAAAAAATTCTTATCCTGATTTTTTAGGAAACCACGGAAAGAAAGCGTTGGTTACTTTTTTATATTCTTGAAACTCCGCGTTATCTTCGTATTTCTTTTCCAGCATGGGAATTCCGGATACTTTTAGCAAGAGGTATGTTATTACTAACGGACTTACTGCTGCCAGTAAAAAGTAGGGAGAACTAAAAGTAATTAGAAAAATTCCCCACCACTGGGCAACCTCACCGAAGTAATTGGGGTGGCGGGTGTATTTCCATAAACCGTCCTTCATAATTTTTCCCTTATTGTGAGGGTTTTTAATAAATTTTCTAAGCTGCCAATCACCCAGAGATTCGAATACAAAACCCAAAATCCATAAAAGTGTTCCTATTACGCCGAAAAACCCTACCCTTGATGGTCCGAACACTGCAACGGCAGCAGAAAAACTTATCAACACCATAAACAGACCCTGCAGTAAAAATACCTGAAGATAAGATCTTAGAAAAAACCACTTTCCCCACTCATCGCGCCAAGCCTTGTATCGATAATCCTCGGCTTTACCTACATTTCTTGAAAAAATATGGGTTGCCAACCTTAAACCCCATAAAGTTGTCAGCACTAAAATAAGTGTAAAGTTAGAAGCAACGGGGGGATCATACTTGCCCCTAAAAGCCCAAGCAACAGTAATAAAACCCAAACCCCAAGCAATATCGGCAATATCGTTTCTTTCAAAAATCAACGAAAGAATAAACCAAAAAGTCATGTAAATGAGAACTATTAATAATGCGAATGCGACGGGACCGGTTAAAATATCTAGCATACCCACATTATAAACTAACGCCAACAGCGTTGCTATTTGATAAACTCTAAATACTTCTATGAAAAAGGTTGTTGTTAATGATCTGATGCAGAAAAATTATATTTACTTCCGTACCGAACCTGAGGGAGAAAATTTTGACCCTGAGTTTAATCCTGAACTGTCGCCGAAAGAGATGCTGGAGATGGGTGTCTTCGGCGGTAAATATATGACTGACTGCAAAGAAGAATTTCCGAAAAGTTGGTTCGTAAAAGCTAAATTGTGCAAAGAAAAGCACGATCCCACAATAAATTATTTCGGCGTAAACGCCAGCCAACCCCTAAAAGAATGGCTACGAAAGGGTTGGATTTATCCTGAAGACCCCAGAGGGTGGTTTCAATGGTATTGCAGATACTATTCGGGCAGAAGAATAGCCGAAGAAGACGACAGACAAATAAAAAGGTGGAGAGCGATGAAAAGACACGTAGCACAAATCAAAAAGAACTGTCTCAAAGGAGATATCGAATGCAGAAAAGTTCAAAGGCAAGCTCTTCTCCACTGGGCTTATGATAGCAGAAATATCTGATAAAACGGTATAATGGTTATAGAAAAATGATAAATAGAAAAAACACAGCAATTAAATTAGTAATTTCCATTCTGGTAACGTTTTCGGCAGCCGGAATCGGGTCTTTTTTTACCACCCCGAACATACCTACATGGTATGCAAGCCTTAATAAACCTTTTTTCAGCCCGCCTAATTGGCTATTCGGGCCCGTTTGGAGCTTTTTATATCTATTAATGGGTATCTCACTGTTTTTAATATGGGTAAACGATGTTCCGGCCATACAAAAAAGAAAAGCCGTCATTCTCTACTTTATTCAATTAACCCTAAACACCTTATGGTCAGTCATTTTTTTTGGTATGAGGCTCCCTTCCTTGGCTCTTGTTGAAATATTAATACTTGAAACAACAATAATCTTGACTGCCCTTCAATTTAGAAAAATATCTGTAAAGGCCGCCCGTCTTTTAATACCGTATATCCTGTGGGTAGCTTTCGCAACAATGTTAAATCTAAGCATAGTAGTATTAAATTAGGATTTTTAGCACACGAAACTGTGCTATACTTTTTTAATGAACAAAAAAGATCAAACTAATACCCAGGAAGAAGTAGTGGAAACACCTTCTCAAGAAATTCCGGTTCAGACAAAAACAGAAACCCTAACCTTTAAAGATGTTATGTGTTTTCTAAAAAGAGAGCTTAAGAGAAATAAAGCCCTTATTGCCGCTCTTTTGGTACTAATTTTAGTAGCTGCACTCTATAACTTTAGATCCAGCATCATAGTAGCAACTGTAGGAGGAAAACCGATATACAGATGGGAGATTATAAAATCTCTTGAAGATCAGATGGGTCAGCAAGCTCTAGATAACATGATTTCACTTAAACTTATTGATAACGCCGCAACAGAAAGAGGAATTGTAGTATCCGAAGACGAGATAAACTTAAAATCTAAAACCATTGAAGATAGTGTTACCCAAAGCGGTATGACTATGGAGCAATTTCTTGAACAAAGCGGACTTACTATGGAGGACTATAGAGACAGAATCAAACAAATGATCGTAGTTGAAAAACTCTTGGCCGACAAAATAAGCGTAAGTGAAGAGGAAATCGATCAATATATTGAACAAAATAAGGAAGCTTTTCCCGATATAGAAGAAGATCCTCAGGGAAGATCTCTTGTAAAAGAAAGTTTGGTGCAGAACAAGATGTCGCTTGAGTACGACAACATGCTTCAGGAATTAATGGAAACGGGCGGGGTTAACATCCTATTTGAGTATTAATGAAACTTAAATCAATAAGAACAAAAGAAGAACTAGACCCTGTTTTAATGAGTCCGGAAGAAGAAGGACCGGATGTCGCATATTGGGTATTTTCTGAAATCAACGGGGGCGGTCAGTGGGAAAATATGACAGTACTTTCTCACGGAAAATACGGCAATGAGTTTGTAAAAACATTCGGGCATTATCATAACGATCCCCATACCGAAACTTACAGAGTCGTGAGTGGCAGGGGTCTTTTGATTTTACAGAAAAAACATTTTGGCGACGGTTCTATGGTACCTAATAAAATCGACAAATTTGTGATCGTAAACCTGACGCCGGGGGATGAGGTAGTAATAACTCAAGAGTGGGGACATTCTCTTATAAATGTGGGTAATGAGCCTCTTATTACGATGGATAATTGGACACACGGGCACACTCCGGCCGATTACGACCAAATAGAACAACTACATGGTATGGCTTACTACATGATTCAAAAAAACGGAAATGCCGACATAGAACCAAATCCCAACTATTACGATCTCCCCAATCCGGAATTCATGTCACCTGCTGAATTTGCCAAAATTTCCTAAATCCGCATATAATTACCACATGCAAATATTAAAATTTTCTAAGTCAATAATAGTGCCGATGTTATTAATTTCTCCTTTAGTGTTTTTTGCAACCGCGCAGGAGCCTTCCACACTACCGGCGGGCACAGCTAAGGTGCAACAAAACGAAGCACCCGGGGTTAAAAATGACACCGCAGATCTCAAAAAAGCCGAAAATGCGGAAAGGAAGTGCGAAATAGCTTCAGAACGACTTGCGGTAAGAATGGAGAAGCTTCAGGAACTGCAAAACAGGCATCACGGAGTTTACGACGGCTTAATTACAAAACTCACAAACCTTATTACAAGACTTGAAGAGGATGGAGTCACAGGCCCGGAAATTGATGCATTAAAAGAGGATATCGTTGCTCTCCAGGAACTCGCAGTAAAACTTAAAACCAGCTATTCAGCTATAAACGGTAACTTAATAAGAGCACGAAATATTGTCTGCGGAGAATCTCAACTCGCATATAACCAAGCTTTAAGAGAATCCGGCTCTTCGATTAACGAAACCAAATTAGTTATAAAAGAAATTAGAGACTTTTACCTCACCGAAATTAAACCCGATCTCGAAGCAATCAGAGAAATGCTTAAACCTGAAGTAACGGAACAGGAAGAAACTGAAACTGAAGAGGTTGAAGAAACAACGGAACCTCTCGAATAACCTTTAGTAATAAATTTTCGAAGGGATACTGTCTATGGACGAACAAAATCAAGTACCTGCAACACCACCTCAAGAACAAGCGGAAGCTGTTCCTGAATGGAATGCTCCTAAACCTGTTGAGGAGGAATTGCAGAAATATAGTTCGGGAAAAACACTAAAAGTTTTTCTTGCTCTCGCAACAATTATAATTGTTGCAGCAATCGGTATATTTGCGTATAAAACTTTGGTACAAAAACAAACTCCTCCGGAACAAGTAAGACAAGAGTCTGTTGTGATCGAAGAGGCTGAAGAACCTGAAGTAGTTGTTGAAGAAGATAAAACAGCAGAAGAGCAGCTACAGGAAATTGACACAATCATGGAAGAAGTGGATTCCGTGGATTCAGCTTTTGAAGAAGTAAGCCTGAACGATCTGGAACTGTAACTGATATAAACACAAACCGTTTGCGAAGTAATTTTCCTGCAAAACCGGGCGGTGTTTTTGTGCTCAAAAATCGGTATAAGTAATGCTCTCACCAAAATAGGAAGTTCGGCGTTGTTATAGTAAAATGGTCAGGTTATAGCATTTTTTTAGCTGAGATGGAAAATCGCGATACTGACAAACAACTAAATATCCCAAATCACATAGCCATAATTCCGGACGGAAACCGCAGATGGGCAAAATCCCGCGGTTTACCCACATTTGAAGGTCACAGGCGCGGTTTCGAAGCGGTTAAAAAAATCATGCACAAATCCAGAGAACTTGGTGTGCACACTCTTACTTTTTGGGGATTTTCAACGGAAAACTGGAACCGCTCTGAAGAAGAGGTGTCCTATCTAATGAAAATTTTCGAAGAGTACATTTCAGGCAACATAAGGGACGCTCACAAGTACGGAGTAAGAATTTATCATTTAGGACGAAAGGATAGAATTCCGGAGGCTCTTAGAAAAAAAATTATTCAAGCGGAAGAAGAAACAAAAGATTATACAAATTACGATCTGAACATGGCCATAGATTACGGCGGCCAAGATGAAATTCTAAGGGTTGTAGAAAAAGTACTGAAAGATGTTAAAGAAAACAAAATCTCCGTGGAAGATTTAAAAAATGTTACAGGAAAGTACGCGGAAAAATACCCACTCTATATGCTGAAAAACTATTTTGACACCGCAAATCAGCTTTACCCCTACCCTGACCTGGTAATAAGAACATCGGGCGAGAAAAGGTTAAGCGGGTTCCTTCCCTGGCAGGCAGCTTACAGCGAGCTTTATTTTGCCGAAGTACACATGCCCGATTTCGACGAAAAAGAGCTTATTAAGGCAATTGAAGATTACACGGCCAGAGAAAGAAGGTTTGGCGGAAACGCCGGCGAAAAGAAGTAAACCGAGAAAAAGACTTAAATCAGCTGATTCTCTTGAATTTCTTCCTATGTTTTCGGATCATTTTATTCTTTTGTGCGTCTTTTTTCTTTTTTCTTATACTCATAACACTGATATTCTCTCATAAAAGAGCTGTTTGGCAATACCCTAACCGTTTACCAACTTAGCTGAAAAAACTATTCTTTTCACATTTCCTTCCGAATCCGTAATTTCCATGGACCCGCTTTCTTTGTAATAATCAGCTAACTCCTGTGCCAAAACATCTTTATTTTCGTTGATTTCCAGCTTTAAATCTTTTATCTGCTCGTTCATTGCTTTCATTGTCTGATTTGAAGTAACTTCTAGCTTTTTTTCTTTCGAACTTTCTCTAAAAGTGGTCATCTGCTCCTGAAGTTCCTGATATGCAGGATCGTTTTCCAAAGCTTCCTGATAAGCGGCTCTTATACCGTTTAACTCCTCCTGCAAATCTGAAATAATTTTTAGTCTTTTTGTTATGGTGTCTAAATTCATTAAAACCTCCGTTAAATTTTAAATCGAACCAAAATATATTATCATAAAAAGACGTATGAAAATTCATGTATTACTAAAACCCGGAGCTAAAGAACAAACTATAGAGCAGTCCAACGGTATTTTCAGGGTAAGTGTGAGGTCGCAGGCAAAAGAAAATGAAGCAAACAGCGAACTTATTGACGTGCTCTCTGATTACTTCAAAGTTGCCAAAAGTCGGGTTTCTATAACATCCGGGTTTAACTCAAGAAACAAGATTGTAGAGATATTACCCCGAACTACTTAGATCTACCTAACATCAAATTTCTGAAATTTTTTTCGGAGCCGAATAATTTTTCTACTTTCAGGGCGTTTTTTCGTGTGTAACTACCGTTTTTTGTCCTTATTAATGTATAAACAAACCCACGGCAACCGAGCTTTTTGCAAATATCCTGGGAAAGAGTACGAACATACAAACCTTTAGTCATTTCAGCTCTAAATTTTACTCTAACCGTTTTTTTACCGGCCGGTAGATCGGCTAAAAAACCTTCCCACTGCCCTATAATACCTTCCTGCCTGAAATCTCCTTCAATTTTGCGGAGCCCGGCTAAAATTCGCTTTATACAAGAAGCCCAACCGACCTTTTCATATTTTATTAATTTTAATTTGAGAATTTCTCCCTTTTTTACCGGGGTTTTGCTTATAATCTCCCCGTTGCGAGCTCTTTCAAATAATTTTCTGCCTTTTACTTTTACTGCTGAATACATAGGAACGTGTTGTGAATAAGAACCTATAAATGAAGGGAGAATTTTATCAATATCGGTACGGGTGGGGTTTTTGCCGTCTTTTTCGGTTATGTAGCCCAGCGCATCGTAAGAATCGGTTGAAACGCCGAAAATAACCTCAAATTCGTAGGTTTTAAGCCAGTGTGCGTACTCATATTTTTTAAATCTTTCTTCTCCGAGTAGAACTATTACCACGCCCCCAGCCATGGGATCCAAAGTGCCTGTGTGGCTTGATAAAGTACCGAAATATTCTCCTGTAATCTGCGACAACCTATTAGTCGAAACTCCTTGAGGCTGCCATATGGCCAAAATGTTGTCTTTTGCTTTATTCACGGCCTTATTCTATCATTACCGCATGAGATCGGTAAAAGGTAATAAGACAATTGAACTTTCGGTACCCGAAATTACCGAAATTGCCCGTAAATACAACAAAACTCACGTCGACCTGGGAACAGGAGACGGACGATTTATCTACGAATCGGCACTTAAAGATCCTCACACTTTGTACGTGGGAATCGATCCTGCGGAAAAGCAAATGAGGGAATACTCAGTTAAGTGTGTTAAAAAAAAGCTGGATAATGCACTTTTCTTGGTGTCCTCTATAGAAAACCTTCCTGATGATTTTTCTGAAATAGCAGACGTAT
Source organism: uncultured candidate division WWE3 bacterium (assembly GCA_938004185.1). Taxonomy (GTDB): domain Bacteria; phylum Patescibacteriota; class WWE3; order UBA101185; family UBA10185; genus UBA8498. The sequence continues at coordinate 585,511 of CALKWN010000065.1, forward strand.
TAACTATAATACTGCCTTGGGGGTCTCTGTTGGGAGGAATTGTCCGGGGGGAAACAGTCATTATAGGCAAGGTCGCCGGAATAATTAAAAGGGGCGGTGAAATTAGTATTGTTTTGGGATATTCTGCCGAATTAGAACCCTCGGAATCGGAAAGACTCGAATTACCGGAACTCACACCCGAGTATGTTGAAAATACCATAGCTAAAGCTTTTTCAGCACGTATTACTAACATTAACGGCATCGAGATACTGGATTACTCTAAAGATAAACTTGGAGATATCGGCTCAAATTGGGCAAAAAAACTTACTTTCGGCAGAGACAGAAAGCTTTACAGCCTCAAAATACTCACCAAGCTCTGATTTCCCTTTTAACCTAGTATCCTGTAATATTCTTTTCTAGAAACAAGAATAGGAGAAGAGGATGAAAGTAAAGATAAGAACCGTGCCCGTTGACGACGCCCGTTTGGCCAAATTCGTACGTTTGGTACTGAAAACAGACAAACTGGCGGTTGTAACTGTTAAAGACGATGAAAACATTGTGATCGTCCGTACGGCAGAACACCAAAAAATTCTGGCTGTTCTGGAAAACGATATTTTTTCTTTTTACGTAAAAAATATCGAAGTAGTGCAAGAGGAAGGTGAGTATGTACAGTTGGTGGATGAAACTGAATCCCCAAATGCCAACGGTAGTGAACAAAAAGACTTATGACAGGATTTTGAATTGGGGAGCAAAACCTGTTGACGCCATAAGCCTCACCACCATGAGATACAATTTCGTATCCGAAAAGAACCCGACATTTATTCTGAACAAGTTGAAAAGAGAAGAAGAAATAAACGATTGGGGTTTCATTTCGCGAGACTCTGCGGGGATTCGTGAAAGAAAAAAGGTTAACAAAAAACCTTTGGATGCGAAAGAAAGGGCCAAAAAATTCGATGAATTGAAGAAACTTTTTGGCACCGACATCGGCGGCGATTTATAAAAAAATATTTCGCCGCCTTTTCTTTGGTTTTTTTGGAAACAAACGTTTAGGTTTTATGTATTATGGCTGACCTGGCTACATAAGCAGTTTGTGTTAACATACTAATGTGTCGGTTGTTTCTGTGGATTTTTACCTTTGGTAGTGGTACATTTTGAGGCAATAAATCGTCGGGGTGTGGCGCAGTTGGCTAGCGCGTTCGCATGGGGTGCGAGAGGCCGCAGGTTCGAGTCCTGTCACCCCGACCAATGGAAAGGCGAAAAGTGTCAAAAATACTTTTCGCTTTTTCAATTTAGTCTTTCGTTAAATAATTCTCATAAACATTTTCTACGTCCTTGTCACCCCTACCAGAAAGATTTACTACAATTAATTCGTCTTCACCAAATGAACTTTTATGTAGGAACAAATATGCAATGGCATGTGCAGATTCAAGTGCTGGAATAATACCTTCAAGCCGAGACAAATTAACGAAGGCCTTTATTGCCTGCTTGTCAGTAACCTCACCTAAAGTTAATCTCTTGTTTTCTTTAAGCATACTTAGCTCCGGACCTACTCCCGGGTAATCTAAACCCGACGCAACACTGTAGGATTCTTTTATTTCATCATTTTTATCTTGCATTACAAGAGTTTTAAAGCCATGAATAAACCCAGGTTTTCCTGTACCTAAAGCAAGCCCATGACTACCACTCAAACGCCCTTTTCCTGCAGGCTCTACAGCTATGAGCTCAACATCCTTATGTTTTATAAATTCATAAAAAGCACCTATGGCGTTGCTACCCCCACCAACACAAGCTATAACTTTTGTCGGAAGCCTGTTTTCTGCCTTTTTTAATTGCATAATTATTTCTTCACCAATTATTTTTTGGAAATTTCTAACCATTGTGGGGTAAGGGTGAGGTCCTACTGCTGATCCTAAAAGGTAGTACGCACTTCCAACTTCCTTAACAAAATTAGAAAGTGCTACGTCTACAGCATCTTTTAGAGTTCCTCGTCCTTGAGTAACAGGAATTACATTCGCACCCAATATTTTCATTCTGTATACATTTGGTTTTTGTGCTTCAATATCTCTAATACCCATGTATATGTCGCATTTCATACCAAAATAGGCAGCAATTGTAGCGGTTGCAACCCCATGCTGACCCGCTCCTGTTTCCGCAATCAATTTCTTCTTGTTAAGCATATGCGCCAAAAGACCCTGACCTACCACATTATTTATTTTGTGAGCACCTGTATGATTTAGATCCTCACGTTTTAAATAAACTCTGCAACCAATTTCTTTAGATAAATGCTTTGCAAAATACAAACTGCTGGGCCTTCCTGCATAATCTATATACATTTTCGCAAGTTCTGTTTGAAACTTTTCGGAATGAGAAATTTCTTCATAACTTTCGGCTAAACCTTCAAGTATTTTTGTAAGTTCTGGAGGTAAATAAATCCCACCAAAATCTCCAAAATTTCCATTTTTATTTTCCATGATAAAAACCTTTCAATAAATTAAGTAACAGTAGAATTTTAGGGGAGAGTATTAGGGGCCTAGCCCCAAATGTTTTTAAATTTGCCTTCACTTAGCATTTTAGATCCACGTGAAACAGTAGCGACACCAACACCAAGTTTGTTAGCAATCTTATGTTGAGGTACATTTTGTTTAAGAAGTTTAATAATTTCAGACCGAGTTACAATTTGATCTAGTTCATGATCAGTTAAAATTCCTATAAGAAACTCCTTGAGTTCTTTTTCAGACATATTGGACATAATTTTTACAATACTATTAATTTCTTTCATTATACTAGTATACTGAAATAACTAGGAGTGTCAATAGGATACGACAAACTGGTTTATAATAAATCACATATGTTACCACAGTTGATTTACTGTATTATGAATGAGTAAACGCTAAAATGATTTTAGATACTCAAAAACTCCATGACCGCACTGCTCGACCAGAAAACTGGCGAGCAGACCTTTAGGTTTGGTTGACAATTTTTTTGAGTGAGAAGTGAAATATAACAAAAAAATTATATTCCTTTAAATACATCGGAAATAAAGCTTTAAATCGCGCATGCGTTTGTCATCTCATAGACTATGGGTTATAATCAGACAAACCTAAGGAGGTTTAAATGAGAAGTTTAGAGTCACTTATAAAAGAATGTAAAAAGTACTCTGAAAGTGGCCCCTACAATTACCTGCGGGCTAGTTTGGAAGAAATGTCCCATTTAAATCTAAAAGAGCAGAGCTCGAAAGATTTAAGAGCCCTGACTGAACTTTTAGAAAAGATTGAAACCCTCAATTCCTCACAAAACGTGTGGCATCTAACACGGAGGGGGATTGAAAGAGCGATTAATAAAATTAGAGAAAATCTAAAGAATTAATCAGCTTCAGCTCATTTGGAACACTTAAAAAACCAAATGAGCTTTTTTTATGCAAAAACTGTGTTAGCGGATTGCTTTCTCACCTATCTCATCTTTAGTCCGGGAAGTATGATACTCCGTGGCTGATTGCTCGACCATAAAATTCGACAATCACAAAAACAAAGAGAGGTGGTAAAAACCTTTAAAATTGATCTCGTTTAATTTAGTCGCGATAAAGAAAACTAATCATCAGAACTCTCATGCTCAACCCTGGCAGAAATTCCCCTCACTACCTCTTTGTTTATCAAGCTATATCTGCTGTCAGCTGAAAAAGCACTAAGTTCGCCGCTTAACTCATTTACCATGTTCTCAACTTCTCTGACTTTATCCGCTACCAAACTATACTTGGTTACATGGCCCAAAAGTTTCTTTTCCTGAACAGCGCTTATATAACCTTTCCTCACTAAACTCTGCTTCGAGATATTTATTATATGACCCCACGGCAGAACATCATTAGAAGTTAATAAATTGTAAATAGCTTTTTGCAACACGGTAGCATCCTTTATGTTATTCAAAAGAATCTCTTCAATGCCAGTAATTTCTTCAGAAGGTTCACGTAATCTTTCAGCTACGACGTCCTTTCCATTAAAAATCAGCATTCTTTTCACATCTTTTACCGTCATTTTTATATAACCGTTTTTTTCCAGATATAAAACCGACGCCAACACCATTAAATCCCCTAAAGGTTTAACCGGAAACTTCTCTCCTCCGGGATGGTGTTCTAGGTTGGCAAACCTGGCACGCTGGGAAATAAACTTGTCCGCAAATAAATACACTATCTCGGAATATGTAAGTTTTAAGCTCATGCTTTGATTATAGAACCTTTTTTATAAAACCGCTTACAAAGCTAAATTTGGCAAGATCATCTATAATGGTTGTGCTAAGAATATTCATTTTTGAAAAGGACGCCGATGAAAATAAAATTAATTTTGCTGGTAGCTGTAACCGCATCTTTAGGCTATTTATTTTATCGAACTATAAATAATCCCCCTACAGAATCGGAGAATAACAAAGGTTCGGAAAATATTCAGCAAAGTGTTCCGTTACCTACAGGGGAGGATGCTATACGTCTATTCTTTTCTCTTATTAACGAAAACAAAGTCGAGGAAGCTTTAAATATGCTTTCAGAGGAAATTGCAGAAAGTGAAGATTCAAAACAATCTTGGGGAGTCCAATTCAACGACATCTTATCGGCCGAAGTAGTAGACGTTAAACCTTACAATACAGATATTTGGACCGACACCGCACAAACCTACGAAGTAACCGTCAAAACTACAGTGCACGAAAGGGCCGCAAAATACCCCATCCCCTATTATGGATGGGAAAACGGCGAAAATACTAGGTGGGTAACCATAAAAAACGACGGCGTTCAGTGGAAAATTGCCGGAATTGCTACCGGACCCTAAAATAAAAGGTGCAAAATATGAAAAAAGCAAAAAAATTTACCATACTACACTCAAACGACATGCATGGAGATTTTCTGGCAGAAGACTCGCCTGAAAAAAACAAACTGGTAGGAGGTCTTTCTTTACTTTCGGGATATATAAATAAAGTGCGCCGGGAAGAAGAAAATGTGATTTTTGTTATTGCCGGGGACATGCTGCAGGGATCCCTAATAGATTCCGAATACAAAGGGCTATCAACTATTGAGATAATGAACTACCTGGCACCCGACGTTGTAACTTTAGGTAACCACGAAATAGACTACGGCCTTCCTCATCTGCTTTTTCTGGAAAAACTGGCAAACTTCCCTATTGTAAATGCCAACCTTTACATAAAAAAGTACAACAAAAGATTAATGAAACCTCATTTAGTAATTAAAAAGGCAGGTTTTGACATTTTATTCACAGGCATACTTACGGATAAAATTATCGACTCTCTAAAAATGGACTCACTTATAGGAAGTTTTGTTTCGGTAGAAGAAGCCGCAAAAGAAGTAGGAAAAATATGCAACGCATATAAAAACGACGACATTGACCTGACAATACTCCTAACTCATATAGGTTTTGAATCAGACTTGGAGCTCGCTAAACTACTTAAAAAAGAGTGGGGTGTGGATATGATTATTGGAGGACACTCACACACTATTTTGGAAAAACCGGCCGAAGTTAACAATATTTTAATTGCACAAGCCGGTGTGGGTACAGACCAAATCGGAAGATTTGATATTACCGTAGACGACGACACAAACAGCATTGTCGAATATAATTGGCAGCTGGTTGAAATAAACAGTGATATAGCAGAACCCGACCCCAAATTAGCTGAATTCATAGATTCATTCAAGCAAAATGTAGACCGAAAATACAATACAATAGTAACTAAGCTGGCCGTTGAAACTACACATCCCCAAAGAGAAATAGAAACCACTTTAGGAAATTTATTCGCCGACGCCCTCGCAAATGCCGCCGAGTGTGATGTAATGTTGCTCGGAAGCGGCTCCGTTAGATCAAAAAAGCTCGGACCGGTCGTAACACTAAAAGACTACAAGAGCTGCTTTCCATACGACGACTCTCTGACAAAATTTTACGTAACCGGTGCTCAACTTAAAAGAATATTCGGGCACATAATGAGAAAAGAAAACAGAGACGGCGAGGGAGAGTGTTATCAGGTAAACAAAGGGATTTGTGCCGAATACAATGAAAAACAAGCGAAGCTGACTAAATTAAACGTAAAAAACAGTCCCGTAAAGGACACCCAACTTTACTCTCTATGCCTGCAAGGCTATCACGTGGCCAACAGCAAATCCTATTTAAATGTTACAAATCAGGAATTGGAAAACGCCAAGTGTTCAAAAATTATTTCGACTTCCGTGCAGGATGTGTTGGAAGAATCTTTGCGTAATAATCAGAACACAAAGCCCGTTATTGAAGGACGTTTGGTTTATAAATAAGTAACCGGATCAATCAAACACACAAAAACTTCCTACATAAGCCTTCTTGCCGACCAAATTGTATAACAAAGAAAAATACTCATCGTTCTGCTCCAGTTCGTTAAGATGTTTTTTAACTCTCGGCAGACCGTCAGGTTTTCTTCCATCGTATATGGATGGGTTGTCCATTATTTTATCTTCCGCAAGAGACTCTAGCTTTAGTAAAAAAGATAGCATTTTTGAGTCAGTATCCATTGTGTAAGGTTGAACGTAACACTTATAATCACCGGCAGGAAACTTATCGTATCCTATAAAGTCCTCCGTGCTTACAGCGTGCATATACCTCCTATATAAACCTAAGATAAAAATATCTGTTGTAATATCGTATTTAGCGGAGACATGGGCAGCCTGTTTCCATGACAATCTTGTAATACTCATAAAATTACTCTGTAAACTAACCGACATAAAAAGTATGCCTGCCAAAAATATCGGTGCAATTCCGCGTCTATTTGAAAAATCGTGATTAATGGTAAACAAAATGAGAACTGATACGAAACCGGGCAAAAGGTATCTGTCATAAAAAGCTCCCGAAAAAATCAGTATGAAGAAATTTAACAACGCCACAAAAAGGAGAAATTTGGATTCTACCGAGAATTTACGAAATCTTTTTACTAAAAACTCCATTAGGTATAAAGTCGAGAAAGCTGTCAACAAAGAAACAACAGACTTAAAAAACAGGTTGTCAAAAATACTAAAATTTGAAAACGGCCAGGATTTTAAATGCAAACCCTCCAGGTATAAAACGCTTCCAATAGGAAACACATCAAATTCCAAAATTTTGTAGGCTACGAAAAGGACGATTGTTATTTTAACCAGAATCCAAAATTTATGTTTAAAAAACGTCGTCCTTTCAAAGAGAAAAAGTAATGGGAGAATAAAAAATCCCATATAAGGAAAAATAAATAGAAAGAAAGGTAGCTTTCCTACAATAGCACTGAAATTTGCAATATTTGAAAAGGAATTGGAAAACACCGATAAACCTTCTAATTCCGGACTTATCGGATATCTGGGAAATAACAAAAATGCCGCAAAAGCAAAAAACATTGTTGCAAATACATCCAATCTAAAAACTTTTTTGGGCCCGAATATAAACAAAACTATAAATGAAAAGACTCCGACTTGTCTCACCAAAGTTGCAAGTGCACAAAAAACCGTACCTATTATAAGATCGCGAAAATTCCCACTTCTTATAAATTTCAGATAGAAATAAAGATTCCAAATAAAAAACAATAAAAAATAATTTTCAGTCATAAAAGTAAAAGCAGATGTGTACACCAGGGGATTAAACAGATATGTAATCAAAACAAAAACGGTTGGTAACTTTTTTAAACTGAAGATTTGGGTGATCTTATACAAACCGACTGCAGAAAGTGCGGTAACTAACAGTGTTAATATTCTTAAAGAAGTATGCGAATAACCGAAAACTAAACTCCATAAAAATCCCAGCAACCCCTGCGTAATAAAAATCGGATCCATTAAAGAGCTCATTTTCCACAAACCTAATCTAAAAGCCAAAATTTGCCTTGAGAATATCCAGTCATCGTTAACCGTAAACTCTCCCAAAGGATTAACAAAAATTATTGATAGAAAATATATTGAAAGAACTATAAATAGAGGTTCGCGTATTAAAACACCGAAACGTCTTCTCATAGTTACATTTTAAAACAAAATGACCCGTTTCGGTAAAAAAACCGGGGGCTAAAAAGCCCCCGGCAACATAACAAAATCCGATACAAATATTACTTAAGCAAAGCGTCCGAATACGCCCAAAAAGCGTCGTTTCCACCAACCGTACCGGCACAAACTGCCGCCACTGACTTGGTGAACGCTTCAGGATGCATATCCAGGGGGAACTGTCTGTAAACCCAAGATATAACTCCCGGATTATTGTCTAAAAGTTGCTGTATAGTCGGGTGTACCTTTGTGCAGAAAGGACAGTCATAATCAGAGTATTCGAACAATGTTACCCTCGCGGACCTATCTCCTTTTATGAAATCGGCATCAGTTAAAGGAGGAAGTTCCTCAATTTTTGTGAGTTCGAACTCGCTTTGGTTAAACACTGGATTTTTTCCTGCAATAAGGTTGTCCAAAAATGTCTGCATCGTTGCTAAATCTACAGCACCGGGTATGACTACGGACATTCCTGACCTGCTATCAAACAGGATTATTCCCGGGGTTCCGGACACACCGGCTTGCGATCCTCCCTGTGTTTCTTGCTGAACTCTTTGAGGAGCGTCACCGCCCTGCATACATGACTCGAAGGCGTCCATGTCTATTCCTATCGTAGAAGCTATGGCGTTTGGATCAAATACAACTGCGGTTGGCTGTGAAGGAGCTTGGTTATCCGCACCTACAACGGCGTCTTTTTCCAACTTATCAACTTTGGAAGATAAACTTCCGATATAGAAAGCTGCTCCTACAAGCAAAGCAACCAGCACTACCTGAAAAATATTAGAGCCTTTAGTTTTCTCCATAAACACCTCCGTTCGAAAAACAAATTTATGAGTATCTATATTACAAAAGGATTATCTATAACGCAAGTGCGTCAAGCAACCCAACCTACTTATTTCCGGTTTTTTGTCTTACTATGTAAGTCCTTCTCCCCGAAGATTCAAAATAGGTTCTCATCGTTAACTCTCCAAGCATTCCGGTCATCATAGACTGAACACCGACGATTATCAATAGCACCGATAATATTAGTAACGGCCTATCACCGATGCTCTCCCCCATAATTTTAAGGACGAAAAGATAAAAAGCTCCCAATCCACCCAGACCGGCTATAACAGCGCCTGCGAAACCGAATAATCTTCCGGGCATGGCCTTAAAGGGTTTGGTTGCAAAATACAAAAGAAAAAATAGGGTCACCAAGTCAAGCAACACTTTAACGGTTCTTTTATGACCTTTATAGTATGACTCACCATATTCACGATCTTTAAAGTCAACTTCAAATTCAACCATCTTCGCGCCGTAAACCTTCACGTAGTCAGGAATAAATCTGTGCATTTCACCATACAAGCGAAGGTTTTCAACCAGCACGCGTCTGAAACCTTTTAGTCCTGAACCACGATCCTGCATATTTACGCCGGAAATTTTTGTGATAATTTTATTTGCTAATCCGCTTTTTGCTTGTCTACTAGCCTTTTCGTTACCCCATCTTCCTACCCGATGCGTATTTACAAAATCGTAACCCTCGTCTAAATAAGAAATAACTTTGGTTATGTTTTCTAAAGGTGTTTCCATATCCGCGGAAACCGTAATGACGTAGTCGCCTGTCGAGTTATCGAATCCCGCCATATAAGCAGCGCTTTGGCCAAAATTGGACATCAAATTTATTCCGCAGACGTTGGAATATTTTTCGGCGTAAGAAGAGATTACGGACCAAGTGCCGTCCTTACTTCCGTCGTTAACGGCTATGATTTCGAATTTTTCGCCGGTTTGTTTTTCGAGTTGAATCAAACCTTCAATTGTCTTATCAATATTTTTTTCTTCGTTATAGCAGGGGATAACAATTGAGACGGTTCTACCCGTTGAATTTGCTTCTCCTAACGATACATTTCTATCTTTTTCCATATTTTTTCCTTGAACCAATTAACTTCTTTTTCAAGGCCTTCTTTAGGAGCAGTGGTTGGATTATACCCCAAAACTCTCCTGGCCTTATCGATATTTGCGTGCGTTTCCTTTTGATCTCCCGGTCTTTTGGGTTTTATGTCTAAGGTGGCTTTTTTACCTATTATCTCTTCAACTATTTTTATACCTTCGCCGGTTGTTATTGCCTGGTCAGTACCAAGATTAAATATCTCACCTTGGCATTTATCGAAATTTTCAAGAATTAATACTAAACCGTCTATTATGTCTCCCACGTATGTGTAGCTTCTTAAATGCTCCTCACTCCCCTCGTATAGCGGAAAAGGTAAGTCATTTAATATTGAGTTAATGAGTTTTGGATAAAGTTTCTCAGGTCTTTCTCTCTCGCCGTAAACTGAAAAAAGCCTTGCTGATGCAGTAGGTAAACCTTTATCTCTAAAATAGGATAAAACCATTTGTTCGGCAGCTAATTTTGTAACTCCGTAATGAGATGTGGGTTTGGGAGCTGTATTTTCGTCTTCGGTAGCATGGGCTCCGTATATTGATGAGGTAGCGATGTTTATAAAAGTATTTGTACCTGCATCTTTTACTGCTTCCAACAAATTGTGTGTTGCAACAATATTATTATTTAAGTAATGTTCAAAGGGAGTGGTTGCCGAAATTCCGGGCTGAGCCGCAAGGTGAAATACAGCATCAACATCTTTTAATATTTCGGATAAAGAATCGGAAACTAAATTTATTTTTTCAACACGGATACCTTTACTTTCAAGATCCTGCGCATTTAATCTTTTAAGCTCCGGGCTGTAGTAATCGTTGAAGTTGTCTATGCCGATAACGTTGTGACCTTTATCTTTCAATCTTTCGGACAGATGGGATCCTATAAAACCGGCTGCTCCTGTTACTATTATTTTCATATTAGCTAATTATACCGCAGGCAGTTCAATACTTCTTGTCACTTTTAGGGGGAGTTATGTTAGGCTCGGAGCCATACTCAGGCAAAGGAAGCTCTCGAGCAGAAACATCCTTTAACGTCCAATTTAACGTGTTACCCACTGCATGCCCCATTTTCAAACCTGTGTAAGAACCGGGACCGGAAAATACTTCAAAATTACTTATATCCCGAGGTGATAGGTTATTGCGTTTTAATATTTCTTCCACAGCATCTGCAGGATCAGATGCTGAAATAGCGACATCCTTCTTTAACCAGACAAGTAACACTTTTTTGTATAGAGAAACTACACTTTTTTTTCTTAATCTGGAATCAATATAAATTTTGAACATTTATCTTCCTTTCATTTTCGCCAGTAACTTCAAAAAATATTTTTATCGTACCCGAGGGTAAAAATTTTTCCGCAACTTCCGGCCACTCGATAAAAGTAAGAGAATCTTCTCGGTCGAAATAATCTTCCAAACCCAGATCATTAACTTCTTCGGGGGATTGTATTCTGTACAAATCCAAGTGGTTCACAGATTTTACCGGTGAACTTGAACCGGCCTTACCATATATTCTTGAAACAACAAATGTGGGACTTTGAACCCTATCCTCAAAACCTAAGATGTCTAAAACCATCGAGACAAAAGTTGTTTTTCCCGCACCTAAATCTCCGTACAAGGCGACGGTGTCCCCCGGTTTAAGACGCCCTGCTATTTCTTCAGCAAATTTTCGAGTTTCATCCTGATTTTTGACCAGTATTTCCACGAAATAAAACCTCCTATAACCGCGCCGACAGTATCAACAAAAATATCGAAGGAGCTGGCATTTCTGTATGGCGTGAAAATTTGATGGATTTCATCCGTAATGCCGAAAGTCACCGTCAGAACAATGGAAATTAGTACCTTTCCGGTAGCGTGGTAAAAGGAAATGCATAATGCTACGAAAAGCAAAAAATGCCCGTTTATATGGTAACTTTCCTTACTAAGCCCCACAGAATCAATAAAAGGGCCCTTTAACGAGGATAAGATCCATATTAAAAGCATTATTGTAATAGACGGAATCCATTTATGTGCTTTTTTCACCTAAACATTCTAACATTTTCGGTATTTTAAAACTCATTACGGCACCCAAAACAAAGCAAGTTAAACAAAAAGCCATTTCACGGAATTTCGGTTCGGCAGGCATCAAAACCGACGTTGGAAGCGTTAGAAACTCGTCTTCTGAGGAATATTCCGATTTTTCATACTTACCGTATCTATCACGCCACCAAGACAGGTTACATATTTTTCCCGGATCTATAGTTGCGATCAACTTGTTATCTTTTGAATATACTGAAAAGGACAATTCGATATAAGGTCCGCTCACACCACTTAATTTAAGATAATTAAAATTTTGCATTAAATACCTTCCGGCAATCGCTGGATTTTCTAAGGAACGACCTGAATTATCTCTGTGTATCTCCGCAAGGGTATGTTTTGTTTTTACAGATACGGTGAAATTTTCTGCAGGACTAAAGTATGAAGAAAAGTTTATTTTATACAGTGCTTCGGGATAGATGCAGTAACCTGAATAAATATCTTCCGAATAAACTTTCGACGTGACAAAAACCATTACCATAAGCGGAAAAAATATTGTCGGAAATTTTTTCACAAAACAATACTAACCTGACAAGTAGAAATCTAATCGTGAAAAAATCTAATTAAAACAGATTACTTCAGATGCCAATAAACAGTCATGTAATCATCATCGTGGAAAATGAAAACTCCGTTACCCCCGTCACCCAAACAATTTCTGCAAAAATAGGCGTCTCCGTCCTCCACGGCATAAACCGGGGAATTAACCGGACCCCACATATCTATTGCCGGATGTACTTTGCCGCCGTAGTAGATGGGTGACCAGCAAGTTACCCCGAAACCCTGGGAAATAGTCGGATTCGACATCGGCCAACTCCAGTCTCCTTTTCCCACTTTTCTGTCTCCCGCAGACTCACAACCGGTATTCCAATAAACGGTTTTACTTTTTAGCATTTTTAGCGGATCTACGTAATTTGAGTAATACCAGTTCCAACCGCTGATCTCTTTCAAGGATGAGTAGCGATAAACCCCGAAATGAAGATGGGCACCGAAAGAATATCCTGTGTTACCCTGAATACCTATAAGCTCGCCTTTTTTAACTTCTCTGGCCTCAGTGTTCACGAGGGCGCTGGCTGCCCCTACAATTTGATTTAACTCTCTTTGGGCTTCTTCTAATAGTTTCTGATATTTTGCTTCGTCGTTTTGAGTTACCTCCAAAAGTCTTTCCTTCTCATTTTGCTGGTTAACCAAATTTCCTTTATACGTATCGAGATTTGCCTTCTCATTCAGAAGTTTAGTTTTTAACTTTTCCTCTTCCTCTTTTTTCTGCTCGAAAAGATTTTTTTGCATGTCGTACCTGGTTTTGGTATCGCCCATCTCAATTAAAAGTTTGTTGTCGTACCTTTCCATTGCCTTCAGATACTCAACTTTGTGTATCATACTGTCCAAAGTAGCGGATCCGAATAGAACAACCATCGGGGTGTCTTCACGGGATTTATATCTTTCGCGCATTCGGGCATTAAGAACATCTTTCTGATGGTCTATAGATTTTTCCAGTTTTAAAATTCTGGTTTTCAGATCGTCAATGTCTCCGGCAAGCTTCTCTATCTCTTTCTCTGTGGTGCTTATCTTAGAGATAGAGCTTTGGATACGGATTTCGGTCAGACTTATCTGACTATTCATATACTCAATTTCATTGCTAAGCGTCTTAGCCCTACCTTTTATTTCTTCAAGCTTTTCTTCATACTGCTCAATTTTATCCTCCAACTCCTCAACATCGTCCTGATTAAGAGAATCCTCTCCCAAAACAACAAAAAGAGGGATAAGCAATATTATTAAGGGCAAAGCCCAAAGCAGCGTTTTTTTACTAAACATAATCAGTAGTTAAGATACTTTTTTATCGCCGCCGAACTTCCGAGGTAACCTAACAGGAAACCCGACAAGAGAAGGATAAATGTAAGAACCGCGGAAAATATCCATGGGGCGAAAAACACACCCGGCAAAAATGCCAGCGCCAATCCTTTAGGAAAGAGTCCGGCTACAGTAACCGCCACACCTAAAAATATCATTAGGATGGATGCAATTGCCGCGGAAATCATACTAAAAAATACACCTTGATGAATTAACGGAGCCTTAACGTAATCATCCGAAGCTCCGACAACTTTCATTATTTCAAACTCGGTGCCTTTAGAATTTATTGTTGTCCTCAAAGCCGTGATAATTACCGAGTAAGATATTACAAAAAACATAACTACCAAAACCGTTCCGACAATATAAATGACCGTGCTCCACATTTTGAATGCAGACACAACATCATCAAAATACCTAACTTCTTCCACACCCTCGATTATCTGCAATTCTTCTGCCAAAGGCTTGAGATTAGAAATATTTGAAGTATGTACCTCCAAACTGGCAGGTAAAATACTTGCCGTTACCGACTCTAACAACACAGGTTCGTCTTTGTTTATTTCCCTGAAAATTCTTAAAGCTTCCTCTTTTGAAACGTAAGTGAGTTCGGAAATTCTCTTATCACCTGACAAACTGTCTTTTAACTGCGTGATTTTATCTTCACCAAAATCGTCCTTAAAGAATACGGTTACCTGGGCTTGATCTTCAAGATAACGAAGAGCGGTCTGCGAAAATATTATTATATTTATAAGTAGTCCCAACAATATAAACGTAACGGTCATTACCAAAATATTGGAAACACTAAGTAGTTTCTCTTTTCTAATATTAGCCATGAATACTGACCATTTAGGCACGATATTTTCCTCCTTTTTTATCTGAAACAACCTGTCCTTTTTCTATTCTTAAAACACGCCTTTTCATTGCGTTTACTATCTCCTGATCGTGGGTCGCCATGATGACGGTTGTTCCCAAAGAATTTATTTTTTCTAGTACTTCCAACACATCATCAACCGAATCAGGGTCTATCATTCCCGTTGGCTCATCAGCCAGTATGACATCAGGTTCGTGAGCAAGAGCCCTTGCAATTGAAACTTTTTGTTTCTCTCCTCCGGATAACTGCTTGGGATATTTGAACATCTTTTCAGTAAGACCTACCATGCTTAGCACGTTAGGCACAATACTTCTTATTTCTTCTAAACTGGAATCGACAACTTCAAGAGCTACAGCGACATTATCAAAAACGGTCTTAGAATCAAGAAGCCTGAAATCTTGAAAAATCACACCGATTTTCCTTCTAAGTTCTGGTAATGATTCTTTGGCGATATTTAAAATGCTCTCTCCGTTAAAAAGGATGTCTCCGCCTTCGGGAGTCTCTTCTTTAGTTAGAAGTTTTATTATGGTGGATTTGCCTGCTCCCGAGGGACCGACAACAAACATAAACTCACCTTGCTCAACCTTAAAGTTCACATCATCTAAAACTTTTTTCCCAGGATCATACTCTTTAGATACATTTACAAACTCAATTTGAGGCATTGAGTATAACCTCCTTTACTAATAAATACTTGGTTCCTGATTTTGTGCGTGATTCTCTGCCTTCGACCTTTACAAAAAGGCCCTCCGCAATAGAAAGTTTGGCATCATCAGATCTTAGAAGAATAACATCCTTTCCTTCAGAATCGGTTAAAACATATGAGATATCCTCTCCGGGGTAATATTCGGGATTTGTATAACTAACTTTTCCTTCGTATGTAACACTAACATCTGTTACAGGCATTGTAGCTACCGAGTCCAAGCTTGGTTCATCGGTATTTAATATCCTGTTGTTAATGTAACCTATAAGAATGCCAAATCCGAGAAATATTATTGAAAGAACTCCTGTGATAACGATTAGTCTTGGTCCTTTCAGTGCTTCCGCACGATTGTATATATCTTTGAGCAGTTGCATAAAGTACGTAAATTATACAGGTACATTGTAACATTGGAAAAATGTATAAGGAAGTGAAGTACATCGCCACAATACCGGAAAAAGACAAAAAAATTGCTTACCTCTTGTGCAAAGACAAAAAGATTTTAATTCCAATGGAATTAAGGGATGACTCCTGTTTTATATACCCGAAACTCAAAAATACATGTGAAAGTATTTTATACGCACTAAAAGCCCGGATTATTCTTTCAAAAATATATAAATATCAAAATGGAATATTTTACACGTACATAAGAATAAAACGGGGCTACGGATATATCGATATAAATACATCTCCCTTAACGGCACTTGGGGTAAGTAGGTTGTTCGGCGTCCCTCTTTTAATTAGCGAGGACATTGTAAAAGACAAAGGATTCTACATCACAAAGAAAATGATCGAAGACGCCTTTAATAAAGATCTTCCCGTTTAGTAGATATATTTTGCAACATTAACATTGTGTTGATCCAATGTTGCTGCGTAGTGAGCTGTTCCTTCTTTATCGGTTAAGTAAAAGTAGAAAGGAGTCTCAACAGCGTTGATTACCGATCGTATAGAACTTAGTCCGGGGTTGGAAATAGGTGCCGGAGGCAACCCCACATTTTTTCTGGTGTTGTAGGGGCTGTCTAAGTTCAAGTCTTCGCTTGTAAGTACGAAGGGCCACCAGCCAAAATCTTTAACCGCGTCAAATTTGGGGGCACATCTTTCAATCGAACCGCACACGGCGTAGGTAGAAACCGCATATTGTGTTGTCGCATCGACATCCAATTGCATGCCTTCGCGCCATCTCTTTAGAAGAATTCCTGCAACTACCTGCCTGTCTTCTTCGCTTCGAACTTCGCGTTCAACCATAGATGCAAAAATTAAAACTTCCTCTTCGGTAAGCCCGGATTTAGCTAAATTTTCTTCTGTAAGTATTTCTGCTGTTCTCTTTTTGAAATTATCAATAAACAACTCTAAAAGTTCCTCTTCCTGAATATCCTTACTTACATAGTATGTATCGGGAAATAGATAACCCTCCCTGTCCTGAGAAATAGTGATAAATTCCTGAAAATCTATGTTGTTTAACTGACTGCTTGCCAAACGTGCGAATTCTTCAACACGCCATCCTTCAAGAAATGTCATCCTAACATCATCAGTACCGTGTTGAATTATCTCGACAACTTCTACCAAACTGGAACCTGCGGGAATTTTATAACTACCTGCCTGAATATTTTTTCCATAATTTCCTGTGTACACATAAAAATTAAAGAGAAAGTCGGAATTAATAGCGCCTTCCTGCTGCAATCTGGTTGCAATATCAGAAACACTCTCACCTTTTTGAATTATCGTATTTACCTCTTTACCAGATTGTGAGGGTCGGTTAATCGCTACCCGGTAATAGGCTCTTAATAAAAAGGGCAACACAATTAATACAAAAAACAAACCGGCAAATATTAAACGCTTCTTTGCCGCCGGGGTAAGTACATGATATTTATTTGGATCCAATGGCTCAGTCATGGAGTAATCATATCACATGCGTGTTGCTCACAAGACAACAGCTTCGAGTACTCAGAAGTTGTCTGTTCGCAACACTTTTAATTCCGATACAAGGGGTATCTCCTTGTAACAGATGTGCCCACCTTTCGAGAGTCAAAGATGGTAAAATACGGCCACGGGAAGCAGGCGGATCGGGCCTGTTGGCCAGGAAAGTCCAGACTGTATAGAGCAGGGGGACGGAGGGCAATCTCCGAAACGAGAGTTCTGGTGTCCTAGCCCGAAAGGGCGAAAGAACGGAGGGCGAATAGACGTTCTTCGAGAGCAACAGAGACGAGCCTGTTCCTAAAGTTTTTAGCCACGGAGCAGGGTGAAACGGGCAATCCCACCCCTCAGCAACCCACGAATGTGCCGCTTTTTAGCTTGCTCGGCGAGGCACGAAGATGGGGCATAGATAGATGATCCGCAACCCGCGCAAGCGGGCTAACAGAATCTGGCTTATTCGCTTCCCGTACTGAAATTATTCCGAATGAGACAACGCTCTTTTCAAAAGAATTGAAATTATCATAGTTGAAGGAACTGCAATTATTGCACCTACAATACCGAAAAACTCCGAGCCTATTAACAACGCCAATAAAATTATGATCGGGCTAAAACCTGAAACCCTCTGCATAATTTTCGGAACGAGCAAATTGTTTTCGAGCTGCTGAATAATTACAAACAGAGCAATTACTCCTATACCCTTTATTGGGGCATCGGCAAAACCTATAATCGCTGCAATAATTGCGGACATAACCGGTCCTATCATAGGAACAATTTCAAGCAAACCGGAAACCATTCCCAAGGCTAGCGGATACCTTACATCAAGCAATAAAAGTCCCAAAAAACTTGCTGTGCCTACTACCAACATTAAAATAAGCTGTCCCTTTACCCAATGTCCGACATTTTTTTCTATCTCGGTAATAGTATCTTCAGCCTCATCCTCGAGATGTTCGGGAAACAACCCTACAATACGCTTTTTAATATTTATCCAATCAACAGACATGTAAATTGCTATTACAAAAATACTGAAAATCGTCGCTGCATTGGAAAATACCGAAATCGTCACTGAAAGAAATTCTGACGAAACATTTGCTGCCTGAGGAAGGAAATCTTTTAACTGAAGGTTAAAATCGTCACCCAAATTAAGCTCTTGTCCTATCTGACCGATACTTGCAATCATTTTCTGAAACTGTGTTACAACGGGAGGAACACCAACGGTACCGATTATTATAAAAACAAGAAAAAACAACCCGTACACAATAAGAACAGAGACACTTCTCTTCAAAGGCCTGTTTAGAACCGACAAACGCATAAAATACTTAACCGCAGACTCAAGAGAAATAACAAGTAAGGTGGCAATAAGAATTATTCCTATAACCGGCCCCAACCTATACACAACATAACCTGCAAGTATTACGGCAAAAGTAAGCAATATGGTTTTAAAAGAGATCACAATCTGTTTATCCATTTTTCATTTTCTCCTTGGTGAAATTATATATGTTTTCTTTAAATGAATCGACCGAAATATCAAACCAATTTATTTCGGGATTTTTTTTAAACCAGGTTTGTTGTCTTCTAATGTAAGCGTGCAAATCAAATTTAATTCTCTGAACTGCGTCTTTTTCCGAAATTTCTTTATTTAAAAAGGACACCGCCGTTTTGTACACAAGCCCGCGCAACGGAGGAGTAGAGCCGAAATTCATTTCCAAAAGCTTGGTTGTTTCAGGAAGTAAGCCGCCGCCCCAAATTTCATCAACCCACTTATCGGCCCTTGAGTACAAAAAACTTCGGGGGCCTGTCAAACCGATATAAATAAAGGGGGCGGCGGGGCGGGGTAGAGAAGTGATACTATTTTTTTCACCCTTTTCTTTTTCAATCGCCCTAATTAAACGGACCCTATTACTTTTATCTATATTTTTCGCAACCTCTAGATTTAACGACGTCAAGTGTCCGAAAAGCTCTTCCGTGGTCATTTTTTCAAGCTCCGAGCGAAGACTAAAATCAGGTTTTTTGTTGTTATTTAAAGGAATTCTGCCTGCCACCAGGTCAATGTAGAATCCGGTGCCGCCAGTTAAAAAGCACGTTTTCTTACGCTTTAAAAGCTGTTCCGACTTCTCCAATGCATACAAAGCAAAGTCGTAGGCGGAAAAGTACTCTCCGGGAACTGCAAGATCGTAGCCCCAAACTTTAGCTCCGTTTAACATCCAAAAGTCTTCGTGTCTTTCAAGGTCTACTGAGTTTCCCAAAGGAACTTTGCCTGTACCTATATCCATATATTTGTAAACCTGCCGTGAGTCACCGGAAATTATTTCACCCTCAAATTTTTTGCATAACTCAATAGACAACGAAGTTTTTCCGGAACTTGTCGGACCTACTATGGCAAAATTTTTCATTTGCGTTTTTTCTTTTTTGCTTCTTTCCATGTTTTTGTAAGAAAATCGTGTCTAAATTTTTTCTCAGTCATGGGAACATCGTCCGCAAATGTCCGATCAGCTACAGTTCCTTTTCGAGGTGAGTACATAGATATGAAAGCTACTGAAAAATTAAGTTTTTTAACTAAGTCAACGGTGTCCATAAATTGTTCGCGGGTTTCGCCCGGAAAACCTACTATCAAATCAGTTCCGATTTCAATATCTTTTTTTACTTTTTTAATTTTATTTATTAAGGACACAAAATCCTCGATAGTGTGTCTTCGGTTCATCCTGTGAAGAACGTCGTTATTTCCGGACTGAACAGCTATGTGAATATATTTATCTATTTTTGGTAAAGCCAGCGCCTCAACCAAATCCAGCGTAAAGTCAAACGGATTTGAAGACAAAAATCCGATTTTTTTAATCTCGGGCATATCGTGAATTTCCTTTAACAACAACGTAAACGGAAGTTTCTGGTCGCTTCCTGCACGTATCTGAAATTTTTCTTTTACCGAAAGCCCCCAGGAATTTACGTTTTGGGCACACAGAGTTATTTCCGTCACTCCTTTTTTCATCAACATTTGTATGTCTTTTAAAATTTCTTCTTTGGTCCTTGATACTTCTCTTCCCCTTGCATAAGGAACCACGCAGTAAGAACAAAAGTTATCACACCCTTGAGAAATATTTACAAAAGCGTGAGACACGGAATCTTTTGCTCCCGTGCCTAAATTTTTTAATTTACTTTCTGCCCAATCTCCAAGAATTCTCGCATTTTTTAATAGTAAGGGCAGTTCGTGTATTTGTAAGGGATTCATGTAAAGATCGGCCCAGGGAGTTTTTTTCTTAAGTTGGGTAAATTCGTATCTTTGCCTTTCTCCGGTCACACTGCCTACCATGCACCCTGCAAGAATAATAAAAGGTTTGCGGTTACAGGCGTTTTTAACTTCCTTGACCACCTTGCCTATGCCGTAAACTTTATCTTCGCTTTTTTGGCGGACAGAACAGGAGTTTATTATTAAAAGATCGGCATCCTTTAAAATAAATGAGAGCTCTTCCTTTTCGGTCTTAAATTTAGGTACGGATAGTTGATCGAGACCCAGGGCATCGAGCATACCGGCCATTGTGCCGGAATCGGCAGTATTGGCCTGACATCCGAATGTTTTTATATGGTAAGTTTTTGCTTTCACTTAGCGAACACCTTCTCCGTTTTTAACTTTTTTTCGGGGTTTTAGTAAGGTCGGTTTTTCATCGTCAGATAGACCGAGGGCCAAAATCATACCTTCCGAAGTCAAACCCATAATTTTTCTCGGAGGCAGGTTAAGAATAAAGGTTGTCTGGATTCCCTCAAAGTCTTCGGGTTTGTACCATTTTAGAAGGCCGGTCAGGATCTGTTTTTGCCCTATTTCAGGCCCAAAATCAACCTGTAAGCGAATCAGTTTTTCGGAACCCTCTACTCTTTCGGCAGATATTACCGTTCCTGCCCTTATATCGAGCTTGGAGAAGTCTTCGTATGTTATTTCGGGTTTTATTGTGTCCATGCGTTGAATATACAAAAATTCGAAGGGATTTGCCACACTCATTGACAGTAACCCCAAAAAATAAAAATCCCAAAAACCTTGATAATATGGCTCCGGGCAAGTATAATCCCTTTCGAGGTAAATAATATGCCTAAAACAAAAAGACCGTGGCAACCGAAAAAAGTAAAAAGAGTCCGCAAACACGGATTTAAAAACAGATCTTCATCCAAAAGCGGTATAAACGTACTCAAAAGAAGAAGACTAAAGGGAAGAAAAAGACTGGCAGTATCTTATAAAGGTAAGTAATTTTAATGCTTAAAAGAGAAAATCGTCTTTCCACACCTTTTGAATTTAAAGTAACAAAGAAGTACGGACAAAAAATCGAGGGGGAAAATTTCTTTTCTTACATACTAAAACCCGACAATTACAGCGGTCCTTCCAAAATAGGTATAGTGGTTTCTTCAAAGTTCAGTAAAAACGCTACCGCAAGAAACCGTATTAAACGTTTGTACAGAGAGACCGTAAGAAAAAATTTACACCGTATACCGGCAGACAGATGGGTGTCCATCTATCCGAAACACTCTTCTGCAAATAAAACATATGAAGAAATTGATGCTGATTTTACTGAGAATATACAAAAAATATCTTAGTCCTGCTAATTTCGGAATTCATACATGCAGATTTACACCGAGCTGTTCCGAATACACCTATGAAGCTATTGAAAAATACGGAGCAATAAAAGGGTCTGTTATGGGAGCCAAAAGACTGGTAAGATGTAATCCGTTTTCCAAAGGAGGTTACGATCCTGTAAAATAAAAAACTATGGGCGCAGCTTGGCAGACAATAATACTAAATCCGATATTTAACGTGCTTGTGATTATCCACTATTTTGTGGGCAATCTGGGTTTTTCAATTATCCTATTTACCCTGATTATCAAATCGGTCATGATTCCTATTACCCTTCCCTCAATAAAAATGAGTAAGAAACAAAGGGACATTCAGCCTGAAATTCAAAAAATAAAAGAGAAGTATAAATATGATCAGAAAAAAATGGCGCAAATGCAGATGGAGGTAATGAAAAGACACGGAATTAATCCCGCATCCGGGTGTCTTACTACTATAGTGACAATTATTTTTATGATCGCCGTTTACAGGTCGGTTATAACAATGACAAACGGTTCGAGTATCGATGAGCTAAACTCACATATATATTTTGATTATTTCAAGTTCGACCAGGAAAAAGTCATAAACACCAACTTCTTAACCGTAGATCTTTCTAAAGGAGTTTACATAAAGGCCGAAAACGAAGGAGAAGCGGACTTATTCCAGATAGGCGCTTTCATAATAACTCTAATGGCAGTAGGATTTCAGTTTCTTGCTACAAAAATGATGATGCCTTTTTCAAAAATGACGGATAAGATCGTGAAAAAAACTCCTAGTGGGACCGACGACATGATGCAGGCGATGCAAAAACAAAATCTCTATATAATGCCGATGATGTTTTTCATTTTCGGTCTGACCTTGCCGGCAGGTGTTATGATATACATAGTTGTTTCGACCCTGTTCCAAATTGCCCAAACATATTTTTTTACAGGATGGGGCGGCCTTGAACCCTGGGCTGCTAAACTGGGATTGATCAAAGGAGGAAAAAAATGAACGTTATCGAAATAGTAAAAAATACATTGGACAATATTTTCGGATTTATGAAAATAAATCCCAATTATGAAATAAACGGCAAATCCGACGGTGTTTACGAGGTCACCATACAGGGAAATAACTTAAATTTTTTAATAGGTTATCGCGGTCAGTCTTTAGATGCCTTACAAAGTATTCTGCATCTCATTGTTCTAAGACAAACCGGAGAACAGGTGACGGTAATTATTGATATTAACGGGTACAAAGATCAAAGAGCTGAAAAAATTCAGAACATGGCAAAAAGCTACATCGACAGAGTAAGGTTTTTTCAAAAAGACGTGGAACTTCCTCCCATGGATCCTTGGGAAAGAAGACAGATACATATGTTCGTTTCCGAATACGATGATATACTTTCGGAAAGTGTGGGAGAGGGGCGCGATCGAAGAGTTACCTTAAAATTGAAAAAATAAATGAAATTCTCTTGCCTGCAGGAAAACTTAAATAAAGGACTCCAGGTTGTAACCAGAGCCGTACCGGCTAAAGGTTCGCTACCGATATTATCAAATGTGCTCATCTCAACAGAAGACGGAAGAATAAAACTGGCAGCAACAAACTTGGAGACCGCAATTACTACATACGTTAATGCTTCGATAGAAAAAGAAGGAGCTATTACAGTTCCTGCAAAAGTACTCAAAGAGCTGGTTTCAAATCTTCACCCCTCGACCATAGAGATTAAGTTGGACAACGATATACTTCATATAAAATCGGAAAGGACAAAATCGCGATTAAACGGTACCGAGGCAAAAGACTATCCGGAGCTCCCCGGAATGCCTAAAAAAGAAACCTCGATAGAGCTGGATCCCACATTATTCGCCCAGGCAATAGCCACAGTATCATTCGCTGCATCCATGGACGAAAGCAGACCAATATTCACCGGTATTTACATCACTTATAACGAAGGAAAGATGGTCTTGGCCGCTACCGACGGCTTCAGACTTTCGGAAAAAACCATCGAGATACAAAAATCTAAAGCACAAAAATTTACCGCGCTAATTCCTTCTAAGACACTTTCTGAAGTAAGCAAAGTTTTTGCCTCTTCGGAAAATCCTATAAAGATGATACTTAGCGAAAATGAGAATCTTGCATTATTTTCATCAGGCGATACGACCATAGCCACCAGAATTATTGACGGCCAATTTCCTGATTACCAAAAAATAATTCCGAAAAGTTCTTCGATAAAAGCGATTTTTAACGCCGAAGAATTTTTGGAAGCGGTAAGGCTTACAACCGTCTTTGTTAAAGAAGGTACAAACAATACCATAAAATTGAGAGTCGATCCTGAAGGTTTGTTGAAAGTATCGTCATTAAATAACGAAACAGGAACTCATGAGAGTCAAATAAACGCCGAAACCGATGGCGAGATGCTGGAAATTGCTTTTAGTTCTAAGTATCTTTTAGACTTTTTAAATAATATAAAAGGAGAAAGTGTTGAGATGGGGGCAAATGCGAATAATACTGCGTGTGTGTTTAAAACCGACTCTTCCAAAGATCTTACCCACATTATAATGCCTATTGAATTGTAAATTCGGCTACAAAACTATCAATTATATCAATCTACTCAGTTAAGGATTAGTTATTAGATCAGCTATTCTAATGGTGCCGCAGGACCTGCATTATCCACCGGCGAATTAGTCCGATTATTTCCGCTATTCTCAGGAGCATTTCCAGACGGGTTGTTTCCACCTAAACTGAACGATCCCTGTTCTTTAGTTATAGATTCTACCGATCTTAGAATGTCATCTGCTGAAGGCGGTGCGTGTTCGGCAATTTCTTCTGCCTTCATTTCAGGAGGTCTGCCTGATTCCTCGGGGCGGGAAAAACCTTTGTCAGTAGCCGTTTCGTTTTTTTCCTCGGCTCTTTCTTCCTGCTGTTTTACCGGCTCACTTGGAGTTGGGGGTACGGGTGTTGACGTAGGCGGTGTTACCGGTTTTTGAACCGGAGGCGGAGGAGGAACAGTTGCTTTCGCAGTTTCCTTAAAAGATGTCTGCTTAATTAACCCCTGCTCTCTCAACTTAATAAGCTCCTCCGGGTTAGTCGTAATCAAATTGTGCTCTTCCTCGGAGGCTACAACTCTTATAGCAACGTGGTTGGCTCCGGCGAAAAACAAACCTTCCCCAACATTGGCCGCTAAAAGTCTTCTCTTCTCCCCTTCCGAAAGGAAGAAGGTTTCCGCCAATTTATCTATACCTGCCGGGTGTTGTTTCAACAAAATCTGTATTGAAGAGTTCGTAACAATTGCTTTTCCATACCCCGAAGATAAAAAGTCATCAACGTCCTGAGAAATAGTTGTGAGACCCAAATAATATTTTCGGGCTCTTTTTGCAATTCCGTGTATAAACTTCGCGCTATCTTCGTTCTGCATCAAATACCAAGCCTCCTCAACTATCAAGATTCTCTTCTTAAGATCCCGACGTATTGTGGTCCAAACAAAATCAAGAATTAAGTAAAAGGCAATTGGTCTTAAAACCTCTTCCAAATGTTTAGTAGAAAATACGGTCATTTTACTACTAAGGTTAATGTTAGACTGGGAATCAAAAATGCCCGCCATCGACCCTTTAATAAATCTCTCAAGTCTTTCAGCCATTCCCTTAGCTTCGGGTTCTGAAGCTCCCATAAGCACTTTGTAAAGATCCTCCATAACCGGCGGTTCTATTCCGGTCTGAGTATCAGGATCCGTAGTAATACCTTTAATTCTATAAGTTTCCATCAGCGCCCTATCCAAAACGGCTTCTTCTGAAGCGGTAAGGCCGCCCAGCATAAGTTTTAAAAGCGTAATTAAACTTGTAAGCTTCGAACCGAGCTCATTTTCATCCTCAACAGCAACTACGGATAGGTCAAACGGGTTTATTTTGTGAGGTGAGTTAGCTGAAAAGTCTATGTAATTGCCGCCTACCGCTTCGCAAAGCGTCTTATACTCTTCTTCAGGATCTATTATCAAAACTTCCGATCCGAATACCAGTAATCTTAAGGCTTCCAATTTTACAAAGTAAGATTTACCTGAACCTGATTTTGCAAAAACAACCGAATTAGCATTCTCCAAAGAAAATCTATCAAAAATAACCAACGAACCGTTGTGACTGTTTATCCCGTACATTATTCCTTCTTCCATTGTCAGATCCGAAGAAGTGAACGGGAAAGTTGTAGCAAGACTGGTTGTGTCCATGTTTCGCGTAACAAGCAACTTGTCCATTCCGGTAGGAATTGAGGATTGAAATGCATCCTCCATTTGAAGAGATGCAACTTTTGATATTAAAAGCAAAGATCCAAAAAGGCTTTGAAGTTTAGAAGTTACCGACTCAAGCTCCTCAAGGGTATCCGAAGAGACAGTAACATAAAAGGACAGTTGAAAATATTTTTCAACTCCTTTCACCAACTGCTCTTGCAAAGACTTTGCGTCTTCCAAAGCAGCTGAAACTACGGGGTCTACTATCTTACCTTTTTCGACATTGGTCATTGTTGTCGCTTCAAGCTCGGTTATTTTTCTTCGCAAGTCATCTAAAATAACTTTTGATTTCACCGGATAGTAGAACATCGAAATATCCAAAGTGTGGTCAAAATTAATCAATGGGGACAGCCAGTTTGCACCTACAAATCTAGGGTACCCCGAAACAAAGAAAGTTCTATAGTAAGTATTACCGATTCTTATGCTTGAAAAGTCTATTTCAATTGCAGAAGGTGCGATAATATCTCTTACATTCAACATTCCTTCAGCCAATATTTGTGCCGGAGTTTTTTCACCATCTTTACTAGTGGGAAGCTCTTTTCTTTTTGGATCGTTTGAGAACATTTTAAAAACATTTAGTTCCATATTTATTCTTCTCCCGTGATAGGACTCACGATAGCTGTCGTGTAGTCATCTATCCCTAACCTGATCCTCTGACCTTGCGCAGTAGACGGGTTGTAAATATTAAAGTAAAGCTCTACTAAATCCTGTGTCTTTAAAATTTTTGTTTTTATCATCAACCTGTTAAATTCCTTAACAACATGGTCAATTTTTGGTGCTAATTCAATTTTTCCGTCACGCAAAACTTTCTCGATATCAAATTTGATTCTTTTATTCTGCTGACCGGTGAGTTTCATAATCCAATCAAACGGTCCTGATCCCGGTTGAGCAAACTCCGAAGTGCCTGTAGGAATAACAACATAAAATTTCTTGTCCAACACATCGTTTTTCTTAATAACTTCCTGCACAAAATTCTTATATGACTGTGCTTGATATTTTAAAAGGGGGTCTGTCAACTTATTCTCAACCCGGTAGACCTTTTCGATATATTTCGTGATATCTAAACGCTTAGATCGTATAACAACCTGGATAGGGAACGTTATTGAATTCAAAAGCATTGAAAAAGCTGCAATAATAGCGTCTTGCTCCATTTCGGATAAAAGATCAAAATTAACCGCGGTTGTCTGAACCACAGCACATACTGTTCCATTTTTTAAAACTACAAAATTGTCTCTTATATCGTGTATGTCGAGATGATCTTGAGTTGTGGGCATCGTTTGATTAGCCATATTATTTTCCAGAAATCACTAAAGGAGGCACAATCTCACCTTTTAATTCTACAGAAATTTTTTCAAACGACAATTTAGAATCTTCCGAAGGTTTTGTCTCAATAGTGTATTTTCCGTTACCTAAAGATGATAAAAGCTCAAATCTTCCCAAACTATCAGTTTTTAACGCTCGAACAGGCTCTTCTCTTTCATTTTTTATAATTAGAAGGACATCGGTCATTATTTTACCTTCGTTGTCCTTTACAACACCCTGAATTGTATTAGGCTTAGAGCTCCCGATTCGTACAGTATCCGTACCAAGTTCTGTAGATGAAATTGTCTCAGGAGCAGGAGAGTCCGATTTCAAACTTTGAATTCCGCGACTCAAGACACGATAATTTTCTTCCACCGTTTGCTGTTTACTTTGCAAATCATGTAAAAGCCTCTCCTGAGTTTCGGAAGCGGAACCGGGCTTATGCGTAGTCTGAATATTTTTCTTTAATCTCGTAATTTCGTCTGAAAGCTCGTCGCTTTGAGATTTAAGCTTTCCTACAATTTCCTTGGCCTCGTCGTGAACCTCCTGAACCTGCTGTTCTTTCTTCTCAACGACTTCAACAACCGATGCTTTAGTCTTAGCTAATCTTATTCCTTCTTGCTCTCTTATTTTTTTAAGGAGCTCCTGCAACTTACGTGCTTTTTCGGCCATACTTTCTTCAACGGTAATTTGCTCGGATGTACGGAGAACACGCTCACCTCTGATAGGTAATATCAATTCTCCCTGCGAAGGCAGAAGGTTAGTAAATTTCCTTCCTGTGTGCATATCGGGAGTTATCGGTTTTAGTATTACAGTACCGGACAAATCACTCCCCTGCTGCGCACGCATAGACTGGGTTTGCGAGGGTGCATAACTTGGAATCTTTTTTGTTTTTGCCTCTTCACGGGCTTTTTTATCTTCTTTAGCTTTGAATAAATGGAATAACCCCGCATCTTTTCTTTTCTGCAAAGATGAACTTATTTCAGCCGGTTTCTGTTCCGCCTTTATTTCATCGATTTTTGCCGGTTTAGCAGATTCTGATACATCGCTTACTAAAATATCGGAAGTATCTGAAGCGCCGGTAAGAGCCTCCGGAACGAATTTCGGTGTTTCTTTTATAACGGGTTCCTTAGAGACCTCGGCAACCGTATCAACAAAATTACTTTGTGCAGCTGCTTCGAGCTCATCTACTGCAACAGCGGGCTGGACTCCCACAGAATCAGTGGGGAATACTGCGGGGGAAGGCTTGGAAGCCGCCCTACCGAAAATACCACGTTTTTTTCCATAGTCCGGAAATATCTTTCTCACCTTTTCCAATTGCTCTTTTTGAGAAAAATCCAAATCGTCTTCATCATCGGTTCCGCTTTGATATTTCAAATACTCCTCTAACTTACGCCGGCTTGATGTTGGAGCTAATGTAATTAACTCCTGTTTAATCGTGACCAAATCGTCGTACATAAGAGCTGTAGGAATTACGGGCTCTTTTTTCCAAATTCTTTGCGTAGGCATGTTTATTGCTTTGAAAAAATTCGCTATCCATTCGTCCATCCCTCTTTCCTGAACGGGAATAAATGCAAAACCCAAACCGAAAAATGCAATAAAAATAACGATGGGCCAACGGAAAATACCGATGAAAAATACGTAAGATAAATACGCCAAAATACCGGCAATAAAAACGTAAGCGAACTGCCTCATTGTGAGGTCGCCTATAAGCTTGAAGTCAACGCTCATAACCTGCTGAGGCACGGCGTGCTCTTTATTCGATTGGGGCATGTCTGCTATAGGCATTTGTATGTATTATATCAGCGAAGTCCGATAAAGTAATTCAGATCCGTGTTTAAAACACCTGTGTAGATGATTTTATTATCAGCAATATCAAGACTTTTACTTGCTTTTACGATTTCAGTGCCAAAAGGCGGGTTAAAAGTAAAACTGAAAAGGTCGCCTGTCGTACCCGGTTGTTTTTGCACATACAAAGAATAATCAAGCTTATCTTTTGTTACGATAAGGTTTTCAGGAAGATCGTATTTGACAACCAAAGAGACTAATTCTTTCGGGTTAACGACGATGTCATAAGAAAAAACCGTATACCCGTTGAGAGTCTCCACCGAAATATCTTCCATTACATCCAGTGTTGTTCCGCCGGCAGAAGTAAACTCCGCACCTGTAAGTTTAGAGCCTTTTTGAACCAGCACTCTAACATGGTTTTCGTAAGGTCCTCCGGGCCAAGCTCCTGACTCACCTGTGTGATTGTAAGAAAGTTTCAAAATCGCCCTAAGTACTCCGTCTCTTGTCATAGAATTAATTTCATAGTCAATTCCGCTTTTAACAAAATAGTTTGCTTTAGTTCCACCGAGATTTGAGTTAACAACATACAAATAATCTCCTTCGACGGGAACAACCCGACCATCCCAGTTTTTCTCTCTTAAAACCTCGTTTAGTACTCCTCCGGATGATAGGTGTATTAACATGTGCTTTTGGTCCAAAGAAGATCCGGTTTCAGACATTAGAGCGGGAAGTTTATCTTTAGGAAGCGAAAACATTTTTTCAAGAAGTTTACTTCCCAGAACCGTCAAAAAAGATCTTTTCTGATCAGAACCGTCGGTGTAGTTAAAATCACTGTGATACTGGGTTCTCTCATAAAGATTTTCTGCAGTAATTTCTTCATTATAGGCTGCTAAAAATACAGGTCCTGTCGCACGTAAAATACCTTCTACAAAACTCAAATCGACTGCGATATAACCGTCAACTTTCTGACCGTCAATTCGATAAAAAAGATTATCAAACACCCCTGCCGCCGTAGGGAAATCCGGGTCCCAGTTAGAATTTCTCAAGAACAGCCTGTCTTCGTCCAAATACCTGGAAATAACTTCCGGAGCGTCGACTTTTATTCCTCTTAACTCTATCTGCCCGTCGGGATTATAAATATCATCAATTTTCAAATCTTTAAGTTTACCTTTGTCAAAAGATAAAAGACCGTAAGAACCGATAAAACCTCCGGTGGGTCTTAGCTCATTAGAATTTTGAAACCAAACTATGTATGTCTTTTCCCCGTTAACTCCCAAAACCTCGGGCACCTCGCCGATTATTTTTGAGGTCAGACTTAAATTTTCCTGCAACATTGAAATGTAAGAACCATACTCACCGAGGTATTCCCCGTATTTTTCGGGAATGTGGCCTTGATCAACACCACTGAAATCTGCCTGAGCAAGATAAAGTAATTTTTGAGCAGAATCTATTTCAAGTTTAGCTGTATTTACAATATCTTCAGTCAAAACATTTTCCGTATCGGGTCTAAGAATGTCCCACATTCCTTCCAGGGGTTTGGCAGATTTTGCCAAGTGTGTTACCGATTCGGAAAAATTCTGAAGAGACGAGAGCATTCTGTAATAACTAATATACTCGGCAGATCTTCCTGCAAAAGAGAACACCCATTTTAGGTTAGATAGGTTTTTTCTTGCCGACTCGAATTTTTTGGAAGCGAGTTCGGTGTTTTGACTAATAGAATCAACATCGAAAGTGGCTCCCGCCTTTTCCACATTTTTTAAAGCATTGATGCCGGAACGGGCGTCCGATAACAAGTTAAAGCCCGGGTTAACAAGAAATACAAGAACCGCAGCAACAAATAAAGCTGCCGTCACATAAAATTTCGAACTTTTCAAAAAGCCGGGAATTCCTGTACCTGACCTAGAATAAGAACCATTTACTAAAGCGGGTCTCTTTAATATTTCGTTTTTTACAATTGGATCGGTGTCCTTTCCGGCTGACTTAGTTTTACTAGGATCTTTATACAAGTCCTCGCTGTTTTCAGGGTAGATGGATTTAGGCTTTTCCGGCTCCGAAGGTTTTAAAGTGTCCGTAACCATTCCTTTAGCCAACGAATTTTCTTCAATATATTTCGCGTGTTTGAAAGAGCTCTGATTTGCTTTATAACCAAGCCATTTTAGCGTATCCACTACACCTGTTTTTAACGGTATCCTTGCTTTCCATCCAAGATCTTTTAAATTTGAAGTTTCAGGTATCGGACCTTTTAAAGGTAACGCGGTTTTAGACTGCTTGAAGACGATTTGTAGACTACCGTCCGCAACGCTTCTTAATAAATAGGCCAGTTCCAGTTCGGTTATAGGACCGTCGGCGACTAGTGAATAGATGTTTCCTTTTGTTCCGGTATTAAACATTGCCCTTAAAATACCGCTGATAGCGTCGGTTATGTAAAGATAAAATTCTTTTGAAACACCGTCGTTATAAACCTCAATGTCTTTATTTTCTACCAAAGACTTGATATAAACACCCAGACAGCCGCTGGAATCCAAACTCATTCTCGGACCGTACACTTCCGGAAGCCTAACTATTCTGGCGTCAATATCATATTTTTTGTAGTACTCCCATACAAACGCTTCTGCGAATCTCTTCGCTTCAATAAGACTGAACTTGTTCTCTTCAGGTTTTGAAAGCCCGAAATACTTAGCCAGCTCATCCTGAGACATTCTTCCCTGGTAAACGTCGATCGTGGATATGAGAACGAACTTTGCGTCTGATTTTTTAACCAAGTCTAATAGATTTTTCGTTCCGAGCGAATTTGTAAGCAACGAGTCGAGAGTGGGACCCTCGGAGCTATACATGTAGTCTTCGATTCCGGCCATGTGAAAAACGTAGTCAACGCTTTCAATCTCAGAAGGTAATCCATCGTTTATATCAAGGTTGTATAAAGCAAAATTCGGGTTGGATAAAAAATGTTTAACGTGAACTTCTTTACCGGTATTAAAGTTATCTATAACAAGAACCCTAGCACCGTTCTCAAGAAGGGCTTCAACAAGATGGGAACCGATAAATCCCGCTCCCCCGCTAACCAGAATGGTTGGCACCATTGAATTTTTTTTAATGGACTGATTTTTGACCATTAGGGCAGTTTCTTAACAAATTCTGGTTACTAGTATAACTAAAAGAGACGGGTCGGTACAATGATTTGTTAATCAAAATCGGAAAAATGCTGATATAATTCGAAATGTATACCCCGCCCGAAACATAAAATATGGAATTTAAAGAAATTATAAAAATAATAAAAATGAATAGGACGGTTTTAGTAATTTTCGCACTCGTGGGGTCTTTGCTTGGAACTGCTCTTTCTTTTGTGCCCGGCAAATATCGTGTGGAAGGTTCATTCTTTATCGGTAGGAAAGCTGATGTACCGAGCACAGAATTTTTCACCTACGAAGGTTACTACGCGCAACAAACAGCGCAGTCGTACACTAACACCGCCGTCGCATTACTTGAAAGCCAGGATCTAAAAAAAGCTGTGCTGGAACAAATGGAAATTCCCGTAACGGACAACAACGTAAGAAAGCTAACAAAAAGTTTTAGGATATCAAAAATTGGACCACAAGTCATAACCTTAACGGTAAGAAACCCCGAAGAAAACAAGTCCGAAGAAATATTCAAAACACTGGCCTCAAATTTTCTTAACATGGGAGAAAAAATAAGTGCGGAGTCCGATGAAAACATCTCTGTTATCCCCATATCGGAATTTCCCGTAAAGAGACAAGAACAAATGCCTCTTATTCCATGCGTTATGTGGGGATTTATGGTGGGAATTACGGCCGCGATACTGAAAATTTCAATAAAGGAATACATGAAATGACCTGCAAACTATATACAGACGGGGGTGCGAGGGGAAATCCCGGACCTGCAGCAATAGGCGTGGTAATAACAAACGAAAAAGGTGAAAAGACATTCGAACTCTCTTCTTATTTAGGAAATGCCACAAATAATCAGGCTGAATACGCCGGCATAATAGAAGGTTTAAAAGCAGCCCAAAATAGAAATATCAAAAAAATCACGTGCTTCATGGACAGCGAGCTTGTTATAAAACAATTGAAAGGACAGTATAAGGTAAAAAATCCCGAACTAAAAAACCTATGGAAAGAGGCTGCAACACTGGCCTCAAAATTTGAACAAATTGAGTTTATTCATATCCCCAGGGAAAAAAATGCCGACGCGGATCTTTTGGTAAACCAAGCTTTAGATAAACGAATGTTTTCCAAAAAAGATTAAAATGAAAAGAAAAACCGGAAAGTCAGCAATAAACTCCGTAAAACACACCTTAGCTTACAGATCAGTTTTCGGATATCCAATGAGCTTCTACCAACTCTCCACTTTCCTTATTACAAAACAGCAAGTATCTGCCAAAAAAACCAGAGAGGCTTTAAAAAAACTTCTAAAAGAAGGGTGGGCAAAAAGACAATACGGAAAATTTGAAGTGAGCGGAATAAAATATACTAACTGGATTTGGAAACACAAACACACCAAAAGGATTATCAAAGAAAACACCGACCTAATAAAATTTCTTGGGGGCATTCCCTGGATAAAAATGATCGCAATAACAGGATCCCTAGCGGCATACAATCCCGAAAAAGAAGCTGACATAGATTTACTTATAGTTACGGGAAGAAACAGAGTTTGGATTACCAGAGGATTTGTTGCCCTAATTTTAAAGGTTCTCAAAAAACACCCGGAATTTGACGGACAGCCCGGAAGTTTCTGTACAAACATATTTGTCGATGAAACTAAAATGGCCTGGGATAAAGAGAAAAGAAATCTGCACGTGGCTTCGGATATAGTTATGATGCAACCTGTGGTAAACAAGTCAGACACTTACCTAAGATTCATGGAAGAAAACAGCTGGGTTAACGAGTACTACGCAAATTTTAAAATAAACCCACCGAAAAAAACAAGATCCAAAAGAAGCGGAATTGTTTTAAACGCACTGGAAAAACTTGCTAAAAAATCCCAGCTAAAATACATGAAAAAAAAGATAACCTCCGAGGTGCTGACTACACACTTAATACATTTTAATAAGCACGATAACTCATCGAGAATAATGAATTCTTATAAAGAGACTGTAAAAAGACTTAGGATATCTTGAAAAGCTTCGAAATTATTACTTCAGAGGATTGGTTGAGTAAAAATGGAATTTAACGAGAGAGGGCGCCCTTACGGGCGCCCTCTTTGATAAAACACCAAAACAAAACTTACATCATACCGTCCATACCCATTCCCATATCAGGGGACATAGATTTAGGCTCATCTTTTTTAGGAGCTTCAGCTACAAGACATTCGGTCGTAAGTATCATTGTTGCCGCAGAAACCGCATTCTGTAATGCGCTTCTTGTGACCTTAGCCGGATCGATAATTCCGTCCAAAACCATATCGACAAAAGACATTTTTACAACGTTGTAACCGATATTTGAGTTCTTCTCTTCTTCTGCCCTTCTTTCGATCTCGGCAAGAATTTTTCCGTCATCAGCCCCGGTATTTCTAACAAGAAGTCTCAATGGTTTTTCAAGACTGTCTCTTAGGATTTTTGCTCCCGTAAGTTCATCACCTTCCAGTTCTAATTCATCAATTGCTTTTCTAACGTTCAGGAAAGTAATTCCGCCTCCGGGAACAATACCTTCCTCTACAGCAGCTTTGGTTGCGTTTACGGCGTCTTCTACTCTAAGTTTAAGCTCTTTCAATTCAGCTTCGGTAGCCGCCCCTACTTTAATAACAGCAACACCGCCACTCAACTTAGCCAGTCTTTCTTTTATTTTATCTTTGTCATAATCAGAGTTACTCTGCTCTATCTGTGTTCTAATCTGTTTAATCCTGTCCTGCAATTCTTTGGAATCTCCTTTACCCCCAACGATAGTGGTATTGTCTTTATCGGCAATAATACGGTCAGCTCTTCCCAAATCATCGACGGTAACTGAATCTAATTTCCTTCCGGTTTCCTGACTTATAAAACTGGCACCGGTGAGAATTGCGATATCCTCCATCAAAGCTTTTCGCCTGTCTCCGAATCCCGGAGCTTTTACCGCCAGAACATTAAGAACTCCTCTGAGCTTGTTAACTACCAAGGTAGCCAAGGCTTCGCCCTCAACATCTTCGGCAATTAACACAAGATTTTTTGAGACCTTTACAAAATTTTCAAGCATCGGAAGCAAATCCTGCATACCTGAAATTTTGGAGTCGGTAACCAAAATGTAAGGCTCCTCAATGACTGCCTCCATTTTTTCGGGGTTTGTTACAAAGTAAGGTGAAGAATAACCCTTATCAAATTGCATACCTTCCTTGTATTCAAGCTCTATGTCAAAACCTTTAGACTCATCAACCGTAATAACTCCCTGCTCACCTACTTTTTCCATCGCATCGGCGATTATCTTTCCGATTTCTTCGCTCTGCGCGGAAATAGTAGCTACCTGAATTCTTTCTTCTTTGCTTGAGATCTTTTTGGATTTGTGTTTTATCTCATCAACAACGGCGTCGACTGCCTTTTCCAAACCTCTTTTTACCATCATGGCGTTTGCGCCGGCAGAAATATTTCTCAATCCCTGTTCAACTATTGCCTGAGCAAGTACGGTAGCTGTGGTGGTTCCGTCTCCTGCAACATCGTTAGTTTTTGAGGCCGCTTCTTTAACAATCTGCGCCCCCATGTTCTCAAATTTATCCTCGAGTTCAATTTCTTTTGCTACTGTTACGCCGTCATGTACAACCGCGGGAGTACCCCAGCTTTTATCCAAAGCTACGTTGCCCCCTTTGGGACCCAAGGTTGTAGCAACAGCCTTAGCGAGCTTATCAACACCCGCTTTTAATTTCATTCTTGCGTTATCTCCGTATATTACGTTTTTTGCTGACATATTTACCTCCTTTAACCCTCAACGATGGCCAAAATATCCTCTTCTTTAATAAGAAGCATATCCTTGCCCTCTAATTTAATATCGGTTCCGCCCCATTTTTTGTACATAATAACGTCCCCGACTTTTATTTCCATCGGAATTCTGTTACCTGAATCGTCTCTCCTGCCCGAACCTACAGCCACAACCTTACCTTCTAAAGGTTTCTCCTTTGCAGTATCAGGAATTACAATTCCCGAAGGAAGGGTTGTGTCTTTTTGCATGGGCTCGACCAGCAAATAATCAAAAAGCGGTTTTATTTTAGCTGTTGATACCATAAATACCTCCGTTGCGATAAAAATAACTACTTATTTTTCTTAGACGTAACAATTTATAGCACTCCAAACTGGAGAGTGTCAATATAACGTTTGCGGGTTACTTAAGACGGGCGTAAATCCTTAATTTACCTTCTCCGATGCTTTCCTGTTTGTAAATTTCTAGACTCCCAATTTCTCCAGTGTTTGAAACGTGGGGACCCCCGCAAAACTCTTTGCTAACCGCGTTAGAAAAATCTTTTCCTACATAATAAACTTTGACCTCTTCCGGATAACTTTCATTTTTCATGTAAAGGGCGCCCGACTTCTCCGCCTCCTCCTTTGACATCACAATAAAATTCACCGGCAGTGCTAAATCTATTCTCTCATTCAGGATAGATTGAACACGCGACAACTCTTCTTCAGACAATCTTTTCCCGGGATGAGAAAAATCAAACCTCAACCTTTCAGAAGTGAGGTTGCTTCCGAGCTGGTGTACGTGATCTCCAAGAACTTCTCTTAACGCAGCCTGAAGTAAATGAGTAGCAGTGTGGTATTTGAGAACTGTTTCACTATGATCAGCCAAACCGCCTTTAAATTTCTGTTCAGCCCCAGCCCTAGATTTTTGCTGGTGCTCATCAAATATTTCGGAAAATTTCTTTTTAAACTCGTTGGGATCCAGAACCACACCCTTGTCCTCCAGATCATCGATAAAAGTTTCTTCCGGATAACCCACTGACTGGAACAAATCAAAAGACATTTGTGCCCAATAGCGGATATCTATTTTACTTAATTCTTCCGTTCCTATTTTTAGCAGATTTTTTTCAAGAATTACCGAACCTTTTTTTAATGTCGACCTAAATCTTTTTTCTTCTTCCGAAAATATCTTCTCCATTTCAGATTTTTTCTCCTGAAGTTGCGGATAGAGCCACCCTATCATTTCGACCACCGAATCTATTAGTGAGGTAGCTAAATCATTTTCGATACCCAAAGCTTTTCCCGACCTTACCATTCTTCTTAAAAGTCTTCTTAAGACATAACCCTGGTCTTTATTACCGGGAACAACACCGTCCATAGTTAACAAGCAGGATGCTCTCAAATGGTCAGCTATTATTCTCATAGCCCTTTTTATTTTGGAGTCAGCGTTATAACTTTTGCCCGACAGCTGTTCGATTTTCTCGATAACCGGCCAAAAATTGTCTGTTTCAAAAATATCTTTTTTACCCTGCGAAACCATTGCGAGTCTTTCCAAACCACCGCCAAAATCAACATTTTTTTGCGTTAATGGCTCCCAACCTTTTTCCGTCCTCCTGTATTCCATAAATACAGAGTTTCCGATTTCAAGGAATTCATCGGGATGTTCGGCCGGAGACTTTCCTTCTCCTACGCCGTCTCCAAGGTAGTAATATACTTCGCTGTCCGGTCCTCCCAGCTCTCCGACGGCATCTCCTCTTTGCCACCAATTGTCTTTTTTACCGCATAAAAATATTCTTTTTCCCTCTTCAGCGTTAATTCCGTACTTTTTAAATACATCTTTAAGAATTACTATGGATTCTTCGTCTTTGGGAGCATTGCTGTCACCTTCAAAAACTGTTGAAAAGAGCTTTTCGGGTTCTAATCCTAAAACGTCGACGAAAAATTCAAACATCCACGGAAGTTGCTCTTTTTTAAAATAATCACCTAACGACCAGTTACCTATCATGTGAAAAGCAATTGTGTGCCTTATGGTCGAACCTACTTCTTCTATATCCTCGAATCTTAAAGACCTCTGAACATTCACCAACCTGCGTCCCAACGGGTGCTGCTCACCCGAAAGGTAGGGTACCAAGGGAAACATTCCCGAATTTACAAACAACAGGGTTGAATCGCCTTCAGGAACTAAAGACACATTAGGAACCTGTTTATGACCCCGCTCAGTAAAAAAACCTATATATTTTTCTAAAATTTCTTTCGATTTCATAAATTTTATGGAGGCCTGGGCGGGATTCGAACCCGCGTATAAGGGTTTTGCAGACCCTTGCCTTACCACTTGGCGACCAGGCCATGTTGCCATTTTATCATCATCGTGATAATTTATGTATTGTCTAATGTCAATATCTACTATTGCAGACAAGGAAAAATCACTACCCAACGTTGCCCTCTACATTATAGGTATTATCGGTGTGGGACTTATAGTGTACTTCGGGGGCTACATAATCACCAACGCAGATAAATTAAAGGCTAAATCAGGTATAAAAGTGGAAGTAAGTGGCGATCCTGCAGAAATCTATGTCAACGATAAATTCGTGGGAACGACACCTCTAGTATCCGAAGACATTTCATCCGGAAACAATAAGGTAACTATAAAAAGAGGCGACAGACAGTATCAAACATCCCTGAATTTCCTTTCAAAAGACGGGGATAATATGCCGTATGTAGGTATCTTCAAGGATCTTGGGATTTCGGATATTTTCAGCAGCGGCAATGAATTTTGGTTTGACAAAGATACTTCCGGAAACGTTTTAAGAATAATTAGTGAGCCTTCGGGAGCAAAAGTTTATATAGATAATTCCGAGATGGGCACCACGCCCTTTCTTACAAACAACATAAGCAACGGGGATTACGAACTAAAAATCATCGCCCCTGGATACGAGTCTCAAACTTCAAGAATAACAGTTAATAAAGGCTACACTCTCAATGCCACATTTAAACTGTTCCCGTTTGTAAGTCCTTCACAAATAGCGGCTTTTGAAGGATCTACAAATATCTTCGATTTGTCGGTAGACAACGAAACAGTTACATCATCTCCTCAGGAATGGGCGAAAGCACTGGTGTATTGGAACAAAACAAGAGGATTAAACATTGAAGGTACCGGTGAAAATAAAGAACCTTTCTTCAACCTGTTCATTTCTTACAAAGGAGATTTGTACAACGCCGAAGGTACCCCTGTTGTTACCAAAGAAGATCTTGCAGCCATAGGCACAAACAATAAAATTGGTTATCTCGGAAGAGTTTCTGACGGGCCCGGTTTAACAAATGAAGCGAAACAGACTTTAGAAACACTTTTAAACACTGTTGTTGCCGGAAAGCAAGCTAAAATTAAATCAACACCTACGGGATGGCTCAGAGTCAGAAGCGAACCGAACTTAAACGGAACGGAACTCACACGCGTAAATACCGGAGATACTTTTGAGGTCTTAGACCAACAAACGGGTTGGGTAAAAATTAAAGTATCGGAAACGGTTCAGGGATGGGCATCTTCAGACTACATAGAGTTAGTTGAATGATCGATACCATTCGAGTAAATCAGGTCTTAACTTTCTAATAATTTCCACGCTTTCGGTATACTCCTCCTCCATTTTTAATTTCTTTTCATATTCAGCAACAAGAGAGATTATACCCGCATCTTGCGGGTAATCGTTTTTCAAATTTTGGAAATATTCTTCGGTGTCCTTAAAATATTTGCTATCTCTATCAACACAGCATGAGCCGTCGTCATAATCCTTGCCTGCCAGAAAATACATTATTGGAACGAAGTTTCTTTTAGTAACAAGGTTGTCCGGGTTTAAGCTAATTGCAGAAAGAACATCTTTTTGGGCTTTTTCTTTGTATGCGGGATTTTTTTCAAGCACGTTAAATGCTAAATACGCAAGCGCTCTAACTCTGTA
Source organism: uncultured candidate division WWE3 bacterium (assembly GCA_938004185.1). Lineage (GTDB taxonomy): Bacteria > Patescibacteriota > WWE3 > UBA101185 > UBA10185 > UBA8498. The sequence goes on from CALKWN010000065.1 coordinate 625,563, forward strand.
GTAAGACGGTTCGTTCGGATTTAGTTTAATAGAGAGGTCGGCATACTTCATCGCCTCGGAATACTCTCCCTTCTCCATGTTATATGAAGCCAAAACAGAATATCTATCGGCATCATAAATTCTCCCCACCTGCCTTACACCATAAACAGCTAAAACCCAAACAATAATTAGAGCAATAAATTTTATTATTTTCATATTTCTTTTTCGGTCGAAGAAACCATGATCCAAAATATCACAGCCGGAACTACCGACGGCCACCCGAAAATATTTGTAACTGCAAACGCAACTAAACTGCTTTTATACATTTGCGGAGATTTTTTAATTACATAAAGTAGTAAATAAAAATATGAAAGGACGCCGATCAACCCCTGCTCCGCCCAAGTTTCCAAATAATAATTGTGCGGTTTATTAAGCACAAAATCCCACTCGGAGGAATAATTTAACACGGCCGGTCTGAATTTTTGAAAAACATAAGGAAAAGTTTCGGGTCCCGTACCGAAAATAAAAATCTTCGGGCTTGAAGTAATTAAACTCATAGTACCGGACCACAAACCTGCTCTGATATACCCCGGATCCGATATCATATTTCCGGATTGTTCTTCCGAAGAAGCATGCACTACATACGCAGATTGGGCTACTTTCTGGGCGTCAATAAAAATATCCTGCAGTTTTTGCCTGAAGATGCCGGGGAAAATGAAGGTTGTTGCTACACCGATAACTGCCATTAAAGCCAGGCGTTTTAGCAAAACTATTCTTTTTATTTCGATTTCTTTTTTTCTGAAAACAATAAATAAATTTATTACGACCAGAGCTAAAAATCCTGCAAACCCTGACATTGAAAATGTAAGCCATAAAGAAACAAACTGCACCCCGTAAAACAGTAAGTTGACAGTCGAACCTTTTGATAAAAATTTGTAAAAATTTATCCCAATCAGTAGTACTAGATACTGAGCATACCAGTTGGGCTGGCCTAATGTTGAAAATACTCTGTCCTGCAACTGTCCTTTCCATAAAAAATTAAAAATACCGGAATACTGGCTTAAAGCATAGAAAAAAAGTATTACGGAACCGGCGCTTGCAAAATTAAATACTGTCTCGAAATTCTCACTTTTTAAAACATTTGTGGCTACATAGAACAAAGCAAACATAGCTGCATAAAAAACCAAAGAATCGGTAAATCTTGTGTAGTAACCGAAAAATGAAGTGCTCGGGTGCACCGAAAGCAATGTTGAAATTAATGCTGAAAATAAAAAGACAGCGACGGAGAGGTGCACTTTTTTGAGCCTACGAGGTTTGTAAATAAGAACCGATAAAAAAACACCCGTAAGTAAAATACAAAAAGTATATAGAAAGGTCGTTTTAGGAAATTCATATAATTCGTTCGTCTCTTTCGATAAAACAAGCGGCAGAATGAACACTAACGCTGAATATGCAAAAACAAAAGGGTTTTTTAGCAAACGGTTTATTGACGCAACAAAATACATGGTAGTATTATCATATCAAGCCTGCCCAATATTTTCCCAGGCCGGCAAGAAACAGAATGTTTTCTAAACTGTTGATTAAACTAATAGACCAGGCCATTATACCCGCTGTAGTGCTGCTTTCGGCACGAATAATTTCAATGGTAACTTTGGCTATGTATTTGGAAATTCCGTTTGAGCTAACAAAAAAAGGTTTCATTTTTGAAGATCCGGCACAATTTACCACGGTCAATTCTTATTCCCTGTTAATAATGAGCGTTGTCTTAGGTCTAAGTTTAGCTTTCTTCTTAATAAGAGCTCACATTTTTCATGACACACACATCACGCCAAAACTTACAGCTACATTGTTTTCGGTAAGAATGCAGAGTCTCATACAAAACTCTTTGGATCTTTATACTAAAGGAGCAATTTGGATTTCCTACGCTTACTTAATGACAATGCTGACCGGAGCTTTGGCAATTTACGCATACATATATTCCTGGATATTTTATGTAACCCTTGCAATTTCAGTTGTGTCTACACTATTCTTTATATGGGATATTGAAAACGAGGTGAGACCTTCGAAAGACGACGGCTATGACCATAATGTTACATTTTTGGAGGTAGACACCGAACAAATATGAAAGCTCTAAACAAATTATTAGTAAACATGGGACTGTTTTCGGTTCTCTCCATGCTTCTTTTAGTACCTATAATGGCTGTCGCTTTTGCCGGATTTACCAACAAGGCCCTTGAACAAACCGAGGTACTTTCAGCGCAGGATAAAGCTGACGATGCCGAAGAACACGTAGAACTATACAACGATGTTCCGGTCGAACTTGAGGAATTGATAAGAAAAATCGAAGAAGAAATGTACACTCAGGAAAACGGTTTTCGTCCCGCAACTAATCCGGTCAATCAATAAAATCTACAGATCGGGAACCATAAAAATTATCAGCATTGTAAGCAATCCCCAAAACAGCACGGTAAATAATAAAGGTTTATCAGACAACAAAACACGCTCGGGGGATTCAGCTTCTCCCTTTTCGTAAATTACATATAAATACCTTGCAACACCGTAAATTACCAAAGGAATTGTAAGCATCATCCACTTAGGGGTTTTTAATATTGAAGGCAAAATTTTAAACAAAGCGTCGTTTGCACCGCTCGGTGAAATTTGAAACACAAAAAGAGAATAAGTAATAATTGTGTAAGTCGCCGACATTGAAATCATTCCGTCGAGCAGATTATCAGGATAGTGCCTAAGGGTTTTTCTGGTTTCGGTAACACTTTGTGTGGGAGAGTATTTCGCAAGAATTGTCTTTTCCGATCTTCTTTTTCCGAATGCCAGCAAAAGAGATATTCCGATTGTAGTAAGAGCTAACCAGCTTGAAATTGAAGTATTAGAAGCTAGGCCACCGGCAAAAACCCTTAAAACAAAACCTGTTGCCACAACTAACGAATCCAAGATAATTACGTTTCTGAAATATAAGGAGTATGTTGCCTGCAACAAAATATAAACCAAAAGTGAAAAGCCGAAGTAAGTTCCGACGAAGTTGAAGCCAAGAATAAGTGAAAATCCGATTAGGAGAAAAGCAACCACCAAGGCGAGATTTGCCGAAAGTCTGCCCGAAGCAATAGGTCGATTTTTCTTTATCGGGTGCTGTTTATCTTTGGGAGCATCAATTATGTCGTTTATAAAGTAACTTCCGGAAGAAAGTAAACAAAAGGCAATAAACGCTTTAAATGTGAGATCCAACGTTATAGGCTCGAATATTCTGGCCGCAAAAATAGGAGCTGCGAACAGACTTAAATTCTTAAGCCACTGACGTGGGCGGGCAGTCCTTATTAACTGATAAATAACATACACCATTAACCGAATAATAGGGCTTTTTGGTTCTTTTTTCAAGGAAATAGCTTTTTCAAGAAAATAGAATATAACCGTAACCTCGTTTGGTTTCTATTACACACTCTGAAGTATAGTTGGCCATCTTGACCCTTAAAGACCTTATGTGAACATCCAGAGTATTGGATACTACATCGGTGCCCTCACTCCACGCATGTTCAAGTAAAATTTCTTTTGTCAGAATGCGGCCAATGTTCAACGCCATATACTCTAGTAATTCATATTCTTTTCGACGCAGACAAACCGGAGCGTCCCCAAAATAAAGCATTTTACAATCCGGCTTAAGACAGAAGCCCTTGAAGTAAATACAATTGGTATGCGGACACGCCCTGTCTCTTCTGGAAAGAACCATAAGTTCCGCTTTCAACTCTTCGGCAGAATAATTGGCAGGAACGTAAAGATCAAAACCGGAATCTAAAAATGTAATTTTCTCCTGCGGAGAGGGGTCTGCGGCAACATAAGTCACTATCGTTCTACTGTGCTCCTTTTTTAAATCCCGGCATAAGTCGATCGGAGATATTCTGCTAAAATCACTAGCAATGACAACGTAATCGTAACCGTTTTCAAAAACACGGTCGTAAAAGGACTCCGCAGTATTTGCGATATCCCACACCCCATATTCTGGTATTTTCTTCAGAACTTCCGAGTCTTGAAGATTACCACCATGAGCGATTAAAAATCTCATAGTGACTACCTCTTATTTGAGTATCGTTTTTCCTCTATCAGGTTTCTTTAGAAAAAACCTGAAAAACTAAAAATTACTCAACAATTACATGATAAAGATTAACTCAACATTAAAACAAGGGTTGAATTTTTTGCAAAGTTCGCATATCATACATTCTTGTTATGTTGTTAACACCTCACACACTCGTAGGATTGGCCGTGGCGTCCGTAGTAAAAGATCCTTATATCGCTTTTCCCGTATCTATAGGAATGCACTACATGGGAGATTTGGTTCCTCACTGGGATTTCTATTCAAACACAACGGAGAGTCAAAGAGTATCCGGCTGGCGTCCTCTTGCAGTTTCTGCTGAACTAACACTTGGGGTGGCCGTAGGAACTGCATTTGTCCTGTATGCTCTTTGGCTGGTAAATGACCCCAGCCTGGCATTTAGAATGTTAATATGCGGTATCGGCGGTGTTATTCCCGACCTTCTAAGCGGACTAACCATGTACCTGAAAAATCTCAACGGTTTCCTCAAAATAAACAACGAGATACAGGCAAAATTGCAGTTTCAAGCACCGTTACCTTGGGGGATTATTACTCAGCTGGTTGTTTCGGCTTTCTCCGTCCTAGTGATTTTAAGTTCAACAGCGCGATAAAAAACCCGGCAATACCTATAGCTGTGAGTGACATTTTAACTACGTGTTGCTCGGGTGATAACAATCCTATTAATCCGAAAACTATTGCTGTAAACCAATAAAATCTCGCTATTTTCGGCACACTCCATCCCCTATCAAGCAACAAGTGATGTAAATGCCCTCTATCTCCTGAGAGAGGGTTTCTTTTCTGAATAATTCTTCTAAAGAAGGTTACCAAAGCATCGAGAAAGGGTATTAGTATAAACAACACCGAAACAAGTACTTTTGTTTGTACGGCAATGGATAGTGCGGCAATTATCAGCCCTGCAGACAATGCCCCAAATCCCCACATAATTTTTGAAGGGAACCACGTATACCTGGTGAACCCGAATGCGGCTCCTGCACTTATTGCAGCCATAAAAGCAACACTTCTATGTACAGGCTCTATTTCGGTAAACCTGAGAGCTAATATGGCCACAAAGACCGAGGATATTCCGATTATTCCCGAGTATTGTCCGTCTATACCGTTGGACCAGGATAGTGCGTTCATTAGCCAAACAACCCAAATCATAGTTATGAGAGAAGAGACTATAGAAATGTTTTTTGCTCCGATAGTGATAAATATATTATCCAATTGAACCAATCCATCAAAAGGAACACTTACCGAACTCACAACAATTCCTGAAGAAATCATGGGCAGTACACAAAGAAAAAGTAGCATCAACCTCAAGAACGGGTTTTCTAAAATTCTAAACTCCGATGTTGGGTGAGTGTTCTGAAAATCATCCACTATTCCGAGAATTGCCAGCATTAAAACAGACAAATATACTCCCTGAAAATTCCCCGAAAAACCGAGAAAAATTATACTTACAAACAAAAATACCATTGCATACACAAAACCCCCTCCCCTCGCGGAAGGTTCCTTCAAAATCATTCCCGGGTGGGTGTGCACGTTCGGATCCGTAATCAAACTTTTTCTGTGTGCAAATTCTATAAAAAACGGAAGAACTAAATAAACGATAAAAAACGCTATTAAAAACGGCGGCAACAGAGCTAAAAATTTCGCGGGTACAAAAGGAGGAAAAGGCAGCGAGGCAGACTGGATAATATAAAAAACCGAGTAAAAGAGAAATAAATTTATCAATGTTATAAAGTAAGAAATTATTTCATCAAAGTATTTCAGGTAAAGACGGTTAAAGTATCTCAACAACCCCGCAACAACGGTAAAAACAACCGCGGTTAGAGGCAGGTAAAAAATAAAGTTTTTGGATGATAACTGGTAATCTCCCCACGTTTTACCGAACCAAAAGGGAATTTCGTCATTTATATATTTATATCTTGAGAGGATATAGAGAATCTGCAAAAGCGCCAAGAAAAAATTAAGAACTACAAACGGCGCAACACTTTTTCTTCTACCTGAAAAGAAACCTTCGAACGTTCTTTTAATTCTTGTTGTAAATTTCATTTAGAACCCTGCTTTTTATTTTTACCTTACCTTGGGTGTGTGGTAAAGATCTTTCATTTTATGACCCAGTAACATTTTAGTTTGAGCCTGCACCCATGGAAAAAAAGAGTAGGTTAAAAGATTAAGCATTATTAACGGCCCCTCCATGAGTACAAAAAATTTTCGAAAAACTGACCATTGTTTGGGCATGGGGGTAACAAGTTTCATTCTTAAAACTGTAGCGGGAATTAAAAACACCAAAGTTATTGTTAGTATCCAACTCATAATATCAGGGAGACTGTAAGCAAAATTTGATTGCTTTACATACGGATTTACCAAAGTGACCAAACCGAAACCAAAAGTAATAAGAAAAACGATATTAATTAAAATTACTCTTCTTTCTATATGTTTCCAAACCCACCCGATTTTTTTCTCAAACGGAATTCTGGGGTTTTTAATAAACTCCTTCATGGAAAGGGGGAAATCTATCGCTCCCCATCCCCACCTCAACAGCTGCTTATAAAGTCTTATGTGTGAATCAATATAATTTTTTCCTTCAACAGCGTCGGCAGAATAAGGAATATGGTGAGGAACCCCATCAAAATCCCCGTCCCGCACAAAAAAAGCGCGCCAATAAAAAATTGTGTCATCAACGCCGAGAGTAACATCCCAGTAATCTGCATCTATAAGTGTCTGCAGAGAAGATGAGTAAGAAGAAAAACTGTCTTTCAGGGCACCTTTAGATGCACTCCAATCCGACAAACTACCCATAGTTACTGCGTTTGCCTCAATACGCATCATTACGGGAACTCGCCACAAGTTGTTGTTAAACAAGTGTACAGCGGTTGAGTAGTAGTGATTATTCCTTCTGTCAGTTGATAAAAAGAGATGAGAAAGTCTTGATAAATACTGGGGGTTCAGCACGTGATCGGCATCTATTGTGCTGAAAACATAGTTTTTAATGTTGGCGTTTTCCTTTTTTAAGATCTCGACCGTATGTTTAGCTCCCCAAGTTCTGTTGGCCGCCGCTGCTCCTATTGCCTCGCCTTCAATTCCTCTTGGATGGGCGAAGATAAGCAATCTTTCAAGTTTCGAAATTCTGTCCCCGATAATATTCCTGATTATCTTTTCGGTCTCTTCCGCATACCTTTCTTCGATTGTGTATGTGAGAGTTATTTTTTCTGTACCGAAGGTCTGATTAAAAATGCTCTCAATACTTTCTCTTAAAACACCCTCGGGCTCATTAACGGCCGGAATCAAAATAAAATGACGGAGATCCTCTTTGCTTTCAGGCAAAGTGTCGGGATCGGGAAGAGCGGAAAAATCCAGGTTTCTAAATTCCTCTAACCAATCGATTTTTAATTCCTGTTTATATTTTCTGTAGCCAACGTACAAACCGAAGGAATGTTTTGCCGCCAAATAACTCCAATAAACCGTAAAAAAAGTGAGCATATAAACAATTGCCCTTGGATATAGTATTCCGAGCCAAATGGGGGATATCAGAAGTGTCCAAGTCATTATGCCTAAAGACATTTCCAACACCCTATGAACAAATTTGTCGTGTTTGTCTACAAAAGAAGCCATCATAGGTTAATGTTAAACAGTCTGCAGGCATTTGAGGTTGAAAGGGAGGCTACAATATCGTAGGGTTTTTCCTTTACCTGTGAGACTTTTTCAGCAACAATTTTAACATATTTGGGGTAGTTTAACTCTCCCCTATGCCCTTGCGGAGGAAGCCAAGGTGAGTCAGTTTCAACTAAAAACATGTCGTCGGGGACCTTAGCTACTACTTCTCTAAGATCATGTCTTGAGGGGTAAGTTATCATTCCGGAAAACGAGATGTAAGTTCCAAGACTCAAAAACTTTTTTGCGATTTCGTAACTTGAAGAAAAACAATGAGCAATAGTTTTCAAACCCCTGCTTTTATACTTGGATAAAATATCAAGAACAATTTCATCTCCGTTGCGATTATGTATCATAACCGGAATGTTTTTTTTAAGCGCGAGCTCTATCTGGTATTCGAAAAGTTTTTTCTGCTCATTTACTTCTCTCAAAGGATAATCTTCAGCTTTTGAAGGATCGGCAGGAATATCTATCCCACACTCACCTATTCCTACTATCTTAGGATTGTTATCAATTATTTTTTCCAATTCATTGCAAAGGTCGGCCGGGTTTTTTCCTAAATCGCTGTGAGGATAAATACCGACAGTACTGTATACACTTTTTATTTTCCGGGAAATTTCGGAAGAATCAAAACTGTCCTGTAAAGATGTTGAAACATTTATGAAACCTACAACTCCGTCTTTTTCGCTGTCCTCAACAATTTCCGAAGGGGTTTTTCCATAGCGTGTATCTTTTAAGTGGCAATGAGAATCTACGAGCATGTCTACACAATAATAGCTCTGAACTCGTCTCCGTCCAAAGTTTCTTTCTCAAGTAATTTTTCGGCAACTTTGTCCAGCTTTTCCCTGTGTTCTTCAATTATTTTTTTAGCCGTTGTAAAGGCTTCATGAACTATTTTTTCTACTGCGGCGTCAATTTTTGCCGCCATTTCCTCACTTACCTTGTTTCCTTCTTCTATGCCGCGGGCAAGCCAAAACTGACCTCCGCCCAAATCGTATGAAACCGGTCCTAAAGGACTCATTCCCCACTCGGCAACCATTTTTCTTGCTATTCCGGTGGCTTTGTTTATGTCATCAGCAGCACCTATGGTCAGTTCGTTAAATACAGCTTCTTCAGCTGCCCTTCCGCCAAGCATGGTGGATATTATCGATAACAATCTTGTTTTTGTTTCGTTATATCTATCGCGTTCGGGAGGAAAACTGGTGTGTCCCAGCGAACTCCCGCGCGCAACAATGGAAACTCTGTAAACCGGATCCATATCTTTTACAAAAGTAGAAACTAAAGCGTGACCGGCTTCGTGATACGCAGTCATTTTTCTTTCTTCTTCCGTTTGTAAAGTTTTTCGCTCGGAGCCTAGTGTTACTTTCAAAGCAGCCTCCTCAATATCAGATTGCTGTATTTTAGTCTTGTTGGATCTTGCAGCTAAAATTGCAGCTTCGTTCATCATGTTTTCAATGTCTGCGCCGCTGAAACCCACGGTCTTTTTTGCTATGTGATCAATTTTCACATCCTCCTCAACCGGCTTATCTTTCATATGAAGTTTAATTATGGCTTCCCTGTCTTTTAAGTCGGGTAAAACAACAGTTATGCGCCTGTCAAATCTTCCGGGTCTTATCAGGGCCGGATCGAGCATGTCGGGTCGGTTTGTTGCAGCTAAAACAATAACGTCGGTACGGGTGTCAAAACCGTCCATTTCAATAAGTATTTGGTTTAAAGTTTGTTCTCTTTCATCATGACCTCCGCCGATTCCCATTCCGCGCTGTCTTCCTATAGCATCTATTTCGTCTATAAATATAAGGCTGGGCTGATTAGTTCGCGCCATGTTAAAAAGGTCGCGTACTCGCGAGGATCCTACACCAACGAGCATTTCCATAAACTCACTTCCGGCTACCGAATAGAACGGAACATTCGCCTCACCTGCAATTGCCCTTGCCAATAATGTTTTTCCTACACCCGACGGACCTACCAATAAAATTCCTTTAGGAATTCGCGCCCCAAGTTTGCGGTACTTTTCAGGATTCTTAAGGAAATCAACAATTTCCATCATTTCGGTTTTTGCTTCCTGATTACCAGCTACATTTTCGAAAGTAATCTGAGTTTTACCTTTTTGAAAAAGTCTTGCTCTGCTCTTGCCGAACGAAGCAATATCGCTGTTAGCGGTTTTCATTTGTCTGAATATGAAATACAAAATTAAAAGAGGGAATCCGAACATTAACAAAGGTGTTATTATCTGTTCAAACGTTATTCTGTGCTCAATTTTTATATCGCCCGCAACTTTTGTTCTATCTACGTTGTTATTAAACAATATCTGATCAAAACTTATGGAACTTTCTTTTTCAGCAGCTAATTTTGTACCGTCCTTCAACAAAACTTCTATCTTGTCTCCGGCAACTACAACATCCTGAACTTTTTCTTCATTAATAAGTCTGACCAATTCGTTTACACCGACATTTTCAGGTTTTGGGGTAAGACTGCCGGCGCCGCCGAAAATCATAAAAAACAAAAAAAGCAAAAAAACGTAGAAAAACACATTACTCCACGGACTTTTAGGCGTGGAACTGCCCATAAAAGGGAAAGGAATATTTTGTTTTTTCTTGCTCTTACCGTTCTTATTCGCCATAAGCGTGTGAATTATAACATTAAAGCAGGGGAAGTTTCATTTTTTCCCTGACCTCATCCAGGGTCTTTGCTGCCTCTTTTCTAACCTTCTTGGAACCTTCGGAAATAATCTGCATAACAGCATCGGTGTCCTTTTCATATTGCGATCTTCTCTCTCTTATAGGCTCTAAAAACTTCTCCAAAGCTACTATCAGCTTTTCTTTTACTTCCACATCCCCGACCTTACCTGAAACATACCTTTTCTTAAGATCATCAATCTCATCTTTATCCTTGTTAAAAACATCGTGGTAGACAAAAACCGGATTTCCGTCAACCTTGCCCGGATCTGAAGGATGGAGTCTATTCGGGTCGGTATACATTTTCATTACTTTTTGTTTAACTTCGTCTTTAGTGTCACTCAAGAAAATTACATTTCCCAAGCTTTTAGTCATTTTCGTGTTACCGTCAGTTCCTACCAGTCTTGCGACTCTACCTATTAAAGCTTCGGGGATCTTAAATACTTCGCCGTAGGTGCTGTTGAATTTGTGGGCAACTTCTCTAGTAAGTTCAACATGCGGGTTTTGATCTTCTCCGACCGGCACTAAATCGGCCTTCAGACTCAAAATATCCGAGGCCATCATTAGAGGAAAGTTTAAAAAACCTAACGAATAACTGTCCCCCAATTCTTTTTCTCTTATTTCATCTTTTATTGTCGGGTTTCTTAGAGCTCTGGAAAAAGGAACGAGCATTGAAAGCAAAAGCGCAATTTCATAAATTTCAGGTATAGTCGATTCGGCAAAAAAAGTAACTTTCTCGGGGTCGAGTCCGACAGCTAAATTATCCATTGCCACCTGCATTATTGAATCTGAAACTATATCGGGCTCTCCAACATATTTGGGGTAGGCAAGGGCGTGGGCGTCAGCCAAAATTATAAAAGTATCATAGGAATCCTGAAGTTTCACTCTATTTTCAAGTGACCCTACATAGTGGCCCAGATGAAGGCGGCCGGTTGTATTATCCCCGGTTAAAATTCGTTTTTTCATAAAAAATTAATGTATAAAACTAAGAGTTACTAGGATTAATTTAGCACAAAAATATTATCTTTTCTTCAATTAAAGGGAAAAGTCGCCGAAATTTATGGTGCCAACACCAGGGATCGAACCTGGGACCTGTCGCTTATGAAACGACCGCTCTTACCGACTGAGCTATGTTGGCACGCTTCCGTAAAAGGATTATACAGTCGAATAAAAATCTCGGAAATATTTTGGTTGCGGGGCCTGGACTCGAACCAGGACCCCCGGATTATGAGCCCGGTGAGGTGCCATTCCTCCACCCCGCGTTAGTACGGTTAAAAATCTAACAGATTAGGCCGACAATGTCAAAAAAACAGCCTGTACCAAAGATACCAGCTGGGGTCACTTTTGTCTTCAGCCGGTTCATTAACTTTTTCGTCTGCGGCTGACTCGACCTCGCCTCCCTCAATAACATACACTTTTTCACCCGGTTTTATCATGTTTAAGCTGTTGCGAGCGCTTTCTTCCACATATTCCGACGTCTTTTTATACTCTATTCTCTTCAAAATCTCATCCCTCTCCAAAAGGAGGGCCTGTTCCTTTTCTTTAGCCTCTTCGAGCCTCCTCTTACTTCCTAAAACGTCGATTGTTGATTTTATAATATTAGCGGATGTAATAACCAGAATAATTGATAAAAACACCCTTCCCCGGTTGCCTTTTCTAAACATTAAAAACATGGTAGTTAAATAATTGACACTTGGCAAGGCAGGTGTTACTATACCCCATAGGATTTTACCTATTGAGGTTTTATTATTTGGTTAAAAAATTCCTCGATACACTGCTTAAATAAAACAAACTATGTTAAATCTTGAAATTGCGCATAAAAACTTTATAGAAAAATTAAGAAACGAGGGCAAGTCCGAAGCTACTGTTGTGGCTTATAGTAAGGACGTTGATCAACTATTAAATCACTTAACCGGAGTTGGTGTTAACCTGGTTAATGAGATTACACTTTCGCACCTGGAGGCTTTCATGAAGAAGCTCGAAGACGCGGACTATACAATGAAATCCGTTTCCAGAAAAACCAATGCTACGAGAACTTTCATGAAGTATCTTCACTCCGAAGGTCATATTACCGATAATGTTTCTCTTGGATTAAAACATCCCAAACTTGAAAGTAAGGCTCCCAGAATTCTAACTAAAATGGAATACAGAGCTTTAAGAGATGCGACAAGAAACGATCCAAGAACATACGCAATGATAGAGGTTTTGCTTCAAACAGGAGTGACAATTTCGGAACTTGCTGAAATAAAAACCGAGCACCTCACTATTTCGGGAACTACCGGAACTCTTTTTGTACCTAAAAAGAACAACAAAGAGGCTAGAACAATACCCCTAAACAAATCCGTCATCGAAGCTATAAACAGATACATGAACGAAGAAAGATCTATTGTTAAAAGCTCAGGATATTTATTCGTAACCAAAACCGGAAATCCCCTGTTAATAAGAAATATAAGGTCTACTATAGATAGATATTTCAAGGTCGCCGGTGTAGAAAAAGCAAAAGTTAACGATTTAAGACACACTTTTGTCGCGCACCACCTTGCTAACGGAGTAAGCATAATCTATCTTTCTAAGATTGCAGGACATAAAAGAATTTCAACTACCGAAAGATATCTTCAGTACATCGATAGAGTCGGCGAACAGGAAAAAACTGAACTGGGTATTCTTTAAGTTGTTATAATCTGTTGGTGGGAAGAACGGAAAAAGGTAAAAGAATTTCTAGCTTAATGGGTTTTGTAGATAACTACATAAAAAATCACGACATCAGAAAAATTGCTGTAAGCATCATCATTTTCGGGCTATCACTTCTAACTTTCATACATCTAACAATAGCGGCTTTCCAGGAAAGATCTCTGGATTTTTACGCTTTTCTTACAGGAGCAAAAATTCTTGTAGAAAACAAGCAGGAACTATACAACCCATACGTCCAGTATCAAGTACAGGAAGAGCTCTTCAAAGAGGGCTTCGCATATGAGAGAGCTTTTATGGCTTACATTAACCTCCCTTTAAGCGCTGTTCCATACATACCGTTCCTAATAATACCCCCTCACGTATCTGCAGAGCTGGTACATTTGGGCACACTTTTGATATTAATTTACTGCATAACAAGACTCTACAAGTTCCACAAAATAAAACCCCTGTCAGGTGTTACTTTAGTTCTCGCTTTCTTCTACCCGCTGTATTCTTCAATACATTTGGCTCAAATAGGGACATTGATCCTCCTGGTATTAACAGAAATGTATTTAGCTTACATGAAAAGACAAACCACCAAACTATCTCTTCTGGCTTCACTACTAATACTAAAAATTCAGTATCTCCCAATAGTGGCTTTTATATATGCCATACACCCGGAAAGAAAGAAATATATCTGTATTGCGGGTCCTCTAACTCTTATTTTTCTTGCCGCCAATTATTTTATTATGGGGCCGGACCTAGTCGCTCAATACATAGCGCTACTGGAGACTTATCAAACAGTGCCGGAAAGGTTTGGGATGGCGTACGAAAAAGGCTTAGATATTTACTCAACTCTGCAATATTTTTTCGATGTGTCGGAAAAGATGAAGTTTGTGTTACCAATTTTTTTGGGAGCACACTTAGCTATGTTTTCATTCATGCGTTCATACAAATTCGATCAAAAAAGAAAAGATCTACTATTCTACTTCATCATACTTTACAGTTTAATACTGAGCCCCCACACCATGGCTGCTGATTTTGTTTTCCTCATAATACCTATCATCGGCTTGCTTCATAAAACACGATCAAAAGTTTTTTACGCCATTACAGTATTCGTTCTTAGCCTTTTCTTTTTTTATACAGCCTATGCAACTCAATGGGCACATACAATAATGATATCCATATACGCACTACTCCTACTCTCCTCAACACTCAAAAAACCCGGAAAAATAGGGAGGTGGGTACAAAACTCAATGGTGGGTGATCCTGGGCTCGAACCAGGAACCGCTCGTGTATAAGACGAGAGCTCTGCCAATTGAGCTAATCACCCAAGTAAATAATTTTTTCAAAGTTACTAAAATTACACCTAGTACTTCCTTTGAGCCATAGCTCGCTGCGCTCACTATAGCATCAAACGTAAGATGAATACTTCCTTTGAGCCATAGCTCGCTGCGCTCACTATAGCATCAAACGTAAGACGAGAGCTCTGCCAATTGAGCTAATCACCCAAACATCAAACTAAAAACGACACGCCACTAAACCCGTCCTAACAACAATAAGTACACGTGTAGATTATTCTATTTCATCCGCCAAGTCAATTTCCTCTTTCAATGCCGTCTTGTCCTGAATATCCTTGTCTTTTTCAATCATTTGAAGAATTTCCTCGACAGTGTTTATTATAGCGGTCTCAAGATTATACTCGGTGTCATCGCTGAAATACTCTTTGCCTGAAATAACAATGTTAGCCTTAACTTCAAACATTTCGTTGGGAGCTGTGTTCAAAACAATTCGGGCAAATTTAGATTCATCGGGAACATTGCCAAACCTCTTCGACACTCTATCAAATTTAGATCTCGCCAAAGCATCCATACTGGGAGACACGGTCATATTGTCTGAAGTAATTTGATATTTCATAAGGTCATTTTAACACCGGTCGTTATACGGCAATACACCGCTGCCGGCGATTTTACTCCTTAAAATTTAGTACTTCATTAGCACGCTCTACCATTTCCTCAATATCCTTGTCGGTAAAACCGTGAGCTTTTGCCCCGGCCTCTAAAGTGTCAAACGAACTTGCCGCACAACCCACACAATGCAAACCGTAATCAAGCAAGACCTCGATTATTTCGGGGTGCTTATAAATAATCTCGGCAATATTCGATTCTTTTGTAATGATGTCGTTACTTTTTTTCATAATCTTCAATTGCTTTTTTAACTGCAATAAGAGCCAGAGTCGCACAACCGATCCTACTCGTAGTGAGATTCAAGTTTAACATACCCAGCAAATCCTCTTTAGAAAAATTTTTGGCTTCTTCCAAAGTTTTTCCGATTAAATGTTCAAGAAGAACTTCCGAAGATACAACGGTAACAAGACAAGCGCTTCCATCAAAACGGGCGTCTTTAATAACCCCGTCTTCAACTTTTAACTGAACAACAATGTCGTCACCGCACATAGGGTTTTTCTTAGAAGAAGAAACGTCGGCATCCGAAATAGAACCCTTTCTAGCCGGGTTTTTAAAAATATCCATGATTTCTTCTTTGTAAAGGTCGTCCATGTTACGAAAGCATTTTGAGAGCCCTTTCAACACCCTCCGCTAACCTGTCTATATCCGATCTTTCATTGTAGATGTAGTAAGACGCCCTCACCGTAGCCGCCAATCCCAGCTCAACATGTAAAGGCATTGCGCAATGGTGCCCCGACCTCACGGCAACACCGGATGAATTTAACACGGCCGCAATATCGTGGGCATGAACCTTTTCTGAATAAAACGAAACCAAACCCGTCCTTTCCTCTGCATTCATCGGACCGATAATTTTTATTCCCTCGATAGAACCTAACTTTTTTAGAGTGTATTCATTCAGTTCAATTTCATGTTTTCTGACATTTTCCATTCCGATTGAAGAAAGATAATCGATCGCTGAAGCAAGACCTACAGCACCATCGACGTTAGGAGTACCGGCTTCGAACTTTTCCGGTATTTGTGCCCACGTAGAATTTTCGTAGGATACTTCGTCAATCATTCCGCCGCCGAATTTATAGGGCGGTGTCCTTTCCATTAATTCTTTTTTCATAAATAAAACACCTATTCCCATCGGGGCCAGCATTTTATGCCCTGAAAAAGCGTAAAAATCACAACCAAGATTCTGCACATTTACGGGCAGATGAGGAACAGCCTGAGCTCCGTCAATACAAACTAAAGCTCCGACAGAATGAGCTTCTTTTGTAATTTCCCTGATATCAAGGATTGTCCCCAAAACATTGGAAGCATGTGCTATGCAAACCAACTTCACTTCGGAGGACAAATATTTTTTAAATTCCGATAGTTCGATTGTTCCCGAATTATCTGTTTTTATGTACTCTAAAACGACGCCGGTTTCTTTGGCCAAAATCTGCCACGGAACCATGTTGCTGTGATGTTCAAAACCCGTTAAAAGTATTTTTCCGCCGTTTTTCAGAGCCTCTTTTCCGGCTGAAAATGCAACCAAGTTTATCGACTCGGTGGTTCCCGATGTAAAAATAATTTCTTCCGGAACAGACGCGTTTATAAACGAGGCAATTTTTTTTCTCGCACCTTCATACAGTTCCGAAGCTTCTTCACTTAACGTGTGAATTCCGCGATGAACATTTGAGTTATTCTGCAAGTAATAATTTTTAACCGCATCAATAACCTGCAAAGGTTTTTGAGAAGTCGCGGCGTTATCTAAATAAACTAACGGGTTTTCGTTAATTTTTCTTTCGAGAATCGGAAAATCTTTTTTAATATCAGAAATAATCATACTATCAGGATTTTACATCAGCCCGAACTTTTTCTCTAACATCCGGGTCTAAAATTTTGGCCACGATATTTTCAAAAAAACCTTCGGCAATTAAATTTTCGGCTTCGCTTCTTGCAAGCCCTCTGCTTGTTAAGTAAAAAGTTTCAGCCTCGCCCACTCTTCCGGTTGTCGAACCGTGCGAAGCTTTAACATCATCATTTTCTATTTCAAGTATAGGTCGGGTTGTGTTTTTGGTTTTTTCTCCCATAACCAAAGTTTTGTTATCCAAGTATGAGTTAGTCTGTGAAGCTTTTTTTCGGATGATAATTTTGCCGGTGTAATCAGATGAGGCTTGTTCATCCAAAATAATCCGGTAGTTTGTGACGCAGGAGGTACCGGCTACTAAGTGATTAGCGGTCGTTTTTATTGTAACAGAGACGTTTTTTCCTATCCTACCCAAAACCGATAATTCGCAACTCAAACCTTCTTTTTTTAGATTTAGTTCGATGTCGGCGGAATAAGACGAACCGTCTTTTACAATAAAAATATACTGAGTGTTTTCATCCGGCGTTAATGTAATATTCGGTTTTAGTTCGGAATAAACTGATTTCATTAACCTACGCTCCCTTCCATTTCAAGTTCAATCAAACGATTAAGTTCTACTGCGTACTCCATCGGAAGCTCACGAACGATCGGCTCGATAAAACCCGAAACAATAAGACCCATTGCCTCACTTTCAGAAAGACCGCGACTCATTAGGTAAAATAATTTTTCTTCGCCAACTTTGCTTACCGTAGCCTCGTGCTCAACATTTGCACCGCTCTCGTTTATTTTCATTAACGGAAACGTATCGGTAGCTGAGTCGGAATCTAAAATTAAAGCATCACATTCAACACGGGATTTTGATTTTGGAGCCAAAGGAGTTATATCTACCAAACCGCGGTAGCTGGTTCTTCCTCCTTTTAGACTTACCGATTTTGAAATTATGTTCGACGAAGTGTTAGGCGCCGCGTGAATCATTTTTGCGCCGGCGTCCTGGTGCTGACCTTTTGAAGCATACGCAACAGACAACACTTCACCCCTAGCATTTTCTCCTACCAAATAACAAGAAGGGTATTTCATCGTGACTTTTGAACCGAGATTCCCATCAACCCACTCCATTATGGCGTCTTTTTCAACCCGCGCCCTTTTTGTAACAAGGTTATAAACATTATCAGACCAGTTTTGTATCGTGGTATACCTAAAACGGGCTCCGGGCTTAACAATAACTTCAACCACAGCTGCGTGCAGAGAATTCGAAGAATAAACTGGGGCCGTGCACCCCTCAACATAGTGGGCAAAACTCCCCTCATCAGCAATTATTAAAGTTCTTTCGAACTGCCCCATATTTTGAGCATTTATCCTAAAATAGGCTTGCAAAGGACGTTTTACGGTCACTCCCTTAGGAATGTAAACAAAAGAACCTCCCGACCATACGGCACTATTAAGAGCCGAAAATTTATTATCTCCGGCCGGCACTACTTTTCCGAAATATTCTCTGAAAAGGTCAGGATATTTTTTTAAAGCTTCGTCGGTTGATAAAAATATGACACCTTCTTCTTCAAGCTCATTTTTAAGTGAGGAGTATGCAACTTCCGAATCGTACTGAGCTTTTACACCGGCAAGAAATTCTCTTTCAGCCTGAGGAACTCCCAACCGATCAAATGTATTTTTAATTTCTTCAGGAACTTCCTCCCAAGTTCTCTTTTCTGTATCAGTCGGTTTAACGTAATAATAAATGTCCTGAAAATCTATTTTCGAAAGATCCGCTCCCCAATCCGGCATTTTTTTGGAGTTAAACACCTCGAATGCTTTTAATCTAAATTTAATCATCCAGTCCGGCTCATTTTTACTTTTGGAAATTTGTTCGATAATTTTTTCCGTCAAACCTTTTTCTGCTTTCAAAAAAGATTTTTCGGGCATATTGAAACCGTACTTTGTATCGTAAGTATCCCGAATGTCCTTAATATTTTTTTTATTCATTAGAAGGAGAAGAAACTTTAAGTTCAGAGTCTGTGTAACCGTACTCTTCAAGATGAGATGCCACTTCCTCACCACCGGTCTTTACTATCTCTCCGTTTAGCATCACATGAACAAAATCTGGTTTGAGATATTTTAAAATTCTGGCGTAGTGCGTAATGACCAGAACAGAAGAGTTTTTATTCTTAACTAAATAATTTACCGCATTTGAGACAATTTTCACCGCATCTATATCCAACCCGCTATCGACTTCATCGAGAATAACTATTTTGGGTTCAAGAATAAGCATTTGCAGCATTTCCATTCTCTTCTTCTCGCCTCCAGAAAAACCCTCGTTCAAAAATCGCTCTGAAAAAGACTGATCCATTTCGAGAAGCTTCATTTTTTCTTCCATAAAATCTCTAAATAATTTGGGGGACAACGGTCTTTCGTGCGACTTGTTATAAATCATTCTTAGATAGCTATAAACTTTTACTCCCTGAATTTCGCTCGGATGTTGGAATGAAAGAAAAAGTCCTGCTTGGGCTCGCTCGGTAGGATCGAGTTTTAAAATGTCTTTGCCGTTAATTTTCGCGGATCCTTCAATTACACTGTATATGGAGTTGCCCATTAATGTTTGAGCGAGAGTACTTTTACCCGAACCGTTTTTTCCCATTAAAGCGTGAACCTCTCCGGAGTTTATACTCAGCGAAACTCCTTTTAATATTTTTTTACCCTCAATACCTGCGGATAAATTTTTAATCTCGAGAGTGCTTATCATCTGGAAAATTTCACCTTGCCTAGTACACAGTCATCTTCCCTATACGGGCATTTTTTTCTTACTGAATAAAATACTTCTTTGCCGGATTTACTATTCTCCAGTAATCCCGCAACCTTCATTTCTTTAAGGTGATAAGAAACTGTGGGCTGGGTAAGTTTTACATGTTCCACTATTTCACCTACCGTGGATTTTCCGGTTTTTCTTAAATATTCGAATATTTTCATGCGCGATCCGACACCCAAAGTGCCGAAACACTTTACACATGGGGTTTCTGCCATAATTGACTCTTTCCGCTTCCGCACTATACGAACGGACGCAAATAATAGATAGATATTAATCTATATGTCAAGGGAAGTCAATTGGGGTTGGTTGTACATTTTACCAGCACCCTTTAGACACTATAGGTTGACAATTCAATGGGCCACTTATATAATGCCGAAAATAAATAAAAGGAGAGAAAAGTGAACAAAAAATATGTTTTTACGGGGGCTGTTGCTCTGGTAACGATAATTTACTTAGCACTCGTTATTCATTACAAAAAGTACGAAAATGAGTGGTTCGGAATAAACATATTGCTAATATCGGGTTTGTTTGCCGGTATTACAATATTCATTTTCACCAAACTGCGCTGGTTTCAGCACGGTGGCCCCACATCTTACAAAATGCTGGCAATACCGGTGGCCGGGCTGATCCTGTCGGTCTTTCTGGGACTGCATTACACGGAACAACCCGCAATTGTTGTAAGACAAAGTGATTACCAATACAGCTATGCGTTGTCGAGAACCGGCTATATGTTTAGCAACCTAAACATCGGGAGTGTGTCTGATTCTGACAGCAGTGTCGATATAGATTTCGACGATGCGGAAGGGGAAGCTGTCGCTTACCTGTTTCTAATCATCTTGGTCGTGGTACTGGTGGTCGGAAGTGCTTTCATACCTCACTTTTGGGTTGCCTCTTGTGCCATACTGCTTGCGGTAATGGGAATAATGACATATAGAGAATACCTATTGGAGTAATCTAGAGCCTCCTGCATACTTATCTTGATTCCGGTTAATAGCAACGGATAGAGATTTTATGTGGGAGGCTTTCTTCGTTTTTATATCAAAATGTATAATTACCACGTGAAAAAATTTTATCTTAAAACAACACTGTTCTGGGGCGTCCTGCTCATAATTGCTATCCTAAACGCAGTTATAAGAGAAGCGACCTACAAGCCCTTTTTAGAACCTTATATCGGAATGTGGGCACATCAAATAAGCTCCTTTACAGCAATAGCCGCATTCTTCGTAGCGATATACGTGTTCGTTAAAAAACTGGAGCCTGTTCCTTCAGAAAGAAACTTGATTATTGCCAGTTTTATCTGGGTCGTAATGACCATAATTTTTGAAACCTCAATGAACATATTCATCCGAAAACTGACGCTTGAGCAAACACTCCAAACCTACTACTTTTGGCGGGGAGAAACTTGGATTTTGGTTCTTCTTTCACTTATTTTGTCACCCCTAATAGCATTGAAAGTGATAAACAAATCTCAGCTAATCGGTCATCACCCATCCAACCGTCAATGACATGTTAAAATACAAAAAGTGAAAAAGATCAAAGCATTCTTCTACATAGCATACAAAAGCTCGGTGTCCTTTAAATATTATAAGGAAATACTTAAAACCCCTTTCGAATTCTCGATTAAATATTACGCGGTGCTGGTAATTATAGCAGCATTAATTACTTCTGCGGGAACATTTTTTATTGAGGGGCCAAAAATAAAGGCTGTAGTAGACGACACACTTCAACAAATTGAAAATACATATCCCGAAGAGCTGGTTCTGACGGTAAAAGACGGGGGATGGGAAGTAAATCAACCCCTGCCATTAGTTATACCAATCCCTGAAACATACAAACAACGCGAAGAACAGCAAACAGAAAACGAAGAGGAAATGAAATTTGAAAACCTTATTGTTCTGGATAAGGAAGGTGAGATCGGCGATCTCGAAGAGTATAAAACCATAATCTTAATTAATGAAAAAAATATTCTTGTAAAAGAAGCCGGGGAGCCGGGGGTATACCCTATTAAAGATGTTCCCGATACTACGCTAGATCATTCAACATTAATAAATGCACTGGGAAATGTAAGAAAAATTGCGGGCTACTTACTTCCTTTGTTTATAGTTTTGCCTATGTTTGCAGGTTTGATGGTTTACTACACGCTTTTCCGCGGGGCATACCTGTTGTTTGTCGGCCTTATATTATTTTTAGTGGGAAAGGCAACGAAAGTTAACACCTCTTACAGAAACTCTTTCAGGATTGCTCTGCATGCTATGACTCTTTCGGTTATTTTTGAGACCGTAGTTTGGATGCTAAACCTTCAACTTCCTATGGGCGAGTATTGGTTTATCGGAATTAATCTTATTGCTGGGTTTTTGGCTTTGTGGAGGATGGAAGAGGAGAAAAGTGTAACCGGTGTTTTGGAAGATAAAAAGTAGGTAACAATACACGGACATTTTGGCGTTTTTCCTTGTGTCACCACAGCGTTAGAATGTTGAAGGACGGGGGTTGGCGTGTTAATATTTCAATGTTTCATTCCCCTGTAGCTCAAGGGTAGAGCGTCCGACTGTTAATCGGCAGGTTGGTGGTTCGAATCCACCCGGGGGAGCCAATTAGACCTTATACGAACCAAATCTCGCGATACTAAAGCCTCAAACTCGGGTACGAACTCAAAACTAGTGATTATTCGCTCTTTTTCCAGGAATGCTTTTGATATGAAAAAGCGTAAAAACTGCTTTCTTTGTTGCTTATTCATTGCGTCATAAAGGTTTCCGATATGTCTCAAGCCGTTGATTATTTTCTCTATTTCGGAGTCTTTTAGGTTAGTAGATGGCTTATCCAAGTCTTTTATCTGTGCCTCCACCTGTTTTAGCTCTTCTTTTAGAGGTTTATATCTTTCCTTGAGTCTATCTATGTCCACTAACTCGTCACCAGAAAACATCTTGTCCTCAATAACTCTCATTTTCTTGTCTAAAGCGTCTTTTCTGATTTTTAATACCTTAATCTGTGCGGGAACACCCGAGCCCTGCTCACTTTTAACCTCGTATAAAACACCTCTAAGCTCAGCAAGAGCCTCCTCAGTAAATACTGTTCCATTAAAGAAGTCTGCAATCTTATCATCAGCTGTTTCAAGTGGAACATAAGTCCTAGAACAGCTATGGCATCGATAATAATTGCCTTTATCGTGGTATTCTCCAAACATTTGCCTGCCACACTTCAAGCAATGGGCATATCCTGACAGGAGGGTTACATATTTTCTATCTCTATGAGCACCTTTATTCTTTTTCTCAAACATAAGCAATGATTTGGCATACCAATCAAAGGATATGATTGGTTCATGTGCCGCTTTTTCATATACTACCCCATCATATAGTAGCCCTCCAGAGTAAAGTATATTTTTTAGGATATTTGTGACTGTGTTTTTGTAAACTTTTCCACCGGACTCATTCCTAAAACCCCTTTCATGTAACATTTCTGCTATCCTATGGACGGAATAATTACCTGACAACCACAGCTCATAAGCCATTACAATAAAATGCTTCCTCTCGGGGTCTGGGTATATCGGGGAATCTTTTTTATAGGAGTTTAAGTAACCAATTGGGCTTTTTCCTGGTTTTAACCCTCTCTGAGCCAGAGAAAGCATAATCCTCTTTGTTTTCTTGCCTGTCCTTCTAGATTCAAGTTGGTTTACAGCCGCAACAATCACATCTAAAAACTCACCTTCATCTGTATCACCATAATACCCATCTAGTGGAATCAGTTTTATTTTTCTTTTTTTAAGAAAAGCTTTAATCGCTAAATGGTCAGAGACATTTCTGGCTAATCTACTAGAATCCTGTACTAGTACAATGTCTACGGACTCAGCATGCTCATCACAATAATCAAGTAGTTCTTCCATATCAGGTCTGTCTAAATCTCTCGCACTCTTTCCGGAATCTTCAAATGTTTTGACAATAGAAATGTTATTTTGCTTTACAAAGTTTTGAAAAAGCTCGTCTTGTACATTCAAACTATGCCCAGTAAGAGCCTGCCGTGTAGTAGAAACTCTTTTATAGCATATAGCTTTTAATATTGTTCCTGTCTTTGGTTTCTGTTCTTCTAATCCGTACATTTTTTATTTTCCTATTCTTTCTTTAAGAATCCTACTTATAATACCGTTCAAGTAAGCGGGCTTATCATCTATTTTCTTACCACTAGAAATATCCTCTCGTAGCTCACCAATCGCTTTTTCCAACACCCAAAACTGACCATCTCTTATAAGCGAGAGATACCTATCCATACACTTTTCACCTACTTCCAGAGCAATCTGATGCGATACAAACTCTTCATGTCTGTTCGGTTTATAACTATCGGTTGAGTTTCTACACTTATACTCCGAGCTTTCTCTCCCCTTATTTCCCCCTTTATAAGACACCGATGTATCGGTATTCTTAATCTCATGATAGTGTTCGGTATCATTATTATACCCTCTGTATTTCCTTTTGGCATCAACTAAATCATTGCTTTTTACGACACCGTTATCGTGGTTTTTTGACCTCTGTTTTTCTTCATCAACCTCTACATTAACCTCTGATTTAGTAACGCTTTCTATAGGGGCTAGAGCCTCTTCTATAGGGTCAGTAAAATAATGTTCTATACCGATGTATTTGTCGTCAGGACTCTTAAAATCACCGAAGCGAACCTCGAAGGAACCTATCCTGCCGGAACGAGCTTCGTAGTATATATACTTCTTTTTTTTCAGGGATAAGAGTAACTGATTAACATAATTGACTGATACTGAACTCTTTGAGCCTTCTGAACCAAAAACATCATCTCTAAGTGACTGAAGATGCACGGATGCTATGCCGTATGGGTTACATTGCAACCTTGCATGGCAATAGAGAAGATATTCCTTCCTAGATAAAATACCGTTTTTGTAATCACTAGCTATCTTTCGTGGAAAGGGTATCCAATTAGAGGGCATTAAGTTTTTTGTATCCTTATTTTTTTCGTTCATATAGTGACTTATCAAATACACCTTCTTTTTGAAGACTAATCAAAAAGTTAGATAATTGTTTCAAATAAAAAGCCATAGCGTTTTCATCAACTATATGGGGCTTAATATTCAACTGTGTAATTAAACTTTTTTTCATTTTGAAATAAAAAACCGCCTTCGGGGAAAGGCGGTTAAATCCTTTGGTGTAAATATGAGAATAGAACTCATACCCCCGAACACCTTTGAAGTATTGGCTTCTACCGTTAACTTACAACAAAGGTATAGAAGGCAAAATATACATCAGCAGTAAACCCGGATGTCGTATAAATAAGGGCTATTTTCTCTTTTTGTTAGATGGGATGTCTTTTGCAAACCTTGTAAAACGCAACTTGGCTTGAGAAAAGTCCGAAGAGCCGGGACCTACAGAGGAGTACGGCTCGAATGCATTTGGATATTTATTGATTATCTCAAATGCTTCTTTGTGGCTCATATTTTTATATTCTGTAAGATAGTAAGAATAGGCGTCTCGTAGAAGGTTTGAGCGTCTATCATATAAAGTTTTTCTATGCCCGGAAAGTGATTTTTGAAGCTTTTTTAATTCTTCTCGAAACTCTTTCGTCTTTAATATATCGATATTTGTATCGCCAAATATTTTAAGCTCGATGTATTGGTTTTTCTCACCCATAGAAATATAAATCCTGCGTTTCTTAAGTGCGTCTATTGCTTTATTAAACTTTAGTAAGTCGGGTGCCAAATCTTCGTCTAAATACTCAGACTCAATATTCTCAGCAGTGCCTAGAGGCATAACACTGTTTATATCGGGATAATCGTCGTATAAGGTGATGCTTTTAATCCGGCGTGTATACCTAGAATCTAAATGATAATCACGCAACAATGTCTCAAGAAACTCATCAGATAAATAGTTCTTCTCAAACTTTTGCAGTTTAATGTACTCCTCTTTAATACTCATAAAGTTTGCGGTTGCCGACTTTTCCAAACGGATAATATTTCCAAAAGTGTCAATATCATAAGAACTACCTTCCGGCATATCCTCATTAAAACCATCTTTATTGTTGAATTCTAAAACATGAGACAAAAGTTTCTTAGAATAGCCTTCCTTATAAAGTTCTTTTAAGAGACTACCTGCATTTATATTGTGAGCTTTTCTAATTCCATCCACATCTTTCCTAAAATCCTTGTTAATCGTAATTGCAAAAAGCAGCAATACATCCGTGTTACTTTGTAACTTCCATTGTACAAATAATTCCCTATCTCTAGGGTTAGCCAATACTTCCATAACTACATTTTACAACTTATATAGTAACGGGTGAGGGTACGGGGAGCTCCTATTTGACCCTGCCCCTTAGTTTGTAATTAAGCTACACCCATACATTCCAGGAAGAAACTTGTCGATAATAGGATACATAGTACTAATTGGGCTTAATCTATTCATATTTATACAAAATATATGGCTCAAAATAGGGTATTAAGTTATAATCCAATAGTAAAACCTAGCCGCGAACTAGTTAATGGTTAAAAACCTTGAGTCCAAGAAGGGGCTACCTTTCTGAAGGACTCAAGCTTCGCGGCTAGGAACTAAAGAAGGTAGTCCCTTTTTATGTTCTTATATAAAAACCAAAACGAATCGTATAGAAAAGGTGCAAGGGTAGTAGAAGTAGTCTATTGGGTTGCTACATTAATTGTTTTCGCAAGTTTGTTTAACGAAGAATATAGTACTACTGATAAAGTAGTGGGTGGAATGGGAGCAGTGGTTCTATTTTTGACTATATACATGAGGCACTCGTTGAATAAACTTGAAACTATTTGTATAGAGTACGAAACTAGATATAAACACATTGCAGAAAGTTTAAGAAAACTAGATATAAAAAATAAAATCTTAGCTTCAACTAGTAAGGAAGAAAAGGAAAAATATTCAATTGAGATAAAAACCATCTTGGAAACGATAGACGATAAAAATAATATCGGAGACTGGAGTTTTTATAAACATGCGTAATAAACTACTTGTATTAATAGCGTGCGTGTTTTTGTTGTCAATTGGGGCATGTCTGTACATACAAAATGAATCCGAATCCCAAAAAGAGAATAACAATACTTTAACTAACACAATTGACGAAGAAGAATCATATGTAAATGCGATGAAGAATATTTTTCAAGAATATAGTAAAGGCAGTACAAAAAGTATAACTTCCACAGCTTTGGAGGGGTTGGGAAACGAAAACTCAGGCATACAATCACGACCGAAAGAATATTACACTAACACTTTTGAAGTGCTGAACATCAAAAATGGTTTGGCAGGTGGAAAAGAGATGAACATAGTATTTGAAAAGCATCCCAAAGAAATATTTTGGGTTTGGATTTATAAACTTGCAGACGGAACTTACCAAATAAAAGGTTTTCAATTAAATACCCTAACTGACAATAATAAATAGTTGTTTTCACGCAAAGTATTAAATCAATGCTATCATTTTTATATGACAGTCCTTTATGAAGAAGTGCAACTACTAAGCTTTATTTCAAACGAAAAACTGTTTCATGCTGTAGAAAAAATAATTACGAAAGCAAAAAAGTCTAAGCGTGAAGACAAGGACATTTATAAAAATGCTATTGACCCGTTTTCTGCACTTTTTGATGCTTCTTTAGCTGGGATTTCATTGAAAGACTGGTTAGAAGTAGAAAGAACAAGACAAGTTCAAAAATCTTTACAGAACACCATCGGGGAGTTTCATGAAGAAATAATTGGCTCAATGCCTGGTTGGGAAAGACTGTTAGTGGGACATATCATTGATGTTGTTAATCCTGAGAAAAAGATTATTGCGGAACTAAAAAACAAATGGAATACCACTAAAGGTTCCGACAAAGTAGTTTTATACAATAGCTTAAGCATGGAATTAAAATCCGAACAATACAGTGGTTATACTGGGTACTATGTAGAAGTAATCCCTGAGAAAGGTAAAACTTACGACAAACCTTTCATGCCTTCTGACCATACTAAACACATACGAAAACCTGAGAATCAAAGAATACGAATTATAGATGGAAAAAGCTTCTACGCCTTAGCTTCTGGAGACCCGCTCGCACTACAAAAACTATATAAGATATTGCCCAGAGTAATTGCAGAAATAGAAAATAGTCCAAGCATTGCAGATTACAGCTCAGAAGAACTGTTTCATATACTGTTTGGTAAGGCATATTCTCCAGACTACAGGTAACCCTTGCATAATGCATTGGTTACTGATAACATATTTAAATATGCCTAATGACCTCTTTACTGTTACAGAAACAGCAGAAAAAATCGGTGTTTCAGCAGATACAATAAGACGCTGGGAAAAAATGGGTCTGATTAAATCAACACGCTCTGAGCAGAACTACAGACTTTTCAGTTTGTCCGAAGTTGAGAGAGTAAAACAGAAACAAGAAGGCACTCACAGTCCAATTGGATTTAAAATCCTAAAGAACAATAAAAAGCACCCCTTTACAACAATCGAACTTTTCACAGGAGCCGGTGGAACTGCATTAGGTTTAGAAAATGCAGGATTCACAAATACTCTAATGGTCGAGATTGATAAGAACGCAGTCCAAACACTTAGAGTCAACAGACCGAAGTGGAATGTTATTCAAGATGACATAAAAAATGTATCGTTTATTGGAAAAGAAGTAGATGTGGTGGAGGGTGGTTTCCCCTGTCAATCTTTCAGCTTTGCTGGGAAAAAAATGGGATTTGAAGACACACGAGGTACCTTGTTTTTTGAGTTTGCAAGATGTGTTAAAGAAACACGCCCGAAAGTAGCGGTTGGAGAGAATGTTAGAGGATTACTAAAACACGATGACGGAAAAACTTTAAAAGTTATGGTCGATGTACTATCTGAACTCGGATACAAAGTGGCGTATAAAATATTAAGGGCACAATACCTGGATGTACCACAGAAAAGGGAAAGATTGATTATAATCGGTGTAAGAAATGACCTTGATATACCTATCCTGTTTCCTAAAGAAAAGGACTATTTTATTTCCATACAAGAAGCTTTAAAGGATGTTCCGGCATCGGAGGGTCAAAAATATCCTGAAAAGAAACGAAAGGTATTAGAACTAGTGCCTCCTGGGGGATACTGGAGAGACCTGCCTCTGGATATACAAAAAGACTACATGGGAGCCAGTTTTTATATGGGTGGGGGTAAAACAGGAATGGCTAGAAGACTGTCCTGGAATGAACCAAGTTTAACATTAACCTGTGCCCCTGCTCAAAAACAAACCGAAAGGTGTCACCCAGAGGAAACAAGACCACTTTCCTATCGCGAATATGCCAGAATACAGACTTTTCCTGATGAATGGGATTTTGCTGGCTCATTAGCTTCAAAATACAAACAAATAGGAAACGCTGTTCCCGTAAATCTCGGTTATCACATAGGTAAAGCACTAATAGCAATGCTTGAAAAAGACCCGAACCGAGAAGACTTTGTTGAGGTTAAGGAACCAGCTACAAGTAAAAACTTAAACATGCCGCTTTTCCCTAATTAAAGTATGTATAATATTAGTAGGTATAGAAAATGAAAACACCATATATTTTTGACTATAAAAAAGCAACACAAGCAATAAACTACTTAGCTAATAAATATCCGTCAGGAACAGTAGGCAAAATGAAGGTTATAAAACTGATATGGGCTGCCGATAGATATCATTTGAGAAAATATGGTAGACCAATAATTGGCGACGACTATGTTGCCATGCAATATGGTCCTGTCGGGTCATCAACCAAAGACATAGCCGGTAAAAATAGCTTCCTTGATGAAAAAGAAAAAAGATACGCGAACTATTATTTAGATGGACCGATTGGTAATAATATTAAGTCACTAAGAAAGCCCGATTTGGATGTGTTTTCGGAAACAGACTTAGAAGCTTTAGACTTTTCTTATACAAACTTTGGTAATAAAACACCGACTGAACTAGTAGACATTTCTCATCAATATCCGGAATGGAAAAAGTTTAAAGTCTATTTCGACTCAAAGGCTACAACTCGAGAACCTATGTCATACATGGACTTTTTTAAAGACCCGGAAACAACTCAAAAAAACGATGTTTTCAAAGAAGAAGATGAACTTGTAAAACTTAGTGAATCAATCTTTACCGAAAATAATACTTCTGCCCAGCAATGGACTTAAGTTGATGGGTACAAGAGGTTTTACTGTGAAAATCCCCAAACAGATAGCAATAACCGTATCTCTCGAACAAGGTACCGTGTATCTCTTTTCTGAAGAAAGTTTCGATACAACTACACCTCATTTCTTCATTATCTTAAACAAAAACCCTGTCGAAGACCCCTTTTTAATAATGACCTGTGCTACTTCTCAAGTTGAAAAAAGGTATGAGTGGGTCAAGAAAAATGGCTTGGATTTAGAAACTATCGTTCCTATAGATGAAAGTAGCTATAAGTTTCTGAACAGAGAAACTGTTGTCGATTGCAACCAATTACTTCAAAGGACAAAGGAAGTCTTAATGGACAAGTACGACAGTGGAAACCTAAAACTCAAAGGTAAAGTAACTCAAAAAGACCTTAATCGGATTATTAATGGGGTAAGAAAAAGTAAACTTGTAAGCAAGTCCCACAAAAACCTACTTTAAGAAAAAACTCTTTAAAGTAAAACGGGCAATAAACTTTACACATAAGCGACTACAGAGAGGGAAAAGGTCATTGACACTCTCCATCATTGAGTGCTATAAGTTTGGGCACAAGTGAAAAAAAACAAACACTCACTGGCACAGTGAGTCCAGCCCAACACACAGACCGCCAGTTTTAAATGAGGCGGTATTTTTGTAACTGCAGGCACATGAACAACTGAAGATTGAAAGGATACGCTGGTAGGTAGCATCTCCTCAAGACGACAGAACTTTACAGCACCAGGTTCGTTCGTACTTTTACGAACCTTTGAGAGGAGGTGTTTTTATGTTTAATCAAAAGGGTAAAAAAAGTAATCCCGCCACCGAAATAGTAGAGGGATTCTTTTTTGACGAAGCGATAGGTCTATTTTTACCCAATAGACTGTTGAAACTACTTGTGAGACCGACAGCATAACATCTGGTAAGTAACACAGCAAGCCAGCGTATCCTTACAGTCTTTAATAAATAATATCACTAAATAAAACCGGACAAAACAAAAACATATGCTTTCTACCTAACTAGACTAAGACAGGTATCAAACTTCGTATAAAAGCAACTATAGGGAGCCAATACTTTATATATTTACAAAGTACCCCCTAAACTTGCTACAAGACCCCATACATGCTATTACTACCTCAAATACAAGAAAAAACCATCCGGATTCGGTTCTTTCTTATAATTCCAAGCGAAGGAGGTACAAAATGTTCTTAGCACCCGAGGATTACAACGTGATGCCGGCGGAGATGCGTGAAGGAAACTCGACATGCCCTCAGGGTTCGCAATGCATGTGCCAATGTCCCTGCAATTGTCGAAACACTACTGAGGTAAACCCTTCCACACAGGTTCGGTAAGCATTACGGGGAGAGGACTACGATAATAAACCGGATAAATTATTCGTAGTTCTCTCTTTTGCACTTTAACTTTCTAATACCCAATACTAATTTGGAGGTCACCATGAACTTAGCATTATCTTCCTATACACACCTGCTAAAAGTAGACGAAGCAACGTATGCTCTTTTAAACGCTTTGTGGCTTCGTGTAGTCTTTCTGCAGGAACCGTACGTGTCCGTTATGCAAGAATCTTTGAAACACGGGCAATTACCACAAGCAACACCCAACGATATTGAAGAGAAAACGTGGGAACTCTTCAAAGATTTACTTAAAAAAGAAATGTTTCTGGACCCGGTTGAGGACATTATTCACCTACAAAAAGTGCGTGAAGAAATGGAACAAGAACACATTTCCATAATGTATTTGATACTTTCAAATAATTGCAACTTGCGCTGCGAATATTGCTATCTACATGAATTGCTTACACCAAAAGTCCAAAATGCACCGATGTATATGAGCGTTGAAACAATGAACAAAGCAATTGATTATTTTGCTGACTTGGTTAACGGAGTCATTGCTCACCCCCAAATTGTACTTTATGGAGGCGAACCTACGCTTAATCCAAACATGGAATACCTAATAAAACTGGTCTATGAAAAAATCCTGGGGGTCAATATATCTCTCGTAACAAATGGGACACTCATAACAAAGGACTTAGCAGAAATTCTTGCTAAATATCACATAAATGTAGGTGTCTCCATTGACGGGCCACAGAAAATACACGATACAAATCGCAAGTTCCACAATGGGCGCGGCTCTTTTGAAGAAGCCCTTAAGGGTTACAAAACCCTGTTGGAAAAAGGCGCTCTGGCGGGGATATCCTGCACAATTACAATGCAAAACGCACCGACTCTGGTGGATACAATGCACTGGCTATTGGATGAACAGGGAGTCCTAGGCATAGATTTCAATTTGTTAATCGATGAAGAATCCTCGGAATACCCGGAAATAGCCACCAAAGGACTCATGGAATGCTATGAGCTGGCAAAACAACGCGGTTTGCCACTGGAACGTGTGCTAAGAAGAGTACAACCATTCTCTGAGGGACGATTGAACTTACACGACTGCGGCGGCACAGGAAACCAAATCGTAATAACCACAGATGGTAGAGTGGGAATTTGTCAGGGGTTCCTAAATTCGGGCGATTTTTTCTTTCCCTTGGAAGAAATTAAGGACCCGAATACACACCCACTTTGGGCTGAATGGCGGAAACGCTCACCAATTAACATTGATGGGTGCCATTCTTGTCCTGCCTTTGGTATTTGCGGTGGCGGATGTTTCTACGGTCCTTACACCCGACACGGCTCCATAATGAAACTAGATCCGGTACATTGTACGCACGTGCTAGCAACGCTGGATGTTATTCTCAAAGATTTATGGAAAAAGCAGAGAGGATAACTAAAAAGAATTGTACTGCTCTACATACCCCACGGGGCAGTACAATTCTCACACTAACTATCCTTAGAACTCTCTTTAAACCATTTAATTCCATTGCTCAAATATTCATTGAAGGTTTCTCTATTTATAAAAAGGTCTTTTAATAAATCTTTTGCTTTTTGTAAGTGTGGATAATTATACAGATAAGAATCATAGCCTCTGAGGTGTCTGGGCCATAATTCGTTTAATGTGGTATCTAGTCCCAAGATTGCGTTCGAGGTTATTTCATTCAGTCCCCAATAATAAAAGTTTTCGTCTTTTTCTGCCTCTTCTCCAAACCTTTCATACAAAATAGACCATATGTGCGATATTAATATTTCATGTGCTGTAATACGAGCATGTTCCCCAGTAGGAACAAAAAGACCTCTTAAAACCTTATCTTCTCCAAAACTACTAACGCCCGTATTAAAAGGACTTAAGACAACAAAGAACTTATCATGGAACCAATTGTGCGAAGTTATCTCTGGAACCCTTTTAGAAAAAATGGTGTGTATTCCTGACCAGGTATGTGCATAACCTTTAAGTGCTTGTTTAAATTCTTGCTCCAGTGGTTGATATCTTTTTGAAACATAATTTTCGGCATACTGTTGAACCATGGAGTAATCGGCTTCACCGGCAAGAGTATTAGCCACTTCCACTTCTATACCCATGCTTTTAGCGCGCGTTTCTCTTTCATTTGGGGCGCAATAAAACAACATAGACCAAGTTATTCCGGCATCATATTTCGAATCTTTAATAAACTCTACCTGCATAATGTTATTTTATCACTCAAACCCAGTAATAAACTGGATTGCAAATATTAACGAAATGGTACTAGATATCGTTTTTTTTTTATAAAGAAGTATCACCGAACAAAAAGGTTATATTTCTAATAAAGTTCTGAATGGGGAGCCACACATACACTATAGGTTGACAAAATGGGGTGGGAGGGGTAGAATTATCCCTTAGTCAAGCAACCGCGTAAATTTCTATGCGGATTAATCCAAAATAAGGAGATTGAAATGACCGTTTTGTTTGGTTCCGTTAAGTTCTATAGCGAAAAGGGGTTTGGCTTTATCAGCCTTGATAAACCCCAAGATTTATTTTTCCATATCAAAAACTACTCAAAACCCGTTGCAACTGAGCGTGGTGTAGTTTTTGAACGCGTATATAAAAACTCTGTTCGTTACCCTCAGCCGGGGGATTCCGTAGCATTTGAAATGACTATGGGGAACAGGGGTTTTGTCGCAAACCCTTGGTGTTATACCGAGGATTACCATAAAGCTTTGGAAATCTTCGAAAAATGGCCGCAACCACAACGGTACAGAGTCGTTACGGTCCACGATCAGATCCACATAAGTGGGTTTGTTGGCGAACCTCACGTAACGTGGGGCGGTGAAAAAGGAGGTACGTTTGAGGAACTCTGTAGAACGTATCCCCGGGATCGTTATGACAAATTACAGTATTTTGGTCATGACGACTTCAATGCAACACACTACATCCAGCAATTAAAGGATGGAAAGTGGGTTAACATCGAAGACCCGAGACCGTATGTGGAAGATCGGTATAGATCCAGACGTCGCTGGTAAATGGTAAAGGGGGGAAAGCATGAAAGCGGTAATAATTATGGCAATAGCCATAGTGTTAGACGCCGTGCTGGTTGTTGTGTACACAACTGCGTACATAAACAGCCCTGAGAACGGGAATAATCTTTTGCTAGCAATTTTCTGGTTTGCGCTTTATATAGGTAACGTAGTGCGCATATACCACTACAAAAACAGATAAACCTAACAACCCGCCGCCGTAAGGAAGTGTGCAAACACAACCCCAAGGCGGCTTTTTCTTTTCTAAAACTCATACATTAACAACCGCTCACAAAAACTTAAAATCCTGTTGTCGCTGTTAATAAAAAATAAAGCCCATCATCGCAGTCATAGTCTATAATTTTCACATGAACAAAATATTCATAATAGGTCTGGCCGGCTCCGGTAAAACCTTCCTGGCAAACAAACTAAAAAACAGACTTAACTACCCTACCTATACGACCGATTGGATACTATATGAAAAGGACACCGACCTTAAAAGAATAAAACTTTCCGAAAAAGAGTACCTGAAGAATATCGACAAAATCCTAGCTCAAAATAAATGGATTGTAGAAGGCGTGCATTACTTTGAAAAAATTGCGCTCGATGCTGATTTAATACTTTTTCTCGACACACCTATTTACAAAAATATTTTGGGAATAATCAGGAGGTATTTAACCGATAAGGAATATAGAAAAACTTATAAACTTCGTGATTCTCTAGCCCTGATACATAAAACTGTCGCCGGCTACTATTCAACTCCTAAAGAAGAGCTTTTATACTATCCGAAATACAAAGGTAGAAAAAAGTACCAAAAAGTTTTGGAAAAACACAGGGGTAAGGTTAAGGTTGTGAGAAATATACAAACCTATCTGAAAAGTCCGGATCCCCCCCCCATCCTAGTAAATAATACTTGACAAAATGTAAAGTAGTTATTACATTGTAATAGATATGGATAGAAAAAAATATAAGCAAATGAGGGTTTTTATAGCCTTTTTCGTGGGATTGATTGTTTCTATAGCTTCCACAAGAGGGAGCTATCTTTTGGCGGTAGCCGGAGTAGTTACCGGAATGGTCTTCATGGCTCTGGTTCGTTCTAAAGTAAAAATCCCGACAGACGAAAGAGAATTAGCTATTCAAGAAAAGGCGGCCAGAATGGCCTACGCAATATTTGCCCCGACTCTGGGTATAGCATCTTTCTTACTACTTCTCCCTTCAAAAGGGGGAATTTCTGTTTTCAGCAAAGGCGAGTGGCTATACATTGAATCTTTAGGAATGGTTTTTGCATACCTCGCACTTTTTTTAATTATCATCTACGCCATCTCGTATCATTTTTTTAACAAAAAGCTCGGGGGCGGTGGTAATGAAAAATAAACTAAAGGTCTACCGGGCAATGCATAATCTAACTCAGGAGCAACTTGCGGATAAAATTAATGTGAGCAGACAAACCGTCATTGCTATTGAAAATGATAAATACCTCCCAACCCTAGGCCTTGCATTTAAAATCGCAAATTTATTTAAAGTTAAAATTGAGGATATTTTTTCATATGAAGAAAATAATGAAAATTAGAAACTCCCGGGAAAAGGTTTTTTACATAATCGCGATAGGCATAAGCATAACCTTTCTATTCTTATTTATAGGTTCTGTGTGGATCGGGTACGAAGCTAAAAATATTTGTCAGAACGCCAAGTGGCAATATAGCGGAGATTGTGTGGAAGCACTGATTACTCAACTAGACGACCAACATCAGGGCTACAGAACAAGAAATCATGCTATTTGGGCACTCGGTCAATTCGGAGATTCACGCGCTCTGCCGATTCTTGAAAAATACTACACAGGAGTTATTCCCGACAGAGAACCTTTAGATGAAACAATAAGCCAGTATGAGTTGGAAAAAGCTATTAAACTGGTTGAGGGTGGAACTAATATTACATCGTGGCTTTGGCGCAGTGAGTTGTCTGAATAATTTTCTGATACAATGAATTTAGTAAGGTCGCCGTTAGTCGCGAACCGTTTATGAGCAAATTACTACTCGTAATTCTTGTTTTAGGTGCCAGCGCACTAATTTTCTATATTGTCGCGGGGAATTCCAGCATTTTACCTCCCGAAGCAGAAATTGATGAAAATATTGATTACGAAATGGTAAAGGAGGGTTTACAAGAACAGGGTAGAAGAACCGTTTATGGAAGCTGTAATGACATCCCCAATTCAAGCAATTGCATAGATTATGTAGGATCAATGTGGAAGGACAACAACTCTGCAGAGTTAAATTGCGGCGAAGACAGAAATTTTTCTACCAACGCTTGCCCTTACTCACAACTCGGGGGTTGCCAGGCTAACGGCGGAACTGTAATGGAGATAATCGCCTGGGTTTACGAAGAGGGGCCCGGACAGTACACCGAGGAAGTAGTAGCTGACGCCGCAAAAGCTTGCAATAGTATTCCAAACGGAAAGTGGGTAACTCCGGAGAGTTTTTTGGAGTGATAAACCCCTGTTTTTACTTCAAGTACCCCGACCTTTACAAAGTAACATGTGTTTGCTACAATAGCCATTGCTGCAATATCAAGTGTTGTAGTAAATAAATAAAAACCAAAAATAAAAACTGAATAGAAACGAAAGGAGATATAAATGGAAGGCCAGAATTTGGTATCCAGACCTTGCGACTGGTGCAGTCGTGGTGGTGTTGTGGGGGATGGTAATGGGTGGTTCCGGGACAGTGACGTAGACTTCAGCAGTCGAGGTTACAGCGGAATTCCTGTATGCGGTGGTTGTGGAGGTCTTGGGGTGCAGTACGACACACCTGACTTCGCGCAAAGAACCAAACGCATAATGGAATTACGTTTCGAGTTTCATCCAACGGATGCCCTACCCGATCCACCTGAAATACTGCTATACCTAACGCTTAAAAAACTCATAAAAGAAGTGAGGGATCTTGTGGAAAAATATCCGACAGAGAACAAAAGCTGTTATGCACAAGTAATTTCGGACGGCAGGCTTGATAAGGTTCTTGAGCTACTAAAAGTAGAAGTGGACGCCATGATAGATACTTTGGAAAATGACGAGCCTCCTCCCGAAGCTGTAGAAATGCTTCCTGCTTTGAAAGCCGTTTACAGCGGTGAGGTGGACAAGGGACTGGAATACATGTTGAAAATTTTGGAAAATAATCCGAACGATTCATTGTATGTCCACGATTACGGTATTCTACTTTTACGGTTTAAGCGGGATGCGGAGGGCGCCTTAGCTCAATTTATCAAAGCAACAGAGCTAGAGCCGAAAAAAACCGATCATTTCTTTGATGTTATTAGGCTTTTGAGCTCTCTAGGCAGAAACGCCGAAGCGGAAGAATACCTGGAAAAAGCTAAAACTGCCCCTGATTATAAAGATGTTGTGACCGAAATGATCGGAGAATAAATCGATCAGAATTAAGCAATTGCGGCTGCCTATTTACATACAAAGTAATAGCAGCCGCACTATTTTCGCCAAAAACCGTATCTTTAATACTAGTCGAAACTTTATCCTGTAGCTTTGCGCAGGAATACCTAACGTTGTATAATCACCAAAACTCAAACAATAGAAGGAGATGAAAAATGCAAGACTTAAAAAAGTACTGGTCAATTACTGTTATTGTGTTGGTAGCCGTAGCGGCTACAACGATCGCCGGATGGGTCAGTGTCGTAAAGCCCGAGCTGTATCTCAAAGAAAGTATCGGATCTGCTTTTTGGTATTTACCGGGTTGGATCCTTATTATCATGTGGGCTATAAATGGGACAAAAAAGCTTAACCGACCTCTGGTTGCACTAAGTGCGGTGGTAGCGTATGCGCTTAGTATTCTGTTGCTTTTTGCTCCGGCTCTGCCTCCATCCTTTTACTGGTACTATCCGATCGGCATTTGGTTTTTTGTTGTGTCAGTATTTTTTAGCTAGCAGAACAAGAACCGTTTAATGCCCTATTTTATTGCCTGTTCCAACTAAAAATTTTGGGAAAGGACAGGTCCAGCAACGCCTTAAGATATTAACAAACTTAAGGCGTTTTTTCTTTTGTGCCGCTTTTAAGAAATTTTTTAGAAAACATACCTTCCCACTATACGAGATCAACAAACCTGCTGTAATATATGTTTATGTCATTAATAGTAATAGAGATAAAAAAATTCATTCAGAAGTATCCTTTTGCAGTTGCTGTTATAGCAATAGGAATTATTGTTTTGATAGCTTTTAACTAATCCCAAACCACCCCTTATCGGTCACACTATAGGTTGACGGATGGGGGATTTTGTTGTAAAATTCACGGGTCGCTAAAATCAAGAGATAAATAGAGGAGGTACTAATGAAGGCAAAAATGATTTTTTTGTCTGTTTTTGTCGTTTTGGCCATTTTGGCCGCGGGTGTGAACAATGTTTCCGCTTCCTCGGGGTACGGAAACAACGAATGTCCAGATGGGTCAAAGGAAGGACATTTTTGTGCTTTGTCGGTCGGCAATCCTGAAGACGGGAAACCAGCTGCAGAGTGGGCCAACCCAAGCTGTGCGGTTTTAAAGATGTTCGAAGATGAAAAAGGGTGGGAACTAAGGTTTACGGAGAATTGCTCTGCTCAGCCCCCGACCCCAATTCCAACGGAACAACCAAAACCCACAGAGCAACCTAAACCAACACAACCTGCGGAAGAAACTGATGTAAATCAACCATTAGTCGTCACAAATACGACTCAATCATGCAATGATGAATGTATCTGCATTGAGTACGGACCGAGCACCCAAGAATTCATCGAAAGAATGGTAGACAAAATATCAGATCTTCTTCGAGATCTAGTAAAAATGATCGTCGACGCAATAATCGCGATCAACACATAGCGACAAACAAAAAAGGCAGCTGCAAAAGAGATAAAGTTAAAAACTTTACTCCCAAAGCAAGCTGCCTTCTTCTTTTATAACCTAGCCTTTCGATAAAATACGAACATTACCCCATCACGAAATGCACCCTTCAAATTTTACCCGACCAAATAAGTGTCCTATAATAAACTCAACCAAATTTTAAATCCAAGGAGGTGTTTTAAATGTCCAAATTTATTTCAGTAATTGCTATAGCTGCCTTAGTAACAACAACCGGCGCGGTTCTTGCCCAGGGTGGGTCCAGTCAGGGAACACAGCAACAAAACAGAGTGCAAGACCCTACAACCCACGAGGATGGCACAGGAGGTACGGGTAATCAATATCAAAACGCTATACAAAATCAGGGCGAAACCCCTCAAATCAGAGCTAAGGAACAGGAAGGTCTTTTAGACGGCCAAGCCGGGCCTCAAGGATCGGCGGCAAGACAACAGATGAACATGGCCGGTCAGAAAATCGATGAGATTATAAATGCTCCCGGATTTCAGGGAGAAATCGGCGAACAAATAAAAGGCGTTGCGAAAGCCCAGAAACAGGCACAAAACGGAGCCTTGTTGGAGATAAACAAACTAGAATACAGAAACGAAATTGTTAAAAAAATACTTGGCCCGGATTTCATGGCAATAGATAGCCTGAAACAGCACATGGAACAGAACAGACAAAGAATACAGGTTTTGCAGGAGTTGGCGAACAAAGTACAGAATCAAGCCGACCAAACAATGCTTCAGGAAGCTATACAGGCAATAGTAAACCAGAACACGGCACTCCAGGAACAGATACAAACGGAAGAAAGCACTGTTAGCATTTTCGGCTGGCTAATGAAGTTCTTGTCTAAATAGATAAAATACAAACAACATTTTAGATTTAACCTCTAAGATGTTGTTTTTTTGTGTCAAAAACCTAGTTTTTATAATCACAAACCCCTACCATCACTTTCAGATAAAAGACTTATAGTTTACCCAGAATCGTTATCGTGCTACAATCCACAAACACAAAAAACTACTAATAAAAGGAGAGCAGACATGGAATTTTTAACTGCATTTGCGTACGTTATGGTTGGTGTAGTGGCAGGTTTTGCCTTGGGACACCTATGGACTAAATATTACTGCTGTAAGCCGCATATGGAATACTCCGAATTTAAGGAAATTTTCAGAAACAGCAAAAGTTCCACTGCCGTAGTCACAAGCCTGTCAAAAATGTTTGCGGGAGAAATTCCGTACCCGCGTTGGAACGATATCTTAAGAGTGTACGGACACACTAAAGAAGAAGACATCTACCCGATTGAGTTTTTGGCACTCTGGGTGTTTGCCGAAAAATATAAAAAAGAAAAATATATTTTACGGAAATATCCTAACTGCAAAGAAACGGCAGAAAAAATCAAAAGGGGTGAAACTATAAATAAAACTTAGTTTCTCTCCAAAAACCGCACCTGTGAATTTACAAAAAAATCACGGGTGCTTTTTTTATTCCCCGGTGATATATTAACCCCAATACCCAAGATTCCAATCAAGGAGCGAGAAAATATTTCTTAAACAAAACTTAATAGCCCTTTGACAAATAAAAAGGAGGAGATGATGGCCGGAAAACACTCTCTGAGGTTGAGCAAAAGCTCTGTCGGAATGTATCTTCAGTGCCCTAAAAGTTATTGGTTTTCTAAAAAACTGACCTCGAAAACCGATTATCCAAGGCTTATGGGAACTGAAATACATAAATTTATTGCCAAAATGCACTCGTCCAATAAAAACCCTCTCTATTTCAAAAGCATAAACAGTGCGAGAAAGGCATGGTTTTGGACATGGCGTACGGCGTTGGAAGAAAACAACGAAAAAATGGTGAGCAGATCTAAGGAAATGGACGATGACTACGGCAAAGCCGGATGGTTCTGTGTCTACAACTACTGGAGACAAAACTTAAACAAACCGACTCCCTTTATGGTAGAAAAAAGGTATGAGCACCCACTTTTCCCTAGAGTCAACTTCGTGGGAATATTTGACCAGATAAGAAAAATGGACATCGAAAAAATTGCCGAAATACGACCCGAAATCGTTAAAGACGGTAAACTTGAAGAAGGATACGCACCGGTGGTTATAGTCGACTGTAAAACCGGAAAAGGTTCATATGACCCGAGACGGTATAACCCTGAAATAACCCCTATACAGCTGGCGGCCCATCAATTCGAGCTTCACGAAGATCTACAAGTTACGGCGTATTACTGGCTCTATTACCAAATCCATAAAAAAATACCGGTAGCTTTCTACTGGTATCACCTAAGAGACGGTAAGGCGTTCATGACGTATAGAACCAAAAAAGATTTCAACACTTTTCTTGAAATAATGAACCATGTTGTTGACGGAATAAAAGCTGAGTCTTATCCGAAACATCCGGGAAATCACTGCAAAAGGTGTGACTATTTTAAGGAGTGTGCAGAACTACGTGAAGATCGACCGCTCATGGCCGTTGAACCTACAGACGGAATAGATACTGGCGGGAAAAACCATTTCTGGCCAAAAATTCAGGTATCGGGACCGGAGCAATTGCGTTTCAATTTTCGCCCTCCCCGAACACCGAGAAAGCTTACAAAGAAGTGAGTACTAAAAAAAGGCACCTAAGTTTTTTATAAACAAGGGTGCCCTTTCCTTTTTGTTATAATGCGCGTATAAATAGTTTTTTCAGAGGAGGTGATTTCTTGTGAAAGGATTTCTGGATTTCGTAAGAGAACAGGGTGTTGTGGGATTAGCGGTAGGTTTTATTTTGGGAGGAGCGGTTTCAAAATTAGTAGCTTCGTTGGTAAGTGACATTGTCAGCCCCTTACTGGCACTGGCTCTAAAAAATATTGAAAACCTGCAGGGAGCTTATCTGCAAATAGGACATGCAAAACTTATGTGGGGCAACTTCCTGAACGTACTTATCGATTTTATTGTTGTAGCTTTAGTTGTATATGTCGGGGTAAAAGTTCTTAAACTTGACCGTCTTGACAAGAAAAAGTCTTAGAGGCTTAACCTCTATTTGCAGCTAAAAACTCGATAGCCAAAAAACAAACGTAAATTACTAAAAGTATTATGCCTTCTTTTCTTGAAATTGTGTTTTTGGATCGGGCAAAAAAGTAAAAACATATGAGGGCGATGAGTATGAAAACCAAGCTTTGAATAAAATTATTTTCAACAACCACTTTTCCGCCGTTCATAAAAACCAGACCTCCGAACAGCAGCGTATTCGCCGAAGCTGAACCTATGTAATCACCGAAGGCAACATCTTTTTTGTGCTTCTTTATACCCCGAACAGCAAGTAGTAATTCCGGAAGATTGGTACCTAAAGATAAAACTACGATACTGATCA
This sequence comes from uncultured candidate division WWE3 bacterium, assembly GCA_938004185.1. GTDB lineage: Bacteria > Patescibacteriota > WWE3 > UBA101185 > UBA10185 > UBA8498. The sequence goes on from CALKWN010000065.1 coordinate 667,979, forward strand.
AAAACGGGGAGATACTTAGCAGCCCCGAAAAATACAAAGTCTCCTTAACAATATATTCGCTTCCGATAAAAACCAACACCAAACCGCCCAATATTTTAAGCAAATTTATAATATGTACCCTACCGTCGTTTTGTAGCGACGCCTGCAGAGACTCGATTTTTTCCACTATATTCTGTTTTCTCTGAACCATGTAAAGGGTCGAAATATAAAGTAGGATCATTAAAATCGCTTCAAAAGTTCCTACTCTTTTATCGGCTACTAAAAGCGCGGGAGCAATCGTTACGATCATTGTGGCAAGCAAACTCCTGCTATCCATGCTATGACTTAGATTTATTCCGTTCCCGAAAACAGCCAACAAAGGAATTATCAATAAAAACATTACTACAACGCCGCCCAATAAATTTCCTACAAAAATCTGGGGGTCGCCTTCAACAACAGAGGTAATACCCACAGCAAGCTCAGGAATGGAGGTAAGAAGGCCCAAAACAAAGAAAGACAAAGCAAAAGTGGATATTTTGAGCATTTTCGACGCTTTTTCAACTGCAGATATGATAAGACCGGCGCCTGACCATAAAATGAAAAACATAAAAACATAAATTAAAACACGGAGCAGAATGTTCATTAGTTAATTATCAGGAAAAAATGAGAATATTCAACCGTCGTAATCATTTTTCCCCGTCACAACAACTTTAGCAACCAGCCCTAAAACTAAATAACAAGATTTCTTAGCAAAAAACCACCGTAAGCAAACATAAAAGCTCCTATCGCATTGGCTACTAGAGCTGTCCAGATATATTTCCATACAGGAACTTTATACATTCCCGCAATAATGCTTACTGCCTTGCCACCGTATCCCGGGATAAATCGACCTAAAATCAAAAAAATCCAGGATCTTACTGGAAATTTCTTTTTAATAACGGGCACGGTAAATGTCTCGCCCTCGGTACCTGAGACGTCTCTTACCTTTAATCCGACATAATACTCTATCAAAGCGGCGATAGTATTTCCTACTGACGCTATTAGAGTTCCTGCTAAAACACCGTAAACTAAACCATTAACGAGGGTAAGAGAATCTGTGTTTACCGGGGTAACGCTAAGTAAAGCGTACAAAACCAAACTAACAATGGGTCCGAAAACTCCTGCGGATATTAAAAAGGCTTCGAGATCATCAAAATATTTTAAAGCAAAATAAACTACAACTCCCGTAATAAGAATACCGATAATACTCCAAAAAGCGGTTTTTCTGCGTTCGTTCATATACCAAATTATACTTCAAAGAAACACACCAAAGAACGGGTAAAAATTCTGCTATACTCTGCATAAGTATGGGAACAAAAACCAAGATTGTGCTTTTTCTTATATTAATAACTTTTCTGGGACTTTTTTTTCGTCTTTGGAATATTAATTTTGGTCTTCCTCATAGCTTTTACGCCGACGAACCCGAAATTGCCGAACTCGCCATTAAATATACTTACGAAATAAAAAATATTGTTTCCGAAGGAAATTACTACAAACTTATTCCGATTTCGTATGTATACGGAACTTTTCCCTCTTACCTTTTTACGATTTTCACAATGGGGTTCAGCAAAATTTCAAATGTTATAGGAGATCCTGCTACAAAGTACGGCTTGTATGTGGCTATGAGGGTATTTAACGCAATTTTAAGTTTTTTAATAGTGCCGACTGTTTCTTATATTTTTTACAAACTCACCAAAAAAACAAAGCTTTCTCTTGTTGTTTATTTTCTTCTTGCACTGAATTGGAAACTTATTGTGCACGCTCACTACATCAATGCCGACATAATTTTAACGCTCCTACTTTCGTTGTCTTTTTTAACCACACTTCTCTATCTCGAAAAGCAAAAAGAAGATACCCTGCTGACATTAATTACGGGGGCTTTGCTTGGCCTAGCCATAGGCACTAAAATCACCGCACTTATATCTCTGCCTCTCTTCCTTTGGATTTTTTATAGTAAAGGTCGGTTGATGAATGTGCTCGGCCTTTTCTTCGTCGCGCTAACCGCCTTCGCCCTCTCAAATCCGTTTTCGCTGATTTTTGCAGGAGATTTTACCTTCAGAATTTACGAAATGATTTTTAAAGAAGCGGGGCTTGTATTCGACTCCGTCGACACAGGTGTATGGAAATATTTAAAAGCCGTTTTGGACATGATCACACCGGCGCTAGCAGTATTCGCAATCGCCGGAGTAATGGCTCAACATATGGAAAGAGACAAAACCCATTCGTCGCGTTTTAAACTTTTTCTTTTTTTGAACATAATTTTTTACATTTTGTTCTTTTCCCTTCAATCAAGAAGAGTCGATAGGTGGATTCTTCCGGTTCTTCCTATTATTATTTGTTTTTCAGCTTGGGGATTCGAAAAAACCCGCCCGAAAAAATGGTTAAGACGATTTGTGTTTGCAATAATTTTTATTACTTATATTTATTACCCTGCGCTACTGCTCACTCAATTTCAAAGATGGACTCCGAAGTCCGCCGCTTATTTATGGGCCAAAGAAAACATACCCGAAACCACATCGACTTTGGTATACACAGAAGAAGGGCTTGACCCCATGAATAAACTTTCCGGAGCAAAGGTTTATCAGTACGAAGTTTACTCATCAAAGGGCGCCGAACTTTTCTACCCGAAAGATCCGGGATATTACGATTACATTGTTATTTCATCGCGACCAATGGAAAACCACAAAAGACCGGAAGTCAAAAATACCTACCCGGAATATTACGAAAGGTGGTCTTACTTTCTCAAAGAATTGAACAACCGTGAAAAATTTGAAAAGATACAAGAATTTGAATTATCAAAACCAAATCTCATACCTTTATCTGATGTGACGATTTACAAAAGTAAGACTAAAAAAGATTTACCGGTCGGTAGACCTGTTCCGTATTTACAGGTAATCTCTGAGTCTCTTACTCCTTGAGGGATGTCTGAGTTTTCTTAAAGCTTTTGCCTCTATTTGTCTGATTCTTTCTCGAGTAACTCCGAATTCTTTTCCGACCTCCTCAAGTGTGCGGGTTCGGCCGTCTTTTAATCCGAACCTTAGTTCAAGCACTTTTCTTTCACGTGGATTTAAGGATTGCAACACTTCGTCTATGTGCCCTTTTAGCAACTCGCGGGAAGCGGCCTCAAAAGGGGACAAAGTAGTTTCATCTTCGATAAATTCCTTGAGTCTCGTGTCTTCTTCTTTACCGACGGGGGTCTCAAGCGATGTAACATCCTGGGCGATTTTTACGATGTCGTGTGCTTTGTCGGGCTCTATTCCCATAACCTTGGCTACTTCTTCGGGGGTGGGCGTCCTTTCAAATTTTTGTTCAAGTTCACGTTCGATCTTTTTGTACTTGTGAATGGTCTCAACCATGTGAACCGGCACCCTTATTGTTTTTGCCTGATCGGCGATAGCACGTGTTATGGCCTGCCTTATCCACCAGGTAGCGTAAGTGGAAAATTTGAAACCTCTTCTCCAATCGAACTTTTCCACCGCCTTCATAAGGCCCATATTTCCTTCCTGAATAAGGTCGAGAAATTGTAGCCCCCTACCCATGTGTTTTTTTGCGATTGAAACAACAAGTCGGGTGTTTGCTTTGATAAGCATTTCGTGAGCCCTGTTACCTTCCCGATCGGTTACGTCGTGAGAAAGCTTTTCTACTTCTTTCAATTCCTTATCTTTAAGTCCCATTTCTCTGGCTATTTCCTTCGGGGTCGGTTTTTTACCGTTAAGTTTTTGCAACTCTTTCACGGTTTTTTTGTATCTTATTACTTCGGCTTTTTTAGCTAAATCAACTTCTTCGGCAGATGTAAGTAGGCTGTAATTTCCGATCTCCCTTAAATACATTCTTACCGGGTCGGAGCTGACAGTTTTATCAAGTTTAATTTGTGAAAGGTCGATGTCCTCAAATTTACTTATTTTCTCAGCTTCTTTTTCTGAGGCAACATCAAATACGTCCACACCTGAATCAACGAGTTTTTCGTAGAGAAAATCAAGAGTCTCAAGCTCTTCTTCGGCTTGGGGAAATAATTCCAAAATATTGTCCAAGGTCAGAAAACCTTGCTTTTTACCTTTAGTTACAAGTTTGGAAATGACAGCATCAGTTAAACCGCCCTTTCCTTTTTTATTTTTAGTATTTTCGGTCTCTTTAGATTTTTTTGCCATGTTATTAGATTATATACGGAAAATTAATACTTTAGAGAAAAGATTTTTTGAGTTTCTCAACTTTTTTTGTAAGTTTTAAAACCAGATCCCCATCTTTCTCCATTTCTGCGATCTTTATCTTCTCTGTAAGATCTTTAACCGCCCTTTTTGCGGAGTCTTTTTTGATTCTTTTAAATAAGCTTTCCAGCTCTCTTTCGAGCTGTTGAGTCGAATCAACCTCAATAATACCGTCAAAGTCCCAAATATAAAGTTCCGAGATATTGTCATGATAGGCTTCATCTGCCCTTTTTATGACTTGTTTGATGTTGAAAGATTTTTTGTCTTCTTTTAAATAGTCGACGAGCGACTTGAATATGTTAACCACTATGGGGTTTATAAAATCTTCAACGTCCATTTTATACGCGTATTCTCGCATTGTGTCAATATCGGCCTTAAGTAAAAGGGCTATAAAGTAACCTTCCGGGTTGTCTCGTGAAAGTAACGGCAGCTTTTCGCTGTCTTCCTTGTAATTTTCATAAGAACCGGAGGGAACGCCGTTTTTAAACATCTCTATAACGGTTTCTTCCGAAAGATCCAGCTCGGTGGCTAATAATTTGGCGTAATGGTCAACTATAACAGGGTTTTTAATTTTTGAAAAAAGATCAGCAAGCGTCTCCAAAATAAGTTTCTTGCCCATTGCCGTATCTTTATTATTGGCTTTTATAGTGGTTGAAATGTAAAAGTCGTACACATCGACGGCGTCCTTTATTGCTTTTTTTGCCTTTTCAGGCTCTTTTTGAAGGATTTCGTCCAAATCTTTGTACGGGGAGGGTATCAGGGCAACTTTTATGTTAAAACCAAGCTTTTCAGCTATCTCTACCGCCCTGTATACTGCCGTAACACCGGCCGAATCGCTGTCCAAACAAAAGGTCAGGTCATTGGTGTAACGCTGCAGGATCTTGAACTGGGACTCTGCTAAAGCTGTTCCGGACGAAGCAATAACATTTTTTATACCGTGCTGGTATGCGCTTAAAACGTCCATCTGACCTTCAACAATGACTGCCCCCTGCTTTTTAATATCAATTTTGGCATTTACGAGATTGAATAAAAAAACGCTTTTATGAAAAACGGCGGTTTCTGCTGTATTTAGATACTTAGGCTCACGGTCAAATAAAGTTCTTCCGTTAAACCCCAAAATATTCCCATCGATTCCCTTGAAGGGAAAAACTACTCTTCCGCGGAATTTATCTATATAACCGCTACCCTTACTTCTTTCGTTAATAACACCGGCATCAAGCATTTCGTTTTCATGAATCCCCTGTTTTTTAAGAAATTTGTAAAGAGAGTCCCAGGTATCGGGAGCGTAACCTACCTGAAAAAAATCTATTGTGTCGTTTGTTAACTTCCTCTTTTGAGTAAGATACTCCATAGCCGGTTTTCCTTGAGGATGCTTGGTCAAAACGTAATGGTAGTATTTTGCTGAAAGGTTGTTAATTCTTTGAAGTTCTTTTCTTTTTGCCGATTCCGGATCGTAATCCTTCTTTTCTAGCACTACACCGGCCCTAGCTGCAAGCTGTTCTAAAGCTGCCGAAAACTCTACTCCCTCGATTTTTTCTACAAATTTAAAAATGTCTCCGGCTTCACCACAACCGAAACACTTAAATATTTGGAGCTCGGGAGAAACCATAAATGATGGGGTGTTTTCCGAATGGAAAGGACACACACCTTTGTAATTGCGTCCGGCTTTTTTTATCGTTACATATGAACCTACAAGGTCGACAATATCGATTTTTTGCTTGATTTCCGAAATCGTATCCATTGCTCTTTGTATAGCATACAGCAGATTAAATCACAAATAAAACCCAAAACGTGGGGGATCTGATGGAAATTTCTGGCGGAGGGAGAGGGGTTCGGTCACATGTCTTTCGTTTGTAGCTCACCATGTTCGCAACATAAGAAAGCATTCGACCCCGCCTCAGTCGCCTTCGGCTCCTTCCGGCATTCTCACCCCACAACCACATCAAAAAAATACCCGGCAATAAATGCCGGTACTTTTTTGATGGCGGAGGGAGAGGGGTTCGAACCCTCGTGCCGCTTTCGCGACGCGTCGCTTTCCAGGCGAGCCGATTAGACCACTCTCGCATCCCTCCATAGCCGCAAGCAGTTATGATTTTAACATAAACACGAACTGTCCTAACCAAATTAGAAAGGCGGTTTTAAAGATACTTGTCGAGTTTTTTATTCCTAAGCTCGTTTTGAATATCTTTAATTTTGTCGGTTTTATCTTTGGGAACTATAAGCAAAGTATCGGCAGTATCAACAACAACCATATCTTTTAAACCGAACACGGCAATAAGCTTTTCCGGATTATCGCTTTTTATTAGAGAACTCTTCGAATCCATGGCGATAACATTACCTTCTTTGTAAACCTGATCTTTGCGGGCAAAATATTCATAAAGTGAGTTCCATGTTCCTATGTCAACCCAATTGTAGTTAAGCTGGAGTATTAACGAATCCTTAAACAAGTGTCTGGTTACAATTTCGGTGGCCCCTGCCTCCATGTTTTGATATATAGCACCTATTCCATCAAAACTATTCGTCTCGCTCAAAACTTTTTTTATTTCCATTAGTGCTGAGTACCAATCGGGTTTATATTTCTCGTAGGACTCGAGTAGCATGTTAGGGTACCAGCAATTATGGTTACTGTGTTTTACAACATTAAAGTTTTCTATAAGTTCTTTTGTCTCGACGTAGTTTGAGCGGCGATCAACAAATTCTCTGGCCTCGTACACATCAACGCTTCCGTATGAACGAATTTTTTTACCGAGCTTAAGATAGTCAACCCCAAGATCGGGGTAAGTTACGGCAATTCCTCCGGAAATAAATTTTTTGTGTTCTTTTACCAGCTTTTCTGCTGTTTCTATTAACAACAGATAGTTATTTTCCGGAATTCTCACACAATCGGACTGAACTATCATAAACGGCTCACCAGGATATTTTATATCAGTAAAAACAACGGCAAGCCCGTCGGCGGGACCTCTGTTTTTAGCTGAATCAGGCTCAATGATGTAATTTTCTTCGGGTATCTCGGGAACCTGTTCCCGGGCAATTTCTAAGTAACGCTCTTTAGTTGAAATAAGTATGTCTTCGGCACGGTACTTTCTTAAAAGAATTTTGATGTTGTAAGAAAAAAGGGATTCTCCGTTTAAAATTTTCTGAAATTGCTTGGGATTATTTTCTCTACTATATGGCCATAGTTTTGTGCCCTGGCCACCGGCACTGACAATAAATTTCATAATTCATTATACCAAGTCGCTTTAAAACTATTCTCGGTTCATTGCCTTCTTTCTCAAACTCTGGGGCATTAATTCGATAGCATACCTCAAAGAAGTTCTAGGCATTTTCTTTTTGTTTTTCAAAACATATTTCAATACTTCGTCTCTGTGCTGACGGCTTTCTTCTTTAAGAAGCCAGCCGTAACCTTTTTGAACCATGTCTTCCTTGTCTTCCAATAAAATATCCGAAATTTCAAAAGCGTCCTTAAGATACTTTCCTTTTTTGGCGGGAACTATAAGGCTGACCGCGGCCGCTCTTCTTAGCCATAAGTTTCTACTTTTAGCCCACGTTTTTAATCCTGCAATGTGTTTGGGAAATTTTTCTATAAATGCGCCGACGGCGTGGTTGCAAAAAGTGTCACACTCAGCCCAATTGTCTATATACTTATCTATCCAACGCTCAAAAACTTTAAAATCCGCCTCTTCGTAAGTCGCGAACCAATAAGCCCAATTAGCCGCCACCCAAGACTCCTCACAATAACCAGATTTAAAAAGCTCCTCACAAACTTCATATATTTGTTTTTTGCTAAGGTTTCGAGAATCAGAAAAACCGACCTTCCCAACCTTTAAAACATCCGCAGACCTCACCCCGTGGCGTAAGACAGGGTTTTTAAAAAATCGTTGAAAACTTTTTTTAGACTCCGGCGTAGAAAATTTTTTAAGTTCTTTTCTAATGGAAAGGACGGTTTCAGTAACATCATTTTTTTCTGAGGTCATAAAAGGATTTTACTCCCGATATACCCGGGGACAAAATATGTATAATGGGGTCATGAGCGCATTCTCTATAAAGATTATTGCTCTGCTTACAATGGTTCTGGACCACACGGGAATTTTTCTGTTTCCTAATGTTTTTTGGCTGAGATCGGTCGGGCGCCTATCCTTCCCTCTTTTTGCCTGGCTTATTTCAAACGGCGCAAAACATACTAAAAACTTTAATGCTTATATTAGAAGGTTGTTTATTTTCGGCTTAGTATCCCAGATACCGTTTTTACTGGCCAACAGAACCGTGCAACCCGATTTTTCCGATCTGAATATAATGTTCACCCTGCTTACCGGACTTCTGGCTATAAAGGTATGGATTTCGGCCCTGGGAAAATCCAAAAAATATTTTTTAATCTTTTTGTTGGTGGCGGTTTCACACATAACAAAGATGGACTACGGGCCTGCAGGCGTCCTTTCAATTTTATTCTTTTATATTTTCTCGGAAAGCTCGTGGAAAATGTTACTATCTCAAGTCGTTGCATTTACATTGGTTTTTCCGTTGCAAGTGAGTTTGCGGGAAGGTCAAATTAATTTCTTTAATTTATTTCAAAGCCTGGCGCTTTTCTCGTTAATATTTATAGGACAGTATAATTTTAAACCTGGACCGAGAGTTAAGTATCTTTTTTACATTTTCTATCCCGTGCATTTTATTGTTTTTTATGTTTTGAGAATGCTTTATTAAAGAGTAGGGGGTTTGGGCGAATTTAATTTATTTCCCGGGTTTGTTTCCAATTAAAACCAGCAAAAGCACAATAACAGCAAAAAGTCCAAACCCGACATAAAAAAGAAGAAGTGAGTCATTCATAATGATATTCTCTCAAATTTTAATGAAATCCACCACGACGATAGGGTCATTAAAATACCCAGTAAAATCAATGGTGCTTCGGGAGTACTTACCAAGGGAGCCAGTACTAAAGTACTTAGTAAGATCTGCCCCGCATTATCAAAAATGTTAGAGAACCTTTTCAACTGAGGTTTTGTAAATAAATCCACACCACTATAGTAGAGGGATTTTTACAGAGGGAAAGACGTTTGAGTCTAATAAAAATAGATATTTAACCGTACTACTTTTCACTGGCGGAGGGAGTGGGATTCGAACCCACGTGTGAGTTGCCCCACGCTTGGTTTTCGAGACCAGCCCGGTATGACCGCTTCGGTATCCCTCCGAGTCGAGTAAAGTATACAACATTGGTATTATAATGGCATCCGCTCATAAATATGGAAAAAGGCAATTTTAAAGAAAACGTACTCTGTGAGGTTAGAAAAATCCCAAAAGGCTTCGTAGCAAGTTATGGTCGCATTGCTTTACTGGCGGGAAACCCCCGTGGAGCCAGAGAAGTTGGGTGGATTCTTAGTAGAAATGGAAACGACGGAATTACTCCGTGGTGGAGAGTCATAAATTCGAAGGGGTACGTAAGTATCAAAAACCCCGAAATTGCGGCCTCAGAACAAAAACAATTGTTGGAAATAGAAGAAGTGGGGGTGTCTGAAGATTTTTCATTGAAAGAGCCTATTCCTTGGTACTAGACGCTTACCTTGGTGGACCGTAGCGGAATAAGAGCTTGCTCGTTCGTTACACTCACTGCGCTTCCTCATACATCCGTCTGCGACGGATGAAGAACCACAAAGTAGTTTGACGCGTTAGATCACACAAACAATCGGCTGCTGCCTTTGGCAACATCCGCTTGTTTGGTGGACCGTAGCGGAATCGAACCGCTGATCTCCGCAATGCGAATGCGGCGCTCTACCAACTGAGCTAACGGCCCCCAAAAAACATTATACCTACAGCTTACTTTAACCGAAATTCACTGGCGCACCCGGAGGGACTCGCCTTCCGGTTCGCAACTGCTGTTGCGACCTGCAGGCCGGGCTCGGCGCCGTCGCGCCTGCGCCATTCGAGTCTTCAAGTACACAAAGTAAATTTCGTAAGTACCTTCGGCACTTCCGAAATTCACTGGCGCACCCGGAGGGACTCGAACCCCCGACTTCAGCGTCCGCAACGCTGCGTTCTATCCTCTGAACTACGGGTGCACGGAACAACGGGCACACCGAAATACAAACATGAAAGTACCGGCAGGGTGATTATATATTAAATTTGCCTTTTACGTCCTCGAATATCTTGTCCAGAAAAGACATGGGTTCCACAGACAAGAAGTCTAGATGCTTATTTAAAGCCTGAATTATTCTGTCCCTATCTTCCGGTTTGTAACTGAAAAAAAGTCGGCCGGGAAGGTAATTGTGCGTATCTACGACAAGGATCTCACCGCCGGCGACCTGCTTAAAAAAGAATCTTCTTAAGGCGTGCCAATAATACATGGTTTCGCCATATTTAATACCGTGATTTGAAACCTGAATGTGAACAGAGTGCTCAGGCAATCTGTTTAAAGAAATTACAAAAAATATCAAACTTCCCACTACTAATATAAGCCAGAACTCCTCCATAACAATTAACAAAAGTGCAATAAATATCGCGATAATAATAAAGGTTCTGGAAAATCTTTTGTTTAAATCCCTGATCTCAGCTTTAACTATAGAATCCCATTCCAAATACATTTCCTTCGGTCCTAAAGTTTGCGGATCGAATTCCTCGGTTCTCTGACCTTCCGAAGGCTTTTGATTAGACAAGCCGAATATTCCAAGTATTTTTGATAATGACGGTTGCATGTTTTAATAATAGTTTTTTTGGGCGGGTTTAGCAACGTTGTATGAAATACGCGCTACATTTTGCACGAGGATTGTATTTGGCGGAGGGTACAGGATTCGAACCTGTGGCCGGTATTAGCCGGCACGGCTTAGCAAGCCGCTGCATTACCGCTCTGCCAACCCTCCGCGGCTAATGTATTATATCAGAACAACGGTGCACGAATCTTTAAACGTTTGCTTAAAGCGAAACACTGCACATTATCAACCCCCGCTTCGTACAAAGCTCTCGAGCACTCGAGAAATGTGGCGCCCGTAGTGCATATATCGTCAACTAACAATATTTTTTTGTTTTCCAGCGATGACTTGTTATTAACACCAAAAGCCCCTGCCAAATTACTTCTTCGATCAATCCTTCCTTTTGAGTGCTGAGCCTCCGTACTCCTTGTTCTGACAAGAATATCCTTTCTCAAATTTAGGTTCATTACGCGCGATATTTCTTCCGCGACCATGTTGGCCTGATTGAAACCGCGTGTTTGAAGTTTTTTGGGACTGGATGGAACGGGTAAGCACAAATCCACCCCGAACTTGCCCCACAATTCAAGACAAATTATTGCGGCTTCAGTACATAATTTTTTGAGGCTCATAAATTGTTTTGCCCCATATTTTGAGAATTTAATACAATCACGTACTTTGTCGGCATAGGAATAAATACAAATGGTTCGAGATGGGATTTCATGGTTTTGACAAAAATTGTGAGTACAGCCGTTTTCAGACGGCTTGTCACAAACTATACAATACTGGTTTTCTAGTAAAGAACATTCGGCGAGACATGTTTCACAAAATATATCGCCTATTTTTCCACAAAAAAGACATTTTGGGGGGAATAAGTATTTTAAAATGTTTTCCATATGTTATCCACAATCCTGTTTTAATCGTTACTACAACAATATTAAATAAGTAGCCCTATAGTTTTAGATAAACGGTGCCCTGTAGTAATAGTAGGGTTTGGCGTATTTTTGTATAGAGTCGGTTTTCTAGGGAAATTAGGAATATTAAAATTTCATGGTGGAGATGGGGGGAATCGAACCCCCGTCTTGAGAACTTTTCATACAGCGTCTACAAGCATATTCAAACTTTTCTTAAGTAAGGCGGGTGTTTGAAATACCCTTAAACCTTACTGCAGGCGAAGTTGTTCGGATTTTTCATCCCCGGCGTATTCGCATCGCCAATACAAACATGCCTCATCCCGGATTTATTAGACCCCGAAAACCCTCCCGGGCAAAGATATCGGAATCCGCAGCGTTAATAAATTAAGCTGCTACGGCGGCCATTGCTGGTACGCCTACAAATGCGTCTTTATCGGCATTTATTGTTTTGCTAAATTTGAGGGTTCAGCTCCCCTGCCTGCAACTGCATAAATTAGGACTCAATCAAATCCTGGGCATCCCCTTTTTAAAGTACGGGGCTATTTTACCATATAAAAAGCGTATTTAAAACTGTGGTTAAAGGAAAAACGGACGCTATCGGGACATAATTTCTTTTGATTCACGCTCGAGATCGCGCTGGATTTGTCTGTCTTTTGCCACAACTTTCTTTTCCCATTCTTTCTTACCTTTTGCAACGGCAAATTCCAGTTTAATGTTTCCGTTTTTTAGCACCAGCGCCAATGGGACGGCAGTTTTTCCCTTCTCGGAAATGGCCCTTGAGACTTCAGCTATCTCATTTTTGTTCAGTAAAAGCGCTCTACTCCTCTTTTCGTCAGCTTCGGAAATGTCGCGTGACTGCTTGGAATACCTACCGATATATAAATTTTCGACAAAAAGCCGGCCGTCCTGTCCATTTATATAAGATCCTTCAAAACTCACTTTTCCTTCTCTTATGGCTTTAACTTCGTAACCTCTCAAGACCAATCCCGCAGTGTAGGTTTCGAGAACCGAAAAGTTGTGCAGAGCCTTCTTATTTTTTGCTATTACATATAATCCCATCAAACTCATTTTATCAGGTTAATGATATAATTTAAGCGAAAGTTATGAGACAAAATCGATTAGTAAAATGCGCTGTTTTTTCATTTTTTATGGTTGTTGCCGGTGCGTTTTTTGTGCCGGGCAGAGTTTTTGCTGAAGAGTATGTAGACCCCATGTCAATATTTGAACCCGGTACTACCTGTTTAAAACCCGAAGATCCGAGACTTGCAGTAATCTGCGGCGTTGTTAGAAGTGCGACACCAAGAGACGCGGATGTGTATGAAGGTACTGCAACTAATCCTAATCCCCCGCTTAAAGGGGTTTCGGTATATATCTACGAATGCTACCCGGATTCCCCGACTTGTAAAAAGAACGGGGCCCTTGCGAATTCTTTTTCATCAACATTTACGGACGAAAACGGCTATTACACAATAACGATGCGTAAGGTGGGAAACAATCTTGTTAGATATTTGGCTTTTGTATGCGGGGGTAAGCTTGGCGGGTTGTTTAAAGTACCTTCGTATGCCAGTTTTAATTTGAACGTTCCGGTTAATTGCCCCGATGTTTCTAATTATTCTGCGCCGGCGGCTTCGTGGGATCCGGTGAATTACTCTACCCTAAGCTGTGATATTACAAGAACTGACCCCGACAATTTGGATCTTGAACCTTCTTATGAGGGGAAATTCGGAACGGAGTATCAACCGGTAAACGAATATAATTTTTGGCTGGAGATTGACGGGGCGGATGGGAGGTATAAGAAGTACTTAGATTGGTTAGGTCTGTACGATCTACTCAATAAACCAACAACTGTTCCGACAAAAGGCGCCTTCTACCACGAAGATTGCTTTAGAGTTTATAACGGAAATCTGGACTACGAAAATTTGTGTTATTTCCCAAAAGAAGAAAATTTGGACGGCTATGAAAAAAGGTTATACAACGACCCCGCTCTCACAACAGCAAACTTTCTCCCCAATATCCCAATAAAAAATTCGCTACTTTTTTTCAAAGATCTGACTGCTAGACAAGATGTAGTAAACTACGCCCAGAACCCAACAGCTACCGCCCAATTACTACACACAATATTTAGTAACTGTAAGGGAAATGTGTATTTAAGAAATAGCGGAGGCAGTATAAAAGATGTACTCCCCGAATGCGATGATCTAAAAGCATGTAATTCCGGTATTTCAGAGACCTCTCTTAACTACAGAAACAGGCAATACAGCGCCGGGCCCGCGAAGAACCTGGCAAATCCGGCTATCCTACAAGATGAAACAGCATACACACTGGACGATAGTATAAAAAATACTTACGTATGCCAAAGAATGGGCACTCAATATAAAATTGGGGACATACAACCACCCTGGAGTTACTGCAAAGTCGGTGAATCCAACTGCCCTTATAAACTAGACAAATTATACTGGAACCCGGAATTTGCTTACTTCTTCGGTGAAAAAGGAACTTCAACTAAGGTCGGGTATGGTTTTGAGGGAAGCAATGATAGTTTTTGGCCACCTGCCTCCGGAACTAACGAAGTTGTATGGAAACAAAACGAAGAGCGTGCTGGGGTCCCTATAAAAGGCGGCACCTATTACTCTGACAACAATTATGGGTATTCACGAAACAATGGACTTACTCCGATGATGGCTGGGATAGCAACAACAGAATTGAGCGGATCGGCCTATAACTTAACTTATGTTTTGCAAAGGCCTTTCGAGACTAACGAGGATAAATTGATATACGAACAGGGTATTGTAAAGATTGAGGATGCCGGTTCAAACCTAGCGTCCTTTTGCGAAAATTCAAATGTTAACGACCACTATAATGTGTTTCCACCCAACGTTGCTGATGCAGCTTATGTAAATACTGATTTTAAAGGTAATGCTGATCATTATTTTGAGTTTGCAGATTCTACAAAAAATAAGGGGGAACTTACCCCCACTTCAACCATATTCTATACAACAGCGTCAAAAAACCGCGAGATAGCATTAAAATCACTGGATATCGGCATTTTAGATAGAGTTGGAAGAGATGTTTTTGACAGCTATCTAACAGCCACATACGGTGGCGGAAAATATGGTGTTTGGGACTTAATTGCAGACCTCATATTCGATCTTTTTTCTCTAGGAGGCCACGAACACAAATCTTATTTCGACAGAGATGAAGACCATTATAATCTGTCTGTCGCATCGGCTACTTTAAGAGACGATTTAAAATCTACCTTCTCACTAAGCGAAGAAAACTTTGAACAATTCTTCTTTCTCCCCGACATATCTGACGGAACATTGTTTTACGATGAATGGGGAAAGTGGTTCGACGACTGTTATCAAAGAAATGAGGTAGACGTCGGAAAAAAATGCTACAACGATTTCGGCGTCACTAACGTACCAACCGCAATAACAAGAACCTGCCGCGTAGAACTATGTGAACTTGTAACCCTGAGCAAAAGCATCACATGCGAAGTCGTGAACGGTGTTGTTGTAAGAAATGATGGCGGTGAAAAAATGTCCACTGAACCGTGTGCTACAACAGGCATAACAGCCGACGCATCGCTTCTTAAAAACGCCATGTACTACTGCGCCACCGAAAAAAAGGATTGTTACGACGGATCTTGGGATAAAGATTGCCTGGATTTACGTCTTGATGATGTATTAGAGTGTCCCGATATATCAGAAGATGTTTATTTTCCTGGAGATTACGTAACAGAACCTATTTATATGGGCGGTATGTGGCTAACGGTAAATAAAGGCATTTGTTCCGTAAAAACGGGCTCTCCTGTATATTGGTATGATTTCCCTATAGATGCCTACGATAAATCTTGTGAGGTAACCGTAAGCGCCTCCAAAACAAAACCCGGCTGCAATATGCAGGACGCGGGACCTTATCTCTGCGCCGGAAGCACGCACAAAGACGCCAACTTCAAAGCCACTCAAGAAACATTCAGAATAAACACTACCGACGTTCCGCTCGATAGCACAAAAACGGTAAACAACGAGATATGGAAAAAAATGGCTCACCCATTCAGCAGTAAAACCTATGACTCCCTGGCATTTCAATCCGCAAACACTTCGGTAAGTTTAGATACAAATACTAATGTAGCAAGAAATAAAAATAAGGACACCGTCGCTTTCGGCGGCGCCTCCCCCGAATATAAAATGATATCAGCCCACCCCCTATACACCAACTACTACGACGGAGGGGAGGAGATTTTCTATCACTGCATAAACAGCGATGGTTTAAGTAATTACTCAGGAGACTGGAACTGCCCGTTACTGGAAGTGCCCGATCCCGAAATAATAGATTTATTCGACGATAGCGTAACAAATAATCTAAAGTCGGCCTGTCAGTTAAATACTTCTGCCAGCTGCATTAGCAGTTACGATACTTCAGGTGTAATGGGGGCATTCAACCCGACATTTATAAGAGTGCTGGACATGGCAGCCAGTGAGTACGATGTGCCTGCGGCATTAATACTCGCCTATCTTGCTGTAATACATAAACCGGAAATGGCTTTGTATCAAAATCTGTTTTCTCTTTCCGGAGATCAGGCGTTATTTGATGCAAGTGCTCCGTGGTATGGAAGGGTGCCCAGATGTGATGACACAAATATCGCTGCTATCGGACCGTATGACTGGATTGCGCAGTGGTTCCCCAAAGAAGAGATAGGTCCGGCTTTGGACGAACTTTCTGACGGTAGAAGTGAAACCGCTTCGAGATGTAATTTCTTGGATGCTACCTATGCTGCCGCGTATTCATTAAGATCTGTGGGCACTACATGTGAGAGTTATACGTGGGACATTGCGAAAATTTCACTACTCAACCTAACACTAGGATTCTACAGAACCGAAGATTACAACCCTGACAGCAACCCGGATACCACAACAACAGGAGACTACGTTGTACAAAGAGGGTCTGTGGTTTGGAATAGCTGTAGATAACACGGGGTCAAACACAAACTTCCAAGGATACAAACAGTGTGGAAATGTATCGGCAAATTATATCAATGCGGTAATCCTATCTCTTCTTCTGACCGCCGCCCATAAACTCATCGATTCTTTTTTCCATACCGATACCCAAGCCAAAGCAGTAAAGAACGATAAATACCGGAAGTGCTGAGCCGAATAACGCCCCTGCGCCGCCTGTTTCAGTAGCATATGCTGTAGCAACCGAGTAAGCGATAATTGTTCCCAGAGGCAATATTATTCCCATCGCAAATAATGTAAGGACATATTTACCCATTCTCAAAAACCAGGCTTTAAGTTTATCGTCATTACCCGGAACTGCTCCGAGAGCAAATTCTAAAGGAGCGGTTAAGATCGAGAATATTATCTTCATGTAAATTACAATTGCTTTGAAGTTAAATATTATTCCTGCGATAAGGAAAATTATGATTATTACCAATATAGCGAGAAGGAAAATAGGACCCGTTCCGGCTAACACCAAAAACGGGATCATTAGCGTCCATATCCTTAAAGCAGTGCTAACACTTGTCGGATCAGCACTAGAACCATCTACAGTATTAAATACATCTGTAAATAGTGTTCCCGCTAAAGCCCAATTACTCTTAAACAACGTCCAGCCTAAACTTCCTAAAGTCGCTCCGATCGGATAGCTAAATGTTATTAATACAATAGCGATGACTATTCTGGGCAAAGCATATTGAACGCTTACAACCAATTGCGAATTTATCTTTCTTCTCAAAATAATAATTATTCCGGTATAAAGCATTATTATTGCCATTAAAGCGTAGGCAAGATTTCTGAAAACTTTCCATGTGTCTAAAATTGCATTAATAAGGGAATGGCCGTAATCAACGGGAGCAGCAAAAGTTTTATTTACAACCGGTATTCTTGACATTGTGTCGTTGAAGTAAACAGCTAAGTTTGCCGGTAAAGGCTCACGGGTTGTAAACTCACCTGTTAAATAAGCCGCTCCAAGTAAAGTACCTGAAGCGCGACTTTGAGAATGTCGAACTAACCAGTTATTACTACTTGCGACAGTAGCATTATCGCCAATAATTTGAGCGCACACATCGTCAGATGTTCCGGAACAGCTGTAAAAATTGTCTGTAGCATCATTCGATGGCAAATTGACCTTGCTGGAAATATAAGTTCCGCAGTTCACGGTCTCGGTAAGACCGTAACCTGTGGTGGTACTATATGCCGAAGTCGCAACAGATGTAACAAAATCTTTAGTAGTTAAAGGTATTCCCAAAACATCGCTTAAAAGGTTTTTATCAAACATCCTCTTCTCTACCTCACACATATCGGCAGCAAAAGATTTTGAAGGAATTAAAAATAAAACAAGAGCAAAAACCGATAGAGAAAATATAGTTTTGATTGTCTTTTTCATGTAAGCCTTTAAATAAATGATTTCCTTTTTGGCACCTAAATTATAGAATACTATTATATGGTAGACAATCCCCTATTTCCAGGGTACAAGCCAAGACGAGAAGGTGATTCAACAAACCCGCTTTATCCGGGATATTCGGAAGGTCAGAGACCTTACAGACCGCCGAGAGGAACTCCCCTAGGAAGTTTTGAATATAATGCCGATTATTGGCTAAAACAAATAGACCAAATGTCTTTTGATTTCGGAAACATTCCTAAATGGTTTTGGGAAAGATATGAAAATGACTTTAGAGATAATCTTAAAGCTGTATATAGCCCCGAAGCCGTTCCTATTGAACAGCTAGATGACTACGATCAGGATGTTTTTCCGGGTGTATCTAACGTAAGTCTTACTCTAGACCCCATCGAATGGAAAGACCCCAAAAAAGTGTTAGAATCCACCGCCAAAAGCTGGATAAGGGCGGGCACCGGTCTGCGCTTTAAAAAAGAGGGCTGGGGATTGGAAGCTTGGCCGGTCGACCTTACAGACTATGACACTAATGTTAGAACTTCGATGTGGAAGGTTGCTTTCGGACTGCAAGATCCGGCGTCTGATCTGGGAAATGCCGGAGCCGAGGCTGTTGTATCAGCAACCAGAGCCAGAGCAGGAGAAGACACCGGAGGAGATAGAATTTTTAGATTCACTGAAGCCGATTATATCGTGGGTCCTTTAAAAGGCTACGAATCTATGGCAAAAAAAGCCGTGGAAGCTCAGAGATATATAAAGGGTGGGCCTAAACGAGACACAAAACATGATGATTTCGCCGGAGCGATGGTCTCCTCAATAAACGAAGAGTTGAACGGAAAGTACGAATTTGTCTTAGACAAGGTCTCCGGATACAAGCCTGTATACAAAAAGGATCCTACAACCAACAAAATAACAACGGAAATTGAAACAGACGATAAAGGCTACGAAAAGTATCGAAATCCACAGACCGAAAAAGAAGCGTACAAAAAAGCAGTTCTTGTTGATGACGGTAAGGGCCAAGGTGGGAAAGTTGAAAAAGAAATATTTGTAGAATACAGAACAAGAACGGGTGTTTTTGAGGAACTTTTTGAAAACAAAGATCAAGCAGAAGCTTACAGAAACGCCGCATTAATATTCAAAGAAAAGGAGGATCTGGCCTCGGATATGGCCCATCCTACTATATCGGGAGCTATATCGGGCCCGTTTGGTATTACATCTGCATTAATGCAGAGAAAGCTGGGGAACAAAAACAAAGAAGCTACGATGGAAGGTATAGACGTACCCGGGGGCACTAAAACACGCCTGGAAACAAGAATCGATCTACTAAAAGGAAATATAAACGACAGAGTAAAACCGGGTGGAAAAATTGACAAGATCGTTAAAAACATAAGAGATATAGATCCTGTTTCTGCGGATGCTGTGCAAAAATATGCAGATCAATATAAAAGCTACCTAACTAAAGTTAAAGAAGCCTTAGATGCCTATGATGGAAACGACACCGCTCTCCTAAACAAACTAAGCAACATCACTGTAAAAGGAAAGTCTCTCACCGGAGGAACTCTAGGTAACCCCAGCATCCACCGAGAATTCCTAAGGCAAATCGAAAGCGACATACTAATACCCGGAAAAATCACCAGAGTAGATAAAAAATTCCAGATAGGAACTTACCTAAAAGATCTTGAACAACGGGCGATGTCCGGAACCAACAAAGCCGGTGAAAAAATTGAACAAATATTCGAGAGAGAAAACCAAGAATACAAAGGCTTTTTTGCAAATCAGGCCCGAATCGTAGGAGCAAGATTAGAAGTAGATAGAGGCTCTTACGCCATCGAGGAATTCTATGATGCTGTAACACAGGGTAAGTTCTTAGAAAGATACGTATGGAATAGACTTTCGAAAAAAATGATCGGTTACACTCCCGGAGAACTGGTAAAAAAGGGTCTGGGTAGTGTGGGATACTTCGGTCTAAACATTGATGACGACGCTATTTCAGACAAACTGAAAAATAATGGTCTGTTCAACAGCATCTTCCGACATAAATTTCAGGTACAAATAGATAATAGCGAGGGCGTCTTTGATAAATTTAAAGGTGTCAGTGTAATAAAAACCAAGTTCCTAGGAAGCAAGGATCTGGCAGCTGTAGGAACACTCGGCGGAATCTTAAGCAATGTAAAACATCTTGAAAACGACGATCTCCTTAAACTAATAACGGGCGATGCAAGACTTGTTGATAGCAAAGGTATAAACAAAGATATTGCGTGGGTCTTGGGTGCTAGTAAAGGAAAAATCGGAGATAACCAAATAGAAAATTTTTGGGACAAAGTACCCGGATTTTGGAAAAAAGACGAACACCATCTAAGAAATGTCCAAGAACAAATAGATAACTTTAGAAACTGGCTTATCCTAAACGGCAAAGAGCTCGGAATAACAATAACGGATTTTAAAAACATGAGTGACCCGGACAGAAAAAAGGTACTCGCACTATTCAACGCACTAAACAAAGAAAACCAATTCTACGGATCACTAAAAATCACAAAAGAATTCTCCGGCGCACTTCAACGCATAGGAGTCGGTCTAAATAAACTTCAAGACAAAATTTTCGGCTTCGCCCTATTCCAAAAAACTATAAAGCCTCTTCTGCAAATGAAAAATATTGTTGCAGAAAAAATATCCGAACTTGTCTCAAAATTTTTAACAGAAATTGCAAAAAAAGGAATTCACGGTTTAACGGGAGGGGCTTCGGTTGTCCTTGACTATTTACTAGAAAAAGTTTTGAAACCGGCAATCAGATTTGTAGTAAGAAAAGTCGTAGAATTCGGCCAAAACTTTGTAGGTGCTATCGCGCAGGGAAACATAAGTAAAGCCATGGAGCAGGCTGACAAAGAGCTGGTGGCGGTCACAAAATTTGCGATGTACGTGATTGGTGTTCCGTTAATAGTTATTTACATTCTTGTTTACGGGTTGTTCGGCACTGTTTTGAGTTCTATTTCTCCGGTCGATCCTACAAAAGACAATAGCGGCTATGGGGGCTACCCTGCATACGCGGGATTTCCGCAAGGCGAAAACAATCTAATAAAAATTGAAAAGGACGTGATAGTAAATGGTGTTACAAATCCGACGGAAAGCATTCCGAATGACCAACTGCCTGTTACAGTAACTTACGTTCTAAGGATAACCACAAAAGTGGATCTGGCCATGCCTGTAAATTACACGGATATTGTGAGCCGTATATATAGCGACAACGGCAACACAGCGAGTGCCACAATAAAAACCTGGACAGACAGCAACCCAGACAGCTATGTAGCCGGCCAAACTACTGAAATTACACTCGACCTTGGAACAATAAATTATAAAGACTCATTAATAAAAAATGAATTTACAGTTACTACTCCGGCGTACGAATCTTACACGGAAGATACTGTAAGATTTGTTAGATATTTCAGGATAGGACAACCACCTTCTAACATTGATTGTTTCGAAATTACCGGACCGAGTCTAACTACTGCCCTCGAAAATGTAACTTTGGATGCTTTGCTCGAGATTGAGCCTAAAACAGGAATGTTTCTTAGTAAGTTATGCTCCGGACATACGTGGGAAATTGAATACAACAACAGCATAGACTACTGCGGTTGGGCAGGTACACCCGGCAAGGTTGTGTTTGGAAGTGGTTGCTCTGCCGCGTATTATTTAAAAGAGGGTGTAATGCCTTACCTGCTTGCACACGAACTGGCTCATAAATACAGGGGTCTTTACAATACCGCTGAGGCCATTGATGCCAGCATCGCGGGGTTGGATGGGAGAACTCTTCCGACATACGACTTAAATTGTGGGGCCACAGATAACTCACTTTCGGAGGATTTCTCTGAGACTGTGGGTAATACTGTCAGAATAAACGTGTTCGGGCACTGTGCTTCTTTGATTGTTAGTATGTACCCCGATGCTGCAACTAGATACGAAGACTTCTGGACCGATTTTTCCGAGCATCGTAATTATGTACAGGAGGTTACATTTAACTAAAATCTAAACTATGAAAATTGCAAACTTAAACAACATAAAAAAATACTGGCCGTTGTTGGTAGCCATTATGATTTTTCTATTTATTTACCAAGCTGCTGTTAATAGACAAAAAGGCTCTCCTACAGAAGAAACTGCGCAGTACACGTACATATCAAAACACTCTCAGTTAGCAGAGCACTTTTTGAATGAAGCCGTAGACTACAATCTCTCTGACATAGAAAATCAAAACCCTAATTTAAAAGAAACTGAAAGGACAACAAACCTATCGGGTTATATTTCTACTACCTACAGAGACGAAAAAGAAACCCCCGTAAGAATATTTTCCGATAGAAACGGAAAGGTTGTTGCTACAATGAGACCGGTCATCTCCGATTTTGAAAGAAACGTCACGCTACTGAAGAATCGCCTGGATCTGAGCGACGAACCCTCTGCCATAATGTACCCGTCCAAAACAAGCATCGCGGTTGTACACGTTTACCTGAAAGACGGAATAGCAATATTTTTTGAGGAAGAGTTCGGCAACGTAGAGTATATTATTACTTTCGGTGAAATGAACTTGAACGAGTTTAAAGCGGTTTTTCAACCTGAGTTGCAGGATGAGAGGAATCCTTTGGCGTACTGACAGAGTGTTTAAATAGGCGGGACTACGCAGTTCTAAGGCTTGGGGGGATTTACTATATCACCAACAAGCTCTTCAATTCCGCCAAAAATATTTCCGAAAATGTCATCAAACCCTATCTTTATTCCGAACCAACCTGCAGCTATAGTAAATAATCCGAAAAAAGCCACGACTACCAGAGCACCAAACAAGGCGTAAGTCCAAGTACTTTTTGCCGAATCTAGGGCACGCGGATCTCCTGTTGCTGTAGAGGCCTTCCACGCACCATATCCGAGAACGGCTACAAAAGCTATACCTACAAGAAAAACCGTCCAATTCATTATCCTTATAAGAATGGTTTTCATATCACCCAACGAGGGGTTATCCATATCAATATCCGATGCGTAGGATACTACCGAAAAAACTATTAATATAATAAAAGGCGATAAAAAGCCTGAAATTTTCTTGAATTTTTGCGTAATTTTAAAAAATTTGTTCATAAGCTATTAATAAACGTCCTTAACATCCAGCATTGTGAACAGGACTGCCTTCACTCCCCAAGCTATAGCACTGACAAGCATGGCTACAAGCGACCAAAATAACGCCCTTTGGGCTCTTTGGACCGCTTTGGGATCACCCCCACTCGTTAAATATAGAACAAAGGAATAAGCAAAACCAATGGTTGATAAACCCGCGCCTATTATTAAAAACACATTAGCAAAAACTATGGCCAATTCTGCTAAACCTTTACCAGGCATAACTCCGGTAGCCACATCCGTACCTCCCACAACATCTTTTAAATAATCAAACGGATTCAATTTCGATTCTCCATGTAAAAACAACAGGGGCCCGGGCCTACCGGGCCCACTTAACTACTAACTAAAGCGGTGGCCCCAAGGTTAATAATCCTCAGCGATATTTTGTCCGCCAAGAAGTGTAAGGATTATTGTCCTCAAACCGTAAACGATAAGTAAGCCAACACCACCGATAACTGCATAAGTAAGAGTTTTCTGTGCAGAGTCAACAGCGTTCTTATCACCCTGTGAAGTTACATATTTAACAAATCCAAGAGCTAACATTACAACAACTACTGCAACACCTACAACAATGATCACGTTTGTGATGACAGTTACTAACTCGTTAACGCTAGTCACTGCAATTCCTGACAACGGGTCAGAACTCACAGTTTGAGTTGCGTACACTTTACTCTCAAGAATAGATAATAAGTTCATAATTAATATTTAGCTTCTACACCTCCCTCGAAAAAACCTTCTACAATCCTGAGTCAACCCCCAGGATACTGTTAATTATAGCTCGAAGTATAAATACTGACAACAGAATGAAGAGAGAACCAAGTATTGCCGCCGTAAACTGCTCTTTGCCTTCTTTTGCTCTGCCCGGGTCTCCCTCGCTAACCATAAGTAGATACCCGGAGTAAATTATGCCCATTATCCCGACAAATATTCCTGCGTAAAAGAGTATTTTGAAAACGGGGGATAGTAATCCTGCTATGTCATTTATTATGGGACCGTCGTATTGCATTATTTCGAAGATTGATTCTGGCGAGCTACCTGCTACACAATAAGTAGTGCTGATATCGCACCCACCCTCAATACAGTAAAGGGACCCTGTTGCGGTAACACAACAGTGATCGCCCAAAGTACCGCAATTTGCATCGGTTGGGTCGTCCCCACAAACTGTACCATAACAGTCAAGGCCTCCGAAACAAGTGTCTGTGCTAGTACCACAACACCTCTCGCCAATATCATCACAACACGCCTGATAACCATCTAAATGCATACTAACACGGTTGTATGTGCACCAAGTCTCATCACCCTCATGCTCTGGTTGGCACACACCTCCATCGCAAATCATTGCCCCATACAAGGAACTGTCTTCGCAAACATCTCCTGGACAACAAGTCTCGCCAGGATCGTTACAATCATTGGTGTCCTCAGTACAAACCTTACCGTAGAGTGTGGTGGTACAAACAAGGGGTGCTACACACTGGGTATTACCGCAACAAGAATCTCCGACACTATCACAATCCTCACATACCCAAGTACTGGTATTACACATAAGAGTGCCGTCGCAGGTGCAACCA
This sequence comes from uncultured candidate division WWE3 bacterium, assembly GCA_938004185.1. Classification (GTDB taxonomy): domain Bacteria; phylum Patescibacteriota; class WWE3; order UBA101185; family UBA10185; genus UBA8498. The sequence continues at coordinate 692,902 of CALKWN010000065.1, forward strand.
CTTTTATATTGACTGGGAGTAGCATCAGAACACACCGACGTGGTTGTTCCCGATGGCGGCGTTGGTATCACAACATAACATGACTCCCCATCCCCACCACACGAAGCACCGGAGGAACATGTGGTAGCAAAGCTTTTTTGCCCCAAAACGATACCAAACAGGATTATCAAACTAAACACAAAATAACGGTGCAGAGACACTGAGTGTAATTTAAAAAGCAATGCTTTAATCTTTAAATAAACTGGGTTTGCCATGGGTACACTTAAAATCTACCAGCTGGTTTAAAAAAAATCCATAGGGAAACAAGATACTGATATAATAAACATAGTTATGTTTTATCCGAAACCTGCACCCATAAAACACACGATAAAAGCAGCTAGAATACTAGTTGTGGGGTTACTCGTACTTCAAATTGGATTTATTAATATTCCCACACTCGCCGACGACCCCTGCAAAAACATCCAAGACCTAGACGACAGAGCCGAATGCTACGAAAAACAAATCGATAAAAAAGAAGACGAATACGAATCCACGAGCAGCAAGCTCGAACAAATCCGAAACACAAAAAATCAAATCAGCCAAAAAATATCCGACCTCTTAGGACAAATAAATGTGACCCAAGCTGAAATAAACGAACTGCAAGCGGAAATAACAAAAGTAAAAACCCAGCTCGATGAAATAAATTCAATACTCGCAGACCGCAAAGGAACCCTTTCCGAAAAAATCAATCTAAGAAATAAAGTTCTTCGTACTTACTCGAAAAGACACTTACTAAATGACATCGAAACCTTTCTCATTTCAAAAAATTCTGCGGGATTAAGCGGGTTTCAATTCGCAACAATGTCTCAGGCATTTAACACTGCCGTTACCGACGAAACCGTAAAAATAATCTCCGGCTTAAACTCCGAAATAGAAAGTTATGAAAAAGACAAAGCAGAGGGGGAAAAATTAAAAGGCGAACTCGAAGATACACAAAAAGAATTTCTAGCCGCAAAAGCTGAGTTGGATGCCAGAAAAAACACCGCACAAAGTGAGTTCAACGAAGCAGCAGAAAAAGAAACAGGCTATCAAAATAAACTCTCCAACTTGCAAAAGGAAATTTCAGAGCTTTCTTCAAAACAACAAAGTATTTTAAAACAAAAGTACGGAGATGAGTACGGATCTGTAGGTGATTACGAGCCGCCGGAAGCCAAAACTCCCGATCCTCCGTTTAAACCCGCCTTTGCAGCTTTTAGTTACGGCGCCTACACACACTACAACGGAATGAGTCAGTACGGCGCGAAAGCCCGAGCCGAATCAGGTCAGGATTACAAAGAAATTCTCAAATTCTACTACAAAGTGGGGGTCAAAGAAGAAGATGATTTTCCGGATAAAATAAAGGTTGATGGTTATGGTGAACTTGACTTTCAATATTACCTTTACGGCCTTGCTGAAATGCCTACAAACTGGCCTTTAGACGCATTAAAAGCCCAAGCTATAGCTGGCCGAACATATGCGTACAGATCAAATAAACCTATCTGCACTACGCAAGCGTGCCAAGTATTCAGTAAAAGCAAAGCAGACAAAGTAAAAAACGGAGAATACCCTAATTGGAAAAAGGCGGTTGACGATACGAAAGATAAAATATTAGATAACCCGACAACATCCCAATACTCATCCACAACAGGAGGATATATAAACAACGTCGGCTGGGATACTTACGGAACGTGGCCGGGCAAAGCTTACGAGAAAAAAGGAGAATCTCCGTGGTTTTACAAAGCCTGGTACACAAAAAGCTATAACAGTACTGACACCTGTGGCCATAACCATCCCTGGCTAACCGAAAAAGAAATGGCCGACATACTAAATGCCTACATAGTCTGGGATAGAGGGACAGACAGCGAAAGGGACCATATTTCACCCGTAACCACAAGTTGCTGGGGCGGTGACCCTTATTCCTTGGATGAGATGGCTGAAAAAGCCGAAAAATACGGCGATAAATATACAAAAGTAACATCCGTCGACGTGGAAATCAGCAACGGGGGTTACACTTCAAAAGTAATTCTCGGAACCAACAAAGGCACCGTAACCTTAAGCGGAGAAACATTTAAAACCGTGTTCAATCTTCGAGCCCCGTCTTACATAGCAATAAGAAGCCGACTTTTCGATCTTGAAAAACGGGATTAAGCACCGACGTAATGATATAATTACGACATGCTCGGATCTCTGCAGGAAAACCCTAAACACACCTCATACGAAGGGCGCGATGAAGACGAAAGGATAAAGTACGTAATCAGAAAATCCACACTTACTGCCGTCCCTTGGATAATCGCCTCGATAATGCTTTTTATAATTCCGATGTTTGTAGGTTATGTTATTTCCCTATTTCCCGAAAATACGCCTGTAATATTTGACAGCGGGTCAGTGCTCATAATTACCGTTCTTTGGTACCTTTTTTCTTTCGGTTTTTTCTTCCAAAACCTGCTGAGCTGGTTTTTTAATGTTCTGGTAATTACAAATAAAAAAATTGTTGATGTAGATTTTGTAGGATTTCTTTACAAAAATATTTCCGAAACCACCCTCGATAAAGTCGAAGACGTTACTTCAAATGTTTCGGGGCCGCTGGGAGTTACTTTTAACATCGGTGCCCTTTACATACAAACAGCAGCAGAAAAAAGGGAGTTTGAGTTTCATGGAATAGAAGACCCTTCAAAAGTGAGAGATGTTTTAGCGGACCTTGTAGAAAATATAAAAAAACATGCGCACCACAACTGATAATTTGGAAAATTTAATAGCTCCGGAAATGGTAACCACAATAACTGATTTTGTTGTGCTAATCATGGTGGGAGGATACGCTTTGTTTTCATTCCTTTTAATGAGACAGATTAAGCTTATGAACAGAAGTTTAGCTACACCTATGGCGTCGCTGTACACTTTTATAGGGCGTCTTCACTTCGCTGTTTCATTGATATTGCTTTTAGCCGCATTGATAAATTTGTCCTAAGAAAGGGCCGGTATGAAAAAGAAATTAACTGCTAAAACACAAGAGATAAATCCCCCGCTAAAACAGTTCTCCACTTCTTTTTCAAAGTGTCTCACTATAGAACCTGAATCGAAAGATCTTCAGTTAAAAAAGGGTGTTATTTACGCGGTCTATGAAATATCGGGAAATGCAAATTTTGACACCTCACTTGCTGACAGAGCTTTAAGAGACATGCTCCATAACAGTTATTTCCAATCGGAAAACATATCGCCCATTCAATCTTTGGAAAAAGCTATTGTCGAGTCAAAAGAAAAAATTTTACAGCTTTCAAACGACGCGTTGAGCGCCGAACCCGCAAACGTACAACTTAATATTTCTGCCGGCGTCCTATGGGGAAATGTTTTTTACGCCGTAACAGTAGGAGAATCTGATAGCTACCTCATGCGTGAGGGAGCGGTTAAACCCATTGAATCCGTAAGCGAAGGTACTTTCGCGGCAGCTTCAGGTATTGTTCGAGATGAAGATGTTGTCATTCTCTGTACAAGACAATTCAGCAAAAACTACCCTCCACAAAAACTTCTCTCAACCAGAATAGGTGAGCAGGATTTAAAAGAAAATGAAGCCTGTATTCTTTTAAAATTTATCACCGACACATCTTTTGCCGAAGAAGAAACAGTTGACTTCGGTTTGGAAAAACAGGCAAGCCGTACGAGAAAAAGAGAAAAAGTTGAAAAAATTATTTTAGGCGCAAGAAAAGGTCTGGAAAAGACCTCACCGATTTTTAATAAGATAAAATGTCTTTTTGCAAACAAAAAACGACCGTCGGCTCCCCAACAGGACATTTCAGGATTAAACAGAGTGGCAAGGGGAAAAATACAAGCGGAAACAAAAAACTACGATGGAAAAACTTTTCAAAAAATAGCCGGAAAAATCGTGTATATACTTCCTATACTTGGGGTGGTTTTAGCAGTTACGCTGGCGATTCAATTAGCTGGAAAAAAAGAATCGACGGAGCAATCGCCTGAGCAAAATAATTCCGACCAGCTTGCGGTAGAACAAACAGAAAGTGAACCGATTCAAGTTGATATGGCCGAAATAACAAAAGACGACGAAGAATTTAAAGTAAAAAGAGTAAGCCCCGAAGTTTTCTACGATATAAAAATTACCGATCAAAGTGCCGAACCCTCGGAACTGGTAATAATTTCCGACTTTCTTATTGCCGCGGATTCTTCAACGGGAACAATATTCAAATCAGACGCCGACACCGCAAAATTCGTTGCAGAATCCACAAAATATCCGGGCCTTAAATCATTAATAAATCAAAACGGCCGTCTTGGATTCCTGCAAAACGGGCAGTACATTTCTTACTCTCTAACTGATACTACTGACGCAGAATCTTTTGAGTTGGCGGGCGTTGAAATAATTAATACTTACTCCGATTATCTCTACGGAATAACCGGAGATAAACTAAACAGATACACAAAATCAGGCGATGTTTACGAAGAAACGTTGTGGGGGCAAAGTGCGGAATTTCAAAACTCAAAATCCTTGACCGTGGCGTATAGCATATATTTAATCACTGCTAACGGAGAACTCACAAAACACACCAGCGGAAATAAAAATTCATTTTCGATAAAAGGACTAAACAAAGATCTTACCGGAGCAACAAAAGTAATTACCGATATAGATTTTGACAACATATACGTTCTCGATCCCGTAAATCAGCGTATTGTTGTAATTGATACGGACGGAAACCTTGTAACACAGTACACTCACGAACCTCAAACCTCGTGGGATTCCATTAGGGATATGAGTATAAGTTCCGATGAAAGCAAAATTTACCTTTTGAACGGCAGCAAGGTTTTACTTATAAACAACGAGATTTAAGACTATAGGATTTAGACGGTTTAGCTGATTTCTCAAAAAAGAGGCCATTGACCTTAATGGTCCTAGTAAGTAAAATACCACTGCTTAAGTAGGATGATAAACAACGAGAAGTATATTCTGGAAAACCTACGAAAGACCCTCTGCTACAAATGCGGGACGAGTTTAGAGAGAGCCGAAATCGTGCCCATTTCAAACGAAACCAGCATTGCGTGGGTCGCGCACGCCGTCTGCCCTAAATGTAAAGCAGAAAGCATGGTTACGATTACACCAACAGGCAACGGAATAGTGCCGGTACAATCCGACCTAAAAGGTACGGAGTTTAAAAAGTTTGTAGGAATTAAGTCTGTAAGTTATGATGAGGTTCTTGACCTTCATCTAGCCTTGAAACAGGAGCGTATATGGAACTTATTGCAGAAAAAAGAGAAAAACTCGGTAAAGCGTCGAAAAGCCTGAAAAAAACAGGTTTTATTCCCGGCGTAATATTCGGAAAAGGTTTAGAGTCCATTTCCATAACACTTACTCAGGTTGATGTTGAAAAAGCATACAACGAAGGTGGGGAAACTACCCTTATCGATATAAAAATGAACGGAGACAGCCACAAAGTCCTTTTTAAAGAACTCCAGGAAGACCCTATCTCAGGAAAAATAATTCACGCCGGTTTCTATAAACCGAATCTTAAAGAAAAAACAGAAGCTCAGGTACCTGTTGAGGTTATCGGCGAAGAAAACAACGAGTTCGTTAAAAACGGTGAGGCCATGGTACTTGTTTTAGCAAACGAAATTGCAGTTGAAGCACTACCTATGGATCTTCCACATGCGTTCGAAGTGGACGTTTCAAATCTACAGATCGGCGAAGCCGTAACAGCATCCCAATTAAACTATGACTCTGCTAAGGTCGAACTTGTAGACCTTGACCCTGAAGATATGGTTGTAAAACTGGACAAAATAGAGGAACAGGTGGAAGAGGCTGAGGTAACAGAAGAGGAAGCTCTGGAAAAGATCGAAGCCACCGAAGAAACTGAAGAAGAAAAAGAAGCTACCGAAGAAAAGTAATCAAGGTTTTACTCACTAAGTAACGTTCAAATTATTTCTTATCCTTAACAACATCATTTGGCCACTCTGCTTTTGCTAATAACTCATTGTCCGTCAGACCCTTTTCATAAAACTCGCCCCAAATGGTTTCCGTAACAAAAGGCATAAACGGATGAAGCAATTTCAAACAACTAACCAGCAAATAAGACAGGTTTTTTAACCCCAAAATTTTTGTTTCGGGATCTTCACGAATTTTTACGTCTTCTATGTATTCGGAAGCCAGACGATCCCAAACAAAATGGTAAATTGAGTCCCCGGCATCGGAGAATCTGTATTTACCTAAAGATTTATCAACTGAAGTGATAAGCTCTTTGTAGGAATCAAACATTTCTTGATCCTTGCTGCCTTTTTGTAACATCGACGGATTAAAGTTTTTCAACTCCTCCGGAGTAACACCTTTCTCCTCAGTCATTAAAAATAGAAACCTTGTCATGTTCCAAATTTTGTTTGAAAAATTTCTGTAAGCCAAAACCTTATCCTTAGGAAACGCGAAATCTTTCCCGTTTGCCGTACCGCTAATAAGACCCATGCGTAAAGCATCCGTTCCGAACTCCAGTTGATACTCTTCGGGATTTATTACGTTACCCAGGCTTTTGCTCATTTTCTTGCCGTCAATTGCCATTACCCTTCCATGTAGATAAACATCTTTAAAAGGCACCTTCCCTGTTAGATAAACTCCGAACATTATCATTCTTGAAACCCATCTTGTAATAATTTCCCACCCGGTTTCCATCACATCCGTGGGGTAAAAATATTCAAAGTCTTCCGAATCAGGATACCCTAAAGTTATTAGGGGCCACTGACCGCTGGAAAACCATGTATCAAAAGTGTCAGTTTCCGGAAGATACCCGTCTCCCGGAGAATCTTTCTGAATTACGTATTTAGCGTTGTTCGGAGCAAACAGTGCCTGCAAACCTTCGGATATTTCAGACAAACTGTAGTTTTTAAGTAATTCCGAAATTTTTCCGGATACCGCTTTTCCATCCTTCATGAAAGTTACGAACAAATCGGGATTGTCTTCAACGCTGTACCATGCCGGCACTCTAATACCCCACACGATCTGTCTTGAAATTGCCCAGTCCCTCATATTTTCCATCCATCGCGTGTAAGTAATTTCCTGCCACTTAGGAAAGATTTTTACGTCACCTTTTACGACAGCTTCTAAACCGGCTTTTTTCAAACTCTCAACTTTTATGAACCAGTTGGGAAGAACAAGTTGTTCGATATAATCCTCACTTCTGTAATCAACCGGAACCGTATGGGTGTAGTTCTCATCTATCTTTTCCAACACACCTATTTTTTCGAGATCCTCAATAATCTGTTTTCTGCAATCTAAAACTTTCATACCTTCATACTTTCCCGCGAGAGAAGTCATTTTTCCGTCAATTCCGATGACTTGTTTTATTTCTAAATCATGTCTTAAACCAATTTCATAATCATTTTTGTCGTGTGCGGGTGTAACTTTCAATACCCCCGTTCCGAAAGAAGGATCGACATAAGAATCTCCGATAACTTTTAGTGAGTTTTTACCCAAAACATCGTCGAACTCTATGTTTTTTCCTATGTACTCCTTGTATCTAGCGTCCTCAGGATTAACCGCTAAAGCGGTATCGCCCAACTTAGTTTCAGGTCGTACCGTTGCAACAGTAAGAGGACCGTATTTTATGTAATAAAGGGGGTCGACACGTTCTTTCATCACGATTTCAGCGTCTGAGAAAGTAGTGCCGTACTTAAACGAGTAATTAACAACGTAATCGGATCTGTAGATTAAACCGTCCTTTACCATTTTTTCAAAAGTTTTTATTACGGTATTTATGGATTTTTCTTCTAGAGTAAATGTATACCTTGACCAATCTACGCTGGCTCCCATATTTCTTATCTGCTCCTCAATCATACTTTTGTTGTTCAGCACAAAATCCATCATCATTTTGTAGAAAGTGTCTCGGTCATAATCAAACCTTGATTTTCCCTGTTTCTTAAGTTCTTTCTCAAAAGTAGTTTGAGATTCAAAACCGGCGTGATCCGTTCCGGGAACCCACAAAACTTCGTAACCTTTCATTCTTTTCCAGCGGATAAGAAGATCTTCTATGGCAATCATTAGAGCATTGCCGACGTGCATCTTTCCTGAAGCGTTGGGCGGGGGGAGAATTATTACATAAGGTTTTTTGCCGGAACCTGCTTTGGCTTTGAAAGCGTCGGCGTCCTGCCACTTTTTAAGAATTTTGGGCTCTTTAATTTTATGCTCGTATCTTTTATCCATAATACGTTGTATTGGTTGAGATTATCACAAAAAAGCGCCTCACTCAATCAAAACTTTCGTGAGAATAGTATATAATGGGATAATGCATTATAGCCAAATAATAGGTAAAACTTTAAAAGAAGCTCCGAAAGATGAGGTCAGTAAAAACGCCCAACTCCTCACAAGAGCGGGCTACGTTCACAAAGAAATGGCCGGCGTCTACTCCTTTCTCCCTCTTGGATTAAAAACACTCAACAACATAGTTCAGATTATTCGGGAAGAAATGGTTTCCATCGGCGGTCAGGAACTTTTTCTTACAGGACTTCAAAACCCCGAGCCCTGGAAAAGCTCCGGAAGATGGGACGACGATGTAGTTGATATTTGGTTTAAAACAAAGTTGAAAAACGGAGCCGAAGCCGGATTGGCCACCACACACGAAGAACCTTTAGCCTCATTAATGGCCAGACAAATTGATTCTTACAAAGATTTACCGAAATACCCTTTTCAATTTCAGACAAAATTCAGAAACGAAGTCAGAGCTAAAAACGGTCTTTTAAGAACACGTGAGTTTTTGATGAAAGACCTTTACTCGTTCAACAAAAATGAAGCCGATCTGGATGCTTTCTACGAAAAAGTAAAGGAAGCTTATTTTAAGATTTTTTCCAGAGTAGGAATAGGGGAACAAACATTCTTAACTTTCGCCTCCGGCGGAACTTTCAGCAAATACAGCCATGAATTTCAGACGGTATGTGAGTCCGGAGAGGACACCATATTTCTCGAAAAAAGTGCCAGAAACGGTCAGAAAAGAATCGCCGTAAACAAAGAGGTAATGACTCCGGAAGTTTTGAGCGACCTTGGAATAAAAGAGAAGGATCTTGAAGAAGTTCGTGCAATAGAAGTAGGAAATATTTTCAAACAAATGACACGGTTCTCCGAGCCTCTGAATCTTTACTTTACCGATGAGGACGGAAAAAGAAAGCCGGTAGTTATGGGGGCTTACGGAATCGGTCCCGCAAGAGTTATGGCAACCGTAGTGGAATTGCTGGGAGATGAAAAAGGAATTGTATGGCCGGAAAACATAGCACCGGCAAAAGTATACTTAATAGTTCTGAATCCTGAGGATGGGGAAGTTAAAAAACTGGGTGACGATATTTATAAAGAATTGACTTCTTCCGGTATCGAAGTTTTATACGACGATCGGGAAACGGCAACAGCCGGAATGAAATTTTCCGATGCCGATCTCATAGGTATTCCCTACAGAGCGGTTGTATCCAAAAAGAACGCCGGAAAAATTGAGCTTAAAAAAAGATCTGGACAGGACACCGAGCTTCTATCAAAAGAGGAACTTATAAATAAAGTAACAGTCTAAAAATTTTAAGCCTCACTCATTATGGAAAGAGACGGGTCTGCTTTAACATCCCTAACGTATTTTGGCCTGTAATTAAAATAGGCAGCCGACGCTATATAAACAGCGTTATCGGTACACAGGGTCGGTGGAGGTATATGAAGCGAAATTCCCTCTGTTCTACAAGCCTCTTCCAAACTTTCCTTGAGTCTTTTATTTGCCGACACTCCCCCTCCTACCAGCAAAGTTTTTACTCCGAAATTACTAACCGCCTTCATAGTTTTTAAGGTAAGAACCTCTACGACTGCTTCCTGAAACTCGTGCGCGATTTTATTAATATTCATCTCTTCAGGTTTTTCTAAGTGTCTTTTTACCGCAGTTTTCAAACCGGAAAAAGAAAAATCATAGTTGTCACGGTCGAGCATAGGTCTGGGAAACAATACAGCTCTTTCCGTACTTTTATATTCGGCAGCTTTTTCGGACAGCAACGCCCCACCCAAATATTTCGAAATTCCTAGCATTCTGGCTACCTTGTCAAAAGATTCGCCTGCCGCGTCATCTAAAGTTCCACCTAGGTAAACCAAATCTCCGTGATCTTTCATAAGAATCAGATCGGTATGTCCGCCACTTACTAAAAGACAAACAGCGGGAAACGAAATGTCATTAGGGTTCTCAAGAAAATTGGCGTAAATATGACCGACAAGGTGATTTACAGGAACTAAGGGTTTGTCCCACGACATTGCCAAAGTTTTCGCCACAGAAACTCCTACAACAAGAGAGCCTATTAAACCCGGCCCTGTGGTAACAGCTAAAGAGTCTATTGATTTAACGGCCTCGTCCCTATTTTTCAGGCCGGTTTTACTGCAGTAGTCATCAACCGTCCTTTCCAATACAGGAAAAATGAACTCGAGTTGTTTTCTGGAAGCTACTTCAGGCACAACACCGCCGGTTTTTTCGTGAAAATCTTTAGAGGAAGCTACAACCGAAGCAAGTTCTTTTACACCGTCCTCAACTATCGCGCAAGCTGTTTCATCGCACGAAGTTTCTATCGCCAAAATTTTCATGGGAAAAGAATACCTTAAAACACTTTAAATTTAAACGGGCGGGGCTTCGTTTACGGAGCCATTATTTTTGCTTTGGCTTCTTTTAGCGCAGTTTCGCTCGAGACCTTTATATCATCGGTGGAGTTCAAAACGAAATTTACGGCGTCTTTAAGAGCGCTAGTATACTTGTCATTCCCGGCACGAGCCGCAAAAGGTAATACTTTTGCGTAGGGGGCTGTATCTAAGATCGGTTTTAGGTAAGCTCCGTAAGGACCTGAAGCTGCCTGGTCTTTTAAGCTGACAAGGCTGAAAGGTGCGCCGTAGGTTCTGTAAACGGAAGCGGTATTAAATATGCTTAACTGTGTTTCTTCCTGAGAAATGTATTCGATAAATTCCCAAGCCGCGTCTTTATTAGGACTCGCGGAGGGAACGGCGTACATCCAAAAGCTTGCCCATGAAACAGGCTGATCCAACAAGGCTTGCGGAATTGGAGCAACACCGATCTGAAGATCAGGTCTCGAAGTAACGATGTCTAATAAATTCCAGCTGGGAATAAATATCATGGATACTCTTTCCTGCGCAAATGCGGCGGATGCTTCGGGGAAATTCTTGTCCCAAATCAAGTCTGATTTGAGTAACATTGTGTAGAAAGCCAAGGCGTCGCGAGCTGCTCTTCCGTCAAGCTCTGAAGGTACTTTAACATCGGCTTGAGCAAAGAATGTTCCTAAAATATCGGAGAAGAAATCAATGTTATCGGCTGCTCCTATCGCTGCTCCGGCTCTTACAATCTTTTCATCCTCATCCTTCTTAGTAAGGTTGTGGGCAAGACGCCTGAACTCCTCCCAGGAAGTCGGGGGTGCCGTCTGACCCTCTTCTTCAAAATGCGCCTTGTTGTAAACCAGAACAATACCGTCGTGGTACATAGGAATTGCATACACATTGCCGTTTACAACAGCGCTGTCTTTAGCCACGGGGTAGTATTTTTCCGAAAATTTTGCTTCATTAAAAACTTTTGAGGGAGCGGGAGCTAAGTTCGCCTGTACTTCAGAGATCCAACTATTATGTACTAAAAATATATCTGCGACCTCAGGTTGATTTATTCTGTTAACAACCATGTCTTTATACTGGGAAGCCTTAACAACACTCATGTCTTGGTAGTCTATATTGACGTTAGGATGAGTCTCTCTGTATTTATCGATAACACCCTTCATAACTTCCGGATTTTCCCACAGTCCCCAGACCGTAAGAGTAACGGGACCTCCGGGCATGATTCCTCCGCCACTGAAAAACTTACCGACAACCGGCAAATTCTGTAAATTTAAAGAACAAGCTGTAAGAGTAAAAGGTATAGATAATATTAGGGCAGTTAAAAGCAGTTTATTTCGCATTAAAATAATTATAGATTATCTTTCTTTTCTTTGTCCATAGGCAGCCCTCCAGGAGAACCCCATTATCATAAATAACAACAATAAAGTTTGGTGCATTGTCCAAAAATAATGGTCAAAACTCATAAGCAAAAGTATCACAGATAAAATTACAAATAGAGGAATACAAGATTTTTTGTAAACCCCGGAATACATTTCAAAAAACACAAGAATAAAAATAAAAAAAGCAAAAATTCCGGATTCAGCGAGAATTAGTGCAAATACGTTGTGAACGGGCTGCGTAAACCTGATGTCATCGGTAACCTGAAAATCGTCAACATACGATGTGAAATTATTAACACCGACACCAAGTAGAGGAAACTCTCCGGCAACTCTGTAGCTCGCTCCAAGTAAATTATCCCTCCTATAAAAAGATGCGTTGTCTGAAGAAAAAGGAAAAAACGGTATAAGCAAAATCAGGGAAGCGCCTAGCAAACTTAAGTACATCAAGTGTTTTTTATTCGGCAATGTTTTATACAACAACAGGACCCAAAAAAGCACAAACCAGGTAAAATAACTAAACGTCATTAATAACGCCAGGGATCCTAAATACATGGAAAGGACACCGATCCTATTTTTAGGTATCCAAAAAATCGTTAAAATTAAAAGCACCGCTAAATACCCCGCCAAAATGTTTGGATGCCTAAAAAGCGCCATCGGAGGCAAAACAACATTACCCAAAAAAATTTCCTTTGTAATATTCGGAGTCGAAAAAGAATAAGGCTGCTCTCCGAAAAAAAGGTAATTGTCAAAAACAGATCCTTTAAAAAGAAACTGTAGGATTGCTAAAGTACTGATAAAAATAAACTGCATCGTAAGAATTTTATGAAAAATTACAGCGTCTTTTTTAAAATCAAACCATCTGTACGCATAAACTGCCGTAAGAGAATATAAAAACACCCTAAACAAAAACCAAAAAGACGGTAGGGCTCTGGATGCAAAAATCGATGAGGCAAAAAGAACCAAAAGAAACCAAGCTAACTTTTTTACTGGCCCGCTTAACCCAAATTTCTTTTTCTCAAAAATCATCGATATAAGCAAAGCTACAGCCAAAACATCCTGCAAATATAATGTTGGAACTAAATAATCTATGAGATTTCCGTAAACGTAAGATCCGTAAAACTCGAAGTGTTTGCCTAAATTTAGAGGCAATATTGCAACGAGGGATAAAAATAATATTCTAGAAACTTTTTTCTTCTTCATTACCTCAGCTTCTTTGAGGCAGAGAAAGAAGCGATAGAAAGTCCGTCATCCAGACGGAGCAACTCCTGAACATTCAAAGCTTTTGCAATTAGATAATCCGTCAAATGAGGATTTTTTGCAAGTACCGGCCCGTGAAAATAAGTTCCAAAAAAATTTTTTTGGTGAACTCCTTCAGTACCGTCTTCGGAATTATTTCCGCTACCGTAAGTAACATGTGCGAACGGCGTAACCTCCTCATCCAAAAATGTTCTGCCTCCGTGATTTTCAAAACCCACAATCTCGTTTCCTAAAAAAGAAACGTTTTTGAAAACCGGATCCTGTGAAATCTGCGGGTTAAGTAATGCTCTCACATTTCCTATACATCTTGGCTTTGAGCTACCGAAGTTTTCGGTATAAATGTTAAACAAACCTAAACCTTCCAAAACTGAACCGTCAAAAGACTTGTAATAATTTCCCATCAATTGATAAGATCCGCAGACAAAAATCCCTACTTTTTCTGAGGCCGCGAGGTCAGAAATATAAGACCTTTTTTCGCTCAAAAAATCATCGTAGATAAGTTTTTGGGATGAATCAGGACCTCCCCCCATAAAAAGAATGTTAACGTCTGAAAAACCTTTGTAGGACGGTACAGAACCTAACCCTATATCTACAACAGAAACGTCTATATTTCTTTTTAAACAACGACTGACTAAAACCTCAACATTCCCATTATCTCCGTATAGATTTAGCTCGTCCCTGTACAAATGCCCTATTACAATTTTGCTCACAGTATTTTTCTCCCTAAAACATTTTTTCTGAAATCAAGCATTGCGGAGTAATTGGGTAGAACCACAACATTTTTACTCCCTTCCGATTTTATCTTATCTACGGTGTCAGTTATTGAAGAATCTATATCCTGTTTAGTTACAGAAACTCCTGCATAATCGAGCCTAACAGCCATGTCATAACACCTGGATCCCGATATGTAAACTTTCTTTCCTGCACAAAATTTATTAAGCAAATTGCTTTCAATATCGTATATCCACGAAACGTCCCTTCCATCGGGAATACCGTCGTTTAGAATAAACAGGACTTTCTCAAAGTCCGCTTTACCTAAACCGGGGAAAGTTAGATTGACGTTCATACTTGCAGGATTCTTTGCTAAAAATATACGGTAAGAGACACCGTCTTTATAAACTACCTCCCCTCTCCCGTAAGCAGCTTTAAAATCTTCTAGTAAATTTAAAGATTCTGCAGGATCTATCCCCTTCTCTGAAAGAGCGGCGATAACAGCCATAAGGTTTTTTTCATGAATTCTATCTTTTAATTTCGAGGAAACCGCATCTCGATGATAACGGTTAAAATCTACAAAACCAGATGCCCCTTCTGCAAAAATTCCGGAAAAGTAGTCAGCCTCTCCGTCATAAATAACAGTGCTAACGCGACCTAAATTAATAATCTCTGCCCACCTCTCAACGATAAAATCTACCTCGCCATATCTATCCAACTGATCTCTGGAAAGATTTAAAAGCACCAGAGTATCCGCGCTAACATCATCCAAAACAGAAGGAAGGGCTAACTCATCCACCTCTAAAACTACAAAGTCAATTTTTTTGTAGGGATTGAGCGGCTTTCCCAATAACAGAGAAGATGTAACACCGCTCTTCAAGTTAGCTCCGGAAGAATTACTGATAACCGAAAACTCTCTTTTTCTTAATATGTGAGAAATTGCTTTCACCGTAGAGGTCTTTCCATTAGTACCGGATACGATAATAACCGAGCCTCCGGAAAGTAGAGTACTGTTTTTAAGTGCTTTAGGAAAAAATCTCAAAAGTAAGTAACCGGGCAGTGTCTCACCGGAACCAAGTCCCAGAGAGCGTATAAGTAAATTTAATAATTTCCCAAACAACGAGATTAAGTACATATGTTATCCCCATTATATTTCATTAGAGTTTTTATATATACATACAGTATTAGATTTATTAGTAATGTTAATTTGTGGGTTATTGCGGTAAGCATTGATTTTAAGACCTTTTTCTGTATGGTGCGATGTGTACATTTATGAATCCTTTACCTAAAGCTTATATCGAAGGTGGTTCCGACATGTTGTTTTTGTTTAAGGTTATTCATTTGTGCAGAAGTAGCGTAATTTTGTGGATGTTGTTGTGGAAAACTTCCAGGAGTTATACACATGCCCTGTAGTGTTTTACTATTTTATACACATTAAATAACCAGTACTTGCTTAACATTACTAACGTCTTGTTTTATCTTTCCGGGCTTCTGTAGTTCTTCCTCTATTGTTCTTACGCCGTGCATTATTGTTGTGTGATCTCTTCCTCCTAGAAAGTCTCCTATAGCCATGTAAGGAGTGTCGGTCAGCTCTTTTATGAGAAACATTGCTACTTGTCTGGGAATTACCAAATCTTTTGTTCTTCTCTTTCCTTTAACATCAAGGACTTTTACCGAATAGTAGTTGCAGACAGCTTTAAGTATTTCGTTAATATTTGTGATTTTTTTCTGGCCGTTTCTAACACTTTTACCAAGAGCCGTAGCTGCCAGTTCTCTTGTAATAACAGCTCCTTGTGTCATAGCGTAGGTAAGTACTTGGGTATAAGCTCCCTCAAGTTCTCTTATGTTGGTGTTTATGCTTTCGGCAATAAAGTCCAGAACATCGTTAGGAATCTCGTCTCCCGACAAGTCTCTTTTTGTTCTTAATATTGCCGATCTTACCTCCATGTCCGGGGTTTGGATATCCGCGATAATTCCGCTACTGAACCTGGATGTTATACGTTCCTCAAAGCTGTTAAAATCTTTCGGAGGTCTGTCCGAGGTAATTACTATCTGTTTTTGTGCCATATACAGCGCATTGAATGTGTGAAAGAACTCTTCCTGCGTAGTGTCCTTTCCAATAACAAATTGAATATCATCTATCAACAACACATCGGCTTTTCTAAATTTGTTTCTGAATTCGTATGTTGTGTGTTTTCCATGTCCTTTACCGCTTTTGATTGCTTCAATAAGTTCGTTGGTGAAAGATTCTCCCGTCGTGTATATAACATTCATACCGGGTTTTGTCCTTATTATCTCGTTGCCTATGGCCTGTATTAGATGTGTTTTTCCCAGACCTACGCCAGAGTAGATGAATACCGGGTTGTACATTTCCCCCGGTCGTTGTGCTACTGCCGTGGCTATTGCGTAAGCCAGGTTGTTATTTTTCCCCATTATGTAGTTTTCGAAAGTAAATCTTGGAAATAAATTGGCTCTTTTTTGCTTTTCCCTAATAGTGTCCTCTGATGATTTGTTTTGAACGAATAAAGGTCCCAGATTGCTCGGGGTTTTTGAAGAAGTCTGTCCCGATGTATTGGTTTCATCGTCAATACCTGAAGATTTTTTTACCGTCGTTTTTAGAGGGATTTTTTTGTTTGCTAATTTTTCTGCTGCGGTTTCAATAATCGTATTATATTTTTTCTCAACATTGTTTCTTACAAAATCATCCTCACACACAATTTTTAATGTTCCGTCAGTATCAAGTTCTGCAGAGGTTCTGGCAACCAAAGATTTAAAAACCATAGGAGACAGCTTCAGCTCTACTTCGCCGAGTACTGCTTTCCAGAACTCTATTGGTTTTTCCTCGTAGTTTACAATCATAGTGAGCGGGAATAGTTCTTCCTGGGGCCGGATTTTTTTAATATACAAAAGTTATCCACAATGATAAAGCAACAGTTGTTGCTTATTGATGGGTTTTATAAGATGGTGTCACTTTAGTTTTTGAATTTTTCCAACATACGTTGCTCTTTGCTTTGAAAAACACAAACTTGACTGGATTTATATAATGTGATATCTTTTCGGGTTACCCCAAAAAGTATGAAAGAAGTAAAACAAAGAAAACTACAAATGAATATTCTCGGAAAACATCAAAGGTTATGGGTTCAGTTGCTTCTGCAGGCTAAGATAAGAAACTTTAAGCTTAAACTACATGGGGTTGAGCACTATTCTTGGGATCACAGTGAGATAATTGTGTCCGGAGACTCAGGAAACCTTTGGAAATTCATAAGAAGTCTTAAAAACCCTATGTTCTTTGTTAGACTCGACAAGATAATTTTTAAGTTTATAGACTGATAGTCAGTTATTGGGTACTTTCCGGGGTTATAGTGCTTTCTTCTTCCTTGTTTTTTCTTATGTTCTCAATACTTTCCAAAACTCTTTCTCTTGATGTCTTTTCAAGTATTTTCCCTATATCAATAAAGTCAGGATAAAATCCGTATATATTACCTTTGTAACTTACTTGAGGTGTTTCTGTTCTCCAAATTATTATTTGATCCATACCGGCTTTTGCCGCTGCCTGTGAGCCTGATAATGAGTCCTCAAAAACAATTACTTCTTTTGGAGATACCTTTAACCTTCTTGCAGCTTTAAGGAAAATGTTTGGCGAAGGTTTTTTCTTTGAAACATCGTCGCCTGTAATTATCAGGTCAAAGACGGTTGAAACACCTGTTCTTTCCGTAATCTCTTTTGTAACCTCCGCGCCTGAATTTGTAACCAAGGCAAGTTTAAACCCCTTCTCTACTTTGAAAAAATAGGCTGCTTCCGTGAAACCCTCCATTAGGCTGGGATTCTCGGCTTTCTTTATGTAGGATATTAATTTCTGCTCTGTTTCTTTGGCTAGAACGTCTATATTTTTATTTTTCGGCATATTGAAGCCGGTTCTTAGTTGGATATTTTTCCATATACTTTTTAAGTCCATTCCGGGGGAGTAGATATTCTCCATTCCCGTTACGAGTAGATTGTTATCTGTAGACACTTCTCTTAATGCACTGAGCCAAGCTAGATCAGAATCCCAAATTGTCCCATCCAAATCAAAAAACACAGCTTTTTTCCCTTTAAGAATGTCTTTATGACGTATATTTGCGGGATTAAGGTCTTTTTTTACAAGGTATTTGTAAAGGTTGTGAACTAGATAAATAGGGCCTCCTAATAGATCGATAGGAATAGTGAGTACATTTAATGGGCGCTGAGTTAGAAGGAACAAAACATAACCGGCGCCTATTAAGAGGTAAACAGCGAGCAGAATAAATATAAAACTCATAAGTGAATTCTAAACCAAGTAGGTTGTGGTGACAATTATCGGCTATTTTGTTATTTTTTATATATGCCAACTATTGAAGAAAAAGGTAACGACAGTTTGAAATTTGAATGCCCGAAATGCGGAAAAATTTCTAAGGATGATGTGTTGTTTCTTTGCAACACTTGTAAGCATGAAGAGCTTATTGAAAGAGACGGTTTATATATTTGCCCCTCATGTTTGAAAGGAAAGGAAAATTTCGAGTGTGCCTTGTGCGGATCTAAGGAGGTTAAGCTCCTGTCTAGGATTCCTGGAAAAAGCGTTTGAGTATAATTCCAGCTGCAACGTCATCAGAATAGTTGCGCCTTTTTCTTGGCATTTCCATATCTGTCAGATTTTTTAATGCTTCCTGAGTAGTACCTTCTTCATTAACGAACAGCACGGGTTTTTTAGATAATATACGCAGAAGTTTTGAGAAGTGTCTGTTTTTCAACGATTGCGCGGTTTCTTTTCCTTCTGCAGTTAGCGGAATTCCCACCACAAACGCCTCAGCTTTGTTCTCAAGCCCCAGCCTGATAAGTTCGCTTATTGCTGCGTTTTGATTTCTGGCGTTTATAATCTTCAAAGGAGTCACAAATCCGTTTTTTCCTATGGCAACTCCGATATTTGTGTCTCCGTAATCAATTCCTATGTAGTTTTTTTCCTCAGTTGTTTTTTCCTTCTTTTTCTTACTCATTTTCAATTTCCAGATTAATTCTGTTTGTGTCTTTAGGAACATTTTTGAAAAACGGTATTGTGGGTTCAATTTTTATTGAATATGTACTTATTTCGCCGGCGCTTTCAAGAATTTTTTCGGCTTCGGAAATTGATTTTCCTGCAAGGTTAAGTTTCAGTTGTTCCTTATCAATTTTTGAGACAGTAAAAGTTTTTAGAGTTATTTGCAGATCTGCTTCTTCTGAATTAAGCACGCTAGAACTAGAGTTTCCCATAGGTGTTACGCTCGTTTCTCTTTGTTTTTCGGATAGCATTTTATTTTCAGGGATTATACTTTCAAGCACCTTATCTAGAAGTGAATTAAGATCTGCGTCCATGTATGTTAGACCGGAGGCTTCGGCGTATATTGTTATCATAAGTTTTTCAGCCTCGTCCTCGGGTTCGGCGCTGTATGTTTCTTTTGTAACCCTTGTAGTTACAGATCCTTCAATCAATCGCTGCGTTTTGCCTAACTTGTATTTTAATTCTTCTGCAGCCTTTATTTTAGCTGCATCGGCAGCCTTTTTTTGTAAAGAAGTCCTGTCGTCCTCAGAAACCACTTTTACGATCTTGCTTTCCCCACCTTCCATATCCGATTTAGTTTTTGCCGTCATTTCACTGGATTTATATCCTGATACCTCCAAATCTTCCCCTTTATCTATGTTGTATTTGTCGCCAATATCTTCGGCTGTAATATCGACGGTGGCTTCACCAAATACTATTCCTGCAGGTTCGAGTTGCTCAACACTTGCCGGAATCACAACATCATCATCAAGTATGTACACAAAATCTTTTTCGTCGAAATTTAGTTTTGACCCTTCTTTTAACTTAATTTCCTCGTTTGTTTTGTTGTAGATTATCGCTTCCCCTTCCGCTTTTTTTCCTACTGTTTTTTCTCCTGTTGTCGGTACCTCATCTGTAACTTCTACGTTTGTGATTATCGTAAGGCCTTTGAGCTCTAGTTTTTCCGGATCGGTGGCACCCCCATTAATAACTTTTATTGTGTTACTTCTTGTAAAAGGAAGAGCCTTTAATGTGATTGTGGAGTAAGCTTCGGGTTTTTTGGAAATAAAAAATATAGCGCCAATTAAAATAGCGATAAGTATTAGAGGAAGGAGTGCAGCCTTTTTCATCACACGCGGCAGCCTGATTTTAGGTAGAGCGGTTATTTTAAAACCACTCCCCTTTGTTTTTCCCGACACTATCTCACTCTCATACTCTTTTTTAAACTCGTTTATAGCAGTACCTGCAGGTTCCTCGAGCATAGCAATTAGAGAAATTCCGGTGTCATCCATCGTTGTAAATTGCACGGCTTTTTGTGTTTTTTCAGCAAACTGAGAAATTAACTTCAAACTTATAATGTTATCGAACAAAACAGAGCCTTCGGGTATGACCAGCTCAATTCCCGTGTCGTTCAGGTTTTTAATTTTATTTATCGCCGCCAGGGCGTCGTCATGAACTTCGAGCTCAATTTTTGTCATTTTTCAAAGATTTCCTTGTAGATTATAGATAGAATTATGTTGTTAAACCACCCTTTTCCGACTACCGTTCCCGTGGAATCTACTATAGGCAGGCCGTCAATTTCCATAAGAGATACTTCTTTAAGATCCCTGAAAGGAATGTTTTTGGCCCAAGAGTCACTCATTAAAGTTTTTACGGTTTCAGGAATTTCTGCTCCCACCCCCTGTACAAATATTTTTGATGGGAATGTTTTTACTCCGGTAAATTCTCCGAAAAGGATCTCGAGACCTAAAACCCATATTTTCACCGCTTCTTTTATACAGCTGCCAACAATTTCCATTTCGGGATCGGAAAGAGCTTCAAGAACATAAGTTTTTAGAAGTTTTCTACCCTCATCCATGGTAACGCCCATCTTGTCGCTTATTTGTTCCACGAAGTGCCTGTACCCGAAACTTAAAAATTTAGTGGATACAATTCCTCCGGCGAAAACAACTGCCACATTCGTAGTGTCCTCGGCTATATCTATAAGAATGTAGTCGGTTACCTCAGGCGTAATCTTTTTGACCCATTGTGCCGAACTGTACATTCCTGATCCGAAAGCCAAAACATTGAGCCCTAACTTTTTGGCGAGTGCTTGCAGTGAAGATATGTGATAGTCAGGCGAGAAGGCGTGAAAAACCGAAGCTTCAATAACTTGTCCCGAGCTACCTTCCAAGTCTTTTACGGAGTGCCCGTCGATTTTTACGGAAACATTTGAGGTAATTATTATATTGAGACTTTCTTCGGTGTTACCCGTCATGCTAAGGTATTCATTTTGAGCCTCAATCTTGGCCGCATCGGATATTCGTGTGTAAAGTTTATCTACTTCCTTATCACTTATGGCAGTGCCCGGCTCTTTTCTTCTATACCTTACGGTGGTTGTTATTCCCAGAACAGCGGAATTACCGGCTGATATTATTACATCAGAAACATCTCCGCCCGTAGTTTCCAGTGCCTTTGCCAGTGCTTCTTCTGTAGCACTTTCGACATCATCTTCCTCGATGATAATTCCTCCCCTAGAACTGTCCTTTAAAAGGTCTTGTTTTCCTGAGCCAATAATCCTAAGTTTCATTTCTTCAGGATCGTCGTAAAAAATTGCACATTTAACGTCTTCGGATGATACGGATAAGGTGATGAATTTGTCGGGGTATTCGGAGCTTTTCTGGAGAAAGGGCAACTTTATCATTAGTCAGATTATACAAGTTACGGGATTAAAAAGGAATTCTGCCGAGAGGGGGAACTTTTGTAGTCGTATTTTCATCCGGGTTTTTATCGTTGTAACCGGACCGTTCTTTTATGTATTCTTCCACTTCTTCGGCGGGAACTCCGTATTTTTGTTTACACATTTCTTTTATCGATCGGGCAAGCTCAGAATTTTTAGGTGTTGTGGAGATCTTTTCCCAATCCACGGTTAAAGAGAACGGTTGGGTCGGCTGGCCTTTAGCTAAAAGTCTCGTATAGCAGTTTCCAATAGGAAGGTTTATTAAATCGGTTTTGGTAAATTTAGGAGCGTATTGGCTTTCGAGATAGGCTGCGTCATCAGCTCCGATCCTGAAAGTACACATCGTACCCACGTTACCGAAAACGGCCTCTTTTATATCATCGTCTAATTGAGCTATAAATTGGTGAGCAACCGTAAGATTAAGCTTATATTTTCTGGCTTCTGATAGTATCGTCGCAAAATCCGGAGTTGCAAAGTTTTGGAACTCATCTACATAGAGATAGAAATCCGGGTAGCTCAGCCCCTGAGTTAAAAGTGAGTGTCTTCTCAAGGCTGCCGAAAGTATTCTCGGAACGAGCAAAAGTCCCAAAAAGTTTGAATTTTCCTCACCGATCTTTCCTTTTGCAAGATCTACTAGAAGAACTTTCTTTTGCGCCATAATCTCATCAAAATTAAATGCTGATTTCTTTTGTCCGATAATGTTACGCATAGTTCTGTCTGTAATGAAGCGGTCAAACTTCGAGGTGAAGTATTGCATATTCTCTCCCTTTTTGTTTTGTGGAACATTTGCAACTTCGTCGATCCAGTACCTCTTCACTAACGGATCGGTAATTCTGTTTATGAATGTTTTGCTGTAGTTTTGATCCGTTAACAACCTCATCACGTCTATCATGGTGCTTTCCGGATCAGCCATGGCTGTCAGCATTACATTTCGAATTGTCCTTTCCAAAATAGGTCCCATTATTCCCTGATGGTTCGGGTCGTACATTTTGTATAGTAATGCAATAAAAGAGTTGATAATAAGGTGTTTTTCTTCTTCCGATTTGGCCTCCAGCATATTAAGTCCCATCGGTCTTTCTGTTTCGGAAGCGTCGAACAATATTACATCATCTTTTCTTGATTCGGGTATTTTGGTCAGCAGCTCCTCCACATCCGTGCCATGAGGATCTATTATGGCAACACCCTCGCCGTTAATAATATCCTGAAGTGCTAAAGACATAAGAAACTGCGATTTACCTGTACCTGTTTGTCCGACGATATAGAAATGCCGCGCTCGGTCTTCTTGGTACATATAGATGTTCTTTTGTACTCCCCTGAAGTTACTTTTTCCAAGGTAAAGGCCGGTTGAAGGTAAGTTCACAGGGGCTGCTGATTTTCTCGAGGTTAGCCAAATTATGTTCGGCGTCTCAATTTGTTTATTTGGAAAATGAAACACGCTCGCCAATTCCTCAATATTTAAAACCGAAGCATTGGAATAGATTTGGACTCCGATTACCGGAATGTAAAAATCCCGCACAATGATTTTTCTGTAAATAAATCTCTGTAAAAGTGTTTTTGAGGTTACAAAGGTTCTTTTCACAAACTTGTTGTAATTCATGTTTGTGAATTGCTCAAATGCGCTTATGAGATTTTGTATATGAGTTTGCGCCGTAAATTTGTCTTTCGCTATTGATACTAGCCTTATCTTTGTATAAAAACCTGGCTGGGAGATTTTCTTTTCAACAGCTTCGAGAAAAGAAGTATCTACATTTATCTTTTTTTCCGGGTCCGCAGATTTATTTCTAATGTTTGAGATAAATTTTCTTCCGGCTAGCCGCCAATTATTTGTGGCCGGTTGAATAACATATTGTACGGCTATAACCTCACCCTCCCCCAGCTTGCTCATCGCAGAAGTTATTGAGCTAAGAGAGTCATTTTTTAAGTCTTCATAAACCTTAAGAGGGTAGAAGGAAGGCCCTCTTAATTTTAGTTCCACAACTTTTGTGTGGGCTCCTCTATCCCATACTTCGTGCGGATCTATAATGTCGATTTCTGCTGTCGGATAAGCGCCGTTAATTTGTTTTTCAACTACCGTTGCAATTTCATCCGGCACAACAACGTAGAAAGCAATTCCCTCCTCTTTTGAAATTATCTCGAATGAAATTCTATAAGGTTCGGTAAGCAGAGAATTAAAAAAGCTTTTTTGGAATCCCATTAGATTTGAAAACATGTGTTCGGCGGCCTTTATCTCTATTTCATTATCGGGAGGAAGTTTTATCTGAAGAAAAGTTAATTTATATCTTTCGGTTTTCTCACGCTTACGTTTTAGCCACAAAATAACCACGTAAAGTATTATAAGTACAATCGCGATAACAGGTCCCCACATTTCAAATGTGTGTGCCGTATTTTCTACGGTGTGGTTGATATTTTCGAGGTTTTCTAGGTTCTCAAGATTTTGCATCGGGCAGTTGGTGAATTTCAGTAATTTGTTCAATTACCTCTTCTTCAAGTTTATCCATTTCTTTAGTTTCTTTGTTGGCGGAAGAATCTACCGGGTGCCCGGCAAATTTTTTGTTGGTCGTTTTGACAACGATCTTAGGTGTTTCGATAGCATCTGTGGTTTGAACAGACTCCGGTTCTGCTTTCTCAACGTTTTGTTGCTTTTCCTCTTTATTTTCCGGGTATATCTCACTTAAAGTTTCAATTTTACCTATCTGTTCTTCCGAAGAATTAATTTCCGGAAGCTCGTTTTTCTCGGGAGTATTTTTAGCAGGATATGTTGTTGATTCCATCAATAATATTTTAGCACCAATAAGAGTATCTATTAATATCCGTTTTGCTTGGTGGCGATTTGCCCGTCAATACGGGAAGTGCTATACTTTCAAGGTCTTAGGGGTTGAATTAAGACAGCCGTTTTTATTTGAAAGGGAGTTTTTGGCTCAATATTTATTATGCATAATATTTTGTCTTTTTTAGAATTGAAGGTCTATGCTGCAACTGCTGTGGGAGCGTCTCCTATAAGCGGTGTGGAGGTAACTTCGGTAGCAAGTTTAGTTAACATTATTACAAACGTTCTTATTATCGTCGGTGTTGCTATAACAGTCACGATGTTTATTATTTCCGTTATTAGGGGAGGAGCTAAAGCTCTCGTTTACGTTATTATAGGTATGATCGGGTTACTGATTGTTTACGGAATAAGAACAATTCTACTGAACCTTTTGGGAGCTTCGCAAGATATTGTGACGAACTACTGATTCGGTAAAAACCTAAGATCGGGTTCCTTTAAAGTACCTTTTCTTTATATTGTCTGTTTCTTCTGTGGCAATTTCTTTTGCGTTTTCAATTATTTCTTCCGCTCTTTCCTTATATGGTTCAACTTTGTCTTTTACTTCTTCAATTTTTTCTGCTACTAATTCAGCTTTTTCTACACCTTTCTCTACCAACTCTTCAGATTTTTGTTTAATTTTTTTTCTGGTGTTATCTCCCGAATCAGGTGCAAAAAGTACTCCAAGAACGGCTCCTATTGCGGCGCCGAAAAACGCTCCTTTGAGAAAAGATTTCGGATCACCATGCCTTCTGGGATGGTGCCTATGTTCATCGTGCATAAATTATTCCTCCTCGTCCTTACTAAAAATACTACTTATAGTTTTAAATGCTTTTGTTCCTCTGGCTAGACCTTCCAGGATCCCTGCTGCGGTCGCTACCGGACCTCCCACGGCTCCTGTAATATTGCCGATATCTTGTATAGCTTTGTCGGCGTCCTTTACAGCTTCTCTAAGCTCTTTCAGTAAAAGCACTAGATAAACTGTAACAACAGAAATACTTATGGCTATGGTTATTAGAACTATTATGTTGACTGCTTGTATTGCGTCCATACGTTTAATAAATTGCCTTTACTTTTGGAAATACGTCATTTGTAAGGGCAGTGTGTAATTGCATAATATATTAACTGCGCCTGTTATTCAACGTTTTGTATTTTCGATCAGAGTTACCTGGATTACTCTACGACTTCGCCTTCAACAGGACCGTCTTGGTCCGAAGGTTGACCTCCGTTTGGAGAATCTCCCGGTTGAGGGCCTTCTGCGCCAGGCTGTCCCTGTTGATTTTGTCCGTAAAGATGCTGACCGATTTTTTGGAGAGCTTCCGATAGCGCCTGAGTTTTAGTTTTAAGATCTTCTACTGCTGCTGTTTGAAGAACATTTCTTATATCAGCGACTTTATCTTGTATATCTTTTTTCATATCTTCCGGAATTTTGCCTTCAGCATCTTTTAATGCTTTTTCAGCAGTATAGGTCAGTCCATCGGCAATGTTCTTTGTTTCGGCCAGCTCTTTTCTTTTTTTGTCTTCTTCAGAGTGTGTTTCCGCCTCTTTTACCATTCTGTCGATTTCATCTTTGTTTAGACCGGTTCCGCCTTGCACGGATATTTTCTGTTCTTTTCCGGTGGCTTTGTCTTTTGCCGTTACATTAAGGATTCCGTTGGAATCGATATCGAAAGTAACTTCAATTTGAGGAAGTCCTCTCGGTGCCGGAGGAATTCCGTCGAGCATAAATCGTCCGAGAGATTTGTTGTCTGCCGCCATGTCCCTTTCCCCCTGAAGAACATTTATTTCCACACTAGGCTGGTTGTCGGCGGCGGTAGAAAATACCTCCGAGGCTTTTGTGGGAATTGTAGTGTTTCTCTTTATTAACGGAGTCATCACGCCTCCCAGAGTTTCTATACCAAGGGTTAGTGGTGTTACGTCAAGAAGGACAACATCTTTAACGTCTCCTCCCAAAACCCCTCCCTGGATAGCCGCTCCGACGGCAACTACTTCATCGGGATTAATCCCTTTATGCGGTTCTTTACCGAAAAAGTTTTTAACTATTTCGTTTACTTTAGGCATTCTGGTCATGCCCCCAACCATAACTATTTCATCTATTTGGGATGCATTTATCCCCGCATCTTTTAAGGCAGCTTCCATAGGTTTGATTGTGCGGTTTAACAAATCTTCAACGAGTTGTTCGTAATGAGCCCTTGTCAAAGTAATATTTAAGTGTTTTGGTCCGGTCTGATCCGCGGTAATAAACGGAACACTAATTTCTGTTGTGGTTGTTGAGGACAGCTCAATTTTTGCCTTTTCGGCGGCGTCTTTTAATCTTTGCATTGCTTGCCTGTCCGATGACAAATCAATTCCGGTGTCTTTTTTAAATTCCTGTAAAAGCCACGAGATTATTTTTTGATCAAAATCGTCTCCGCCTAGATGAGTGTCTCCGTTAGTTGCCTTAACCTCAAACAAACCTTCTGATATATCGAGAACCGAGACATCGAAAGTTCCTCCACCGAGGTCGAGTACAACAATTTTTTCGCTTTTGTTTTTATCAAGACCGTAAGCTAGTGCTGCGGCTGTGGGTTCGTTAATAATTCTCTTTACATTTAAACCCGCGATCTGGCCCGCTTCTTTTGTTGCAGTTCTTTGAGAGTCGTTAAAGTATGCGGGAACCGTAATAACTGCATCGGTGATTGTGGTTCCGGTGAACTTTTCAGCTTCGGATTTTAGTTTCGCAAGTATTTTTGCGGAAATTTCCTGTGGAGTGTAGACTTTTCCCTCTACTTCAACGCCGGCCAGACCTGCAGGTGTAGCTTTTATTTCATAGGGTAGGTCTTTTTTCAATTGCTGAATTTCCTCATCCGTGAATTTTCTTCCCATAAGTCTTTTAATACTGAAAATTGTGTTTTTAGGATTTACGACCTGTTGTCTTTTTGCAGGAACGCCTACAAGATTTTGATCGGGAACAACAACCGAAGGTGTTGTGTTTGCGCCCTCCGAATTATGAATCACTTTCGGGCTTCCCGCCTCCATTATTGCTACTACGCTATTTGTTGTACCTAAATCTATTCCTATTATTTTTGACATTTATTTCTCCTTTTTGCCGTTGCCGACCTTTACTTTAGCCGGACGAATTAATTTTTTATTTAGAAAATAACCTTTTGAAACCGTTTCTACAATTTCATCTTTTTTTCCTTCTATTACTTCAATGGCTTCCATTTTCATGGGGTCGAAAATTTCCCCTTTAGGATCAATTTCTTCCAAACCGCTCGCTTTAAGAATCGATAGAAACTCCTTAAGAGTAATTTTTATTCCCTCATCTTTTGAATGTTCTAAAACCTTTTCCAGATTATCTATAACGGGAAGAAGGTTTAATAATAAGTTTTCATTTGCAAACAACCCCCAGCTTTTTTTGTCCTCCTCAACTCTTTTCTCCAGATTTTTGTAATCCGCCAGCGCTCTTTTCCAGGAATTTTCCAATTCCTCAATTTTCTTTTCAAGCTCCTCAATCTTTTGTTTTTGTGCTTTGTCCTCTTTCATATTTGTATGATTAAAGTGTGATTTTTTACCAGGCTCCGCCGAGTTCTTCCACCAGTCTTTTAGTATATTTTACGGAAGGAATAATCTCCGGATAGCTAATTCTGGACGGACCTATAATACCGATTTTTCCCGATCTTTTTCCTGCAGAATATTCGGTAAATACTATGGAGCATCTGTTAAGTTTCTCTATTCCAATTTCCTCTTCAATAAGAGTTTTGACCTCTTTCTGTGTTGAAGCATTTTCAAAAACTCTGTCCATCAAATGAAATTCGTCTAAAAGCGAAAAAGCTTGTTTTGCAACATCGAT
>CALKWN010000066.1 GCA_938004185.1 uncultured candidate division WWE3 bacterium
CCATAACATCAATTACAGCAGGGTCAGGTTTAACAGGTGGTACAGGACCGGGAGCCACTACACTTCACGTTGGAGCAGGAAACGGAATACTAGTTTCAGCTGACGCCATATCAATTGATAGTGCGACAACCGGCACAACATCTGTAACATCATCTAATTCAGGTATTGAGGTAACAAGTGACGGTATAAGACTTTTAGGGGGTTGTTCTAACGGACAAATACTTAAATGGGATTCCACAAGTGAAACCTGGTACTGTACGGTAGACGCGGGCGGTACCGGAACTATCGCCGGATCAGGACTAACCGGTCAAGTCACTTTCTTCTCCGGTAGTACTGCCGTATCCGGCTCAAATAACTTCTGGTGGGATAATATAAATGAAAAACTAGGCTTGGGTACATCAGCACCTACGTCACAGCTTACAGTAATAGGCACCGGAACGACAGATGGACAATTCAGAATTGCTTATGATTCCGACAATTACACGAAATTTTCAGTAAATAGTGACGGAAACTTAACCATAAATAACAACGGAACCGATATAGCAATATTCGGTCCTACCAATACAGAATTCTACGTACCTACAACATTCTCATCAATCGGAGATGTTTCAATATCGTACGATCTCTTATTTACAAACCAAGCGGCGTCGTCTATAGAGACACTGGGACCGTTTTCAATAATTGCAGGATCTGACTACGAAGACAACAACTTAACATTGAAGACCTACGGAACGGGAGATTTGGTACTGGATTTGTCCGGAGGTGTAACTTTAAGTCAGTCTCAGATCTGGGATTTAACTAACTCCAGCACTTCGGCCCTTAATTTTGAAGACGGAATATTAAATATTGATACATTAAATAGAAGGGTCGGTCTGGGTACAACGGCACCTGGCGCGTACCTAGACATCATCGGCTCTACATCTTCCTCACCTTCTGTAAGGATTCAAAGTGGCACACAACCCGCTTCACCCGCGACAGGTGACATATACAATAGCGGAACTGCCCTTTACTTCTATAACGGCTCTTCTTGGGTAGATCTTGGTCAGGACACATCAGGAACCGGAACAATAACAGGCTCAGGCGCTGCAACTCAAATTGCCTTCTTCACAGGCTCTACTGCAATATCAGGAAGTAACAACCTATGGTGGGATAACTCATCTACACGTCTGGGTATTGGAACATCTAATCCTCTCACCGCACTTGATGTTGCAGGAACGACATGGTTAAGGGGGTTATCGGCCAACAGCGGTCTATTTATAAACGAAAGCGGATATGTAGGTGTGGGATATACCTCTCCCGCAGCATACCTTGATATAACAGGATCTACATCATCCTTAGCATCACTTAGAGTCAGATCAGGAGATCAGCCCACATCACCCGCAACCGGAGATATATACAATAGTGGAACTGCCCTTTACTACTACAACGGATCTTCGTGGGTAGATCTTGGATCCGGAGGTGAGGGCGGCGCCGGAATACTCGGAACTGGTATAGCCGGACAAATAACTTACTGGAGCGGTACCAGTGCAATTACAGGATCAAACAATTTGTGGTGGGATTCAGGCAACTCGCGATTGGGTATTGGACATACTAACCCGTTGGCCGCCATCGACGTTGCAGGAACAGCTTGGTTCAGAGGAAGTTCTGCTCCTGACACCGGCCTGTTCATCGAAGCCTCCGGTAATATCGGCGCAGGAACAACAGATCCAGCCGCCTACCTTCATATAGCAGGAGCAACTACCTCGCAGGCATCTCTAAGAATTGCCTCGGGAACACAACCTTCGTCTGGAGCTACCGGAGATATCTACAACAGTGGTACCACACTCTACTACCACAACGGCACCACATGGAAAGATATTTCAACGGCCAATATTTCGGGCTCGGGTGTAGCCGGTCAGGTAACATTCTTTGACGGCCAGACAAACATAAAAGGATCCAACGCCTTCTGGTGGGATAACACCAACTCGCGCCTAGGAATAGGAATTTCCAACGCCGCGTCCTCTCTTGACGTAGCCGGCACCGCATGGCTAAGGGGCGCCAACGCCGATCAAGGCCTGTTCGTGGATACTGCCGGAAAGATAGGTATAGGAACAACCGAACCCACTTCCCTGCTCCATGTAATAGGAACGGGCACATCAGACGGTCAGTTTAGAATAGGTTACAACAGCTCTAACTATACTAAGTTCAGCGTAGACTCCGTGGGAGCTATGACACTAAACAGCAACGGTACTGCAGTAGCTAAGTTCGGCTCAACCAATGCACAATTCTACGTACCGACAACCTTCTCTGCTGCAGGAGATGTCTCAGTAGCCTATGATATGGTGTTCACCAACACAGTGAATTCCGAAATTCAGTCTTACGGGCCTCTAAGTATTAACGCAGGCGAGGTTTACGGTAGCAGCAACCTTACATTAAAGACTTACAATGCGGGCGACATAATAGCCGACCTTACAGGTACAGGCAGATTAAGGGTTGTGGGCACAGACTCTACAATATTATTCGATACCAAAACCGCGACCGACACCGATTTCTGGATGGGTGTTATAGATGACGCCGGAAACGACGATGATGACCTATTTGTTATTGGCGACGGCCTTACAAACGGCACAAACAACTTCATGGCAATAACAACTTCAGGCTACGTGGCCATCGGCTCAACCGCCCCCACCGCAATGCTTGATGTAGCAGGTGGCGGTAGATTCAGAGGCGTGGGCTCCAGCGCATACGTATCTCCGCTGAGCCTTACATCCGACGGCACCCTCACAACCGCTACTTCGGATAGCAGATTAAAGACTGATGTTACAACTATAGAAAACGCCCTCGATAAAGTGAAAAGACTAAGGGGTGTGACATTCACCTGGCTTGGCGACCCCACCAACAGCAAATTTGCAGGAATGATTGCACAAGAAGTTATGGAAGTAATGCCTGAGCTGGTATTCCAAAACCCCGTTGATGGGTTCTACGGATTACGCTACGGAGAAACAGCAGGCTTACTAGTAGAAGCCACAAAAGAACTTAATACAAAAGTTGATAACCTGCAACTTGGTTTTAACACCTACTCTACAACCACAAATACAAGTATAAGCACTTTATCAACTGATAGTGATAGTAGGCTTAGTACCTTGGAAGGCGAAGTAGCAGAAATGAACACAAAGATCTCTGAAATGGATGAGATTATCTCCATGCTAACTAACGAGTCTACAGAAAGCACAGAATCTGTAATTGAAACTCCGGAAGACATGCTCGCCACAATGTATAACGTGTACGAAGAACTCAAGGATTTTATAGCGGCACTCGGTCTCTCTAACAACGAAGGTGAGTTGCTGGTATCAAGCGACATGCAGGTACTGGGAGACACGACCCTATACAACCTAAATGTTACAGGGGATATAAACGCAGGTCTTATGAAACTTGATACACTAAACAATGTATTCGAAGTAAACGGACCTGCCTGCTACAACGAGCTCACCGACACATACTCCGAAGAACTTTGTGCAGATCAAACACTTTATCTCCAAAAATCGCTTGCCGGACGCGTAGATATACTTAACGGCGCTCTTGTAATAGATCCTAATGGCGATGTAATTGTAAAGGGCACCTTAACTGCTGAGAAAGTTGAAGCAAACGACGTGGAAGCCCTTGCAGTAACAACAACCGATGTTTCGACCGAAAATGTAACAATACTTTCGGCTTCTAAAACTATAGGCAGCGGAACTATACAAGCGGGACAAACCGAGGTGATTATCGAAAACGATCTCGTATCTGCAAACTCGAAAATATTTACAACCGCGACCTCAAGTACAGGCGGCCAATCCATTATTGTTAAAAATAAAATTGAAGGCGAATCTTTTACCGTCGCAATTGATAATATGTCATTTAATGACATAACTTTTGATTGGTGGTTAGTAAGTATAGAAGAACAATAATAAAGTTAATATGTTGAGTTTCTTTAAAAAAACATTTAAAAACTTTAGAAGGTCACGACCTGCTATCATATCGACCACTTTAGGTTTTTTAGTGGTATTAGTTCCTGTAGCAATTCTTGTTTCTAAAGGAATGAAAGTAAAAGCGGATTGGTATGATGAGGGGTACACCTACAGACAAACTGTAAGTTTTATTCATAACGAAAACATAAATGAGCAAAGACGTGTATCTTTAACCTTGGATACAGAAACTTTAATTTCCGAGGGGAAAATGAGATCAGATTGTAATGACACACGCTTTACAGAAATCGGGGGTACCGTTCTAAGATATCAACTTACATCCGGTTGCAACACTTCCTCAACTCAATACGACATAGTTTTAAATAAAGTTACAACCGGAAACAATCGTTTTTATATTTACTACCACAACCACAACGCCAGATCAGAGAGCGATTCTTCAGTAAGTCTTATCACACCACTGACTCCCTCGGGAAGTAGTGCGGGTGCGTCCGGCGAGGAGATAGGTCCCTCGCCGTCAATATATCTGGGTTTTGACGAAGGTGCGGGTACAACCGCACACGACTACAGTCCGAACCGAAATGACGGAGTTTTAGGAGGAAGTAATAGTGAAGTCAGCGGGTCAAAAATAAGACAGGAAATAAATATCATAGATGGCACAGTTTCAACTTCAGGAGATTATCCGGCATTGGTCAAGCTTGATACAAACAAATACAACGGTACAAAAGCTTACTACTTCGAAGTTGTAGCCAAAGTGTCATCCGGAACTTTGACAGTTGCACTAGAAAGAGCAGGGACTTCAACACAAGACTCAACCATAACCGTAACAGAAACTGACTTTACCAGAAAAAGAAGTACCGCATTTACACCTCCTGCCGGAGCAACCGAATACAATATAAATTTATCGGGAGGAACCTTACCGGAGGTAAAAGCTGCCAGAATAATAGTGGTACAAGACACCGAAGAAACACCTATTACTTCAACTGAGACACAGATAGAAATCGGCAACCATGAGACGGGTAAATCTAACACTTCCCTACTTCCACTAGCATCTCCTAAATACTGGAAATATGACGCGGATAACTGGGACGGAGATTTGTACGTAACTGCGGAAGTTACTTATGTGCGTGCTTCCGATGGCGATGTTACAGACTCTCAAACTTTTTCGTCAGGTACGGGTTCTTGGACAGCTCCGGATAATGTTGAGTACGTAACAGCCGAATGTTGGGGCGGTGGCGGTGGTGGTGGCGGCGGTAACTTTGGTTCAGGTACCGGGGGTGGCGGCGGTGGCGGAGGAGAATATAGAAAACAATCCGGCATACCTGTAATTTCAGGCAACAACTACAGCTATTCGGTCGGTAACGGGGGTTCCGGTAGTGATGATAATGCCAACAACGGAGACAGCTCATCTTTCAACTCGACATCCTGCGTAGCTGTGGGAGGTTCGGGAGGAACCTCTTCTAACAATGGGGCAAACGGAGGGTCGGGAGGCAGCGGCGGAACCGGAGCGACATCCGCATTTGTCGGAGGTTTCGGAGCTGCGGGTGCGGGAAATGTTGGCGGAGGCGGAGGGGAAGGCGCCGGAACAAACGGAAACGGCGGAAATGCCTCAGGTCAAACTGGGGGAACCGGTACAGACGGTGGAGATGGGGGAACCGGTGGCGATTATGGAAGCAACGGTTCTCAGGGATCATCTCCCGGGGGCGGGGGCGGAGGCGGAGGACGAAGACAGGGGTCTTCGGAAATAGGAGGAAATGGAGCCAACGGACAAGTTAAACTTACATGGGGATATGTTAACAACGCCCAAATTACAATAAAAATTCAAGAAGATAACGGAAATTTCGGAGAGTGGGCAGATAAAGCAACTGTGGTAAGCTCAGGCACATCTAATACCCCCATTTTGGTTGAAAGTGCAACATTTGATCCGGTAGATGGCAGACACTACAGACTGGTGAGCAGTATAGACAACTCAGGTTCTACGTACAATATTTATAATGCAAAAATAAAAGTGTTATCTACAGGAACAGCCGTTTCAAAGTTAGAAACACAGTACTTGCTTGCCAATACAAAACTATCATCGGGATCCACACCTCAAAACTTTGACACCTATTACAACCCCGGGCAGTGGGCAGGTGTAAGAAACTACTACTACCACATAGCCTCAGGGGCCTCGGGAAGTACCTCCTCAGTAAAGCTTCAGACAAGTCCAAATTCTACTCCTACAGATATCGTCGGCACAGCCATTTCACCAAGCAACCAAACCGTATCGGGAGCCTTCTCTGCACCACAATCCGCACAAACAATAGACGTTGCAGCCGCCACAAATAACAACGATGTGTATTCATCAGCCATAACAGTACTATCCGAGACAGTGCAGGCAGATAAATTGCCGATTTGGCATAGCTCGGAAGATTGTATTAATGGTGGTTGTCTGTTTTTTGATGGTTCGGACGACATTATTGAGGTTTCTGAAGACACTGCTATTAACTTCGGCAAAGCATTGAGCTCTGAATTCACCGTACAAGCTTGGGTTAAACCAACCTCTCCCGGGGAAAACGAAAACGGCAGAATGTTCACAAAGGGTGATTACAACTATATTAGCTTTAGTCAGGGCGGTTCTGAAGATCTGCTAAGTCTTACAGCTTATATTGACCTTACAGGTACTGACGCGTCCGTAACGATCGACAATGCCTTAAGAACTAATGAATGGTCTCATGTAGCAGTAACTTATAATAATGATTCCAACGACGAGATACTTCTATACGTTAACGGTAAAAAAGTGGGAGAAAGCAACAACGGATCGGGAGCTCCGGTTTCCGAAAACAATTTACTATATGTCGGAGGGGCCGGATCTTACAATTACGAAGGGTTTATTGATGATTTTAAAATGTATCCGAAGGAGAGGACGGTTGAGCAGATACTATCTGATATGGTCATAGGCTCCCCCACTACTACCGGCACGAATGTTGCATTAGGAACTAAAGACTATGGCGAGATTACAGACATAGTAGCACACTGGATGTTTGATGAAGATGGGGGCTCGATCGCTTACGATGAATCGGAAAACCACCTCGATCTTACAATAACAAATACTGTAAACAGCCCAAGCTACACACTTAACGGAAAATACGGTAGCGCTTTTTACCCTAATGGCACAAGTTATGCCAGCATAAATAATTCGGCATTCGATTTCGATAGTTCGAGCTTTAGTCTAAGTGTTTGGGTCAAGTCAAACACCTCAGACAACCCTAGTGCCAACGAGTACATAATTTCGAGAGGCGGTACCTCGGGTAGCCCCGGTTTTCAACTTTTTTTCAATACTTCCGGAAACATTGCATTTGCAATAGATGACGACAGCACGTGGGAACCGGACGACCAGATAACATCTAACACCGACTTGTACGACGGAATTTGGCATCATGTAGTTGCAGTAAAAACAGGCTCTTCCAAGATGGATCTTTACGTCGACGGCGTTTTGGTCACAACTAAAGACAACATTATTGCTGACGCATCGCTAGATGGAAACTCAGTTTTATATATAGGGGCACAGTCGGGGAGTTCGCCGAATATTTTTGCCGGAACAATAGATGATTTAATGATTGTCGGAACAGCCTTAAGTATGGGTCAGGCAGAGATTTCATACAACCGCGGAAGTATGACAATAATGGGCGGCTCCAACAACGATTTCTGTGTACCGGGAGATGACTCTTTATGCAACGGTCCCTACTGGGGCAGATACAAGTTTGATGATAACAAGGGTACATCTATCAAAGACTCATCAACCAAAAATATACACGGCGTTTTAGAAGGCATTCCTGTATGGGTACCGGGAGTAACAGGATCCGCCATAAAGCTTGACGGTGAGACTAACTACATAACTACGAGCTCCCAAACAACCGGGCTAGACATTTTTAAATCTTCCCAAACTTTTACATTCAGTAGCTGGGTAAAAATTGATGAGCTCAGTGATCTATCGACTGTCATGTCATCTTATCACGATAGTACCGACAATATAATCATACAGACAGGTTCTGGCAGTTTAGGAGGTGGTAGTGATGATATACTTTTGGCGATAAACACCTCCTCTGAATCACAGGGGTATGGATATACAAACACAGATGTCGTTGTTATTGGAGAATGGGCACAGTGGGTGGTCGTATTTGATGGTACAAAAGATGGAAACAACGAAAGACTAAAATTTTACTTAAACGGAATACAACAACCGTTACAATTTTCCGGGACTATTCCTTCCGTAACACCCCCCTACCAAATATTCCCCATTTTCGGTGCAGCAAATACAACTCCTGAAAATCTGCTAAACGGTTCCTTGGACGATTTAAAAATTTACAACTATGCGAGAACCTTACCCCAAATTGCTTGGGAACATAAAAAAGGAAAAGCTGTCGCGGAGTGGTTGTTTGACGAATGTTCCGGAAAAACAATACACGATGAATCGGGGAGTGGAACCAATTTAGAACTGATAGTAGGTAGTGGCGGCACCAGAACAAATGCAGGTACCTGTGGTTCCGGCAATACTGATGAGACGTGGTCAGGGATTACAGCAAAAAAATTTGGGGCAAATGTCGGGTTTGACGGATCTGATGATTACGCGAAATCTACCAACAACAGCTTGCTGGCACCGTCAAGTACAAGTTACACCGATGCGACATGGGGAGGTTGGTTCTACCCAACATCCAGCCCATCATCAAGAACCTTGATACATAAAGATAACGAGTTCAAACTAACTACAAATGCGGAAGGAAAGGCAGAATGTCATATTTTTTCAGGCGGTTCTTGGCTACAGGGGGTAACCGCAACAACAGCAATTAAACAAAATGCTTGGACACAACTTAGTTGCGTTTATAACGGGGCGCAGTTGAAAATTTACTACAATGGTCAGGAAAGTGCCTCGATAAACGAAAATTCTCCCATAACCTCCACTAACGCAACGGCCTTGAACATAAGCAGAGGTCCGAATGGGACCGGATATTTCAAAGGCGGTGTTGATAAAATTTCGATATTCTCGTACGCACTAACTCCGGAGTTGCTGAGAAACTCCTATAATAACGGGGCGGTGTCTTTTACAGGACCTTAGCTTTCAGCAACAATAAAAATTGTGAACTGTTGACAACACCCGTCCCACCATCTAAACTACCTCTGTAGCCAAAGACAGCAAGGGCGCGTAGGCGCTTAATCATCTTGCCGAGGTAAACCTTACGAATAATTACGTTTGTCGTTTATTACTCACCGTCTTTGGTGGGTTTTTTGTTTTTACGGCAGGAATCGGATCCTAACTTAAACCGTCCTAACCCGTAATAATTTTTAGGAGGTGTATACCTAACAAAATGGGAAAAATAAAAAATAAAGAAACAGTGAAAAGCTTAAAGGAAAAGGTTTCAAAAGCCAAATCCATAGTATTTGCCGATTACCGCGGTATTAGCGCCGGGCAGGCAAACGAATTAAGAGCTAAACTAAAGGCTGAAAATTCGGAGATGATTGTAGCGAAGAATACCCTTCTCCAGGTGGCTTTAAAAGAAGAAAATATCGAAACTAAAGAGATTAAAAAAGATCTCGAGGGGCCAACAATGGCAGTTTTTTCTTTTGAAGATCCCGTAACTCCGATTAAAGCTATTTTCGAATTTGCCAAGAAACTGGAACTTCCGAAAATAAAGTCAGCTTTAATTGAAGGTGTTTATGCGGATTCAGCCAAAGTTCAGGAGATAAAAGAAATTCCTTCTAAAGAGGTTCTTTTGGGACGCATGGTCGGTGGTATGAAAGCTCCTTTGAGCGGATTCGCTAATGTTTTGGGAGGCGTACAAAGAAATTTTGTTTACGCACTCAATGCTATTGCTAAGAAAAAGGACAATTAACTAGTTATTTTAAACCCTTGAAAGGGGGTGCGGTTAAATATGGCAGACGAAAAAGACATAAAGTTAAGCGGAGATGCTAAGAAAGTTATGGAAATGGTCGAAAAAATGACCGTTTTGGAACTTAATGACCTTGTCAAAGCTCTCGAAGAAAAATTCGGAGTTAGTGCAGCGGCACCTATGATGGTAGCCGGAGGTCCCGTAGCCGCGGCAAACGGTGCGGAATCGGCAGAACCCGCAGAGGAAAAGACAGAATTTGACGTAATTTTGGCTGACGCCGGAGCGAACAAAATTCCGGTAATCAAAGTGGTAAGAGAGATCAACCCCGCGCTCGGGCTTGTAGAAGCGAAAAGCTTGGTTGAATCAACTCCTAAAGCTATTTTAGAAGGAGCCAAGAAAGAAGCTGCTGAAGAAGCTAAGAAAAAGCTTGAAGAAGCAGGAGCAAAAGTCGAGTTAAAGTAATTTTCTCACTATTGTAAATAAAAAAAGAAACGCCTCTGAACGGGGCGTTTTTGTTTTTGGCAACTTATGTTTTTCCACCAATCGCGGAGGATTTAGAGTTAAACAATACTAGTGGTCTCTTTTTCGTAACATTCTTTGACATGCACTGACAGCGTTTTAGCGGCGTCTTCCGGCGTAGCTTTATCACTTACCCAAATTCCGGCACCCAGCTCCAAACCTCCCAACACTTTAATATGTGCAATAAAACCTACATGCCAGTGGTATGGTTCATATCTTTGATTGTGGATCCAAAAATTTCTGTCGGGTTTTTGAAAAAGTACGTCGTAAGCGTACAAGGCAGCCTTCATTATTCTGGCGAAATCGTTAATCTCAATCTCGTCCATATACTCAAAATTTGGCCTATGTTTTTTCGGAATAAGAATCATTTCGTAACTCCACCTACTGGCTTCGGGAACCAGAAGTACAAAATGCTTGCTTTCATAAACTAAATTAGATTGTTTTAAACCGTCTTTTACTGTGTCGCACCAATAACAGCTATTGTGCTCATTCATGTAGCGCAACGCCTTGTTCTTCTCCATTTCAATTATCCCCGGAAATCCCGGTAGAGCAACGATCTGAGAATGGGGATGTAATATAGAAGCCCCTGCCTTCCCTCCCCTGTTGTTAAAAACTAATACTTCCTGATCTCTCGAAGTATAGTAATTCGCTCTATTTAAAAAAGCTCGTACTATTCTCACATTCTGCTCGTGGCTAAAATCGGGGATGTCTTTTTCGTGTTCCGGGCTATGCACAACTATTTCATGGTTTTTGACAAGAGGAAATTTGTTCGGGAATACTCTAACACTCCACTCATCCGCATCTTGATAAACAGCCTCGGGGGTTAAATGCTCGCTTCCCTTGCAAAAAAAGCATGGCGAAGGAGTATTTTTCTTTGCAGGTTCCGGTTTTTTACCGACGGCGCCCGTCTGATCCGTTCTTTTTGCACGGTTGGTAGCTAAAATAGTGGGTATTCCGGTTAACTCATCAAATATAAATTTAGACATAGGCAGTTTAACTTAACATCTTCTCGTACAACTTCTTGTATTCTACCGCACTTTTTGTCCAGCTGAAATCCTTTTCCATCGCATTTTTTATCATTTCCTGCATTTTAGGTGTCCCGTAAACTGACAAAGCTTCTTTCATGGATGCTGTAAGAGCTTCGGAAGAATATCTATTAAAAACGAAGCCAGTCTTACCGTTTTCTACTGTATCCTTTAATCCGCCGACATTATTAACAATAGGCAAAGTACCGTACCTCATGGCAATCATTTGTATAAGACCGCAGGGCTCGTATCTTGATGGGACTACAAGAAAATCACTTGCAGCGTACATTAAATTAGCAAGGTCTATGTCGAACATGATGTTGCATGAAAACTTACCTGAAAGCGCCTTGTCTTTCGACACTTTAACTAGTTTTTCTTCCCACTTTTTATCTCCGGTACCCAATAAAATAAAGACGGCGTCCTTTTTTGCAATATCCGAAACGCTTTCAGTCAAAATGTCGAGTCCTTTTTGAAATGCATCTATTCTGCCAATAAATGAAAATATAGGAAGACTTTCTAATTTAGGGTCAATTTTTAATTTTTCGAACAAGGCTTTTTTGTGCTGTTTTTTACCTTCCGTAGCGTTCTCCGATGAAAAGTCGACCGGATGTGAATTATAATCTATGCCGTTTAAAATTCCGCTAAGTCTTCCTTCCCTAGATTTAAGTATGTCGTCAAAATTTACACCAAACTCCTTCGTCAATATTTCTCCAGCGTAAGAAGGTGAAACTGTATTTATGTAATCGCTGGAAGTTATACCCTGCTGCATCATATTAAGGTCGCCATCAGCCAAATCCCAATCAATAAGAGGATGTGTCCCGGGAACAATTCCCGTATCTTTAAGCAGTGTGGGATTTCCTATACCTTGGTAGTTGAGATTATGGATAGTAAATAAAGTTTTCGGCCGTTCGCTTCCAAGCTCCTCTTTCAAAAAAGCCGTTACTAGGCCCGTATGCCAATCATTACAATGAACTACATCGTAAGTATTCAACGCATATTTGACGTACTCGACAACAGCTTTATTAAAGAATGCGAACATTTGAGTTTCGGTAACGTTGTTGGCAAAGAAATTTGATCCTCCTGTTACAAAATATTCGGCGTTTTTCAATAAATAAAGATCAACGTTGGAATTAGGAAGCTTAGTCTTAAAAACCTCAACTGTATTTGATTTGTCAGCAAAAGGTACATGTAAATCAAAACTTTTGAAGAGCTGCAGACCGTCGGTTTTCGCATTCGGAAAAAAAGGGACAATAACATCCGCGTTTACTGAAATTTTCTCTAATGCTTTGGGAAGGGCTCCTATAACATCTCCAAGGCCTCCGATTTTAATTATCGGGGCAACTTCTGCGGCAGCAATAAGTACTTTCATGTAGGTAATGTTACCAGAAAAAATATAAATACAACAAGGTTTGAGGAAAACTAACCTCTTTGCTCAGGCTGGCCTCCCCGTATCTTATGATACTTGGCGGTATACTTATCAAGAACCTTCTCTACCTCACCGTTACCAATTTCTATTCTGAGTAGATCTATAGCATTAATCATGTCGTAAATATCTAACTTGTGTTCGAGCTTAAACAAAGCGTCTCTCCACAATATTGCTTTTTCATACTCTCTATTTTTTACCGCCTTCTTTTCTTCATTTTCAATAAGATGTATGAACCCATCCCAAACCCCACGCTGGTGTCCTCCTTTTTCAAATGTTCTTTCCTTGAAAGGAACTCTAAGCGCTTCGTTCTGTTCTTTTGCCATCTGGCGTATTTTACCCGACCTTTGCCACTCAAAAGCCGTGGATACAATAACTTGGTAAAATTGTCTTGCTTTAGCAACATCAGAATCACTTACCTCCGGAATGTTTTTAACGATATCTAGGAACCTAAAAGCTCCTTGCTCTATCATTTCAAGGCTCCACCATGGTTTAGCAGACGCCCACCAAAAGTGATCGCTAGCCATCGCTATATCCATGCTGTTACGTAATTTATTGTAATTAGGCGAACTTTCAGGAACTTTGTAAAACAACTCGAGCACAAATTGGAAAAAATCCCACTGTTGTTTATGAATAGGATTAGATGTATCAAGCCATGATAAAAACTGAATACCTTTCTCAATATCTTGTGGGCTACTAGCCCAGGTAGATTCGTACAGTTTGACATGCTCAGTCTCAAGGTGCTTACCTATCTCCGCTATGTAATTCGAAATCGAAAGAGTTTCGTACGGCTTCTGGGAATTTACAATTTCTCCCAAAAGCGATTCCAACCCCGGTCGGTGATGTCCGAATGTCTCCCCGTCCATACCTGTAACAATATACGGAGTACTCAAAATATCTTTTATGGCGGGGTCTAAGGTTTTCTTACTTCGTACAACCGCACTCATAACTAGGTTACTTAGCCTTCTATTTCTGAAAAAGACGGCTATATTTGTGTCAGCAACTCGATACAGCTTATCCCCCGAAGGATAATTTGCCCCCTTGTTGTACGCAATCTCATCCAAAATCAACCAATTGTACCCCAACTCCTCCAGCATGGCAGGTAAAAACTCCGCGTAGGCCATCTCAGGAGGAAAAAAGCCGCTTTTTTTGAAAGAGTTACCAAAATAATATGAAAAAGTTTCTTCGTTTTGCAATATCTGTCTGTAAACTTCGTTCTCAGGAACAAGGGGAATGAATGAATGA
Source organism: uncultured candidate division WWE3 bacterium (assembly GCA_938004185.1). Classification (GTDB taxonomy): domain Bacteria; phylum Patescibacteriota; class WWE3; order UBA101185; family UBA10185; genus UBA8498. Next base: position 14,021 of record CALKWN010000066.1, read on the forward strand.
TATTTGCACGATCCGGTAAGCTCGATCTTCCCCTCTGTTAAAGATTTTTTTATTAATCCCATCAAATCGTGATAACCGTTGTTATCCAGCAACTCAAGCAAAGAGCCTGAAATATTAATAGTCTGACTTCCTCTGGTCGTTTCTGAGATTGTTTTGAATACAGGAAGGTATGACTGAGACACAACAGCCTCGAGAATATCCTTTTGCTGATCCGACGGTTGATAAAAATGTAAAAAACTTAACCACTTCATCTTATTGATTCTACCACACTAACCTAGGTCGCTTAGCTTTGCCCGCACATCCTCAATTTTCATTAATATTTTTTTCTTTTGATCAGCATCTTCGCACATATCTTCAAAGCCATCGGCATATTTAAGTGCTTCTTCAACCATATGTTTGTTGTATAAACAGGGATTTCCCAAAATCGGTTTGCGCGAAGACCACCAATATTTATCGCTGTGCTCGTACTTCATAGCAAAAAATAGCGTTTTTAAATAATTTTTTGTTTCTTGGGAAATATCCGGAAGATCTTCGAAAAACCAAAGGGGTTGAGCCACGGAATCATGGGCATCTGAGGAAACATCCAGCTTCGACGCCACATCGGTGATAAGTGCTCCAATCATTTTTTCTAAAGAACACAGAAACTCTTGAAGTTCGTTTCCTGACCAATAAGGATAGGGCTCACCCGAGGACATATCTTCGTAACTAGCTCCCCAAGTGGACTCCACAACGTCAGGCAAACCGGCCTCTTTCATAAATGAAGTTAATTGCCTTACTGTGACAAAACTACCTCCTTTTTGGGTAATAATGTTAATCATATCTTCGAGCAATTCGATACCGTTAGAATTATGATGCCCGAAAGTTTCACCATCCAAAGCAAGAACCTGCAGTTCTCCGTGACTTGTAATATCTCTTACAAGTTCGTCAACCGAAGAACCTCTGAAAAAAGAGAGTCTGTCGCTAAGTCCTTTATTTCTGGGGACTATTTTTATGGGTAAATCCTTGATTTTGTAATAAACGGGCTCATATTCCGCCTTTTTTGCACCGGAAACAGCTGTCTGATCAACCAAAACCCAGTCGTAACCCATATCCGCAATTAAAGAGATGAGATCATAATTTACCGCACATTCGGGAGCAAAAAACCCACCAATATTTTTTGTCATCACTGCAGATTCCCCCTCAAACCCCGTTCTGCTTCCTAAGTAATAGCCCATTCCATACTCATTCAGAACAATCTGCCTCTCAGCAGCCTCCCGCTCTAGTTTGGTGAGCAAGGGATGATAAGCGCCGCTACCTGTTACTTCAATTCTTTCTGAAACATACAAATCTTTTAAATCTCCCAACCAAGTATGATAGCCATACTTATCCGCCTGCTCTAAAAGACTTAGAGGCAAATTTAAGGTAAAAGAAACGCCTTTTTTAGATTTAATCAGTTTAATAAGGGGTTGATAACACTGTATAAAAATGTTGCGGAAAACCGCTTCGTCTTGTGTAGGTGGTTGGTATAAATGTAAAACCAGAGCTATCTTCACTCGGGTATTATGAGATAAAACATAACCTTTTGTCAAAGACAAAAAATAAAGGGTACGATCCGGGAGGGACGGCTTCTTATACTCCTGCCCACAGCATAAGAAACTTTAATGTCCCCCTCGGGTCGCACCCTTTAATGGCAGAATCGTATCAAAAACTTATAGGCTTGTCAAACCTTCCAAAGCCGGAAAAGAAATGGCGGGATTTTCATGAAAAGACTTAGTTGTATCATAAAGCTTGGAATACTCTCGGGCACTAAATTCCCAGCTAAAATCCGACTTCATGGCGTTTGTCTGCATTTTTCGCCATAAATTCTTGTTCTTATAGAGCTCTATTGCCCTTACTATCTTACCGTAAAGCGAAAATTCGCAAAAATCACTAAATAACAAACCTGTGCCAGTTTGTTTCAAAGTATCAAAATTTTCAACAGTATCTGCCAAACCACCTACTTTTCTGACAATAGGTATTGCCCCATATCGCATGGCCTCAATTTGCACTATTCCGCACGGCTCGAATCTGGAAGGATATAAGATACAATCGGCTCCACCAAATACCATTCTAGGTAATGTGAAATTCGGGTACGGATGTATCCCAACTTTTGAAGGATACTCAGTTTTCAAGTTATTCAGACGTTCTGTCAAACTCCAATCCCCTCCGCCGATCTCTACAAATTGTATGTCATATTCTTTCAAAGCATGTTGTAACACAGTTGTCATTAAATCGACACCCTTCATAAAATCCAGCCTCCCTACAAAACCGAAAACCATCTTATCTGAATCAACCGGCAAGTCGTATTCTTTTTGCAAAGCTTTTTTATTCTCTGCCCTTAGATCGATAGAATCTATGTCGAAATTTTGTGGAAGCAATTTATCGGTAGACGGATCGTATTCATCGTAGTCTATTCCGTTAACGATACCGAAGAGTTTTCCCTTTACTTCCGATAAGAGTTTATCAAGGCCTTCACCAAATTCAGGGGTCAAGATTTCCTTAGAATACGATTTTGAAACGGTGTTAACTGCGTCTGCAAAAATAATTCCGCGCCTCATATAATTTAAGGTTCCCACTCTGTCGGAAAAAATAGGGCCGATCACTGACTTCCCATCATCAAAATTCATTTCAGACACGTGCCTGTGATCAAAAGTACCTTGGTATGCCAAATTGTGAATAGTAAGAAGTGTGGAAACATTCTTAAGAACCGGATCTGCTTTATACAATGTCTTTAAATAGAAAGGTATGGACGCGGTGTGCCAATCATTACAGTGCATAACATCCGGAACAAAACCGCCCCTGCGTACGAACTCTATAGCACCCTTGGAAAGAAGCAAAAAACGTGTGGGATCGTCCGAATATCCATAAACATTTGCTCTTTTTTCAAAATACTCCTGATTCTCGAGAAAGAACACTTTTACACCATTGCCATTTTCATAGCACTTAACGTTGCAGATTAACTCCGGATTAGCCGGGTCATCTGTAGGAACAGCAAGATGTTCCATGACCATTTTCAGGGGATATTTTTGCTCATCGATCAGTCCGAATTTAGGAATAAAAACAGCGACCTCATGACCCAAATGTTTAAGTGCGGTTGACAAATGTCCTATAACCGAACCCGCACCCCCCACGGAAACGTAAGGCTGCGCTTCTGTAGCCACCATCAATATCTTAGAGACCTTGCGGGATTTTTTTATAGCCATATGGCTAAATGATACACGCACGGCCTTGTTTAGGCAAATACACTAAATTGGCCGTGCGCGCTACTTAAGTTTTTATTAAAGTATAGACTCAGCTTCTTCTATAAGATCGGCGTCGCCGTGCTTCCTTATATCGTCCAGCAATGTCTTCTTCTCTACAACAAAAAGGCCGTGCAGTTCTTCGCTGGATGAGTACAAATCCTTCGAATCGTCGGTCATTATGCAAAGCTGGGCATTGTTCTCGTCCGAAGGAGTGAGCATTAAAATCCTCTCGAAAAAGTCCTTATCCTTAGATTTGATGTAAACATGCAGCATTGAAAAGGGCTTTATTGCCTTATAGAGAGATAGCCCGGCGTTCATTGTAAAAGCGTAATCAACACCAGAATTCCTTGAAGATTTGTCAATATTTTGAGCTATATCCTTCAATCCGCCCAATCTGCTCCTGTAGAAAAACATCTGGCTTTTCGGCGCGTGTGCTTCCTGTTCAGTAATGCTGGAGAAGGTTTCCTTCTCAACAGGAGTATCGACAGAGGATGCTTCTACTCTTTTCGCGTTTTCTTCATCAAACTTCTTCGCTGCCGCTCGGAATTTTGCTAACCAGTCAATCGGCTCTTCTTCCACAACCTCTTCTTCAACTTTTTTCTGAGCAACTTTTTCTTCTTTTTCTTCCTCTACTTCCGGCTCGAGTTCGGGTTCGCCCTCCGTTTCAGGTTGCATCTCTTCTTCAACCTTAGGTTCTTCAGCTACTTTTTCTTTAGTCTTTGATTTTTTTTCTGGTTCAACCTTTACTTCCTCCTTTTTCTCATCTTTAAATGCTGGTGTAGAAGACTTACCGTCATTGCCATCCGGGTATAAAAAATCAAGTATATTTTTCTTTGTAAATCTATGACGACCTGTAGCAGTTTTAACTTCTGCTTGCAACTTGTCTTCCTCGATATACCTGTATACCGAACGAAGACTTACACCTAAAATATCTGCCACTTCTGTAGACGTATAAAGTTTTTCTTCAAGATTTATCATTACTAAATGTAAACACTTGTTCTATATAGTGTCAACAGATGACTGTTGTAACAATTAGTGTTCCTATATTATGAAAAACTACGATAAATCTATTTGAGGGAGCTGATAAAAACCTTAAATGGGAACGTAGGAAACGCGCTGATAATTCGTGTAAAACGCCAAGGTTGGGTAAATAATCGATGCAACCATTCTAGGTTATTTTGTATAACTATTTCACTAGGTTTCTTACTTACGCCTGACAAGTAATCGAAGGTGCCGCCAACACCTACCCCAATTTTACAGGGAATTTTTGGCAAATTACGTACCATCCACGACTCCTGTTTTTTCTGCCCGTAAGCAACAAGAATAAAATCTACGCTCTCGATGCCTCTTTCTTCCATACATTTTTTTATGTAGTGAATTGTAGAAATGTCATCATCAGGTTTATACGAAAATCGCGATGTGCTACCGACTATTTTTATTTTCGGATATCTTTTACTTATACTTTCAGCGACAATAGTTGCTATATCTTCACCGTTATGTATGGGTTTCCCCTTTTTGTCTCTTACCATACCCCCTAAAAGGAATACAGAGTAACCTTTGGCTGCGCAGAGCTCAAATATTTTTTCTGAAACCGCCACACCTGTGATTTTGGGAGCGAAGTTACTCCTTTTAAAAAAAGAGGAATAAACAGTGGCGGCACCATAGTAAAGACCTGAAATAAACTTGGGAAAAAAAGAGCCACAAACTGTAGACATTTTACGTTTATAATAATCGGCCATTACTATTCCCGACCCATCCGGCAAAGACAAACTAGCGTTATTTATCATATCTCTGAAACCGGTGTCTTTTTGAGCAGCCATTATAAATTCAGGGTTTGTTGTACAAATGTAATTGGACTTATTTTCGATAAGATGGTTTTCGAGTATACGAGTCACATCTTCAATTTCATATCCCAAGTCAACATCAACACCAAGTATAGAAACACGCCTGTAATCTGACATATACCTAATTATACATTGTCTGCCCAATCCCGTTAACGTATATTTAAAGGGGCTTACTTTATTCAAATATCCTATTTTTCTGGTAAAATAGGCGATAGCTATATGTCTCCAGAAAAGAAAAAACAAATAAATAAGAGGGTCAGTATGTTGGAAAGAATACTGACAATCGTTGTAATTATAGGCATTACTTCTGCTCTCTATCTCTACACATCGGGTTACAGACTCGACAAAGATAAAGGATCCATAGATCTGTCTAAAACGGGCATGATCAGCGCTAAATCAATACCGGATGGGGCCAGTGTCTTCCTAGACGGAAAACTCATGACAGCTACAAACGATACCATTTCCGGTATTGTTCCGGGTAAGCATGTCGTGAAAATAGAAAAAAAAGGTTTTGTGACTTGGGAAAAAGAGATTGAGATATACGAAGAGCTGGTGACAGATATCACTGCCGTACTAGTATCACAGAGCCCAAGATTAGAACCCATGACAAACACGGGTGCGAGATTCCCCAGCATCTCCCCTTCGCAAAACAAAATCGCTTACTTTTCCGATTTAGGAGAAAAGCCGGGCGTTTGGATAACATCCCTATCTGGAGCGGGGATAGGTCTGTTCAGGAGCACCACGTCTCTGGCTATACAAGACACAAAGTTTGTAAAGTATTCCCAAGGATTAAATATTGAGTGGTCACCCGACGAAACGCAATTACTGGTTGAGCTTAGTAACGGCACCCACTCTTTAATCGACCTTACAATTAACACTGCACAAACTATATCTGACGTTGCCAAAGTAAGACAGGAATGGCAGGAATTAGTGCTTGAAAAGCGTATGGTCCTCATAGAAAAGCTGGAAATCCCCGAAAATATTAGACAACTTGCCATGTCGACTAAATCTTTCTGGGCTCCTGATGACAAAAAATTTCTGTATACAGTACAGAACGGTGAAAATCTTGAGTACAGAATATACAACTTTGAACGCCCGATACCCATTGGGGAGAAGATAGAAACCACAGCTTTAGTCACTAAGCTCTCCGATCCCCAACCAAAAATTTCCTGGTATTCAGACAGCTTCCACCTTATTTTACTCGAGGGAAACGTAGAAGAAGAAAAAAGAGGTGTAATATCCCTAATCAGAATTGACGGTACAAACAAAGTTGAGGTCTACAACAACACACTCTTTTATAACGAAGTCTATTCTGCTCCAAACGGAGATAAATTTATAATCCTAACGTCATTCAAATCCGGAGAACAGACGGACCTATACACTATCGGAATAAGATAACGCCGCTACTATTAACAACATTAACAATCGGGATCTACTTCTCTACTACTTCTTTCAGTACAGCAGTAACTACAAACCTGTTTATTGTAGTACCCGGAGGATCGCATGTTTGCAATGTTAGTACAGGTTCCAACACGGGTCTTAAAAGCGGGCTTGTTTCCCACCCCTTCAAAACCTCTTTATTTGTAACTTCATAAATATACTGATCCCCTTCATAAAAAACATGTATTCTATCTCCGTAATTAAGCTTTCTCAACAAATTAAAAACTGACGCGTAGCCACCTAAATCAAAAAAGTTAAGGGAAGCATGTGCAAATAAATACACGTTCCCCGGATCTCGTGATGGGTAGGACGACGTAGAGGCGTGCGCAATACCATGCTTCAAAGCCTCCTCGTATGCCTTGGGGTCAATAACTGACACATCGGCGATAATAGGAGCGTTTACTCCTATCCTTTCAATAACTATTGAAAACTCTGTATCTACAGGCTTTATACTTATCAGCTCGGAAGACAGGAATCTTCCGAAAATGCTATCCTCTACCCCGCCTTCTGCATTTAGCTTGTATTCCTGGTTTTTCAGTTCTTTTAAATAAAACCATAGCTCATCCTTTATTAGAGGACCGAAAGATATGCCCAAAAACAATACTCCGATAACTATTAACAACGATGAAATTTTAAGAGTCTTTTTCTTAAACGGATTTAACATATGCTCTGTCTCATTGTACAATATCAAAATGAAAGTTTTAAAAATTGGAGCTGTTTGGTGTTCCGGATGCTTGGTTATGCGACCAATATGGAAAAAGGTAGAGCAGGAAAATCCCTGGCTTAAAACCGAGTATTTTGAGTACGATGAAAGCCCTGAAATTATAAAAAAATATGAGTTGGAAGCGGGGCATCTCCCGACATTTATTTTCCTGGACTCTGGGGGGCAGGAAATAAAACGAACAAGCGGCGAGATAAGCGAAAAAGAAATCCTAAAGATTATTGAAGAATGTAAGGACAAATAAATAATGAGATCGAAACTCACTTTTTCTTTACTAATTGTGACTTTAGCTGTAACAGCAATTGGGGTTTTTACCTCTATTTCGGGAAAAAACGTGCTGGCCTCTGAATTAAAGCAGCCTGAAGAGACAGCCTCTTTTGAGATCCACCTGTTTGAAAGTCTGACCTGCCCGCACTGTAGAAGAGAAATAGAGTTTTTCGAAGAAATTGCAGGGAAGTATCCAAGTATTGTGGTCAAAGCATATGAAGTATCCCAAAATGAGCAAAATCTCAAATTACTGGTCGAGGTGGGTAAAGCACTCGACGTCAACGTAGGAGGAATACCCTTTTTGGTAATAGGGGAAGAGACAATTATAGGTTTCGGGAGTCCCGAAACTACAGGAGTTGAAATAATGGAAAGGCTTGATGCTACTCTATCCGATACTCCGAACGACGTCGTAAAACAAATTCTCGAAGAAAATTCGCGGATCAAACCTGTATTTACAATTATAAAAGGTGCATACATCGAAGGGGAACCCGAAGATATTGTCGGTGAAGATATTGCCGAAACTGAAGAAGCAAATGAGAATGAAGGAAACGAATCCGGCGGTGAGCTAGGTGGGAACGAAACTATAGAACCCGAAGAAAGCTCGGATACCGCGGTCACAGATGACGCCGGACAAGAACCTTCCCAAAATAAACCTGTGTTTGAACTCAAACTTGATCCCGAAGTCTTACCTCTTCCGGTTTTTACCTTTTTTATAGCTCTTATGGACGGATTTAATCCGTGCGCTATGTGGGCTCTTCTGTTTTTGATAAGTGTCTTATTAAGGGTAGACGCCAGAAAAAAAATGTGGCTACTTGGAGGAACATTCATATTAACATCGGGAGTGGTTTACTTCCTGTTTCTCGCGGCCTGGTTAAACTTTTTCCTAATTGTCGGCTACGCCATGATAGTCAGGTATCTTGTGGGCGCGTTTGCACTGGGGTTGGGCGCTTACTATTTATACGATTTTTATAAAAATAAGGGTGGCTGCGTCGTTACATCAAACGAAAAAAGAAGAAATGTTTTGGAGCGTATCAAGCAGGTGGTTTTAAGCGAACATCTCGGTATAGCTATATTAGGGATGATTGTACTGGCAGGGGCTGTAAATATGATAGAGCTCCTATGTTCCGCGGGTCTGCCTGCTGTTTACACAAAAGTATTGAGTATGAGTGATTTGCCTACATGGCAGTATTATCTTTATCTTGTCTTCTACATAATAATATTTATGCTCGACGATATGGTTGTTTTTATTGGCGCGATGATAACCATGGAAGCTTTCGGAATCAAAAACAAATATGCTAAGTATTCTCACTTAGTAGGAGGTATTATCGTCTTCCTGATAGGACTTGCACTAATATTTAAACCCGAGCTACTATCTCTAAGCTAAAAACTGTTGACATTTGAAAATATTTTGTTACACTTACCGGGCATGTTGGGGAAACTCAACGTGCACTGAAAGAGGTTTGGGACTTGTTCCCAAACCTCTTTTTGTTTCGGAATTTATTTTTGTACATTACTAACCTATATAGCCACTCGGGCAATACGACCACGTAATTTAATATTTTTGAAGAAATAATCTGATACAATGCGGTGATGGTGGATAATAGATTATCAAATAAGTGGGTTGAAAGTTCCGGCAAGTTGAAACTTTCTTTGGAACTAAACAATTTTTCGGAGTGTATTGATTTAATAGATAAAATCGCGGGGTTGGCAGAAAAACAGAACCATCACCCCAACATGCACGTTACTGATTATAAAAAAATAACAATTGAAGTTTACACTCATTCTGAAGATAAAATCACGGAAAAAGATTACAGCTCAGCACACGAGATAGATAAACTTTTATAAATTTAATTTATGGTCGGGGTGGGCGGACAACCGTTCGCTTTGTTCACTGTCATTTGTCTGCAACAAATGGACGAACCGACAGCGTTGCTACATTTCGACCCGTGCTACCCACTAACAAAAAATGGCTACCACCTACGGTGATACCCATTTTTTGCTGGTCGGGGTGGGCGGACTCGAACCGCCGGCCTCACGTACCCGAAACGTGCACTCTAGCCAACTGAGCTACACCCCGTCAAAGCCAATATATGCGCTTAAATAACCCTCAATGGTGCCCCCGGCAGGAATTGGTCACGCGTTCCCGCCTACTGGCGGTCCGCTCGACCCCGGCTCGGCACCGTCGTGCCTGCGCCATTCAATTCCCCCTTCGGGCAGAAACCCGGCCGTCACAACAAGCGACGCTCGTGTTTCTGGTGCCCCCGGCAGGAATTGAACCTGCATCTTATTCTTAGGAGGAACACGTTCTATCCGTTGAACTACGGGAGCAAGACAGTAAGATTTTATCACACAAACAAATAAAATTGGCTATCAAGATCAGAAAATCCAGCGACTCCAACACAGTATTTTAAAAGATGCTCCCCTACTAACCTCTAACCCCCTACTTACTCTTACTTCTTACCCTTAAAAGGATTAATAAACTCGCAAACCTGAACGCACTTTCTTTCACACACTTCGGCAATATTCTCTTCCGCGTAATGTCGGCAAGGACTCGCACAGAAATTATAAAAACCGCCCATATTTACGCATTTTCCCAAATTCACATTTTCACACTCATTGTACTTTTTAGACCAAACACCCCCCGCTTCCTTACACATCTGCGTCCTATCCCCAAACATGTTTGCAATAAAATAAGTCGCTATACCCAGCAATAAGAGGTAAAAAATAATCCTCAGCTCCTTATTTGTCTTAAGCATGAGAATAAGTTTCATAAATTAATTATACGGCATTTTGAGTGAAGACATAAAAATTCCCCGCAAAGATATTAAAAATATATCCTTACGGGGATCTGTTAATC
>CALKWN010000067.1 GCA_938004185.1 uncultured candidate division WWE3 bacterium
TTGGCCAGGGTTGGCGTTTGGTTAGTTTGGGTGGGGCCAGTTGCGGGGCTATGACTGCTCGCGGCGAGTTTCTTCCGCCTGTGGTTGGCAAGGGATGCTGCGCGGTTCTGCTTAACCACGTACTCTGCGTACTCAGCCAAGGTCTGGCCTCGTTTTGCCAGTGTGTTGTGGATGTACTTAACGACGTTGAGCGGTTGATACCACGTTTCGCCACGGTCGTCTGTATAGCTGTATCCTGCCAACGAGAAGCGGGCGAATACTGTCTTGGTTATGCCAAGGTGTCGGCAAAGGTCAGCTCGGGTTGCACTGAAACTGGCAATATCCCAGCCAGTGGAATATAAGTTATACAGATTTGCGAGGTATTCGCTCGTCAATTGAGTGTTGGTTGGCATGCGACTTCTCCTGTAAGAATATAGATGACTATAAGTGTGTTGACTATAACTTATATTCTGGCTACTTACGCATAAGCGTTTGCACTTATAGTCATCTATATTCTCGTATAAGTCTGCATAAATCTTGGCTGATTCCTGTATAAATATACGAAAACCAGTGGCGATAGTGCCACGGGGTGGGTTGATTGTCACGAGTGGGGCGGGTTGTCTATATTCTTTGAAAAACCCTTTAAAATCAACGTTGTGACACGTATATACAGAAATCAATTGTCACAGCACAATGTCATGCTTGTGACAATAGAAAGCCTTTAAAATCAACGATGTGACAATAGGTTGTCACAAAAATCGGTTGTCACAAGAAAAGAGAGATTGCTGGGCGAGTTGTGCGGGTTTGTGACAATCGCCGCGCTCACCTCGCCAAGTGCGAAATTCCCACAGCAACTCTTTGTTTTTAATGTGACAATAGATAATATAGATTATAAATAGTAGTAGAACCCCCGTGGTTACGTGGTTTCCATTGTCACAAATCGGTTGTCACAGCCACTTTTGCTTGTGACAATTAAAATAACCCCGTGGAAGGAGGCCGACAGACCCCCTTGAGCTGGATTATTTAGCTTGGTATTCGACACGGTTGGCGATAGCTGACAACTCAGCCAGCACATCCCCGTGGAGCACATTGACCCCTTTCTTAGCTTTGGATTCTGCCGACTTGACGAGATGGCGAATCAGCTCCAACACATCGACGGTGTCCTTGACCTCGGACGCACTGGTCTTGAGCATGTACCACGGCGTGGCGTCGGCAACGTCCTGTTCGAATTCGACGAGCGTGCGGTCGATCATCTTCCACTTCTTTTCGTGGAAGAACGGAACTGCATCCTTGAAACCGATAGGCGCGTTTTGCGCGAGCCACGTAGCCATGTTCTGGCGATTGGTTTCACGGCCTACCACAGCAAAGAGCCGGATGGCCGGGTCAGCATTGCGATCAGCAAACGCGCAATACGCAGCAAATTCCAGTGCGTCTTGAATCATGGCGCGACGCTCGGACGTGGATTGATTGATCTTACCGATTAGATCGGTAAAGGATTTGTGAGTTAGTTTCATGGCATTCTCCCGCTAGGTTGGAAAAAGGGCGCGTGTTGGTACGCCAGCCACGCTCTGGCTACGTGTGTATGGCTGATTGATTGACTAAATGGGTTGCCAGCCCAACCGGTGGTTAACCGTGCGCCGCCATCTGCTACATGGCCACTTCTATGAATTCAGCCGCTTAAACCCGGACGCGATCCGACAACTTGTGCGACATGACACGCCGCCCAGCCGGAATAGTGCCATCCTTGAAAGCGTGACAGCCGAGGTCGGCCAAGTCGATGCAATCACCGACATACTTACGGCGCGACTTGCCGACAGTGGAACCAGCCGAAACCGGCTCAATGGTGGTGCGCTTGATACTCGTTTTGCGGATCATGATTTTCTCCTATGAAAAAGCCTGACCTGTAAACAAGTGGCTTTCAGATAGAAACATCTGATTTTACGGAGCACGACGAGCCACTAAAGGCTGAACCTACGCTATCTCACCGCTCTGATTTCCGCTTTTGCGCGTGGTGTCACGTGCTAACCTAGTTTCATGGAATACACCATAAGGTCGCACCTCACACGCTTTTTCACGTTGAGCTAGTCCGCTGTAAAGCTCTCAAGTTTGAGCCAATGCGCTGGGTTTCGGGGTGACACACCCAAGGATTTATACGGATGAACCGATACCCCTGATGCTATGCCGTTCCATACGCGCCGCCCCACTTGCAAGAGACTACGCCACGGTAGCGAGACAATCCGAGCGCGGGATACTGGCCGCCGTCCTACTTCCGGATACTACTGCCTGCTACACCTATGGCGCGCCGTCAAATCCGCGCCACCCACCTACCCCCCACATCGGACCCAGACGGGGTGGCGGGGGTATACCCCATCAACGTAACGCTCTCGCAAAAACGTCAAAAAATACTTCATATAAGCAAACGCTAATATACGCAATTGACTAACACGTAAGCGTGTGTTAAATCTATCTCATGGACATCAACATTCCAGCCGAGTACAAACCATCAGACGCAGATCGCGCTCACGCTGAAGATCGGCAAGAACTCGCACGCCTCCTCGCAAAGACGCACCTTCCGGGCCTGGTTACCCGCCTGGTTGAAAATTCGCTCGACCCGTCTGCCTCACACAAGCAGATCATGGACACCGCCGACTACCTGTACAGGGTGAGTGGCCTGTCAGCCAAGCAGGAAAAGAAGGACGGCCCGACAGGGTTCAGCATCCAGATCATTCTCCCTGGTCAAAATCGAGAAATCACCATCGGCGGTGGAGCAGCTGTCGTTGACAAAACCGAAGAAGAACAGCTCCTGGATTCTGTCCCAGAGTACGTGGCATCCGTGGCACTGGGTGGTGATTTAGACTTAACCTTGGAATGACATGCTTTTCAAGATAAATTTTAAAAACTCAGAGCCGTTTGTTTTCGATTTTCCAGAACCGAAAAAGTCAGGAATTTACATTATTCAAAATGTAAAGACGCACGATATGTACGTTGGTTCAGCCGTCAACCTTAAACAACGCTGGTCACGGCATAAGTGGGCATTAAACGCAAAACGTCACCACAATCAGCGGTTACAAAGAGCGTGGAACAAATACGGAGCTGAGTGCTTTAAGTTTTCTCCAGTTGCATACTGTGAAGTCGATGCGCTTATCAAAGTTGAAGACCAGTACATTCAGTTATTCAATTCAACATACAACATTAGTACAAACGCGTCATCGAGAAAAGGCGCAGTAAATTCACCTGAACACAATTCAGCTATTTCTGAAAAAGCTAAAGCACGATGGGCGGATGAAGAATTTAAAAAATCAGTCTCGCAAAAAATATGTGCAACCCTGAAAACTTCAAAAAAGATTAAGTCGGCTGAACACCATAACGCACGTTTAATTACAGCTTTCGGTAAATCACTGACGTTAAATGAATGGGCGTCTGAAACGGGTATCAAACGGGAAACCATTGCGTACAGGCTAAACCATGGAGTAACGACAGAAGAAGCGTTAAATCCAAAACCGAGAAAGCGCGGACCAAAATAATGTCAAAATTCATAGCTACGCCGACTCAAGAATCATTCATGGTGTCGGACAAGTATGTCCGCGTGTTGGCAGGCCCCATCGGCGGTGGTAAATCCGTAGCCTGTGCCCACGAGCTAATGCGCTGGGCTTGCGCCCAGGAGCCTAACCACAGAGGGGAGCGTAAGACACGATTCCTGATTGTTCGTAACACGGCTGACCAACTGCGCAACACTACCCGAAAAACAGTATTCGATTGGTTTCCACCGGGCGAGTCAGGTTTGTTCTGGAAAGAAACAGACAAAACGCTTTACATCGAGGCGACATTGGGCGACGGTTCGCAGTTGAAATCGGAATGGATGTTTATCGCACTGGATACTCCTGACGACGTGCGTAAAGCTCTATCTCTGGAAGCTACCGGATTGTGGGGCAATGAAGCCCGAGAGCTGCACCCAGACGTTGTAGACGGCTTGTTGATGCGAGTAAACCGCTATCCCAGTGCCAAAGATGGCGGGTGCACGCGGGCCGGAGCTATTTTCGATACAAACATGCCGGGGGAAGATACGTGGTGGTCTGACAAGATGGACAACCCGCCACGCAACTGGGGTGTATTTGTACAGCCGGAAGCGGCGATGCCGGTTGAAACGTACATCATGAAGTACGGGGAAGACCCGGATGAGAACCTGGTTGGCCAGGACAACGAAGGTGATCAGTGGGCGATTGACCCTCGCTGTGACAATTATCAATACCTGTCTCCGAACAGCCCAGGCCAGTATTACAAGGAAACCCTGGAAGGTAAAACCAAGGATTTCATCCGAGTTTATCTTCAGTGTCGTTATGGGCGCAGCTTGGACGGGTTCCCGGTATATGAGAAGACATTCCTGCCAGAAATCCATATCTCTGAAAAACCTTTGTCGCCGATTGTGTCTACCACATACCCCATCACGATCGGGTTAGACTTCGGGCGCACCCCGAGCGCAATTTTCGGTCAAGTCGACCCTCGTGGAAGACTCCTCATTTTTTCCGAGCTAGTCAGCGAGAACATGGGCCTGGAGCGGTTCATCGAAACTAAATTACGACCGCATATTTTTGAGAAGTATCAACGTTGCGCTATTCGAGTCGCCCCTGACCCGGCAGGCGCTCAGAAAAGTCAGATCAATGAAATAAGCCCGTTTGATGTTTTGAAGAAGGCTGGCTTCACTATATCCAAGCCGCATACTAACTATGTCTCCCCGCGTATTGAAGCCGTTGAAGGGTGGTTGACCAAATTCATCGACGGAAAACCAGCGTTTATTGTTGATAGCGCCTGTCAAACCCTCATCAAGGGGTTTAAGTCGGGTTACCGTTGGAAAGCGAACAGGAAAGGCGAGCTTGACGGAAAGGAGCCGGAAAAGAATTCGTTCAGCCACCCGCATGACGCGATGCAGTATTTAGCGTTGATGGCAGGCGGTTCTGGCGCTTCGACTATGCAGAGGCAGGCAGCCGAGATAAAACCAGCCCCGCGTCGTTGGGGTTGTCGCTAAACTGCAATAGGCTTACGCGTAAGTAGTTGCTATAATGAGGGTACTTGTGCTATATCCGCCCAAACTGCTTACAGGTAACTTTCTATGCCAGGACTGAACATCAACGGAATTCTCCCGGTCAGAACGCTTTCTGACATGCTGGAGACAGAGCGCCGCGAGGCAGAGCAGCGCCAGCAGCAACCCATGATTCAGTCGCTGGCGTCGCACGTCCAGAAGTGCTGGGAGTCGGCACGAACGGCCAAGATGCAGACCGTCGAGCAACGGCTGCTGAAGAACCTGCGGCAACGCAGGGGTGAGTACGAGCCGGACTTGTTGGCTGACATCAAGGCGTCGGGCGGCGCTGAGATTTTCATGATGATTACCTCGACCAAATGTCGAGCTGCAAGCGCCTGGTTGCGCGACACCCTGATGGGGGCGCGGGATGAGAAACCGTGGACCATCGACCCGACGCCGATTCCTGACCTGCCACCCAACCTGCGCGACGCAGTGTTCGAGGAAGCCAACCAGAAGGCCATGCAGATCGAGGCGATGAACGGGATGCCGTTGAGCCGCCAGGAAGCCTACGAACTGATCCAGCAGGTGAAGTCCCGCATGATGGTTGAAATGCGCGAAATGGCGAAAGAGGCTGCCGAGCGCATGGAGCTGAAGATGGAGGATCAGCTCACCGAAGGTGGGTTCCGCGAAGCGTTTGCGAACTTTATCGACGACCTGGTGACGTTCCCTAGCGCCATCATCAAAGGGCCGATCCTCCGCAAGAAGCCGCGCCTCGTGTGGAAGGAGGCCGTGGTCGGCCAGTTTGAACCCGTGGTGACAGACGAGATCGTGTCCACCTGGGAGCGCGTAGACCCGTTCAACTTGTACCCGGCTCCGAACAGCACGCACCCGAATGACGGCTTTTTGATTGAACGCCACCGCTTGACGCGGCAGTCCCTGAGCGAGCTGATTGGCGTTGAGGGTTACGACGACGGTGCGATCAAGGCTGTTCTGGATGAATACGGTCGCGGTGGATTGCGCGACTGGCTGTACATCGACTCGGCCAAGGCCAGTGCTGAAGGCAAGTCCATCTCGGCGATTCAGTCCAACCCGGAAACAGAGATCGACGCACTCCAGTTCTGGGGGGCTGTACAGGGCAAGATGCTCATTGAGTTCGGCATGGATGCCGAGGAAAACAACATCGACCCGATCAAGGAATACCACTGCGAAGTGTGGAAAATTGGTCGGTGGGTGATCAAAGCGATTCTTAACTACGACCCGTTCCACCGAAAGCCGTACTTCAAGGCGTCGTTTGAGGAAATCCCCGGTTCGTTCTGGGGCAACGCGCCACCGGACTTGATGCGCGACTGTCAGGCAATGTGTAACTACGCCGCTCGTGCTATCGCGGACAACATGGGTATCGCCTCCGGCCCGCAGGTGGGGTACAACATCGACCGTTTGCCGCCCGGTGCTGACTTGACGCAGCTCTACCCGTGGAAGACCTGGCAGTTCAGTTCAGACCCGATGGGATCGAATTCCCCGGCGATCGAGTTCTTCCAGCCGCAGAGTATTTCCGGTGAGCTGATGCAGATTTTCGACAAGTTCTCGACGCGGGCCGACGAGGATACAGGCATCCCGCGCTACATCACGGGTGACAACGCTGGTATCGGCGGAGCGGGGCGAACTGCGTCCGGTATGTCCATGCTGATGGGCAACGCGGGCAAGACGATCAAACAGGTTATTTTCAACATTGATACCCACGTCCTTCAACCGCTGATCGAGCGCCTGTACATGCACAACATGATGCACGCTGAAGACCCGGACCTTAAGGGTGATGTGAACATCGCAGCTCGCGGTGCAAACAGCCTGGTAGTCAAGGACGCAGCTCAAACCCGTCGTAACGAATTCCTGCAAGTCGCCCTGAACAGTCCGGTCGCCCAGGCGATTATCGGGCAGGAGGGGATTGCCGCGTTGCTGCACGAGCAGGCAAAAACGCTAGACATGGATGCTGACGAGATCGTCCCGTCCGGCGAAGCCATGAAGCTCAAGCAGTTCCAGGACATGATGGCACAGGCGATGAACCCGCAACCACCGATGGCTGAAGCTGGCCAACCGGGAGAAGGCGGTCGCCGTCGAGCCAATCCACAGCAGAACAAACAGCAGCTCATGACCGGAGAGCCGATTACTGACACGATGGGGGCACCGACGCGATGAAAGCAGCCGTAGAAATTGTATCCACGCTTTTCTTGTCCCGCGAACAGGCGCACCGCGCACACTTGCGAACGAAATCCTACGCACAGCATGTCGCACTAGGCGAGTTCTACGAGGCGGTTGTCGACCTTGCGGATAGTTTTGCTGAAGTGGCGCAGGGCACCTACGGGCTTCTTCCTGAAATCCCGTTCAAGACACCGACAAAAGGTGCGATTGCCAACGTACTGGAAGCCCACCTGGAGTGCATTGAGGACTGCAAAAGCGAGTTCAAGAACGCCTGCGACGGCCCATTGTTGAACCTGATTGATGAAATCGGTGCGCTGTACGCGAAAACTTTGTACAAACTACGTCACCTCGCTTGACAACATGCTTACGTGTAAGTATGTTAATGGCAGCATAAGGACTTTTTATGGCGGTCGATAAGGCGCTCGTTGCAAACCTCCTGCACATCAACGGACTGGACGAATACAAACCGTTCCGCGATTGGCTCAAGGAAAAGCGTGAATTCTGGCGCGACGCAACGGAAGCGCAGCAAGACACCGCGCTGTACCGCGCCCAAGGTCGGGCGCAGATGTTGAAAGAGATTTTGGAATTGCTGGCCCAAGCGCCGTCTTTGGCCGACAAGTACCGGGGGTAACCCCATTTTTAACTGTGAGTAGTAGCCCGTATCGTGGAACGAACCCTAGCAGAAGCTAACTCGTAAGCACGTAGTCGGCACGAAAAGGAGACTTTTGTGAGTGCATTGCCCAAAGCAGTACAGGCCCAACTAGACCAAGCTGAAGCGATTCAGGCGCACCTCGCCGGAACGGCTCCCGAAGCAGGGAACCCCGCGCCGGAAAGTGTCGTTGAACAGCCAGCCGAGCAGGTGGTGCCGACTGAAGTGCAAGAAACTCAGGTGACGCAGCACGCGCCGTCTGTGGATTGGGAACAGCGTTTCCGCGTTCTGGAAGGTAAATACAAGGCCGAGTTGCCTCGCCTCCATGAACAGAACCGCGAGTTGTCCGAACGCTTGGAACAAGCCATCAAAACGATGGAAGCCAAGCCGGAACCCACCCTGCAAGACAGCAAGCTCGTCACAGATGCCGACGTTGAGGCGTATGGCGCAGATTTGGTGGACATGGTTCGCCGCGCATCCCGCGAGGAATTCGATGCGCTGGCAAAGAAGCTGGTAGCAGAACTCGACAAGCGTTTTGGTCAGGTAGCCGAGAAGGTCGCCAAGACTGAAGAACGTGTTGCCAAGTCGGATACGGACAAGTTCTGGGATGAGGTCTACAAGGCCCATGCCGATTTTGATGCCGTCAACTCCGACGAACGGTGGTTCGCTTTTTTGGACGCCCGCATTCCTGGGACTCGCTTGACTCGCCGCGCAACGGCGGAACAAGCCCTGAGCACACTGGACTCGGCGTCGATCAATGAACTGCTGGCCTTGTTCAAGGCATCTGTGGCACCCGCTGAAGAACCAGTTAAAGCCAAGTCGAAGCAAAACCTCAACGCTCAAGTACCTCCGAGCAGCAGCAAGGCAAGCTCTCCGTCAGAACCGGCTCAAAAGGTCTGGACTGGTGCGGAATATGCAGCTGCGCTTGACCATCGCAATTTGCAACGTATGTCTCGCGAAGACTACGAGCGCGGTGTGGCTGAGGCTGAACAAGCCCTGGCCGAAGGTCGAGTGCAGTTTTGATGCTGACCGGGGGCGATGACCGACGTTTTTACATGTAATTAGGAGAACCCTATGGCTTCCGTTACCGCATCTACCCCCCTGATTGGCGCAACCGGCGCGTTTGCTGGCGTCAATGTGTCCGGTTCGTTCATTCCGACCCTGTGGTCGGCCAAGCTGAACCAAAAGTTCTACAAGTCCACCGTCTTCGGTGAAATCGCCAACACCTCGTATGAAGGCGAAATCTCCGGCCTGGGCGACAAGGTTGTTATCAATAACCGTCCGGACATCACCATTTCGGATTACCAGGTCGGCACCTCGCTGTCCTACCAGGTTCCGGCTCCGTCTACTGTCGAGCTGCCGATCGACCGCGCCAAGTATTTCGCCTTCCAGGTGAACGACGTGGTTGAGCATCAATCCCAGCCGAAGCTGATGGACATGTTCAGCGACGACGCTGCCATGCAGATGAAGATCGCGATCGACACCTCCGTCCTACTCGGTACGGCCACCAAGCAAGGTATCTGGAATGACGTTCCGGCTGCCAACCAAGGTGCCACCGCTGGCGCGATTTCCGGTGGTTACAACCTGGGTACGGCTACCGCGCCGGTCACCCTGAACGCCAACAACGTCCTGGCCACCCTGACCGCTCTCGCTGGCGTGCTGGATGAGCAGAACATTCCGGAAACCGAACGCTGGTTGCTGATCGACCCGCTGACCCGCCAAATCCTGATGCAGTCGAACCTGGCGCAAGCCCAGTTCATGGGCGATGACAAGTCGATGGTTCGCAACGGCAAGATCGGCATGATCGACCGCTTCACCGTCTACGTGACCAACAACCTGCCGAAGGCTGCTGCCACCCAGGACTACTTCGGTGCGGCTGCTGCCGGTACTGCCAAGCGTCGCCTGATCATGGCTGGCCACAAGTCTGCTGTAACCTTCGCCTCGCAGATGACCAAGATGGAAACCGTGCGTAACCCGTCCGATTTCGGCGATTATGTTCGTGGCCTGAACGTGTACGGCTACAAGACCATCATCCCGACCGGCCTGGCCTCTGCTCTGGTTGCCTAAGTAACACCGGGGGCTTCGGCCCCCGTTTTCCATTTCTAGGAGATTTTCGTGCAAGAACGCATTGACGCACTACTCGCCGCTGGCGCACAGAACGTGTGGCCGAAGTTTACTTTCTACATTCAGCGTACTGAAGACAAACCGGCGCAGCACCAAGTGGTTGCCGAAGTTATGGACGGTGTGCTCGTTCTCACGGATGCGGGTCACGCCCTGCTGAAATCTGCTAAGAAAGAGGGCAACATCGTTGACGTTGAAGTGGTGTCCGAGAAGCGCAAGACTCGCGCTCCGAAGAAGGAAAAAGTCGTCGAAGATTCGAACGAAATTCTTGACGATCTTGACTTGATCGAGTAACTACTTACGCGTAAGCATGTTAGAATCGCGAAAACGGCTTACGCGCAAACCGACATGAAACAGGTCTTCAAAGTAGTTAGAGAACCGACGATCAGGAACCCGAACGGTGAAAACTACACCCTCGGGCGCATGTACATCGACAACGTGTTCTTTTGCCACACCTGCGAGGACGAAGACCGATCCCTTGAAGGCGGTGTAACGGAGAAAGTCTATGGGCGCACAGCTATCCCTCGTGGCAAATACCGGCTCACTACATCGTTCTCCAACCGATTTCAGCGCGTACTCCCTCTGGTTGTCGATGTTCCAGGTTTTACCGGCATCCGAATTCATGGCGGAAACCGCGCTGAAGACTCATCTGGCTGCGTTCTCGTTGGGAAAGTGCGCACTTCAAGTGGCATTGCTCAATGCGCGGATATGGTCAAGCGGGTTATCGACCAAATAGACGACGCTGCCGAGCTAGGGATTGAGTCCTGGCTGGAGATCGCCTGATGGACTGGCTCGATACCGTCAAGAAACTCGCTCCGACTGTTGCCTCTGCGCTGGGTGGTCCGGCTGCTGGTCTTGCCGTAACGGCATTGGGCGAGTTGTTCGGTATCTCCGAACCGACGCAGGACAAGATCAAGGACTTCGTGGAGTCCGGCAAGCTGTCGGCCGATCATGTCTTCGAGCTAAAGCGCCTCGAACTGCAATACCAGAACGACGAAAAAGAGCGCGGCTTCAAGTACGCCGATCTTGAGTACAAGGATCGCGACTCAGCCCGTAAAGCCTCCGTCGAAGGTGGCACGCTGAACAAGCTGTTCTGGTTCTCGATCTGGTTGGTAACGACCGTGCTTGTTTCTGAGCTGATCGTACTGCGCTATGGCATACCGCATGGCGTTCCGGAGATTGTCGTTGGTCGCATCCTCGGCCTGCTGGATTCAATAGCAATCCAGGTTCTCAACTTCTGGTACGGCACGTCATCTGGCTCCGTCCGCAAAACTGATCTGATGGTGTCCAAATGACAGAAACAACCATGCTCGTTGTCGCATCCTCTCTGGTTGCAACCCTGTTCGGGCTCCTTGTAGCCATCATCGGCTGGCTTGGCAATAAGTTCTACGCCAAGCTGGACGAGATATCGAAGAACCTGATCGCGATGGCCGGCGAGTTGCACGACCGGATCAATGGCATTGACAAGCGCCTGGTCCGGGTTGAAACGACGATCGACCGCAATGACTGACACCGTACAAATCCCGACGGGCATCACGGTTGAGCAGGCGTTCAACTACTTGTTCCACCACGTCGAGCAAGGGCGCGAAAAGCAAATCCTGACGCTCGACCAACGCGGCCTCGGCTACTTCCGGCCCGGTATCCATACCGATGTGCAAATTGGCCTGCCGCCGCGTGAAGAGTCCCATGGTGACGGGCGTGTTTATCTAAGGGCGGTGTTCTGATGGCGGCTGACAAAGACATTACGATTCTGCAAGGTTCGGCCTTCAACGTCCCGGTGCGCTGGATGGATGGCGACCGGATCATTCGCAAGCCGATTACCGGGATCAGCATCGCATCCGGCGCACCGCATTTGACGGTAGCAGGGCATGGCTGCCCGAATGGCTGGCCCTCGGCGGTTACGCTGGTCAAGGGTATGACCCCGATCAACGCGAAGAACGCTGAACCCAAGGGCAACGATTACCGCGTCACAACTGTCATCGACACCGACACGCTGGAATACAACGCCGTCAGCCCGGTCGATGACAACGGGCGCGAGTGGCCCGCCTACACCTCTGGCGGCTTCGTCCAGTGGTTCGCCCCGATGGACCTGACCGGCAAATCCGCTTCGATGGTCATCTACGACAAGAAGGGCGGAACTGTCCTCGCCTCGACCGAATCGGCTCACACCCCGCTGGATGTCATCACGGCGACCGTGGATACCGCGAACAAGGTCATCACCTTCAGCATCAAGTCGTCTGATACCGCCGATTTCACTTGGAAGAAGGGCGTCTATGAGGCCGAGGTGTATTCGAACGCCGACGACAAGCAGCGCATCGCCGAGGGTGCAGTCATTGTGTCGCAGGAACTGCTGCCATGACCTACCCCAAGCGCGTCCTGATCGCCATTGACCAGCTATTTGCCGTGGTGCTGTTCGGCACCTGCCCTGACGAAACAATCAGTGCGATGGCCCACCGTCGCGGCTGGAAGCGGCTGGAACGCCTGATCAACTGGCTGTTCGCCGACGACATGCACTGCGCACAAGCCTACGTCGCCGAGATGAACGGCTCACAGAACGCACCAATTTACCGTAAGGAGTAACACCCCATGAAGCTCACCACCGCTCTCCGCAACACCATCGTCACGGACATCATCACTGCCGCTGGCACCAACCCGAAACTGAAGTATTACAACGGCACCGAGTCGCTGACCCCGGCTGGCACCCTGCTTGCCACGCTGACCGTCACTGGCGCACTCGGCACGGCGTCCAACGGCGAGATCGACTTAAACGAAGCCGTCACCCAGATCAACACCAACCACGTCGCCGGTACGCCGACCTTCATCCTGATTACCACTTCGGCTGATGCGGCTGTCTGCACGCTGGCTATCGGCACGGATGCGACCTTTGCCGGCACCGTCGCAACGGGCGTCGATATTTCGATTACCACTGGCGCAACTATCACCGCAGGCAACGCCTAAGACATGGCTACGCCGGTCGGTGATTCGTACGGCTGTGCCTCCGGTGGCGCGATTGCTGCCGGGCGATTTCGTCTCCCGTCCGGTTTTCCTTCCGCCCCTCTGACCTGGGCAGAAGTCGGCAGTAATACGCTGTCGGCGCTTGATCCGGCGAATGATCCGGCGACTAACCCGAATTACCCAGGCAGTGCGCCGTGGAGGGGGATCACTGGTCAAGTATCCATCATTAGCGCGTGGTGCGGTGCATTATGGGACGAGTCGCGCCGTCGTCTGTGGATATGGGGAGGTGGGCATGGAGATTACGCCGGCAACGAGATGTACGCATGGGATGCGATAGACGCCACATTTAGGCGGCTATCAAATCCGACCGGGGCTATCGGCAATACTGGTGATCTGGTTTCCGGAAGTGACAGCGGTGTGTATTTCGACGGGCGCCCTCGTTCATGTCATACATATAATAATTTTGCTATGCGCGGGGTGGTTCCATGGTTTTTTGGCGGTTCGACATACCAAACAGGATTCGGGCCTAATGTTGCATTTTCGTGGTCCGGTGGCGATTTTGTGAGGGAGTCTACTGGTACGGTTCCGGTCGGATTCGGAGGCGTCGCTTATGACTCATTGCGAGACGTATTCCGGTTATTTCAGGGTGGTACGCACCAACCTAGAGAGTTTGACCCTAAAACAAAAACTGTTTCGATACCTGGCGGGTGGGCAGACTTAACAGGTACTTACGCTAGCCCACACTACAACCAGGCGCGTGATGTATTTGTTGTGCTGGAAAATGACATTCATGTTATGTCATATACTGGCGATTCCCAAAAGCCGCCAGTGTTAGGGGAGGGTCCGTCGTTTTCGTGGCAGCACGCTGGTATGGCTTATGACGCTGATAATGATCGCTATTTGGTGTGGCACGGCGGCGCATCGGTGTATGTGTTAACCCCACCGCCTGTTGGGAATAATCCTAAAACATCGCCGTGGTCATGGGCAAAGATTGATCCGGCAGCAGGTAACACGGTAACGCCTACGTCAGCAGAATCTAATGGCACATATGGTCGATTCTGGTACTCGCCGAGCTTGAAATGCTGCGGAGTAGTGAATGCGACAAATCAAAAAATGTACGTCTTCAGGTTGGCTTAAAACATGGCATACACACTAAACACCAGCCACGCACTGTATGGGAATATCGTTGAACTGATTGGCGTTCAGGGCGGCGCTCTCATATCCCACAAGACGGCACGCACGTTTGCCAAGCACGCCGACGCGACCTACGGGACAGGCACGTATGGGGAGCACTTTTCAGCAGCGGGGAGTGGATACTCTATCAAGGGTGCATCTATCAGCCCAGCAATTGTCATAGATACTTATACAAATCCAAACTATTCAGTCCTTGTTGTATTAAACGCAAAGCCGTTAGGCGGAAATAGAAACGTCGCGTTTTTAAACAATAACGGTGGGAACTACACTCTAGTTGGCCCGGCGTGGTCAAACTCAAATTTATCCGCTGCCGCCACCGCATATACGAATACCTTAGACGGCGCAACGACGCTTGGAACAGGCGAAGTTATGCTCACAACAACCCGTTCCGAAGGAGCGGGGAATGCCAAGTTGTACGTCAACGCGTCTCTGGATGGTAGCGGCACCCCCGAGGGATGGAATGCGAATGCAACGATAAACTATATTGGCGGATACGATGGCCAAGCTGGATATTCGGCATCTGTGGTGTGGATCGTTGTTTTTAATAAGGTTCTATCGCAGTCTGAAATTTCCGACCTTTATGCCTCGCTCGGTTCGAATAACGCTTTCGGCCTGGTGCAGTCGTCAGGGGGGTCTGCCTCCACCGCTATCTCCGCAACCCTGTCCAACATTACCGGATCGGTCGCTTCCAAGTCGAACCCGAAAACCGCCATCTCAGCCACGCTGGCGAACGTCACGGGTTCTCTCGCATCTGGCAGAGGATCACTGGTCACGACCATCACCGCCACGCTCGGCAACATCGTCGGCTCAATCACCAGTACAGGCAGCACCGCAAACGGAACATTCACGAGCGAAGTTCTCAAGGATTACGCTGGCAACGTCCTGGCGAACGTCTCGCTAAACTTCGTCCGCTTCTACAACGATACGACCGGCGCTCTGGTCCTTAACAAGACTGGCGTGAGCACGAACGGCTCTGGCATCGTGACCTTCTCGGATGCGGCGTTGGTGTCAGGAACGACCTACCGTGTTGACTGGGAAACGGCGGCTGGTTCGCGCCGGATGCCGAGAAAGGCCGCAGCGTGAGCTGGGTAAGCAACCCGGATTCCGCGATCTCGGGCGGCTGGCTCACGTCAGCTTATCCGGGGCTGGGTATTCTCGGCTCGGCGATTCCGACAACCGGCGACAACGGCGGCTCGCCGGTCATCAACGACGGTATCAGCGCAGGCAAGGAGTATCGCTGGGCACTGGTAACGTCGCCTGCTTCCGGCACGATCACGCTCTACGAAGACCTGACGTTCGAGTTCTCCGGCGCGTCTGACGGTATCCATTCGGCGACCTATCGTTTGTGGGAAGACGGTGTAGATCAAGGCACCGCCACGATCACGCTGCAAGTCGGCCCGTCCTACACGACGATTTCCGTCACGCTGGACAACGTCACCGGGGCCGTGTCGTCGGTTCCTGTACCGCGTACTGCCATCTCGGCCACGCTGGCTAATGTCTTTGGCTCGGTCGCATCAAGCGTCAGTCCGAAGGCCGGCATCAGCGCAACTCTGGCGGATGTATTTGGCTCAGTAGCGTCCTACCCGTCCGGCACAACGATCAGCACGATCAATGCGGTTCTCGGGGATGTGGTTGGATCGCTCGATTCGAAGTCTGCTCCGGTTACGTCAATTGCTGCAACGCTCGGAAACATTACAGCTTCGCTTGGCTCAAAGGCTGTCCCGGTCACAGCCATCTCGGCCACGCTGGATCATGTCACTGGCGCGGTTTCGTGCTATCCGTCCGGATCGGCTTTCACGCAGATCAACGCGGTACTTGCTGACGTACTCGGCAATATCGCCTCGACCAGTTCGGGCGGATTCACCGGATCGCTGTCTGACGCTGACATTGCCCGCATCGTCGCCGCGCTCCCCTCGGCTGCCGACATCGCCGCTGCGGTGCTGGCTATGGCGCAGATCACGCCGATTCACTCTGACGTTCGCAAGGTCAATTCGATCACCATCAAAGGCTCTGGTGTCATTGGTGACACTTGGGGGCCGGTCTAAGGAGGCATCATGGCTATTCAATATTCAGTCGCAGTCAATAACGCTCGTCTCGATGCAGTGGAGTCGACCACCGGCACCGCGCCAAAACTGCGCATCTTTTCAGGCTCGCAACCAGCGAACTGCGCTGCTGCGGACTCCGGCACCCTGCTCTGTGAGATAACCCTGCCGGCCGACTGGATGAATGCTGCCGCCAGTGCCTCGAAAACACTGCTCGGCGCCTGGTCTGGTACGGCAACTGGCGGGGCTGCCGCAACGCCGACCCACTTCCGCATCTGGAACAGCGGGGCGACGACCTGCCACATCCAGGGCACGGCAGGCATCGGCTCCGGAGATCTCCAGGTCAACGGCACGATCACAAGCGGGCAGACAGTTTCTGTCTCTAGCTTCACGATCAACGCGGCGAATACCTAACCATGCTCCTTTTAACCAGCACAGCCGACGTTTTGCGCTTGGTGACAAGCTCGGCAGCGGACATCCATGTACATGCGTCGTGGGTCGACAACGCAGCGGGAACCATCACCCCTGCGCGGCAGAACACGATCATTTCGACAGCAACGACGACAACGGTCGTTCCTTCGCCGGGGGCCAGCACACAGCGCAACGTCAAGGGGCTGTACGTTACGAACAACTCCACAGGCACAAGCTGCACCGTGGCGGTGACACACTTCGACGGCACCAACACCGTGGAACTGATGCAGTTCGTCTTGCTCCCTGGCGAGAACATGGGTTACCGCGAAGACGGCTCGTGGGTGCACCGCGATCAAAACGGCGCAGAGTACCCTGCGGCAGGTCTCGGAAACTACGCAGGCCGGTCGATCCCGTTTATGAAAACATCGACGGCCTCTGATGTGGCTGGGTGCTGGTACTGCACAAGCAAGGACGTTGGTTATCCCGGCGCATGGTCGCCTGGAACGCCAGGAATCAACGGGCGCGTGACGGACGGAACGACCTCTGCTGACTACGGGTGTGTGCCTATTCCAAACGCATCTACAGGGTCGAACTATCTAACCGCCCTTGAGATGGCGTCATCGGTCAACCACACACACGACTTTTTCGACGTACTGTGGCTTAACTCGGGCATCGTCGTGACGACAACCACGGCACAAGCCATTACCACGCCAACGCTCCCAGCGCGAGATGTTAACGGTGCGACAGACGGGGAGGGCTGCACCATCGCCTTGCTGGTGACAACCGTGCTGACAAACACTGCTGCCAACGCAGGTATTACCGTGAGCTACACCAACAGCAAAGGGGTGTCAGGGCGCACGGCCACGCTGTCTGCCATCGCAGGCTCCCAGCTTCCGGCTACGGCGGTGGTCGGCACGATCATCTGGTTCAGCCTAGCAGCGGGTGATACCGGCGTTCGGTCGATCCAGAGCATCACGCTGACGACTTCGCTTGCGTCCGGGGCCGTGTCGCTGATGATCTGCCGCGACATATCGACTATCGGCACTTCCGTGGTCAACGTGTCGACGCCAAAGAACATCGGGTCTCCGGGCATCAAGTTGTACAACGGAACCTGCCTGTTGCACAACATCCTGTGCTCTGCGGCAACCGCTACGTTCTTCAGTGGGTCGTTGGCGGTGATGGAGAAGTAAGTGGCTAGCAAGGGCTGGTTCGATCACTCCCTGGTATCTTGGCTGGATGAACAGGCCAAGGTCGAGGGGTGGTTCGACTCCACCTTGCTCGATCCGCAAGTTGGTGGCGGGTCAGTCTCCGCCACGGCGAGCGTCACTGAGGGTGCCGACACAGTATCGGCACAAGCGGCCTTGGCCGTGGCCGCTGCGTACGTGGCGTCGGAGGTTGGAGATTCTGCATCAGGCACTGGCCAGATCGTCCTGTCTGCAGCGCTGACGAGCGCCGGTGCGGCAGATACCGCCTCGATCTCTGGCTCGGTTTCAGTTGGCGCCACTTCGGTCAACGCCGAGGCGGCGGACGGTCTAGTTTCCAACGGCACAGTCGTCAGTCCTCCTGTCACGGCCACGTTGTCGGTCACCGAGGCAGGCGACGCAGCGGTATCCTCCGGCCAGGTTGCCGTTACGGCAGCATCTTCGCTTGCCGAGTTGGCCGATGCCGTTGCTTCGATGGCGGGCATCGCGATCACGGCACTTTCCGTGTTGGGTGAAGCGGGTGACAGTTTGCTGTCTTCCAGCACGGTTACGGTCACCACTTCCCTCGCGAAGGCTGAGGGGGGCGACTCTGTATCTGCGACGGCAGGCGTCGGTGTCGTTTCTTCCGGAGCGACGAGCGAGGTGGGCGATAGCGCTCTGGCCTCGTCTGTCGTCTCATTGGTCGCTACGGCACCGATAACAGAGGGCTCCGACACGATTTCAGCAGCGTCGGTCGTGACGAGTGGCCCAACGGCTTCCATGGTCGCGACAGAGGTCGGCGACAGTATGGCTGCGCAAGGGAGCGTCCAGGCGACGGGTGTTCTTGTGGTGGCCGAGCGTGGCGACGCCCTGGTAGCACAAGCCGCGCTGAATGGCGGCCCCATCATCGCTTCCCTTGTGGCAGGTGAATCCGGAGACGCACTATCATCCAGCGCGGTAAGCATCACAGCCACCAGGTTCGCCGACCTGTGGGGAGGTTCCTGGGGTGCCTCGTGGGGCAACTCCTGGGGCTACCTTGAGATTCCGTATCAAGAACTCAGCCTCAAGGGGCAGGTATTCGTTCGCTCCTACCTGACGAGTATCCACAGCCTCGAAGTCGTCGAGCAGATTGTATCGGTCGCGGCGGTGAACAATATCTCGGTTATCGACGCCGAGGTGGTTGTCACGGCCAAGCAGACGGTAGCGCCGGTCGAGGCGGTTCGTTACGCCAAGAAGCCCCGGATCGACCCGGCTTCGACTCAAGCGCCGACCAAGCGCCCGGTTGAGCAGGTTGCGACTGTTAGCCGTAAGCCGGGAGGGGTTATAATGGCTCGCAGCACCCCATTGCTCACTGTGCACCGACACAGCGAGTAGGTTCACCAACACATTTAAGGAGAAACAACATGGCAGGCAAAACAACTGCGTCAGCAAATGAGTTCTTGAAATTGATTCTGCTCGGCGAGCGTTCAACTGGTGGAATCTACGAAGAACTGGGCATTGCACCGCCGACCAATACAACGGGTAATCAGCTAAAACTTTCGTTGCACACGGCTGATCCCGGAGTTGGCGGGTCCATGACGACCAACGCATGCACTTATGTAGGGTACGCACCTATTACCAAGCTGCGGTCCAATACGTCATTCACGATCACCGGCAACGTGGCAAACCCAACAGCAAACATCGACTTCCCAAAATGCACGGGCGGATCGGAGACAGCAACGCACCTCGGCATTTCGACCGAAACCGGCAAGTTGATCTGGTCTGCTGCGTTGTCGCCTGTCATTAACGTCGCCAACGGTGTAATCCCGCGTATCGACACGACCTCGACTTTGACAGAGATCTGATATGCCGAGCGTGTGGGGTAACTTCGCTTATACCGACTGGACAGGTGGCAATTACACCGGCCCTCTGACGGTCGGCGAAACTGGTTTTATTAACACGACCGGCGCGATATTTACGCCGGACGGGGAGACTGGTGAAGTCGGTGTTACCACATGGCTAGATAGTTTTACCGCTTCTTCGCTAACTGTCGTTGTTTCGGCCCATACACCGAACCCGACAAGCACGGCAGGGTGGGTTGGACTTTGCGATACGGCAGACGCCTACATCGCTGGCCAGTCGGTCGATTTATCAGATGGTTTAGAACACACGGTCGTTATTGACACAAGCGGGGTGGATTGGACAGCGGTAAAAGGGCTGCTTGTTGAGTCGGGTGACACGTCCATAGCCCATAAATTTACGCTGCACAGCACGAGTTATACAGGCGGTGGCGGTGGCGGGTCGGGCACTCCGGTATCAGGGGTGGCATCTGGATCAGGCGCTTCGCTGCTTTTGCCTGTTGGTGGCGATACAGCAGAGGTGGCGTTTTCCGGCACAGGAGGGTCGTACCTTTCGATTGCGTCGGCCACTGTTGCGAGCAGCCTGTTCGCTGCTACGGGCGGCTCGGCTTTTGCCATTTCTGCAACGAGTACAGCCTCGTCCCACTTCATTGCGCGAGGTCGCTTCGTCGGCACAACCAAAACTGTACCTATCCAATCGACTGCTTTCAGCGTGATAGGTCGGACAAAGGGTTTCACGATGTCAGCTGGCGTTGTGGCAGCGGCCGAGGGTACTGGCGAATCGGCGTTTGCCTTGTCGTCAGGGCGCATCACAACTACAGCATTTGCCTCAACAGGGGTGTCGTCCACTAACTTCACAGGGGGTGGTGCGATGCCATCTAGCGCCAGTTTATCCGGCAATAGCCTGTTGCTGCCGAATGGTTCCTACACCACGTTCGACTACGCGACATTCGCAATGCTGCTGGAGTCTGGTCAGGTGTATTCAATCAACCGCGAACAGAGGATAACAGCCTGTGTCTGATAACGATTTCGATGATGGCTTGCCAAGTTTCTTCGGCGGTAAAAACCGAACAGGATACCGACAGATGGCAGCGAATATCATTGACCCGACATCGTTCGCCACGCGCAAGCGGGAAAACGCGGCAACAGGTGAAACGGTGACTCTGCGCACAAAAGGGGGGATGCACCGGGTGACGACGGAGCAGGGTAAAAAAGAAAAAGAGAAAGAACCGACTCCGTGCGTCGATGAGCTTGTGGAGAACACAAGCGTAGCGCAGATAAAGCGGATGCTCACCCTGAATCCAAACGTCTTGTACGGCAAGCAGATCGGGCCGCGACTTTTCGTTGATTCAGACTCTAGCACTCCAGAAGTCGAAGTTTCGCCAACCAGTGCTGGGCTTCTGAACTTCTCACACCCGGCTGCGGAGGGTGACACGCATCACGTTTCTTTCCCGTGGCATAAGCAGGACATCATTCTGTTCGGGAGAGATAAGCACTATTGCCCATTCCCCGGATCGTCGGTCAAGGTCGGCCTGCTATCTTGGCCGTTTGGAGTTGTCGCGCCGAGCGGTGAAAAAAAGGTAATCATCCTGAGTGTCCGTGTGAACTGGGCTGAGTCATCCATGTTCGACGGCCCGACCACGATAGAAGTGTTTGCCGAGGAAGCGCCATCGACCGTCCTCGCTACCGTATCACTCCCCTATATCGCCCCGTATCGACTCGTTCTAAACAGCACAACGGACGGAGCTAAGGCGATCTTGAACTTCTGCCAATACCTCACACCGTCAGAACACAACAACAACAACACAATCAACCCGGCGCATCCGATAAACCAACCGTTCTTCACTGCGGTCGAGTTCATTGCTACTTACGCTGGGGCGGTGTCCGTTAGCGCAAACACAGTGTATGACTGGAATTACCAACGCACGTCGCCTACGCCCATAGAGTACGTCACAGGCGGTGCAGGTTCGTACTACGGACCCGGTGGAGGGCCTTCCCCGGATATTGTCGGTTGGCTCCACCCGTTGCTAGTCGGCTACAACAAGGATGGTGAACGGGTCGTGCTTTATGCCCGTTACGTTCTGACTTTCTCTGACGGCCAGCGGAATTCCGAAACGTACGACATTTGCCGAAACAACGGCGAGGTACTGTGGACTGTGACGCACGCTGGAGGGACAGTGAGCAACCCGTCACTCTCTGACATAGTTCGTGTTCCGTCAGGGGGCGTGGCCGAAATAGATTTCAGATTCTTCGCCTTCACAGTCTTGACTAACAACACGGTCGGTTTTGTGAGATTCGAAGGCGAGGTTTCGACGGCGGCGTTCAACGGTGTCCCGAGTGATTTTGTGTTTTACGACTATAGCTTTGTTACCGGATTGGCTGTTGCCTCAATCGGCGGCGACGTAGAAGACCTGTCGTCAATTCGACCGAAGCTCAATGTGTGGCCGGGGGAGAATATCGCCAAAAGTTACCCATTCACGGTAACAAACTTTTACGCCAACCGTGTTGCTTCAAAAATGGATGCCACGAAAAGCGACGACATCAAGGCTGGCCTATCATGGAACCCGCTATCGGGAGAGTTCGCTGTCGAAGGTGGGCCTGCTACACCACCAGAAGTGGGCCTTGTTGGCGCTGGATTTGTAGGAACAAGAAGGAAATCAACCCCATGAAAACTATCAGCAAAGGCGGGTTCCTCGGTATTAACAACCGGCTCCCAGATTTCGCGCTCCACAAGGACAAGGTGGGTGACTACCTGCGCGACGCGATCAACGTCAATGTCACCGATTCCGGCCATCTGGTTCGCCGCAAGGCGCTCAGTCTGGTTCAGGCGCTGACCGGTGCGCACTCCCTGTTCGGTGAGTATCTGGTTATCGACTCGGCCATTTACCGGATCACGTTGCCGACCTACTCGCAGACGCTGGTGAAGACCCTAACCAGTAATTCACGGATGGCGTGGCACGAACTGAATGGCGACCTGTACTACTCGAACGGCATCGACACCGGGCGCATTGACGCGGCGGGTAACTGGACTCCGTGGGGGCTTCCGCTCCCGGCTGAACCGACCGTTACTAAGCTGCCGGGTGGCCTGCCTGCTGGCTATTACCAAGTGGCCGTGTCCTACGCCCGATACGCTGGCGGCACGGCGGTTGTCAACCTGCTGGAAGAAGGTGGGGTGAGTCCGTCGAACAATTGCGAACTGACTAGCGACGGGGCGCTGCGCGTGACACTCCCGGCTGCCACGGTCGGGGCAACGCATATCAACGTTTATGTCTCGACGCAGAACGGCTCCATTCCCATGCTGCAAGCGGTGGTCCCGGTCGGCACGGCGACGGTAGATGTGACCGCCATGAACATGGGGCGCGATGCGGTGCAGCGCTTCGAGGAACCGCTACCGGCTGGGCACCGGGTGTTTTCGTTCAACGGGCGCTTGTGCTGTCTGGCAGGCGATACGCTGTATTACGGCCTGCCGTACAAGCCGGGTTACTACGACTCCGTAGCGGGGCGCATCCAGTTCACCGTGCCGGTCAGCGTCGCCATTGGCAACCAGTCGGGCATCTACGTCGCCGCCGACAAGACTTATTTTATCGCCGGGGCCGATCTGGATGGCGAGGTCGTCCTGCGCGATGCGCTGCCCTATGGTGCGGTTCCCGGCACTGAGTTCGTGCTGCCGGACAAGGAGAACATGGTTGTCGGCTGGTTCGGGGTCAAGGGTGTGGTGCTGGCTGACTTCCAAGGGCAAGTTTCCCCCTTGATGGCCGATACCGTGGATCAGACGCCACCGGCTTCCGGATTCTCGACTGTCTTCGAGTCGGGCGGTTATCGCCGGGTTGTCTCCTGCGGCTGGTGCGTCAATACAGCCAACGGCGCGGCCACGCGCTACGCCGACTACGACCTGACTTCTGCCAGTGGCGGATACGGCACAAAGACCGATGGCCTGTACGCACTGGAAGGCGAGGGCGACGTAGTGTGGTCGGTCGATCTGGGCAAGGAGAATTTCGGCGCGGAGCAACTGAAGCGGATGCCTGCGGTCTATCTGGGTTGTTCGTCGGACGCCCCGCTGGAACTGCGCGTGCAAACCCCACAGCACGATTACACCTACCCGGCCCGCTCCTGCTCTGACGCACTGCAAGAACATCGCGTTGATCCGGGGAAGGGGCTGCGAGCCAACTGGTTCAACTTGTCGCTGCAAGGCGAGTCCGACTTTACTTTAGCCTCCGTGAGCTTCGCCCCGGTGGCATCCACCCGGAGGATTTAATGATGCGCAAACAGAAAAAACAGATGCGTAAGATCAAGAAGAAAATAGCAAAACTAATTCAAGAAGCCCGCGATATAGCATTGGCGGCGAATAATTTCTATCTGGCCCAGGTGGCCAAAGGAGAATAAGCATGGCTGACATTATCAACATCGACCCCATCCTCACAGGTTTCAACGGTGATCCCGCCCACACGCCGATGTACGCCATACCAAGTGTCAGCATGCGAGTGATCGAAGACATCATTAACGCCACGTGGAACGAAGCGCAGGTCAACAAGGCGACTTTCACCACCAAGGTGACTGCCGCACTCAGTACGTGGCTCGACTCGGCAACCAGCCCTCACGTTACGGCAGGAACAATCTCGGCACCGGGCATCACGGAACCGAACGTCACCATTCCCACTTCCATAGACACCAGCAACATCATGTCGACCTACGATACCAAGTATCAGGAATTGGTATTGATGCTGGTGACGAAGTTCAACGATTTCCGGACGACCTACTTCCCTGACGAGAACAATGCCTACGTCGCAGCCGAGAACTGGCTGCAAGCAGCTATCGCTAACCCGTCCGGTCTGCCTCCTACGGTACTGTCGCAATTGCTGGCCGATGAGTACGCCCGCATCACGGGCGACAAGCAACGCGCTCAGGATAGCGCCATGGCGCAGTTCGCCGCCCGTCGTTTCCCGTTGCCTCCGGGTGCGGCCAATTCGATGGTGATGCAGATCGAGCAGAAGGCCCAGGACGAACTGGCCGAAGCCTCGCGCAAACTCACTGCCTTGTCGGTAGAAATGCAGAAGTTCAACGTCGAGAAGCTGCTTGGCCTGCGCGGCATGGCGATGGACAGCGCGATCAAGTACATCTCGGCACTGGCTTCCGGCCCGGATATGGCATCCAAGGTTATCGGTGTTGGGTACGACGCGCAGAGCAAACTGATCTCGGCAGCCTCCAGCTTCTACAACGCCCGGATTCAGGCGGCAGAAGTGACGAGCAAGGTGGCGCAGTACAACAATTCCACCCAACTAGAAGCGTCTGTCAAGAATCAGATGGCCGACCTCCAGATGATCGAGAACAAGCTGAAGGGCTTGCTGACCGAGGCGCAATCCTTGGCGCAGATGAGTACCGCGCTCTACAACAACCTGAACGTTAGCTCCAGTATCAGTACGTCGGGTGAATCGTCAATCGGTACGGTAGTGCCTCAATGATCGCCATGAATTAAACAGCAAGGGGCTTCGGCCCCTCTAGCGAGTTGTCGCGATTTATGGTATTAACCTGTTACGCGTAAGTAGGTGAAACATGACACTTGAAGAGTTCCTGGAACATACCTGTAAGCGAGTCTTGCGGGACATAAACGTACCTCCGCTATGGTCGGATGATGTGCGCGTTCGGTATGCGAACGAGGGTTTGGCCAAGATTGCCGAGCGCACCCATTTCTTGGTGGATGACAGCAATTACACCGTGGACCTTGAAGCTGGGGAACCCCGCTATGAGCTGGCTGACGATGTGAAACTGGTCCACTCAGCCAAGTTGAAGGGCTACATCGGGTATTTGGCAACGTGTACCGAGTCGCGTATCCCCAACATCGACACGAACTCCAGGCCAACGGCGTTCACTTGCGACGCAGCCACCGGAACCCTGCACTTTTTCCCTACGCCGGACACTAGCTATGAAGCTGTACTGCGTGTTACCCGCTTGCCGAAAAAGCTCAAGCTGAACGATGCGAATGCTGAAATCGAACTCCCTGAAGAGTGGTGCCTCATCTTGGCCGACTGGGTGGGGTATCGCTGCTTTGCCGAGGATGATGCTGATGGGCGTAACGATCAGGCGGCTGACCGTTGTCAAGCGCGGTTCTACCAAGGTTTGAAAGACATCAAGGCGGCGGTTTACCGCTTGAAAATGGGTAACGCCTCGCAAGCGCGTGGCAAACGGGTTAAGTGAGGTAAGGTATGGCTTACGACAGACAAGGCAATTGGGTCGCAGAGGATGTTCAGAGTCCTTACACGCAGCGTAACGTTCAGCAACCCGGCAACGCAGGGTGGATGGTCGGTAATAACGGTCAGACAGCGGGTATAAATTCTGAGGGCCGCATGAGCGATTACGACCGGATGGCCCTTGACAACGGTGTGAGTTCAGCCAACGCCGAAAGCGCCATTGCTGAGTCGCAGTACGGTCTGAATACCAATCGCAAAGTTGAACGCGACAATGACATCACCGGCTCGGCCATGCGCATTAACAAGGGCGCAGACCCTGCGATTTACGGTGCAGGTGGGCTGAAGGGTAAACAGGTCGTTAACACCTACGATCCGGATCGCCCCGCCTCAATGGGCGCACAAGGTAACAACCCGTGGCAGGATATGGCTCGCCAGTTGGCGACGTTCTCTGAATTGCGTAACCGTGAACCGATGTCACCTGGGTATAACTCGTTGACCGATCAGAACGCGATCGACAACGACGAAAAGACTCGTCGCTGGGCAATGGAGGACGCCGCTCGCCACGTGCCGTTTGCTCAACGTGGCCAAGCGATGCTGCAAGCGCTGAACTCTATTCAGAGTAACCAGACGCAACGCCGGGGTCAGGACATCCAAGCGGCCAACGCTGCAACCGGCGCAGGTGTTCAAACTCGCGGCCAGGATATGCAGTACCGCAGCCACATGGAAGGGTTAGGGTTGCAGGGGCGCAACCAGCGTGATTTGGCTGACCTTCAGGGGCGCAACCAGCTAGCCAACACTGAACTTGCTTACGGTATGCAGGGTATGAACCAGATGGCGCACGATCAGCGCCTCGGTGAGAACGCCCGTGGCTTGGAGAAATTCAAGCAACAGCTTGACGACGGAAACCCGTTGAAAGCCGCTCAGGCTAAGGCGTATGAAGCCCACGCCAAGCTGTACGGAACGCAATCGGAAGTAGCGCAACGCAACCTGGAGTTTGACAAGTCGGCTGATGGTAGCATTCAGAAGTGGATGAAGCTGTACGCTGACATGGGTCTGCCGCACGAGCAAGCCCTTCAGGAAAGCATCAAACGCCATCTCGGGTCAAAGCGAGCCTACGCCGAAGGCGGTCAAGTCGAATCCCCTGAACAAGTCATGGCGCGCATTCAGGCCAAGTACGGTGTTTCAGGCAATGCTCCGCAGCCGCAAGCACAAGCCCCGGCACCGCAGCCGGTACGCCAGCAAGCCCCGGCACCGCAGCAGCCAACCGGAGGTTTGATGGACCGTCTGCGCAACGTCGCCACGGGGGGTCTTGATCGTCGCATGCAGGCAGCGGGTTACGCTGAAGGAGGCCCGATCGAGGTTGGTGGTCGCCCCGTCGTTGGAGCCGGTAACGGCAAGTCGGATTCTCTCCCGGCGGTGATTGATGGTGAGCATCCAGCAGCCCTTTCCACGGGCGAGTTCGTCATGCCTATCGAAGCGGTTCGCCACTTCGGCCTCGATAAGCTGAACAAGATGGTAGCTGCTGCACGCAAAGGCTTGGATACTGGCCGCGATTCAGCGTAAAATCGCACATACTTACATGTAAGCAGGTGAGAGATGGGCAACCCCTACGACATTCCAGACGACGATCCTGAGTACCAGGCACTTCTCAAACAGTATGGCGTAGGGGCACCACAAGCCCCTCAGCAAGAGGCAGGTTTCAAATCCGCCTTCAAAAACGCTCTCGGTTCGCAGGTTCAGGGTGCTGGGCAGATCGCCGCCGACCTCGGCTGGCAGGATAACCCGATCGAGCGTTACGGTAAGTCCGTTCAAGACGCCAACCCGATGTCCATCCGTTCGCTCGGCGACATCGTTGAAAGCCCGTGGCAGGCCACTAAGGAAGCCACAGGTATGGCGCTTGGCTACATCGCCCCGGCGATGGTCGGTCGCGGTCTACAGCTCGCTGGTGGCGCCATGAAGATGGCCGGTCTGTCAAAAGCAGGCGTTGCTCTAAACACCCTGCCCGCACAAGCCGCCCTAGCGGCAGTACCGTCTTATGGTGGTATTCGTGAAGAACAGGAAGCCGGTGGTCATAACGACCTCGCTGACATTGGTATGGCCGCACTTGGCGCAGGCACTGTCGGTGCAATTGAAACGAAGTTCGGTGCACAGAAAATGCTCGGTTTGGGTAAGGGGGCTGTCGCTGCGCCGACCAGAGCCGAGTTCGTTAAAGGTTTAGGCAAGACCCCGTTGGCTACAATGGGTAAGGTCATGGGTCGCACGGTGGCCGAGGAAATGGGCGAAGAGCTTGCCCAGAACCCGATCGAGCAACTGGCCTCCTACCAGAACCCGCTGACTGCGGAAAACATCAACGAAACCCTGACAGGTTCGGCACTTGCTGGACTCGGCACCATCGGCCTCGGTGGCGCTGGTGGCGCTCGCATGGCGATGCGCCATAAGGGGATCAATGATTTCCGTCAGCAGGATTTGTTGAATCCCAATACGCCGCTCGACATGTTGAACGATCAGGTCGAGTGGAACAAAGCGTTTATTGAGCGCGATGACGGGGCTACAGCTGCTGATCGGTTCTACCGCCAACGCCAGGGTGAAATCGACCAGTATATTGAAAGCTTGGTTGACCCATACCGTCGTGAAGCGTTTGCCGATGATATGCGGCAGATTGACCTGTTGGCAGACCAAGAACGTATCGCGGCGCGTGCCCCCAGTGTGCTTGGGCGAGTTTCCGATTACAACCCTGACGATGAGCGCGTTGCTAACGCTGTTGACCGCCCGAATGCTGCGGACTACCTCAACTGGTGGGAAGGCGTGCCTGATCCCACGAACCCGGAGGCTTACCAGCAATTCTGGCAGCATGTCACTGAC
The DNA here is from genome assembly GCA_938004185.1 of uncultured candidate division WWE3 bacterium. Classification (GTDB taxonomy): domain Bacteria; phylum Patescibacteriota; class WWE3; order UBA101185; family UBA10185; genus UBA8498. Next base: position 28,631 of record CALKWN010000067.1, read on the forward strand.
GGCACTGACTCGGTTCGCCCCGTTCAGCGCGACGCGCTCGGTTACCCCTTGTCGCCGTATCAACCCGTTTCTGCAACACAACCGCAAGCCAGTGCACCATCGTGGACGCAGTATGGTGTCGAGCCGACAGTCAACCAAGGAGGCGCAAATGTCACTCCCCAAGTGGCTCAAGGAAGCAATCAAGCTCCGCGTGGTAACACTGGCGGAAGCGCAGGAAATACATCAGATCAGTCTGGGGTCGGACGAGGAAGAGATACCGCTGCCGGAACACCTGTGGGACGCGGCGGAGAGAATCAACTTGTGGGAAGCACCAGTGGAGGGGTCGGTGCAGTAACGGCTCGTCCAGGAACAAAAGATGCGCTGAAGCAGATGGCGGTTCAGCTTGCGCCGGAGGGTTCTCAGGAATACGTCGACCTTGTTAACGCTATCGACACGTCGAAGTCCTACGCTGAAGCACGTAAATCTTTGGCGAAGCACTCAAAGGACGGGCTGCGCCTCGCTATCGCCACTGCACCTGAGCAGGATCGTAAAACGTTGCAACTCGCCCTTGGCTGGGACAACGAAGGCAACATGGTTGGCAGCACGATCCCGTCGTACTCTGAAATCGGCAAGCAGATCGGCAAGACGCGCCAGCGCGTACAACAAATACTTAGCCAGTACGGTATCACTGAGCAGGTCTTGAACCAAATGGCGGCAGTTGGCCAGGAGTCGGTCGGCCTGTCTGAAATCATGCCGTCGCAGCAAGAAGACGGTGGTCAGCACGAAGGCACTGGTTATCGTTTGATGACCAACCCGAACGAAGCTGATGACATCGTTGACGATCACCAGACCCGCAAGGATACGCAGGAAGCCAATCGTGTTGCAGCGGAGATGGGGGTTTCTGCCAAAGAACTGTCGCAACCGTCGAACTTCCAAACTGCGGCTGAAGTGCGTGCAGAAGAAATCGCACAGGCTAACCGTGAAGCACATGCCGCCAAGGAGCGAGAAGCAGGTGCTCGCGAGATGGAAAAACTCGCCAAGGTTGAAAAGGAAACCTTGCTGGACCTGTTGCGCAAGTCTGACCCAAACATCGTTGAAGAAGACATCCGTAACGCACGTGAAGAGTGGTCGCTCGGTGGTGCAGAGGCGCTGGTTCCGTTTGACAACCTTACCACATCGGAGCAGGCTTCTTTTGTTAGAGCCACTGTGAGTTTCTACACGACAGACAGCTCGATGACGGCGCAACGTTACGCCAATCGCCTTGAGGAAATTTTAGATGAAGCCGGAAAACGAACGAGAAGCGAAACGCAAGCTGTTGCACCAGTTCGCAATGAAGCTGGCGAAGCAGCACTTGGATCAGCAAGCACCGCCGAAGAAGTCGTTCAGCCAAGCCGTAGCGAAAGCGCAAGCGAAGAAGTAACCGCTGAAGGTGTTGTCTCCCGGTGGAATCAGGGTGCGAAGGCGCTCGGTGTCACCACTTGGGACGGTCTGTCATCAGAGCAGCAGAACTACATCCTTGGTTCTGGAACGTGGGAAGAGTTTGACGAAGCTGCCGGTGAAGTCCTTGACGAGATCAACGACGACCATGGCGCAGCCAAGTTCTCCGAAGCAGACAAACAGCCGACGAACGAGCAGATAGCCGCCTGGGAAAACGGGATGCTGACGCTTGACGAGTTCATGCCGACTCGCTTCCCGGCTGTTGATTCTAGGGAAATCAGCTACCCCGGCCCAGGCGGTAGGGTTACGCCAAAAGCAATTAGAGGGGCAGCTTTCTACCGCGAGACTAATGGTGAAGGACTGTTCGACCTACTCGCTTACGATAAGCAGTACAACTTCAACCGCACTTACGTTGCCACCAAACCTGAAATCGCCTTGGGTCAGGGTGGCAACACCGGCATCAATGTTGTTTTTCGTTCTAAGTCTCTGTCAGGTACGGAAAACGTAAAACCTGGCACGGGAAAGATCGCCGGTCGGGAATACGTAACTGAAGTTATCGCACCACGCGCAGTGGTTAAAGTTAAGATGTCTCCAGTCGCCGAAAAGGGTCTTCGCCCATTGGTTAAGCGCGTACTGGCCTCCGAGTTCAACCGTACTGTTGAAGATGGTCAGATTCTATTTACACGTAAGATTGTTTATTCGCGCCAGTCGGCAGGATTCTCCGAAGCCAAAACCGACCAAGGCGTAGAGCCGCAGAAACTCGCAGCCACGCTGCGTAAGCTGTTCTTCAGCCCGGAGAAGTTCAACAAGCTCGTCTCGATCTACCCTGACGCAGCATCCATCCCGCTCGATGTAAAGGAAGCCGCAGCCGCCGACGCCCACATGTCCGTCAAGGATGTACCGTGGGAACACGTTCAGGGTTTTGCCATGAACGGCAAGGTGTATCTGGTTGCAGGCAACATCAAGGAAGGCAACGAACTAGGTGTGTTCCTCCACGAACTGGGTGTTCACGTCGGTATGGAGCGCCTGATCGGCAAGAGCAACATGGCCAAGCTCTCCGGTCAGATCGAGCAGTGGGCTGCGAATGACAATGGCTCCAAGGAATCGAAACTCGCCAAAGACGCGGTGCGCCGCGCCGAAGGCTCCGCCTCTAAAGATCGCCAACAAGAAGTCATCGCGTACTTCGTCGAAGAAGCCGTCAAGGCGGGTATCAACCCGGTGGCTGTCCAAAAGACCAACAGCCCGTTGGCTCAGTGGTTCCGCTCGTTGTGGGCGGCTGCCAAACTCGCCCTGCGCAAGATCGGCTTGGGTCGCTTCGACCAATTGAGCGCCCAGAATATCGTCGACCTGTCCTACGGCGCTGCCAAGATGGAACTGACCGGAACGTGGCACGGCACGGCGGCTGACTTCCGTAACTTCAACCACAGCTACATGGGTTCCGGCGAAGGCGCTCAAGCGTTCGGGTGGGGTACTTACCTGGCCCAGCGGGTTGGGATTGCCAAGGAGTATTGGGAAGCGGATGTAAAGCGAAAGGGTTCAGGAAGGGCTTTTGTTGATGGTCAAGGTAACCCAGTAGCTGTATCTTGGAATGGTCCAACAGGCTCGGCGTTTAACGCGTTGTGGCAGGCAAAAGGTGATTACGCTGTGGCTAGGGCTGCTCAAACAGGCTTTGGGTCAAAACCGGTTCTAGCCAAGCTGGACGAGTTTGAACGTCAAGGGGTTGCCATTAAGCAAGAAAACGTCGAAGGCTCCCTCATGCGCGTCGACACCGCCGTTCACGATGATGAACTGCTGGACTGGGACAAGCCGCTGAGTGAGCAGAGTGATTTGGTGAAGAAGGCGCTTGAGTCTGTGGGTATCGGCCAACGCGGAGAGTGGAACCCCACTGGTGAAAACCTATACCGTAGCTTGCAAAACGATGAAGATCGCCTAGACGACGCCGGTTTTGATTCGAGTGAGCGCGACAAAGCCGCCTCCGAATACCTCGACTCCATCGGTATCAAGGGTATCAAGTTCCTGGATTCGCAGAGTCGCTCGAACAATAACTATAAGGTCATTCAGGACAACGGGCGATTCTTCGTATTGAAGGTGTTGTCGAGCGGATCGACGAGCGACATTATTGGTAGCATGATCGGGTACGCAACCGAAGCTGAAGCCAAGTCCGTTGGTGAAAACTGGAAGGGTGACCAAACCCGCAACCTCGTCATCTTCAACGACAAGAACATCCAGCGTGTAGCCAGTCAAGTGGGTGCTGATCGTGACAAGGTAAAGTTCTCGCAAGCTGACGTGACGCGTATCAACCCGCAGTATCGCCAAGCCTCCACCCTGGTCAAGCAGGTTCTGGAGTACGTCGGTAACAAGTTCCAATCCGTAGAAAACAACTTGATGTTCGGCCACCAGTTGGCTGAAAAGCTCCAGCGCCTCATGCCTGGCACCGACAGTTACATCAAGTCCTTGCAAAAACGGCAGACCGAGCGCGTCAAGCACGAGCAGGAAATCGCTCGCATCGCAAGTGCGTACAACGAGCTGGACACCAAGCAGCAGAACGCGCTGAACGCTTTCGTTCAGAAGTCCACGATGGACGGTAAGTGGGGCTTCAAGCCGACCTGGTTCGAGAAGGATGTCCAGACCGCTGTTGACGCCACGATGAAGACGCAGTTCGACGCACTGACCCCGGCTGCGCAGCAGATCGTCAAGGACATGTTCAAGTTTGGTTCAGAGCAGCAGAAGCGGTTTGACGAATCGGTCAACGCCAACATCACGGACCCGAAGAAAAAAGTCCAGCGCAACCAGATGTACGGTAAACCCTACGCCCCGCTGAAGCGTTTCGGCGATCATGTGGTTGTAGGCAAGTCCGCAGCGTTCGTGGCTGAAGAAAAGGCCAACCCTGGCAGCAAGCGCCTCGCCGAAATGAAGGCTGATCCGAAGCACTACTACGTGGAGTTCACGGACGGCGACCGGGAAGCCATCAAGCGCCGTGACGAAATGGCTTCAGCCAACCCAGCCTTGTCGTGGTTGAGCAAACCGCTGCAACTGGAAGACAGCGACCTCGTGGGTATGAACTTCACGATGTTGGAAAAGCTCAAGCGGCAGATCGAGGCGAGCGACAGCAAATCGTCGAAGGCCACCAAGTCAGCCCTTTCCTCCCTGGCCAACCAGCTTTACATCCAGCAGCTCAACCACCTGCACGCCAACAAGTCGCAGGCTCAACGGCTGAACGTCAAGGGTGCCGATACTGACATGATGCGAGCCTTCGTGACCCAAGGTCGCGCTGAGGCGGCTCTGATTGCCAACCTGCGCACCCACGCTGAAACCGAAAAGGCGCTGCAACAGATTCAGACGGCGGCTCGTGAGGGCAGCAACCAAGACGCCAAGACCCGGATCGCCAACGCAGTTCTCCGTCGCCACCTGGCGATGCTGGACTTCAAACCGACACCGATTCAGAACAAGCTGATGGGTGCCAACTCGTTCATGATGCTGCTGACTTCCCCGGCGTACTATCTGACCAACGCGACTCAGCCGTTCGTGGTGTCCCTGCCGTACATGGCAGGCCGGTTCGGCGGTGCCAATTCGTGGAACACGCTGCGCGACGCGTACAAGACGACACTGGAACTGGTTAAGCTCCCGACCTTGTTCAAGGATCAGAATCTCGATACGGCTCACCTGCGCAAGTTCAACAGTATCGGTCGCGAAGCTGATGCGCTGCAAACCCTGCTCGACGAAAACCTCGTCAACGTGGGCATGGAGATGGAGCTTGGCGACATCGCTAACCAGAGCAAGAACCCGGCATGGAAGCACGTTCAGAAGGGTATGCAAGTCCTGAAGACCGGCGTGGCTAACGTTGAAATCCTGAACCGCCTGTCCAGCGCCGTTGCCGGTTACCGCCTCGCTTACACGGAGGCCATCAACAAGGGGCAGTCGGCTGACGCTGCCCACGACGCAGGCGTGGAATACGCTCGCAAGCTGGTGATCGACACTCATGGTAACTACGCTGGGTATAACGCACCGACCGTAATGATGCAGGGTGCGTTCGGCAACCTGCCGGTCAAGCTGATGACCCAATTCAAGAAGTTCCAGTTTATCCAAGCGGGCTTGTTGATCGGCACGTTCCGTGACGCATACCTGCGCGGTAACCTGAACCCGACTGAAAAAGCTGCCGCCAAGGCGATGTTCAAATGGATGCTCGGTACGCAGGCTGCGCTGGCAGGCGCTCTCGGTGGTGTCACGGGTGTCCCGATGGCCCTCTTGGGTTCGATCCTGGCCGGTGCGTTCGGTGATGACGGTGAAGACAAGGAAGCCTTTCTGCGCCGCGTTCTCGGTGGCGGAGCGTTTGCCCAGTTGATCTTGCACGGTGCCCCGGCGGCTGCCGGTGTCGACATCTCGAAGCGGGTGGGTATGGGCGCTGCGCTTGATCCGTTCCGTATGGCTGATCCACAGACCGACTGGTCTGACTACGCGCTCTCGCTGGTTGGCCCATCGGCGGGGCTGGCTTCACGTACTGCCAACGGTCTGAGCTACATGGGCAAGGGTCAATACTGGAAGGGCTTGGAAATGCTGATGCCGAGCGGCGTGCTGACCAACGCGTCGAAGATCGCTCGCTACGAGTCTGAAGGTCTGACCAACTCCCGTGGCGATGTGGTGATGAAGCCTGAAGAAATCTCGCTGATGACCGACATCATGCAGGGGATGGGCCTAGAAACCACGCAGCTCTCGGATCGCCGCTGGAAGGCGGGCGCAGTCTACGATCGAGGCATCCACTTCAAGGAACAAACTGCCAAATTGCAGCGTGACTACGTTGAAGCGATCAAAGATGGTGACCAAGGCGAGGTGGGCGAAATCCGTCAAAAGTGGATGAAGCTGCAAGCCGAGCGCGTCAAACAGGGGTTCAAACGGGAAAACATGACCGCCCTGACGCAAGCGCCGATGGCTCAGAAAAAGCGCGAGCGCGACACGATCAACGGCTTGCAATCCACCCAGACCAACAAGAAGTTTGTCGAATCCATCGACGCCCTGTAAGGAGCGCCACACGGTGAATATCACGCAGATAAATTGATTTTATTCAACTATCGGTTATACTTATCTCGCATCTCCGTTCGTCACTCCCCCTCCTGTGACGCCTCGCCGGGTTGAGCGGCCACGCTCCCCGGCACTTTTTTACGGAGTGTGCGGAGTTTTTTATCCCAAGCGCGTTGGGCAGCTACTCGCTCAGGCCGAGAAAACTGTTTAGATTCAATGAATTAGGGCACCTTTCGGTGCCCTTTGTTTTTACCCCTGTGACTGAAGCTGTGACTGTTTTATCGGAACCACGTCAGCCTTGTTGAGTACGTCAACTTCTGGAATGGCGTCGCGAACCTTGGATACCACGAACTCGACGCAACGGGCGCGAGCTGTAACCTTGGTGACAACCCCGCTGTTAAGGCGTACAACTTTTTCACCTTTAGTCGATGCTCCACGTGAAGTCTCCACCAAACCCGCATCCAGCCATTCTTTTCTGATTTCGGTGGCGTTCAGCTCGTTTTTTGCGCACCAAGCGTTGATTGCACTGACCGAGATGTAAAGACGACCAGGGTCACCAAGTTCGGTCTTGGTTGATGGGCAACCAATGGCATAACGTCCAACAATTTCGTTGTGGACTGGAACGAGGGGTTCCTCGTTAGCGTGCTTACGCTTATCCAGCGTGTCGAAACGGTACGTGACAAGAATCTTCCCGTTGAAGTCAGCCATCATCGCGGCGAAGCGATCTTCCGGAGAAACACGATACTCGGTGATTTTGTCCAACTGGCGTTGGATGTGCTTGACGATGAAAGCCTTGATACCCGCTGCGCTGAAATCCCAGAGTCCCAGCTTCTTGCCGATCTTGGCGGCAACCACTGAGCACGCTGCGTGGTAAGCCAGGAAACGACTCATCGTGGCAGCATCTTCAGGAAGACGGTCGGTAATGTCGTGGAACTCTTTCTGAATCTGACCCTCGATCTGCTCACGGTTCTTCATCACGGCACGTACGAACCGATCGGTCACCACGCCATACACGTTGGTCGACAGGTGGATCGCCAGTTTCTGGTCAACCTTTTCAGGCTTGTTCGGGATGTACTCGGCCAGGTCAATTTCCAGTACACGAACCTGGGTGGCTTCCGGGTCGGAGCTGGTTTCCGTCAACTTGTACAGCACGGACTTGTTCGTGGTGACGATGCCCATGTTGTTCCACGCTTCGCCACGGACGCGGATCGAACCATCTGAGTTCAAGCCGCTGCGCTCTTGACCAGTTGACCAGTTGTACAGCAAGTCCTTGGCTTCGACAGCGTTGATCTTGTCCGTCAGTTCGTCGTAGAAAACCGGCAGAGAACCGTACACACTGAGCATCTTCTTGAAACCGCGCAGCGTGGAGTCAGACGAACGTTGCTTGACGTTACGGCACATGGCATTGAAGCCGATGGCTGCCGCCGTGGTTTTACCGTAACCCGAACGGGACGAATAGATCGCCAGAGGGATACCGTGCCAGTCGTCGTTATCCACGAAAGGGGATAGGTACGCCCCGAGACACGCAGCCAACACGTACTGATACGCCTCGTAACCTTCACGGTTGTACAGGTGGTTGACGCCATCGCGGTACTCTTCAAGCGAACCCTTGACCGACTTGGCACCAATCAGGGCGTGTTCACCCTTGTTCACGTTGTGAATGGAAGCACCGACTCGAACGGTCGTCACCCCGGTATCACTGATCAACGAATCACCAAGCAGGAACTTGGACTTGTCACGAGTCCAGCCCATCTGGGTAAACGTGTTGATTTCTTCACGTTTGCGTGCCATCAAGAGCGCCTGTTGTTGAACATAGCTCTGCATTTCAAACCCCGCTTTCGCCGAGGCGGACAGGGCGTAAACCCGGTTACCCGCCAGGGCAGATTTCAATTTGTCCGCAGACGACGTACAGGAGGTCGGGATGTCGAAGTCGTGAAACTTACCATCCTTGATCTCTGCCCGCATGTGGAGCATGAACTCCCCGGATTCGTCGCGGATTTCACTCAATACCCAGAACGGTGGCGACGCCAGTGGCGCAAACTGGATCGTCCCGTATTCAGCCTCACGAGCGACGTGCAGTTGCCCGTTTGCCACCCGGTAACCCTGCGGCCAGAACTCGGAACCCGGTCCGACCTTCAGTTCTTCCTGCGGCGTCTCGTCTTCTTCAACCTGGATCGGCGTGTGCTCGACGTTTTCCGGCATGACGTGACCGAGCTGGATGGGTGACTTGCACGACCGTTCGCAACCGGCGCAACCCTCGGCGTTGATGTCGCGGAACTTGTCACAGGTCGGTGGCCCGAAATCCCACTGATCCATCTTGGCCTGTGTCGCAGCCTCGTCGTAGTCTTTGTGCTTGGCACCCCACTCGTGGGCGGCAACTTCACCGTCAACGCAGTGCTTGAGTAGACCAAGGCAGGCGTACCAAATTGGCTCACTTGAACCGCCGTTCTCGCTAAACTGACGCAGTTGCTGGCAGTGCTGAACTATGACTGCTGCGTGCGAATCCGGGTACTCGATGTTGACGATCAGATCGTTGTTCAACCCACCGAAGTCCTGACGCTTGATCGGCATGACCGAGATACCGTGTTCATCCAGGTACGCCTGAAACGTGCTCGAATAAAACTCAGCCGGACGGCGCACACCTTCACGCTTGACCGCGACAGGTTTCGGATTGGCAGGGTTCTTCAGGTTGAACGTGCCCGGTGGGCGCAGAATGCTGGCGATGTCGCTGGACCGTGACGGGTCATACTTCAGGCCAAAGTTGTCACAGGTGGTGCGGAACAGGTTGGCCAGATCATCCCACTCGTTGCGCGGGAGGGCTTCTTCCAGCAGGAAGTACGCATGAACCCCGTTGCCCGAATCCACGATCATCGGGATGGGAAGGTTGAGTTCCTTGATCATTGCCGCCAGGGAGTCGACGGCTTCTTTCTTGCTGGTGTATGAATGGGCGGCTTCTTTACCTACGTCAAAATCCAGCCAGAGGGCGCGAGCTGCCAGCGCGTTATCCTTGGTACGACCTGCGGGAACTTGCTTACCATTCTTGGTCGTGAGGTATTTGATTTCTTTGTACGTGGAGCAGGCGTGGTAAACCGTGTTGCCCTTGCTTGCGTGCCACTTGATGTTATCGGCCATTTCGTCCAGATCGTAAAATGGCTTATGCATGAAGATGCCCTTGCGAGGATGGTCCGGTATGTCGAACCAACGGGCAACGAACTTAACACCCTCTTCTGGCAGGAGTGTTTCGAGAAATTCTTTGGTGTCCATTATTACCCCAGAGCAAACGGACAATCAGCTTACATGTAAGCAAGTGAAAAGGGAAGGTGCGCGTTGAACCGTGACGCGCCCCACGGTGGGGTTGGGTGGGCTGGCTACCTCTTACGGTCGATTAAGCAGTTTCCACGGCGCCAGCCCATAAACCTTAGTCGTCGAAACCCAGATCATCCAGTGCCGCGTCGAGATCATCTTCGACTTCCTGCACCTTGGTTTCGACTGCCGTTTTCTTCGGAGCCGGTTCGTCGGCACTTTCGACTTGAACCTTGACCTTCGGCTTCGGGTCGGCTTCTTCCTCAACCACGGGCTTCTTCACCACAGGCTTCTTGGTTTCAGCCTTCTTCGGCTCAACCTTGGCGTTCTCGAACTTCTCACCATCGGCGTCGTCCGGAACGTACAGGTCTTCGATTTCACCGCAGATGCGCTTAACCAGATCGGACTCCATCGCTTCCTTGATCTCGCCGAGAGTTCCTTCATCCACGAAACCGACCGGCTTGAAGGTCAGGGCGGGGTGGGCCACGCTGTAGTCGAAGCCGATCTTGGCCACGACGGCTTGGTACGGAACGCCGCGCTTCGCTAGTTGTTGACCGAACGCGGTCAGAGCCTTGAGGGAGGCAGCCGGAACGCGCATCAGCATCGGGTCGTTGATCTGACCAGCCGGAGCGATCGCCAGGCGCTTGGAGTCAGAGCAAGCCTTGCCCTTCTTGCCATCTTCGCTGACATGCGAACCCCAGACGTTTTGCGGGCACGCCGCACACGTCTTGCACTGCGGTTCAGTGGCGTTGATGGACGGGGCGATACCGTCGTTGGAGTAGCACAGCGGTTTGGCGTCGGAGCCTTCGGTGTAGCCACTCTTGTAGTAGACCTTGGCCAGCTTGTCACCGGCAGGGCCGGCCTTGAGGATCACGACTTCCAGGGAGCGAGCCGGTTCGTCATCGGCGTTGGTGATTAGGGTCTTCTCGTCGCCACGCTTCAGCGTGAACACTTTGCCCTTGATGGATACAGTCGGGAAACCGCCGCCACCGGAAACGATCAGGTCATTGGTAATGCCGAAGGTTTCTTGCAGAAAAGCGGGGAGGGACGTGGTTTCGAACGGAATAACGTGAGATTTGGACATTTGTATCTCCAGATTGAATTTTGATGTTAGCAGGTTGTGAAACTACTTACTAGCCAGCTTGGTACGAAGCTCGTAACCCATGAGTGGCCAGATTTTATTGACAGCGTTCTGGCGGGCGATCTTGCGGCCAAGCTCGGCGTCGAAGTTTTCGGGGCTGGCACAGGCGCTCTCGCCGGTCACGGTGAAGCCGTTGCGCAGAGCCAAGACGCAGAAGGTCAGCAGGTCGAGCGCGGCCAAATCAGCCTCGCCGAATTGAGGGCGTTCCAGACCAACATAAGTACCGTCGGCAATCGCGCCACGTCGACCATCTCGCGCAGTGAAATAGTGCTCGCCCTTGATATTCGCCTCGATGTCAGCCGGCGTGATGCGCGGCGCGGTCAGGCCCTTAGCCTGGATTTCCTGCTCGATTGCTTGGTCGTTCATTTCCATCTCCTTGTAATCAGTTATCTTGCTTTTTCCCATCCAGGTGCTTACGCCCCGGACCCTTCTTGGTGTTACTAGCCATGCGACCGCGTTTGTGGCCACCGAAAACAACGCGCAACTCGTCTGCACCGCAGGCGAGAAGAATCTGTTGAGCCATATTGAGTTGCTTCATTCTTAACCCCTCCGCACGTTAACGACCGTGGTCTGACTGTAGTTGATACCCGGTGGCACTTCACCGTGTTCCTCTTTGTACTGCTCTACAAGAGTTTTATTACACCGCTTCTCCAGCAAATCCCACATGTCGTTCTTGACGACATAGCTGAAGAACAGGTCAGGGTCAGCCACGGATGCCGAAGTACGTACTGACTTGTAAGCGGTGCCAGAACTGGTCTTGCACGACTCGATACCGTATTCCTGGAAGCGGTGGAGCAGGATACCTTCGATCTTCTCCTGCTTGGACTTGTCGTCTTCGTCCTCCATCTCGTAAGCACGTTTCCGTGCAGAACGGCGGTCACGCAACTGGATGTATACCTTGACCAGTTGCTCATTGTTCAAGTCTTTAACTGAACGTTTCTTTTCCATCGTTTCGGTTGTCATTTGCATCTCCTTTTTTGGTTTTGATCCAGTCGTCTACTTCCTCTTCAACCCACCGCACACGCTTGTTGGACAGCCGAACGGGTGACGGGAACGTCGGTTCTTCATCCTTGAACGTGTAAACGCTACGCGGGTGGATCGAGAGCTTTCGAGCAACCTCCTTATAGTCCAGAAGGTTCATCGCTTACCTCGCATGTAATTACGTGTAAGCATGTTATCGAACGAAACTACTGCTGTCAAACTTTTGCCTCCTTTCTGCGACCGCCACCCTTGGTTAACGGACGCGTAGTTAAAGCTTTCTCCAATGACCAACCTTTGTCGAGGCGGTTCTTTAAGGTGCACTCGTCGATGCCAAATTCATCAGCCCAATGCTGGCGACACTTAGTAACACCGTTGTACGTGAGCATGACTGACTTGTGTCTACCGCCACCGCTGTTCTTCTTAGGCTCGGTAAACGCTTTCTCAAGTGGCCAACCTCTAGCGATTCGCTGCGCTAACGTGGCTTCATCAATGTTATAGCGCTTGGCCCAATCCTTCTGGCACAGTTTTTCGCCGTTGAACTCGATCCAAACTGTTTGGCGTCGGTTTCGATACTGCGTTTCGTTATCAGCCCACCGACAGTTACCCGGTTCATAATTGCCGTTGTTGTCAATCCGATCCAAGCTCATGCCCGCTGGACGCGGACCCATATCCGCCAAGAAGTTCTCGAATGACTCACGCCACCGGTCGCAGACCGTAATGCCACGGGCGCCGTAGCGCTTGTGCGATTCCTTTTTAACGTTGTAGCACCTCTCCTTCATTTGCTGCCAGATTATGTATTCTGACGACTTACACAGGCCATGCTTTGTGACTCTATCTCTAGACAAGCATCCGCAGGACTTAGTGTGGCCGTTCCTGAGTTGCGTTCCGAGAACCGTCACGTCATTCCCACATTCACATTTGCACAACCAGCGGCGTTGCCCACGCTTTGAATTTTCAGCACGTGATACAACTGTTAACCTGTAATACGTTTGACCGACTAGCTCGCAACCATTATGTGCTTTACGCATTGGCTCTACTCTCCTTAACCATGTCTAAAAGTACGCCTTGAACGGACTGCTTGTACCGAAGCCGGCTATAATACTTACGTTCAATTTCAGTACCCTCAAGCATTACGATCAATTGCGAGTGCTTCTGACCTGGCCGGGTAATACGGCCATTACTTTGAGTGAAAGTGTCTGCCGAGGTTATTGGCGCATACCATACAATAGTGCTTGCTGCTGTCAAAGTCAAGCCATGACTGAGTACCGCAGGTTGAGCGACTAACACTCTTGGGTTCGGCATCTTTTGAAACTCGAAAAAGATTCTGTCTCGTTCAGATTTTGAAACATCACCGTAAACACACTCCACGCTGTACCCAGCTTTGCGCAAATAGTTAGCCACGGTGTTGACTGTGGAAATGAACGGAACGAAAACCAGTGTTTTGGTGTTTGATTCTTCGATCACCTCCTTCACTACCTCAAGGCGTGGGCCAGCATCAACTTCAAGAACTTCCTTGTTCTCACCGTACAGTGCGCCAGAAGCTATCTGTATGAGCTTCTGAGCCTTAACCGCCTCATTGACTGCAGTAACTTGTCCGCTGTCAATTTCGGTCTGCAGCTTGGACAACATCTCTTTGTAGGCTTTCTTCTGCGGGGCTGTAAGTTCAACCTGGCGTGTTTGATAAATGCACTCAGGCAAGTCAACACACTCGTCTCGGCTAAACCGTATGGACGGCTGCATGGCTTCAAACACTATTTCTTGAGCTTCAGGTCGCGGCACCCAACTAAACTGGCCGACTTGGCGCATCACCATACCCTTGAAGCTGTTGAAGTACGGAGGTACTTTATCAGGAACTATCAGCCTGCATTGCGCCCAGGCGTCCGTTGGATTAGAGGGGATCGGCGTGCCAGTTAACCCCCAAACTAAACGCTGCCTGCCGTCACCAAGGTCTTTTCGAACAATCTTTGCATAGCTCTTCCACCGGTCAGAGCTGGCGGTACGCGCTGCTTGTGACAACTCGTCAATGATGATCAGATCAATGTCGTCTCTAGCGTTTATCGCGTCAACCATGCCAGCGACTTTTGTCCCGTCATGATTGATCAAGAACACGTCGGCGTCGGTTTCAAGCAGCTTCAGACGCTTATCCCTGGAGCCATGTAGCACAGCTGAGGACAAGTGTGGAAAGTGACTAAAGATTTCGTCGGCCCACGCCCTGTCTAGCGTTGACAATGGAGAGATGACGAGCGCCTTTCTTACTACACCGATCGATCGCAAATAGTCGTACGCCCACAAAGTTGCTAAAGTTTTCCCTGTCCCGAGATCGTTCAAATTAAAGCAACGGTTATGCCCTGACATGAATGCAGCAGTGGTTCGCTGCGCCTCGAACGGTTTGAACCGACCCGGCCAGTCGTAGTAGTACAGCATGGGGGAGGGGGCTTCGATACCGATGTTGTTCAGCACCTTCACTTCATCCCGCCGATGCGGTACTGCTACGTACTCTTTACCCTTGAACGTGAACTTCTTGGCCTTTGGGATGACGGAGAGAACGCGCTCAGGATCACGGACGCGAAGTATCAGCGCCTTCTTTTTGCGCGAGATCAGCATTCTTGCTCTCCAGTTCGATCAACAGCTCGATGTAGTGCTTGGCTTTTTCAAGGTCAGCAATGCCGTTCTTGTTGCGCCACCGGGTTACGTACTTTATCACGTTGCCCTCGAAGTAGCCGATCTTGTTGGCGTGGATGTACTCCACGGGTTGGATGGCTTGATCCTTGTAGTGGGAACCTCCGACCTGCTTATTGAGCGGCGAAGGGGTGAGGTTGATCATTGCAAAAACTCCAGTAACGTACTTACATCAGTTGAAAAATTTGTCTTGAAAAAGGTATCGGTCAATATGTTGATTAAGCTCATTTAACCACCTCGTCTTTTGCAAATACGTATCTGAGCTGCTGACCAATGTCGAGGAACCGCTCCGGGGTTGGTTCACCTGAAAAACCAAAATACTTGCGATCACCGTTACGCACAGCGATACCGATGACACAGTTGGCTTGAAGCTCAGGATTATCTTCTAAAGCGGCGTGCAAGGCTTCGACGTTGCCTGCGAAAAACTGTTTCATTTCTTCTTCCCATACGCATCAGGGTTCTTGGCACGCCAGGCGCGGTTCTCTGCTGCACTGACGACACGGGTGTTGCTGTCCTTGTCGCTACCACCTTTGTCGAGCATCTTTTTGTGATCGACTTCCTTGCCGTCACCCTTGTGAACCAGTCCGGCTGCTTCTGCGTGGCGTCGTGCGCGGTTACGATCCACACGTTTCTCGACTTCTTCGGGAGACTTCTGTCTTTCGGCTTGGTAAGCCAACTTGCGTGGGGACGACTTAGGCATATTGTTTCTCCTTCAGGTTAACTAGATGCTGAATAGCTTCTTTCAGTGATAAACCGCGTTTCATTACGCGGTAAATGTGAGTACTGTAGATTCCAAGGTGACAGCAAAGGTCTGCCAAAATCCAGTTTTGGCCATTCCAGTCTACTTTCACGTTAGTACGTTTGTTGCGCTGCTGATCATGGTTGGTGGTCCAGTAACAATTTCCCGGTTCGTAATTACCGTTTGTGTCTCTACGTTCCAAGGTGAACCCTTCTGGCCTGTCACCCATGTCCGCGTAGAAGTTTTCAAACTTCAACCAGCGGTCGCAGACCGAGATAGCTCTTCCACCGTAGCTGTCGTAGTTGTTCGTAACGGGGTGCTTACACCGGCAAATCATTCCCCACCACATACGGTAAATAGGCGTATGCGACATCCCGTGTGTTGTCACTGCCATGTTGATTCCTTAACTACTTACGTGTAAGCCACTCGCGCAGCTCTTGAAGACCTTCAACTTCGTTTACTAGAAATGCCAGGCCACCTGCCAGTCTGATCTGGTTCATCGTGGTTTCCTGACGCGGTGTTGGGCGAGCCTTGCCAGCCTTGGTTTCGATGCCGAAGTACCGACCCTCGTGGCAGCAGATGAAGTCCAGTGACGGTGCGCCCAACCCGTTCTGCACAGGACAATGCCAGTAAGCGCCGAACTCGGTAAGCACCTTCTTTACCTGAGCTTTTACTTTTCCTTCCGGCGTCATGCGCACACGCCCTCGATGTAGTGAATGATCTTCTCGCGGAACCGCTCAATCCGCGTAGCGGCTTCCTTGTTGATCTCGTCGTACTCAGACTCGATGTCGACCTTGTACTGATCAAGTTCATCCTGAACATCCATCAGGCGGGCGCAGAGGGCGATGCCGAGTTCGTCTTCGTCCTTCAGCTCGTTGGTTGCCAGAAGGATCAGTTCCTCAGTGGTGAGATTGTCGTATTTAGTGATCTTCATACCTATGACCTTAGTTATAGATGATTACATGTAAGTACATGACAGGGAGTGTATATCTATTCTGATTAGACGTAAAGATTTGTAGCGGTAATTTTTCACGAACCACAAAACTCGCAGTATTTTTTGCCGACTTGACACCAAGAGCACAGTCCCGAAGGCTTGGCGGGCCACTTGTCTTGCTGATAGGCGTTGTCCAAGCGATTCACTCGCGCCATGAAGTTACTCCAGATCGTCGGTACGTCATCGCGGTGGACATCCTGAACCGTAGTCTTGCCGTGAGCCAACCAGATGAACATGGTCTTGGCACGGGTGATCGTCTTGTCCTCGGACATCTTCATAGCGGCGAACAGTTCGAGCTGGCTGGACTCAGGTTTCACCTTGCCGGTCTTATAGTCACCAAGTAGCACGGCGTCACCGTTCTTGACACCCACGTCGATCTTGCCACGGGTCCAGCAGCTCTTGTCCCACCAACCGCAGGGCACTAGATTACGCGTAAGTGCAAGTTCCTGCTCAACGAAAACACCGGGCTTGTCGAGCTTGGCTGCGATGGACTCGTACTGCATGTACTTCTCGGGCAGGGGCACCTTGTCCTTGAGTCGGAGTTCGAGCGCCTTGTGTACCTCGTTACCGTGGCGAATTGCTTCGGTTTCCTTGAACGGAACAACCTTGTCGATTTTGAGCAGCTTATACTGCCTTGGACACTGCTCAAAATTCGTAAGGCTGGAGTGTGACCAGGGTGGGATTTTAGCGGTCAAAGGTGTTCTCCAAAAAAGGGCGGAATAAATCCGTCCAGTGTTTTAACTATGTTCATCACGCCGAGTAATGACAATATACTAATTGCCTCGTCGATATACCATTGATAATCAAGGTCTTTTGGCAAAGCATCCGGCAAGTCCATGCAGAGTTTTCCACCTTCCGTCTTGGCGACGCGATTACCGCTTGATACGTAGCTGATTGGCGGTTGAGGTAGTTTTGACATGTACCAACGGGCTACTCGACCGAACGGTACGCCACCGACACCCACTTCGATCGGTTTGGGTCGTGACTTGCGGTTAACAGGTTTCTTTGACCAACCTGGGCGAACCCACTGCCGATCTTCGATCTCATACCAGTCGTCCACCCACACCATTTCGTCATACTGAATGCCACCCCCTTGCACGTCCCGAATCGCCACGAAGTCCCGCATGTTGGTCTGCTTCGGGATGAACACCTCGGGCTTGATGCCGTCCTTGATATAGGCGATCGCTGCATTGGTGCACACCTGCATGGTCGGGTTCTTCATCAGGCTCATCTCGGCATACAGACCCTTACCCTTGACCTTACCGTTGGTGGTGACCGCGATGTAGTTGTTCACGTTAGCCATTGCGACATGGGAGTAGGGCGTTTCTTCGTACTCGAACCCGGTAAACGCCTCGTTGGCCTTGAACACATCCAGTACCTGCTGGCGGGTCTCCGGAGAGTAGATAATCAGGATACCATCCGTGTTGGCCGAACCGACCTTGACGCCGGGGATTTTCTCCAGTTTGTCGATCAGGATCAGCAGGTTAAGTTGCCCGGTAAGGCACACCGCCAGCATTAGGTCAGGAGAGTAGAAGGCGGAATACTTGTTGCCCAGCTTGCCGTACGTGCCGTTGAGGGTAATTTTGAGCGAATTGGCCACAGCCTTGTCACCGCTACGCTTCGCCGCGATACGCTGCTCGTAGATGCTTCGGTATGCCTCGATGAACTTCTCACCCTTGTTGCCCCCCAGATTGGGGATCAGCCCGCACTTCATGATGATGTTTGGGTAATAGCTACTGACATCGAAGTCCGAGAGCAACACGTCGTCAGATGCCTCGACGTAGAACTTCAGGTCATGCGTGGAGTGCAGTCCACCGATGCCGACCTTGTACGTACCGGACCCCAGCTTGAAGTCGTTATCCAGCCAGTCTGGTGCCACGGGTGAACCCTTCTGGTCGATCGCAAACCGCTCGTTCTCCAGGTTGTCGATCAACATCTGGATGTTCAGGTTCGAGGTCTTGATGAAATCAGGTGCGGTGTAAGTAACGAACCTGGGGATCGGACGCTCCTGCTTACCTGTAATCGAGAGCTTCTTGCGGAGGATCGCTTCGGCAACCTGGGCGTCGGACTTCGACCGGAGATCAACCCCGTACTCATCACTCAGTCGGCAGCGCAGCTCGATCTGTTCGCGCAATTCATTAAACAGTGCCGTGGTTCCGCCACAGTCGTTGAAACAATACTTCGCCACGGTGGGGAGCATCTCGCTGGGCAAGTCCTGGTCGTGTGCTACCGGCATGTCCATCATGGTCTTGTAACCCATGCGGCCCATATACCGCTTGAGCGAGACCTTATCCCCCGGTGCGACTTCCATAAGGTCGATGTGATCGAACTCGTAGCTCGGGATGTTGAACTGCTTCATAGTCATCCAGTGGCGCAGCTCGCCTTCAATGATGGCGTTGGCCAGGTTCTTGAGCTGCTGCTCAGTCCACCCTGTCATGGCGGCGCACACCAGTGGGTAGTCGAAATCCCACCCGTTGAAGCTGACGAACGTCAGGTCATCCCTGGAGAACATGCGGATCATGTCCTCGCGGTCGTCGTCGGAGTGCTGCCAGAACGGGTATTGCTCACCTGTCTCCAGGATCGTTACGCAACACAGGAAAACAGGCCAGCGATTCCCGATGATTTCCGTATCGAAGACGGCGTGGTGGTTCATTTAATCCTCACTGGAAGATGCGGTCAATAATTGCCCCGACATAGGTGGAGTTGATTTTTTCCTCGTCAACGTCTCGCAACGCGTTAATAAGCTGACTCATGTACGCTTGATCAACCCCGGTCAGCTGCTCACGCAGGACATCGCGTTTACGCAAGTCGATCTCGCTAATCTGCCACATGATTTTCAGCATTTGGCCCGCTGTGATGCGCCACCCGCGTTCAATGAACTTCTTGGTTCTAAAGATTGAAGCAATCGGGTAGAGCGAACCTTTGTACTTCAACTCTCGACTCAGCAACGCTTCGAGAGCCTCTGGGTGTAGCACCAACTTGTCGTCGCCAAAGTCATAGTAATTCATGGCGTGAACGAAGTCGTAGTTGTTGTGGATTTCAGTCGGCTCGCCGTAGAAACGAATAACGATCTGCATTTTGTTCGACAGAGTAATCGCGTTCTGCGACATGAACACTGGGCGGTAAAGTTCACCTTCTTCAGACTGCTCAAGCGTTTGCACAAAGTCTTCAACAGCGTCAGCCGAACGCGACTCGAAATAGTCGTACTCGCTCATGTTTTCGCCAGCGACACCTGCGGACTTGATATAAATCACCACCCGGTCTTCAGTGAAACCCTTTATGTTTTCGATGGTTTCTTCGCGCACTTCTGGTACGCAAGGCTTAACACGTTCAGCCACGTCGATAGTTTTGGTTGCATTGAACTTACTTACGTAATACTTAGCGACAGCTAAGGTCGTAGCTTTGTTGCGGAAATACACGTCATAGTCGTTGACGCGTTCACCCAGTAGCATTGAAGCAATCGAACCGCCCGTCACAATCGTGTGCTTGGCGACAAGTGCCCTGACATCTGGATCGTCAATCGTAGCAACCCACTCTTTGAGTTTAGTTGCCAGTTCACGTCGAATACCAGACGCCTTGCGCCCATACCTGATTTCATTGTTCATCTCAATCCTCCGTTTCAATCCCGTTACGCTTGCGAGCCGAGTTGTATCGCATGTGGTCAGTCGCACAGTCCTTACAACAGTAACGGGCACCGTCTTCCGTGGGGTCACCACACCAATTGCACTCGGTGTAATGGCGAGGCGGCTTTACTTTGAGGCGGGCGGCTTCCACACCTGCTGTTATCGCTGCTTCAATGCGGGCGTCGCTGAGGTCTGCGTCATCGGCCATTACTTTTTCTCCAGGTATTCAATTTCGACGCCTGCTTCTTCAAACATCTGGCAGCTTATGACTGCTGACCCTGCCCATAATCCGTCGCTATCCGGAGTCGGTGCGACAACTTTCTTGATGCCGGACTGGATGATCAGCTTGGCGCATTCATGGCAGGGGAACTTGGTAACGATCAGGCCGCACCCTTCGAGCGGGACACCCACGGCGGCGGCGTTAGCGATAGCGTTGGCTTCGGCATGAACTACCAACTTCAGCTTGATCTCGCGATCGGCATAACGAGCCGGATCGTCATTCACCCCACGTGGGAAACCGTTCCACCCGGTAGCCCGTACAACCCCGCGATGATCGACAATGGCTGCGCCAACCTGGGTGCGGGGGTCTTTAGAATGCTTGGCGGCGGTTACCGCCTCCGGCCAATACTTGGTCAGGTTCACGAGCCTGTACTCCCGAAACCGCCTGCGCCACGCTCACTGTGGCCAAGTTCTTCACGGCTTGCAACCTCAACCCACTCGCACCGTGGTACTTCCTGCAAAACGAGCTGTGCAATGCGCTCACCCTTGGCAATGTTCAGCTCTACTGAGCCGTGCGTGTTCTCGGCGATGATGCAGATTTCACCGAGGTAGGGTTCGTCCACGGTGCCCGGAGCGTTCGGTATGCGCAGCTTGGTTTTCAGCGACATGCCTGAACGTGGACGAACCTGAAACTCATAGCCTTCCGGCAAGCCGACGTAGACGCCGGTCGGGATCAGCTTGGTTTCCTTGGGTTGCAGCACCACGTTGTGATTGGCTCGGATGTCCATGCCGGAATCACCGGGTTTGGCGTACACCGGCAAACCGTGTTCGTGGTTAAGCTCGGCGTAGATTTTTACTTTGACCATCGTTTCTCCTTGGAAAATTCGATCAGCTTACAGGTAAGCAAGTGTATTGGGTAGAGCTAAATGCGTTAACTAGCTATGTCATTTTTGCTCATCACTTCACCTCCTTACAGAACGGACCAAATGTGTAGGTAGGAAAATCCCACCAGTAGAGAATACGGTTGCCGATTTGCTTTTCTTGGTACATCACTTCCCATCGCTTTCTTTGATGGCTGACAGGGCTTCGTCGATTGCCTTTTCTCCTGCAAACAATTTCGGGTGATAGCTGCTGCATGTCCAATTGTCTGAAAGCTCTGCTTTGATTCCCTCGTTTGTCTTCTCCAACGCCTCCCGCAACTGTTCAGCGTGGAGTTGGGATGCGGCGAGTTCGGCTTGTGAATCAGCATTGGCTTGACAGGCTTTAACGTGAGCAATGCTTAGTCGCCCCACCTCCGCTTTCTGTTGCTCAAATGCGGCTTTATATCGGCCAATCTCTTCGTTCAACATATCGAAAGCTGCTTCAACGCTGCTACGCAGATTGCGTTCAATGCGATTCTCCGCAGTAAGCTCGCGCACTCTGGCGGTGAGTTGTTCGATTGTTTGGGTCATTTCACTTCGTCCTTCGTTATGAAGTAGCCATCTTTCACAAAGCCGCGAAAGTATTTCCCGCTAATTCCGGCCTGCATCGGGACCGTAAAAGCCTCCAGCGCCTCGGCGACCTTGTGAAACTGTTCCATCGAAATCTCAAACTTGTCATACATCAGATCGTCAAAATCCGCGCCGTCTGCCTGTTCGTCATCAAGGCCGAGCACGTTCATTGCCAATTCTTCAGCGTCCATGTAGTTCATCTCACATCTCCTTCACGAACTTGCGCCATTCGCCGGAACGGATTTCCTTAGCCACGCGAGCAGCATCCAACCGGTGAAATTTAGTTTCAGTAGCAACTTGCAAGGCACAAGCCTCCGCTACTCGCTGCTCTGCCTTGGCGAGTTGTTCGTATAGAGCGTCTGCTGCTTTGACAGCCTTATCTCCATCAAGCGCCCGTTGATTTCGATTAACAACTTCGCGGATCAGCCTCGCGTTCTCTTTCTCCAGCTCGCGCACTCTGGC
This sequence comes from uncultured candidate division WWE3 bacterium, assembly GCA_938004185.1. Taxonomy (GTDB): domain Bacteria; phylum Patescibacteriota; class WWE3; order UBA101185; family UBA10185; genus UBA8498. Next base: position 50,694 of record CALKWN010000067.1, read on the forward strand.
GGTGAGTTGTTCGATTGTTTGGGTCATTTCAATATCTCGCTCCAAGCTTTATCGAAAGCATCCATTGCTTCTTTCGGGCTTTTACCGAATCCAGCAACACCTTCTTGAATATTGACACCGTACAAAGCACACCAATGATCACCGTCCAAAGACAATACGGGGCGGTAAAGAACGGAAGGGCGAGCCATCTCATATGCAGCAATAGAGAACTCTTGAGCCACGCAAGCGGCGTGGTGCGATACATCCATGCCTTGGCGAATTGCTCGTTCAAAAATATCACCTAAGTCTGCCCCAGTAATTCGGCTACGCACTGCGTCGTAAATTGCTTGATAGCTTTCCATCACTGTTCTCCTTTCACGCTTTCAATGGCCGCTTGTGCTTGGTGGTAATCGGCCATGCTGACGATCTGTGCGGTGAATCCGTCGAAGTCGGTGCATTCTTCGTGGGAGTCCATGAACCGCTGAAGCTCTGCCAGCAGTTCGTCGCGCTGCTTCTCGACATTGGCTATCACCCCGGCCAACGTTTTGTCGTTGTCTGCGATGATTTCGAGAAGCTCGGTATCAATCCCAGCACAGGCATTGATACAGGCCACAATACGGCGAGCGTTTTCGTAGTCAGCATCAATCGTTCTATCGCTATCTAGCCAGCCTCCTTTTTCTATACGAGTCCAACAGACATCGGAGCGATCTGCGCTAACTCCGACAACACCTTGCCCGTTGTTAAAAGCGCGCCACGGTTCCGGCGTATGCTTGTTCTCGCTCATTCTTGTTCTCCCAACTTAATAAACTTACCGCACGTTTCGCGCATCGGCATAAAGGCTACCGGAGCACCTTCGCCACCCCACCAGCAATTTGCTTGGTGGGCCAGTTCGTCAGTCCATTTACGGTTGCATTCTGTATTGGCGCATTCTGCTGATTCAGCGCAATACGATTTGTCACGGAAGCAGATCATTTGGTTTCTCCCAGCTTGACGATGAGTGGAACGCACTTTGGGCAGTCGTCACCATCTGGCGCATCGAAGTATTCCCATCCGTCCTCCATTAAATGGCGGTAAGCAACCACAGGCGCATCACGGTACTTGGCGAGTTCGGCTTTCAACCGCTCGTTCTCTGCTTGTAGCTGCTCAATTAGGTCGGCGGCTTCATAAACATCATCCGGCTGAATCGCGTCTTCACACGAGTTGCGCAGTCGTTCAATCAGTTCTTGGTAATCCACAATTACTATCTCCAAAATAATTCAACGTAAAAGGTGCCGCCACACCGTTGGTTAAATGGATTCGAACACTAACCAGAAATCATGTGGCGTGGCGGCGTGACTTTATTTGACGAATCGCCAAATGTAACCGGGGTAGCGTCGAAACGCTCCGTCAGGGCTTGCTGATTTCTTTTCGACCAGGTTGAGTTTTTCCCACTTGTGCAGGTTAGGCAGGGCGCAGCCTGGGCCAAGCCCCAATTCGCTCTCGATGACCCAGGTTGGAACCCACTCACCGCCCATCACGGCGCGGTATTTGGCCACGGCTGCGGCGTGTCGTGCGTCGTTTGCCGGGCCAGTGTTCTTGCGCGACTTTACGGCTCTCGGTTCTGGCTGGATGACAACCTTCGACAGTGGCGTCACTTCCATGGCGAGCAGCGTTGCCAGATTCATTTCCACACCCACAGCAGGGCTGGACGACCACCGAAGGGTGGGACTCGCTTACCCGCTTCAACGATCAAACCTGCCTTGCGATAACGCCTTAGCGTTGAGGCAACCCCTTCGATGGTGTAACCGAACACGATCGCTGCTTCCTGAACGCTGTGCGGCGTCGAGAAATATTCCCTGTACTTGCCGACCGTATCGGGGGCACGGGTGTTGCTGCTAGTTCTCTTGTAGGCACGCTTAGGCTTGTCGTCGCTTATGACTGGTGCGCGTAAAAGCATCGAGGCAAAGTTCATGTGTCTTCCTGTAAGTAGGTGCCACCCGTTTCAGACTGTTTCCCGCAGACTGTTTGCCCTTACAAGTAAGCAGCTACGGGTGGCGAAGTCGTTAGTCGATCATGTTAAGTTCAGGGAATCGCATGGCTGGGCAAGGTGGCGGATAGACGCCGTTGTTCGCCTTAACCAGCAGCTTCTTGATTGCTTCGGTGCACAGTTTCATCTTCTGGTGGATGTGCAGGCGTTTCACCATGAGGGCTTCGTCTTGATCGGCCAGTGCTTCGAGTTCCTTGTCCAGTGCCAGGAGGGCTTCGCCGACAGCCGAGATGCTCGGGTTCTTGTCACTGGAAGAATAGTCGTCAGTTTTCATGGTTGATACCCTTAAATCTTCACCCCGAGCGGAACGACGCCGCAGAGGTAGAGTTCGTTGTCGATAACCACCGGGCGACCCGTGGCGTCAGAGAGGCACTGGTTCAAAATACCCTCCATGACTTTGACTCGGGCCGTTTCCTCGGCAGCATGTTGCGTTTGTGCTGTGATGAACATATCCATGGTCATCATGATCAGCGTAGTTAACATGGCAAGGATGACTAGGAGCAGGCCCGCATTCAGCAGGAAATCACGCACCGTGATGCCGAACGCAAAGCGGAACGCCTTGCGAAACCCGAAACCGTGGCGTAAGTAAATGGTGAAGTTACCGAGCATGCTGCACCTCCGAACAAACAAGAGCTTTGTGCACACGCTTTACTGTGGACTCAGGCAACCCCGTCGCCATTAAAAAATCCAGTACGTCCTGGTGGTCTTCGTCGGCACCGTCACCCTCAAGAAGCCCTTTGATCTGTTCATTTACTAACCACAGTGGGTGGTCATCATCGAGATCGTCGTTCATTTCACTTCCTCCAATTCTTTCAGTGCCTCGTCGTCGAGGTCGTCGTCTAGGTGCATCTTCGGCAAGTCCATGAGCTTGATGAACTCGTCGTCGGTCATTGCGTCGATGCGCTTCTGGCGCAGGTGTTCGTAGGCGTAGTATTCGTTGATGGTCATGCTGCTTTCTCCAGGTAGTGTTTCGCCATTTCGTCAATCAGTGCACGGATGTCACCGTTGATGCGGCGCAGGTTGGCACCTCTCGACTGCATGATCTGGGTGTGGCGGTGCGCCACGTAGTCCATGACGAAGATGATCTCGCAGGAGGTGGCCATCGACTTCAGCTTGTTGTCGCCATCCTCAGACCACCAGTAAACGATCTCGAACAGTTCGGCGAATTCAGCGTCGATGTGCTGACGCTTGGGCGGGGCCACCCCGATAACGCCGACTCGCGGAAGGCGCTGCTTGGCGATGTACTGTTCAACCGGGGCGCTTATGACTGGTGCGCTCGGCAGAGCTGCCGGGAGGGCGCGTTTCAGTTCTTCTTCAAGGCGAGGCTTGAGCTGCGCCACGATCGAGGTGGCCAGGGTGTTTGCGAATGACGTTACGAAGTCGCCAACCAACGTATCTAACGATATACCTACGATAGGCTTATCGTGAGTCTTTGCTTTGGATGGTTGAACGATGCGTAGCCGTTCAGCCTTGGTCTTGCCTTCCACGTTGGCATGGGCGTAGTAACTGTACACCACGTTGCCACGGGAGTTGGGGGCCGAACTTTTACGGGTAACGAAGCCGCCCTTGTACAACTGACCCGTGCGTGTCGATGCGCTTGCAGGGGTCAGGCCGAAATGTTCGGCGACATCTGTATTCTTGCAGCCAGGATTTGCCTTGATGAATTCAATGAGTTCGTGACGTGTCGCCATGGGTATCTCCGTGTAAGTAGTTTGTCGTTTACTTTAGTGCTGACATGTAAGCATGTCAACAGATGTTGATCTTTTTAAGCGAAATTGAACATGGTGCAATAGTCCAGCAAGTCTTTCCGCTGGTCGTCGGTGAGTGGACAGTTCGTCCACGGGGTGAACCAATCCTGGTACTCAAGGCTAGGCTGCCCATGAATCCCACCGTACCCATCCAGATCACCAACGATCTGCACCGCAGGGCCGCCTGTGCACAGCAGGATACGAAACTCGTCGGCTTCCATTGGCATACCGAGTGGTGTCCACAACGAGCGCACACTGATCTCCAGCGGGTCGTTCATGATCTCATCTTCGACGGCTTCCATTGCTGCGTAGCCTTCGATTTCCTGCGCCTCGCGGTAGCGACGCATCATGTCACTGATGCTTTCCATCTGGGCGCGGGCTTGGTTGTAGGCGTTGTCGTCTTGGTTCATTTCATCTCTCCCAGTAGTTCAGGTTTAGTTTCCCGCTGGTGCGGGTGTTTCTTGCCGTCGTACCGTCCGTTAGGGTCAAGCCGCAGGGCGTACATCAACTGCACGATGCGGCTCTCGATACGGGACATGCGTTCTTCCATGTCGTCCAGTTGTTCAGCGAAGTCCAACATCAAGTCGTGAGTCGAAGTCATCTTCGTCATCCATGTAATCTCTATAGGCGTGCGGCGGCACGTCGTTGTTATAGGAACCGCTCAACGCTTCGTTGAGGTCGGCGTTTTCTTCTTCCAGTGCGCACATCTGGTCGATCATTTCATACAGCACCTCGGCGATCGTGTCGTCGTCAGCCTTCTTGACCCACTCCACTATCTGCCCGTAGCGCATCCCGCGCAGGTCATCCACCAGGTACGTGGCATCCCACGGGTTAACGGCGGATGCCGTGGCTTTCTTGCTTGTCGTGCGAGTGAAGCTGTAGCTCTCGTAACCCCACTCGATGGCATCCGCCTCCTTCGGGTCGCGGCAGGTGGGCAGGGCTTCCCAGTCTAGTTGCAAGCACGCTGCTCTAAGGCGTAGCCAACCTTCGAGATCGAGGGACTCGTTCACCGTGTGTTCTGAATCGTAGAACACCGACACGTTGGTGCATTCTGGGATCAACTCAGTAAAGTTGGCAGTGTCAGTAAATATCCCGGTGTTATCTGGTGCGAAGTATTCCCGCATCGTTAGTTGGTTTAGTTGGCTGGATAAAGCCTTTGCAAATTCGTCTGAACAGCAGCGACCGTAACCCTGGTGTGTGATTACTGATGTTCCACCGCGTCGGTCAAAAGCGATGGCTCGCTTGAACCCTGACAGAAACTCGGAGTTAACTTCTACCGCGTAGCTGCTGCCTTGACCACCTCGTTCTTCACATCGGAAGAAGGCGTACCGCCCATTAACCCCTGCGTTAATCATATCAACTAGCAGCGCAACACCTGCCGCATCGTCAGCACCTAAGCACTCGTTATCGGGTTGCTGCGACGATTTGTATATTAGTTGGGTGAACGGGTCATACGCTACTAATTGACGCCCACTGGTACGGTGAACAGAGTCCGTGTGGCAGGTGAATAGCGTTTCCTGATTATTAGTGCCGACACGAATAAAGATATTGCCGAAACCATCTTCGATCAGTTCGTCCACGTCATCCTTCAGTGACCGGATAAACGTGTCAATGAATTCTTCTTCCGAGTCTGATCCTGCTGGACGCTTATATGTAAGCATCTTCAAGAGTTGCTTAACTTCGGGGTCGTAAGTGCTTTCTCCATTGGCCATTTCTGTAACCTTTCCCGCAATGTTGATGGATTGATGCCCAAGTCCTCCGCCCACTGGCATAGGTTTTTCGTGACACCATTCGACGTTAGTTTTCTTGAGTTGCGTGTGTTTAAACATTGCTCTTTCCTCGTTGCCCACCGAACATTTCCGAGTTCGTAGTGGCCGTTGTTGTCGATGCGCTCCAACGTGGCGCCTTTAAACCACGTTGCACCAAGTTCTGCCCAAAACTTTCCGATTGGAGGTAGTCTGAATTCAATTCCTCGACCACCATACTCAATGTAGTTCTTGTGCTTTACATTGGTGCAACGCTGTTTAGCGCAGCTATAAGACTCGTAAGCTGGATGCTTTGACAGATTGTGTTTAGTTGCTCTTTGCACAGCTATGGAATGTTTGTCACACCCGCAGGACTTTACTGAACCGGAACGCAGATTACCTGCTGCCACAGTACGTTCAGCCCCGCAAATGCAGACACATCGCCACATTGACTGACCTGCTTTTCCTTTACCAACGTACTCTACAGCGGTCAGTTTCCCGTAGCGAGTCCCGGTTTCATTGATACGTTTATTCATGGTTTGCCTCCTTGCAAACCGTAGTGTATCACATACTTACAGGTAAGTTAATCACGCAGCTTGTTGGTACTCAGACTCGGTGGCGCTTATGACTGGTGCGCACGGGGGCTCCTGCTCAGTGGTGTCGTCTTCGGATTCATCATCCTCGTCTTCACCACTGTGTTCAGCCAACAGGGTTTCGAAGTCATTCTCGTAACGCTCTGCGGCGCACACTTCACCATCCGGCAGTTCATGCGATACGGACTCGTGGATGTACTGATCCTCGTAATCCCCGCAGGTGGCCAGCACCATGTCGTTGATGTGGTAATACCGCTCACGAACCGGGCACTCGTAAACATTGTTTTCGCCTGCATACTCATAGAGGTAAAGCTCCCCGTCGCTTTCGCAGTAAACACAGTCGTCTACGTGGTGATAGTCCTGATACCCGCGCCGCCCGTAAGCATAGCGATAGTTCTCGTCGAGGCAGTCCTGACAAATACTCTCACCTCGGCACTCCACGTACGTCAGGTCATCCTCGTCTTCAACGGAGCCGCCGCAGCACGGGCAGGTTATGGATTCAGACTCAATCATCCCGCTGGACATTTGTGCGTCGTACTCCCCGTCGTACTCCACCTTGAAGTAATCGCAGTGCTGGTCGACCATTGTGCAACCACCGTCGAGGTATGGCATGGCGTAACCACCCCACGGGAGTTCGATGACCTGGAGCTTTTCACCCTTGAGTGTTTCATCGCTGTCGTAGGTGTAGCCCGCTGCTTCAAGCTGACGCTCGATGCGACTGTCGCCGTAGATGCGAACGTACGTCTTGTCACGGGTGTTTACGATGGCTCGGGCAAATACTCGCCCATCCGGGAACTTCTTGTAGTCATCGCCCAGGTACGCCAGGGCCAGGTTGTTCTCAGGGTGGCAGTACGCACGAACCGGGTGATATGGGGTATCGGGTGCCAGTCGGCTATCCATGTAACGCGACGAGTGGTTCCACTGCATACAGCTAGAGAACCCTGACGGGTGCTCGTACACCCACACCCAACCATCGGGGTCAGTGTTCGGCACGAACTTGAGTTCACTCGCTTCGCTGTATGCCTGCTGCCGCTCGGCCCAGTACCGGATGTCCTTCTCACTCAGCACGTCGCTGAAGAACTGCTGCAAATAACGTCCCGGCTTAACCTGCGTCTGGATGTTACGCATCATTTTATCCCCGTTCTGGTGGTAAGCCAGTAGCGATGGGGTTGACGTGCTTACATGTAAGGCGTGGCTAAAATAGTGCTTGGAACCCATGAACCATGCCTCACTCGCCCACACCACTTTCTGCCAACGTTCACCCGTGACAGGGGTCCGGCACCCACTATGCGCCGCGTCGGAGTATCCCCACAGTTGCGCCACGAAGCCCGCCGCTGCGGCGCTGGCAGGAGTTCCACGGGTCAGCCGTGCCATAACTTCACCGATCGAAGAGTTGGTCAGAGGTACGACAATGATCGCCTCCACCCACGCCATGAGGTTGTTACGGAACTGCGCGGGTTGTTCGTTCGGGTCGACCACCTTGGGGTGGGGCAGGCGCTTGAGCGTAGCCTTGACTGCCGCGTTGATGTTCTGCCGTTCGGCGTACAACCCGGAGCCTTTCATGGCGTACCGCCGTGTAGGGTAAGTCGGACTGAGTGCTTGGGCCAGGGCGGTCTTGGCGCGGTATTTCATGGTTCGGCGGTTCTCAGCCCAGTCACGGAATCGGGTGGCCTGCCTGCCGGTCGCGCCGTAAAGCTCGTTCTTGTCGTGGAAGTCAATCACCAGGCTATAGCTGTAACCATCAGCCCCTAGGCTGTACAGCTTGCTACCATTTACGCCAATCCAGTAACCGTAGTGGGCGTTGTTGGTCGACGACTCGTAGTTACGGTCGATGTTGTCCCGCCTGAACAGGCGGTCGTTGTTGTGGCCGATGTACAGGTCGGCCAGGTTGTGTTCAAGTTCGTGTATTTGCGCTGTGCGATTGGAAAGCATGGGTAATACCTCCACGGGTTGAGTTTGGTTGGTTGAGTGGGCGTTCAGGTCTAGGTCAGGCCACGTCGATGGGTGTGAAAAGACGTAGTGTGGTGGTGCCACGTTCATCTCGTCGAGCATCTGCCGCGCTAGTTGCAGGAGTTCAACGGTCACGCCTTGGTTGGTTCTGACTGACGAGGCGGCGTATGACTGCTGACGCCGCATGATTTCGGTGGCTGTGAGGTTGTTGGTCGAGGTCTGTGTGCCACGGAGTAGGTTTGAGATGGACGGGCCGTAGAATAGGGCGTCGTTGATATGCTGAGTTAACAACTCGGACATATCGTCTTCTGCGTCTTGCCAAGGCATCTGTAAATACCTCCGTTTAATTATGTTCGATTACACGTAAGTACATGATGGTACGAATGTTACAACTCACCACCTGACATGTAAACACCTATCGCGTCGTCGAGGGTCAGGTCGCCAAGGGCAACGCTTGCCAGCATGGTCATGATGAACGACGGTGCCAGGTCTGGGCAGTTCAGGAAACGGATGGTCATGATTTACTCCCACGGGGTGAGGTCGATGAGTGAGGCGACCGCATATACCGCCAGCAAGGCGGCAATGTAACCAAGGTCGCTCATGTATTGAGCTACTTGATAGGTGTACAGGTTGGGCTTCATGATCTTTACTCCACGGGCGTTACTGGTTTAGTTTCGGTAAGAACACGCCGATCTTTCCCAGCTCGCGTTCGAATACGGCGCGGGCCTTCGGGTGGTCTTTCGTGATGTGGTGGATGACAGCCAGGATTTGATTGGCCAGGGTTGGCGTTTGGTTAGTTTGGGTGGGGCCAGTTGCGGGGCTATGACAGATCGGAAGAGCGTCGTGTAGGGAAAGAGTGTAGATCTCGGTGGTCG
>CALKWN010000068.1 GCA_938004185.1 uncultured candidate division WWE3 bacterium
AAGAGCCATGGCTGAAACGATTTGCCTTATCAACGGGTGGTTGCGAGGGTTCTGTGTTTTCATCTTCAATAAGTGATTATAACATCCGGAAACAGGGGCATTTCCATGAGAGAGACGGAAAATATCCTCAAATGGTTCCGATTACACCAGTTTAATATGAATTTACCAAATACCCTTGACAGGTGAAAACGACGCAGTATAATCCTGACCTGTTCGTTGCAAGAGAGAAAGTCCGGTCTCGCCCAAAAGGCAGATCTATGAAAATCCAATACCAGACTTCCGACTAGCAACCCTGGCCACCGAGCCGAATAAGTACCGATGTCGTAAAGCATAGAAGACATCGGTTTTTCATCGGTAAAGTGCCCTTGACAAGCCGTAGTGATGCGAGTAGAATTCAAGTCCCAATCGAGTTGAAGATTTCGCCGAAAAAGCAGATCGATAACAAAATTGAATACTTGGAAGGCTTGAGGACCATCTCGCAGAGCGTTTCGAAACAGGCCGATGGAGTCCAAAAAAAGGGACCATCGGTAATTTTTTGGAAAAGACTTGACAAGAATAGGTTACTGCGAGTAAAATCTGGCCCTTGGCTTTCAACAGAACCTTAACAACTGAAGAGTGATAGGAAGAAGACGATGCCCTGTCGTTTCAAGTAATACCCAGATCCGTAACTTACACCTGAAAAGGTGAAAAAACTATTACGGAGAGTTTGATCCTGGCTCAGGATGAACGCTGGCGGCGTGCTTAATACATGCAAGTCGAACGGAGATAGTAGCAATATTATCTTAGTGGCGAACGGGTGAGTAACGCGTTGGTGACCTGCCCCGAAGAGAGGGATAGCAGTTCGAAAGGACTGATAATACCTCATGTGGTTGAAGGTTTTAGAATCCTTCAACTAAACGGATTTATTCGCTTCGGGAGGGGCCTGCGTCCCATCAGCTAGTTGGTAAGGTAATGGCTTACCAAGGCGATGACGGGTAGGGGACCTGAGAGGGTGGCCCCCCACAATGGAACTGAAACACGGTCCATACACCTACGGGTGGCAGCAGTAGGGAATATTGGTAATCTGCGAAAGCGGGAACCAGCAACGCCGCGTGCACGATGAAGGCCTTCGGGTCGTAAAGTGCTTTTAGAGAGGATGAGGAAGGACAGTACTTTCTGAATAAGCCTCGGCTAACTACGTGCCAGCAGCCGCGGTAAAACGTAGGAGGCAAGCGTTATCCGGATTTA
>CALKWN010000069.1 GCA_938004185.1 uncultured candidate division WWE3 bacterium
TCCTATCGTTTGACCTCGAACTATTTCGGAATTATGAACCTTAGACTATTAGTGTCGGTAAGCTGAATACCTCGCCCGAAGGCTTGGCACTTACACTACCGACCTATCAACCGGATCTTCTATCCGTGTCTTCGTCTCTAACTAAAGTTATAGTCACCTATCCCCTTCTTCTATTAGAGAGTGGTTGTCTATTTTCAGGGATTATTTCGGGCTTAGATGCTTTCAGCCCTTATTAATTATGGCGTAGCTACCCTGCGATGCCTTATCAGACAACCGGCACACCAGAGGCCACGGCAGTCTGTTCCTCTCGTACTGGGACTACCTTCCCTTCAGACGACCAACACCCCCGATAGATAGCAACTAACCTGTCTCACGACGGTCTAAACCCAGCTCACGTTCTCCTTTAATGGGCGAACAACCCCACCCTTGGGTCCTGCTGCAGACCCAGGATGGAAAGAACCGACAGCGAGGTAGCAAGCCCGGGGGTCGATGTGGGCTCTTGCCCCGGACGACTCAGTTATCCCCAGGGTAGTTTTTCTGTTAGTCCAAGCCCCCATCAAGGAGGCATTGGAGTTCGCTAGGCCCGGCTTTCGCCTCTGGATATCTTGTGGTGTAATATCCAGTCAGGCTGACTTTTGGCCTTGCCCTCTACGGTGGATTCCTGACCCACCTGAGTCAACCTTAGGGCGCCCTCGATACCTTCTCGAGGGCGTACCGCCCCAGCCAAACTGCCCACCTACCGGTGTTCCAACAATAGCAATGTTGGTTAGTCGCTTAGACCTAGAAGGTTGGTGTTCCATTTGCGCCTCCACAATCCCTAACGAGATTGCTTCGATGGCTACCAACTACGCTCTACATCAAAATCCAAGCGACAACGACAGGCTGCAGTAAAACTCCATGGGGTCTTCGCTTCCCATCGGGGGACCCTGGCATATTCACCAGGAAGTGGTTTCACTAGGTTCCAGTTAGGGACAGTAGGGCTCTCGTTACACCATTCATGCAAGCCGCCAATTAAGCGGCAAGGTATTACGCTACCTTAAGAGAGTTATAGTTACTCCCGCCGTTTACCGGCGCTTCCCCCGGTTGAAACCGGGCTTAACGTGCCGGCACTGGGCAGATGTCACCAGCTGTACAAACCTTTACAGGATAGCAGCTAGCTGTGTTTTTATTAAACAGTCGAAGCCCTCAAGTTACTGAGACGTACCGTCCGATGAAAGACAGTACGCACTCCTTATCCCAAAGTTACGGAGCTATTTTGCCGAGTTCCCTTAACTGGAGTATCCCAACACGCCTTAGGCTTCTCACCAAGGGGCACCTGTGTCGGATCTCAGTACGAACATAAAGAATTCATTTCTATCCTCTTTTCACGGACTCCAGAGATCGGCCGAACCCGACTAAAACGTCAGGCCATTCCTAATTTCTTCCACTTCTCTGCATTAAGCATCTCCATGGAATTATATAGTTAGATGGAACGATGGTTCCATTCAGCGTACTCCGAAGTGTCAAGGAAAGAACTTGCGTTGCCGCGAGTATCTTTACGGTACCCGAATATTAACGGGTTTCCCTTTCGACTCAATCGAGTTACGAAGAGTCTTAGGATCGACTAACCCTCAGTTGACGAACATTGCTGAGGAATCCTGGCCCTTTCGGCGGTGGGGATTCCAACCCCACTTTGCTGTTACTCCCGGCAGGATCTACAATTCTGACAGGTCCACTGGAACTCACGCCCCAGCTTCTGCCCTATCACAACGCCTCCCTAGCGAATCTCTTTCGAGTCCTAGAGTATCGGTATCTGGCTTAATCCATTCCATTATCGGAGCCATCAATCTAGACAGGTGAGCTGTTACGCTATCTTTAAAGGGTGGCTGCTTCTAAGCCTACCTTCCTGCTGTTTTAGACTGATGACGTCCTTTAACTTATCCAGAATTTGTGGACCTTAACTCTAGTCTGGGTTTTTTCCCTAAGGGGACATGAGCTTACCCCAACGCCCCCGACTCCGAAGATCTACGACGCAAACAAGTTCGGAGTTTGACAGTATGCCGAGAGATTTCTCCCCCTAAACATTCAATCAGTGCTCTACCTTGTCTGCTATCTCCCTTCAGGCTAGACTACGGCCTATTTAGGGAGGAACCAGCTGTCTCCAGCCTTGATTAGCCTTTCACCCCTATTCCAAGATCAGAAGAACGAGTTGTACGTCAGAACCTCTTCGGGCCTCCACCAATCAATTGATCGGCTTCACCCTGTCCTGGAATAGATCGACTGGTTTCGGGTCTTTTGGTAGTGATTCCGGGCACTTTCACACCCCGTCCCTCAGAGTAAACTCTTGCGGACTGTTGATTTCTCTGTGATTACGAAATTTAATTCTTAATCTCACCACTACCAGAAACTCCCTGCCTCGTGCTTCAAGACGTACGGCATGACCCTAGTCCTCTTCTCTCGTACTAATGGATTACTCCATATTCCTTTAAGAAGAATCGCTCCTTTTGAGCCATGCATATCTTTCACTGTTTGGTTTCAGGTTCTTTTAACCCCCCTCTCGGGGTACTTTTCAGTTTTCCCTCACGGTACTAATTCACTATCGGTCTCAATACGTATTTAGAGTTAGGAGTTGATGCCTCCCTTTTTCCTGAAGGATATCCGACCCACAGTACTCAGGTACTCTACAAATTCTTCATGCTTACGCTTACGGGACTTTCACCCTCTGCGGTATATCATTTCAGATAAATTCAGCTTCACATGAAGTAATCGTAAGCAGAGCCCATACACCACATCCTTATAATACTCAAGGTATTACAAGTTCAGTTTGCTCTACGTCCTTTTCGATCGCCTTTACTAAGGACATCGCATTTGCTTTCTTTTCCTCCCCC
>CALKWN010000070.1 GCA_938004185.1 uncultured candidate division WWE3 bacterium
ACAGGTGCTGCATGGCTGTCGTCAGCTCGTGTCGTGAGATGTTGGGTTAAGTCCTTTAACGAGCGCAACCCTTGCCGTTAGTTACCACTCTGAAAAGAGGGGACTCTAATGGGACTGCCTAGGAAACTAGGAGGAAGGTGGGGATGACGTCAAGTCCTCATGGCCCTTATACCCAGGGCTACACACGTGTTACAATGGCGAGTACAAAGGGAAGCGAAGCCGCAAGGTGGAGCAAATCCAATAAAGCTCGTCTAAGTTGGGATTGAAGTCTGCAACTCGACTTCATGAACCTGAAATCGCTAGTAATCGTATATCAGAATGATACGGTGAATACGTTCCCGGGCCTTGTACACACCGCCCGTCACACCATGAAAGCCGTCCGCACCCGAAATTGTCTTAGCCAACCGTAAAGGAGGCGGATAATGAAGGTGAAGAGGGTGATTGGGGTGAAGTCGTAACAAGGTAGCAGTACGAGAACGTGCGGCTGGATCACCTCCTTTCGAGGGAGATGAAATGCCAAACGCGTTCTAAGAAGACGTGTTTAATTAGGTGTTACAAAGACTGGACCTTCAAACTCAGGTTTTACAAGTTCTGCTAAATTCATAAATTGTAAAAATAAAAAAACTTTTGATCTTTGAAATTATAATTAGATATTATGGGTTAATCATTAAGATAGATAGCGAATGAGAGATTCGTAGATAATTGAAAAGGGCATTTGGTGGATGCCTTGGCATCAGGAGGCGATGAAGGAAGTCGGAGGCTGCTTTAAGCCTCGGGGAGCCGCCAACCAGGCTTTGATCCGAGGATTTCCGAATGAGGCAACTCATCTGAATAAACTTCAGATATGCTTATTTGAACACATAGAATAAGCAAGCGAACGGCGTGAACTGAAACATCTAAGTAGCGCCAGGAAAAGAAAACAAAGTGATTCCCTGAGTAGTGGTGAGCGAAACGGGAACAGCCAAAAACTTATGTTATGTAAGAAGCTATTCGTTGTAACATAAGGGAAGCGGGATCTAACATCTAAAAGATAGCTCTTTTAGGTCCTACAGTCAATTTAGTTGAAGCGCTCTGGAATGTGCTACCAAAGAGAGTGAAAGTCTCGTAGATTAAAAATTGATGTTGAGAGATAGTTAGCGTCCCAAGTACCACAGAGCACGTGAAATTTTGTGGGAATCTGTCCAGACCATTGGATAAGGCTAAATACTACCTGATGACCGATAGCGTACTAGTACCGTGAGGGAAAGTTGAAAAGAACCCCGGAAGGGGAGTGAAATAGAACCTGAAACCGAATGTCTACAATCGGTGGAAGCGCGATATACGTATGCGCGACCACGTACCTCTTGCATAATGAGCCAACGAGTTGTTATTACGTTGCAAGGTTAAGTCTGGTAAGGACGAAGCCGAAGCGAAAGCGAGTCTGAATAGGGCGATTTAGTAACGTGATACAGACCCGAAACCCGGTGAGCTACCTATGGCCAAGGTGAAGTCTAGGTGAAACTAGATGGAGGCCTGAACTCGTGTGTGTTGAAAAATACTGAGATGAGCTGTGGGTAGGGGTGAAAGGCCAATCAAACCTGGAGATAGCTGGTTCTCCTCGAAATATATTTAGGTATAGCCTTGTTGGATTGCATATGGCGGTAAAGCACAGTTTAGGCTAGGGGGAGTGATCCTACCAAACCTTTACTAACTCTGAATGTTATATGTTTTGAAAACAGGAGACAGACTGCGGGGGATAAGCTCCGTAGTCGAAAGGGAAACAGCCCAGACCATCAGCTAAGGTCCCCAAGTATCCGTTAAGTGGTAAAAGAAGTTGAGATACACAGACAACCAGGATGTTGGCTTAGAAGCAGCCATCATTTAAAGAAAGCGTAACAGCTCACTGGTCGAGTGTTTCTGCGCTGAAGCATGAGCGGGGCTAAACGGATCACCGAAGCTATGGATTGTACGAAAGTACAGTGGTAGAGGAGCATTCTTTAGTGGCAAGCCTGATTGTAAAGACAGGTGACGAGCTAAAGAAGAGAGAATGTTGGCATTAGTAACGAAAAAACAGGTGAGATTCCTGTTCGCCGAAAACCCAAGGATTCCGTGAGAAAGGTTCATCCACTCAGGGTTAGTCGATACCTAAGCCGAGGCCAATTGGAGTAGATCGGAAGAGCGTCGTGTAGGGAAAGAGTGTAGATCTCGGTGGTC
>CALKWN010000071.1 GCA_938004185.1 uncultured candidate division WWE3 bacterium
TATACAGCCCCAGGATGCGATGAGTCGACATCGAGGTGCCAAACCTCCCCGTCGATATGGACTCTTGGGAGAGATCAGCCTGTTATCCCCGGCGTACCTTTTATCAGATGAGCAACGGCCCTTCCACTCGGGACCGCTGGATCATTAACACCGACTTTCGTCTCTGCTCGACACTTGTGTCTCGCAGTCAAGCTCCCTTATACGTTTACACTCAACTCACGATTGCCAACCGTGATGAGGGAACCATTGCGCTCCTCCGTTACTCTTTGGGAGGAGACCGCCCCAGTCAAACTGCCCGGCTGACACTGTCTTGCGCCCGGATGAACGGCACGCAGTTAGAATTTTTGAGCATAAAGGCTGGTATTCCAACGACGGCTCCGCTCGGACCGAAATCCAAGCCTCAAAGCCTCCCAGCTATCCTACGCATCATGAACAAAAACCCAATATCAGCTTACAGTAAAGGTGCACGGGGTCTTTCCGTCTAGCCACGGGAATGTGGTATCTTCACCACAACTTCAATTTCGCCGAGTCTATCCTGGAGACACCGAAGAAGTCGTTACGCCATTCATGCAGGTCGGAACTTACCCGACAAGGAATTTCGCTACCTTAGGACCGTCAAGGTTACGGCCGCCGTTAACCGGAGCTTAGGTTCAGAGCTTCGCGTGAGCTGACCCCTTGCCTTCACAGACCGGCACAGAGCAGGCGTCAGGCTATATACATCCTCTTTTTGAGTTAGCATAGCCCTGTGTTTTTAATAAACAGTCGCTTCTCCCATTTCTCTGCGACCTGTTTCTTGTGTCCGAAGACCCTGAGAAACAGGTGTCCCTTTTTGCGAACGTACGGGACAAAGTTGCCGAGTTCCTTCAGGTTAGTTATCTCGAGCCCCTTGGTATACTCTACCATCCCACCTGTGTCGGTTTACGGTACGGGCGCCGACTGGATTCCACAACACGATTTTCTAGTCCCCCATCAATTATCCAACGAGCGATTGCTCTAGCCAGTCAATGGCTTCAGGCATATATTGGGGGCGTCCCGTGTGCTTCATAATCCAGCGGCGGAGAGGGAATATTAACCCTGCTGTCCATCGACTACGCCTTTCGGCCTCGCCTTAGGTCCCGCCTAACCCTGACGCGGAGTTGCCTTGCGTCGGAAACCTTGGGATTTCGGGGAGAGGAATTCTCATCCTCTTTGTCGCTACTCATTTCCGCATGATCACTTGACGACGCTCCAGATCGACTTTCGTCTCTCCTTCGACGCTGTCGCCAACGCTCTCTTACCGCCGTAGAGCGCCCATGGCTCTACGACCCGCAGCTTCGGTTCAACGTTTATTCCCGTTCATTTTCGGCCCAAACACCCTCGACCAGTAAGCTGTTACGCACTTTTTAAATGGTGGCTGCTTCTAAGCCAACATCCTGGCTGTCTTAGGACATTCAGTTCCTTAGTAACTTAACGTTGATTAGGGACCTTAACTGGCGGTTCGGGCTGTTTCCCTTTTGACCACGAAGCTTATCCCCCGCAGTCCCACTGCCATGAATTCACCATCGGTATTCAGAGTTTCTTAAGAATAAGTAGGATTTTACTCCCCCGTTTCTAAAGAGTGCTTTACCCCCGATGGCTTCTAACATGACGCTGCCCCTAAAGGCATTTCAGAGAGAACCAGATATAACCGAGTTTGACTAGCCTTTCACTCCTATCCACAAGTCATCCAAGTAATTTTCAACTTACATTGGTTCGGTCCTCCACGGAATGTTACTTCCGCTTCAACCTGCTCATGGATAGATCACTTCGGCTTCGGGTCCGATAAATACGACTCAACGCGCTATTCACACTCGCTTTCGCTTCGGGTGCGCGGCATAACCGCTTACCCTTGCCGTATTCATCAACTCGCGGACTCATTATGCAATAGGCACGCCGTCACCCTTGCGGGCTCCGACAGCTTGTAAGTGTACGGTTTCAGGTACTTTTAACACTCTTTACAAGAGTACTTTTCACCGTTCCCTCGCGGTAC
>CALKWN010000072.1 GCA_938004185.1 uncultured candidate division WWE3 bacterium
GCGACCACCGAGATCTACACTCTTTCCCTACACGACGCTCTTCCGATCTGAGACCCCTCAGCTTCTTACTCAACGCTCCCACTACCTGGTCTCGCAGCGACTCCTCAGTGAGTTCCTTGGCGTCGCTAAGCTTAACGGTGTGAGTGACCGTATGTTCCTTCCCCTCCCCGGCCCCAAGACCTGAGTAGTTATACTGGTAAACTACAACCCCCTCCTGACAGCTAACCCTGGTATGCATCTGACCAGGGCGCTCAGTCCGGTTATTCATGTCCCGCAAGATCCGACTAATTGCGTACATTTCATTCCTCCTCTTGGATGATCCTAATTCCAGTTGCTGCAGAGAACCCAAAGCAGGCCACCTCATAGGGGGGGATAGAGACTACCCGCTCGGTGGACCTAGTTGATCCCTTGACGACCCCTCGATGTCTACTTTTCACCCCTGGAAAGGTGGCCAGGAACTTCCTACTAAACCAGGTTCTCGACATGCGATTCTGCCGCTTGGCTGAGCCTGTATTGTAGTTCAAGTAGGAGTTATATAGCTTTGCACTTGAGACCGTTACCCACTCATCCAGCTCTGTTCTGGTTTGGTTCCACCAGGTTTGGTCCTCTAGGCAGTCGTTTAACCAGGAGACGAAAGGGTCCTGGTTCATTGCCGACAGCATCTGACTGTCTTCATACCCCTTTGTAACAGGCAGCTCCTGAATGAAGGAATGAGTACCGATCTCTCGATTCATGAGGTACAGGAACAAGTGCTCTGGTCCACCGGTATGTAGCTCGGCTATTAGGGATTTAAAATGCTTGGCGCTGGTCGCTCGTTGAGAAACAGTCGCGCTGGTGCTCTTAGGGGCCAAGTGTTTTGGCAGGTCCAAGATAAGGTATCGACGCTCGTCTGCACTGACGGGCACAGCCCACTCATTGTTAGTGACGATCATGATTCTGAGGAAAGACCGAACATCCTCTACTTCGGCGAACTTCTTCTCCAGGGTGATTTGGTTGCCTGTGATGATGTTCTTGAGAATGCCCTCCTCCTCATGGCCGCCAGCCCAGGTGATGTCATCAATGCATGCGAACAGCTTATTCCGGAGAATGCCGTTGAACCGTCCGAATACATGCTTCGGGTTAGTGATGATAGTGCCGTAATGCCGCCCAATGGCACTGATAAGGTAATCAGCGACAATTGTTTTGCCGGTGCCCTTTGACCCCCGCAATACCAAGGCCACCCCTGGAACTTGGGATGGCTTCTGAACCAGGTGCGACATCCAGTCGAGTAAGTATTGGTAGTGGTCTTGGTCCCCCTGGCAGACGTACTTCTCCAGGTGGCGGAGAAAATGCTCGCACCCGACCCTGAGCTGGTCTTCGGTCTTAGAGACCAATTTCTCGTTGGTTTCAAACCCCGCCCAAAGGTTCAGCATGTCATTCACTACAACTCCCTCACCCGGATTGAATGTGAGGCCGCTGTACTCTTCCCGCTGGGGGTATTCCTCCCAGACTGGGAAAGCCCGCTTCTCCTTAATAGCCCCCTTTGGGCCCCTGACCCTCAGCTTGTAGGTAGCGAACCAGGTGCGCGCGTCGGGCAAGGTCATCAGGGTTTTTGTCTTCTTGTTCCAAATCCTCACCCGCCCTTCGTCATGAATTACTGCAGCCTCCTGGTTAATTTGCTCCAGAACACTGCCAGACTTGAGCTCGAGCCATTCAATCACCCTCTCAGTGATATCCTTGCCCATGAGATCGATGAGTCGAGGAATGCCCGGCACTCGTTCATTGCGTTTGAGCCGCTCGCGCTGGTAGTGGGCCTTTAGCCGCATATCCAACTCTTCGTCTCCGGCCGCTTGCGCAATGGCCTCTAACCATTCATCAATTGCTTCTTCTTTCCAGTCAGCTCGGAGCAACAGACCACACAGCGCCACGGCCACTTCGTCTCGCTTACCCGGGACCCAACCGTGTTTAAGAACCAGGCACGCCGCCGCCAGGAGTTGGGCGCTGTACTCAAGATCGTCCTTACCGACGATAGTCGGGTCCTCGTCTTCCCAATTGGTCTCCCATCGAACCGTCTCACCGTCGGGGTGTTGACTTCCCGGCGCCATGGACTGTGCGCCCGTGGATCGAATCTCCAGGATCATGCCCCCGTCTCTCCCGGGCTCAAGGAATTTCTGCGTTCGGGATCCTTTAACAACGTAGAGGAAATGACTGCCTGGCCGAGACTGTCGACCATAAATCCACCCGGTGGTTGGGAGTAGATAAGGCGCTAGCCCCACCGCTTCGTCGGTGTCCAGGTCGATATCTGTAAGGTCGCCGCTTCGTTCGCCCAGGATGAAACCAATGTTGTGGGACTTAAACAGGTTGGCGTGATCGGGGGAAGTGATGACCTTTGACTGCCAGGCTTTCTTAGCTGGCTGCTTACTTTGAGGCTTGAGTTGTGTGAGTGCAAGACCTCGGTCAAGGTACTTAAATGCATATTCAGCTGTTCGGCTGGTCCTTGACTGTGGGAGCTTAATTACGGCCATGATTAGCTCCCTCCTTTAAGCCGTTTTCAGCTTAGCTGTCTTCTCCTGACCCCCACGCACCGCGATGGGAGCGGCCGAATTAACCACGCGCAGGTTGCGGGCCTTAGTCAGTCGCTTTCTCAGCAGGGGCATGATGAGGCTATAATAGTTGACGCCCTCAAGGGCGCAGAGGGTCTTGATATCGGTGAACTCCTCAAGGGAAACTTTGAAGCCAATGAAACGACGTTCGGGGTCTGACATGCCATGTCTCCAGGTTTGTGGGTTTGTGGGTTTGATGAGGGTGTGAATGGGTGGCGCGCCGTTTTTCAGCGGGAAATTCAATTATATTCCGGCGGTTACCTGGGTGTCAATTCTTCAACTTTTTATAGTCACCGTCGAGCAGTTTTGTGGGATAATGACCGTTCCTGGAGTTTTCACGTCATTGATTGGAGGGCTTGTGTCATGAATGCATTTAGTCTTGAAGAGTGGTTGTTCTTGGGATATGTTGTGGGTTTGTGCTTGACGCTCTGTGGATATCTTTGCATGATGCAATTAGTTGCCCAGGAGGATGACTGCCTAATGGAAGAGCTGCCCCTGAGCCTGTGGGCGTTCGCGATTCTATTGTCGGTGGTCTGGCCCGTCGGTGTCATCGTACTCACTCAAGCATGGATGGACAACGCCCATCTTCCTGATGATTGAGGGGGTAGGGGGGGCGATGGCCGTCTTGTAAGTTTTCTCTCTGAAGACTGTTGACAGGCCGGTAGCGGTATGAGACAATGGGTCCACGCTGAATCAACAGCCCAACTCGATCAAGCTACTAGGAGAATTCTCATGAACACCCCCGCTAAAATCACCGCCCGCCTGCTCCGTAACGCCAACAGCAACGTCTTCATCCTGGTTCGCCAAGGGGATGATGCTAACGAGTATCTGACGATGGGCAAGGGCGTTATTGAAGTTGTCTCCCTGCCCCACACTGATGTGGCGGATCTGACCGTTGTTAAGCAGTCGTTTCCTAAGGCCATCGCCACGTTTTCAAAATCGGTGCTGTTGAAGACCCCTCAGGCGATGCGCTGCCTGGCCGCTGCTAGTCTTAACCCTGAGCTGCGTGACTTCATGACTGGAAACGAGGAGCCCCAGAAGGTCACCAAGCGCGCCGCCAAGAAGGCTGCTAAGAAGGCGAAGGTCGACCTGACCGGCATGGTCACCGTTGCATCCCTGGCACGTGAGCTTGGGATTAACCCGCGCGAAGCCCGTGCCAAGATGCGGAAGGCAATGACGAAACCTGCCGCCGGATGGGTGTTTGAGGAGGCTCGTCGCGAAGAGATTGTGGCCGTCCTCCAGGGGGGTGATCGGGAAGTTGAACCGACGACTGAGCCGAAGGCCATGACGAAGAAGGCCCCCGTCACCAAGCGTGCTGGTGCTGGTGCTGGGAAATTGACCTCTAAGCGCGTTGTTAAAAAGGCTGCATGATGTCCCTCACCAGGCGCTTTCCGATCTCCCGGCGCCTGGTCTTCACCCCTGGCTCATGTGGGTCAGGGGATTTTTTTAAGGAGCTGAGCATGATAACCAATAAGCAGATTGTTTTACTCACTGAGGCAGTTAATGAGGCTGAGGCCTGGCGAGGTTCGCTAGTTGGTCACCCCGACTATCGAGTATTGATTGACTTCGACCGGCGGGTGGCCGAGATGCGCGCCGCATTGGATCAGGTAGTCGCTGACCGCAAATTGCTGAAGAGACTGATGAAGCTCCCAGGCGCCGCGGATGTGGCTGGGGGCGTTACCCGGAAAGGGGGAGAGAAGTCATGATGGGCGCCGCTATCTTTATTGGGTTGGTCCTTCTGGCCTTTGTCACATTTGCTGCCCCCAGGTTTGTGTCTGGGTTGGTGTTCCTGTTTCTTCCTCTTAGTCTGGCTCTGTATCACCTCATGAGGGCCCTTGGGCTTGACTATTTCATCTCGCCATGGTGGTCACTGGCACCGGGTACCTTGATCCTGGCCATCTTAGCCTGGAACGACCATCGGGCCTACATTGAGGAGGAGAGGGTTATCGAACAGTCGTTGGGTGCACCGCGTTGAGTAGGGGGGATGGGCTGCCAGCAGGGGTTAAGAAGGCGTTCTCGCGACGCGGGAGTAAGTTGGTGATAGTCTACACCTGCGATACCGTCGAGGCCCGCACAGAGGCTGTAGACACGTTTAAGCAGGGGTACCGGGGTATCCTCGACTGGTATAGTGTCACTGAGCACGCCCCCAGGGTGGTGGTGCGTGATGGGGAACCGCGCCTGGAGCACGTGGCTGAAGTCGTTGTCTACTGAGTCTGGGCGAGGATGGGGGGGCGTTTTGATGGGGTTTTACGCGGCTCACGGGAGCTAACGGTTGAGAAAGGGGGGCAGAAACTGCCCTTTTTTTGTGCTCTTTTTTATCCTAGAAGGATTTAGGTAGTATGCCGGAAGGATTGAAAACGTTTACGTTAAGAGTGTTTACAGTAACAAATAACGCAAACATTTCATTAGGTGTTTACGGCATTTACGGCATAAAAAGTGAGAAAAGGGTCAAAAAACACAGCGGGAGACACCTGTGGTATTACAAAATTTTTTATTACTTTAGTTATACGTTTCTATACGTGTTAGTATGAGGAAATTTACCTTAAGGGAACTGTGGGGTGTAAAGGGCGAGGGAGCTTAGATGTCATATAAAACCAGGATTATTAGTATGGTGTTTACTGTTGTTTACAGCATTTACAGTAAAAATGATTTGAAGTTAAAAGGTGCTTTTTTTGCTTAGAGGAGAGTCGCTTTTGAAAATTTTTTATATAAATGAAACTGAAAAATGCCGTAAACGCGTAAATTCGTAAAAATTTTTTCGTCTCTCAAAAAAAATTTTGAATTTTGGAGACCAACTAGGAAAATGCTGTAAATGCCGTAAATGCCGTAAATAAGCTCATTTCGCGTTGGCCATATTACCCATCTCGGGGGCACGGAGAACTTAGGGGGAAATGACTGCCTAGCGGCAGAGAAAGTGACTAATACCTGAAATTTAATAATCCGATATAATGGGGGTTCATTTAATGGAGGACCACTCTAATGCCCGATATCCGTCAAGACCCCGCCTGCACTACCCCCAACCTGGAGGAGCTGAGCGTTGAGGAGCTGCGGGAGCTGGCTGAGCAGCTCATGGAGCGAACTCAGAAGCTGTTGGGCTTTTTGGGGCAGGTTGACCAACTCTGCGTGTTTTGGCAATCCTGCGTGGCTGTGCTTGTGCATAAATTTGGCCAGAACCACGAGCTGACCATCACCCCTGAAGATAGCGCCTCGTTTCTTCAGACTAAACGAACATACGTTTGGTATCAGGAGAAGCCGGATGAGCTTACTGGGGGCCCCTCATCCTTTCACTTCAACATCCTGACTCATGAAGAGAACCAGAAGCGGCTGGCGGAGTGTGAGGAGGGATCATGCATTTTGTCGTCTGAGCCCTACGATCTGGGCCAGATTATCCTGCCGACGGGCCCCACGGTTAATTAGGCCCACAACCCCCCCTGGAGAAACCCCCTATGCCTGAAACCGACGCAGCAAAGGTGCTACTGCTGGTGCTTGAGTTGAAATCAGTTGATAGGCTCCCGACTGGAGGGGCTCGGGCAACATTTGTTCTGGACCACTACGATCCAGTCATGTTGCCCGCGGACTACGTTAGTAAATACAGCCCACAGCCCGGGGGGTACTTTGTTCGATACTTCGACAACCCCCTGGCGCTGCAGCCTGCAACCTACGACTACTTGCCCAACTCTGACTTGGCGCAACAGGCGTTCCCTGGGAGGCCTTTTTTCTATGTTCCCATTAAAGGGGAAGACTGTGAAGATGATTAAGACTTGGATACAGCGATATCAGCTGTGGGGGCTCCAGCGGCGGCTAGACTATGTTGAGGAGCTGATTGAGCACCACAACAGCTTAAGTGCCGCCTACCAGGCGAGACGGCAAGCCCTGTACTACCGGTGGTGTCTCTTGGAGATTGAAGGGGCTATCCAACAGTACGGGCATGAGGAGCCCTCAGTCAATTGGCAACAGCCTAGCTAAGGGAGAAATGGATGGGCACCACAGACACCGAATTCCTGGATACGTTTAGGCGCCATGGGGCCCTGACAGCTAGCCAGCTGGGGAGCCACCTGGGTATAACGGCGCGTAACGTCCACAAGCGGCTACGGCGCCTCGAGCTTGAGGGGAAGGTAGTGCGGGTAGGGGAGATCGTAGGCGATGATCGTCGCCCCCCTGAGGGGCTATTTGGGCTCCCCTTGACCTTTAGTAACCCTGAAGACATCTTCACCTTAAAGGGCCAGCTACTGTCCGCGCAATACCGGAGCCAGACCCTCCGCCGTCCCTACCTCCGGCGCCAGGAACCTTCGGGGGGGTCATCCCCATCTGAGAAGCCAGCTAAGACGAGGAGATCGTTGCGTGCCAACCGGGAGCGGTGACCGGGAGCGGGCCTTTCTCCGGACATATACCCGCGGGTAGGTTTAGTGATAGAATGGTTCTGAACATTAAATACGGAGAATGTCATGGCTTCTGATGAACACTCAAGACAGGCCTATTTGGAAGAGTTCGTGTTTCCTACGTTTCCTAAGCGATCCCTTGCAGCGGACGTGGCGGCGGCTATCATGAAGCGGTACCGGGAAAAGGGCGATGCTGAGCTGGCCCCGTATTTTGAACCCGACGAGGAGCCCGACAAGGATCTCGACGAGGATATCGACTGTGATGACTAACCCTGGGGCTCGCTCGCAGCTTACTGAGGGGGGCGCCAGAGATCCCGACATGTCCCTGGCGTGGGGCCTGTACGGAACTACGTGGGTGAGCTTCCTTACTGACCTGAACTTGCTCACCGTCACTCTTAGCCTGGGCTGTATCCTAGCGGCCGCGCAGGCGATCTACCTCACGTACATTGAGGTCTACCTGTGGGAACAGGCCGGGCAGGCCTTAGAACACGACGCGTTAGTTGAGTACCAGAGAAAGGGGGGGGTGCGCATCGCCAATGAATCCGCCGGGGGCTCCCCCCCTTGAGAGTCGTCAGGTTATTATCAATTCAACAGAAACCAGTAGCAAGTTGATAGAAACCAGTAGCAGGTTGATAGAACATCAGGGTATTCTCATCTCGTCCGACTTGAATAAGCGGTCAGATAGACTTGGGGTTTTCAACGACAGACGCGGGGAAATGGAAAATGACTGACTACGACGGGCTATGCGAGCCGGAGACGGACTTTTCGCGGCAGGACCACAGGTGCATGCCGTGGGCGCGCAACGATGGAAGCAGCGTGCTGTTCAAGCGCCTGCCGCACAACGGCTGAATTGTGCGGCCCGCGTCAGTGGGTCCGAACGAATGATGAGTTGGGCGTAACGCCCGAAGGAAACTGGAATGGACACAAATAAACTGACGCTGAAAGCCCGCAGCATCGCACGATGCCTGACCTACAACGACGACGACGCGCCGCAAGCGGAGGCAAAACACATGCTCCTAGAAATGGCGCACCGACTCGACACGCTGAACATTCGCGCCCACAAGAAGGCGGATGGCCTGCTGCTCATCAACGGCATCGGCAAGGCGCGGTACGCCACGCTGAAAGAGCGGATTTTGTTCTGGCTGTTCGGCGTGCTTCCGCGCGAAGTGTGACGCCCAACGCAGAGCTGTGCGGCGTGCGCAGCACGTCCGAACGAGCGCCGGGTTATGCCTCGGCGCCAAATACGGAGGAATGACATGGACCATCTGATTGACGACAGCGACCGGCTGAAGCCCTGCCCGTTTTGCGGCAGCGACACCTTGCGCTTCCGACGAGGTGTACCTCGCTGCAAGAGATGCAGAGCGGTGTTTCTGGTGGACTTCTCACGGTACATGCGCCGCGAGAGAACGCTTAGGTGATGGGCCGAGGCAAGCGGAGCTTGCCGAAGGTCCAGCGCGAAGCGCGACATCGACCGCCGTGTTGGGCGGCATTTCAAAGGAGAAAGACATGAACGGACGAATACTTACCTGCGTTTATTGCGGGCACGAATACCCGCAGGGCACCCCGGCGGCTGGAAGTGAGGTACTGACCGAGCACATCAAGGTTTGCGAGCGCCACCCGATGCGAAAGGCAGAGGCCGATATTGCCCTGCTGCGCTCCGCGCTGGTTGGCCTGATCGGAGCCGACAGCGAACAGGAACTGCGGACGATGGAAGCAACGATGCGCCTGCTGCCAGCACCGGACGCCGATAAGGCGGTGAGCATCAACGCGATTCACGCGCTGCTGGCGACAATGCCGCACAACGCCGGAAATAACGCGACGGCGAAGCCGTCCGCTGGAAGCAGTGGTTAGGTGGGCATTCCGCAACAGTGTGGGCTTTTTGATGCCGAAGAGACCCCGATACCGCCGAAGCCGAACCCGCATGCCGGCGCGCGCTGGCGGAGATGAAGGTCATAGACAACGGGGAAAATACGGTGGTGGCGTACTGCCGACCTTCCAGAGATTCGGAGAGAACGAAATGACTGACTACGAAAAGTTAGAGGCACGGCTGGCCAACACGGAAAGGGCCATGAGCATATTGGCAGCAATTCTAGTGGAATCCCAGCCGCCTAACGCGCAAGACAAGATCCACGACACCTTTACTGACTATTGCGCCGCAAATGATAGTCTCGGTGCCAACTTCCGGACAAGAGAGTTCGTTTGCGCTGAGGAGACTGAAAAATGACCGACTACAAAAAGCTGGAAGAGGAGCTGGCTAACACCCAAAAAGCTATGCTGCTGATTTGTGACGCGATTGGCCTCCTTTGCGCCAACTGGACTGAAAGTCTCACTTGCGACGAGCTTAGTGAGCCCCGCCCCCAGCTTTGCCGCTCAATCAGTACTAGCGGTGAGCGCGAGGAGGAGTTGAGAGCTGAGGTCGAGCGGCTGCTTACTGAGTTGGCGGCCCTGGAGGCACAAGAACCCGTGGCTTGGGCGAGAAACCTAGACGATCCGCAGCCGCAGGCAGTCAGTAAGCTGATTTACAGGCCAAGCAACTCCCCCCCGTCTGACTACATTCCACTCTACCGTGCCGCTGGCGCGCAGGGCGCCAACGGTTGGGGCCACCTGAGGCAATACGGCTACGCCCCCGGCAACTACATGGGCCTGTGTGGCAAGTGCGGCAAGGTGTGCTACGACATGGATAAACGGGCAATCACCTGTCGGTCGTGCGCCGAAGCCATGCACGCAGGTAAGACTGTACCGGAGGGCTGGCAACTCGTTCCTAAGAGTATCCACCCCCTGAATAACGACGACTGCAAAGAAGTCATGGATTTGCTCCACAACCCGCCGTCTGCAATCCGAAATCACCCATCGTTAAAGCCCTTCGACGACAAGTGCGATTACTACGATTACTGGTGGGGCGCACTGCTTGCCGCTGCACCAAAACTGGCACATCAGGAGACCCCATGATCGAAGCTAAAATCATTGCTGATTCAATTTCTGAGACTGGCAAACGTATTACCACTTTCCAACTCAAGTATTGGCGGGCAATCCATAGCGAATTCATGACTCATCGTGTCTTCAGTCGCAATGCTTCGTCATCCCGAGCCATTCCAGTTACAAAGCTGGTAGACGCAACCCTTGCAGACCCAGCAATGCCTATTCATTGGGGAGCTAAACAATCGGGTATGCAAGCAGACCATGAATGTGACGCACTTATTGAAGTGCCGGTCCATCTTCGCGAGGCTTGGCGACAATTTTACCCCGCCGCCGCTCAGACATACTTTGCCACACGGGCGCAGTGGTGATATTTCGGCACATGGCTATCTGCACAGATTTGCATCGGATTTGATAAAGCTGGATATCACAAACAAATTGCAAACCGTCAGCTTGAACATAGCCATCACATTAGTATCGTCGTGACTGCTACTGAGTGGGATAACTTCTTTGAATTGCGTTGCCACCCGGATGCACAGCCTGAGATGCAAGACTTGGCGCTTCGAATGCGCGAAGCAATGAACGCGTCCACACCCACCCTGCTTCGTGAAGGCGAGTGGCACCTTCCATATGTTACAGATCAGGAGCTTTCAGAGATCTTAGAAAACTCTCGTAGTGAGAGCAAGGGTTTGGAGTTGATACGTAAAGTGTCCGCTGCGCGTTGTTGTAGGGTGAGTTACCTGAGACATGATGGCTTGAAAGCTACCATTGGAGAGGAGCTGGCGCTGTGTGACCGACTTATTGGCGCCAACCCGATTCACGCCAGTCCATTTGAGCACCAAGCTACCCCGGACGTGTATGCTTATCGCGCGGCCCCCACCTGGATGAGCGCAGGTCTGCATGGGAATCTTGTGGGCTGGATTCAGTATCGTAAGTTGATTGAGTCGAGGTTTAATCATGGTGAATGAAGAGACAAAGGTAATACAGGGCAGTCATTTGGGAATCGCAGCCACGACACCTGTCCACATCAGACAAACGAAAGACGGGGGCTTTAAGGCTCGTTGCGGGGTCGCGATAATGGGTTGCAGAAACATGAATGAGGCTGAAATGAACGAGGCCAACCATGATCCGTTTCATCCAGGGTTCTACGACAACTGGGCTGAGGGTGAGGGAGTGACTGAGGAAGGCGCGCTAGCGGCACTGAAAGACGACATGCAGCAGATGGCAGATAGCCTGTGGGAGATTTAGGAAACGAGATTATGACTGCATCAGAATTGATAACTCAACTTCAGGGGATGATCGAAAAACAGGAGATCACCCCTGACGCGAACGTAATGCTGCAAGGCCCCGGACAGGACGCGAGCACAATGGGGGTACTGACGTGGTTGGCCCCTCGTATCCCGTTACTCGCAGGAGGAATACCGAACGGCATCATCTTGGTATCGGAGAGGCCCCCCCTGTTTGGCAGGGACGCCGAACGAGAAGTTGAGTTGGTGGGGGAGCCCGAGGTTCAAAAAACGTCTCGAGTGCCGGAGGGGTACGCCTTGATCCCTAAGAACGTCTCGCCGGCAATGGGGGCTATTTATACCAATGAAGGTTGTGTTTACCAAACCGCGCAAGAACTTCATGATGCGCTACTGACCTGTGTTTCCCATGAGTGGGTGAGAGGGCTGAAATAAAGATCCTTAATGGGTAGGAGAGGCTGATGAGTGACGAGCGAGTTAAAGCTGGGATTCAAGTCACACCCTTGACCGACCCTTCGAATAACGCCAGGGCCCTTAAGGGTTCCTGGCACCCTGTAGCCCAAGATCTGTGCCGGGCAAACGAGCACATTGAGGGCATTATCCACTGGCAACTCCGAGTTGCCTTTGCTTGGTGGCGCGCCTGCGTGCGCGCTGCTTTAGGGGTTTGAATATGAGTATCCACACTGACCGCAACGGGGTCGCCGTCAACGCGATCTCTTGCACCGCCAACGGCGACGATGTGACCGGGCACCTCTACCAAGTGCTCCACGGTCGGACGACAAGCGAATTGTGTTTCCAACAAGGCCCGGTGAAGGAGTGCGGCGTAAATGGTCTGACCAACGAGGCGCGGCAAGTCGAAGGGGGGGCTAAAGCATGAGCAACGAACAACTTGATGAGTTTAACCCCCAAGCTAAGGATCCGGCGCCTCGGGTATCTCTGGCCGACATTGAGGCAAATATTGCTAGTGAATACTACTTCACGGCAGGGCACGGTGTGGAGGGTGCCATGGCGCGCAGTGAGCTGTGGGCTCGGTATGATGATGCAAATCACGGGGCCGATAGGCTTCGTTTGCTGACTTTCTGTGTTCTCATCCTGCGCAACGGCTTCACCGTGACCGGTGAGTCGGCTTGCGTTAGCCCGGAGAATTTCGATGCCGGGGTCGGCCGCAAGATCGCCCGGCAGAACGCTGTAGCGAAGATGTGGCCGCTCATGGGATACGAACTGCAAGAGCGGCTAAGCCGCTAAGCCCAAGGCAATAAAACCTGGCTAAGTTTGAAATGGATTGACATCCCCCGGTTAATGTGATATTAACGCGTGAATCGCACACATTAACCGGAGCCTTCTCCAGTGGCCATCAAGAAAGCCACCCCTGGCCGACAATCCCGATCCTTTGACCAGTTCAACGCCCGCCACCTGGCTAGGCAGTATTGCGCAGACGCAATCGCTGAGGTGGCCAGGATTGCCATGGGGCGCCGCACGCTTGACACCCACATCGTTGAATTCAACAGCAAAGCCGACTCCTTACTACGTGCCCTGAAGTCCAGAAAGCTTGACGGGCATAGCGCGGCTGAGCAGCTTCAGCACCTCGTCAGTCGGGTTAACTGCCCGCCGGGGGACAGCGACATTATCCGAGCCAGTGACATCCTCCTTAATAGGGGGTGGGGACGCCCTACCAATGAGGGACTGGATTTTGAGGCATATATTGGCATGGACGATGAGAAAGCCCGTGAGCACGTTCAAGCGGCTCTCGTGGCAAGGGCAATTCAAGGAGACGTGGCTGCCCAACAAGCGTACCTGAGACTGCCAACTAAGCTGGAGGTTGGAATCCTCGGCGACGAACAATTAGATGCGGGTCTGCTCGATGAATCAGAGCTGGCTCTTTTTCTATCCTTGGTTGAGAAGATGCGACCATCACAAATAGACAAAGGTTAGGTCATGCCAACTAATATACGGGGCGCCCTTCACCTCCTGGATCAGTTTGCCAAGCTGTTAGGCAAATCTGAACCTAACATGGCCCGGGCTGAGCAACTAATTCAGGCCATGCCCCACGCTACTGAGGTATACGCCCCGAGCACCCTGGCGCGGGCAATCCAGAACACCCCTGAAGGGAACCTTCTAGGAATTACCCCGAGTGAATTTGGGCAACTGGCCGTGGAACCCGGAAACCAACTCAACCCTGACCGGATTGAGCAATACTACCAGCTCCTGACTCAGGGCAATGGGGACCGGTTCCCGACGATGCCATTCCTTGCTGTAGAACAATACCCAGACGAGTTCGCCCAGGTCTTGGGGCATGATGGGCGACATCGGAATCTGGCCTTAGCGCGGCGATACGGTGAGGGTGTTCCGTTCCCTGTCCGACTTGAATCGTTCCTGGAGGGCAAGCGGTCCCCCTACCGAATTGAAGGGCCGAGCCTGGTGAGTGAGGCCGATGAGGACGAGTTCCTCGATTTGATGAGTAAACCCCGGTTTGCAGGGGGCGGTTTCGTTCGTGGAGCGCTGAGTGCAGTAAAAACCTCTATGAAAGGGGCTGATGAGGCCGAAAAATCGCATGGCAGGGCCAGCAAACGCGAGAATCTGGGTGACTTGGTGCCCGCCCCCTCTGAAAATCGCCAGAAGACGGGCGCCCTGAAGCAGCTCCGTACCTTGGGTTCTCAATAAAACCATGAAATTTTCTGCCCAGGAGCTGAATTCACTCGCGAAAACGGTCGAAAAAGAGCGTGCTAGGCGCTCGTATCGCTCGCTGGTGGATTTTTCCAGACGTGCCTGGCAGATAATCGAATCGCGAGGAAACTACCGTCACAACTGGCACATTGAAGTCATCACGGAGCACCTTGAGATGGTGTTCCGCCGGGAGATTCCCAACCTCCTGATGAATGTGCCCCCGGGCGCCATGAAGTCCATTCTCACGTCGGTGATGTTTCCGGCTTGGGGGTGGACTTTGAAACCCGATGCCCGGTTCTTGTCCGCGTCCTATGGTCAGGACTTGTCTACCCGAGACGCGCTGAAGTCGAGGGTCATTATCGAGTCGGATTGGTACCAAGACCTATGGGGAAGTGCGGTGCAGATAGACCGAGGTCAGAACCAGAAAACCAAATACCAGAACACTGCCGGGGGGTGGCGAATGGCCACCTCTGTAGGGGGTCGAGGTACAGGTGAGCATCCGGACTACAAAATTATCGATGATCCTCATAATGTGCGTGAGGCCGAGTCCGACACCGAACGGGAAACTGGTATTGACTGGTATGACCTTACAATGTCGTCTCGGGGGGTGGCCCGAGATGCCGCTGATATTGTCGTCATGCAGCGACTCCATGAATTGGACCTCTCTGGCCACATCATGAAGAAGCCCGAGTTTGAGACTGAGTGGGAGCATATCTGTATTCCTATGCGATGGGAGCCTAACAGATATACCTCTACTGTTGGTGAAGACCCCCGGGAAGAGCCCGGTGAGCTGCTGTGGCCGGAGCTTTTCAGCGAGCGAAAGGTCAAAACCCTTGAGACAAACCTGGGTGAGTACGGCGCGGCAGGGCAATTGCAGCAGAGACCCGCGCCCCCGGGCGGGGGTATTCTCAAAATTAAGCACATTCAGAAGTGGCCAAACCACCGACCTTTGCCCGGTTTTGAGTTAATTATCCAATCTTATGACACTGCGTTCAAAGAACCGACGAAAAATGAGCTGAAAAAGGCTAAACCAGACCCGTCGGCATGCTCAACCTGGGGTATTTTTGAGATTCCGGGCCAAAACGGGGGCCGTGGAATCATCCTGCTGGACGCGTGGGCTGAGCATTTGAGCTATCCTAAGCTCCGGAAGAAAGTCATCAACGACTGGAAGGCCTTCTACGGTGGCAGCGATAATGACTCACGCCGGGGCAAGCGGGCTGATGTTCTCCTGGTGGAGGACAAGGCCAGTGGCCAATCGCTCATTCAGGATTTGCATAATGCCAACATTCCAGTCGAAAGCTATAACCCTGGAAAGGCGGGCAAGACCGAACGTGCTCATATTGTGGCCCCGTTGTTTGAGCTGGATGTGCTCTATATCCCCGAAAGCTCAGCCCGACCTGGGGAGTTCATCTCCTGGGCTAAGCCCCTGGTGGATCAGGTTGAGAAGTTCCCCCACGCTGAAAA
Source organism: uncultured candidate division WWE3 bacterium (assembly GCA_938004185.1). Lineage (GTDB taxonomy): Bacteria > Patescibacteriota > WWE3 > UBA101185 > UBA10185 > UBA8498. The sequence goes on from CALKWN010000072.1 coordinate 15,250, forward strand.
TGATGATTTGACTGATACGCTCACTCAGATGCTGATGTATGTCAAGAACCACCGCCTCATTGAAATGCCTATCTACGAGGATGATGAGGAGGAATTTGAATCCTCTAACGATAGTCGGGGCAACCCGTACTCATGAGGTAGCCATGGACCGACAAGAATGGATTGAAGCGCTGGACATCCTGCTTAAAGAACGACAGGCGAATAGCGACTACGCTGATGAGCTCCATAGAGTCAATCGAGCTAACCAGGTGGAATATCCTTCAACAGATGATCCCTGGTTTGTTCCGAAGATGATTGGCAAGGGGGCTCTTCAGTTTCTCCGGGACGATGAGGAACTGAATCGGGACTCCAAGACCAAAATCCTGGGCACGGAGGTGGGAACGCCCAGCCTAAAAGAAGGCCTTATGTTTGCACTCCTCCCCCTGCTGGGACCAATTCCTGAGGCCTTGGGGATGGGGTTGGCAGCTCGGGCGGGTTCGGGGGCCCTGTTAAACACCGCGGCCTCACTTCCATTTTACGCCATGGACCCCGATCAGGCCGACCCCCTCATGGACGCGGCTATGGGGGCTGGAATAGGTGCAGCGGGATTTCCGGGAATGGTAGTAGGGGGCGCCCTTAGCTGGTCCCCGGAGCTTGAGGCCGGCTTATCTGGAGATGATCGAGGGCCTTCCACCTTTGACCCAACGCAGTATCGCCGGTTTGGTCGTAATTGGGAGCCCTTCGAGTATGCCGGCGGGGGTTTAGTGCGCGCCTTAGGTAAGCAGCTCCAGGAGTGGGCGCAAGATAATCAGAAGGCGTTCTTGGACCATTCGTTTGAAGACTGGTTGCCCCTCACCGGGGATCATATACTCGAAGCTGAGGACCTGGCTAGAAAAGACCTGGAGAGGTTGATGACGACTGACCCTTGGTCAGTGATCCGGGGTAAACGATATGCTGAGGGTGGGCGGGTTGTCGACTCCCGGTTGATTATTCGTCAATTTGGGGGTAAAATAAATGACGGGAGTCGCGTAGGACCTAAGGAAATTATTATGCAATATGGAGGCCAATATGCCTGATGCGGGCGACCAGCCGGAGCTGCTGGACGAAGGTACCTCGCTGCTTGAGGAGTTGATTGAGAACGAAGATGGCAGTGTAACTATCTTGGGACTTAGCGGGGAACTTGAAGATAGTGAGTTTGAGGCCAACCTGGCGGAGAGCATGAGTGAAGCCCAGCTGGATAAGGTTGCCCTGGAACTGCTCGACTTGATTGACATTGATCGAGAGTCCCGCACCCGTCGTGATGAGCAGTACGCGGAAGGCCTGCGGCGCACTGGTCTTGGTGATGAGCTTCCAGCTAAGGCGGACTTTCCAGGGGCCAGTGACGCGGTCCACCCGGTGTTGGCGGAAGCCTGTGTTGATTATTCATCCTCCATGGTGAAGGAGGTGTTCCCCCCTGACGGTCCGGTGAAGACCAAAATCTCGGGATACGATGAGGACCCCGACAAGCTGGAACGTGCTGAGCGCAAGCGCGACTTCCTCAACTGGCAGCTCACTGAGCAGATGCCGGAGTATCGCTCCTCCTTAGAGGTGCTGGCTACCCAACAGCCGCTTGGTGGCTCCCAGTTCCTTAAGTTCTGGCATGATCCGGTTCGTAATCGGCCGTGCTGTGAGTTTCTTCCCATTGACCGGGTGTTCCTGCCTTTCTTCGCTACGTCCTTTGATACCACCCCTCGGGCCACCTTGATGGTGACCATGACTGAATCGCAATATCGTAAGCGGGTTCGGTCGGGGCTGTACCGTGATGTGGACATCCTGGCCCCCAGCCTGTCTCCTGACGGTACCTCCTCTGAGGCCGCCAACGACAGCATTGAGGGTAGATCTAGCGATGCTTACAATGAGGATGGCCTTCGTACGGCCTATGAGGTCTATGTTGAGTACGAGCTGGAGGAAGACGAAGACCCGCTGCCGTACATCATCACCATTGATGAGCATTCCCAGAAGGTGTTGTCAATCTACCGCAACTGGGATGAGCAAGACTCGGCGAAGGAAAGGCTAGAATGGATTGTTGAGTGGCCGTTTATTCCGTGGAGGGGTGCCTACGGCATCGGCTTGTACCACTTGATCGGAGGTCTTAGCAAAGCCGCCACTGGTGCGCTGCGTGCACTGCTGGACAGTGCCCACATCAACAACTTTCCGGCGGGCGTCCGACTGAAGGGGGCGGGCCGTGGTGCTGGGCAAACGATCCGCTTGAGTCCTACCGAGTTGGCTGAGATCGAGGGGTCAGCTGGGGTGGATGACATTCGGAAGCTGGTGATGGGAATGCCGTTCAATCCGCCCAGCCCGGTGCTGTTCCAGCTGCTGGGGTTTGTGGTTGAGGCCGCCAAGGGCGTGGTTGCTGTTGCCGACGAGAAAATTGGTGACGCTACTAATCAGATGCCCGTCGGCACCGCCCTGGCGCTCATTGAGCAGGGGTCGAAGGTCTTTTCCGCCATTCACGCCCGCCAACACGTAGCTCAGGCTCGGGTGTTGAAGATCCTCTGTCGCCTGAACGCTCAGAATTTCGACGAAGAGATTCAGATTCGTAGGTTTGGTCAGGTGATTGTTACCAGGGAGGATTTCCTGGATAGCTCTGACATTGTTCCTGTGTCCGACCCCAACATCTATAGTGAGTCTCAGCGATACGCTCAGATTCAAGGGGTGCTGCAGATGGCAGCTGACCAAACTGTGGGCTGGGATCGGGTAGCAATCTACCGTCGGATGCTCCGCATTATGCACGTGGATAATCCTGATGAGTTGCTGCCCCCACAACCCGACCCGGTGTCAGCTGACCCCATCACGGAGGTGGTAGCAGCCATGTCGGGGCAGCAGGTTAAGGCTCACCCGCAGATGCCTCACTTGCAGCATATCCACGAAGAGTTGGCCTATGTGCTGGACCCCGTTTTCGGGGCTGCCAATCCTACCAACATGAACCCGGGGTTTCAGGTAATCATGTCTGACGTTAAGCAACATCTTCTCTTCCTGTTTCAGCAGCTAAAGACTCAGGCCACCCAAATGGCCACCCAGTCGATTATGCAAGTCGTGATGCAGAAGTATGCTGGAACCGACCCTGAGGTAGCCCAACCAGCTATTGAGCAAGACATGCAGAGTCCTCCTGTGCAGGGGGCCATTCAGCAACAGACTCAAAACTTATACCAGCAACAAGTGCAGGGCCTTCAAGGACTGGTTGAGATGATGAGTCGGGCAGATGAGCTGGTTAAACAGCGGACCCCGCAGCCCCCTCCGCCACCCGAGATTGGTCTACAGCTTCAAGTGGCTCAAATGGAGAATCAGCGCCGCACTCAGCTGGATCAGGCCACCCTCCAGCTGAAGGGGCAACAGCAGCAGCTGGATCAGCAAATGGATCAGTATCGGCTGCAGATGGAGAGTCAACAGCAGTCCTTCGACCAGCAACTGGCCCGGGTCGGTCAAAGCCTTGAGACTTTTGCCTCCCAACATGCACAACAGGTTGAAACTCAGAAGAACCGGGAGGATAACCAGCAACATCAGATGACTGAGCTGCTGAAGAATCATGAGGATAATCAGACTAACCTCCTGATGGAGCAGATGAGGCAGGAAGGCCTGCAGAGTCGTAATGAGCTTCAAGAGTCGATGAAGGCTTATCAACATCAAATGGATAGACTGGTTCAACTGCTCGATATGAGAACTAACGGCAATGAGAACTTTAACCCAGTTAAGGAGTAACCACCATGTCTAAGTTTGTAGACAATACCACCGGCTTCGAGACATTAACCTTGCGTAACCAATCACCCCTGATTTACGCTGGTAGTAATTGTGGGTACGGGCTCATGCCTCCCCATGAGTTCAAGTTGGGGGCGCGACTTGAGGTTGGCTCAGCAGCAACCGTGGAGGTCTATACCTCTTCGGACAACTTTGTTACCAAGAACCTGGTAGCCACTTTTGACCTGGATACCCCGGGTGAGTGGGTAACCACTGGACGGCTGGTGAGTGATGACCTAACGATTCGAGGTCGGGTAGTTGAGAGCGGTGTGACCGTTTCTTTAGTTATTGGAGGGTAAGAAAAGTGGGTACTGTAACTTTAACGGTGAATATTAGAAGCCAAGCTGAGGCGGTCTTTAATCCTGACACCGGGGAGACTGAAATAATTGGCCCGAACGGTCAGCCGATTAGTGTGGGAGGTGGTGCAGGTATTCAACCCGATGCTACCGGTACACTAGCTGGTCGTAGCTCTCATGATGGTGAGGCAGTTGGGTTTGTCTACCTCGCCACAGACCAGAACCCAGCTCAATATTTTTTCCGTGAAGGTGCGGCTGGAAACTGGTCCCCTGCGGTTGAAGTAAAAGGTGATGTAGGGGCCACTGGAGCCACCGGGCCACAAGGCCCACAAGGTCCGACGGGAGCCACTGGAGCACAGGGGCCACAAGGTGATGTAGGGGCCACTGGAGCCACCGGGCCACAAGGCCCACAAGGTCCGACGGGAGCCACTGGAGCACAGGGGCCACAAGGTGATGTAGGGGCCACTGGAGCCACCGGGCCACAAGGCCCACAAGGTCCGACAGGGGCCACTGGGCTGGCTGGAGCTGATGGAACTACGATCTACGTAGGCTCCAGTGCGCCGTCAAATCCTGTGCTAAATCAACTGTGGGTGGATATATCGTAATGGCTGACGATACATACCAGTGTGACAGCGGAAACCGAATTTTTGCCGGGCGTGTGCAATTCGCGCACGGGGCGCTGCTCGATTTGATCGCTGCAGCGCCCGCGGCTTCGTGGGTCAGAGTCAATACAAACAGGATCGACAGCCAGTTCCCGGCGGCGGACTACAGGCCCTTGTTTAACGCGGGGCCGGGCAACCCGGCGAAGATCATGGAGGCGTGGTCTGGGTTCGCGTGGAGATCGGAAGAGCGTCGTGTAGGGAAAGAGTGTAGATCTCGGTGGTTGCCG
>CALKWN010000073.1 GCA_938004185.1 uncultured candidate division WWE3 bacterium
CGACCACCGAGATCTACACTCTTTCCCTACACGACGCTCTTCCGATCTGGCACTATCCGCAATATCTATGGGGCACCCCCAGGCTACTTATACGTCTGTGCTGACTTCTCTCAGATTGAGTTGCGCCTTGTGGCTGATGCGTCAGGGGATCCTACCTTGCGACATATCTTCCGAACTGGCGGTGACGTCCATGTGGCTACCGCCCAAGCGGCCATGGGTAGTGACGACATCCCCACGAAGGATCAACGTAAGGCTGCGAAGTCGATTAACTTCGGCTATATCTACGGCATGGGATGGCGTAAGTACAAGTCTTATGCCAAAGAGAAATACGGGGTGGAGGTAACAGATATTGAGTCACAGCAGTTTCGGAAGAGATTTTTTGGTAATTACTATGGCCTTGAGCCCTGGCATGAGCGCGTCCGACAGCGCGTTGCTGCTCAGGGCTTTATGGCCTATCCCTCTGGTCGCATCCGTCGCCTTCCAGGGGTATTTTCCTCCGAGGAGTCGGTTCGTGCTGAAGCAATGAGACAGGCAATCAATAGTCCAATTCAGGGGTTTGGGTCCGGGGATTTAAAGGTCATGGCACTGCTCAGCCTTTTCGAAGAATTTGAGATGGCAGGCAAGGATGACCTATTATTGACGGGGGAGGTTCACGATTCCATCCTCGGCTGGGTGCGTGAGGACAAGGTTCAGGAAATTGGCCCGCGGATTAAGCAGCTCATGGAGCACCCGAAGTTGTTGGACCGCTTTGGGATTGAAATTTCCGTGCCCCTCGTCGTGGATGTTGAGATTGGCGACTATTGGGGCGATGATAAATACACCTTCTAGGAGAACATGATGGCGCGAAAAGTGATGACTATGCGTTGGTCAGCAATTCGAACCTGGCGCAAATGCCAGCAGCTGTATAAGTATAAGTACATCAATCTCTACAAGAAGCGTCGACCGGCCGCCCCACTGATCCGGGGTAGTATTCTAGGGGAGTGTTTGGACAAGAGGGCTGAGGGGAAGTCATTTGACCCCGTGATTCAAAAGTATCAGAAGGAGTACGGGAAGCTATTTAAGGAAGAACAGGAGGAGTACGGTGACCTACTCGGGGAATGCGCCCGAATCATCAATAACTATATTGAGACCTACCAGGACGATGGCCTAGAGTACCTGAAAGGACCCGACGGGAATCCCTACGAGATTGAGGTGAAGACGGACCTCAAAGTGGATGACTACAAGGTTCGATTTCAGGGCCACATCGATAAGCTGGCTCTCGACACTAAAGACCGCCTGCTGGTGATGGACCACAAGTCCCACAAGACCATTCCCGACAGCTCAGCCCGCTTTAATGACCTCCAGCTACTAACCTATGTATGGCTACTTCCTCAGAGTGACTTGGAGATGGAAGCTGACGGCGTGCTGTGGGACTACCTTCGCACCAAGCCCCCCACCGTCCCTGAAGAGTTGAAGCGGGGGGGCCTGACGAAACGGGCCAACCTCGACACCGACTACGCCACCTACCTGGGTGAGATCACTCGCTTGGGGCTGAACCCGGAGGATTACCGCGACATATTAAACCGGCTTAAGGAGGCGGGATTGACTCGGTATTTTGAGCGTGTTACATTACCAGCTCCGGGAAAATCAATGATCCAAAACATGGCAGCTGACTTCATGGAGACTATCCGACATATTATCTACGCAATGGATCGCGGGATGTTTGTCAGAAGTATGACCCGTGAGTGCTCCCGCTGTGAATTTCATGCCCTTTGTGCGGCTGAGTTAAGGGGACTTGACACCGACTTTATTCTGAAGCATGATTATGTCCAGGTGGATGGAGACGACCCCCATTCCCGAAAGTACAAGCCCATCAAAGTCTAGGAGATACCATGGCTATCGTCAAAAGTTCGCAGGCAGAGAAAAAATCCCCCTACAGCGCCATCATGAGTAGGATTCAGCCCGTGCATGAACTTCCCTTGACCCTCTCCGCCCTGTTCTACGGTCGCAGCGGTACGGGGAAAACCACTCTAGCGGCGTCATTTCCGAAGCCCGCCCTAATCTTGGATATCCGAGAGAAAGGTACCGACTCAGTCTATGATGTTCCGGGGATCGACGTCCTGTCAGTCACCGATTGGGACGATATTGAAGAGGTCTACTGGATGCTGAAGAAGGAGGGCAACTACAAGACCGTAATCATTGACCAAGTGTCTGCTATGCAAGACCTGTGCCGTGAAAAAATCATGGCGGATGACAATGCCTCAAAAATGAGTCTTCGACTGTTTGGAGAGCTATCTGGCCGCATGAAGGAATGGCTGACAAGCTATCGAGACCTGATCGATGACAACATCCACGTGGTGTTTCTGGCCCATGATCGCACCTTTGGCAATGATGAGGCCGAAGACGAAGACCAGATGATTGACCCGACAGTCGGTCCCCGCGTGATGCCGAGTGTAGCATCAACCCTGTGCGGCCTAGTGAAGGTTGTGGGCTGCACTCACATCCAAGAATCCTATGGTAAACGTGACCCCAAGACTCGCAAGCGAGACCGGGTAGTCAACTATTGTTTGCGTGTTGGGGCGAATGGCGTATATACTACGAAGGTTCGCACCAGCAAAAAGAATCCTGTCCCTCCCCTCATGGTCGACCCCAGTTTTGAAGGTCTGATGACAATGATGAGGGGGACGGATATCACCCCCAGTGCCCCCCGTGGGGCTAAAACTCGTATCAAAAGGAGCACTTAAACATGGCATTCCGCAAAAGTAAAGGCAAAAAATCCGCTGGTATCTCGGTTGATTTCGAGGGAGTTGAGGCCGGCGGCCGATCCCTTCCCGATGGCACCTATGCGTGCGTGGTGGATGGGATCCCTGAGTTGAAGGAGTCTCAGGGGGGGAATGAGTACATCTCTTGGACCCTGAAAGTCGACTCGGGCAAGTACAAGGGGCGAAAGGTCTGGCACAACACCAGTCTCCAGCCGCAGGCTCTCTGGAACCTGCGCAACATGCTGGAGGCAATGGGAATTCAAGTTGAGGATGGTGCAATGGACTTGGAGCTGGATGAGTTCGAAGGGCAGGCCGTGGGGGTCATCGTGGTGAACGAGAAGTATGAGGGCAAAGATCGCCCGCGTGCCTCCGAGTTCATTCCGGTGGAAGATGTCGAAGATGACGACGGAGACGACGACCCGGAAGAGGATGGCGCGGATGAAGACGACGAGCCCTCGCCCAAGAAAACCTCCCGCAAGAAGAAAGCCCCCGAGCCCGAGTTTAAAGTCGGCCAGAAGGTGACCTTCGAGGACGACGGAGAGGAAATCGCTGGCAAGATCACCGAACTGGAGGAAGAGGTGGCCACCGTGAAGGTCGGTCGTGAGTTGTACGAGGTTGAGGTCAGCGACTTGTCGGCTGCCTAATCAACAACTTGGAGGCTAGGAGGGGGGGGGATCAAGGGTTCCTCCCCTTTTTCTACTACCTATGAAGACCTGGGTTCCCGACGCCACACAACTAAAGGCTCGCAATTTTCTCCGAGCCCACTATCATTCAGCTGGGTTATTTCTTCCCCCAGGCTGGGGAAAGACTTCAATCGCATTGTCTGCTATCACCCACCTAATGCGACGGAAGAGGATCCGCCGGGTGCTGGTAGTTGCCCCTGTTAGGCCTACTTACGCGGTTTGGCCTGAGGAGCCAAAGCTGTGGGAACAGTTCCACGGCTTAACGGTAGGCGTGATACACGGAAAGGAACGTGAGCAGGTTTTGCGAGACCGTACCTATAATGTTCATGTCACAAACTACGACTCGCTGGCCTGGATCGCCCAGCAGCCCCTCCCGAACCGCTATTGGGACTTAATTGTTCTAGATGAGTCAGGGAATATTAAGCATCCTGACACTCTTCGATCCCAGGCCCTAAAGTTCCTTCAAGGGTCCCGCGGGGCCCCCTACTGTTGGATCCTGAACGGGTCACCAATTCCTAGACACTATGAAGACCTGTTTGGTCAGCTGCTGGCAATGGACGGGGGCAAGCTGCTTGGGAAGAGCCTTCGGGAGTACCGACGACGCTTTTTCCGCCAGTCTGGGTGGGGACGAAAGACCTGGACAGTCACGCGATTGGGTAAGAGACAAATCAAGCGTCTAATTGCCCCCAGGGTGTTTTCATTGGATGAGAACTCCTATAAGGACCTGCCCCTACTCAAGATGGTAGACCGTATGGTTGAGTTCCCCCCCGAGTTGAAAAAGAAATACATCCACTTTGTAAAGAATAGCATCGTCTCAATCTGTGGTGAGAAGATTACTGCCGCAAATGCTGGGGCCTTGACAATGAAAGTGCTCCAGTTCACGGGGGGTAACATCTACCTGGATGAGCTCGATGAGCGGGGGAAGAAAGTGCCCCTCCATATCCACGACCTGAAGGAGGAACAGTTGAGTGGGCTGATTGAAGAGCTCCAAGGGAATCAGCTGCTGATAGGCTATCGGTTTAAACATGAGAAGGCCCGCCTAAAGGAGGTGCTTCGACGGTTTCAGGATCCCGTACCTGTCATGGATAACCCCCGCCTAACCGTGAAACTCCAGAATGAGTGGAACGCCGGAAAGTATCGAGTGATGATGGGTAATCCGAAGTCAATGAGCCACGGTCTAAATCTCCAGAAGTTTAAGGAGGGGCACGGGGCGGTGGCCTTCTACACCCTTCCCCATGACTACGACCATTATGACCAGATGATTCGTCGAATCCGGAGGAGGGGGTTTAAGCGAATGGTGATCGTATATCGAATCATGGTAAAGGGGACGGTAGATGAGGAGCTTGCACAGCTGCTGACTAACAAAGAAATGACCCAAAACGACTTCATGCGCCATCTGGCAACCTACTGGGAGAAATTTGATGGTAGCCGTCTTTAAGAGAAGGGTTAAGGAATCCACGGTTGAAAACAGCTTTATTCGGAAGTGTAGAAACTATGAGCAGCCATTAAAGCTGAGAAAGATGAATGGTGAGGGAAACCGAAGTTGGCCCGACAGGATGATTTTGGGTAGTCAGGGATTCACGGCCTTTATAGAATTCAAGCGCCCAGGAGAGAAGCCGACTGAGCTCCAGAGTGAGATGCTCCAGGAGTTGGGCCAGTTGGGATTTCCTGCCTCTTGGTTTGATGATGCTACTAAGGCGTTTGACTGGTTAACCCACCAATACACCTGCCATTTGAGCCTGGTCAGTGATCGCAAGGGCCGAAGGGGGAAATGATGGTACCGTACTTCTATAACTTCTTCCAAAACATCCCGAGGACGGAGGGGCTCGAGATGGGTTCATACAAGGCCCAAACCCTGTTTGAACTCCTCCAACGACAGCCCTGGGCCGGCCCCCACGTCCAGGGGATGGCAGCTGATCTGGTAACTAAACTCCGCTTAGTCCACCATCCGGACTACATAGATAAGGTGCGGTCGGGTAAGATAGAAAACGGGTTTGGTACCACTGACCACGACCACGTGTTTGCAATCATAGCCAGTGTCGGGGGTTACGTTCATTCGTTTGAGACCTTGATGGCCACTGACATTCCGGCAATTTTTTCATTAACAAACGGCTTCCACCATGCGGGGTATGACTACGGCGGAGGTTTCTGCACATTTAACGCGATGATGATCGCAGCGGTTTTGGCAGATTCTCTGGACTGTGCTCCAGCAGAACACCCCGGCCAGCGGTCACGGGTACTGATCCTGGACGGTGACGCCCATTTTGGAGACGGATGTGAGGATATTATCCAACAAAAGAACCTGGTGAATGTAGACTACGTTACTACCAGCGACCTTTCACCCACTCTTCCCCCGGGACAAGACGCCCACGACTGTCTTTATCCGGCACTAAAAGACATCAGTCGCGGCTTGTATAAGGTGGTGCTGTATCAGCCTGGGGCGGATTCTTTGATTGGCGATACCTTCAGGGTGGGGAGCTATTTGCCCCTCGAGTTTGTTTCTAGGGACTACGCGGTGTTCAAGGCCTGCAAGGCCTCGGGCACAAAGGTGTTAGTCAACCTGGGAGGGGGATACGGCGCCCCCCAACATGCGGATACCGTGAATGCCCACTTGAGCACCTATCAGTCAATGGTCAGGGTTTTTTATCCTGACACGAACATTGAGTCAGTCCACCTGCTTTGAAGCCGAGCCCCTTCCTCATCATGGGATCGCTAGACTCACGTGTTCCATTTATTACTTGGTCTACAATGGCTGCTCGCTTCAACAGGGAGGGGCCGGGGGCTATGGCACCCCTGAGTAGGGTCCTCACTTCGCTGTCATGACCCCCTACTTTCAGGTTAAGAAGAGCGTTGATGTACTCATGAGACAACCAGTTGGGGTCCAGTGTCGAGTCAGCCAACAGTGCGACCGCGTGATCTTCGTAGGAGTTAGCCCCCCCAAGGGGCGGAAGCGGGGTACTAGACAACGGAATACTTTTCCCCGCGTTCTTCAGTTGAGCCAGGGTGAGCGCACCAATCTTCTCATCGTTGGTCATATCCATGAACTCAGATGGGGTAGTCACCGGATGACTCCGATCCCCCCAACTGAGTTGCTCTGCCGAGGGGATCAACCGGTTTTCCCCCAGGATGGGGTTCCTAACGATGGCATCGGCCATATTCTGGTTTTTCCTAATCATGTTCAAATCGGTAAGGGCCCCGGTGATATTCACCATTCCCCGCTCACCACTCATCACATCCCAAATACCAGGATACAGCCGCTTACCCACCCCGGACCCGGGCCAAGAGCCAATAGTGTCCAGAACGTAGGCCTTCTTGTCGCCAAGCCTCATAAGGGCCTCGATGTCCGCGTCACTGAGGTCAAGCTCATCAACGGCGTCTCGAAGGGTCAGGGGACTCACAACATACTCAACAGATCGGAAGAGCGTCGTGTAGGGAAAGAGTGTAGATCTCGGTGG
>CALKWN010000074.1 GCA_938004185.1 uncultured candidate division WWE3 bacterium
TATTTAAATTTTTATGTTATTTTTCTTATATGGATTTAGGTTACACTCAAATTAATTACGATTATTAATTACGATTTGCGTTAAAATTTGTGTCAAATTTTTTTCAAAAATTTGTAAGGTATAGAAAGCTTTAAATCTGTCGAAAGATTTCTGACCAAATTTGAGCCTATTGCCTTTTTGCTCTATCAGCGTTTCAAGCTTACGTGCAAGGTCACCCACATCTCTTTGTTTTACGAGAAAACCGTTTTCATTATTTTTTACCATTTCCGGAATAGCACCTTCAAATGTTGAAACGATAGGCAAACCAACTTGCATTGCCTCGAGAATTACCAGTGGGAATGCGTCTTTATATGTCGGGAAAACAAAAATATCTGAACTAATTAGAACACGATCCTTGTCTTCTCCGTACAGCGCACCAAGATATTTAACATCATTTTCTAAATTATTGGTTCTTATTTTTTTATATAATAATTTTTCAGGTACTGAAGCTGAAATCCCCCCTACCAATTGGGCCTTAAAAGGAAGTTTCTTTTTTTTAAGAAGCGATAGTGCCTCCAAAAAGACAAGAACACCTTTTGTTTTTACGATATTAGATAAAAAAAGCAGAATAGGTTCGTTGTTAAATGATTTTCGGTACTTTTCATTAGGCGAAAGTTTACTTTTTTCTTCAATTCCATTAGGCAGATAAAATAATTTTGTAGAATCGCTTGTTACTTCATCAATATCAGATTTCAATAACTTGGATAAAAGTATAACTGAAGAATGTTTAAAAACAGAAGAGTATATAAATTTTAGGAATTTATTTTTGCTTTGCTTCTTTATTCCCTTTCCATGCAAATGATAAACAACAGGAATTCTAAAAAGTTTTATTATAATTACATAAAGGCAATCCCGATAAAAAGCAAATCCGACAGGAGATAAAGTGAAATATATCAAATCAGGCTTAAAGAAAATTATTTTTTTTATCAGGAGAGACGCATAATAAATCATTTTTAAAATTTTTTTTGCCTCTGCTTTTCCTAAATTATCAAGTTTCGAAAAATGCAAAGGGATTGTACACATATCAAATGTGTCGTTCAGTAATTTACTTTGTTGAATTGCTTGATTCATTATACTTTGCCCATGCACGGGGGGCGGGAGTTGCATGACAGATAGTATTTTCTTTTTATAATGGTTCATTTCTTAATGCTTTATGTCGGTGCGTGTCAAGCAAGTGTGGCCTTGGCTGTAATTTATTCTAAGCTTTCTACGCCTCTTCGTTGTGATGTTTGAAATATTGGGGCTAAAATTTCTTGACGACACGCATAAAAATATAAGTTCAAAAATTGGGATAACTGAAAAATATTCAAACCAATAATCAAGAAGACCATACGCTAAGAATAAAACCACCAGATATATTCCAATAGTATTTTTACTTATTTTAAATAAAGAAACAAAATAATAAGATAAAAATAATAACATTCCTACGATGCCATACTCACCTAATAATTGATTGAATATGGAAAAAGGTTGGTTTGCTGTGCCATCATTGTATTTTGCTAAAATTGTTGGATTCCATAGGCTAAGATGGTTGGTTAAAAAATCTTTACTTATATACTTGAATTCATGTGGAAACCATGAAACATAAGTTCCGCTAATTGTGAATCCAACTCTAGAAGAAAAATTCCCTGGCCCTGCCCCAATAAAAAAATTTTGAACAGACTCACTTAAATAATTAAATGTTTGGTAAAATGAAATAATTTTTCTTGGAGTATTGATTGGATCAAGATAACTTATAACGTACTCATAATTAGTAGGAGCGAACGTTTTGATAAATATTACTATACAAAAAGGGAACACTATAAATAAAAGTAGTCTTTTTAACAAACTTAAATTAACTGACGTGAAAGAAAAAACAATGATGCTTCCTAAAAAAATTACGATCCCAGACATATATGTTGTTAATAGAAGCATAAAAAAGCCTATTCCAGAAAAAAGAAACTTTTTATGAGCAACAAAATAGATCGCAAAGAAAGAAAATATTATCATCGCAATTGAAGAATTAGAATAAATGCTTTTCATAAAATCTCCTGCCCCATTATGTACTATGAAAGGAAAGACGTGATGATAATGTTTTATAGCTTTCAAGTAACTTATCACCCAAAAAATAACATTAATGAAAAAGAAAAGGTGAATTACAGAAGCAACATCATTTAAGGTGCTGTTTTTTACAAAATAATAAACTTGCTTCGTACTCAAATAGCATAGAGCCCAAAATACAACAGATAGAAAAAAGGCAACGTAGTATCCATGCCTGTCTAAATACAAAAAACCATTCAATATACTGAAAAGTAAAATTCCAATATAAAATTTTAAAGTAAATTCATTTTTATTCTTTAAAACAAATGGATAAAAGAAATAAATTATGAACAACCCTAATAATTTAATAATTATTATTTTTTGTACAAAAAATGTCAAAAAAATAAGGAATATTATACTATATCTATTATTATCGAATTGAATTATTTTTGAATTAATCATCAATCATTCATCTTCCGTTGTAGGGGCTATTCAATCATTTTGGAACTTTAGGTCATACAACCAACAAATTCTTTATAATCAAACTTGGACCCAAGGGGGCAGAATTTCTACGCCAGATTAAAAAGCTCGTTCCTAATTGCCGTTAGGGCAGTACGCATTTTGTTTGTATTTTTATTTATTGTTTCGATTATTTCATTCCGGTTACCCATAATATCATCGACTGATTGGCATAACTCGCTACTTTTTACAGATGATATGTGGGGCGTCTAAAAATGAGAATTTTAAAGTCATTTTTTTACCCGTGATTTGG
>CALKWN010000075.1 GCA_938004185.1 uncultured candidate division WWE3 bacterium
GTGTACGCCCGTCATGGGCGTGAACTTATGGGGTGCAAGTCCCCTGTACGAGAATCCAGTCACTGTCGTGAGACAGGGTAACCCAAGTACTAGCCGACGGCAAGGGCGTCTCCGCGAGGAGGGGTCTGAAGGAAGCCCGAGCGCAAAGCTATGAGCCGACGAACAGAAACAGCATACAAGGCCATAATCTGGACAAGTCAGCACGACATGACGAAGTCCCCGGATTCAGGAGAAATGGTAAATGCTGCGGTTGTGTAGCGACAGTTCACGTTCTTATCCGGGGAGATCTGCTCCACATGCCATTGTCTCTTAATGGCGCGATAGCTGGCAACAGCTGCCGTGATGAAGCAGAAGTCAGCAGAAGCCATAGTAGGCGAGGACGCCGCCCCCCATGCGATTGGGCGGCTGGAAACAAGCCCGGTTAGCCGGGAAGCCTTACCCCGTCGAAGGGCTGAACGAAGAACAGGGGAGGAGCCCCAATGAGCTTTCATGACATAGAGAACCCGACCGGGGGAATGCCCATGGAGCGCGTCATTGATCAGCCAACCCCGGAGCAACACCTACTGGAGTGGATACTCTCCAGTGCGAACATGGAGCAAGCGTGGAAACGGGTACGTGCCAACAAAGGCGCACCCGGCGTCGATGGCATCACCATCGAACAGTTCCCCGACCATACCCGTACTCACTGGAAAACAATCCGCGAATCGCTGATGGCAGGCAGCTACAAACCCTTGCCGGTAAAGAGGGTGGAGATTCCCAAACCAACGGGCGGAACCCGTCCATTGGGGATACCCACTGTCCTTGATCGGCTGATTCAACAGTCCATTGCCCAGGTGTTAACGCCGATCTTCGATCCCGGATTCTCGGAATCGAGCTTCGGTTTCCGTCCCCGTCGTTCAGCGAAAGATGCTGTCCGTCAGGTGCGGGAGTACATCCGGCAGGGCTACCGCATTGCCGTGGATATCGACCTTGCCAAGTTCTTCGACACGGTCAATCACGACCTGCTCATGCACATGGTGAGCAGGAAGGTCCGCGACAAGCGGGTACTATCCCTGATCGGCACGTACCTGAGAGCCGGGGTGAAGGTGAACGGGCGACTGGAAAAGACCCGCTTGGGTGTTCCTCAAGGCGGGCCTCTCTCTCCGCTTCTCGCCAACATCCTGCTCGACACGTTGGACAAAGAGCTTGAACAACGCGGTCACAAATTCGTCCGCTACGCCGACGACTTCGTTATACTGGTCAAAAGCCAGCGTGCCGGAGAGCGGGTCATGGAAGGGATGAAAACCTTCCTGACGCACAAACTCAAGCTCACGGTCAATGAAACCAAAAGCGCTGTTGATAGAACGTCCAACATCGACTTCCTTGGTTTCATCTTCAGCGGAACCCGCATCATCTGGTCTGACAAGGCATATAAAGAATTCAGACGCCGCGTCAGGCAGTACACCGGAAGAAGCTGGCGGGTCTCCATGAAGTACCGGTTATACAAGCTGGCACAGTACCTGCGCGGCTGGATGGGCTATTTCGGTATCTCGGAGTATTACCGCGAAATCCCGGAAATAGACGGCTGGATAAGGCGCCGTATACGGCTGTGTTACTGGAAACAGTGGCGCTGGTGTCGTACCAAGATCAAGAATCTTCTCGCGCTTGGTACGCAACTCGGCACCGCCATACGTGCGGGGCTGAACCGTAGCGGGCCGTGGGCGATGTCTCGAAGGCTGGCTGCCCATACCGGTTTGACCAACAAATGTCTGGGGGATCAAGGGTTATTATCTGTCAAAGAACTGTGGGTGAAGCTTCATTACCCGGCTACGGCCCGGTAGTTCTGTCGAACCGCCCGGTGCGGACCCGCATGCCGGGTGGTGTGGGGGCTGGGGGAGAAAAACCCCCGGCTACCCGATT
>CALKWN010000076.1 GCA_938004185.1 uncultured candidate division WWE3 bacterium
CTTCAAGAGCCGACACGCCATCCCATCTGGCAAGGTAATTATCCGTTCCTGATCCTGAAACTCCACCCAGACCTAAAAGGGAAGTACACTGCCATGTGCTTGACACCGAATCCCATGCTAATACTTCATTAAGTGCACACCCTCCTAAAAGTCTTATACCGTCACTTGTTACCTCAATACCTGAGTTTGAAGATGTTACAGATGTTGTGCCGGTTGTCGCACTATCAATTGATATGGCGTCAGCTGAAACTAGTATTCCGTTTCCTGCTCCAACGTGAAGTGTAGTGGCTCCCGGTCCTGTACCTCCGGTTAAACCGGATCCTGCGGTGATAGATGTTATTGCGTAACTTGATACGTTGTTTGTGTCAATTAAAGTTCCTGTTCTACCGGATAAGAGATTAAGCTCAGAAGTTGTTGCAGTTACGCCGTCAAGTATATTTAGCTCCGAAGCAGATGCTGTGACCTGACTTCCTGCGATGAAAAGGGTAGAGACATTAGCTGAGCCACCAACGTCCAGGTTATAGAGAGGGTTGCTAGTTCCTATACCAAGACGCGTGTTATCTGAATCCCACCACAAATCGTCCTTTCCAGTTAAACTTGTAGTACCGCTCCAAATTGCCAGCTGGTTTATTGAGCCGGATCCTGAGACTGATCCAGAAGCTGCGCTACTAAGATTCATACCATTCCAGTAAAGGTCGCCGCCCAAATTGTATAACCTATTTGTTGTAGGTGAGGGACTTGATGATGTGCCGATATATATTCTTCCGTCAATACTGAGTTTCTCTGAGGGGTTTGTTGTTCCTATACCGATATTCCCTCCGCTTTCATACATTATGCTTTGGGTTAAGGAGTAGGTGCCGTCAAATTTAGCCATATAGTTTGTTACGCCTGAGCCGGCTATGCCGGTTGGCCCGCCGGTACAGTTGCCGGATGTGTCACAAACCTGGTATCCATTTTGATATATTGTTGTACCGCCAATACTTCCTTCTACGGATAGATTTCTTGTGGGACCCGTTGTTCCGATACCGAGGCGTGACTGTGCGTTATCCCACCACAAGTTATCTGATCCTGTAAGACCTGTGGAAGTATCCCAGAATGTGACTTGTTTAGAAGTTCCTGATCCTGAAACTCCACCCAGACCTAAAAGGGAAGTACACTGCCATGTGCTTGACACCGAATCCCATGCTAATACTTCATTAAGTGCACACCCTCCTAAAAGTCTTATACCGTCACTTGTTACCTCAATACCTGAGTTTGAAGATGTGACAGATGTTGTGCCGGTTGTGGTTGCATCAATTGATATTGCGTCAGCTGAAACAA
>CALKWN010000077.1 GCA_938004185.1 uncultured candidate division WWE3 bacterium
CGCAACTTGAAAATTAGAAATACTTTATATCAAATGAGCGAATGGGGAGTTATAATATTCAATTAAAGTACAATCATGGGAATGGTAATGAAATTGTTGAATTGAAATTATTGGATAGAATAAAATTCGTTGGAAAAAAATCCCCAAGCGGTGGAATAGTTGTCAGGAAGAAACTTGAAACGTTAGATGTTATTGGAACGAGGACAAAAGACTATGTTCAGACTTTGAGCTTTCTTGGGTTCGGTAATGACGTTGATGTTTTTGAAAATTATAATATCGAAGAATTGAAAAAATTTGTCTCAGCCAACCCTAAGGATTTCAATGCGTGTCTTGCACTTTTTCATAGAGTGCTGTGGCAACCTAATGTCGATGAAGCCGAATTTATATTAAAACAATGCAACCCATCGTATAGTAAGGAATGGGCTATGTTTTATAATAATTATGGGGTCCTTGAGTTTGAAAGGCGTGAGTTTGAAAAGGGTCTATCCTATTTATCGAAGTCATTAAATTATGCGCCGTGTAATATTTTTCCAAATAGAAACATTTATGAATATTATATTTTCAAAAAAGATTCTAAATCAGCAACTAATTTCATTAGAAATTTAGTTAAATCGTGTACGGAGAACCAAGAGTACTGGGTGAATGAGCTCCATACCCGTCTTCCAAAATCTGATAATATCGAAGAGGATATATCCATTTTTACAAATGTTTCTGATAAAGACCCATCCAACGGCAATTATTATTACTATTTAGGGCGGTGTTATGAACTACAGGGGCAACCTCTAACTGCGATCAAAAATTATTTGCAGGCTATTGAACACGAAACAAAGTTTAAAACGAATGCACTCATCAACATGAGTAATAATTATAGATTGGTAAATAACTATGACAAAGCAGAATATTATGCAAAGGAAACAATTAAAATAAACCCCAAATTCTTGCTTGGGCACTATCATCTTGCCTATTCATATTTTATGCGCAATAGATACACAGAAGCTATATATGAATATGAGCAAACTTTAAATATAGATCCTAAATTCTTTGCCGCTTATAAAGAATTAGGAGATTTATACACAATTATTGGCGAAAAGAAAAAAGCCGTTGAAAATTTTGAAATGGCAAGAATGTATTGGCCGCAAAACTGAATCTATTATCTAACCTTTTTCTGCACCTGATCTGTGTTCCGCTGCCGCTCCTCACCGCCAGGGGAGAAAATTGTTAAATTGCAAGGATAGTTATGAGTCAAACCGAAGTACTCGCAATATGGGGAGCGGTCACAGGAACAATTGGTACCGTTGCTGGCTTACTTGGCCTTTGGCTCCGATTTAGGCAGCATGGCTTAGATAAGGCTAAATTGCTGTGTGAATCGACTTTTGGTTTTGACTCACCAAATCGACCAACACACAAGTTGACTATTCGCTCCACGGGCAGAAGACCTGTGGTAATTGACAATATCAGGTATTTCATAATACCAAGAGATTGGAAGCAAAGAATCACCAAGACTTGGCAGTACAAGAAAGGACGCTGGCTTTGGCATCAAGAGCCTAAGCAAAAAGCAAAGCTTAACGAAGGTGAGAAAACTGAAATAGGAATTTCACTTCCAAATGGCATCACTTTCACAGAGATCCATAAAGTTGAAGTGGTAGATCAGACTGGTAAAGCATGGCCTGTTAACTGGCTGGCCAGTTCAAAATTGCAAAAGGTGGCAACTCAGGAAACATTGGACGAGTTCACCAAAGAAAATGACAAGCGAATAGTTAGCGTCACTGGCTATCGCCTGGGTGAAAAATTTTTCTTAGAGACCAAGTTCAACACAAAGCCAGGTCGAACAGGCACTCCTTGTGGAAGAAGCTTTTGGTTTATAGATTTAAAAAAATACCAAGAAAAGCTACAAAATGTAAAAGATGTTCAGTCTGATAAGTTTCTATCTGGTGAGGCTGAAGAAATACAGTAGCCATTTAAATATGAGGCTGTAGACGGACTCGCTAAGCTCGCAGCAAAGCTCCTGCGATGGCCCCTTCGGGTAGAATGGGATAAGTGAAAAGGAAGAAGACATGTTCACCAAATACGCGATAGTTCAACGGATTGAATCCAATGGAAGGGTGCAGGTGCATTTTGCTCAAGCCGAATACCTAAACTGGACTTTTGAGTACCGAAGAGCACGAAACCAATCCGACAATGCCGCGATCTTTCCATTCTCCATTTCGACCCCAGTCTCGGTAGAAACTCGGCCCCCTGGCGCTGAGACACGTTGCTACCGAGGCGGTGACGCGGTTATCCATTTCTCTGATGACTACGGTGTACCAGAGGGCTTCGTAATTTGTGTCTTGGGTCCAGAGGGGTACGTCCCGAGCCTAGTTAAATTCCGAGAGAAAACTTCGATCCCAATCTATCAGAATGGTTTTTCTGATGGTAGTCCCGGATTTGTCCAGATTCATAGCAACAGAATTTCTCGCCAAACCGCCATCATCATGATGACAACCAATAACTGCCTATTCGGCACATCAATTGAGTTTTCTCCTCGCCTGGATGATTTTCCTGCGGAATATCAAATAGGAAATACCAGTACCTTCGAGGCGTCCATCGAACTTCATCGTGACAGGGCATCGTTTTTGACGCAGCAAGATATTCAGAATTACTGCGTTAGAATTCCTGCCTCTCGCCACTAAGAGCTACTTGAGGCGCTGAACGACCTTGTTCGTACCATGAAGGAACACCCAGAAAAGAAAGGAATCGACTCGAACTCACTGAGTAAAGTGTCTTCAGTTGTCACAGACTTAGTGTCGCTTGGAAGCGGGGTCGTAACGATCGGCGACTCAATCTCGAATCACGGGTTTGCGTATAGCTTTTTAAGAATGATATTTGGCTACTTTGGAACCAGCATCTATCATTGATTTCAACCTGATGCCCTGGCTGCGCCAGGCCATAGGTTAAATCAGCGTTGACTTTGTCTATAATTTCTTACCAAAGCCCTTGCCAATAAAGGTTTTCACTGCTTTTGCTATTTTGGCCTGCCTGAGAATCAGGGTTGGTCTCCTTTGATATTAGTGCTTAGTCAACGATATGCCAAATTGAAGAGGAAATTTGCAAGTTTCTCCAAACAATGTTAATGATTTCAATATTGATATTTCAAATATTTATGCAGATCTGGTTATCCTTACTTTTAGGAGTCGACGTTAACAGGAAGAAATTTAGTGGAAAAATTCATATCCGAATGTGACACTCTTATTAATGCTGCGAATCAATTCAAAAACAAAATTGAAGAGGCTTAAAATACATAACAGGCTATTGAAGGAGGTTCGCCAATTCTGCTATGCGTCCTCGTCGATCCCTTAACAATGGGTTATCTTAATACTTTATGGAGTAAAAATGAAACGCTTTAAATGTATTCTAATATCAATCGTTTTTATTGGGATTTGTATCAATTTTATTGGAGTTGGTTTTGCAGGAGAGTACAAATATCATCCTAAAGAAAAAGAATTTACAAAATTTTTTATTAAATCACTTCCAGAAGGATATGAGTATAAAAATAAATAGAGTGTAATCTTTTTGAATTTCATCCTGTTCGTTGAAATTGCACGGCTTCTTC
>CALKWN010000078.1 GCA_938004185.1 uncultured candidate division WWE3 bacterium
TTCTTAACTGCTGCGTACATGAAGACTGCGAATTTGCCTGCTCGCGGGGAAATCTTCAACGTCGGTACGTCTGGTGGGGCGGCTACCATGAAGATGATCTGCACCTCCATTATGGCTGAGGGTGGCGATGACGACTTTCAGGCCGGTCATCTTAACTCTGCATCAAACGGAAGCTCCCCTGTCTCAGTGACCAGTCGCCGCCCTGTCTTATCCGTTCGGCCGGCGGCGATGTTTGGGGGGGTTACGAATTACGCTTGGTATGTTCTTATAGACTTCACCGTTCGTACGACTACCAATGATATTTATTGGGAGGTGGTATATGGGGGCATCCTAACTGGGGCCTCTTGGACTGCCGCTGCTGCTGATTCCTGTGTTGAGCAAGACTCCTCCGCAACTGGAATAACAGGCGGGGTATCTGTCCTTAAAGGTTACTCCCTTGACGGACTAGGATCAAGCGGGGGGGCGACCATTGCTAAAATTGCTGGCCGCTTTCCTAACAGTGTCAGCTCCCTAGACGGGTCGCAGCCGTCTCATACTCTTGTAGCTACTTCAATGTCTGGCTCAGCAAACGTTGCTGTAGCCACTAACTGGCGGGAGATTTACTGATGTCAGGAGAATATCGAGACCTAGCACACCTGCTTGGGGTTAATCTGACCCCACGTCCGGTGGACCTCGGCAGCGACCAGGACTCTATCTCAGCGCAACTGAGCAAGAATAGTTACGCCCCCTCGGGGTTGGGGAGTAAGTACCTGACCGCCCCCACTCAGGATCAGCAACTCAATGCAATCTTTGATTGGAACAAAGCTAACCACCAACCCATCACCTCGCGTAAAGAGCTGGATCATCTGCTGTTTCAAAATAGCCTCAGTGGGTTTGGTGATGCTGGGCCTGCTGGACCGACATCCTTGGATGAGTATCTTAAGCAGGCCTCCCAAGGATCTACCTCACAGTCTTACAAATCGGCGCTCCAGAAAGGCTACGAGAACTACCTTAGTAGCTGGGACGACTCGCTTAAGGAGCTCCAGTCTTCTCCTGTGGCCCAGGTGAATCGGGGGGGAGGGAACGACGCCCTACTTCGAAAAGAGCTAGAGTCCTTTACCTCCACAGTTCCTGGGTACAGTCTGGCCAACCGTTCGGGGAATACCGCTCAGCACATTGAGCGCCTTGTTCCTAACCTTTCGAGATTTGGGGTGCAAAGCTTTTTTGACCTGAAACCCGTCCAGGTTCCTGACCCTTCAGGGAATGGGACTAAGACTCTGTTTTATGATGAACGTAACAAGCAGTTCATTCCTGGGGACTTTGGGTCCTCCATGGCCGGTAAAGGGGGGTCTTATTATAATTTGGTAAACGCCGGCCCCCTGTCCCTTCCTACCGCTAGCTGGACTAATACCAGTGACGGGCCCTCCATCGCAAAAGCCCTAGGCATCGCATCCTTGGTCTTGGGACCGGCGGCAATTGGAGGTATCGGTAGTCTTACTGGACTCGGAACCGCGGGTTCAGGGGCTCTATTTGGAGCTGGAATGGGTGGACTACAGGCTGGCTTAACTGGGGGAAATGCCCTTAAGGGGGCCTTAGTAGGTGGTGCGACTGGGTGGCTAGGCGGCAGGATTGGAGGAAAGGCGGGCCAACTTAACCTGGCGTCTAAGTTGGGTGTGGATAATGCCACA
>CALKWN010000079.1 GCA_938004185.1 uncultured candidate division WWE3 bacterium
TGTCTTAGGACGGATTCATGGGGAGAAAAAGGCTGCTTAGTGGCGAAGGTATTGATAGAAGACTCCAAATTTTTGGCAAATGAGCTCCTGGATCATTGGGCTTCGCCAACAAGCTCCGGGAAAACCGACACCTTGTGGGCCGTCAGTAATCCATTGTTTCAATTGCCTCTTTTGGGTCTTTGTCAACCTACTGAGCCGACCCGATTGTTTATGAACGGTACGGAGAGCATTCAATCCACCGGTCAGGTATTTTGTAAACCATTGACGAATGGTGGCAGGGTTTACTCGAAGAATCGAGGCGATTTCTCCGATATCCTTACCTTCGGCTATGGCCAAAATGGCTCGAATTCGGTTAGTGACTGTATATTGTCCCAAATTACGGGCTACCGAAAGCGCTTTTTCAAGGGTTTTTTTCTGAAACCTTGTCAGTATAAACCGAAAATCGAACATTGCTTACCTCATTTAAAATTTGTTAATATCAATCAGTTTGTTTTATAAAATAAACAAGATAGCATTTATATAAGAAATTCAATTTATTTTTCTGGAAATCTATATCGACATTGGGCAAACCCATATGTAACCTTTTGAATTTATTGAGTCTGAGTTTGTTTGACAAATTTTCACCCCTAATAAAATCAGGGTGTTATGGATTATCTGCCCAATGTCGGCTATATAATAAGATTGAAGGTAAAAGCCCTGTTTCCTTGACCAGCTTTTTCACGATCATAACGCCTGACTACAGTGCACAAGCACGTGTTCTGGTTAAATCAATAATTGCCTCATGCAGTCCGAAAAATGTCACTGTATATATAGTGGGGCGTGGGCAGTATAAAAGTTTGTTCAGCGATCTTCAATGTGATGTTGAATTGGCTTCAGATATCATTGGACAGGCTGCTTACGATGACTTAGTCACCCGATACGGTGCGGCCGAGACCTGCTTTGCGCTTAAGCCAGTGCTTGCAGAAGCTTTGTTAGCAAAAGGCGCCCCGCAAATTTTTTTTGTAGATGCCGACTGCCTATTCCTCTCAGCACCAACTCAGGCTGAATGCGCCCTTAAGGAAGGTGCATCGGCAGTGCTTACACCGCATATTCTTAGCAGTGCCGCAGGGCGCCACTATGTCGATGATAGGGCCTTGCTGCGGTCTGGAGCCATAAACGTTGGATTCTTCGGTGTTTCGGCGACGGATGAAGGTCGGGCTCTTCTGTCCTGGTGGAAGGACCGCGCTCGAGCCGATTGTACCCTTGATGATGCTCATGGCACCTATTATGAGCAAAAATGGCTTGATCTTGCGCAATCTATGTTTGAAGGCGTTAAGTTAATCCGCGACCAAGGCTATAATATTGCCTATTGGAATCTGCACCAACGCCCACTCAAGAAAACGCCGGAAGGGAGATGGACTGTAAACGGACAGCCAGTGGTATTTGTCCATTTCAGCCGATGGTTCATGTCAACTATGACACCCGAAAAATATGCCCGCATGCACATACAGGACCCGGATGCCATCGAAGCATCCTTTCCCATTTTAGAGGCTTATGCAGTTGCCGTGAAGGCTGAGCAGGCTCCAAATGGTATCGATACGTTATCAATCAAGGTGGATGATCAGCACCTGCCCGATGGATCTCCGATCACGCCGGTGATGCGCCGAGCGCTTTGGCGAAACATCGCAGTTTCCGACGGCAAGCGAGAGAATTTGCTTGATGTCTTGAATGCTCCTAGTCCGCGCATGCCGCAATTTCCACCCTATATGTTGAGCAATTTTTATGAGGAATTTTGGCTTTCGCGTCCCGATTTGAGATATAATAAATTCGATGTCGATTTAGCTGACGGATTGCGGGCCTTTACCCGCTGGTTAGTCGATGTCGGGCAAAATGAGTCAAAAATACCTGAATGTTTGATGTCAGTTGCGAGGAAAGCCTTGCAAGTCGACGCCGAAATGATCAAGCAACATTGCGTTCAATTGGAGGATCAAGTTGCTTCCCTGGAAGATCGAGTTGCTTCCCTGGAAGATCAAGTTGCTTCCCTGGAAGATCAAGTTGCTTCCCTG
>CALKWN010000080.1 GCA_938004185.1 uncultured candidate division WWE3 bacterium
GAGAACCAGCTATCTCCGAGTTTGATTAGCCTTTCACCCCTATCCACAGCTCATCCCCGACTTTTTCAACAGGCGTGGGTTCGGACCTCCAGTGTCTGTTACGACACCTTCATCCTGGCCATGGATAGATCACGTGGTTTCGGGTCTGATCCTAGCGACTATTCGCCCTATTAAGACTCGGTTTCCCTACGGCTCCCCTATTCGGTTAACCTCGCCACTAAAATCAACTCGCTGACCCATTATACAAAAGGTACGCAGTCACACCACAAGGGTGCTCCCACTGCTTGTATGCATACGGTTTCAGGTTCTATTTCACTCCCCTTCCGGGGTTCTTTTCGCCTTTCCCTCACGGTACTTGTTCACTATCGGTCGGTAAGGAGTATTTAGCCTTGGAGGATGGTCCCCCCATATTCAGACAGGATTTCACGTGTCCCGCCCTACTCGTTATCATGCATAAGGGTTTTCGTATACGAGGCTATCACTCTGTATCGCTGACCTTTCCAGATCATTCTACTAACCGTTTATACACTTCATGGGCTAATCCCCGTTCGCTCGCCACTACTTAGGGAATCTCGGTTGATTTCTTTTCCTGAAGCTACTTAGATGTTTCAGTTCGCTTCGTTCGCCTCCCTTGCGGGATACCAGTAAACTGGTGGGTTTCCCCATTCGGAAATCCTCGGATCAAAACTTGTTGGCAGTTCCCCGAGGCTTATCGCAGCCTTCTACGTCCTTCATCGCCTCTTACCGCCTAGGCATCCACCGTATGCACTTATTCACTTAACCATACAACCCAAAAATACTTTCCTAAAAAAGTAAATCTAAACGTATGATGAATAACACCTACATTAAATTTCTATGCTGACACTTGCTTGATATTGATTTGAACTATTTAATTAAATAATTCGCATTCTTCATGCGTGTACCATTTGCGTGAATTTTCCAAATTGTTAAAGAACTTTTTCTCTAAAGTGAGAAGCGGAATTATATCATTCTTCTTCTTACTTCGTCAAAAACATTCCGAATAAAACACCATCATTTCTGATTAAATCCTATTAGGAATATTTCTGGTGGAGACTAGGAGAGTCGAACTCCTGACCTCCTGCGTGCAAAGCAGGCGCTCTACCAACTAAGCTAAGTCCCCAGGTAGTGCTGTGTACTCTTGGTTGGCCTGGGCCGATTTGAACGGCCGACCTCACCCTTATCAGGGGTGCGCTCTAACCAACTGAGCTACAGGCCAGTTATCTACTTCGTCTTTTAGCATTAAAACTAAAACACTCGTATCTAGCATCAATTCTTCTTGGTATCTTCAAAATCAATTCGTTGTAAGAATCTGGCAAACACGCCAAGACTTTTTTCATTTAGTCTTAAAGGAGGTGATCCAGCCGCACCTTCCGATACGGCTACCTTGTTACGACTTCAC
>CALKWN010000081.1 GCA_938004185.1 uncultured candidate division WWE3 bacterium
TTAGAAAACTCGATGTTTTTCAATCGGCTCAACTCTTCTATTTGTATTATTTAGTTTTATATAGTATAATACATGTATGAACACTGAATTTAAGTCCAACAACAATGTTGTATACTCTTGCAAGTACCATATAGTCTGGTGTCCTAAATATCGTAGGAAAGTTTTGGTTGGTGATGTAGAACTACGATTAAAGGAGTTGATTGTAAGTATCTGTGCCGAACGTCAGGCAGAAATCATCGAAATGGAAATCATGCCTGACCATGTTCACTTGCTTGTCGAAGTAGACCCGCAATATGGAGTCCATAAACTTATTAAAGCAATTAAAGGTCATACTTCACGGATACTTAGGCAAGAATTTAAACACTTGACAACGAAACTGCCCACACTTTGGACAAACAGTTATTTTGTTGCTACCGTAGGCGTTGCACCGCTTTCCGTAATTAAACAGTACATCGAAAGCCAAAAAACCTCGCAAAGGAGGTGAAAAAGTGCAAATCACCGTCAAGATTAAGTTAGAGCTAACCAGAGAACAGGTTACTCTTCTTCGAGCAACAACTAAAGAATACATCCGCTTGGTCAACCAAATAGTAGCAGACTTCGTAAAATCCGATGCACCCCTTAAATATACTAGTAAAACCGTTATTGCGGAGCTTCCCAGTGCAGTAAAAAACCAAGCGATACAAGACGCTAAAAGTGTTTTCAAAAAGTATAAAAAGAATGTTTGTGCCAATGCCAGATTAGAACCAGAAGACCAAAGAGAAGTCAGAGTGCCGATTCTTAAAAAACCTGTCGCAATCTGGAACAACCAGAACTATTCTCTAAAAGAAAACATCCTGTCGTTTCCTGTATTAATTGCCGATAAGTCTAAACGTATTGAAGTTAAAGCAGTGCTGACCGACTACCAACGGGAACGGTTAAACGGCAAACGCGGTAGTCTTCGTATAACGCAAAAATCAGGTAAATACATAGCCCAAATAGCCGTAGAAATGGATGAAGAACAGTCTGAGACC
>CALKWN010000082.1 GCA_938004185.1 uncultured candidate division WWE3 bacterium
TAATAATGAGGTCTAAGGACCGTTAAAATTAGGGACTACAATTTGAGAAGATCAAGGGTTGCTGACCGGGAGGTCAGTGACAGCGAGAGATTCGGAACGAGAAAAAGTTACGAAGGGCGTATGGGGGATGCCTTGGCTTCCGGGAGCGAAGAAGGACGTGGTAAGCTGCGAAAATCGCCGGGGATTAGCAAACATGAGATGATCCGGCGGACTCCGAATGGGACAACCCACCGGGCTGAAGGCCCGGTACCACCGTTAGAGGTGGGGCAGACGCAGGGAACTGAAACATCTAAGTACCTGCAGGAAAAGAAAGAAAAATCGATTCTCTGAGTAGTGGCGAGCGAAAGGGGAATAGCCTAAACCATTATTGTTTCGGCAATTTTGGGGTTGTAGGACCACGATATTCGGTTATAAAAAGAAATGGAACTATCTGGAAAGATAGATCGTAGAGGGTGATAATCCCGTACATGTAATTTTTATAGTTGATAGTGGTATCCTGAGTAGGGCGGGACACGAGGAATCCTGTCTGAATCTACGGGGACCATCCCGTAAGGCTAAATACCAATAGAAGACCGATAGTGAACCAGTACTGTGAAGGAAAGGTGAAAAGTACCCCGAACAGGGGGGTGAAAAAGAACCTGAAACCGTTCGCTTACAAGCGGTCGGAGTCCCATTAAGGGATGACGGCGTGCCTTTTGCATAATGAGCCTACGAGTTGTTTCTCACTAGCGAGGTTAAGTACTTCAGGTACGGAGCCGAAGCGAAAGCGAGTCTGAAAAGGGCGGCTTAGTTAGTGGGAGCAGACGCGAAACCTTGTGATCTACCCTTGACCAGGTTGAAGGAGCCGTAACAGGCTGTGGAGGACCGAACCAGTATCCGTTGAAAAGGATTTGGATGAGTTGAGGGTAGGGGTGAAAGGCTAATCAAACTGGGAGATAGCTCGTACTCCCCGAAATGTCTTTTGGGACAGCCTCAATTTATATCTTATCGGAGGTAGAGCTACTGATAGGATGCGAGGGCTTCATCGCCTATCAATTCCTGACAAACTCCGAATGCCGATAAGTTTTAATTGGGAGTGAGTCGCCGGGTGCTAATGTCCGGTGGCGAGAGGGAAAGAGCCCAGACCAACAGCTAAGGCCCCCAAACGTGTGTTAAGTTGAAAGAACGATGTTCGGTTGCAGCGACAGCTAGGATGTTAGCTTGGAAGCAGCTATTCATTTAAAGAGTGCGTAACAGCTCACTAGTCGAGCGACTGAGCGTGGATAATAAACGGGCATCAAGCACACTGCCGAAGCTATGGACTGTAAAACATTACAGTGGTAGGGGAGCATTCTAGTCAGCGTAGAAGGTGATTCGTAAGGATTGCTGGAGTGGTTAGAAAAGAAGATGTAGGCATAAGTAACGATAATGCGGGCGAGAAACCCGCACACCGTAAACCCAAGGTTTCCTGATCAACGTTAATCGGATCAGGGTTAGTCGGGACCTAAGGAGTAGCCGAAAGGCGAATTCGATGGACAAATGGTTAATATTCCATTACCTGTATATTGAGTTAAGGAGAGACGTAGAAGTGACACACACGCCAACTGACGGAATAGTTGGTTAAATGCTGTAGGTATATTTAGGGGTTAAAAGCTTTTAGATGCTTAAGGCAGACAGTACGGTAAGTTTTCGGACGAGCCGATAGTTGTGGTAATCAGACTACCAAGAAAATCTTCGGCGCGCTAATTAATATACAGCCCGTACCGTAAACCGACACAGGTGGGTGAGGAGAGAATCCTAAGGTGCTCGAGTGAATCATGGCTAAGGAACTCGGCAAATTAACCCCGTAACTTCGGGATAAGGGGACCCTAGAGATAGGGCGCAGAGAAATGGCCCAGGCGACTGTTTAACAAAAACACAGGGCTTTGCTAAATCGCAAGATGAAGAATAAGGCCTGACACCTGCCCGGTGCTGGAAGGTTAAGAGGGGATGTTAGAAGCAATTCGAGGCATTGAATCGAAGCCCCAGTAAACGGCGGCCGTAACTATAACGGTCCTAAGGTAGCGAAATTCCTTGTCGGGTAAGTTCCGACCTGCACGAATGGTGTAACGATCTGGGCACTGTCTCAGCCATGAGCTCGGTGAAATTGTAGTAGCGGTGAAGATGCCGCTTACCCGCAACGGGACGGAAAGACCCCGTGAACCTTTACTGCAACTTAGCGCTGATTTTGGGTAATTGATGTGTAGGATAGGTGGGAGACTGCGAAGCGGGTACGCTAGTATTCGTGGAGTCGTTGTTGAAATACCACCC
This sequence comes from uncultured candidate division WWE3 bacterium, assembly GCA_938004185.1. Lineage (GTDB taxonomy): Bacteria > Patescibacteriota > WWE3 > UBA101185 > UBA10185 > UBA8498. The sequence goes on from CALKWN010000082.1 coordinate 2,290, forward strand.
TTTGATTATTTGGAATCTAACTTCGCGAGAAAGACACCGCGTGGTGGGTAGTTTGACTGGGGTGGTCGCCTCCAAAAGAGTAACGGAGGCTTCCCAAGGTGCACTCCGCACGGATGGTAATCGTGCAAAGAGTATATTGGTATAAGTGCGCTTGACTGTGAGACCGACAAGTCGAACAGGTACGAAAGTAGGGCAAAGTGATCCGGTGGTTCCGCATGGGTGGGCCATCGCTCAAAGGATAAAAGGTACTCCGGGGATAACAGGCTGATCGCTCCCAAGAGCTCAAATCGACGGAGCGGTTTGGCACCTCGATGTCGGCTCGTCACATCCTGGGGCTGGAGAAGGTCCCA
>CALKWN010000083.1 GCA_938004185.1 uncultured candidate division WWE3 bacterium
AGCCCTCCATGCAAAATTAACTTTTTCAGATTTAAAATGAGCGAATGGGGAGATAAAGGTCATAGAAATTTCGAGATGCTCAGCCCTCCCTCACGCTTTGCTCAGATATAGAACCTTAACATATTGAAATAAGACATTATTTTCTTAAGTCAACGGCATTGTATAGAGATTTACGGTTTGAGATAGGCACGAGGGAGTGAAACCGTAAGTTTCTGTTCAAATGCCCCCGCTGGTCCTTATAGAACTGTTGAAATCCTTTTAATGAGCTGGTATGCATCCACCGGCTTAACCAGGTAGCTTGAAACGTTCAAGTTTTTTGCGCACAGGATTTCGTCTTTACGAGAACTTGAAGACAGGATAATAAATTTTGAGTCGGGCTGTAATTTTTTTATCTGAGCAATGGCATCCAGGCCGTTTAACACCGGCATGTTGATATCCATCAGCGACAAATCGGGGCGGTGTTTTTTATGAAGTTTGACAGCTTCCTTTCCGTCTGCCGCCTCAATCACTGTTGCGCCGTTTTGAGTGAGGACTTTTGCAATGATGGTTCTCATAAACTTAGAGTCTTCAGCCAGCAGAATTTTTTTGCCCTCTATTTTATTGACCCTCTTTTCCAAAAAATTCACCCTGAGCAGGATTTTATCCGTTGAATTTTTTTCTTCAAGATCAACTGTATCTGAAATGATATCCATTTCGATAAGGTATCCGGTAAGCTTTTCTATTCCTTTACTTTTATAATCTTTCTTAAACACAGGGGTTTCAAACTGTACTTTCAGGCCGATACTATCCCAGTCAGAGATGGTCCGGCCCACGACAATATTTAAAAACTCGTTTAAAAGGTCTGTGGAATCTTCATTGATCTCGTTAAACTTTCCGGCACCGAGCCGTTCTGAAATGGAAGATGCCAGTTTGAGTGCATCATTGACATTTTGAAACCCTAATACAAACTCGCCGTCAATCTCATCATCATCATCTTTGTAGGCGATGATATGGGCAAAAGGCAGTGTGCTGTTATCCTTGAGTTCCTTGCGGATTTCAATGGAATTGACATGGATATGGGTCATCTGCTCGATAGCAGATTGACAGGATGCGATCAGTAGTTCAATATGTTTGTCAAAATTTTTCATAAATTTATCCCCTTAGGCCATGCCAAATGAATTCGATGCGTCTCGCAGCAGACACTACTGGTCTGAATCATACAAAATCATTTCATTTTTTTTCATAATCCGGCGTGAAAAAAATTTTTCCGGTGGTGATGTAAAAAGTATGCTATGCTTTTTATACATGACCAAAATTGATATA
>CALKWN010000084.1 GCA_938004185.1 uncultured candidate division WWE3 bacterium
CGGGCCCCCGTCAATTCCTTTGAGTTTTAGTCTTGCGACCGTACTTCCCAGGCGGTACACTTAATGCGTTAGCTTGGGCACAGCAGGTTTTAATACCCGCTACACCGAGTGTACAACGTTTACTGCGTGGACTACCGGGGTATCTAATCCCGTTTGCTACCCACGCCTTCGCGCCTCAGCGTCAATATCGGTCCAGAAAGCTGCCTTCGCCATCGGTGTTCCTCCTGATATCTACGAATTTCACCTCTACACCAGGAATTCCGCTTTCCTCTCCCGTATTCAAGTCTTGCTGTTTCAAGTGCACTTCCGGGGTTGAGCCCCGAGCTTTCACACCTGACGGACAAGACCGCCTGCGCGCCCTTTACGCCCAATAATTCCGAATAACGCTTGCGCCCCCCGTGTTACCGCGGCTGCTGGCACGGAGTTAGCCGGCGCTTCCTCCACAGGTACCGTCAATACAACCATCTGTTAAACAATTGTAACTTCTTCCCTGTTGACAGAGCTTTACGACCCAAAGGCCTTCTTCACTCACGCGGCGTTGCTGCGTCAGGGTTGCCCCCATTGCGCAAAATTCCTCACTGCTGCCTCCCGTAGGAGTCTGGACCGTGTTCCAGTTCCAGTGTGGCTGATCATCCTCTCAGACCAGCTAACCATCGTTGCCTTGGTAGGCCTTTACCCCACCAACCAGCTAATGGTACGCAAACTCATCTCCAAACAATTGCTTTCAAGAAGAGGCAATCTTTCATCAATCTACTTGTGTAAATCGACTTTATCCGGTATTAGCTACCCTTTCGAATAGTTATCCCAGGCTTGAAGGCAGATTATCTACGTGTTACTCACCCGTGCGCCACTCTACTCGGGATTGCAAGCAATCCCTTTCTCGTTCGACTTGCATGTGTTAAGCACGCCGCCAGCGTTCATTCTGAGCCAGGATCAAACTCTCCAGTTATAATCCTTTACTAAAACTTTTTAAGGTCTGCACTTAAAGCTGTTACGCTCCAAAGTGCATTGTCATTGACCCGCTCTTTTCTTTTTCACTGACCAATTTTCAAAGATCAAACTT
>CALKWN010000085.1 GCA_938004185.1 uncultured candidate division WWE3 bacterium
AACTAGTTGACATCGTTTAGGGCGTGGACTACCAGGGTATCTAATCCTGTTTGCTACCCACGCTTTCGTGCATGAGCGTCAGTATCGGCCCAGGGGGCTGCCTTCGCCATCGGTGTTCCTCCACATCTCTACGCATTTCACTGCTACACGTGGAATTCCACCCCCCTCTGCCGTACTCTAGCTTAGCAGTCACAAGCGCAGTTCCCAGGTTGAGCCCGGGGATTTCACGCCTGTCTTACTAAACCGCCTGCGCACGCTTTACGCCCAGTAATTCCGATTAACGCTCGCACCCTACGTATTACCGCGGCTGCTGGCACGTAGTTAGCCGGTGCTTCTTATTCCGGTACCGTCATCCACACAGGGTATTAGCCTATGCGATTTCTTCCCGGCCGAAAGAGCTTTACAACCCGAAGGCCTTCTTCACTCACGCGGCATGGCTGGATCAGGGTTGCCCCCATTGTCCAAAATTCCCCACTGCTGCCTCCCGTAGGAGTCTGGACCGTGTCTCAGTTCCAGTGTGGCGGATCATCCTCTCAGACCCGCTACAGATCGTAGCCTTGGTAGGCCTTTACCCCACCAACTAGCTAATCTGATATCGGCCGCTCAATCAGCGCAAGGTCTTGCGATCCCCTGCTTTCCTGCTCACAGAATATGCGGTATTAGCGTAACTTTCGCTACGTTATCCCCCACTGAAAGGTACGTTCCGATACATTACTCACCCGTTCGCCACTCGCCACCAGACCGAAGTCCGTGCTGCCGTTCGACTTGCATGTGTAAGGCATGCCGCCAGCGTTCAATCTGAGCCAGGATCAAACTCTTCAGTTCAATCCAACAAACTCGCAAATTCACTGACGGTAGATTTCTCTACCTCGACGGATTGCTCCGCCTTTGTTACCAGTGCGTTTGCCTTAATACCTTTTGCAACCGAAGTTGCTTTCGCATCAAGACACCCACACTTATCGGTTGTCCAATTTGTTAAAGATCAGCGCCGCGCCGTTTCGTTTGATTCGTCAGCAGCAGAGAAGCGAGATTATGAAGCACTCTCTACATCTCGTCAAGCAATTTCGAAAAGTTTTTTACAACAACTCGAAACTTCCTG
>CALKWN010000086.1 GCA_938004185.1 uncultured candidate division WWE3 bacterium
TTGATCTTTCTCTTGATCTTTCTCTTGATCTTTCTCTTGATCTTTCTCTTGATCTTTCTCTTGATCTAGTTCTATATCTTTATCTATATCTCTATATCTATATCTAGAAGCGTTACTTAACGTTATGTCAACGTTACGCGTAACGTTACGCGTATCCTGCGAATCGTCTGTAACGCTCTCTAATAGCGCTTGCTGTTTGTTTTTGTCTCTGTGCTTTTTCTGCCTAAGTCTTGCCAGTTCTCTAACCTTTTCAAGCCCATCAATGCTCTGATATTCTCCCCAGTTGATTATCCTAAGCCCTTTTGCTTCATCTTCTATCATGTGTAGTCTTTTCATTGTCTCGAGTCCCAATTTTATAGTGTTTATAGGCAAATCAAACTCTGAGGACAAAGATTCTGGTGTATATGGAATGTCTTCGATTATGTAAACGTAGCCTTCATCGTTCACTTTCCCCGCCGAGATAAGCAGCATGATCCACATTAGAAGAATATCGTTTCCTTCTGGAAGTTTCCGAATGTACTTTATCTTTCTGTTGTCAAACATATCTGTGTATAACTTGATCCACTTAACGTCGGACATAAATTACCTCCCCGCTTTCTCTAGCGCTATATTTATGTTTGTGTAATTAACTTTGTACACAAGATGAGGCGCTAATTGTGGATAAATGTCCCTTGTGAGTTCTGTTTCAATGAAACCTGCTTCTCTGAGCCACTTTATAGCGTTGCTTACTCCGTTGTAAGAAACACACACGGCTTTTTGGATTTCGTCTTTTGTTATCTGCCAAGTTTCTTCGCCGCAAGTCTTTATCAGATAACTTAGGACAAGCCCCCTTGTCATGCTCCTACATATTTTGTACAGATCAGTCGGAACACCGAGTACCAATTCAAAATTTATGTTAGAAAGCAAATACTTGTATCTCGCCGGATTCCTCATTTTTCCTCCCCTTTAGCAATCTTTTGAAGCAGCCTGACAGTTATCTTATGCTCCTTGTCAAGCGCTTTGCGCCAGTAGTCAATGGCCGAGAAAAGGTAATCTATTTCGTCGTTGTCGAGATGAGCGTCAAGCAATTCTTCGTGCTTCTTTCGTAGCCTTTCAACTATGTTCGGATCAAATTTTTCACTCATAATCTGCCTCCACAAAACTATCTTCAAACCATGCTTGCTTGTAGATGCAGAAGCACGAACCGAACAGAGCGATATAGTCTCCAAGAGTCGCTGTTTCTTTGCCTCCTCCGCAAACAGGAAGCTCAATACAAGGATCGTCAAAGTTATAACCCATCGTGAAAGGTATCCTGTCTCTAACAAGATCATCAAACAGCTCATTAAAGGTTTCGTGTGTGAGTTTGAAAGCCATTATCGTTTCTCTTTCTTTCTTTATGTACTTGTTAAATCTCATCTGATCCCCACCTTTTATTGAGAGTTTCAAAGTGCTTTACAGCAGCGGACACAGCTAAATCTAAAAGGCGCGCGGCATATTCAATCTCAAAGTATCTTGCTACAACAGCGCTGAGAAAGTTTTTTGGAGTCATTTGAACGTAGCCGTCGGTCTTTATAGTGATGTCAACGTCTAATTGTTTCTCGGTTTCTAGTAATTCTCTCGAGAACCTGCAAGTTTCAATGATCCAGTTTGAAAGACTCTTTGCTCTTTCTTCCCAAGCATCGTATATATCTTTTTCATCTATGCCTTTTTCCTTCAACTTGTCATAGTCTGGGAAGCTCACTACTAAAGTATTTCCTATCACTTGATTGAAAGGTTTCATCTCTTCTCTGGTTCTTGTTGTGAAACCAACCTGTATAGCATTTAAGCAGTCAACAAAAAATTTGTACATAATACCTCCTTGTGATATAATCAAAATGCAGACGAGTGCATTTAGTGGGGAAAGAGGGGAGTGCGAACTCCCCTCTTTTTATTCTGGTACTGCTACATCAACGATAACTTCTTTCTGATCTCCAAAGAGCTGCTCGAGATTGTCAACGACCTCTCCGATTACTTCTCCAATAGGCTGATAATTAGTATCGCCTTCATATGGGATCATTTCTGCCTCGTCAACTGAAGCTCCTATCGGGAAGGCTTTCGTGTATGCGTGCATCTCTGCCCTCTTCATCGCCATAGTTGGGAGATGTTCTGGATTCCCTTTGTAGCTCATAGCGGAAGCAGCGCCCTCTGCGGATATTGAAGGCGAACCGTCGGCGAATGTTATAGTGCATCTGTATCTCCACTTGCCGTCTTGCGTTCCGTCCTTGATACACTCAAATCCTATGCCGTACTTGATACCTGTATTCCTAGCATAGAATCTGTATCCGCTGATGTTCGTGTACAGCTTGCCCTTCAATGGTATAACGTGTACCATAGGCTTGAGGCCGTACTTGATCTCTTTCTCTGCGAGCTGCATGAGCATAAATCTCAACGCGTCCTCGCTGAAAGATCCCTGCTCTTTCATCTCCTTTTCGACCTCTTTGTGTACGCGCATGGTAACGTACTCGAACATCTTCAGGACGATCATTCCCTTGTACTCGTAAAGGGATACCTCCTGATCGTCGGCTATCTGGACTATGATCTTTTTCTCGACTTCTCTTATGGCCTGATAATCGAAGTCATCAAGGCCGAGCGAGTTTGCGAACTTCACAAGAGACGGTCGATTGTCTTCCTCTTGCTTCACTTTGGCTTTCTTTTCTTCCTTTGCCGTTGTCTCTTCATCGCGAGCAACCATATTACACCTCCATGTTTGCGTACTCACTAGCGCTTATAACCTTCACGCTAGGAGACGGTTTATATATACAAAGATTTCCAATCTCCGGTGGCATTATCCTTGTTATCTCCGGCGGCATCGTCGAGGATATGTTCACGAACTCAGCTCCGTTGTTCTCAATAAGCCAACGGATAACGGCAGCTTTGTTGAGATTCTTCTCTTCCGTTCCTTTACCTGCTATCTTGAGCTTGAGTGTTTCGGTCAGAGCCATTACGCTTTCATCTGTTACGAACAAAGGTTGCCCTGTCTCCTTCACAATTTCTCTTGCTCTGTCGAAGACTTCTTGCGCTTTTTCCTTGTCGATTTGCGCATTTCTGATTTCGTCTTCAATTCCACCAACTTCGGACAGTTTGCATCTGTCTCGAAATGAGCAGTACGAGCAACCTCCGCTCACGTTAGGCTGGAACTTCTCTATCGGGTCAACGTTGTCAACTTCTGCATCGTCGAACCGATCTCTTATAAGTTTCCAACTCTTGCTAATGAAGTTAAATGCTGAGTTTACCTCAACATCTGTTATTGGATACGGATATATACCTCCGGTGGCAAGAAGAAAAAAACCTGCATCATTTACTCTGAGTCCGCCTTTTATGAGCGGCAGAGAATATACGATAACTTGTCTCGGGTCTGGATCTGACCAACCTGTTTTCCAGTCTCTAACTGAATATGACCCGTCTTCGTTTTTAATGACCAAGTCTATTACTCCTCTGAAGAAGCAATCAGGAGAATTGAAATCAACTTTGTTAAACTTACTATCAAAACCGAAGTTTATTTCAGAAGCGGCTATTACAAGCCCTTGCATCAATTTAACTCCTGTTTTGAATCTCTTCCTTGCTGTGGTATAATCTTGTTCGGGAAGGGTATCGAGTTTCTCTAACGCTTTTAACATATCGCCCCGATTTTTTATAAGCGTATCGAGAGCGTCGTGTACCGATTTTCCTATCTCCATAGCTGGTGTTGCTGGTTCTTTTAATCCTTCAATGTACTTCAGGTAAAACTTTCTCGGACAACGAAGAAATGAATTTATCCTGCTGTATGACAGGGGAAGTGCTTTTCTCCAAAGCTCCATTTTTATTCCTCCCTTCTATGTATCCTTCCTTGACTAGCAAGTCAAAGAAGGTTTCTGCAAATTCATTCATTAGGGAAAACTTCTTCAACTGGCAAACAAAAAGCATTAGCCAGTTTGTAAGCAGTTTCCAAATTGGGTTTTCTCTTACCAGTTTCAATAAGATATATAGAAGCTGGATTCATACCGGATTTCACTCCTAACACAAATCGGGACCAGCCTCTAGACTCTCTTAGCGTTCTAAGTTTAGACATAGATATAACACCTCCTTTATTACAAAAAGTATATCATTAGCGTATATCTCTTTGTTGTCTATAATACAAAGCGAATATAACAAAAAGTCAGCTCTTTCTGATATAATGAATTGGGGTGATATGATGAGTATTGGAGATAGAATAAAAGAGCTAAGAATCTCGAAAAATTTGACGAGAAAACAAGTAGCAGAAAAAGCACAATTGAACGAGATGGCTATCTACTTCTACGAGACTGGAAAAAGAATACCAAGCACTACTTCTATTGGGAAAGTAGCGATAGCATTGAATGTAGATGTAGCATATCTGTTAGGTTTAGAAAGAATAGAAAGAGAAACTATACCCTTCTACAGCATAGAACGCATAGACGTTTCAGAAGGAGTGGAAGACACTATCGTGAGACTGTTTGGAGCAGATTTCGCTACTACCGTGCCTGATAACGCCATGTTTCCTGAGTTGAAGCAAGGAGATACTGTTTTCATTAAGCAATCTTCTTACCAGAAAGAAAGCGGAAAAGTTGTGCTAGTAGATGTAAAAGGAGAAAAGTTAGTTAGGAGACTAAAAGTACAAAGCAAATCAGAGATTTTTCTAGTTGCTTTTAATCCCGAATTTGAAACTGTTTCTCTTGAACTTCTTGACTTGGAGCTAGGAAGAGCTAGATTTATTGGTGTCATTGTGGGAAAAGCTACGAAAGTTGATTAGAGAGAGGGCTTGACCCTCTCTCTAATTCGGATTGAGGTTTGATGTTCCAAAGCACTCTGCAAATAGCCTGCTTGTCTCGTTGTTCATAGCGGAGAAGGCAATGCCGCTTCCGTTTGTCTTCCCTATTCTGAAGTGTATTTGCGTAATGTCGTATCCTCTTGCTATTGCCTCATAAAGAACCGAGACAAGCAGAGCGATACCTTTAGTAAGTCTTACTTCCGTTTGACCTTTCGGTATTTCATTTGAGACTTTCATTATCTCTCCAAAGAAATCCTGTAATCTTATCTCCTTCATCATTGCCTCCCTTTATATAGCATGGCCGCCGCCGTGGTCAATATAAAGAACAGTATGAATATAGCAGACAGGCTTAATAAAAAGACCACTAAAGCGTATAATGCAATCTTCTTGATCGGTTTAGATTTTCTGTCTTCATTTATCATACTGTCCTTGAAACTCATTCTGTCCCTTCCTTGTTTATGCTTTTGCAGTATTCGATCGCTTTTTGGAAGTTACTTATTCTGTATCTTCTTTCTTGAGGAATGTCTCCAACAAACCTTGCGCGCGCTACATATACAATACCTGTCCAACCGCACTTCACTATGTTAAGGCACTTCGGCTGCGTCCACGTTCTCCTTAACCTCATTCTTCCAGCTCCTTTATAGCTTTCGGTACTGACTTGATAAGATCATCGTAAAGGCTGTCTCTAACAAAGTCATCATCTTCCAAGAAGTAGTAACCTTCTACGGAAAAGAGATAGACAAAAGAAGGTGTTTTCGTACCCTTTCTTTCTGCAACTACTATTAGATCGTCAGACTCTTCATCATAGACAAGGTGATACATTGTGTTTATATCCTTCCAAGTGTCTGCCTTGTCAATCATCGAATCAACTATGGCTTTGATCTCTGCTTCTTCCCACAGCTCTCTTACCCTTTTCCTCATAGACAACCCCCTTGAGAAACTTCTCAACGTCTGCCCTAGACACTTCATAATTCTTCATGATGTGATCTACCAGCTTAACTATGCTGGTGAACCTCTTCATATAACCTTTTTCTATAAGGACAAACGTGTTTCCGTTAACGTATATATCGTTCATAGAATCATTTAGTGAAAGCAAGCTGCATACATAGGAGTATCCGGCAGCCTTCAACTGCTCAACTGATCTATACATTTTTCCACAACCTTTCGTTCCACAGTCTTTCATTCCAATTCCAAACCCACACAAGAAGCTGGTAATCATAACTGTTGCCTGCCCTCATAACGTCTCCCTTAAACCTCCAGAATGTAACCCACTCCTTTCTTCCGGTAGGTCTAAGATCGAAGGCAGACTTGGGAAAGTAGAACGTAGCAGGGCCACCGGAGCTGTGGCACGTGATGTCCGTTCTGTAAGCGCTCGGCCTGAAGGTTATAGCGAACTTGTCAGAGTCTAGCGAGCCGTCCAGAACTCCCCAATCTCCATACTTATAGTACATTCCACTTTCGTCTATAAATACCTTATCCCCGAAGTGCGGCTTTGTTTCTTGCTGCTGCTTCATAGATGTTCTTGTGTCGTTGAATTGCTCCCACATATCACTAACGATTCTTTTGACGGAGGACATAATTTTCTGGTGAACAAAGTCTTCAGCATATCCAACGCTTTCAGTCTCGCCCTTTTCTAATCTGCATAGGACAAGACCTTCAGCCTCTCTTTCTGATACGACCTTAATTCTGTTTCCGTCATATACAAGGCAAGCGTTCTCCTTCATAGATCGAAGCCACAAAGGTGTCGCGTGCTTGAAGTAGTCATACGAACCAAGCCGCTCTGAGATCACCATTTGAACCACTTCTCATACATCACCTCTATGTATGGTTCTTTTGGCTCAACTTTATTCATTCTGTTTCTGAAAGCGAGAGCCAAGTCTTCTGGAATACAGTAAGCTCCGCGGCAGCCAACGCCTCGTAGGAAAGTTACGTTGTATTCCTTCATAAACTGTTTTGTCATCACGATTCCTGTCATCAACCAGTTGCTTGACCCATCGAACGGTGTTCCTTCAACCTTCTGCTTCCAAAGAACCACTTTTCTCATAAGACTGCCTCCTGTAATATATATCGTCATGATAAAAGACTTTCGTACTATCCTTTATCATGGCACGTTGAAAGACGCTTGCGATATAATCCGGCAGTTTGTAATCTCTGCCGGACTTAGTTATACCGAAGTCTTTCATAAAACCTTTAGACAGGGAGATGCCCTTTAAGTACCACGCTTCATCGTACCAAAGGACAATCATTCCTTTAAGTCTTCTGGAAACGCGTTTCATTGTTCTCTCATTCATACACACCTCCCGATTCTTCTTTGAAGATCAATAAGCTCATCGTTCCATTTCGATGAGTATGGCCTCTCATCAAAAAACGATGTAATGATCGTCTTAGCAAGCGCGAATGATTCTCCTCCGTCTAGGTATTTCTCATAATCCTCCTCACTAATGCAACCTGAATTGACAACTGCTTCCACCTTCTCCAGCAAAGCCGCTTCAATATCAGGGAGAAGCTCTCTGATCTGTTTAACTAAAAGATCCTTCATACAACACCTCCTTTTGAAAGCTCTCGGGAGCTGGCATAACCAGCTCCGAAGAATGTTCAAACAGAAGCGAGCTTTTTCACTTGATTCATGTGGTATTCTATGAGAAGCTGTCTGGCCTCTTCCTCGGTCAACAGATGCTGCTCCTCAACGTAAGCGCTTCGGCCAGTATAGCGGACTTCGTAGATGATGTTATTTCCGGAGTCAACTATTAGCCGCGCAACTTTTCCTGACGAACAAGTACCTTTCTCTGTAATCTCATTTCTCGATGAAATCACAGTGTCGCCGATTCCAAACTTAAATTCTACCGTCATACACCCTCCTAATTGTAGAGTCCGCAGTGCGCACAAAGGAACTCGCCCGGACTCATTTTGAGATATGGTTCTCCAGATTCTATAATCGTCTCGCATTTAGAACACATGGTTATATCCGAACTCTGAGCGCACTCAAAGCATACGAAGTTATCATTTGTCGTCGGGAATCCGTTGTCTGTCTCTTTCCCACACATCATGCACTTCATTGAACACCTCCCTGTAAGATACGGCTCTAACTCCGGCCAATATGGACTCGTATATAAAACCTATGAAGCAAATTGCCTCCTTCTCGTCTTTCACTTCTTCTATGCAAGAGCCGTCGGCAAGGATTCCATATCCAACCGTGAACCTTGTGTACCTTATATACTTCATTTGAGATAGGTTGTAAATTCTGTTGTCCTTGTTTAGATAGATCATATTAACCAAGCCTCACCGTGAAGGTTTGCCATATGCTTGCCTATCTCTAAGGCATCGCAATACTGGCATACCAGACCTATTTCTATTACTAGCCCATCGTCCTTGTACCGTATCTTGAAGTGGAGTGTTGCGACTGGCTCTTGAACGAGGTTGTGAAGTGTTCCGTTCCTAGTCCTTATCTCCATATTCCCTCCTGAATAATCCATACTCATTTTCGAGTGTGCCGTTTCCTATGTCGTACATCTCTAGGATAAGTTTTAGGCTCTCGGAGTCTTCTTCTGAAAGCTCCGCGGCCTTCTCCCCTATGCTTCCTATCGGCATATCGGCTATAAGGTCATGAGTTACAAGCACCTCTCTCAAATCGTCCTTAGCAAACAGATTGTATATATCGTCGGCAATCTGCTTTGCAGGAGTGTTTTTCAACAGCATACTTAGATATGAGAACTTTTGAGGATCAATCAACGCAACCACACCTCCTTTACTTTTAGGGATTTCATAACGGCCTCGCAGAGATCCACCGCAAGATCATATGATCTTACGGTGGCCACAGCTCTTATCGATCCGGCAAAGGCAGCACTGATCTCGAACAGCAGCTTTGCTCTTTTCGTGTCTATGTATATCACTCCGCTTTCTGTCTGCCTCGTCTCAAAGAGGCGAACATATCTCTTCTTCACCATGTCCTCCTGTAAAAGTCTGAAAAGTAGTACCTTCTGCCATTGTGCTTTACGTAACTACCCTTACGAGAATGAAATATCTTCTTTCTAAGGAGTCGGCTGAATCCCTGCACCTCCTCAAATCCGATCTCCTCTTGAGCATAGATGTACTCCCCGTCAGCAGTCGTGTTTCCTAACCAAAGGATAGTGCCGCCGCAGTTAGTTATGCAAACATCAGCAGCGGAATGCGATGAGATCTTCCTCTTGTGCCTATACTTCTCAAACATCTTTAACCACCTTCAGGTATCGAGGATCAATCGAGAAGATCCTCGAGGGTCTTGTAGTGCTTTGAACCCTAACTGTTTTCCTGTTCAACTTAACGACAGTATGTATGTCGTTTCCGAACAAGAAGGATTCTACTCTGTCCCCAACTTTGAGGACGCTGAGAATCTCTTCTCTTTCTTTCTCTTTCCGTCTCTCGGCATCTCCCTTTATCTGAACGCACCGTAGGGATTCCGCTCTCCTTTCAAGCTCCTCTGCCTCGCTCTGAAGCTCAAATCCCTTGTGGTACTTGTCGTACATATTCTCTCTCTGTCTGGTAAAGGATCTACCAGCACTAGAGTTTATGTTCGGCTGAGTAAAGAAGGCTATATCGCCGTGCTTGTCATTCAATGGTTTCTGAAGCTCTTCGGCCTTCTCCCTTCTCTTCTCCGCTCTTGCCAAGAGTTTATCGGCCTTCGCGTCTGCAACTTCTTGCGCTCTTGCCCTCAACTCTTCTATCGTGTTTATAACCAGCATTTCAAATTCAGGGTGTTCTTTCATAAACTCCTGAATTGCCTCGGAGTTTGGAACGTCCCACCCTTTGTACTTCTTTCTCCAATCTCCACCGAGCGAGCGAATCTCCTGCCTGTAATCGTAGGTATCTCCTACGATGAAATACTTGGCCATAAAACCCACCTCCTTTTTAACCACCGTGATTATTGATCCACAAATCTACAATGTGCTTTTTTGGTTTAGCCCCTATCCATAGCAAGTGCCTTCTAGTATCCATTCCTTTCTTGTCTCTACCCACATTGACAGAGCGGACGAGTTCTGAATTGACGTTCTCGCCATCGATTCTGTAAAGGCTGATAATTTTCTTGCCGTCTCTCTTTCTAGATCTAACGTCTTTAACTATCCAATTAAAATCACTAATAGCTTCTTTAAGGTTTGAAGTAACAAGAGGCACATCGAATCCTACTACTGTGTTTCCTCTCATTGTTACCAAATAATTCATAATCTCCTCCTTCATAAAAGGCCGCTTTCGCGGCCTTAGAATGATAGTGATTCGAGTCTCCTGTATTGATCCTCGAGGCTTTCAGGATTCCTCTCCCCGAGCATCAATGCCTCGACCGACCTGCCTTCTCTAACGTGAAAGTCATCGATCCACCAGAACTCTTCGGTGTAGTTTCTCATTACTACACCTTCTTTCATGGCTTCCACAAGAGCGTCCCACACACTGTCAGAATTGATAGACAGCCGATCTCTAATGTGGGCTTCTGTGGCATCGTCGGTAACTCCGTCAACAAGCCATCTTCGCTTAAACATTCTAATCCTCCTCGAACTTGGTGTTTAGCACGTACATTCCAAAGTGTGTATAGACCAGATCAAGTTTGGATTCTTCTAACTCTCCGTACTTTTTGAAGTCAAAGAACCTGCAAGCGTCTGCATCTGATAGTGCTTTATAAAGCGGAGTCTCTTTTAATCTTCTAATTCCCAAGTCTGAAGTAGATACTCCGTAATACTTATAAATCCCTGCATTGACATAGTCTATCGAGTCATATACGGAGTAGAACTCACTGAAGGCGCAGAACGCTCCTATCTCTTCATCTGAGCGCCAAACGTCCCTCATAGCCTTTCCTAAAGCATACAGCTCTTCTGGGTCAAGATTCTCAAGATACTTGAACGGTATCTCTGAGTCCGACTGTCTGTTAGTCAGGCTCTTAGAACCGCAGTAATTCATTGAATCGATTATGACTTCATGAACTTTCTGCATAGCATCGTCCTCCATGAAGTCTATCCATCTCCCTACGGAGATAGATTCATCACTCGTGATAAGAACTCTTAACATAAACACCTCCTGTTATAATAGAGAGGCTGTTGGCGCAGCCTCTCTAGCCCCGACCTGCATAGAAGCAGTCTTTAGGTATGCCGTAGTAAGCATTCCAACCGTGCTTGTCTATATACTCGGCATCGTTAAGCTCTTCTTGCAGGTCTTCTAATTCCTCTTCCAGCTTCTTTATTTCCTCGTCGGTAAGCTCTTCGTTCTCGAGCCTACTCTCAACGTCGGCTATCTTCTCGAGGACATCATCAACTTCGCTCATGCCATCAACCCTATGAATCCCTTGATAGCAGCGAGAGCATCATCAACGTTGGAAGATACGTAGTTGACGACCTCCCTTCCGTCCTTAGACACGACCACAAACACCTGATAAAACCCTGTCTGTGGCTGTCTAACTTGAGCGTTGACTTTGAACCCACTCATCGATCTGATTTCTTCAATTAACTTCTGCAACTTCAACAATTTCAGACTCATGCTTTACCTCCTTATTCACGAAGTCGGTGATATAGTCAATCGCTAATCTAGTGTTCTTGTAGAAGTCAGGATCGTTTCCGAACCAGATGTCGAACATTCTCGCCCAGAACAGACCCAAGAAAATTGTTCTAGGAATGGATATTGTGGAGCTGTAAAATATCCTCTTACACTCCAGCTCATGCTTCTCCATTTCCTTTCTGGCCTCTTCCTCTGTCCCCATTACTTTAGCAAGCCTCTTAACCAACTCCTCTTTCATTTCCTCTAAGCTCATGGCAAACCCTCCCAACAGTTGATTTGTGAAAGAATATCAGCGTAAGCAGACCTGACACCCTTCACTACATCTGAATCTCTTCCTTCCGTTTTAAGGTAGTAGTGGCAAACTAGGGAATAGATATATCCCCTAGTGTTTCTTAGCCTCTTATAGATTCTTATAAAGGCTTCCCTCCTACCTATGCCGAAGTCTTCTGATCCACACTCATCAATCCTTTTCTCGATGAATGTGGCCAGCTCCTGTTTTAACATTCAGTCACCTCCCGCGCCTTGAAATACTTCCTTAATCTTGTAAGTAAATCTCCCTACACCGAAGACAAGATAACCTCCGTCTCTCTTGGCGATTACCTTGATCTCTTTCTTTGGCAATTGAACGAAAAGCAACACGTGATTCTCGTCAACTGCAATTCCATGTGTAACTTTCGGGAAAGCGTTATTGAAGTGCTTCCTCGTCAGTCGCATTTTAGTTACATTAACCATGCAATCACCTCCTTTGCATAAGAAAAGGGTGGCCAAGAGGCCACCCCTAAGTTATGGAATGAGGCTATATGGTTACTTCAACATCACCACTCCAGCCTTCCGCTTCCTTACTTATGAAGTCGTTTATTGATTTAAGCCTATCACCGCACACTCCAAGCGCGGCAATAAACCTGTTGAATTGATCTATTGACATTTTGTATCCTACACAAACGTCAATATCCATCTCCCTAGTCCTTACATACACACAATTGTCTCTGAATGTAGCGTAAGGTTGCTCTCTCCAGTACAAGAACGGGAGCTTATCTTTTCCAAGTCCTTTAAGCTCAGTGATCTCGAACTGCTTAGGCTCATCTGAGCCTATGTTTATTATTTTCTTTGCCTTAACTCTCATCATCTTCATCACCCCTTTTTATCCTCTCTAGCCATTCAAGTTGCCTTCGGTGGTACTGCATGGCAAGCTCTATGCCTTCTTCCTCTGACACAATCTCTCGCTCTAGAAATATCCTTTGGCGATTATTTAGGCTATACAGGGGAATATCTTTCTCGAAGGAAATCTTTTTTATTGTTCCGGTGGACAGTTTCCCTTGCTCTGCGTCCACACGTATGCAGACGCTATCACCCAAACCAAACTTTGAGTGGTAAACCATATACACCTCCGTGTTATAATAGATTGTATTCTTATGGAAAACGTCCCTGAAAGGGTTAGTCCTTATGGGGCGTTTCCTTTTTACAGGTCGTGTTCATACTCGTAAATCGCCTGCTCGAACTCGGTGATGTAATCATCAAACCTCCCTTCTTTTACAAACTCATATAGAGTGAGCTGCCTTATGTCATATCCATCAAAATAAGCAGACCTCGCGTCACTCATGAAGTCATGAATATACCTGTCGTAGCAAGCCATAAGCAGCTCGGTTGTGGCCTTGTCGAAATCCCTGAAGTCATTAGGCATGGGCTGATTCCTAACCCATTCTATTAGATCCTTCTTTCTCTGTTGCGAGTAACTCAACTTTTCCATATATCCCTCCAAAAGAAACGGAGGCTCTCGGCCTCCGTTATCCCTTACACTTTCCTACAATGTACCAGAAGCTGTCGGAGAAATGCTCACTACCGTTCCTTTCGGCTTTGAAAGCGTGCTTCTCAGGCGAGTACGTGATTTTCCAACCGTTCACTTCGTACAGGCAACCACAATCGTCTTCCGAAAGGACTATTACAGGTTTCCCTGCAAAGTCCTTCAGATCGCCTATCGCCTTATCCGAAGACCAGCCTATGTACTCTCCGGTAATATTCACAATGTGAAATATCCTTTCCCTACAAATTTCCCTCAAGTGTTCGATGTTCATATACATTGCCGCCTCTTCAGGCTCGAGAGGAGGCAGAGTGTCTTGAAGGAGTCCGGTAAATCTCATGGCCTCCTCCTCTGCCCTCTCGATACTAGAGAAGGATTTCTTCGTAACGTTTCCCTCTTCGTCAACCATCTCGACTACTACACTTACGGTTGCGTAGTAGTCCCCATTCTCAAAGGTCTTCACGCAACACCTCCTCGATGTCAAAATCTATTAGATCGAAGTAAAGCTCTTCCTCATCAAGATCAGGCTTATCATTTCCAGATACCCTGAAGAGGTAGATGAAACTGGGTGTGTAAGTAGAAGGAGACTCTGCCACAACGGACAGCTCTTCCTTCTCCTTATCCCAAACCAACACTCCGTCGATCGAGCCGTTCTTCCACGAGTCGGCTGCCTCTATAAGCTCCTCGGCAGTCTTTCGGAAGTCCTGCTCGTACCACGCTGCAACGATCTTGTCCATAAATCACCTCCCTTCAGATCATAGCAGATTCACAAACCTCTGCAAAATACTTCTTGCAGAGGCGATCTGACTGTGTGAATAGCTTGGAGATCTCGGCCCACTTCTTCCCATTCGACCAGCTCTCTACGTACCGAGCTGTGTAGAAGGAAGTGTCCAGACCTAGACGAGCCATTATAAAGTAACTGGCCGTCTGGACTATGATCTCCTCATCGTCAGGACTGGTGTCTCTCCCCATCTGAAGGTGCGCCCACTCATGTAGCAGGGTGCTGGCCTTCTGTCCGGTGGGGATCTTATCGTGAACATGGATAACCTTAGACTTCTTGCTAACGTGTCCATGCTCACCGTGACTCTCTTCGTAGTAATCTATCGTGTAACCGAGTCTCTCGAGAGACTCTTCGATACTACGAAGACCCTCGTACTCGTCGGTAACGAGTACCTCTTCTTCTTCAGGGATCGGCTCTCCGTCTGTCTGACTCACGTCAAAGACGAAGGCTGCCTTGAATCCCTTCACTCCGTGATGCACAGTTTCTACACCCTCTTCTTCCTTCTTGTAGGTGTAGGCACACGGAGCGATAACCATGATGCCTTTCTCCCCTTTCTTCACGAACCTCCCTAACTTCTTCCACGTGTTGAATCCTGCAACACGTGTCGCCTCCGGCTTCTGAAGGAATATAAGCATCAGATTGCCGAAGGAGTAGTTATGGAAGGCTCTTATGAACCTCTCGATCTTTCGGAAGTCCTCAGAAGTTACCCACTTCTGAAAGGCTTCCTCCAACTTAGAAGTTGCCTCTTTCGTATCCATTTCTCACCTCCTCAGTCAATAATCTCTAAATCCCTAGCTGTATAAGCTGTGATTTTCCCATTGGAAAACACATACTCATATGCGTCAGGGTTTCCGTACATTCTGCCAGTCATCTTGATGGCGAAAGTAGTGCCGTCCTTTATGTGGTAAATGTACTGATCACCACCTGCAACTCTTCCGGCCATTCCATCAGCAATATATCCAGAGGCCAAAAGGACTCCTTCTATAT
>CALKWN010000087.1 GCA_938004185.1 uncultured candidate division WWE3 bacterium
TACGTGCCGTTCGGTAACTTTATAACGAGTTTCATAAATTGAGAAAAAGTTTGCCTTATGCAGAAAAAACTCTATATTTAAAAATCTTATAAATTGCACACAAAAGGCTAGCAAAAAAAAAATTTTACAAGTCTAGGAGTTATAGCATGGGGCAAGAAGTAAAAGTAACAACAGAACGAGTAGACGATATTCCCTTGTTGCTGGAACAATTGTTGAGAATGGGTGTTCAAACAATATTCGACCGAGTATTCCCAAGACATAAAAATTGGCATGGTTTGACACCAGGCTTTGTATTGGTTATATGGTTGGCGTATATAGTTTCGCAAGCAGACCATAGGCTCAATCGAGTGGAAAATTGGGTAGAAAATCATTTGGAAATGCTCAGGCTCAGTATAAAACAAAATGTCACTCCGCTGGATTTTAGTGATGATAAACTGGCAAATATTTTGAGATACATTTCTGATGATGAAAGTTGGGCACTCTTCGAGAAAGAACTGAATGGGCATACATTGAGAGTCTATAATCTTGAGAAAGAGCCAATTCGATTGGATAGTACGACAATCAGTGGATATTGGAAAATAACGGAAGATGGTCTTTTTCAACTTGGCCATAGCAAAGACCACAGACCTGACTTGCCTCAGATCAAAGTAAATCTTACTACACTTGATCCATTGGGAATGCCACTGGTAACTCATATATTGTCTGGGAATACAGCAGATGATCCTCTGTATATACCTGCAATAAAATCGGTTAGAGAAAGTATTCCAGGAAAAGGTCTGTTTTATATAGGAGACTGCAAGATGTCTGCGCAGCCAATCCGAGCGTTTATAAATAAAGGAGAAGACTATTATCTTTGTCCTCTGTCTGCCTTGCAGTTCTCGGCTGAACAACTCGATAAAACTCTGGAGCATTTGGGACAGGAAAACATAGTTGATGTCTATCGTTCTGATAATTCCGACGGAAAAAAATTGATCGCTAAAGGTTTTGAAAAAAATCATACAATGACAAGTATAGTTGACGAGCAGGAACATACGTGGCAAGAGCGACGACTGTTCATCCGTTCTCTGAAATTGGCTGAAGCAGAAGAAAAGGCTTTTGATGCTCGCATCAATAAAGCTCAAGAAGAGTTGCAATCTATCAATGATCGCAAACGAGGGAAAAGACTGTTTACCAAGATAGAAGAGGTTCAATCTAAGGTAGAATCGATTTTTAAACATTACCGAGTCATAGAATTTTTTGATTGTCAGATACAAGAAATATCGAGGCAGAGAGTTAAGAGACGCTATCAGGATCGTCCAGCACAAATAATTGAAGAGAAAGAATTTAAGGTTACTGCAACCTTGAGTGAAAGTGTTGTTGCAAAGTCTAGACAAAGGCTTGGATGGCGTGTCTATGCCACCAATCATAATCAAGAAACACTTTCTCTCGAAAAAGCTGTTTTGGCCTATCGCAATGAATACATTATCGAGCGGGGATTTTCTAGGTTGAAAGGAAGCCCCTTGTCTATTTCTCCCACTTATTTGCAAAAGGAAGACCATGCTGAAGGATTGATACGACTTCTTTCTATTGCCTTGAGAATTCTTACCCTTGTTGAATTTCTTGTTCGCAGTAGCTTGACAGAGCAAAAAAAAGAATTGGCTGGGCTTTATCCTGGAAATCCTAAAAGAACTACAGCTACTCCTAGTGCTGAGCTTATTTTGCAAGCTTTCAAGAATATCAATCTTTCTATTGTTTCTTTGCCAGGCCAAAATGTGATACATCTTACTTCTCTTTCTGATCTCCAGCAATGTATTTTAAACTTGCTGGGTTTTTCTACTGATATTTATCAACGGCTTTCTCATGATTTTAGAAACTCAGTTTAAAGTTAGCGAACGGCACGT
>CALKWN010000088.1 GCA_938004185.1 uncultured candidate division WWE3 bacterium
CCCGGTCAGCCCGGCCGCTGGATGCTGCCGCGATCACATTTTGTAGGAATGGTCTTAAGCTGAGTGCGGGTGGCGATTATTCGGGAAATCGGGGTCTGACCCCGATTTTCCTCCGATTTTCCGATTTTCTCAAAATTATGGCAACCGACCGTCATTGGGGTTTCGTTTCTGAAGGGTGACCAAAGAGGAGGGTTAAATCACAATTTTGGGTCTCCAGCCCTTACGAAGTTTATTTACAAAATCAAAATACGAGTTGATCTGTATTCTTCCAATACAGGATGTTGCCGATGTGATTTCTTCATCAAGCCGCTTGGCTTGCAAAAAATCACCTCGTAACTTGGCATTGGCGTGCTCAGCGATTGCGGTTCTGTTATAACCACATTTGGCGATGTATAGCTCTTCCAACTCCGGCGTAAATTCACCAATCATCTCGAGGTCGTCCTGAGTTAACCAATAAATATTGTTTGACGGACGGCTCATCATTAAGTCAGTTAGCCTGCTTGGGATGAGCTTGCGATCAAGGTAGCTTTTTACCTTGGACATCAGTTCAAATTGCTGTTGTAGATGCTTTTCTGAAGCGCTCGGATTAGGAAAATATGGTCGATGAAGTCCAACCTTACCTAGTTTGGTGATGGGAAGGGAGTCGCTGCCGACTGCGAGGCGGCTTGCACCCTCGATAAAGATGAAGAAGCATGCGCTTGCACAAATGCCAGGTGATAGGACAAGAACTGCTATTTGACCTTCGTGTACAAGGCGACTTATTTTGAGTGCTTCAAGTAAATCTCCTCCTGGGCTGTTTAGTACCAAGGCAGTTATTGCGGGTGTGGTCGTGAAGATCTTTACTAGCTTCTCAGCATCTCCTCGATGGATTTCTCCAGTCATGTGCACAATACCATTGTCGTTTGGTTTGCTAAATTCGGCAGAATGGACTGATGTTAAGTAGGCGAGAAGGAATAGAGCTAATACGTTTTTAAGTGACATAGGCTGATTTTTCAATATTTCAAGGTTGAAGCGCTAAAATTAACTTTTAGAAATATCGCCAGTGTGTAAGTTCATGGCTTGTAATAATATATGCAAATATAGCATTTTATTATTTTCCTTTAAGTATGCTTATATATTGTTGTAGTCTTGGTGATTTTTCGGCGTATGTTGCGTCAATTGTATTTTTTGAGAAACACCAATTATTTCCATCAAGAAACACATCTTCTGCTACATGGTGCCCAGACTGGTTGAGGTAAACAACTTCAATGCTCTCATTTGAATAGATTTCAGATACAACAGCTCTGGTCTGGCCAATACGAATCAAGGAGCCTTTGTAAACGTTATTTTGTGTCATGGGTATAGCTAAAAAATATAAAATAGCGAAGTTTCAATTTGTAGTTCTTGATGGGTGCGTGGATTACCGCCGCCCACCCAGAATCGACCCCAGCACCCCACGCAAAATCTGCTTGCCGAGCTCCCTGCCGACGGTGCCGGCGACGCCGCGTGCGGCGCTCTTGGCGGCGCTTTCGAGGACGCCTTCGCGCTTGCCGC
>CALKWN010000089.1 GCA_938004185.1 uncultured candidate division WWE3 bacterium
GGACCTGGATTCGCAGGAAGCTAGGTGCGTTTCTACAACCTCTATCCTTCCAATAATCACGACTCACTACTGAGACCTGCTGGACTTGGCCTACAGTCGCGATCCTCCTGATCGCTCCTTCCGGCCCGCCTCCGCGCGCTTTCGCGGCCATCCATGGCCGCTCATCCTCGCTCCGCTCGGCGCGTGCTCCGGTACCGCCCCTTCGGGTCGGGGCCGTAGGGAATGGATTGCAGTGTTCGCCTTCGGAAAACCGCGGCACAAGTCCAGCAGGGCCGCCAAGCAGGAGCCCCGTTTTTACGGGGCTCCTGGACTTGCCCTCCGCTTGGCGCCTTCCTAGCGCCTTCGCTCCGGGCCGCTTCGGGGCACTCGCGCCGCTTCCTGCGGCGCGTCCACCCGCGGCCCTCACATGATCGGGCCGTGGGTGGATCGTGCCCCTCGGTTCAAGTCCAGCAGGGCCGCCGTGAATCAAAGCGGCCGACTTCGAGGTTAAACGGTGTCTTTTGCTGGGAATGGGCCCTGCTGGACTTGGCTTCCGGGCTCGTACCTCCTGTACTCGCCCTCCAGCCCGCCTCGCCTGCTTGCGCACCGTCCTTGGCGCACAGCCCAGAAAAGCCCTCGCCGGCTCGGCCTTTTCTGGGCCCGCAGGCTCGGTTCAAGTCCAGCAGGACCCACGGTTGCCGGGGGCTGCGGTTTTACTGAGTCTTCTGTCAATATTTCAGGGAGTATGGGCCCTGCTGGACTTGAACCAGCGACCTACGGATTATGAGGGCTAAGGGGCGTGGTTACACCGAGTAGCTCCTGGTACCTCCAGAGTACTCTAGACTACAGGATACATGTAATTCCAATTATTTCAAGAGTTCGGAAAATGACAGCTCAGGATTCTCCTGAGCTGTCCTGAACTACACCGAGCTATCTGGAAGTGTTTTGGCACATTTTTTGTACAGTGGGGGGGGGAACCTTCAGGGAAGAGAATTAAAACCAGGGAAAACACCGGATCGTCGCGTTACGTTTCCACAATTGCTTTCTCCGGACGTCTTCTTGGCTTTGATCGGTTCCTTTGGAACCGTATTCTCCGACTATAAGTCCACCTTTTTTACATGATCACCGGATGATATCCGAAGAGTGGCTTGTAAGATTCTGAATGGTTAAGGGACCGTGCCGGCTTGGATAAGATGCAGCACCTTAGCCTTTACACTGTCCGTTCTTTAACAGATTTTGTAACCTGGGT
>CALKWN010000090.1 GCA_938004185.1 uncultured candidate division WWE3 bacterium
CTCTTGGATTACAGATAGTTGAGGCTTTATTGTTCGGTTATGTTACTTAGAAGAACTCAAATAGCCTTTTTGCTTTACCGTCCATGGATTGAGTGGAGCAAAATTTTGGATAAGAGCCCAGGCACGTATGCTGAGATTAGCAGATTTCATAGTGCCGTGAAAATACTTTGTACTGAACAAATGACGATCCATTCGCTGCATCAACCGGTCAACCATGTTGCTCGTTCTATGTGCGCCAGGAAAATCATAGGTTTGGGAAAACTGTGGAAGATTATCCCTGAGCTTTTTGATTTTGGCTGAAATAACGTCTGGAACTCCATTCTCCGTATTTCGACACCATTCAGAAAGCCTGCGAACTCTCTGTGAAAATGATCTTTTGGATTCTGCCCTGAAGCAATCCCATAATCTGGTAGCCGCATCCAGGAAATGCTCCTTGTATTTTTTGCGAGAACGATCACGTATACCAATAAAAATGTGTAAAAAGCAGGATAGCACGGTTATCTTAGGAAACAGCTTTTTCCAGGCTTTTTGCGTTGACGGCCATCCGTCGGTATTGACAGTATTCGGCTGATATTCCGGATTAATGCATTCAGCTTCCTCTTTAAAAACACCGTATGCTTTTTGAAGATCTTTACCGGAAGCGGTTTTCGAGACAGTGGCTCCTAAAATACAGTTATTTCCGACCGTCGTGGCTATATAGGTCTTCTCTCCCAAAAGGCGGGTATGTTTTTCATCAGCAGAAAGGTGCTGGGGTAATTTGTCTGAAGATTTAATAGTGGTTCCCACGAGGCTGTACCGGCCAATGGTTGCTTCAAGGCGATACCAATACATGGGATTTTTTCCGAAACAGTGACTCAGAGCCCAAAATGGAACGGCAAACTTACGCAAAAACAATGGTTTTTCAACATCTTTTACAAATCCAGTCATATAGGGCATCGCAAAAGAAGACCTTATTGTATAACCCTCATGTCCTAGCGGACACAACGAAGCATGAAACACTTGCAATTTTTG
>CALKWN010000091.1 GCA_938004185.1 uncultured candidate division WWE3 bacterium
GTAAAATAAAAAAGCTTACCTTGACCTACTTTAAGAGTGTAGTAAGACAAGATAAGCTCTTGGGGATTTAATAAAAACTCAATGAGCTGGCAGCGACCTACGTTTCCACCGGGGGACCCAGCAGTATTATCGGCGATGAAGTGCTTGACTACCAGGTTCGGAATGGGACTGGGTATTTCCACTTCTCTTTAACCACCAGCAAATTTGAGTACTAAAAGCTTTTGTAAACTCTTAATACTCAAATTGCGAGATTGAGAAATTTAATGCTAAAGTCTTTGTAGCTTTAAAAAGCTAATTTCATATTTGTATATCTATACATAATCAACACAAATTAAACATAAAAAGATATGCTTAATAAGATAGTAAACCAAAGAAAATTGTTAAAAATAAGCCAAACGTTCTATTAGTACTGGTCAGCTAAAGGGCTTACACCCATTACACATCCAGCCTATCAACCAGCTAGTCTTGCTGGGAACTTCAGGGAAAGTTCATCTTAGAGTTGGCTTCGAGCTTAGATGCTTTCAGCTCTTATCACATCCCAACGTGGCTACCCAACGATGCTCTTGGCAGAACAATTGGTACACCAGTGGTTGGTTCATCCCGGTCCTCTCGTACTAGGGACAAATCTCTTCAACTTTCCTACGCCCACGGAAGATAGGGACCGAACTGTCTCACGACGTTCTGAACCCAGCTCGCGTACCGCTTTAATTGGCGAACAGCCAAACCCTTGGGACCTGCTCCAGCCCCAGGATGCGATGAGCCGACATCGAGGTGCCAAACCTCCCCGTCGATGTGAGCTCTTGGGGGAGATCAGCCTGTTATCCCCGGCGTACCTTTTATCCTTTGAGCGATGGCCCTTCCACGCAGAACCACCGGATCACTATGACCGACTTTCGTCTCTGTTCGACTTGTAGGTCTCACAGTCAAGCTAGTTTATGCCATTATACTCAACAAGCGATTTCCATCCGCTTTGAACTAACCTTTGTAAGCCTCCGTTACTATTTAGGAGGCGACCGCCCCAGTCAAACTACCCACCAGACATTGTCCTGAATGAGGATAACTCATCGCAGTTAGTAACTCAAATATTCAAGGGTGGTATCTCAAGGATGGCTCCGACTCTACTTGCGTCTAGTCATCATAGCCTCCCACCTATCCTGCACATGAATATCCAAGCTACAGTGTCAAGCTGTAGTAAAGGTGCACGGGGTCTTTCCGTCTTTCCGCGGGTAGGAGGAATTTTCACCTCCACTACAATTTCACTGGATCCCTGGTTGAGACAGCTCCCATCTCGTTACGCCATTCATGCAGGTCGGTATTTAACCGACAAGGAATTTCGCTACCTTAGGACCGTTATAGTTACGGCCGCCGTTTACTGGGGCTTCGATCAAGTGCTTCGATTGCTCTGACACCATCAATTAACCTTCCAGCACCGGGCAGGCGTCACACCTTATACATCCTCTTACGAGTTAGCAAAGTGCTGTGTTTTTGGTAAACAGTCGGGAGGGACTCTTTGTTGCAACCTCTATAGCTTTGAAGAGCAAGTCTTCTAACTTAAGTAGGCACACCTTATACCGAAGATACGGTGCTAGTTTGCAGAGTTCCTTAAAGGGGGTTCTTCCACGCGCCTTAGAATACTCATCTCACCCACCTGTGTCGGTTTACGGTACGGGTAACAAATGATAAACTTAGAGACTTTTCTTGGCACGACGGCATCGGGGATTCCGAATGCAACCCGAAGGTCTTATTCGGCCTGTCAGATCTCGGTCTAATGTAACACGGATTTGCCTGCGTTACAACCTACATCCTTCGACTAACTATTCCATCAGTTAGCTCCCGTAGCCCTATGCGTCCTCCCATCGCGCTCATTTGTTAGTATCGGAATATTAACCGATTTGCCATCGCTTACCCCTTTCGGACTCAGCTTAGGACCCGACTAACCCTACGATGACGACCATCGCGTAGGAAACCTTGGGTTTACGGCGAAGCAGATTCTCACTGCTTTTATCGTTACTCATGCCTGCATGCTCACTTCCATACGCTCCACCACTCCTTACCGGTATGGCTTCAACGCTGAATGGAACGCTCTCCTACCACTCTATTATAAAATAGAATCTACAGCTTCGGTGCATATCTTAGCCCCGTTATATTTTCCGCGCAGAATCACTAGACCAGTGAGCTGTTACGCTTTCTTTAAAGGATGGCTGCTTCTAAGCCAACCTCCTGGTTGTCACAGTAACTCCACATCGTTTTCCACTTAGATATGACTTTGGGACCTTAGCTGGTAGTCTGGGTTGTTCCCCTCTCGACGATTGATTTTATCACCCACCGCCTGACTGCCTTGATTACACATATAGTATTCGGAGTTTGACAGGGTTTGGTACCGCGGTAAGCAGCCCTAGCCCAATCAGTGCTCTACCCCTATATGCTACGACAAGACGCTATACCTAAATATATTTCGGAGAGAACCAGCTATCACTGAGTTTGATTGGCCTTTCACCCCTATCCACAAGTCATCCCAAGACTTTTCAACGTCAGCGGGTTCGGTCCTCCACTGGCTCTTACACCAGCTTCAACCTGCTCATGGATAGATCACTCAGTTTCGGGTCTGCAGCATCTGACTATGTCGCCCTATTAAGACTCGCTTTCGCTACGGCTTCGCACTTGGCTTAACCTTGCCAGACACCACAACTCGCAGGCTCATTATGCAAAAGGCAGTCCATCACCCTGATAAATCATAGGGCTCTGAATGATTGTAAGCTAATGGTTTCAGGTTCTATTTCACTCTGCTCGCTGCAGTACTTTTCACCTTTCCCTCACGGTACTTGTTCACTATCGATCTGTAAGTAGTATTTAGGATTGGAGGGTGGTCCCCCCAGCTTCAGTCAAAATATCACGTGTTCCGACCTACTCAGGATACTATTAGTATTATTGAGAATTTTAATTACAGGAGTATCACCTTCTATGCTCTAGTTTTCCAACTAATTCATCTATTCTCTTTAATTACACATTATAGTCCTACAACCCCCAATGCAAGCATTGGGTTTGTCCTAATCCCAGTTCGCTCGCCGCTACTATGGGAATCTCATTTGATTTCTCTTCCTCTGGCTACTGAGATGTTTCACTTCACCAGGTTCGCTCCCCGTAGGGTAACATATATCTCTATATGCTGGGTTGCCCCATTCGGAAATCCTCGGATCAAAGCTCTTTGGCAGCTCCCCGAGGCTTATCGCAGCCTAATACGTCCTTCATCGCCTCTTACAGTCAAGGCATCCACCATTAGCCCTTAATAGCTTATAATTGCCAGAATAATTATTTCTAATTATTCTAAATTTGATAATATTCTTTGGCTACTATCTTATTAAACATATATACAAGTACATACTATAATAAGTTAGTTGTGTTATCTATAGTTAAATTTAACTTTTACATTAAATTTTAGATATGAAATTTTTTTATTTAAAATTAAACATTACTATTTAATTTTACGAAAAAATTTTAAAGACTTTAA
The DNA here is from genome assembly GCA_938004185.1 of uncultured candidate division WWE3 bacterium. Lineage (GTDB taxonomy): Bacteria > Patescibacteriota > WWE3 > UBA101185 > UBA10185 > UBA8498. Next base: position 3,509 of record CALKWN010000091.1, read on the forward strand.
CATTATATTTTTAAATATCATATTACTTCAAATAACTAAAGTTATTTCAAGGTAACGCTTCTGATTAAAACCAGATATAAACTCTTATATATAAAAGCTTATATCTAATTTTATTCTTATAGTATATGGTGGAGAATAGCGGGATCGAACCGCTGACCTCCTGCGTGCAAAGCAGGCGCTCTCCCAGCTGAGCTAATTCCCCATGATGGTGGGCCTATCAGGACTTGAACCTGAGACCTCACGATTATCAGTCGAGCGCTCTAGCCAGCTGAGCTATAGGCCCATATTTACCTATAAATTATTTGTAGTTCTTCAAATAATCTTTACAAACTAAATATATGTTGTTAAAAGTAGTTTTTTTCTTTTTATTTATATATTAAGAAACAAATCTTAATAATATTTCTTTGAAAGGAGGTGATCCAACCGCAGGTTCTCCTACGGTTACCTTGTTACGACTTCACCCCAGTCGCTGATTCCGCCGTGGGCAATAGCTATTTTAGCATTTTGACTTAAGGTGAAATCAACTCCCATGGTGTGACGGGCGGTGAGTACAAGACCCGGGAACGTATTCACCGTAGCAATGCTGATCTACGATTACTAGCGATTCCAACTTCATGTAGTCGAGTTGCAGACTACAATCCGAACTGGGAGGCATTTTATGAGATTTGCTCCACGTCACCGTATTGCTGCTCTTTGTATACCCCATTGTAGCACGTGTGTAGCCCTGGACGTAAGGGCCATGATGACTTGACGTCGTCCTCACCTTCCTCCTACTTGCGTAGGCAGTCTGTTTAGAGTTCTCAGCCGAACTGTTAGCAACTAAACACGAGGGTTGCGCTCGTTGCGGGACTTAACCCAACATCTCACGACACGAGCTG
>CALKWN010000092.1 GCA_938004185.1 uncultured candidate division WWE3 bacterium
AAAGATGGCAACCTGCGCCTGTTGAAAAAAGATGGTGATGGCAATTATGTCGGGCTGGATAAATAAAACTAAAGGCTATGAAATATAATAGCCTTTAGTTTTAAAATAGTTTTAAAAAAAATAATTTATTCAACAGCTTCTCTCAATGTCCAAAGTTCAACTGTTTCACCTTCTGGACGTATTTTAATATATCCAAGTCCAGATCTTTCAACGATATAAACACGTAAACCTTTCTTAATTACAAACACTCTGTTAGCTTCGTGAACCTTTTTAAAAGCTTCAAAATCTTTGTTCGATGCGTATTCAACAGCCTTTTCAAGGTTATACAAGGATAAAGCAGCAACATATCCTTCCTTCGTTGTCCATGAACGGCCAGCAGATGCTGTTGATGCAATAAAGATGCATGCCAATACGATTGCTATAATTGTTGATGTTTTTTTCATTTTAATGCTCCTTTGATGGTTTATTCTATTTTAAGACCCGATCCAAACGAAATCAGGTCTTCTTTCACTAATTCGTAGATGTGTCTGATAATGAGGATACTATTTTTATCGCATCATCAAAATCAACATCAAACCATTCACCGTTATTTCTGTTTTTATAAAACAGTCTGTGTGCTGCTGTTTCTATTTTGCTAAAAAATACTGTTTTTTGTGAAACCCATTTTCTTATTATTTTGTATCCGCCTATTGTTTCAATTTGTCTTACTCTGTTTAGAGGGGATATTGATTTTCCTATTTTTACATTTCCATGTTCATTTTCTATAACATAAACGTATCCAGATTCTTTTTTCCGTTCATCCGGCAAAGAACTAAAAGCATGCGTTGCAGGGCAAAACATTTTTCTAATTAAAACAAGTAATTCATATCTAAGGTTGGATAGAAACTCTTTATCTAAGCCAACCTTATGGTAAAAATCATAAGATAGTTTGTCGAAATCTTCAAACAAAGTTGTTATTATATCTTCGTCTGCTTCAGCTTTGTTATACTTTTGCGCGGCTTCACTTACCATTTCTTCTACATAATTAGTCAATAACAGTTTGGCTTTGTTTTCTTTGCTCATTTGACACCTCTATAAGTTCTTTAGAGATAACTCGGTCTAAAATTTTAACTTGTTGCTCTCCGGTCATGGCATAAATAAGCCGAAGTTTTTCCAGGGTACTTTTCCATATTTTGATTGTTTGATATGTTTTATTCATGGTTGTAATATTACTACATGTTTCATATAATGTCAGTATCTACGCATCTTCGAGTACATACGTAACGTGGTTGATTAAAATATTTTTTTTATTTTTATTTTTTTTGTAATGATACGGCGACCACCGAGATCTACACTCTTTCCCTACACGACGCTCTTCC
>CALKWN010000093.1 GCA_938004185.1 uncultured candidate division WWE3 bacterium
TATAGATTTCCAGAAAAATAAATTGAATTTCTTATATAAATGCTATCTTATTAATTTTATAAAACAAACTGTTTGATATTAACAAATTTGAAATGAGGTAAGCAATGTTTGATTTTCGGTTTATACTGACAAGGTTCCAGAAAAAAGCGCTTGAAAAAGCTCTTTCAGTAGCCCGTAATTTGGGACAATATACAGTCACCAATCGAATTCGATCCATTTTGGCCATAGCCGAAGGTAAGGGTGTCGGAGAAATCGCCTCCATTCTTCGAGTAAGCCCTGCCACCATTCGTCAATGGCTTACAAAATACCTGACCGGTGGATTGAAAGCTCTCCGTACCGTTCATAAACAATCGGGTCGACTCAGTAGGTTGACAAAGACCCAAAAGAGCCAATTGAAACAATGGATTACTGACGGCCCACAAGGTGTCGGTTTCCCCGGAGCCTGTTGGCGAAGCCCAATGATCCAAGAACTTATTTTCCAGAAATTTGGAGTCTTCTATAGCGTGAAGTATATCAGCCAATTGCTCAAAAACTTGGGCTTTTCATATCAAAAAGCCCGTTTTTCTGTCGGCGGAAAAGATCCGGACAACCAACGCAAACGAGAAGACTGGCTGAGTAAAACCTGGTCGGAAATCCTAAATCAGGCAGAGAAGGAAAATGCATACCTCCTCTTCGGTGATGAAGTTTCTTTTCCTCAGTGGGGAAGTCTGACATACACATGGGCACCGAAGGGACAACAGCCGACTGTACAGACGTCGGGATGTAGAAAAGGGTATAAAGTATTCGGGCTTATCGATTATTTTACGGGTAAGTTCTTTTACAAAACCCTGGAAGGTCGATTCAACTCCGAATCGTACAAGGATTTTCTTTGGGGCGTATTACTCAAAACCAGAAAAAAAATCATTCTTATTCAGGATGGCGCCCGATATCACACATCGAAAGCAATGAAATTGTTTTTTGACCAATTTAAACACCGGGTGACGGTTTATCAACTGCCAAGCTACTCACCTGATTACAACCCAATCGAAAAATTGTGGAAAAACATTAAAACGGCTGAAATCCACCTGCATTACTTTCCGACTTTTGATTCACTCAAACAAAAGGTTGAGAAGGCTTTATTACGGCATTCAAATCAACAAAAGGCGATATGTAATCTTTTTGGGTTTTATCATGAGATTAAAGTTGCATAAAAAATTCGGATAGTTAAACGGAAAATTAATTATCTGGAAAACTATA
>CALKWN010000094.1 GCA_938004185.1 uncultured candidate division WWE3 bacterium
ATGATCGTGTTGTCCTTCCATCGGATCACTGTTCAGCAGTGTGTTTGTTGGCTCATAGCAGCCCTGGAACTCGGATGCTTCTGCGTTTGAGTGAAGACTCAGGCAAGGGGGTGTCCAACGTTCTTCAGGAGCTGGGTTGAGGTGGACAGGGTTCTTACCCTTTCCGGTTATCGACTCTGTGGTCTGTTTTGTCTCCGGTTCGACGCTTTAGCAGCGTTTTCCGTCACACCCTGGAACTGACGTTTCTCCAGGTATACCAACGACGTCCTTCTCATCACTATGAGATGCACTCGACAGCTTGTGATAGCATTGTCGTCCAGGTACCCACTAAGCCTGATGCGAAATCGGTGGTGGTCAGCTTTCACCAGAATGAGAGCTAGAGGGTCTGTGGGATCCCCTCGATAATCGTAGTCCACACGGGCGCGTCGTTCCCCTTTCCTGCTTACCCTTGAGCCTTTTATGTTATTTTCACTCTTCCGCTCTGCTTTTCGTGGTTATTCGTTTGATTTCACTGATTCGCTCGCTTGTCTCTTGACTTTCCAGACGACGCTCCCTAGGAGTCAGATCCTCGGAACCCTAGAGCGGGGTTCTGTGACTCATAAAGTCCATGGCGATCACTCTATCGCGAGGTGGAGTGGCACATGGCAGGGTGAAGGACTAGCCGTTGGCACTGTGGTTGTGCTTACGTGAGCCGAATCCGTCACTAACTGCAGGAGAACCTATTTAGGTTCGAGGCGCCGAGCCTGAGGGGTAGGATCACTCCTTAATGGCAAAAATTAGGCCTCAACAACAGAGTAAACTGTTGGCCAACACTGTTGGGAACCACATCAAACCGGAAGGGAAGGCGAGGTCAGCCGACCTTCTGTACCAAACCGACCGCGAACCAACTACATGCTGCTTTCAAACCTCGTTTACGTCCTGTCAAACGTCCAGTCGTGGTGACAGCAGGTAAGGTTCCAAAGAAGCCCCGCAAAAACTGGGGGCCTGTCCGGCAGCGGTTTCAGCAAGTGTATGATCATCAACCAGCAAAACCCTATGCAATTGAGAAACTGTGGCGGTGTGCAAACGCAATTCGAGCTAAACTCAGTCAGCTTGGACGCTCACAGGCTCCTCTAGACGTGGGGTCAACTGCGTATCAGACTCACGGTGTTATCTATGCAATATGTTGTTTCAGATCACGGAAACTCTATGTCGGTCAAACTGTGAAAACATGCATGGATCGCTTCATTGAGCATGTTAACACTGCACTGCGTGGCGACAGCGAGCCTCTGCACCAAGCAATGCGAAAGATCGGGTGGCAGTATTTCATGGTTTTCCCTCTGGAATGTATTCCAATGGAAGAGTGGCTAGATCCGAAAGGGAAAAAGTCCACCCAAAGATTTCGAGCTCTCGCTAACGCACGTGAGATGTTCTGGATCGACTACTTGCATAGCTATCAAACACTCGGGTTTAATGTGCAGTTTGGGGAACGGAGACGTAGGCGTCACCATCGCAAATGCAACCCAATGAAATGGAGACGCGCGCGCAGGGATGGTCCTGCTCCTATTGCTGTTCCTGCTAATGTTGCTGTGCCCGCTGGAGATGAAAGAAACCCACAAGTCCAATTACCCCCTGGGATGACTCCCTCACTGCGTTGGTATGGGTCTCGTGACTATCATCGTCGTTGCGTGTATCTCGCCAAACGTTCTGACTCCGGCACTCTCGATCAAGTTCAGTGGGGCAATTATGCTCGACACTCCGTAACTAGAATGCTCCGCTATCTTGAAAGTGAGGCACAACCAGATGGAATCAGTAACGAGACAAGAGATGCAATATTGACGAAGCTTCGAGCAATAGTCCTGACGAGACCGTACTTGCGTAGAGAGAAGAAATTGAGACAACCATTCCTTAGCGTGGAATGGAACTCGCATCTACTTCGGAGGGTCAACCTTAAGAGCATACTCAAGCATGATGCTGTGTTGGCGCGGCTTCCCCCTAGGGTGGCACCGTTTTTTCAGGACGACTCTTTCACAGTTGTTCGCAAACTGGTTCCACCTATCAGAGGGTTGCTGTTCAACTACGCTTCTGTTGCTCGTCGTTACGAACAGTTTCCTCCTCCATCCGATGCATGTCCCTGTCGAGCGTTTCCTTCCCGGTTTCGCCCTAACGGTGGATGTGTATTGACCGGAGATCTGGGAATTGTGAAGGACGATGGGCTGCGCGAGATTGTTTCATTTGGTCCAAACTTCCGGGATCGATGCAACGGGAATCCACTTCAAGCAGTTGAGCAAGCACTAACTGAGTTCATTACGAAACGGTGCGCTGACTCGAGAGAGAACCTGCAGCCGGTGGAGTTCTTCCCCTGGAAAACTGAGGTTATTCAGCGTTGCCGGGATCGTCTTAGCCTTGAGTATGTGCAAAAGAACGCGAAGCAGCAACCATTCCTGGACTTTTGTGCACGCGAGTCCCTCAAGGACCTCAAACGACACCTAGTTCTGGTTCCAGTTGATAAGGCAGCGGACAACGTCGCCTTTGTCTGTAAGCGTTTGTATGCTCAAACTCTGAGGGATGAGCTTAGATCGGATTCTAAGGCTTACGTGTCTGAAAATAGGAACGTCGCAGATGTCGTCTCAGAGCATCTTCGGGTTCTCGGACCAATGAAACTGCTCACCAGACATGAGACACGCCTGCCGTACCTGTACTGGATGCCAAAGTTCCACAAGAATCCAATAGGTAAGCGGTTCATTGCGGCTTCCTCACAATGCACCACTTCTACATGCTCCAAACTGCTTAGTGATGCCCTCACTTTCGTCATGCGCACCCTACGTGACAAAGACAACACGGAAATCGCAAGAACAGGGGTTCGACGATTTTTTGTTGTTGAGAACTTTGAGGAAGTTACTGAGTTCCTGTCACGGTGGCAACGTGAGGAAGATAGACCGGGCTTGTACAGCGGGGATTTCTCAACTATGTATACGGCAATTCCCCATGCTGACTTAGTCCGGGCTATCGAGCACGCAACTTTAGAAGCATTCGATTGGGCTGCAAAATGTAACTCGTATCCGTTTGATCAGGTGCGCTTACGCTGGACCAGGGGCTCCTGCAGTTGGATAAAATCAGATCATGACCATGATGCCCGTTTGTTCTCTTACGAGAGTCTGAACGAGCTAGTCAAGTTCTTGATTAATAATGCTTTTCTTGCCAACGGACGAGAACTCTGGCGGCAACAGATTGGCATCCCAATGGGAACTAACTGCGCTCCGGTCCTTGCAAACCTGTTCTTGTACGACTACGAGCAAGCATACATTTCGAGTTTAGTGGAAGCGAAAGACACTGAGACGGCACGAGCTTTCCACATGACGTTTCGCTACATTGACGATGTGCTGTCTGTTGATAATCCTCACTGGCAACACTCTAGCAGCGTTCCTCATGAGCATGGAGGCTTATACCCGTCTGCGCTTCGACTTAACTCTACGTCTGGTTCGAACAGCTGTGTTGATTTCATCGGGTTACGAATCACGGCAGAGAGGAGTCGGTTTCGCCTGTCAGTGTTTGACAAGAGAGACTCATTCCCTTTTGTCGTTCGTCGCTACCCACGGATGCACAGTCTAATTCCTTCTAGCATTCCTTATGGAACTTTTATCGGTCTGCTGCATCGTTCCTATCGGATCTGCTCTGAGGGGGAAGACTTCATCCAGGTGGCAGTTAGCACAGCTCGCCGTCTCAGAGATAATGGGTGCACTATCAGACGCCTGATTACTGCTTTTAAAACGTTCGTGTTCCGAAACGTATCGAAATATCGTCACTTTACGCACTGTAAGCTAGTTCACCATTTCTGCGCTGAGCTGCGAAACTAGGGGTAGTACGTTGATCACTTGCTGAAACCCACCAGAGAGGTCACCGGCTGTTGGGGAGCTCCTCGGAGCCCAACTTGCTGGAAATCACATGCGGACTGCGCTACGATGCGTTTGAACCGGATTGTTGTTTCTGTCTTGTTTGCTTTTTCGTCGAACCGTCTCCCTGAGGCTGCGTGCGACTTGTTGTGCGCACCACTCACATACTTACATAAACACCTATACATACATACAACCATTTCTGCACCTTTCGTTCCACCGCACACACACACACACACACACACACACACACACACACACACACACACACACACAC
>CALKWN010000095.1 GCA_938004185.1 uncultured candidate division WWE3 bacterium
TTGCTTTGGAGTCTCGGCTGGCTTCTTCTTTGAACCTTCCAGCTGATAGGGCTTGCCTTTTTCTTTCGGCGCACCATCGTCTTCGGGATCGTCGCCGGTCGCGACTAGAAAGGTTTTCATCAAGAAGTATTTCACGCAGCCTGTGTAGGCTTTGTAGAAACCCTTGTCGCCCTTGTCGGTGCCTTCGCCGAGAAAGATGGACTCGATGAACGAACCATCGTCAGCATCCACGAGCCGGAACTGCATTTTCACCGTGCTGAGTGTTCCTTCCTTGCTTTCTTTCGAATTTTCCTTTTCGGCTGGTGGTGTCTTCGTGGCTTCCAGAACCGTAGCCGTGAACACTACGCCTTCTTCTGCCAGAATCGGTCTGATGTGGTCGGTCAGGTCGGCTTCGGTGACGTAGTCGTAGTTGAAGAACTTGTTCTTGCCATTCTTCGGGACTCTCGAAATCTTCTGAAGCACCTTTGCCATCTTTTTGTAGATTCCTGGTTTTGTTTCGGGTTCAAACATTTCTATTCCCTCCCTCGCTCATCTCTCCTGAGATATGTCGGCCCGATGAGCGCTTTCTCTGTCCATGGCCCATAGTAGCGCAATGGAATTTGTCTTCCGCTTGTTGCAGGCGTGTGCGTCTCTTTCTCATAGTCTTTGGCCATCAGGGCGTTGTGACCCTGTTCTTGCAGTGTGCGGACTTTTACTTCCGCTTCTTCCCATCCATCGCAAGTGGCGAGACGTTTGCCCGCCTCGTCGAAAATGAATACTTTCAAACGAATCACCTCTGTGATATACTTTTCTTGGAATGATTTTCGCAGCCGCTCTGGAAAGCGGCTTTTTTTCATGCGTTCACAGTCTGTCTGGCTGGCCTGGAGAACCGAAGAATAACGCCCTTGTGCAGCCACTCGACCGGAAGCCTGTTCTCAACCGCCCACAAGTAGTGTCTCTCGGCTTCGATGGGGCTGTTCCCCTCGTACACTGGATACCCGTTCACTTCAACAACAACCGCAGCTCTCTCTTCTGTCACGCTAATCTCCTCCTTGTATCAAATTTCGCTGGCAGTATCTCTGCCAGCACGGTTTGTGAGTTCACCCTGATGTTGACTGGCTCTCTGAAAGTTGCGCCAGTCAACACTCCGCATATCTTTCTAGCGCTTTCTTCAATGTTGGGCTGTTCCCGAATGTGCGCTGTCGCAAGAATGTTCATCGAGAGATTGAACAACCTCTCTATCTCTATCGGTCGCAGCTCGAACTTCAGATACCTCGGCATTCTGCCACTCTCCCTTCTCCTTCAGTTTCTCAACCGTCGAATACAGGGCTCTTCCGAGTCCTTCGAGCATTGCACGTGATTTCAATTCATCCTCCAGAAAAAGACGGCGCTGGACACATTCCAGCCGCCGTCACGTAAACTACCCGTCCACTACCTATGCTCAGGGAAGCTCATTAGGAAACCCTGAGCTGCCATGTTGCTGCTTTGGAGGTGTTTCACCTACCTTTCGTAATGGGATTTGGGTGCTGATTGCTTCCGGCTGCCAGCCGCGATGACTGGCAGTGAGAAAAAATCAGTGCGTGTCGGGAACTCTCTCTTTCTTCCAGCCCTCGTCGGACTGGGCGTTGTCGAACTCCGCTTGCTTCTTTTTCTTCGCGTCCTCACGGAGTCCAAACGCCTTCATCTCGTGGTAGAAGATAGCCTGCTCAATGGCTTCTTCTTCGGTCAAAAGAACTTCTTCCGTGTACACGTGGCCGTCAATCGTAGCAAACGGCGAGCCAACGACGTACTCTACCCCGCGGGCAGTGACCTTGATCATTTCTACCGTCATTCTTTCGATGACACCGCATTCGGCCTTGTATCTAGAACACACGGTGTCGCCGATTCCGAACTTCACTTCGATTTGCTTCATCTTTTTTCCTCCCAACTGGATACTTAACATATATGTTCACTTTCTCATGCGAAAAAGAGCTGGCAGGGTCTCGTTCTGCCAGCCGAAAAGGGGGTTTCTTTGCTAATCGAGTCTATTACAAGGAGGTGTCGTGTCGAAGCGCGTCATCAAGAATCTCGACGATTCCGTGAAGACGCTCTGGCTTGAAGAGTTTTGCTTTGCCGTGCATGGCGTCGGGTTTTATCTGGTAGTGGCTAATAATGCCACTCAGCATGCTTCTATCTATCCCGTGCCTTCTTGCGTACTCAGTCACGCTAATCATAAACGTCGGTTCCACTTTCTATCACTCCTTTAAAAGTTTGTTCTCTCCACAATCACTGACTCTGGAGAAAAGAAACCTAATGACACATAGCCCTGTCCGTTTGATTCGCTTCGCCTGGATTCCACGGGCGGCCTTCGGAGCTATGCTGGTTTTCAAAGAACGCTGGTGCCTACAACACTATGATACACATCTTCTATACACATTGAAACTCGACATATACACGATGAGACGGAATGAGACGTAGTTATTATCATTTTTCTCGCTCGTGCTACTTCTTTTGCTACATTTTGATACTTTTGGGTTATTCTATTCGTGTGGACCAGACAGACGATACAGAAAGTCGAAGTTCTTCCCGACTACGTGAGAATCTTCCCCAAATAAAAAGTCTCTCGAAAGAGAGACTCTTCACCGTACTTTGAATACCGAATTGGGTTTCGAGAGTGGCAGCCCCACGGCACAGCCGTTAGATGTGCGTACCGACTCTCAAAATCCGGTGACATTTCTCAGAATCCTTGCGAGAATCGCTCGGGTTGCATTTTCTTTTGTGGGGTATATGATTCTATGTATCGACACAAAATCTTTCAACCTGAGCGATCCTGCGGGGTGTTTTTCGACGGCCCACGAAAAAGCGAAGACTGATATAATTCTTTCATGGCAAAACTAGAAAGAGAAGAATATGGAGCTTGCGAAGATTGCGGAAAGATTCTTCATATCTCCGAGATGTCTGAGAGATTCAGAATATGGCTATGCCCCGACTGCCGACTGGAACGTAGGCGCAAAGTTTGTCGCAAGTGGTATGCGGAAAACAAAGAGAAAGTCAAGGCCAAGACTCGCGAAAGAGAGAAAAAACAGAAAGCCGAGAATCCGGGACTGTACCGCGCGATTCACAGCTACTTTGCCATGAGACGCGAGCAACGAGAAAAAGCTGAAGACATCGACGCGTTTCGAAAGAGAAAGCGAGAATATATGCGAGAATACCTGAAAAAGAAAAGGCAGCCGAAGCTGCCTAGTGAGTCTGAATCTGAATCTGATTAAGCGTCGTACTCTTCGCCGAACTGCTCGAACAGCCACAGAATGACTGCCCAGCGGTCGAAGCTGTCCGCGTCTCCATAGGTATCTACTCTCTTCTGAACTTCTTCCCTGTTCAGGTTGTCGTTCTCGGCGAACCACTCGTCGGGGATGAGTTCATAGGCGAGCGTCCAGTTGTCGTCTCTATCCAGCACCGCTGCAATGGCCGGTTCAAGTTCGTTGTTGTCCCAGTTTCTTCTCTCTTCCTCAATTTTCTGAAACAGTTTCTTCTGAACAAATTCTCTCGTTGACATCTTTACCCCTCCTTTTGGCTTCTAAAGCCTCTCGGGAAGGAGCCTTCCGACTCCCTCCGAAGAAGATTCAGACTTCCGCGAGAACGTCCTCGATGTCAAGGTCTTTCAGGTCGAAGAACAACGACTCTTCGTCCGCATCCGGTCTGTCGTTCCCCGAAAGGCGGAAGAGATAAACGTAAGATGGTGTGTGGGTCGAAGCTGACTCTTTTACCACTGCCAGTTTCTCTGTTTCGGTATCCCACACTAGGCATCCATCAATCGAGCCATTCTTCCACACATCGGCAGCCACGAGAAGTTCGTCTGCCGTCTTGCTGAAGTCCTGCTCGTACCATGCGTCGAGGATTTTCTCTTTCAAAGTCGGCTCGTTCAGCAATCCCCTTCTGACGCAAGCATTTCTAACTGAATGAATTTCGTCGAGTTCGAGATATCCCTGAAGGTCTGAGAAGATGTCTTTCTTGTCTTGTTCGTCGAGAAGCCCATCGTAGTTCTTGTAGATTGTCACTCCTTTTTCGGCTTCGAGCGGAAGAGCTATGGTTTCGTACCTTTCGGCTTCCTCGACGGTTATCCCCAGCTCCTCACAAACACCTTCAAGACTGTCGGTTCCCCACACTACCACAAACGCAAACCTCTCTGCCATGCCGCACACCTCCTTGATATATGTTTCCAGATGCTTCTGTTTCTTGAGACCGTTCTGAACCAACCAGATATCATATGCCTTCGCAGTTCTGTCATCGAGTGCTACGCAAACATTCTTCATCTCTTCCCCTCCTTCATGTGGGGAGCTGTTCGCTCCCCTGGTCTATATTGTCTGCTCGGTTATGTCTTCAAGTAGTTTCACGAACGCTATGCTTACGAGTGTTTCGATATGGTCGTTCATGTCGTGGTCTTTCTTTCCTATTGCAATTGTTCCTGGGTCGAATATGATTTGGTCTGACTCTAAAACTTCGAATTTTGCCTTTCTCTCGTACCAGTCGTTTTGTCTGGAATAAACTAGAACGAGATGCGGTCTGTCTTTAGCTGTCTCAAGCGCGAACCTTATGTCTTCTGCTGTTACTCGTATCTGTTCTGCTGTTTTCATGCTGTTTTTTCCTCCTCTTTGTGCTTCCTTGATAATACTATATCATGGTTTCATGGGATTAGTATTTACGATTAAGTAAGAGAATGATTAAGAATAGATACATATGATAAGCAACAAAAAAAGAAGGCTCTGAATCACCCACAAATATTTAACGCTTAAATATTTGTGGGTACGCACGATCGCAGAGAGTGATATAATTAAAACAACTGATGAATCAAACTAGATTCCATTAACCGGCCTTCACTGTTGCCAGCAGTCGAAGGCCTTCTTCTTTTGCAACAAAAAAAGCCCCCAGCTTTCGCCAGGGGTGTGTTGCGTGTTGCGGGAGGGGTTAAAAGCGTATCTCGAACCCGGCGAATATGCCGGGCTTTGCTCTGAAATCAAGATTCCCGATGTTCTTCCACGGATACGTAGCTCCGCCGTGCAACGAGACGGGCAAGTCGAGCTTCCACGCCAGCGTACCGGCTACGAGCTCGTCGTTCCCGCCGACGTTCAGTGACAGTCTGCCAGACTCAATTAGTCTCACCATCAGCAATGACTGGGGTGTCAGGTTCAGGCTGTTCAAGTCCAAATTCAGCCCCATTACCTTCGATGACGAGATCCCCGCCGTCGTTAGTATCGCTTTCAACTGGTTCTCTGGTTTCAATAATGACAAGTTCTTGATTAGCTCCGGGTTTCGGGAGAAAGTACAGGGCAGCTTCGATCAAGCCGCCTATGATTCCCCTTTCCGCGCCACCGAGAACTATCTCATCGGCTTTTGCTAGTTTCTCGACAAACTCCCACGCCTTTTCCTTCATCGTATTGTGCACCTTCGTAATGTCGCCGTCGGCTGCTATCAGCTCGGCTTTGACGTGCTTGAAGCTCTGCTCGACATCCGCAACTGCAAGAGACGCATATCTGTATATCCGTTCGGTTGTCGATTCGTTGTCCGGGTCCTTGTCCAGCGCTGCAATAATTGCCCCGGCAGCTTCAGACGCGGTTCGCGTCATTGACAGCCACATATCCATCTTTATTGCCGGATTCCTCTTCCACAACCATATCAGAAACCATATGAGCAAGCCGAAGCCAACTCCGATACCTATTCCAAGCCACCACATACTATTCCTCCTTCATTAGCCACTCTGTGGCTATGCGGTTCTGGTGCAAAAAGTTGTACGTCGCTTTCGCGATCGCATCGACTATCTCTTCGTGTTCGTTGTCATCGAATCCGAGATTGAACGAATCGCACATCACATGGACAAGCTCATGCAGCAGCGTCGTTCTCGCGATTGTGGGTTTCAGGTTGTCTCGGATATATATAGTCAGCTCAGATTTGTCGGTCGCTCCGAGCAGATTCTCCGGCTCGGTTTCCAGAGCTTCTGCAATGTAGTCCGGTATGTCGCCAAACTTTACTTCCCACTCAATGGCGCCTAGTTTGATGTTCTTGAACTTCATCTATTCGCCTCCCACTCCGGGAATGTCTGATATATCCGTACTAGCTTGTTCGCATAGTCCGGATCGGTTGCATACCCTGCTATTTGCAGCTCATGGAAATACATTATAGGATCATGCCTATATGTCCATGCAGTCTTATATCTTGATTCAGTACGAATTTTGACTACATAAGCTATCATGCTCTCAAGCGGAGACTTGAACGTCTGGAATCTGTGTGTCTCAGTTTTCCAGACAGTATCATATACTTCTTGAGTTTCTTTCTCGATGTATCCAGGAATCCACGGCACGTCCTTGATGCCGAACAGATTATTGCCGACATGGTATCTGCCCCAGCCCGTCTCAAGCGCGGATTGAACGAGAAGAATAACAGGCGGGATGTCACACGCCATGCCGACTAGAACAGCGTCATCTCGATGCTCGTTTATGAAGTCTTTCTTTATGCCCACTACGCAGCACCGCCTATCTTCGTCACGAGCAGCCAGATAATGCCGCCCGAACCGGCGAGAATTCCCAGCACTTTGATAGTCTCCAGCCATATCTGCTGTTTCTTTGACTTGTAGCCAGTCAGAGACGCAACCAACTGGTCGATCAAGTCTTTTTTCCAGCCGTTGTTCAATTCCTTGAATCCCGAACGTACTTCCTTCTCCAAATCATCTATCCGCTTCGTAATCTCTTTCTGAAACTCGTCTGTGAGTTTATCCTGCTTCGCGTTTTGTTTCTGAATCTCGGCTACCAGCTCTTGCTTGAACTGCTCGCGATTCACGAGAAAGTAGCACTCTTGAGCGTTATGTAGTTTGTCTCCCATGCTGCACCTCACATCTGCCTTTCGAGAATTTCTATCTTTTTGTACATACCATCGAATTTCATCAGATACTCCAACTGTGGCGACGGTCGCATTACCATCTGCTGTGCATAGCCACCGTAACCTTGAAACGACGACAGCACGACGTTGCGTATCTCTCGCGCGTACACTGCTTTGTTGTGCGCGTCGTAGCAGAGATGGCTAGTCGGTATCAGGTTCGGATCGTGAACATGTCCCATAATCGTAAAGTCGCAGTTCTCCATCATGTCACCCAGAGCAGCAGCCTTGTTCGTCTTCGCACCTTTGGTGCGCCCGCCACCGTAGCCATGAGTCACCAGCCCAACATATGAAACCAGATGATTCTCGCGCTTCGAGTTCTTGAACCTGCCGACTCGAAGATGGAGAACGCCCAGCCCACGAACGAACGGCACTTCGAGAATGCTTGCGAGAGCTTCGGCCATATTGAAACCGACTTTCTTCTCCATGCCGCGCTCGTGATTCCCGTCCAGGATACAGAGCATCTGCTCTCGAATGGGTTTCAGCAGCCGCGCCACAGTCGAGAGTGCTGTATTCAAATCGTCGCCTTGCTGTTCTTTCAGCAGCCAGTGGAAAAAGAGCTTGTCGAACGTGTCACCTACCAGTAGCGTATAGTAGCCGTTGTCTTTGATTTCTTGAACTTTGCGTTCTATCAGTGTGTGGTTCGAAAACCGACTATCCCAGTGGAGATCCCCCAGTGGCAGCAAGAACAACTCTTTCCAATCTGGAAAGTCTTTGCGAATGACGCGAATATCGAGCGGGGTATGCACAAAATAAGCCACACTTCAGTACCTCCCGAATAGTTTTATGATGACAAACGCCAGCAAGCTACCACCGGCAGCAGCAACAAAGTCCAGCAGCTCGACAGTGCCACCAGTGAACGCGTCCAGTATCTCTTTCCCGACACCGGCCACCAGTCCTGCGATGAGTCCGAAAGTCGAGTTCTCAGTTACACCGCCCACAGCAATTGCAATCATAAACGCCAGCAAGAAATGCAGAATTTTGTCCATGCTCACCACACCCACACGGCCAGTGGTTTCCAGCTCGGTGCTGTGTCTGGCGCTTGCATGGCCTGTATCTCCCAGTAGTTGCCGTCCCACCGGTTGCCAGTCTTTAGTGTCGAATACAGGCAGAATATCGGATACGTCAGACTCATCACCGGCCCGAAGAGTGCGTGTTGGATATAGTGCGTGTACTCATGGTTCAGCATATAGTTTCTATCCAGCTCGTCCCACTCGTACCAGATATACCTATCGACTGCGATGACAGGCCCGAAACAAAACGCACCGTACGGATTGTCGCCGACTATCACTATCGGCTCGAATATCCAGTTCCAAGCCCACGCTGCGAGATACGCACCGACACCGACTTTCGCGGCTTTTGGTATCTTGTTCCAGATGTCTATCAGATTGCAAAGTGCAACACAGCACAGCGCGAGTATGACAAAGACTGCGACGATTTTTTTCACATCATCACCACCAAGAAAAAGCCGCCCTTAATGGACGGCTCTGCATTGAGTTTTTTTATATGTCTTCTACATCTTCAGGAGTCAAAACGCCTGAGTTCACATGACCAGACACGAGCAATCTTGTCTTTCACCTAAACACCTCCGAAAGGCCAGCAAAATCAATTACTCTCTGCATGGCCGAGTACGATTTTGAGAACTTACATTGTCCCTGCCAAGACGCCACTGATGAACGGAGCTTCTCAGCATATCCAGTTCCACGTCGAGTTCTTGCATGGTAGTCTTCTTGAAGTACTTTTTGTTGCAGGCGATTACTAACTCGAGCAGCCTGAACATAGATCTCTTTATCTCGGCGGCCAGAGTGTGCTTCTCGCTTTTCGGGAATTGTGCCAGTACGATATATGCGTATGTGATCATATCTTCGATCTTCTGTTTTATCTTCAGCGGTTCCATGCTATTCCCTCGCTATCGCTCGTCCATCAGATCTTCAGGACCCAGATTCCAGATCTTCATCCGCCAAAGCGGCGCGCAACCCGAAGCCGGCGCCCCGATCGGACGGTACGTAGAGCAGGTCCAAGAAGAGACCAGACCGAGCGTAAGACCCGCTGCTCCAGTACCCGCCCCGGCGGGCCGCGCGGGTGCCATTAAGACGCCAATATGACCGATCAAGCCATTCTCCGGAAGCCGACACATCCGACGGAAGTGCCAAATCAGGGAAATCGCTTCGGAGCGTTTTTATCCAAGGGTAATAGTATGGCGATGAAGTGGGCGATACAACAGACATTCCCACCCCAGGCATCGTCACCGCGGCAGAGTCGCTGTGGGCGACCACCGAAGAGCCGGATGTCCCCCTCGAGACCGTGATGGTGTTTTCCCCGACGTCCGTAATGGTCATAATCTCCACGTCTATCTGAACTATTCTGCCTACCGCAAAACCGTCCGCTCCGGGACCGTTCAGCAGGTTTTTGTACGTGATCGTCACCGGGTCGTCTGTTCCGATCGCGCCGTCCAGATATGCCGTGCACCCAGTCGGAATAACGCACACAGGAGTACCGTTATTGTCCCACACACTGTCGGTAATCAGGAAGTCGTTCCACTGGTACACATTCCCTACTATTCCCCAGATCCCGTTCTTCTTTCCGTTGTGGAACCAAGTGTCTGGTCCCGTTCCGGCCAGCACCCTGCCCGCTTGAACCGGGTCTGATTCACCATAGTATTCAGCACTATCGGGATCTCGGTAGTCTCTGCCCGAGGAGTTGTTCCCTCTCAGCTTATCCCCTACGAGCCATCGCGCCAGAAAGCAGATGGTAGACCATTCACGCATGGTTACCATGTGCCATTGTCTGCCGTTCGTATATCTGTTTTCGATCGCCACTTTCGCGTTGTTCCAGTTTATGTCAGTCCACACCACCTTCCCTTGCTGGGAAACTGCAACATTCGTTGTGGACCCGGGCGAGATAGTCGCCCCCGCTGCAACGCCTCGAGAAGAGTCTGTGGCAGCTTTGTGGCTACATTGGTACTTATCGAACCAGAATCCTCCAAGATGGAGATCGTCACCGGGGAATTCCCCACTCTCCCAACCAACCCCTTTAGGAATAGTGAATCTCGGAATGTATACCGCCACCGAAGAAGAACCATCGTCTGTCGCGAATGTATATTCGAATGATTTCATGTCCACTTCTCTGGCGAGTGACCTCAGATCTCCGAGTTCTTGGCGCGAAAGAGGTTTATATCTTCTCATCCTTCACCACCTCCACCACCTCTTTGGCGGGCTCGGTACTTCGAACCAGATATACCGGGCTGTCTTTTTCATAGTCCACAATCGGCGAGACTCCTTCAAAACCAAATGCAGCGTATTCCACGAACCCGACTACAGGTCTCCCGTCTCTCCACTCAAAGACAGGTCTTCCGTCTTCGAGGATCTCGTAATATGGTTTTCCGTTGACGAATCCCAAAGGCTGGGCGCTTTTTGCGGAAAGCCCGACGCTCTTCCGACTCGTTTTTGTGCGTTCGCAGAAGTCCGACAGGTAGATCTGACCATATTCCAGCGCCTCTTCCTCTTTTTTAGCTATTACCTTTCTTCTGTCCAGGACTTTGTTGACATCCTTAATGGCTAGCTCATAGACATTGCCTTCTAGATGAACCGCAGATATTTTGATCATGACACATACCTCTTTTCAGTCACTCTCGCGCTTCCTGCGGAGGCTGACATAACGTAGATCACTCCATCCACGACATCCTGATAGACGTCCCCGGGGAAGACGATCTGGCCGTATGTTGCCTCGTCGTCTGTGAGTACCTCGACATTCACGCTGCCCTGGTTCAAAATGTGAACGATTCTCTGACCGCTCCATGCCGTGGCACCTCCTTTTGCTTCCGCCGCGGTGCTAGAAGTGGAGATTACATCAGTTCGCATCTCCGATACCGGAAGCCCGCCGTATTGCATGGCTTCTATCGAATCGATCACGCCCTCGATGGCGGTCTCGAGATCCGCGAGAGTCTTTGTAGCGGAGAGGGCAGAGAGATCCGATATGAGCTTCTGGAGCCTGCCGATGACGGTCGTGTCTGAGTCTGTGTCGCTAGTGCTGCCGAGAGCTACATCATCACCGTCTGCGACAGTCGTGCCTATGCTCGTCAGTGGTGTGCTTTCGGTGACTGTGATTCCGCCTTCGAGAGTCGCCAGTATCTTTTTCAGCCGGCCGATGACAGTCAATTCCGTGTCTGCGTCGGTTGTTGCGCCTATTGCTGTTTCGATGGCCGCTTGCGTAGTCTCTTCCGCAAAGTCCAAGCCTGAAATCGTTTCGAGCAACGCACGCGCTGCTTCGAGTTTCGCTTCTGTTGCGAGAGTCGCAAGCGTAGTCTGAGTGGCAAAGTCTTTTGCCTTGAGAGCTTTGAGCAAGCCTATGACGGTTAGAGCAGAGTCAAGGTCGGTAGTTGTTCCGAGAGTCACCAGAGAGCCGTCGCTCGCGTATGTCTTGTTCTCGCCGCTCGCTGTGAAAACGAGAGTCCGTCCGTCCGAGTCCACGAGCTTCACGTGATCGACTTCGACCGAATCGATGATTATATCCCCGACAGTTTTTACCAGGAGAGCCCCGTTTTCGTCCGCTCTCAGAAGTTCGAACGCCTTTCGTATATCGTCCCATGCCTGAAGCGGCGTATAGCTGCTCCCTGCAACTTTCCTTTCTATTGCCTCATATCCAGTCGCTTCACTCATGTTGTACCTCCAGAGAAAAACAGCCCCGAAGGGCTGCCAGATTGTCAGTTTCTTATGGTTTCTTTATTGCGAGATTGAAATATCCGCCAGCATCAACGAGTATCCACTCGGCTGTGCCGACTTGCTCCGGCTCGGAGTGTTCATCATAGTCATAAGTTCCGAGCCCGAGCTCGCCCATGTAGTTATCACCCCAAGCCCAGAGAGTGTCATCGGGTTTAGTAGCCATGACGTGATCGCTTCCACATGAGATTGCCTTCCACTTTTCGGAACCTATTTGTTGCGGTGTGTTTCTCTTTGTAGTATCTCCTATTCCTAGTTGCCCGGCCCAATTATTTCCCCAGCTCCATAGCGTGTCGTCTGACTTGATACATATTGAAAATTGAGTACCGGCGGAAATGAGCTTCCATGTATCCGAGCCTATCTGTTGAAGCGTGTTTTTATCGTCATAGTTTCCTATGCCGAGCTGGCCATAGTAGTTGTACCCACAGCTCCAAAGTGTGCCGTCGGACTTCAGGGCAAGCGAGTGATTCTCTCTGCTGGCAATGGCCGTCCACGTAGCCGAGCCTATCTGAGTCGGCACATTTCTCTTTGTCGTGTCTCCGAGTCCGAGCTGGCCGACACTGTTATATCCCCAGCTCCAGAGAGAGCCGTTTGTTTTGATTCCGAGCGCATGACGATAGCCGCAAGCAATGGCTATCCATGTATCCGAGCCGACTTGAGTTGGTTCGTCTCTATCTGTTTCGTCTCCGAGTCCAAGTCCGCCGTGTTGGTTAAAACCCCACGCCCAGAGTGTACCATTTTCTTTGATACCGAGAGAAAAACCATTTCCAGCAGACACAAACAGCCACTTAGACGTTCCGACTTGAGTCGGTTCATTTCTGTTGGTGGTATCGCCAAGCCCTAGTTGACCGTAGTAGTTGTCTCCCCAAGCCCACAACGTACCGTCAGACTTGATTCCGAGAGAGTGTGAATCGCCAGCGGACAGAAGTTTCCAGATCGCCGAGCCGATTTGAGTCGGAGCAGGGTGTGGATCACTGTCACTCGAACCGTTGCCTAGTTGTCCGTCAAAATTTGCGCCCCATGAATACATAACTCCCTCCGTCGGTGGTGGTTCGGGCATTCCTCCTCTGACGTACCAGTCGCATCTAGTGCGTCCGCTCTTGGTAATGCGCTTCTTCGTCTCGAATTGCAGGAATGGATAGCCGTCTGATGGGTCAAGTTCGAGAAAGACATCAATTGCGCCATCTTTCACGGGTATGCCATAGTCGCCGTCTTCGTTCGTAATTGACTTTCTGTTCCCACCAGTGAACGCCCCGAGCTTCCACACACTCCCAAAATTCCAGCCGGAGAACGTCGATTGTGTCTTCATCTCTGCCGTGGGTTTGGGAGTCGCGTAGTCGTCGTCGAGCGGAGCGTTGTCGTGGTCGTAGTAGCAGTCTTCGGTAAGAACATCGTTATATGGGCAGAAACCAGCCACATAGTCTGGGGTTTCTGCGGTTGCAGTCACGGTCCCAGCCGAAAAGCAATTGAGTACAGCCGCGCTAGTCCCCGCCATTTATAACATTCCCCCAAATCCGCCAACATAGTCATACCCAACCACATTTCCAAGAGCGTAGCAATTCTCGATATTAGTATTGTCTCCCTCGCCCACAAATCCGCCGACATAATTTTCCCCGACGACGTCAACCTCGGCACCGCATTTTGTGGCTTCGGCTGCCAAATAACCCGCAAACCCTCCAGCATAACTGTTTTCGTCCGTTGCTTCAACTTCTCCGTGAGTTATACATCTTTGAAAAGAACAGTCTGAACTTGCAAATCCTATAAGTCCACCAACATACTGCTGGCCAGAAACTCTTGAACCAAGAACAAAACAATCCGAAAAATTCACATAATCTGCTTGCCCAATAATGCCGCCTACATAAAGTTCGCCTGAAATTGTTGCACCTAAAACAACAACATTCTCTATCTCTGCATCATCAAAATAATTCTGGGCAAAGCTGATTATTCCAGTACCATCAAAACCAGTATCCGATTTGGAAATTGCCGGAGAAACAAAAACGAGATTCTTCAAAACGCCGCCAATCTGCTGAAAGAAGAAAAAGTCTTCAAGCCCCATCACCTTGTGGTTGTCGCCATCATAGCTGCAATTTATCACCACTAGCGAATTGCACTCATAATCGGTGAGAGAGAGATCCGCCATCTGCTTGAAATAGTTCCCGAAATAGTTCGGCTGGCCCTCGCTGTTATCCTGTCCTATCCCCTCGAGGTCGGTCTGAGTCAAGATCTGGTAAGGATCGGCCTCGGTGCCGCTCCCGTGCGCAAAATCGTATGCCATATTCTCACACCCTCTTTGCACTGACGATTACGCCAGCCTTTTCTCCTGCTCCGTCGAACACCGTTCCGAAGACTTCGGTATCACCTGCGCTTGGAAGCTCGTTCCCACGCGTGTATGCGAACACGAAGAACGGATACCTGCCCTTGATAGGCACAGCGCCGCTCCAGCCGGGGTCGTATGGGTCGGGAGTGCTGCCCTTCCTCGAGACGTAGATGTTTTGCAACCTAGTCGGAGCCTGAATGTTGCCCCAATACTCCAGCTCGCCAGCATCTTCCCATTCGAGAAAGAGAATATCGCGCTCTCCCGGATCAACGAGCGGATGCGGCAGTCCGTAAGCGGCGGCGACTGCGGATTCCTGAACGGAGTTGTCGCCTATGAAGTACCTTACCCACCCCGAATAAGGCGTCGCATATTCGTGACTGATTTCTCCCCAATACGCAGCCTCCGCTCCCCTGTGATATATCGAGAGCCTGATTTTCTTCGCGTCGGTCACGTAGATTAGCCTGTACCATCGCCAGATATTAGCAAATGCACCCGGAGTGCCGGTTACGTACCTCGGTTCATTCGCCCACTGTGTGAAAGTCTCCGACATATCAGCTCCCCTCCGCTTCTCCGTAGAACTCGAACACTATCGAGTCTCTTTTCTTCTCGGCCACTCTCGGCCCTCTTTGAATGAACGCTGCGCCGAGCTGTTCTTCTTCGATCGGCTGCCCTATTATCACGGCATACTTCGTCGGGTCTATGTTCTTGTCGTGGATTACTTCTTGCACGGCGTCCTCTATATCTTCTCCGGGGAAATGGACTTCACCGACATGAATCAGCGCACCGTAGATTCCGTTTTCCACAGGTGGATTGACTATGACCGTCTCGGTTTTCTCTATGAAGTTGCTCATGATATAGATACCCGTGATCTCGAAGTCGTCCGGTCTTACGTACGGCAGCCCCGGACTGGCAATGTCCGTTCCTATTTCTACGTCCTGAGAGTTTTCGCTCATGTTGTCCTGGAAGTCTGCTTCCGAGTCGAAAAGAAACTGGAAGTTGTTTATCCATAGCGCGAACCATCTGAGCTTGGTCTTGTCCACCGCGTCCGACGGCAGCTCGAACTTAACGTCGATGAAGAGATTCGCCATTGACTGCCCGATGAGCGGAAGAATCTCCGCGTCGTCTATGATGTTGGAATACTCGCCGTCGCCATAGGTGTATGAGTCAAAGAGATACCAATCGGAGTAAGAACCTACGAGCCCCTTCCAGCGGACGTACACATTCACGGTGTCGGCTACGTCTTCGACTTCCGCATCTATTCTCACGCTGTTGATAGTAGTGCCGCCGGGTTCTCCGAAGTTGCTTGACAGCGTCAGTGCGCTTACTTCTGAAGAACTCTCCGATTTATTGCCGTCGATGTCTATGTTCACGAACTTGACGTAGTATCTTGTATTGCCCTTGAGTTCAAGAATCTCGAACTTGTTCTGCTTGGCCGTTTTGACGAGAGTCGCGCCGGTGATCTCAAAGCCCGGTTCTGTTGACACGTGGACTTCGGTAGTCTCCCATCTCGGACTGCTCGGCTTGTTGAAACCGGCGACTACGCCCTGAACGATTGGTCTCGACCACGGGCCTCCGGGTCTCAGAGTCTCCACATGCCTAAACGGTGGTTCCCATCCGATAGCGTCGTTCAGGTTTGCGGCTGGTCTTCCCAGTTCAAGGTGTACTTTCAATCCATTGTCCGTGTATTCTCTCGTTTCCTGCATGATCCTGACAGTATCGACCACGCCAGACTTCGGATCGACTACCCGGACATAATCGCCCAGACTGTACGAAGGTTCGGCGTTTATCGGGAACATCGCCTGTATCGAGAAAGCCACGATTGGAGTCGAGTATTCTTCCAGATACGCTTCCGCTTTCGAATTCAGTTCCACGAGAGTTTCAACGTCAAAATCGACGACTTTCCGGTACTCTCCATACTCGGCTATCGAATCATGGTCTCTGTATTCTCTCTGAAGACGGTTGATCCCGTCACCCTTGCCCCGCGCTATAAGGACGTTGCAAAGTTCTTCGTCGCCGTCTGACAGTCTATCTATTTCGGTATTCGTACCGGCTCTGAAAACACATTCGGATGTCTTGTCGCTTCCAATTTCGGACACGAGATACAACACGCCGTTCTGAACATAGAACTCGTATTTATCCTCTCCAGTATAGCCAGTAGAACCGGCATGGACATTTTCACACGCATCTCTCAAGACTGATAGCGCGTTGTCTCCGTCGGCTATGAGCCCTTTGACTTGCATTCCCGTCTCCAGCGGAATCGAAGACGAAAGAATGTCAGACTGAAAGCGAGCAAGCATCTCGACCGCAAACACAAACGGGGTCTGCCCCGTCGGGTTTCCTTCGTCGTCTTCCGAGGTCGTGTCGTCCGTGTAGAGATTGATTCTGACGTACACGTCTTCCTCGTCCGTCCAGCCGGGATCGACGCCGACTTGATCGGGGAACGCTCCCTCTATCTCGTCGCTCCATGTTTCTCCGTCGATGGAATACTGCATCGTGGTCTTCACTTCGCCGCCGTTGTCCGAAGCCCAGCGTATGCGTCCCCAACTTTTGAACGGAGTGTCTTCGTGGAGACCGAGTCCCCTGCCAAGATAGCCTTGCACAAACTCTGTCTGGTTGAAATGAAGAACTATATACCCTTCCGGCAGATATGAACCAAACTCGTCTTTGGCCAGCATAATTACTCCCGGCTCGGTAGAAGAGTCAATATTTTCGCTTGTGGCAAGCTCCCACTCTGTCTGATCCTTGACTCTGACTACATACCAGTTTTGAAGCAGATCCCTAGCGACATCCGCTATGTCCCAGTCGTCCCACACCATCCCGTACTGCGCCGGTGTGACTATGTTTTCAAGCAATATCTCTTCTGTGAGAGCCTGAACCACGAGATGTTCTTCTGTGAAGTCTCGCCCGGTGATCTTGCCCGTTGCTTTCAGTTCAGTGTCTCTGAATATCTGAACATAGTTTGCCATTTGCGCATATGAACCTTTGTTCTCCGTGAACATTGGCCACTGGGAAGCCTCTTCTCTTGGAATCCATATCGTCATCTGGCCGGCTTCATTGATTCTTTTGTTGAAATGCCAGCGGATATCCCTGTGAAAGACGGCCTGCTTTTCCCATGAGCGGTTCAAAATCCTCACGTTGTACATCAGAACCACCTCGGCCTAAACTTGATCGAGGCACCCGTCCCTGTCAAAACGTTGTCCCCGGGTATCAACTCAAAACCTCCTGATATGAAAGCGTCTGTCATGTAGTGCGCGACGTTGGTCGCCCCGGACTTCGCCGTGAACTCTTTGCAATCGACGATTACGCTTCCCATTGCTACATTGTGAGAGAGCGAGAGAGTCTGAGACGTGGTAGTGTTCACAACGCTGGCACTGACTCCGAGCCCTGAGAACGTCACAATAGGGAGAGAAGGAGCGCTTCCGAGATTGGTGACAGTCCCCGGAGCGCCCTTTGTGACTTCGTTGCCGTACCAAAAAGGGTCGGGGCAGATGAAAGTCATTGAGACCTTCAACTGCTGACCCAGGTGTATCCATTCCACGCTGTCGGACTGGAGGTATCCGTAGATGAAGCGCTCGTCCTTGCTGTTGCGGTAGATTCTGATAGGCGAATGAAGGAGAAAGGCCATAATCTTGTCTCTGTATGCGATGGTATCTCTCCTGTCGTTTATCTCGATTCCTTCGTACTCGTCCTCTTCACCGTGCCCGATCTCGCCTCTGAGAGTTATCTCTCTCGGTCTCATAGTCTCGTAGCCTATTCTCGCAGCGCCGTCGGCTCCCGAACGGAGAGAATACGGCACGCTCTTCTGAAATGAAGTGTCCTGAACCATGAGAGTCCACGGCAGAGTGAGCGTTGAACTCTTTCCATTAAGTAGTTTAATCATCTTCCTGCACCTCTTCTCGACCTGATCAATGATTCTGAAATCTTTCTCTCTATTTCCTGTGCAGTCAGTTGCGTTATTTCATCGATGTCCGCCGTTTGCGGATAGAGATTGATGTCGCCGTTGATTACCACGCCACCTTCAACACCGGCAAGGCCAAGCTCGCCCGTAACCGGCAGTCTGGCATCCAGTATCCCCGCTATCCTGTTGCCTATTCCCACGAGACTATTGAGTGAGGCGAGAGGAGACAAGAGATCTATGAGTATGTCGCGAGTGGGTCCTGTGATCTCTGAGATTTGCCGGCCAGCGTTTGGCATTTCCGGGGTCGTGATCACTTTGTCAAAAGCCGTCATGTCTAAGTTCCCGATTTTCAACCATGGGAAAATGGCGTTTATTACGTCTATCATTCCGTTGATCATTTCGAATATGCCTTTGAGAACCGTCTTGATTCCGTTGGCAAGCCACTCGAAGATCGGGGCAAGGCTCTTTATGACTGGGATCAGAGCTTTGCCGACTATCTTCCCAAGTTCTTTGAACGGCCCTGTTACCCATTCCATAGCCGGTTTTACCTCGTTCTCGAAGCCTTCTTTGATCCTCTGAGATATGCCGAAGATTTCGTCTATCTTTGCGACAACTCTCTTCACTCTGTCTGTGAAGGCCCAGAGCTTGAGAGCCATGTTTGTGAAAGCCGCGATTATGAGCAATCCGACCGGGCCGGTAGCTGCCACAAGTGTTTCGACTCCAGCAGCGAGCGCTCCGCCAGCCTGAGTGAACAACAGTTTCCCCATATCGACGAGCTGTGTTAGCATGGGAGTTTCTGCGTTGAAATTCGGCTGTGGAATGTTCTCGATTATCCAACTATCGATTTTTTCAGCTATCGCATCCGAAAAGAGAGTTTCGACCTTGCCGAACAGATTCCCCACAAGCTCCTTGATTGCGCCGAAGAGTCCAATCTCGCCCTTGAAAATTCTGCGCGGCGTCTTCACAAATAGGTCGGCAAACATCCTTGAAATATCTGTGAAAGCCTGTTTCCAAATACCGACAACTTCCTCGGCAGTCTCTTCTGCGTCGGGTATCAGACCATCGAATATCGGAACATCCGAAGTCTTGCCGGATTTGTTCCACCACGAAGTTTTGTCATCGAACACAGATTCGAGTTTCTCAAACGACTTCTGAATACCTTCAATATACTCTTTCGTGGCTTGGGCGGCAGTCTTTGTGGGTTTGACCATGTTGTCCTGGAGTCCGGGACCCATCCATTTGCCGACACCTTTCACCATGTCCGGCACAATCGACGCACCGACAAGTTCCATATACAAGTCCATGAAACTCTGCAAAACTTCATCGACGGCACGGTCAGTCTGAGAAATCATATCGTCGGCCATTTTCTTGAATTCTTTCTCGATCAGAGTCGTCTGTTCTTTGGTGATTTCTCCCAGATTCTTTATATCCTGTCCGACGGCCCCTGTGGAGAAGGCGCCTGAAGTCCGCATCTCCCACAAGTGATCGCGAATGATTCCTAGCCTTGTGTGAATCGTCGATGTCGTGTTATTCAAAGCTATTAGCTCTGTAACTGCGGAGTTTACAGCCGCGACTATTGTATTGAGGTCTTTGGATAGTATCGCTTCTTTGATTTCTCTCAAGATATCGAGAATAGAAGATACTTCAGACAACGCTTCAGGCGATAACTTGGCTTCGATCTCGTGTGTTTCAGGTAGTATCTCCGCAACGACTTCTGCGATTTCATTGCCAATATCGAAGGTATAAACCTTTCCGCCGGGGAACGAGCGCTCGACGACTTTTTGGTAATCTGTGATTATTTGATTGACTATATTTGCGAGATCGGCCACTTGCGCGTATGTTTCTTCAGACAACTTCGACCAATCGCCGCCGAGTTCTTTCTCAAGCCCAATCATGAAGTTGGTCATGAGTATTTTTGTCGAATCTTGAAGCAAACTGATGTCTCTATCGTTGACTTGCCAATTAAGCCCGACCGAACGGCCTTTATTCCAACCCACAAGAGCTGCCGCTAGACTGTCAAGCCCTGTGGTGCGGAGCCAGTTGATTGTGTGTTCTGCCGCTTCGACAGCCCACACAGGATCGGTAGCCGCTACCGTGTGACTCATCGGAGTATCTACCCACTTCTTGGCTTGATCGTATGCTATCGGCTCAAACTGGAACGGGCCGTACCCCTGCCCTCCGACTGCTCCGATGTTGTACTTCGATTCTGCGTATGCGAGAGCTGACAGCAAAACTGGTTCTACAAGTCCTTTATTCAGCTTGTCAAGCAAGTCTCGCTCAAGCAAGACAGGTGTCATCGAACCTTTGACTCCGAGATCGAATATTGAATCAAATACATTCTGCTTGCTTGTTTCGAGAGCTTTTCTCTTCGCTTTTTGTATCACCTCGTCCAGCATTTTGTCTATTTCCTGCTGGTCTTCTTCCGACAACGCCGAAACCACTGGCCCTGTTGGAAGAAAACCATAGACATCGCTGACCAGTGATGCATAAGTATTTGAGAGGTCGAGACGTGGCATTTGACTCTGGTCGTTTTGGAATCTTAAACCCTCTCCTCCACCGCCAACGTTAGGCATGGTCACGCCTTCTCGACCACCTGATGTTCTGCCCGGTGTGGTGTCTGGCGCCGGAGCCCGCCCAGTGCTGATTCCTAACATTTCAAGAAGCCAACCAGCGCCAAATACATACTTTATCGCGTCGATTAGCTGACTGCCTATCTCAAGCCCGGCCTCATAGATTTTGAGAGCTGCCTTTTTGACTGCGCCCCACACTACTCCGCCCAGATCGAGCAGAGTATCGAACGCCCCTTTCATGCCGTCCCAGATCCAGCCCGCCGCGGGAACTAGAAGCCCGTTCCATGTAGCGACTGCGACATTGGCAATTGCAAGACCCATTATTTCAACGAAGTCAACGACGAGCAAGAACGCTTCTTTGAAAAACTCGCCGATTGACTTTCCGAGATTGACAGCCGATTCGATTATTCCCCTGAGATCGACATCTTTGAACCAGTCTCCGATCTCTCCACCGGTAGCAACCAGCCCATCCCAGAAAGTCTTCCAGAAGTCTGTGCCGGTGTCTTCCCCAGACAGTTGAGCTTTGAGAGCGTCTTTCAAAACATCTTTGACGGCTCCGGCCCCTTCTCTCAGATTCTTCGTCGTGCCAGTCAGTCCTTCGCTTATCCATGTGAATATGTCTAGAGTGCCTTTGATACCTTCGCCCAGGTACTTAGTTATGTTTTGGCCGACACCCTTTACCTGCTCATAAACTGCGTCCCAATCGCCTTCGTTGATGTTTGACAGAAGATCCCCGGCCCAGTCGATAGTGATCTTCGCGCCCGCCGACAATGAAGTTGCCGCCTTCTCCACAAAAGAAAGATCAGGATTATCCCAGATTTCTTTGAAGTCTTGATACGATTGATTCCAGCCATTTTTCAGGCCGTCCCACGTGCCCTTGAAGAACTTTGTGATAGAGATCCCCGTCTTCTCGATGAAATTCAAGTCAGGATCGGACCAGACTTCTTTGAAAGTATTGTACGAATCGTTCCAGCCCTTTTCGAGAGAGAGAAAGAGATCGCGGAAAGACTTTCCCACAGTGGCCGTGGCTTTTTCAACGAAAGAAAGTTCGGGGTTGTCCCAGATTTCCTTGAAAGTATCGTAGCTTCCGGCAGCTCCGGCGACGATCCCGTCGAACGAGTCCTTGAAGAACTTCGAGATTGAAGCCGTGACTTTCTCCACGAAGTTGAGATCAGGTGAGTCCCAAACATCCTTAAACGTGTCGTAAGTGTCACTCCATCCGACTTTAATGCCTTCTATTCCGTCTTTGAAAAACTTTGAGATCGTGGCCGCTGCCTTTTCTACAAAATTAAGATCGGGATTATCCCAGATATCCTTGAATGAGAAGTAGCTGTCCTTCCAACCCTCAGCAAGACCGTCGATGGTATCTTTTGCAGCCTTGCTGACAGTCGCCATTGCCTTTTCCCAGAAATTCAGGTTTGGATCGTTCCATACGTCCGAGAATGTTTTATAGGTGTCGCTCCATCCCGCTTTGATACCATCTACCGTGTCGCCCGCGACTTTGCCGATTGTGGCTATTGTCTTCTCGAAGAAGCCGATATCGGGATCTTGCCATATGTCCTTGAAACTGCTCCATGCCCCGTTGAATCCGGCCTTGAAGGAATCGACCATTATTCCCATCAAGTCTTTTATGTATGTAACCGTATGCCCTACTACTTCTCCGATAAAAGAAAACACGGCGGCTATCTTCGGGAGATTCTCAAGCGTCCAGTCAACGGCTTTCTGGATATATGGCAACACGGCGTTGGAGAGGTTCATCAGCAACGCACCGAAAGATCTCTTGAGCGAATCGAGCGTGTCTTTGAACTTCACATTCGCGGCGATCGCGTCGTCTTTCATAACTAGACCGAGTTCGCGGGCCTTTGCCGAAAGCTGGGAGATCCCCTGAGTCCCAGTAGCCAGAAGTGGAGTAAGTTCGGCAGCTCCGCGACCGAATATCTCAAGCGCCAGAGCGTTGCGCTCGGTTTCGTTCGTCATCGCCGCGAGACTGTGCAAAGTTTCGTCGAATACTTCTGTGGCGTTTCTGAGATTGCCCGCCGCGTCTTTGGTGTTGATTCCGAGTCTCTTGAAGGCCGCGGCCTGTCTCTGCGATCCCGCCTCCGCTCCGTACATCGCTCTCGTGAGATATGCGATCGAAGTCTGGAGAGAACTGAACTCTACGCCCGTCTGCGAGCTGACGTACTTGAGCTCCTGCAACCTTTCTCTGGATATGCCCGTCCTGATGCTCATTTTGTCGATCTCGTCCGCGACGTTCGATGTCTTCACAGCAAGAGCAAAGAGAGCGCCGCCAATCGCGGCGGCTGCTCCCGATATAATTGCAGACGCTTTCAAAAAACTCTTTGCTATATTCCCGAAGTTGCTTTGGATATTCTTGCTTGATTTCTCCGCGGTAGCATCCACGGCTTTGATGTCAGCAACGGCCTTGCCTTTATTGATTTCGATTGTCCCCCACAGCTTGAAGATTTCCATTCCACCGGCCATGATGCTACCTCCTCTTTTTTCTCAGTTTTCTCTCTTGCATCCTGTTGAACCTGTCGGTATCCATCGCCATGATTCGTTCGGCGTTTTTCTTTGCTTTCAGCAGCTCGGCTTCAGTCGGCGGCTTCTGTGGTGTTTTCTTCTCGAGTCCGAGAGCCTTCAACCACTTGTCAAAGCCCATAGTTCGCGATTTCTTGTCTTTGGGCTGGCACAGATAGTTCTGGTAGCCAATGAAAGCCGCCTTCGTGTATTCGTTTCTGTCTTCTCTCTCGATTGCTTCCGAGATCGTTTCGACAATCTCAATGAAGCGCGCGTAAGGGAGTGAAAGTACCTGTTCGTCCGTCCAGCCATAGCGTCGCTGGATCAGGTCGATTCCGGCTGCAAAAGACGACCGAGCCCCGTCCCCTTCTTCTGCATGTACTCCACAAACACCGCGAAAAAACTCTTGATGTCCTTGTTATCGACAAGCCCTTCGATGATCGGGAATATCGCGGACGGCGGGAACTTGTCGGGGTCAAGGATCTCTTTCTTGGTGAGCTCTATCCAGTTGCCGTTCTCGTCTTCTTTCAAAAGAAGATGTGCCAGCAATCCGAGCATCTGATCTTCTGCATTGAACGCACCGCCGAGGAACATCGCGGCCATCGTCCGGGGAGTCAAGTCCTCTATTTCGTTGATGTTCTTCCCCATGATCGCAGCACCTACGCTCAGGACGCTTCCCATCTTTATCATCGTCTTCATGCTGAGTCTGTTCATCTTGTACTTTCTGTCCTGAATCTCGACAAATATCTCCTGATCGAGAATCGCATCGCCCTTTTCTTCATTCTTCTTCGTCATGCCTGACCTCCTCAATCTTTCTCTTGATCTCCGATACTTTCTTTACTGCCAGGTGGATGTCCGGAATTCCGGACTCTATCGGCCTGCG
The DNA here is from genome assembly GCA_938004185.1 of uncultured candidate division WWE3 bacterium. Lineage (GTDB taxonomy): Bacteria > Patescibacteriota > WWE3 > UBA101185 > UBA10185 > UBA8498. The sequence continues at coordinate 23,789 of CALKWN010000095.1, forward strand.
TTGGCCTGACTTGAGTCTCGCGAGTATCACGAACTTTCCGGGGTTCTTCCTGTCGAGCCTGATATCAAGCTCTTCGATCTCGCTCGTTCTAATGTGCTTCTCACTGTCAGTCGATTTCAACCACTCCATCTTCTTTCCTCCTCTGCTCTTTCGAGTAGTTTTTCGTATGCTTTGGGAACCGTGTCGAACGGCCCAATGAACTCAGTTCTTTTGTCTTCGTGGGTTAGTTTCACATAGTAGCCGAGAAAGCCGTATTCCTGAAGTCTGCATTGCCACCATTGAAGCGCAACAATTCTTATGTCTCGCATAGAAGAAAAGGGGAGCCGAAGCTCCCCTCGTTATCACGAAGAAGCTACGGGGAATCTAATCTCCCAGGGCTCTTCCCAGTCGCCAGTCTCGTCGTCGTATTCTTCGGGATCGAAGTGAGCGACAAGCGTAAGCGGGAGCACGACTTCGTCGTTGTCTGTGGTGCTGAACGAAAGGTCTCCGTTCGGGAGCGCGTTGAAGATGACTATGACGACATCGTCTCCGGTTGAAAGAGTTCCGACCAGCGCTACATTGTCGATATAGTCGTCGGCCTCAACGGGACCGCCCCTGATATAGTCGAAGTCTTCGTCGGCAGGATCGGGTGTGTGTTCTTTCGCTCCGGCAATAGCGAGCATGAGATTGTCTTTCGTCATCTCGAGCAGATTGCAGGTTATGGCAGCCTCTATTCTCTCTCTTCTCTTCATTCCTTTTGTTGGGCCTCTCATGCCGTCGAATGTCATTTCCCGAAACGTTCTGTTCAGATCAAAAGACGAGCCGTCTCTGGTCGCGCCGAGATTCGTTTCCCCGACTTCGCCGTAGTGAAGAACGACCTGCGCGGCATCGACTATCAACCGGTCTGCCGTCTCGGCTGTAAAACCAGTTCTACCTTTCATGTGTTTTCCTCCTTTGCTAAGTTAAGTTGGTAATTTCCGTAAGTGATCTTGTGAAGCGCATCGTGAACACCGAAGCATAGTGCCAGATACCTTCTGTGTCTTCGGGTATCAACCAGCCGGTTGCAAGCCAGAGACGCGCGACAATAAGATCGCCGCTCATCTCACCGTCCGATCGCACGACGCTGTAAGTGTCCCCGTTCGCCACTATGTATGCTTTATCCAGCAGCGTGATTATTCTTTCCCGAATATCGTAGATCTTTGCCGCCGTGTCTCTGAAGTCCCAGAAGTCAAGATAGTAGTCTCCGGTGAAGATCACGTCTGAGCGTGCATATGTATGGAGTCTGTGGACGAAGTATGGGAACGTTTCGTCTTTCTTCGCCCACACTAGACCGAGCCGGACACCGGAGCAGATAGTGGAGAGCTGCGTGTCATTCGCCAGGTGTGTGTATATCGCCGTAAGAATCGCTCTTTCCGTGTCCATCGAACCACCTCCTGCTCATGATCTGTTCTACTCTCGGTCTGGCCTTCTGGAACGACGGCCTTAGATACGGTCTGGGTTTCAATGCCCCTTTTCCAAATTCGAGTTTCGGAGCTTTTTCTAACTCTGAACCCACGTAGCCGATCAATGTAGTGCGCTTTGATTCCACTCTGATTTTTATGCTCCGTCTCAAGTCTCCGAGCATGACTGCCGGTGGTTCGCCGGGAGCCGATTGAATATAGGTCTTGTTCGTGCCGGGGACTTTCGCCGTTTTGCCGTGTCTGACACCAGAGAGAGTTTCTACCGTGACCGAGCGAACGTAGTTCAAAGCCTCCCACATCCTCTTGGCCGCTACGTCGTCAATCGACTCGACAACGTTATTCGTGTATGATTTGAAACCCACTCTGGCTTTTCTGTCCATGATTACACCTTCCTGACTAGAATCGTCGTGTATTTTTCCGTCATGTCCGGGTCTTGTGGTGGTTCGATAGGAACGAAGTTCTGAGAGTCATGCACAAAACGATATTCGGATAGGTTGAGAGTCACAGGCGATCTGAAAACCATTTTGTGCGTGACATCGGTTTTTCCTATCTGAGAATACGCGGCCATTCCATTCACAGACATCGGCACGACCATGCCCCAGACAGTTTGGATATCGCTCCAGGTCTCGGTGTTTCCCATCGCTCCGCGGACGATTGTGCGCTTCTGTATCTTGATTCTCTGATTGAAGTTCATAGGATCACAGCCCCGGGTTGATTCGGTATTGCGCTATTGCGGAGTATTCCTCTTTGCCCCACGAGACGGAGTTCAGGCTAGATATACTCTCGGAAGAGACACCTTCGACTCTTCGTTCGTACATTCTCGCGACTCTCCCCATCACCCATCGTTTGATAGTCATGGGAATGTCCAGTTCTTCTTCGCCGTCTTCAAAAGGATTGTTGAGATAGTTGTCTGCGTCTTCCTTCGCGGCTACTATCAAATCGGTTATGAAAGCGTCGTCCTCAGAATGCGAGACACGAAGATAGTTTTTCATTTCCACGAGAGTTACTGTCAGTCTGTCCTTTACGGCGGTAGCCATGATCATCCCTTCTTCTTAGGGTGCGCCTGTCTCTGGTGGGATTTCAGGCCATTCAGAGAATAGAAGCCCCGGTCACAGACATCACAGACATATCCCTTGATAGGTTCTTTCTTGTCCTCGAGGACTTCGAGCTTTGGTTCTTCGGGTTCAACCGGCTTAGATTCCGGTGGGGCCGCCAGCTTGTTTTCCGGCACTTCGAGCGTGGGAATGTATGTAACCAGTCTCTTCTTTTCCAAGCTCTCGGCTCTGCTGTTCGACATCTCCACAATCTCGCCGGGTCTCACTATTCTTCCTTCGTGGATGAACGCTCTTTCTACTCTGGCCTTCACCATTTCTCCCCTCCTCTCAAACAGTTCTTTCCAGCGCCTTTCTATTGCCAGCGCCGCCAGCTTTGAGCTGTTCCCTTTGTGCGGATAGACTTGTTTCATGATTTCGCGTCGCCTTTGAGCTATCTCTTGCAGATCTTCCAGAGCTTTCAGTATCGCGTCTTTCAAGTCTTCCGGTTTGTCGCAGTTAACACCGACATCGGCGCATTCCCAGAATCGCAGCCCATGATGAACGTCCCGCCTGAACCACGGAGGGTTCAAAACGACGACCGGACGATCGAGATCCGCGAACTCGTACAGGGTCGATGAATTATCGATTATGTAAACGTCGGCTTCATTGAGGACATCGTCGAAAGTCGGAAGAATCCTGATCCTGTGCTTGTGGTAGAAAGGATAGGCAAATTTTGCGAGGTTCGGGTGAGCGTGACCGACGAGTTCAAATTCTTCGGACTTTGCCAGCTCCGGAAGAACGTCCTTGAAATAGTGGAATCCCCCGCGTGTCTCCTGTGAAATCTCACAGCTCCAGTGGAAGGAGACGCAGACGACCGGTTTCTTGCTTCTCTCTTTGGGCTCTTCGTTGTGCCAGCGATCGAGTTTCGGACAACCCACAATCTCTACGGGTGTATCGGGATATGCCGCTCTATTTGACTTTGCCGACCATTCGTTCGGCACAATAAACAGAGTGACGTTTTCTCTCTTCTGACCTCCAGCGTATGAACCGTTCTTCGAGTCTATGTATGTCTGACCCGAGCCGTGATCGACGAGGACGGGGATTCTTCCCGCGTCGGTCGCAACCTTTACATCTTCGATCCCGGCGACTACGAGCAGCCCTATATTTTTCTTGAGCTTTTCTATCAGCTTGCTTCTGGAACTCATGGCGAGTACGTTTCTGAGCTTCTTTTTCGCGTATTCAATAATGCCAGATTCTATGAAAAACTGGCCGCGGTACTCTTCGCTCAACGCGCGGTATATCGGCTCAAGATGGTCGAAGTAATGCGGAGCGGGAGCATAGAAGTCTATCTTCCCCATCTGTGGGCCGGTTCTTTCGGCTATGATCGAGAGCATTCTCTTTTTGTCGTTCTCGGCAGACACATATCTGTCCCGCAATTCTCTGTTGTATTTGAACTGCTTGTGCTTTGGAGTCTCGTTCACAGTCCTGGGATGCCAGATATGATAGACGGTGGAAGGCAGTTTCTCGATCTTTCCCACAAGAGCCATGACAGCATATCTAAACGCCTGATCTTCTCCGCCCCAGCCCTGAAATCTCTCGTCCCAGCCGTGGACTTTCTCGTGTGTCGAGCGAGTCAGCGCGAAGAACTCACCGAGCACTCTCTCGGTGGCGTAAATCTCACCCGGAAGTATCTCCCGCCAGTACGGTTTGCCGTCGATGATCTTGAACGTCGATTCTTTGTTCAACCATGAGACAGTCTCCATCTGAACCATAGCGGCGCCGTTCTTGACTTTGTCGATCGCGGCTCTCAGGTCGCATGGTTTCACGAGCCCGTCCGCGTCGATATAGACGAGAATGTCCGTGCTTGCTTTCTGGAAAGCGTCGTTTCTCATGCGCGAGCGATTGACTTGCTTTGTGTCGTCTTCCCCGATTACGAGCTCGGCTTCCGGAAAATTCAGACGGTAGTATCTGCACAGCCAGTCGAATATCCTCTCTCTGTGTGGATCGCCGCCCTGAAACGGAATCAGAATCGAGAATTCTTTGCAGTCGGTTTTGCATATGCCGATTATCTGTCTCATCAAACGAGGATTCGTTCTCGCTGCGATGTACATATCGGCTTTTCGTTTTTGCTCGCACCAGCCGTCATATTTATTGGTTTCATTCTCGGTTCTTTCATGCCAGAGATGATAGACAGTATCGTCGAGTATTTTGAACGGCCCGACTAGCGCTCTGATCGCACACTTGAAAGCGTCGTCCTCGCCGCCCCATCCTGTGAAACTTTCATCCCAGCCGCGTATCTTCTTGAATGTCTGTCTGGAGACAGCGAAGAACTCACCTATCAGCACTTCGTGTTTTATGAAGTCCGACTTGCCGAGGCGCGGAAACTCAAACGGAGACTGGATGATTCTTTTTGTCGTCCGCTCGGTGAGATACCTGACGGCTCTCGGTTGCACGAGTGAATGCCCTGCCTTGACGCATTCGACGGCTTTGAGGATAGTCTCTCTCTTGACGAGACCGTCTGCGTCTATGAATATGAATATGTCGGTTGTTGCGTTTGAGGCCGCATCGTTTCTCATTTTCGATCGGTTACATTCATCCGCCGTGCCGACCACGATCTCCGCTTCGGGGCATATAGATTCATAGTATGCCAGAAGCCAGTCAAAACAACTCTCGCGATGACCATCGTCAGTCTTGAACGGAATCAATATCGAATAATCCATCTCCACACCTCAAAGAGAAAGGGCCGGTTTCCCGGCCCCGATGGTTTTATGATCCTGCAACTGGTGCGGAATCGAACGAGCCTATTACAAGCGACTCGGGTCTTTCAACCGTGAGTTCGACTCTCTCTTCACAGAGTATTGCCAGCTTGTTCTTGATGAAGAAGTCACTGTGAGAGCCACTGACGGAGATTGTGACTTCCTGCCTGTCCCAGAGCGTTGCACCGAGATCGAAAGCGCCGGTGATGAAAGTTCCGGGCGTGAGCGCCGCCGAAACTACGACGGGAGTTCTCCAGAGTCTTTCCTGCCCGCCGACAACGACATTGACCCACACATACAGGCCGTCGGACGATTTCAAAAGCTCGATGTCTTCCCAGTCGTTTGGATGAAGCACAATACCGTTGACCGGGTAGTACGCGAGGTAGGCTTTCGTCATTGCCCTTCTGATCGCGTCGAGCTTGGTGTCTCCGACCGAACCGTCAGACCAGGCGTAAGTCTGAACATCGCCGTCTGTGGTCAAACCCTGAATGTCTCCGCCGATTCCGGTACCGTAAAGAAGCTCTTCGTCTTCTTTGAGGTACAGACCGTAGATCAACTTGGAGTCGATATATGCCTGAAGTCCGGGAGCGTCGGCGAGGATCTGCTTGGTCACGGGTATCCAGTGCGCTATCGTCTTGATCGTGGTGCTCTTGTTCTCGAAAGTGATTGCCGATTCAGGCTTTTCCTCGCCTTCCGCGACAACGTCGGCATTGTTTGTGAAGCCCGTCTCTCTTATCCAGTCGATAGCTCCGGCGGACGTAGGAATGACGTTGAGAAGTGACCTGACTCTTGCGGCTCTTCTCGGGTCTTCAACGATTCCAGGTACTCTGTACGATGGATAGAGATATCCGGCAAGGTTGCCGAGCGATGCGCCGGTGATGAGCGTCTTCACCTGAACAGGCTGTGACCTTATCGGTATTCCCTTGTCCTTGACGGCCTTATATTCTTCAGACTCGACGAATATCTGACCGGGAGACTTGACCTCGTTCATTGTGGGTTCGGCGGGTCTTCCGGCTTTGGCCTCGAGTTCGTCCATTCTCTTCTTGGCCTCTGCCAGTCCTTCTGAAATGTTCTTGATCGTTACGTCCACAGCGGCGATGGACTTTGCAGTCTCGGCTGTGGTCTCGCCGTGTTTCTTGAGTTCTTCTGCCTGCTTGGTCAGGAGACTCTTCATGTCGGTTTTATACGACTCCAGAAGCCCCTGAAGTTCACTAAGTTCCATTATGTTTCAACTCCTTCACTGAAAGTTTTTGCGAACGCGCGAAATTCGTCGAGTATGGCCTGCTCCTCCTCGAACTCTTTCGCTATGTTTAGATTCTTGAAGAGCTCTGCTATCTCGTCCGAGTGGTTATCCGGCTCGGAAGTCGGTTCTGCGGCTCCTGATTTCGGAGTGCCTGTGGGCGGCTCGTCGTTCAAGAGTGCTTTGAGAGTGTTTATACTTTCTTTCACGAGTTGTTTGTTTTGATCTGAAAGTTCCTTGACTTCAAGAGAGTTCAACTTCTTGAGCAGCAGTTCCAAGTTTTCCTGCCCTTTCACGCCTGTAATCGTGGCGAGTGGATTTAGTCCCCAGGGAACGACGGACACCTCTGAGAGCTCGATCTCTTCAAGGTTTCGTATATCGTCTTCCCTGCCCTCTATCTTCTCGTACGAATACTTGACCGCACGATAACCGATTGAGAGAGCGTCGAGTATTCCATCTTTGATCTTTTCCCTGACTTCCTGCGCTCGCTGCGACTTCGACAGTTTTGCCCTGAACCAGAGTCCGAACTCGTCTTCTTTCGCGGCTTCGACTACACCGATGATGTCTTCGCTCGATCCCCAGTAGCCGTTGTGGTTGTCCACAAACTTTATTCTTTTGAGCGGCAGTTTCTCCGCTATCGTCTTCTTGAAAGCGCCGGGGATTATCCTATCGCCGCCGAGATCGATGTTATTGAAAACAGCCCCATATCCTTCTATGTATCCGGGGCCGTCCTCTTCTTCAACTACTTTCATCTGAGCCTGTTTAGGCTTCAGTGTTTTAACTTCCATCGCCATATCATCACCTCATTCGATAATGTCGTAAGTTTCCACGCATCGGCAATTGACAACCTCTCCTACCGATCCGCCCTGATCGCCCGGATACATAAGCCCGTTGCTGTAAGGTTCGTTGAATGGTTTAGTCTCTCCGTCCAGCGAGTCGTGGGAATCCCTGACTCTTGAATCTCTCGACGAAATCCACGTCTTTTCCAGCGGTAGCCCTGTCTGTGACGCACCTTCTCTGGTAGCAAAGTTTGCCGCGCCGCCAGTCTCGGTTCTGGCTATCATGACCGAACGATACTCTGTCATTGCACTGTCTCCCAGACCTCGCCATGAGTTATATTTCTCTTCGATTCGCTTCGCTATCTGAACGCTCGTGAGTTCCTCGCTCATGCCGCGCGAGATCTCTCTGGCTATCGCATCCTGCGTAGTCCTCAGCATGAGGGTTATTTTTCTGGCAGCGACCGCGGATATCCATGTCTGAATGTTCGCCGCAAAGGGATCGAAAACGAACTTTCTCTCAGTCGGGCCGCGTGACTTTCCGAGCAGCCTGTTTGCCGAACGTTCGGCAAAAAACTCAATTATTGCCATGTATGCGCTTTTCAACAAAACTTCCCAGTCTTTTCTCTGGGACATAAGGGCCGCGATTGCGCCTACCTCTCCGCTCTCTTCGTATGCAGCTACAACAACGCTTGATTCATCCTTGAACCGAGCGGCTACCTTCTCCGCGACTTTCGATTCCCATTCTCTGCGCGTGGAGTCTCTAGCCCTCCAGAGCGCCGTCTTTTCTTCTTCCGTAAGCGCTTTGACTTCGTGAGGTTTGCTGCTCATGAAACCGAAAGACGGCTTTGGAGATTCGCCGCCCGGTATATCGTTGAACCCGAGATTCAATCTCTGGTTGATGTCGTTGAACGGCACACCCATGTTGTAGAGATGCGCGGCCGTCTGAACTTTTTGAACTAGATTGTCTTGCAGAGCCGGGACGTTCGAGAGATCATACATGACTCGAAGATTGTTCGGCTGCGCCATGTCTGAAGCTGCCGGGTCCCACCAGCGAACCAGTGAGAGATTCAAAGTCTCTTGGATATCGACGAGCAACGGAATGATCGTGTCTTCCCAAAATATCGTTCTGGCGGTAGTCATATTGTTGTACGTAGTTCTCTCTGGCGAAAGAAGAACCACCGGGACTCCGAAGACCGCCGCTATCTCGGACACGTGAAACTTTCTGCTTTCGAGAAAGTCCATCTCCTGCGGAGTCATACCCATAGGTGTCCATTGCATCCCGCCCGTGACTACCCACGGAGCACCTGCGTTCGACGATCCGACGTGTTGATCCCAGACCTGAGACTTGAGCTCGTCGTACTGATCGCCTGTGACTATGAGATCCGCCGGTGTGGAAAACACGCCCGATGTCACGGCGCGATTCTGAAGGCTGGCCTTGTTCCAGTCCACGGCTTCGTTGTCGGTATCGACTACGCGAGCGGCGGCCTGAAGTGGCGAGATGCCCCAGAATATGGACGACGGATCGGGATACATGAGGTGGACTATTTTTCGAGGATCTAGTTTTTCTGGATTGCCAGGTTGAATTTTGTACTCATAATACTGAATCCAACCATCTACACTTGGGACAGGTTTTATCTTGTCCGGGTGCAGGGGATACAGTTCGAAAGGCTTCTCATTTACACCAGAGCCGACAGTATTGATATACCACAATGCGTTGCCCCCGAGATCGAGATGATAGACAAGTCGCTCGAAGAGATCTTGACCACTCATGAAAGTGTTGGCCTTCGCGAGAAGAATCTCCAGCGGGTGGTTTCTGATCCTCTCCCAGTCGCCGTTCTTTGTCTGTTGTTCTACGTGCCACGGCACGGAAGCTATCGCTGCGGCCTTTCTTCGTATGCACGCATAGACCCAGTTGGAGGCTTTGAGTCCTGAAGTTATGGCGTTTTCCGTTGTCCAATCTGAGTACACCGGCCTCCCGGACTGCGAGGAGGGGATAATCTGTATTCGTCTCTTTCCGGTCGCCGCTTTGAAAAGCCAACCGGCTATTGCCTGTCGTATGCCCACGTTGCCACCTCCTAAGTCCGTGGCCCAGCTTTGCCGATGAAGATTGTCTTCTGACTCCTCAACGGTTCGATCGCATATCTGAGAGCTGCGATTGCGTCGTCTTTGAACTCTATCGGTTCATCCAGGACATTGCCGTCTTTGTCTTCTTTGTACGAGTATTGCTGGATTTCGGCAAGTAAATTCGGACAATTCTTCGAGATATGAATTTTGTGTCTCTTGAGCCAGTCAATGCCGTCCTTGACCGAACCCTTGCCTTTGACTGAGCCACTGACTTTGAAGCCTGCCTGCTGAAACTCTTTGATTCTCGCTGGTTCGGCGCTGTCTGCCGTGATTTGCTTGCGCTTGTCAATCACCCTGCCAACTTCCTGAATTAATTCCGCGTTCGTGAGTCCTTTCTCGTACAGCTCGTCGAAGACGTAGAGTTCTTCGTCCTTAAAGCCCACGCGCACTAGAGCAGATGGATGGTTGAACCCGAAGTCGAGGCCCTGATAGACAGCGTCGAAGTCTTCTTCTTTGTATGGAATGTCCTCGAATACGTAGTTGTGAAAGACAAGATTTCCGAGAACGCCCCACTCGCCGAGGCCGTAAATTTGATAGTATGTATAATCCTGGTTTTTTAAGTCTTCAATCACTTTTTTGTATTCATCGTCAAGAAAGCGGTTGTCTTTATATGTCGATTTGTGGATGACACAATTTTCTTTCGGCACATCGAAGAAGAATGACTTGAGCCAACTGAGAGCCGAGATTGGATTGAACGTCATCGTGATTTGCAGGGGCCACGGAGTCCTGCCCCTGAGTCGCAAGTCTAGTTGCTGGAAGTCTTCCTGTGTAATCTCACTCGCTTCTTCGACCCAGATGTCTGTAATGCCTGCAATTGACTTGAGTTTTTCAACGTCGTCGAGGCCGGTAAATATGATTTGATTGCCGTTGAGACAGCCGATCTCCATGTCCGACTTGTTGACTTTGAACAGTCCAAGAACCTTCCAACTACGAAGTATGGCCATGATGAGCGCGAACGTCGAGTGTCGGTTCGTCTTGGCGACCTTCCTGACTATCAGAAACTTGTGACCTTTTTCTTTCATTGCGCGAAGAACAAGCCGTTGAGCGACGAACATCGACTTGCCCGAACCTGCGCCGCCATAGAATATCTCGTAGCGCGAACGGTTGTCGAGAAGCTGTCTGAAAGGCTTATTGAATATGCGAGTATGAACCTTAATCGCCATCTTCGACCACGTCCACAGTGATGTCGATGCCGCCAGAGTGAGCGACCTCCTGTTTCTCTCTCCATTGTTCCGGCCTTCGATTCTTGAGCCAGAATATCATCGCCGTGGTATCTCCGTTGAGTGCTTTTTCATACAGAGCGTTCTCTACACGGTAGTCTGCGACCTCTTTACCTTCTTTTAGGGCGTCCGAAAGAGCCGAATAATCACTTTTGTATTTCTTGAACGTGCTATATGCAACACCAAGTCTCTTGGCTATCTCTTCTTCGATGATTCCGTCTCGGCACCAACCGCGTATGACATCAAGGCGACCTGCAACGTGAGTCTCATATTTACTTTTCATTGTCGATCACCTCTCTTTCAGTCTATTCTTCGAGTTCAATCGTCACTTTCAGATTCTTTCCGAGAAAGTAAGCCGGAATCTTTATCATCTCTGGTATCTCCGTAGCCGGAACGTCGAGCATCAGTCTTGCGTTACCGTCTGAGCCGTCGAACTTTATCGCAGTTGTCGAGTTTGCTATCGACGCGTTGAATTGTATTTTCACTTTGTGCCTCCCTCTTTCTCCTTCTCATACTCTCTATCAATCTTTTCCCTTCTCGCCGCATACAACCGCATACATCGCCACGAGCAAAACTCGGCGCCAGACTCCATCTTTTGCCAGTGATGATTCATAGTTGTGATTTTGCCGCAATAGTCGCAACGAAAGACTGTCAAAGTGACCTCCAAAAAGAAAGGGAGCCCGAAGCCCCCCTGTGCGGAAGGAAGAGTTTACACAATACTCACCCTTTCGGGTGGCTGGATGCGGGCCGAGAAGTCGAATCTCGACAATCGCCTTATGAGAGCGATCTGCGTCCGCCGCTGCCCGCAATAAAGGCCGTGGCACGAACGGATTCGAACCGTTGCCCTTCCGTTTATCAGACGGATGCGCTGCCATTGCGCTACGTGCCTAGCCTTTTAGCTTTATATTCGCAGAATAAACCTGTTCGGCTTTAATTATGAACCAGCAGTAGTGATTATAGACGACCTACCGGCGAGGCGAAGTCGCAATTCAGATAATTCATAGCTGCTTTCACAACAGCATCGAAGAGATAGTCTTTCGCCTTTTGTGCCTCTGGCAGCTCGTCGTAAGGAACTAAACAAGGATGAGTTTTTTTCTCATCGTCTTTAGCCTCCCCATACACCCAACCGGTAGCCAGCCTGTGTTCCATCCACCGCTCGTGCATTTTCTCTGGTGTGTTATCAGGATGTTCGGACGCATACTTAACGCCATCAATCGCAGAATCTTTCTGCCATTGTGGAGCTAAGTGCCACGGTTGAACGTCTTTGCCCTCTGTTGCGTTAACATAAGCCCTGTTTACCTCATGACAAATTGCTGCAACTTGCTCGATAGTTACTTCCATTTACACCCTCCCTTTTACCTACTCGCGCTCCAATTGCCGACAATGCCGCCCTGTATTCCCTTTCTGAGAAAGCCGCTCATAAACGTGTTGCTGGCGTTTCCGTGGAAAGCATACAGCCTGCCATCAATTGCCAAATTGAAAGTCACAAGCCCGCTGTACGACGTACCACCGCCTGAAATCTCAAATCCAGTAGCAGTAGCATCGAAAGTGCAGCCGTTAGCAGCAATTTCCATGTCGAAACAGTACACAGCGCCCTCGATGACAGCGTTCACAGTCCAGTTTCCATCAACATTCGGATAAGTAATGACTTTGGTGCAGCCTGCAATAAGCAGAACAGCTATGACTGAGAGTATAATTATCAGCTTTTTCATACTTGCTCGCCTCCTCATGGCATGAAAAAAAGGCCCGAAGTGGGCCTTCGCATATTTTTACAATTACTATTCTATCACAAAATGTTTCACCCAAGCAAGTCAAGTAGAAGAATAGAGTCTATAATACTCCATCGCCAGCCCAAATAACCGTTCAACATCTACTAGAATTTTGTCTCCTTGTTCCACTAGAAGTTCTTCGTCATCATCATTGAAAATTCTTATGAGACTTTTTCTGAGCCCTTCATAATCGGCAACAACTTGTTTTGCAAACCAAATAAATGCTGTTCTGGTATCCGGCAAAAGTTTATCGCTAACTCTAATTATTCTGTGGCAAATTGCGTGGCAAGTAGGACAAACTAACATCAAATTACCTAAAGAGTTCCCGCCACCCTGCAAAAAAGGAATAAAATGATGTGTATTCAAAATAGTTGCAAACTCTCTGGGTGGTATAAAACCACAAACGTCACACTTAACAGTTCTGGTTTTGATTCTTATGTTCTTATAATGTCTCAAGCTTTTTATGTAAGATTCCCCTTCAAACTTTTCTAGTGCGGTTTTTCTAGGTTTGTGACCAGTAAATTTTCCGGCTTCTATTGAATCAATTAGAGTAGAAAGAGATCGTTCTAAGCTCACAAATCATCCCTCCTTGAGTTTTTCCACATTTTCTGTGCCAGTCTCAAAGCCACATGATCCAATTTTCGCAGGGCCTTGACACGCCAAAATCTAGCAGCATTTTCACATCCCCTCGGTGCGTCGGTGATCATCTGGCCCACCTCTTCGAGCGTCATCCCCTCGGAGTACCTCCAACCCCATGCCCGGCGATCTTCATCCGTGAGAGATTCCATCGCCTGATCCATGATTTCCAACACCCGGACCGCTGAGGCGTCTTTCGTGATCTTCTCGTTTGGTTCAATGCGGTCTTTTTGAAGGTATATTATGGACGAGGTCGAGAAAATCATACTTTCAGTGTGTTGCTCGATCGTCTCACGCGAGGCCCAGAGTTTCTGGACTTGTTTCGGTGCCAGCATCCGACCCTCCACGACTCGAAAAACGATATCCCACAACGAATCGTTCATAACCTCCCTCCTGGTAACAAGGACCGTCCCCGCGGCCCTCATACCTTCGTTTTCTCTCTGAATCTCGTCTCTTTCTCCATCAGTTCGATCTCTTCCTGAAGCGTCAGATTGCGACGCATCAGCCGGGCATTTTCGCGTCTCAACTCTTCAGCCTCGCGTTCAAGATCCTCGCGGTTGCCGTAACCGAGCATCCCGGAAAGGCAGTACCCTGCGCAAAAACACCCAGAAGCAAGTAGAAATATCCAGATTCCCATCACTCCACCTCCACAAATTCCCGAATGATCCTGTCGATCTTTATCGTATTTGGAAACAGTTCGCTATACGGCACTCCAAACACACGTGCATACTTCGCCGCTTGAGCAGGAGCTATCCGGTTGATCCTGCCGTCCAGTATGCCGCGCGTGAGTTCTTGTCTGATCCTGTGTTTGGCTAGTTGCCCGACGCTCAGACCGGATTCAAAGAAAACTCTGCGGAACACCGTCATGTTGATTCTCTGCATCTCTCTCCTCCGGATTCTCGTTCATGTCGGGCGTTAGCAAGAAACCGCAATTCTGACAGTTCCAGGGGTCTTGCTCGGCACAACTGAACCAGGTTTTCCCACAGAGAGGGCAAGTCCGTTTAACCATTCGGGATCTCCTCCGGTTTCAACGTCCTGGCCTCTACAACGTCCCAGAACTTGGAGGCCAGAACCCCGGCCTTGTCTATCGCCGCTTGAGAACTGGCGGCTTTAACCTCCATCCGTAACCTGCCGAATTCTTTGACCTTGCAGCCGAAAGTAACTTCATACCAGTTTTCCAAGAGCATTTCTATCCCTCCCTTTCTTCCAGACTGGTTCATATTCGGGAATAACGATACCCAGAGACTGCTCAAGCCACTGGGCGACGATGACTCTGTGCGAGAACTCTCCGGCTGGTTCGTAAGCGAGAAGGATAGCGTCCTCCCCGAGATCCGCATAGACCTTGTGCGGATCGAGCCGAGTAAGCGTCTCTTCCAGGAATCTCTCGGTGAAATAGATTCGATCGTGGTTCTGTATCCAGTGCCTCATAAGATCCACTGAAGGGGCAAGGTCTGGATAGACTCTGCCCTTGAAATAAACTGGGGTGTAAGTAACTATCGACACAGCTTGAGGAAGTCTGGCGGCTCTGGCAAAGTAGGAAGTTTTCAAGTTCTCGCCTCCTCGATACTCAAATTCAATTCGGCCTTGAGCTTGACAATCTCTCCGAACCTTTCATTGAAGCGGCCAAATAGCTCATTGAATTGATCGGTTAGCTTCTCAAGTTCTACCCTCAATTCCGGGAGAGCTTTCTTGAATTCATCGAGAAGAGGCATTTCAACATTGACTGCGACAGCCGGAATCTTCTTGCCGACCTCCGCCACATAGGCTTTCCGGAACGTTTCGTATGCTTCCTGGCATTCTTTGGGCAACGACTGGATGGCATATTGCAACGACCACGCCAGTTCTATGCTCGCCTTTGTTAGGTCGTCCATCGATTTGTCTAAGGGCTTGCACCAAGAGTACACGCCATCTTCCAAGCAGTAGGTGTCTCCTCTCTTCATATTCTCAATAGCTGATTTCAGACTGATGTCGTCGTCGCGAAGCTCCTTGAGGGCTTCTTCCAACTCTTGCGTAGTGACTTCTTGCATCCCGTCTATACCTTCTCTGACGATCACTTCTGCCCCTCCCCTTGATTCTCTCGTTCTTCTTCAGGCCCATAGATTTCGTCAGCTCTTGCCGCTTCTTGAAGTTGTTTCTTTATCCTCTTTTTCTCAAGCCTTTCGGGAGAGGTTACTTTTTCTTTCTGTCTGTTGAGGAATCTGTCAATGTTCTTCATCCTCTGCCTCCCTCTTTTCGAAGTTCACGCATCCGAACGTTTCGTGAAACAGAAAGCCACACTCGTCATGACTACAATCGACCATCATTCCGGTATAATCGACCTTTCCTGGGTAGTCAGACTGGCCGAAACCGACCTGCTCGTCGTCGTAGAAGAAAGCCTGTTCGTTCATCTTGTCGTGGGCGCATCTTCCAAAGCCTTTGTCGAGTAGCTCCTTTTCGCCCTGAATATCGGTTGAACTGGAGAATTTCGGCCACTTCCCTTCAATCGGCTCTCTGCTGAACCATTCGCAGTTCTTGCACCTTGCGAACTTCAATCTCTTCACCTCTTCCAGGAGAGGCTTCGTTGACTGAATGAGGATATACTCGGCCATATCGAGATTGTCTTGCTCATCCTGGGTGCGGTTCTGGTTTGCCGACAAATTCTCATAAAGTTCCAGAATTTCTGACAGATCCCGAATTTCTTGATCGTTCATTTCGTTCCCTCCCTTCCTATACTCGCTTCTGAACTGAACCCTTCTGGATACCGTCTTCCCAACTTCTCGACGTTCCCCTGGGCGATCTCCTGAAGATTGATGTTGAACAGAGAAGCCACAGCCGAGACGTACCAGAGGATGTCCCCGAGTTCGCTTTTGAGTCTGTTGGAATCGACCTCGTGGCCGTGGTAGAAAAACTTCTTCAGAAGATCTACAACCTCTCCGACTTCACCGACAAGGCCGAATACGTAGTTGTTGAGCTGGTCTTTCAGTGAAAGTGAGGTGTTCATCGTCCGCTTGGACTTCTCCTGATACACGAAGAAGCTGAGTTTCTGGGCGTTAAAAGTCTGGATTACCAGCTCGTGTTCTTTCTGCTGGCCTCGCCGCCAGTAGTCGATAGCGATGAAGAGATCTTCGATGTCTATCCTGTCGATCTCCTTTCCTGCGTCGAAAACCGTGCGGATCTCGTCAACCACGTTGGGGTTGAAACCCTGGATCTTGTCGCTCATTCCACGGCCTCCTTAATCGACTCATAGGTTTCTTTATCCTTCCAAATCTCAATCAACACAGTTTTGCCAGGATAGTGCCACGAACCAAGCGGATCAACACGAACAAAGTAACCAAGTTCCTCAACTTTTGCAAGTGCTGCCTGATGTTCAGGAGATTCAAAAGCCTCTTTGTATGGTTGCGAAACAAAACACACCGGCTTTCCGTCTTTATTCCACAATGATGTATGATCCGCTCCTTTGTATGTGTGAAGGTGCGGTGGCAATGCGCATCTCTCACCGTTTATTCTTGCTATGCAGATTGAACTCCGGTTTTTCTTCAGACCGTATTTCTTGATGAACTCTCTTTTTATCCTGTTTTGTTGTCCGCTCATTCAGCATCCTCCTCAACACCCTGATACACACCAGCTTTGGTGTATTTCACGTCAAACACGCCGTCTTTGTCAGCATACTTCACGAGTCTGTCTCCAACCCACAGCTCGATTTTCGTAACGACGAGCCTGCCGGTTTGCGAATGTGCCGCCACTCTCTCGTTGAACACCCTCAACGCATCGGCCATGTCACCGGTGATGTACAGGGAAGGGTCTTTCGGGTTGTGCCGTATGACTTTCACTGTGATGTCTTCAGTCATTTCATTCCTCCTTCAGTTGCGTCCATGATTTCCTCTATTGGTATTCCGAGAGTTTCGTACAGATAGACGAAATCGAACAGAACCTCGCCTAGAGCCTCCCTTATTGCCTTCTTTTCATAATCAGAAACCACGTTTAATATGCCTTCTGTACCATAATCAGAAGTCAAGTCTAAATAGTCACGTAACTTATTGGCTTTAATGGCAAGGCCTGAAATCGCTTCCATTATGTGTTTTTTCTCCGAAAACTCTTTCTTTACAACATAACATCTAACAACGTGCTGTTCAAAGTCTCTTAGAGTCATCTCTGCACCTCCATTTTCTTTTTGTACCAGCAGCCATAGCACAAAATACCCTTATGCTCAAACGACAACAATACCGAGAGGTCGAATATCTTTTTTCTGCAACCCACACAGTAGCAAAACATCGGTATGCCGCTTGGTTTGATTGCGTTCTTCATTCCCTCACCCTCCTTCAAAATCATCATGCCGTTGGCTTCGTAGGCTTCTTTGAGTCTCTGGTTCTCTTCCTGAAGCCTTCACATCTCAATTGCTTCTTTCCCAAGTGTGCGAAAACCGTGTGTACTGCTTTGCGGGTCAATTATGTGACCATGGTCTATGATTTCAATGACTTCGTACAGAGATTTAGAAACTGGGAAGAAATCTGCTGGGACTTCCATTCTTTTTGGCAAGTCAAACGTTCTCCATGGATAGCCAGGCAGAAGAAGTTTGTGCACTCGGCCCGGTAAGAAAGGCTCAATTTTAATCAATGGTTTTGTTTTCTTTGAATCAATGAAAACCTTGTCGAGATCGAGAAGTGCATCTCTAGTCTTTCTAATCACATATGTCGATTCGTCAGGCATGAGGATTCTAAAAGTTTCGTTTGAAATCATTGGAATGTTTTCAGCCCCAAGTTCTTTAATTCTCTTTCGCCAGTACTCGCCCTCTGGCTTTCTCTGCCTGTAAACCAGGAGAAAGGTATCCGTTCTGTTTTCAAAGACCAGCCTTGCGAGAATATCGAATATCACAATGTAATGGTAGATAGTCAATCCATCGCTGACCGCTTCACTTTTCTTACTCATTTCTCCACCTCCTTAATCAGCTTCGTTGCAAGCACCCTCGCCCATCGGCCTTCGATTCTCTTGAGGATTACGGCTGGTTTGTATGCTGTCATCTCATCGTTCTTCATTCTCTCACCCTCCTAACCTGATGTCTCTTCACCCACTTTCTGTCGCTCAGGAAGTATTCGTAGCCCTTCCCGTTGTGCCTGAAGTTCAGCACAACGCACTTCTGACCGTTGTGGATGACTTTAGTGCCGCGCTTCAAAAGTTTCGAATCTTCTATCGCTTGCAGTTCTGCATTCTCCATAGTCGTCTCCTTCACATCCCCATCGCTTTGATTCGCGCAAACAGCGACGTGTAGTATTCCACATCTACAAGCTCTTCCGGCTCCGGGCCGAAGAGTTCGGCCACATCGACACGCAAAGCATCTGCCAGTTTCTTGCATACTCTGAGACTGGGTATGTAGCTGTCGTTTTCGAGCTGGGATATATAGACATCAGACACGCCAGAGCGTTGCGAAAGCATCGCTTGGCTATACTCTTTCTCTTCGCGCAATCTGCGCACCTTTGCGCCGTTGAAGTCTGATAGTTCGTATGTCATCTTTGCCCCCTACGCTTCCGAGAACTCAATCTCGACTCTCGGATTCTGCTTGTCGTAGCTCACCACTTGTATTCTCGGCATGACGTAGAAATCGTTCTCATAGACTTGGCCTTCCATCACGTCAAGCAATATCTTAATCGTGTTGTGGCTATCTCTTCGGCGTCTATCCGGCATATAGAACTTCATGTCGGCATACAACCATGTCGCGGAAGTCATCTTCCATCTCTGTTCGCGTACCTGAACGCAAAGAAGGAGCCTGGCTTCGACGAACCAGGCTCGCGCTTCCATGTTCATAGCACGCTTGGGACCGACATACATATGATTTATGCTTGGTGGTATCGGTAGTGTCAGCTTCATCAGAACGGCACCGCGTCATCGTCCGGCGCGTCGTCGCCGAAAGTGACTTCTTCAGTCTCCGGTTTGCCGAACGCTTCTTCATCTGTCAGCTCGCCGTTGCCAGCGTTCTTCTTCGTTTCCATGAAGCGCACTTGATTGGCAACAACTTTCACCGCCGTCTTCTGCTCGCCGTCTTTCTGGTACTTCTCAATTCTGAGCTGGCCATCGACAAGCACAAGCCGTCCTTTCGTCATGTAGTTTCCGACGAACTCGGCAGTCTTTCCAAACGCGACGATGTTCACGAAGTCAGTCTCGTTGTCTTTGCCCCTATCGACTGCGAGCGAGAACGATGCTATCTGTGTTCCGCTGGTCGCAAATCTGATTTCTGGATCACGCGTCAAGCGGCCTATGAGTATTGTTCTGTTGTACGAGATTCCCATTTATTGCCCCTCCTCAAGTGAGTATTTTCCATTTCGGAAACCACTCGAACCGAAGCCGTTCTCTCCGCGTTCGGTATTGGCATCCGGTATCCCCTGGACGAGTTCAAGAGTCTCGTCTATCTTGATGCACACGAGCTGGGCGATCCTGTCACCTTTTCTGAATCTGAGAACGTTGTCACCGAAGTTTGCCATTTGAACCATGATTTCGCCGCGATAGATTCTGTCGATTACCCCGCCCATAATCATGATTCCGAACTTTGCCAGCCCTGAACGGCCTAGAACTTGAGCGTAGTGGCCCGGCGAGAGTTCAGCTCGCACTCCCGTCGGTATAACCCTGAAGTGTTTCGGCATAATTGTAAAGTTTTCCGCAGCTTTGATGTCAACGCCAGCGTCACCGTCGTATGCGCGTTCTGGCTTGAGTTCGTAGTCAATGTAGAACAGTCTCATTTCTTCTCCTCCCCTCCGAGTATCAACCAGTCAGGATCAGTCTTGCGGATTTTCATATACGCGTCGTGCAAGCTCTCGGCTTCGATTTCTTTGAAGCGCACTTTCACGCCATTCTTGAGTTTGATGATGTATGTCACGCCACACCCTCCTTTCTCGGCGAAGGTTCTTTTTCAGTTCCAACCTCTTCAAAAGAAGAGCTAGTTTTTCTTCTTCATTGTTGGCAGTTGAAATAAGACTGTCAATTTCCTTTATTTCTTGTTCGACATCATAGCGTCTAGCGTAGAATTCCCCAGATTTCATGACTGTTTTCGCTATTTCTAAACCAAAGTCGTCTAATTCTTCTAATTGTTCTATGAAATTTGCTGCTACTTTGGGAGAAAAAGTATCTGAGTCCTTTATTGCCTGTCTAACTTGTGAAGGTTCAAATTTCTCGATAATATGCAACAAATCTTGTATGTGTTCCGGGTACTCGGAGGTTCGCTTTCTGAGCAATTCAATCGCTCTGGCTTTCAACTCTGGATGATACAAAGCAACACAAAGCAAATCCTTATTGAATGGCAAAATAATCGCGTCCTCTTTGGGTTCTTCGATTGGTACACCATTGAGAGCTTCGAAGTAATTAGAACTAAAGAAAGCACTATCGATTTCCCGAAAGTTTTTTTCCTTGTTTTCATAACCACAGCAAAGACATTTGCAACCACCTAGGGAATTTATAAAGAAAAACTTACAGCACTTTTCACACTTTACCAAGCCCAAATAGCCAAAGCCCTTTTTCTCATCGGCATAGACCAACGCCAGATCTATTCCGACCTTTGGGCCTCCGACAAAGACCCTATCTAACTCGTCTTTTTTTCTCTTTTCTGATAGCTATGGCTAGCGCGAACAGCTTTTCTTTGTCAAGTTCTTCCATAACTCCCTTGACTTCAAAGAAAGAATCCATCTCTGGGAGATAAAAGTCCGGCAAATATTTTATCGTTGAATCCTTCCGAGGCAATTCGTATCCTTCGGGTTCATACTCCCATTTGATGTCGTGGTTATCAAACCAACGAGCCCATTGAGACTCTAGGCGGCTCCTGAACTTAATCCCTTTGTATTCAGTGGGAATTGAATACTTTCTAAGATCCATCATGCCCCTCCTTGTATTTTCTTCTTCCTGTAATCATTTCCGGTCAGAAGAACTCCGTCACACATATCCATGATTCGCGAGACGGTCCTCTGGGAGACGTTTGCCTCTAGCTCTTCGAGACTGTCGTTCGTGGTGATAACCGTTGGTTTCATCTCGGAATATCTCTTATTAATCACCAGATACAATTGTTCTTTTACCCAATCGGTAACCTTTTCAGCTCCGAGATCGTCAAGTATTAGCAGATCGGCCTCCTCGATCATCTTCAACGGAGAGTCCGAGGACCTTGTATTGAATCCTGCGCGGATCTCCGATAGAAGAGCCGGGACCTCAACAAAGCGGTAATTCCATGTATCCCTTTTCTTCAGGCCCTCCCGGACAATAGCCGCTGCTAGATGCGTCTTTCCCGTACCCACCGGACCAGATATGAGAAGTCCCCTCTCGCCTGGGAGACTATGAACGAAGTTTTGAATCTTCTTGACCGCGGCCTTCTGTTCCTTTGTTGTGGGACGATAATTATCAAAAGTGCAACCCCAGAATCTCTTGCCCAAACCCGATAGTTCGAGTAGTCTCTTCGTCATTGCTTCTTCGAACATCTCACAGTGGCGCATTATGAGTTTCCCATTCTCGGCGGCTGGAATCTGACCTTTCCTCGGGGAATGCTTAGAACACAGAGCCCCATTCACACAACGCGCACAATCCACCAACCGTCTCTCAAAGAAACTTAGTTGTGGAATTCCGGCTGCTAAAATTTCTTCCGTGTCGAGCCCAAGTTCAGCCACTTTCACCAGGTTCATCTGTCGCAAAAAAACCGCCGTACTTTCCGCCCGTGTAATGTTCTCGATCAGGTCTTTCTGAGTCCGAACTTGTTTTGCTTCTATTTCCTGAAGAACATTTTCTAGCAGTTCCATTGCCGCCTCCTTTGTATAGGTTTCTTGCACTTTCGAGATCAAGAAACTTTTCGATATGAGTTTCCATGAAGATGTAGCACTGCCAGCGCGTATCTAGCAACAATGCGTTGTCGGTCAATATCTTGAAGTAGTTGTGAACCGCTCTCATCACAGCTTCTTCGCCGTGTTGTGCAA
The DNA here is from genome assembly GCA_938004185.1 of uncultured candidate division WWE3 bacterium. Classification (GTDB taxonomy): domain Bacteria; phylum Patescibacteriota; class WWE3; order UBA101185; family UBA10185; genus UBA8498. The sequence continues at coordinate 45,701 of CALKWN010000095.1, forward strand.
CAGCTTTGAGAATTGTTTTTTCGGTTTTTTCTCGGTTCACAGGTATTCTGGAGATTTGATACTGGTTCCACAGAAGAATTACTTTTTCGACCGCAGGTATATATATATTAAGATCTTTCTTTAGATCTAGATCTAGATCTAGTTCTAGGTGCGTTACATGGGGGGTATTTGCGTTACATGTAGCGTTACCAGTAACGTTACTCGCTAGTTCTTTCTGTTTCTCTCGATGACGCTGTACTCTTCTTCTAGTCTGCTCTTTAATTCTTTCTAACCCTTGAATGTTTTGGTGTTTTTCCCAGTTGAGAATAATCAAACCATTGTCATCAATCTCTATCATCTCGAAATCTTTCATTGTTTTGAGTGCTAGTTCAACAGAAGAAACTGGAACATTTGCAATCATCGAAAGCATCTGAGAAGTATAAGGAACGCCTGGCTTGAAATATATAAGCCCACCGTCATTTATTTTGCCTGCCAGAACCAAAAGAAACAGCCAAAGCGTGAAGAGAGAATCACCATTTGGCATGCCCCTTAGAAAAACGATTTTCTCATCAGAGAATATCTCGGTGCTAATCTTGATCCATTTGACATCGCTCAATTCATCACTTCCTTCGAAAAAGCCCGCCCCTGTCTCCAGGAGCGGGTAATGCGGAACGGTTATACTGTCGCGTTCTGAACTTCTATCAGCCTGTTCTTCAACTTCGCGTACAGCTCGCGACACTGGGAATATCTGAGCTGCTTGCGAGACTCGACACCGAAGAACTCTTGCAACAACTCGACTTTGATTTCATCGACGTTTGTTTCTGCTTCGTGCGCAAGCTGTTCGAACAGAGTGTCGGTTGATTTGATAATGTCAAGCCGTTTCTTTTCGGGGAGTTCTTCGAGCATGGGATCGTCTGGCTTGTCTTTCTTGGGTTCTTGCTTTGGAGTCTCGGCTGGCTTCTTCTTTGAAC
>CALKWN010000096.1 GCA_938004185.1 uncultured candidate division WWE3 bacterium
TGGGAGACGAGGTCGAGGGCTGCGGGGTATAGCGGGGATATGTTCCGGAACCTGCGGGAGCTGAGAAGTAGGATTGAGTCGTTGTATGCGGCCTGCAACGTGACGGAGGCCGGGGCGACAAGGTTTGTGAAGATATGGCGGGAGAAGGAAGGGAAGTACCCGAGGAATCGGGAAGCGGCTGAGCGGCTGCTGGAGCGGCTTGAAAGCGTGAGCCCGCAGCCGAAGCAAAGCCGGACGGCGGTGCTTCGGCTCTTCGAAAACCTGGAGGCATGGAGAAGGATCATCGACGACGCCGTTGCCGATCCGGCGAGCGGTATCGATGATTTGACGAGAAGGAACCAGGGCAGGGGCGCGTATCCCCTGCCCGCAAAGCTCCGCGAGGAGTGGTATAGTGGTTATAAGAGAATCTGGGTTCAGGTACAGGCCGCGGGCATCAGCACAAAAGATGAGGACCCAAGCGGTGCGTATGTGCCGGATATCGGTAGGCCGCAGCACTATCGGCTAAATATCCTGGAGGGCGATGTATAGGAATATTAATAAATGGATTGGAATATGGAAGGCAAGTTTCTTTATATGTTGGGTGGCTTTGATGGAATCCTAACGAACTGTCATCTGCCCATGTTCGACCATCGAGTAGAATCCGGTGCGGCCTATTATCAAGTGGTCGAGTACTGGTATGCCTAAAAGCTCGCCGGCATCCTGGAGTCGCTTGGTGATATCAAGGTCTTCCTGACTCGGGTCGAGTCTGCTAGATGGATGGTTATGAGATAGTAACATGGCAGCAGCGTTCTCTACAATGGCAGGCCGGAAAACCTCCCGGCAGTGTACGATCGTCTTGTTAAGTAAGCCCACGGTGATGATTCGGGTGCTGATCACATCATGCGCTCCGTTCAGGAGGACAACCAGAAAACGTTCGGTCCGGGCGTTTGCATAACGCTTAAGGACGGTGTACGCGTCGCCAGGGCTGCTGATCCGATAGGGCGGGGCATGGCGTTCGCTGATAATGTCGTAAAGCATATGAACTCCTTGGGTAGATGGTATGTTCTACCAGTAGAGTCCACATCACATTGAGTGCGGTCATTCTGATGGCTACGATACCCGGCAAGGCTGTAAGTTGATGGTCGAGCTATCGTCGTGTAATGAAAAAGGGGATGCCAGGGCCTTTCAACTTTCCGTCTGTGTGGAATTCTAGCAGGTCCCGGCAGGGAGTGGGAGAAGATGGCAAGGCCGCGAGCCTTTCGCGACTCACGACCTTGCCCGTACGTTACAGAAGCCCCTTAGCCTTGTAGGTTTGATAGAGCGCGATATAAGGGATCATCGCCTTCGGATTGCGCAGGAAGAGCTCGACGAGGCTGGCCTCGGTCTCGTTGATGACGTTGAGCACCTCAACCGTCTTCCCTGTTCGTAGCCCAGTGGTCGCCTTTATCGCCCCTGCACGAAGTAGCGTGCGATACTCAAAAATGAGGCGCTTCGCCTCCTTCACCCGGGCCGGAGCGAGAGGCTTGTCCTTCAGGACGGACTCGTAGTCGGCAGTCGTGGCGAAGACTCGCCAGGTCGTACCTCCGATCTCCGGCGAGAAATAGCGCCAAATCAGCTCATACTGGTCGCCGTGGAGGGAGATGGCTTGGTCCAGGAGGAGTAGCTTCGTGAACATGACCTCGGTCTCGACGGAGAAACGAGAGGTGATCTCCGCTTCGTAGCGGAGGTAATTCCTACCAATGATAAGGTAGTCGTAGGTATCGAACGGCACGTTGAGCGCTTTCTTGAGGTAATCATGGACCCTCTTGTAACCCCGAGCCTTCCACTGCACGACTAAGCGCTCATCATCCGCGAGGTTCGCCGTGCAGACGGCAAGGATAAGCCTGCTGTGGATTCCGTCGGCGAGGTGCTCCTTGAAGACTCGCTCGGCATCCTCGAGAGTGTGAAGCTGGAAGTAAGTCTTGATGGACGATCGATCATCCAGATAGGCCTGTGCGCGCGCCTTCAGGGCCTTCTCTGCCGATTCCCGCCTCGTTGCTAGAACCGCGAATTCGAGGTTGCGCAGATCCGTGGGGTCGTCAAGGGAAACGAACTTAGGTACCAAGCCCAGCTTGAGAGCTTCGACCACCTTGGCCTCGACCTCGCCAGAGATCATGAGCGGAGGACCTGCGAGCTCGGGTGGCTTGATTCTGCGAGCCTCTCGCTTGGTCTCGAGTTCCTTCGCCGTGGGGGGCTTGCGGCCCGTGCAAAGGTTGATGAAGTCCGGCTCCGGAGCAACAAGGAAAGGCTCGCGCAGGGTATCAAGGGGAACCTTGCGATAATGGGCCGTGAGGAGGTAGGAAACCTTCGTGAATCTCCGGCCAAGGTCGTCTATAGACACCCCCCAGGTTCCCTGGATGGTGACAACAAGCAGCTGATCGAGCGCATCGGCCGCGTTGATGAGACGATACGCGAAGCTGACCGATATACCCAACTCTGGTGCGCGGATCTTGAGCCAGGTCGCGAAGTCGAAGATTTGGTCCTGCTCATAGAGCTTCGCGTCGCGGATACGTCGAAGGTCAAATCCGGCATTGTAGAGCGAGAGCCCCTCCACCCGGAGAGAGGTGCGAATCAGGTCTTCGATCACCCGGAGGTCAGTCGAATAGACATCCGGGTCAGTGTCGCCCAGGAGCCTGCCCGGACTGCAATGAACCGGCATGATGCGCCGGATCCTGCCATCCTCGGCCCGGTGGAGCTCGTAGCGTCCCCCCTCGACGAGCTCAGTCGGCCCATGATTATCCTGGACCAGTGCTAAAGGTGCAGGTATCGCTGAGGGTTCGTCCTCCTCGGTCAATGCGCTGGGGATCTCGGGACCTAACTCTTCGCGCAAGGAAGGCTGTATCGTCGACGGACCTTCATCGGCTACGGGCTGCCAAGAAATCCTGGCCTGATCTGGCGTAGGATCGGAATGCGATGTATTTCCTTCGTCGAGCCGGGCGACCAGGGGAAGCGGCTCGGCCAAGGCAATTTGCCGGGGCAACACGTCAACTTTGGGTTGACGGATGAGCTTCGAATCCGAAGTGGTCATATTGCCACACCCCCGTCGGGCTTGAACTCAGGCGCTGAGCCAGCTTTCGGCAGAATCGCCTTGATCACTGGCGACGGGTCCGGAAAAACCATGGCTGGTTGTTCTTCGAGACCCAGTAGGTAGGCCAAGAGCTCCTCGCTCGTCTGCGCCTTAGGCCATGGTGCGGCGACTGCTTGCTCGTTGGCGAGGCCTACGTTCTTGACGCCAACCGGATTGGCGAATAGCATGGCGAATAGATTGCTACCCACGTGAGGCCTCCTTCTTGGTCGTGGATGTGGATGATCTTCGATGGTGGCCGATGTAGTCATCGATGGCCTCAAGTTCGAAAATCAGGCGGCCACCAAGCTTGACCGATGGGAGCTTGCCGGACTCGGCCTGCTTGTAGACCCATGAAGTTGATCGCCGAAGTAGCTTGGCGACTTCGTTGAGGGTCAGGAACCGGAGCGGGATCGCCTGTTCCTGTACATGCTTGTCGGACATACTGTCCTCCTAATGCGAGATGTGAGCCAGTGGCTCACTGAGCAAAGGGAGTGATAGTTAATGCCCTCTTTTCACGGGCAAATTTCAATTATTGAAACAAAACTCGACAAGTCATCGTGAAGTGGTATACTTTAGGCAGACACAGCAAGCAGTCAGCCATCCTGACCAGATTTCACTATCTAAGGCGATTGACGATCGGGTTTATCAGGGAGCGCGATGAAATCCAAAAGTGGAGGAGTCTCCAGAGAGGAATGGAAGGCAAGAGTCCTAGAGGAGAGTCTTAGGCATCCCAATTTAGGGAGGAGGGCTCTTTACCAACTACTTGCCGCTGAAGGAGGTCCCTCCGAAGCTACGATCGGCAAGTATCTTCGTAAGGCGGGCCTGAGTAAAAAAGGTCAGCGACTTGCGGCTTCCCCGGAGAGTACCGCTTCAACCGAGCCCATAGCAGGCGAGATTCTCTATGTAGCGCGCTTATCTTACGATGCAGGAGATCCCTCAGCGCGAACCATGCTACTAGGCTTCGACCAGGCGAGCGCCTTTGCTTTCATCGCCTACAAATCCGATTCATTGGCGGGATTGTTGGAAGAGTTGGTCGAGCATATTTTCAAAATACTCGCCTGCAAACCATGCAAGATATTCCTAGACCGTAACGGTGATCGATACTTTAAAATCCCAGATGATGCCGATGACTTCGCGAAGGCACACGGGATATCACTCCAGCTCGAAGGGCGATGGGGAAGGAACCTGTTCTCGCACCGGAGGCGACTAGAGGCGATCTGGTCTCACCTGAGCCTCTCGGACGAAGGTCCTGGGACTCTCGAGGATCGCGTCTTCATTAGGTACAATTTCAAAGTGTCTTCTTCCTTACCCCCCTGCTGCGGTCGTACTCCCTACAAGACCTTCTCGGACTTAAGGTGTAGAAATGCCACGCGAAGCGGGGATCGGCCCTGAGATTATCTCTGAGATTGAGAACTCTGAGACTGACTCTGAGATTGAGAAAATGACAAGATTTGCTAAACTCTGCCAATTCCTGCTAATTGTGCCTTGCTTCTGACTCATGCTCTGATATAGAATTAGCTACGATAGGTGAAAGCCTGACAAGGCGGGAGAATCCTGTAGGCGGAGTCCGGAGCGCTTCGCAATCTATAGGTCAGGGGTTCGAATCCCCTATTCTCCACCTAATTATGAGCCGCCGTTAGGCGGCTCTTTTCTATGGTGGAGAATAGGGGATTCGAAGGGTTCTTGCGGCGCCGAGCGATTCGATCATTTGAGGATCGCTCGGCGTGAGGCGTCAGGGATGACGCCGAGAGCAAGAACCCCGGCCCGGAGCGAGCGAACACGAAGTTCGCGAGCGGAGGGCGAATCCCC
>CALKWN010000097.1 GCA_938004185.1 uncultured candidate division WWE3 bacterium
TATGTACACCACAATTCCACAGGCTGATCTGATTGATAAACTTACTCTGCTTGTTCGGATGCTGTTTGCCGCTTCTCATCGCGGGCAGTTTAACGCCATTCGCATTCAAGGCAGGCATACTACGTGGGTGAAAGCTGCCGCTGCTAACCTAAATCGTGCTGGTGTTACAGTTGACACTCTTCGTTTTGACACCTTGTTTCGCTTCCTCGTTAGCAACATATTTGTCACATTCGCCGGCAAAACATATCGGCAATCGACAGGAATCCCCATGGGCACCAACTGCGCCGTCTTTGTCGCAAACCTATACCTCTATTTTTATGAGCTACGATTCATTGATCGGCTTGTGCAGGCAAACAGGAAGCAAGAGGTTGGTAGTTTGCTTTATAACGCGCGCTACGTTGATGATTTACTAGTCAATGAAATGAAGGATTCGCCTCAGCACTTCAGCGATTATCTAGACGATCAGAAGAGTCCAATCTATCCTCAAGAACTGCTGCTCCAGTGTACAGAGTCAAAACATCCGCTGCCGTTTTTGGATATCTGGCTCGATACTGATCGAAAACACAAACGATTTATCACGACCGTCTTTGATAAACGCTCGCTTGCTAAATATCGTAAGGTTCCCATGTCTCGCTATCCGCATGTTCGCTCGTGCATATCTGATCAAGCGAAATACGCAATTGTGACAAGCCAATGTTTCCGTTACCTTCGGCTTTGCACCTATTGTTCCGACTTTGTTCACTTTGTTTCGCATCTGCTAGATGCTCTGATCGACAAAGGCTATCTCAGAAAGTTACTCAAACGTCGTCTGCGTAACTTCTTCAAACGTAACCTCCCTGTCTACAACATCGTGTCTGTCGAAACACTCATGCGGCTCGTCACGAGGGGCTGGTGACCGGAGATTCGGTTTGTTGTCTATTCCCTGTCTGTGGGCAGGGGAGAGATAATGGGCTCTTCCCTTTGATAGAAAACCCACGTGTCTGTTGCTGTGGCTGCCAACCAGTTTCAGCCTTGGGGTCCCTCGGACGAGGTCGTATCTGTGTTTCAGTTGTGTGGCTTTGTATGCCACACATGTATGTGTTTAGAAAAACAAAAAATCAAATAAAAACTGCAAAAAATAAGAAAACAAAATAAAAATTAAAAAAATAGAAAAAACTTTTAAACAGTAAAATAAAATCAAAATCAGAAATAGTGAGAAAACCCAACACTCCGAGTTCTTGGACGGTCTGATGTTTTTTTTTCCGTTTGCCTTACTACGTTCGGTTCCAGCTGGGATCCTCGTTCCCAAACTGGGATGGCAACACTCTCCGCAAGGCCGCTTAAGGAGGTGTGGCCGGGCCCCGAACGTACTTGCTCCTTCGTCCCCTTTGCACTGAGAGGACGAAAGAGGGTTTTGTTCTCAATTGCCGTTACGTCTTTACGTTTCGGGAGCATATCAACAGTCCAAGAGCTAAGAGATAAATAAAAAATAGCAACAACAGCAATACCACCTAGTCCAACAGCTCCACCATGGCCAACGGCACCATCACATCCAATAACAGCAACATCATCACCATCATTATTATCACTACCACCACCACCACTACCACCATCTTGACCACCACGGTCAAAATTTGGGCATGTCTGTACTGCATCGCAAACTCGCGTTTTGTGACATTACAATGAACAGCAATTATGC
>CALKWN010000098.1 GCA_938004185.1 uncultured candidate division WWE3 bacterium
CCCGCTTCGTCCCATTCGGCGGCGCGGCCCACTCGTCCGGCAACAGTTTCGTGATGACCGATGGGGCGGGGAACGCGCTCCGGGCTCTGGCCGGCGGCTACACGCTCGATTTGTCTCAAGCCGGCCTTGGGCGCGTCGCTGGTGCCCCAGGGTCAAACGTGCAGCGGGGCAGCACGGTCGGTGTCTCCCTGCCGGGGGCATCCGCATGGTACGCACGTGACTACCTGCTGGATCACGGCCAAGCGGCAACCGCCGCAGGGCTCGTGCGCCATGTCAATGGAGGGACCGCAGTCGTCGAGGAGGGGGGGAAAGACGTGTGTTACGTGCAAGGGTCGGCGGGAGGGACATCGCTCGGGCTGTATCGCATTGAGTACTCAGACGCAGATGACTACCTGACCGATGTGATCACGCAAGTGGGGCAGGCGTGGAACAACGCCGGGCAAGACACAGGCGTCGCGTACGACGCATCGAATCAGATTTTTGTCGATCTGGGTGACGCAGCGTATCCGATCTACGGCTGGGACATCTCGGCTGGCATTGCCGGGCCGAGCAATCACAATTTCCGCGTCGCCGCTGCGGATGTCGGAGGGCCGGACGCCGCGGAATTTCTTGCCATTGGCATTGCGGACTTCGGGCTGTTGCACGATGAGACGAGAGGGTTTTTCGTTGCTTGGGAGCGCGGTGGGCGACTGTTTTCGATCACCCCACCGAGCGGCCACCCCGTCCCGGTCACCGGATGGTCTGTCGCAAAGATTGTGGATCCTGTCGCCCCGCGCCCTGCGCTAATGGGCGAGCTTCCTGTCGCCGATCGGGATACCGGTGTGCATGGCAAGTTCCGTCGCGCACCGGACCTCGACACATACGTCGCACTGCAGGGCTGCACCGCGGGGGACGTGTGGATGTACAAACCTTCCGACTGGACTGACCCGAGGACTTTATAAATGGCATATACATTAGACACTGGCCACCCCCTCTATGGGAACATCGTGGAGTGCATTGGCGTCGAATCTGGCGCGCTTGTTTCACTAGTCACCCCCCGTACATTCACCGAGCACGTAGATTCAAGCTACGTTACCGGCGGCACATATGGTGAGGCGTTCCGCTCGGTGGCAGGTGGCTTTACCGCAAAAGGCGCGAGCTTCAGCCCGGCGTTGATACTCAATACGACAAACGGCGCTGCATATGAGGACATTACGATCTTCATCGCGGTCAATGCGATCACAGATGTCGGCGGCGGAGGCAACCGCATTGCCGTCGGGTCACTGGTCACAGAGTCGCCGACTGTAGGGGTGCACACAGACGGCAAGGCCAAGGCTGTAAGCCAATACTCCGGTGGCACCACAGGGGTACAGAGCGCGGCAGACGTGCGCACTGGAGCCCACTCCATCGCGCTCACGCGTACCGGCGAGACGGCGCATGAGCTGTACGTCGATGGCGCGTCAGAGGGTACCGGCGGAAAGATTTCGTGGGGCAAGTCAACCGCTGAGTGGAGCTACATCGGGGGCGCCCCCGGGCAAGCGTCTGTTGCGCAGGATGTGGTGTGGATTGTCTTTTTTGACAAAGTGCTGAGCAGCACCGAGATCAGCGACCTGCACGCCAGCTTGGGCGCAAACAACGCATTCGCGCTGGTCAATACCGGCGGCGGAGATGTGACCGCACCCGTGCTGACCTCTCCAACGGGCGTCGCCACCGGCACCACCACCGCCACGGTCGGTGCCACCACCGACGAGGACAACGGCACCCAATACGCGGTTGTCACCACCAGCGCCACTGCCCCCAGCGCCGCGCAGGTCAAGGCCGGGCAGGATCACACCGGATCGGCTGCGGTGTGGGCCGGCAATGCCGCGATCAGCACCACCGGGGCGCACACCCACAGCGCCACCGGGCTGACCGCCAGCACCGCCTACTACGCGCATCTGATGCATGAGGACGCGGCAACGAACCAGTCCAACGTGGTCAGCAGCGCACAATTCACGACTGACGCGGCGGGCACAACGATCATCACCGACACCCATCGCAACAACGCGGGCACGCCCCTGACAAACACCCCGGTTTCGTGGACGTGGTTCCAATCCGGTCGCATCGGGACGCTCAAAGGGGTGGAATGTCAGGAGGGTACTGGCACAACCGACGCATCTGCCAAGCTCAGTGTCACGGGCGTGGTTACCCCCGGCATTTTGCTCGTAGCGTATCTCAACACAGACGCGACAGATGACGACGTGTTCTACGAGGCGTTCCCGTGAGCGGCCTGCGTAATCTGCAGGCGCTGCATGCGCTGGGTGGCCGGATCATCGGTACGCCCTACGTGGGTATCCGCGGCGACCAGATTCCCAGCTCAGGGGACGCCGGACCCGCCCCGCTCTACAACGACATCACGCTGCCGGCTGACGCCGCAGTTTTCGTGCGCGCCGAGCTGCTGACCTTGCCGAGCGCTGGCACCCTCATGATGGCGGAAGATTCGTCTTTCGAGTGGCCGGCGTCGGGTGAGTCGGTCGCGGATGGCACCTACACCGCCACCTACAGGGTGTATCGGGACGGTGTGCCGGACGCGGGGACTGAAACTATCACACTCACTATGGGTGCGGCACCTTCAACTGGAGGGGTGTTGCTATCGTGGAATGGTACGTCTTTTATTTCAGGCCAACTCTATAGATGGAACGGGTCTACTTGGATTAGTACACCACTAAAGAGATGGGATGGGTCTGCTTGGTTGCCTGTTTGAAGTAGAACATAGCAGAGAGGGGGTAGCTGAGTTAAGGACAAGGAGACTGGCCGATGAGTAAGGTTACTAATCTTAACGATTATCGCGCGGGTAAAAAGTCCCCTTCGAAGGTGGGGGGGGGGACGCCCATTGTCTGCAGTGCAACCACACCTGGCTGGCGGTCGGAGGAGAGGGAACTACCTGGCTTGAGTGCCCCAACTGTCACTGTATGAAGGGGGTGTATGATTTACCTTTTGCGGTGGATAGTCAGCGTTCGTATGCCTGTAGGTGCGGCAACTCACTGCTCATTTTGGCTGAGCAGGATGGCCTATTTTGCCCTAATTGTGGGGTGTTTGTTGATGAGGAGTTCTATAAATGAAGAAGGTTTCCATTTTTTGGTCTAGCGGCAAAACCCGAGTTGATGAGGTTGAAGACTCTGACGCCTTTATAGTGTCGATGTTTGGCAGCTCCCGAATCCCTAAAGGGGTCACTGTAGTTGTAGAGCCCGCCGACTCCCCTACCCCAGCGGGGGTCCCTGACCTCAAGCTTAATGAAAACCCTTCCGACCACAAGCCTGAAGAGTAATCTATGGCCACGGTTACTGACCCCTTAACTGAGGCCTTAGCCCAGATCCGTAGCTCAATTCGGGGGCTTGAGAAGGAGATCGCCCGGGGGGACGTTCCTGACCTGTATCGGTTAGGACGTCTCCAGGGCAGGGTGATGGGGTTAGAGGAAGCTCAGCTCATTGTAGAGGGCCGGGTTGAATCTTATTTGGAATCATGAAAGGAGATATGTAGATGATTTCCGCATCTGAGTTGGAGTACGCGTTTCCTGAGGTGGTACCCGGTGTTCGGCCGCTGGGGACTCGCGTTTTGGTACAACTCCGTTTGGTCCGTAAAAAGACCGATTCGGGCATTGTCCTGGTAGACGACACCCGGGAGTTTAATCGTTCAATCACCCAACTGGCCAAGGTTGTCCGGCTGGGACCCATCGCCTACTGCAACCGTTCCACTGGTGAGCGCTGGCCTGAGGGTGTCTGGGTAAAGGAAGGAGATTTGGTCCGCGTCCCTAAACATGGCGGTGATCGTTTCAACCGCGAAGTGCCGGGGACTGACGAGACTGTGGTCTTTGCAATGTTCCAGGACCACGAGATTCTTTCGGCTGTAGAGCCGGAGGTGTTTTCCGAGTTGGATGATATTCTGTAAGGAGTAGGCAAAATGGTTCAAAAGGCAGCCACTGAGTTGAAAGGTGAGGGAGATGATGAGGACATCCTTGATGTAGTAGTTGAGGGGGAGGAGGACCCTCAGCAGGCTTCCCCCACTAGTCAATCACGTAAGGATGACAGTGGGGATGACGACGATGATGGGGACCAGGACGGGGGCCCTCAGTCGAAGGAGTCGGGGGAAGACGATGATGACGGGGATGACGGGGATGACGGGGATGACGGGGATGACAGTGATGATGACGAATCTCAATCTAGTGAGGCGATTCGTGAAAAGCGTCGTCAACATCGTCAAGCCCGCAAGCGTCGTGCCCGAGAACGAGAGGACTCCCTGAGACGAGAGTTGAGCGCTCGAGATCAGGTTATCAGCGACCTGACCAACCGATTGAACACTATTGAGCGGCGGGGTACCTCAACGGACCTGGCTCAGGTGGACAATAGCCTGCAGCAGCTTACACAGATTTACTCCACCACACAAGCCCAACTGAAGGAGGCCGTAGATAATCAGGACGGTGCGACCGTCGTTAGTGCAATGGAGAATCTCCAGAAGATCCAGCGTCGGGCCCAAGAACTTGGCCAGATTCGCCAAGCTCTGCAGCAACGCACTCAAACTCCCCAACCCCTGGACCCGCGCCTTGTCTCCAATGCCCGGTCCTGGACAGCCGAGCATCGGTGGTATCAGCCGGATGGGCGGGATCGAGACTCCCGTACGGTGCGCCGGCTGGATGACGAGCTTGTAGCGGAAGGGTGGAACCCCACAACTTCTGAGTACTGGCAGGAGCTTACTGAGCGGGTGAAAAAAGAGTTGCCGCACCGCTACGAAAAGGATTATAATAACAACCGTAAGGGTGCTAATGGTGACCCTCAACGGAAAAGGAAGCAGATTGTGGCTGGTTCTGGCACGAATAATGCTCGAGGCAGTGAGGCAGGGGGATCCCAAGGGGGCCGTCGGCAGGTAACGATCTCTAAAGAGCGTCGTGAAGCCCTGCAACAGGCTGGCTTGTGGGATGACCCCAAACTTCGCTCGCAGGCTATTCGTGAGATGCAGCTTTTCGATCAGCAGAATAACTCCTAAGGAAGAAGTCACCATGACATCCAGAAACCGTAACACCGCCCACCCACGCGCCGACCGCCAAGACCAATCCCTTAAGTCCAGCAGTCCTGTCATCCGGGACGCAGACAATGAGTTGGATCCTGACCGTCGTGACCGCGTAATGGGCGACCAGGAGCGGGAATCTGAGGACGGCACCATTTTGACGATTGAGGAGCGTAAGCGCCTCCTTCGTGCGGAGTGGACCTCGGATATCCTCCCTGAAGTGAAGGACGACAAGGGCTACTGGCACTACTGCTGGTTGACCACGTCCAACACCTCCGATCCCGTCTACAAACGTCTCCAGCTAGGCTATGAGTTGGTCAAGTATGAAGAGATGCAGAAGCTCGGGGTGCAGAATCAAATCACGTCCGGTGAATTCGAAGGGTGCGTCTCAATTAACGAGATGATCCTGGCCCGAATCCCTGAGGAACTCTTCCAGGAGTTGATGCTCATTAACCATCATGAGCGTCCGATGGAGGAAGAAGAACTCCTTAAGGCGAACTTGGTCCAAGATGATGAGGACAGTGATGGTAAATCCCTCGGTCGGGTTCTTGGCACCGGGGCTCAAAATCTTGGGCGGCGTGTTCGTCGTCCGGTCTTTTAGTAAAGGAATAAACCATGAGTGCAACTGCTGCGCCTTTTGGTTTTGTTGCCGTTAAGCACCCGAGTGGTCAAACTCGCGCCCGTGAGTACACCATTGCCTCGGGCTACGCGGCCAACATCTTCCAAGGCGATCCTGTGAAGCTCGTTACTGGTGGCTCCATCCAATTGGGCACTAGTGACGGCACCCGTACTGGCACCGTCGATAACGTCGACTTGCTGGGTATCTTTGCTGGGTGCATCTACACCGATGCGACTGGCAAACCGAACTATAGCAACTATTGGCCTTCTGGTCAGGTTGCTACGGACATCAAGGCCATGGTCTACGATGACCCTGACACCGTCTTCATGGTCCAGGCCAATGGCCCGGTAGCTGCTACCGCTATTGGTGACCAGGCCGACTGGATTGGCTTTGCCGCCCCGGGCGGCTCGGTCGCCACCGGTCGCAGCGATGCGGCGCTCAACTCCACCCTGGTGGGGGCAGCCGCTAACGGTCAGTTCCGCGTTGAAGAGTTCCTTCGAACTCCCGACAATGCGGCTGGCGATGCTTACACCGTCGTGATGGTCTCGATTGCGGAGCATGTCTACCGCGCCGAGAAAGCCGCGGTCTAATTGGAGGACTGAAAATGTCTGGCAATCTGATGCGTTCTCAGCTCTTCCGCAGCGTGGTTGAGCCGATTCTGAATACCCACTTCAACGGCATCTATGACCAACGTGCCGATGAGTACAAACAGGTCTTCAGTGAAGAAGACGGCCTTAAACGTGCATATCACGAAGAGTCCGTACTGTTTGGCTTCGGTGCTGCTCCGGTGCTTCCGGACGGTCAACCCGTGACCTATGACGAAGGGGGCGAGCTGTATGTTAAGCGCTACACCTACGACGTCTACGGTCTGGCCTTTGCCCTCACCCGCACCCTGGTGGAAGACGGTGACCACATTCGAATGGGGTCAACCTATTCGAAACACCTCGCCCAGTCCATGATGGAGACCCTGGAGACGGTGACGGTTAACCACCTGAATCGGGCTTTCAATGCCTCATACCAAGGCGGAGACGGGGTGGCCCTGTGCAGCGCTAATCACCCGGTCTTCAGTGGGGTTCAGTCGAACATCCTGACCTCGGCAGCGATGTCTCAAACCTCCATCGAGCAGGCACTCATCACTATTCGGCAAGCCCAGGATGCACGTGGCAAGCGTATCCGCGTGCTGCCGCAGCAGCTGGTGGTTCATCCGTCCAACATGCTGCAGGCTGAAGTGATTCTCAAGTCGGTTTTGCGTGCTGGTACGACTAACAACGACTTGAACCCTGTGAAGTCGACGGCATCCATTAGCAAATCCGTGGTGATGTCCCGCCTGACCTCTGCCAACGCCTGGTTCGTGCAAACCAACGCACGAGATGGCCTGAAGGTCCTGTGGCGCCGCCGCATTGAGAAGGGTATGGAAGGCGACTTCGAAACTGACTCGATGCGGTACAAGTCTACCTTCCGGATGGCGTCGGGCTGGACTGAGTGGCGTAACCTGTACGGTAACCAAGGGGTGTGACCATCACACTAGCCCTCGCCAGGTCTGGATACTCCCCCGTCCATCCCCCCAGACCTGGTGGACAATAAACGCGATTGTTGAGGGTGGTGTTTCATGCGTGACTGTCGGGAGAGACCGGCCCTAACACAACGGCTCACCCAGTTCCTGTATTGGATTAAATGGGGAGGACTATGCGCCAAGGGGCGGTAGCCTCCCCATTTCTGCTTGAGGAAGGATGAAATGGCCACAAGTGGCACCTATAAGCAGTCCCAGCTGACCGTCTCTCGCCTGATTGACCACATTGTTCGTCGCTGCGGTCAAAATCCTGCGCTAATTAGCCAAGAATCTCTCACCACTGTCCGAGAAACCCTCTACATGGTGCTGATGGACTTGGCAAGCACGGGATTAAACCTGTGGGCTGTCCAAACCCAGCTTATGGGGTTGAAAGAGAATCAAGCCACCTATCAGTTGCCGACGGGAACACTAGACCTTCTCGGGGTCTCGTTGAGCATTCCTAGTAGAGTTGAGGGCACTAATCTGGCTGGGGCTCAAAGTTTTACTACCATCCTGGACGGTTTTTCTAGGGTAGTCCGATTTGGTGTTAAGTTCGACTCGGTTACCCAGTCAACTAACTTCACGCTTGAAACAACCCAAGACGGCGGCCTAAATTGGAGTCCTGAGGTAACGATCTCACGGGACGACTGGGAAACTTCCAAGTGGTTCTGGGTTGATCTTGACCCCTCGCTTGTCGCAGACGGGTTTCGACTCACTTCGACCGGAGACCCCATCACGGTTAGCGACTTTTACTTGTGCACCGGCGTTCGGGATATTCCGTTGTCTCCCTTTAATCGGGATGACTATCGAAACCAAGTCAACAAGGATCAGCCGTCTAGTACCCCAACCAATTACTTCTTTGAGAAACTAATTGACCCGAGAATAACCCTGTGGGGGGTGCCAAGCGTTGATACGTGCCATCTCTCGGTGAACCTTCATAGACAAGTCCAAGATGTTGGATCGATGACCGGGATTCTTGCGATCCCAGATCGGTGGCTAAATACCGTCATTTGGACTGCGGCTGAGACTGCCGCCTTTGAGCTCCCAGACGTTTCTGATGTCCGCCTCGGCATTATCCAGCAGCAGGCTCAGAAGGCTCTTCATAATGTTGAGACGGACGAAACTGACAGCGCCCCAATTTTTGTGAGCCCATCACTGGGGGGTTACAATGGCTAAATACCTCAAGACCAAGGGATCGTCTAACCTCGCGATTGCGATCTGTCCCCGGTGCCAGTTCAAGGTTAAGTATGAAGATCTGGTGGAGGATCCCAACACCAAACTCCGAGTATGTGGGGACTGTCAGGACCTGTATGACCCCTACCGGCTCCCCGCCCGTAAAGACGACCAATTCACGCTCCGCTATCCGAGACCGGATGAGGAGCTCATCAACCCCGATGCGGAGTAAGAAATGGCCGAGTTGATGACCTATAATCTCCTGATGGACGACGTTCAATCTTACATCAATCGCAACGATCCTGACTTTGTTGCCCAGATCCCGCGCCTAATCATGATGGCGGAAAACCGGATTGCTGCCAGAGTAAGAGGCCTGGGGTTTCTTAAGTATGCTCAGTTTGAACTCACAACCTCAGAACCCACGGTAGTAAAGCCCGTCCGGTGGCGTGAGACCGCGGCTATGTCCATTATCGTTAATGGGGAGACCAAGTTCCTTACCCAGCGAAACTATCAGTTTTGCCGAACCTTCTGGCCGGACCAGTCTCAAGTGGGGGTTCCGGATCACTATTCGGACTATGACTATGAGCACTGGCTCATCGCTGCAACCCCGGACACCGCCTATGAAGCCGAAGTGGCATACTATGAGCGTCCCCTCCCCCTGGATGCCACGAACCAGACTAATTGGACTACCCGGTACGCTCCTCAACTGATCTTGTATGCTACCCTCCTGGAGGCCCAACCCTGGATTAAGCGGGAGGATCGCTTGCAGATTTTTAAGAGTCTGTACGATGAGGCGGTCAACGATGTTACCACTGAGGCAATGCGCCGAATCAACGGTGACTCCTCACTTATTAAGAGGGAAGGCTGATGACAGACTTTGTTAACCCCTTTGGCGGAGTGACCGTTCCCCCGTCGGAATCCAGGTTCATTGAGCACACCATCACTGAAGACTCCTTGCTGTACTGGCCTAACCAGTATGATGGGGAGACCGGACTGATGGCCGCCTCCATTATGGAGTTTGTCACCGACCCCAACCTGACCGTCACGCTACCGCCGGCCAATCAAATGAGCACTGGCTACGATCTGCTGGTGAGAAATACCGGGGCTAACTCCTTTGACGTGGTGGACTTTGACGGGGGTGCAGTCGCGACAATCAACCCCGGGGAGTCGAGGTACGTCTACGTGGCCGACAATACCACGGCGGCGGGACTCTGGAACCTATTCACGTACGGCACTGGAACCTCCGCGGCAGACGCCTCCTTACTGGCTGGAAACGGGCTCCAGGCTAACGCTGGAAAGATCCGGGTCAATGCGTCTTACAGGTCAGTCAGCGGCACTACCTCATTAACTCTAAATGATCGCGGAAAGCTAGTTGAGGCGGTCTCAGGGTCAGGGGTTGTAACCCTCCCTCAAGCTAGCTCAGCGGGGGACGGTTACTACGCGTTTCTTCATAACTCAGCTGCCGGGTCTATCACCCTAAGTGGGCATGGCTCAGAAACAGTAGATGGGTCCCTGAGTAAGACCCTCTTCCCAGGGGAATCCTGCATTGTAATCTGCAATGGCACCTACTGGCTAACTGTTGGGTATGGAAAAGACGTTGAGTTTACGTTTGGGGAGTTTGTAGTTGATATGGCCGCGGGGGATCAAGTCCTCACCAGCGATCAAGTTGCGGGGCGGATGATTCGGTTGTCTGGGACTGC
>CALKWN010000099.1 GCA_938004185.1 uncultured candidate division WWE3 bacterium
GGGCTACACACACGCTACAATGGTCAGTACAATAGGTTGCCAAGCCGCGAGGCGGAGCCAATCCTAAAAAGCTGGCCTCAGTTCAGATTGCAGTCTGCAACTCGACTGCATGAAGTTGGAGTTGCTAGTAACCGCAGGTCAGCAATACTGCGGTGAATACGTTCCCGGGGATTGTACACACCGCCCGTCAAGTCATGGAAGCTGGCAACACCTGAAGCCGGTATCCTAACCCGAAAGGGAGGGAGCTGTCGAAGGTGGGGTCGGTGACTGGGACTAAGTCGTAACAAGGTAGGTGTACCGGAAGGTGCGCCTGGATCACCTCCTTTCTATGGAGATCCAAGCGGATGCTTGAGAGCAAACGCTTTACTCTGTGCAAAAATAATACCTATGATTAGGGAATCGCTCTGACACGGTGAGACACAGAGCGTCAATAACGAAGATCGAAACCTATATAAAGCAAATTTCCTGTCACTTTTGAGTTGTCAAGGCTGACTCATGGGCCTTTAGCTCAGTTGGTTAGAGCGCGCCTCTGATAAGGGCGAGGTCTCAGGTCCGAGTCCTGAAAGGCCCACTGAAGTGAGACCTGGGGATGTAGCTTAGTCGGGAGAGCGCCTCCTTTGCAAGGAGGAGGTCAGGGGTTCGAGTCCCCTCATCTCCACTGTAAGCTCTGGGAGGTTTGTCTGGGGATGGGCGGATCTAAAGCGATTTAGATTTGGCCATCGCTGGATAAAAGCGAGAAAGACTGCACTTTAAAAACTGAATAACATTTGTAGGCCGTATCGACATGTGTTGCGATGATACATGTCATACGAAAATTAGTAAATAATTAATAAATATTGAATGCTGTAAAAAGCATCGATTTCTCCGCATCACGTGGAGAAGCTACTAAGAGCTTACGGTGAATGCCTTGGCGTCAAGTGCCGATGAAGGACGTGGGACACTGCGATAAGCCTCGGGAAGCTGTGAACAAGCGATATATCCGGGGATGTCCGAATTGGGAAACCAGCTGGTGCGAACCACCAGCATCACGCATTGAATAAAATAGGTGTGTGAAGGGAACCGTGGGAACTGAAACATCTAAGTACCACGAGGAAAAGAAACCATTCCCCAAGTAGTGGCGAGCGAACGGGGATCAGCCTAAACCGAACTAGTTTACTGGTTCGGGGTTGTAGGGTCCGGCGAATAAGAGTTACAAAACGAGACATTAGCAGAATTGGTGTGGAAAAGCCAACCACAGAAGGTGACAGTCCTGTACGCGAAAACGTCGAACCTCTCGCTGGATACCTGAGTACTACCGGGCACGCTAATCCGGTAGGAATCTGGGGAGTCCACTCTCCAAGGCTAAATACGCTTGACGACCGATAGTGAACAAGTACCGTGAGGGAAAGGTGAAAAGTACCCCTGTTAGGGGAGTGAAAAGAACCTGAAACCGTAAGCTTACAAACAGTCGAAGGGCTAATGGCGTGTTGGTGCTATGGCGAAAGCCTGTGCGCAGCGCTATGCCTGACGGCGTGCCTTTTGGAGAATGAGTCTGCGAGTTAATCTTTGTGGCAAGGTTAAGGGAGTTACACCCGGAGCCGCAGCGAAAG
The DNA here is from genome assembly GCA_938004185.1 of uncultured candidate division WWE3 bacterium. Classification (GTDB taxonomy): domain Bacteria; phylum Patescibacteriota; class WWE3; order UBA101185; family UBA10185; genus UBA8498. The sequence goes on from CALKWN010000099.1 coordinate 1,590, forward strand.
CGAGTCTTAATAGGGCGTGCAGTCGCAAGGATTAGACACGAAACCAGGTGAGCTAACCATGGCCAGGTTGAAGCGAGTTTAAAAGCTCGTGGAGGACCGAACCTACTAATATTGCAAAATTAGGGGATGAGCTGTGGTTAGAGGTGATATGCCAAACGAACTTGGAGATAGCTTGTTCTCCCCGAAATAGCTTTAGGGCTAGCGTTATGCGTTTAGTAACGGAGGTAGAGCACTGAATGGGCTAGGGGGCTTATTGCTTACCGAACCTAATCAAACTCCGAATGCCGTTACTCCAAGCATAGCAGTCGGACTCCGGGAGATGAGTTTCGGGGTCGAAAGGGAAACAGCCCAGACCATCGGCTAAGGTCCCCAAATTTAAGCTAAGTGGGAAACGAGGTGAGGTTACTGAAACAACCAGGAGGTTGGCTTAGAAGCAGCCATCCTTTAAAAAGTGCGTAACAGCTTACTGGTCGAGTGATCTTGCGCGGAAAATTTAACGGGGCTAAGCTTAATACCGAAGCCATGGAAACGTGCGGAAGCACGTTTGGTAGGGGAGCGTTCTGTCAGCTGGGAAGGTCGACCGTAAGGACGGCTGGAGCGGACAGAAGTGAGAATGCAGACATGAGTAGCGTAAAACACGTGAGAACC
>CALKWN010000100.1 GCA_938004185.1 uncultured candidate division WWE3 bacterium
AGTGCGAATGTTATTTGTAGGTTTGGTCCCGGTTGGGGCCGGGGGGAGCGCTTTCGATGAATACTTACAGCAAATTAAATCATACAACTTGGGATTGCAAGTACCATTTGGTATCCCTGATCCACCGTCAAAAAAAAAGAAAAAACCCCGTTGAACTTGATGAATCAAGCAGATAGAGTGTTTGTGCAACCAAAAACCTATCACCAACGGGGTGAAACAAACTATGACACAAGGCGTGTTACCATTCAAGTACGAAGAGGAAGAAAGCAGGAACGGGATGACCGCGCTTGCTGGATTGCCGGTCTATCTGGACCTTGCCGAAGTAATTGGGTTATCCAAATCTATTCAAAAACACTTAAAAATAAGAGATAAGGGTCAGGGTTGGTCCGATTCACAGGTTGTGCTGTCTCTTGTTCTGCTAAATCTGGCAGGCGGAGATTGTGTGGATGATCTGAAAATAGTAGAGGCAGATGAGGGATTCTGTGCCATTCTGAGAAAATCTGAGATTCATGGCCTGACGCGCAAGGTCCGCAGAGCCTTGGAGAGACGTTGGCGTAAGGAGAAAAGACGCACGGTCCCATCATCCAGTGCAGTATTCAGGTATTTATCTGAATTTCATGACGCAGAGCAGGAAAAAATTCGTTTGCAGACAGATGTTAAAGCATTTATCCCCAAGCACAACGAACATCTGATGGGATTGAGGTTTATTAATAAGGATGTCTGCGCTGGGTTAAATAATGCGAACCTCCAGAAAACAGCCACCCTGGATATGGATGCAACTTTGGCAGAGACGACGAAAAAGAATGCCCTTTACTGCTATAAAGGGTTCAAATCCTATCAACCTTTAAATGTATGGTGGCATGAGCACGGTGTTATCCTGCATACAGAATTCCGGGATGGCAATGTGCCGGCCGGGTATGAGCAGTTAAGGTTTTTTAAGGAAGCGTTGAACTGTCTTCCGGACAATGTGGAACAGGTAAAACTCAGGTCAGACACGGCCGGTTATCAGCATGATCTTCTGAAATATTGTGCGTCAGGACAGTGATGTCCGGTTAGGTTTTTGCATCACGTGACAGCAATTCTAAATTTGGCATCTTATCCTGCTATAGGGATTTTGAGCTGTTCAA
>CALKWN010000101.1 GCA_938004185.1 uncultured candidate division WWE3 bacterium
GATTATATTATATGAAATTCATTAAAGTATCAAGTCATATGACCGGAACTATAGTGAGAGAATTAATCTGAAACCAAGGACATATTTACGAAGATCAGTACTTAGTGCTTCTTGGTACACCAAATCAAAATCAGACAAAGAATCCGGTACGGGTGGTCGGCTATGAGATTTCCGGGGTTAAATATTATGTCGCAACAGACCGACATGATTTAACGGCGGAACAGGTGGCAAGTGTTTATAAACTCAGGTGGACCATTGAAAATTTTTTCAAATGGTGGAAAGAACACTTAAAAGTTTACCATCTGATCGCCCGCAGTGAGTATGGGCTCATGGTTCAGATACTCGGAGGCCTTATCACATACTTGCTGATGGCCATATACTGCCGGGAACAGTTCAATGAAAAGGTTTCAATTAAAAGGATCCGACAATTAAGGACCACAATTTTGAACGAATTGATGAATGGCCAGAATCAGGGCCTTGGTAATCCCAACGGGAACTATATTTTCAAAGATCGGAAAAAATTAAAGCAAGCAAAAACCTAACCGGACATCACTGATTTTGATTGGTTAATATTGATTTATATGGCTCTTAACTATTTACAGCCTTAAGGTTGAGAACGGGTTAAAATTTCAGTATTTTTTGTAATGCAAAATGATATTGGATTTTAGTGAGTTCAACGGTCCAATATAAAAGGCTTTTCAAAAAATTAGACTGAGAATAATTTAGAACCATATTGATTTAAAAGTAGAAAATTTTCAGAGGATCAAAAGTATGAACATGGGGTGGTCAAAAATTGAATTTTTAGGTAAAAATAAATATCTTACATCTTCATATGCATGGGTTGGAATTGTTCCTATATGCACTATCCTTTTCAAAAAAATTGATCAAATTGCAATCCATAATATAACTTTAAACTTAAAACTTCCCTTTAGTTGGCATATTTTCTATTTTTCTGCACTATCTTTTGCTGTTGGTAAAACACTATATTCAATTTTTTGCCCTGAATTGTTGAGAAAATACAATAATTTTAGTGATTATTTATCGGATGGTAAAAAAGATATTACGCTTAGGTATTATTTAAAAGAGGCAATTAAACCAATAAATAGCGATAAGGCACAATTAAAAGTAAATACCTTTTATAAAGACTTCTGTAAATCTGAAGGATATGTTGAAGATAGTTTAGATAAAATCGATGAGTTAAAAATTAGAGAAGAGAAATTAGGAGATGCATTTTGGTATGTTAGAAAGCAATTTGAGACAATAAAGATTTTCTTTTTTTGGCAATGTTTCTTTTTTTATATAATAGGATCGCTTTTATTATTATATGTGATTTACGACAATACCATTAACGTGTTCAATTCATTTATAAGTCAATTATAATATTCATAATGTTTAAAAATACAGGTATTGTATCAATCAATACTGGCGCTCACACAATGCCGTTGACTTAAGAAAATGACGCGTCATTTCAATATGTTAAGGTTCTATATCTGAGCAAGGCGTGAGGGAGGGGTGAACCTCTCGAAATTTCCATGACCTTTATATTCAGACATCTTGGTATTTTTGAAAATTACTGGATCGGTTTGAAAGGCAGTGAAACATTTAATAAAATGTGACATAACAGCTTGATTTTAGGGTTTTTTTTCTTAAGTCAACGGCATTGGGCGCTCACATATCGCTTAAGTCGGTAGCCTGCAATACTACTATTTCACTCAAATTCTCCTTTTTAAGTACAAAGTTGTCAGAGATATGAAACTCTTTTATTTGTTTAAGTATTGATTCTTTATCAATAAACCAAAAATATACATCATCAACATTCTGGCAAAATTTTTTGACAAAGCTCAAAACAGAGATAGCTTCTGTCGTTAAAATCTTAGTTGACGCTGGGTGGGATAAAGAGTTTCTTACTGACAAATACTCATTAAAATTAAAATAAAATTTTTCTACTGATTCAACTGACTCCTGACACGTTTCCCCAAAATCGTTCATAAACATTTGATTTTATTGATATAAAAAAATGGACATTCAGGTTCGCCCAAAAGCCTTGATAATCAAGGGTATGTCTTTTTATACCGGATGTAAGATCCAACTTAACCATCTGTTTATAAAGATAATATTCGAATGTCCATTTTATCAAAGTGTGTCAGGAGTCAGTTCAAAACCTCTGAGAATATTTTTTTCAACAAAACAGTCATTAAAAAACAAACAAACATAATCAACTAACGCTGAAACATATGGGACATCGTTATTATAATCTTTCTTTTTGTAGGACTCATAACAATTTTTAATAATGCAGTATTGCTCTTGGCTGTTGGATAATAATTTTTTAATTTTTGCTTGGTTTTTTGGGGAAAATATTACAGAACAAGATGTGAATTTTGAATCCAAAACATCTACAGATACCTTAAAATCATTACAGGTAGGATACTTTGTTATCATTGTTTCTGCTATAAAACTTCGCAAAGCAACTTCGAATGATTTCACGACCTCATCAAGATCAAAACATCTTTGGGTTGAAATATACATTGATTTTATTACCTTTATTAAGAACGATACGAATCCTTTTTTTCGAGGCAAGGAAAATTGTTATCCCATTCATTGAATGGGATATTACCAATCTTCCCAATTGAAAGTCAATCAACACGAATTCTCCATAATAAAAAATGCTGACTCTTTCATAAATGAAAACATTTGAGTGTAACCCTTTTAAATAAAGGATAACCCGTTAATAATAAAGTTCATT
>CALKWN010000102.1 GCA_938004185.1 uncultured candidate division WWE3 bacterium
TAGGGACCGAACTGTCTCACGACGTTCTGAACCCAGCTCACGTACCGCTTTAATGGGCGAACAGCCCAACCCTTGGAACCTACTTCAGCTCCAGGATGCGATGAGCCGACATCGAGGTGCCAAACAACTTCGTCGATGTGTACTCTTGGAAGTCATCAGCCTGTTATCCCCAGGGTAACTTTTATCCGTTGATTGACGGCCCTTCCATTCGGGACCGCCAGTTCACTATGACCGACTTTCGTCTCTGCTCGACGTGTTAGTCTCGCAGTCAAGCTGGTTTTTGCCATTACACTCTCCGAATGATTCCCAACCATTCTGAACCAACCTTTGTGCGCCTCCGTTACTCTTTGGGAGGCGACCGCCCCAGTCAAACTGACCACCAGACACTGTCCCCCAGATTCCACATCTGCGGGTTAGACATTCAATAACCGAAGGGTGGTATCCCAACGTTGGCTCCACCGAGACTGACGTCCCGGCTTCTTAGCCTCCCACCTATCCTGTACATCCGTTACCGAATGTCAATATCAAGCTACAGTAAAGCTCCATGGGGTCTTTCCGTCTAGTCGCGGGTAACCTGCATCTTCACAGGTACTAAAATTTCACCGAGTCCCTTGTTGAGACAGTGCCCAAGTCATTACACCATTCGTGCGGGACAGAACTTACCTGTCAAGGAATTTCGCTACCTTAGGACCGTTATAGTTACGGCCGCCGTTCACTGGGGCTTCGATTCAAAGCTTCGCTTGCGCTAACCTCTCCTCTTAACCTTCCAGCACTGGGCAGGTGTCAGCTCCTATACTTCATCTTGCGATTTAGCAGAAACCTGTGTTTTTGGTAAACAGTTGCTTGGGCCGCTTCTCTGCGGCTTTAATTGCTTAAAGCTCCCCTTATCGCGAACTTACGGGGTCATTTTGCCGAGTTCCTTAACAAGGGTTATCTCGCGCGTCTTTAGATTCTCTCCTCGTCCACCTGTGTCGGTTTGCGGTACAGGTACTCATGACATTATCCCTAGAAGCTTTTCTTGAAAGTCGAGATTCGTCTGACTTGCGTGATCAGCGCTCAGGCTTACGTGATGCGGATTTGCCTGCATCACACCCTCGCCGCCTTCAACCCAAATCCATTAATGGGCTCAGACTATCTTCCTTTGTCACTCCTTCAGTCCCATGAGTAGTACAGGAATATCAACCTGTTGGCCATCAGCTACGCTCTTCAGCCTCACCTTAGGACCTGACTAACCCAGGGCGGACGAACCTTCCCCTGGAAACCTTGGACTTTTGACGGTTGGGATTCTCACCCAACTTTTCGTTACTCATACCGGCATTCTCACTTCCAAGCGCTCCAGTAGTCCTCTCGGTCTACCTTCGATGCCCTTGGAACGCTCACCTACCAATTAGATTACTCTAATTCCGCAGTTTCGGTATTATGCTTAGCCCCGGTACATTTTCGGCGAGATCGGAAGAGCGTCGTGTAGGGAAAGAGTGTAGATCCCGTTGGTCGCCGTATC
>CALKWN010000104.1 GCA_938004185.1 uncultured candidate division WWE3 bacterium
ATAGTTACGGCCGCCGTTTACTGGGGCTTCGGTTCAAAGCTTCGCTTGCGCTAACAAATCCCCTTAACCTTCCAGCACCGGGCAGGCGTCAGACCCTATACATCGTCTTGCGACTTAGCAGAGTCCTGTGTTTTTAGTAAACAGTCGCTACCGCCATTTCTCTGCGACCTCCTTCGGCTTCACGTGCAAATCGCTAGACCTAGTGGAGGCACACCTTCTCCCGAAGTTACGGTGTCATTTTGCCGAGTTCCTTAACCAGTGTTATCTCAATCACCTTAGGATTTTCTCCTCACCCACCTGAGTCGGTTTACGGTACGGTCTCAAGTTACCTGAAGCTTAGAGGCTTTTCTTGGAAGCATGGGATCAACGACTTTGTGAGGATACCCTCTCGTCATCACGTCTCAGGGTTAACGAGAAAGCGGATTTACCTGCCTTCTCCCCCTACACGCTTGAACCAGGACAACCAGCGCCTGGATCGCCTACCCTTCTCCGTCCCCCCATCGCAGTAACAAGAGGTACAGGAATATTAACCTGTTTCCCATCAACTACGCCTTTCGGCCTCGCCTTAGGGACCGACTAACCCTCCGAAGATTACCTTTACAGAGGAAACCTTGGGCTTTCGGCGTGCGGGTTTCTCGCCCGCATTTTCGCTACTCATGTCAGCATAATCTCTTGTAGTTCCTCCAGCCGTCCTCGCGGTCGACCTTCTGCGGTTGCTACAATGCTCCTCTACCACTTAATCCGTGCGGATTAAATCCGCAGCTTCGGTGCTGTGCTTGAGCCCCGTTACATTTTAGGCGCGGGCCCACTTGACCAGTGAGCTATTACGCTTTCTTTAAAGGGTGGCTGCTTCTAAGCCAACCTCCTGGTTGTCTGGGCATTTCCACATCGTTTTCCACTGAGCATACAATTGGGGACCTTAGCCGACGGTCTGGGCTGTTTCCCTTTCGACTACGGATCTTATCACCCGCAGTCTGACTCCCGGGGTATACGTTGATGGTATTCGGAGTTTGGTTGGGTTTGGTAACCTGGTGAGGCCCCTAGCCCATTCAGTGCTCTACCCCCATCACGGAACCCCCGAGGCTATACCTAAATATATTTCGGGGAGAACCAGCTATCTCCGAGTTTGATTAGCCTTTCACTCCTATCCACACCTCATCCCCTGGCTTTTCAACGCCAGTGGGTTCGGGCCTCCACGAAGTGTTACCTTCGCTTCACCCTGGACATGGATAGATCACCCGGTTTCGGGTCTACTCCTACTAACTAGACGCCCAGTTAAGACTCGCTTTCGCTTCGGCTCCGTTCTATGAACTTAACCTCGCTAGTAAGAGTAACTCGCTGACTCATTATGCAAAAGGCACGCCGTCACACCTGATATACATGGTGCTCCGACTGCTTGTAGGCATACGGTTTCAGGTTCTATTTCACCCTCCTCATCGGAGTACTTTTCACCTTTCCCTCACGGTACTAGTGCACTATCGGTCAGAGGTTAGTATTTAGCCTTGGGAGATGGTCCTCCCAGATTCCCACGGGATTTCTCGTGTCCCGCGGTACTCGGGGTTCCTCTAGGGTGAATCTTGGTTTCGATTACGGGGCTATCACCCACTATGGCCGCACTTTCCAGAGCCTTCATCTACCAATCATCAATCCCACGTTGAGGCCCCACAACCCCGGAAGTACCGAAGTACTTCTGGTTTGGGCTGGTCCGCGTTCGCTCGCCACTACTGACGGAATCACTATTGTTTTCTTTTCCTGTGGGTACTTAGATGTTTCAGTTCCCCACGTTCGCCTCATGTGGCTATGTATTCACCACACAATTCTGGAGCATGACCTCCAGAGGGTTTCCCCATTCGGATATCCCCGGATCAAAGCCTGTTTAGCGGCTCCCCGAGGCTTTTCGCAGCTTACCACGTCCTTCATCGCCTTCCTCTGCCTAGGCATCCACCGTACGCCCTTAATAGCTTGACCATAAAAAACTGTTAAACAATCAATGCTACTCCGTGCTTACTGCTACCTAAACTACTACTTTCTCATATGCAATTGTCAAAGATCAGTTTCAAAAAGCGATCATACATGATCGCTCAGAGAATCTTGGTGGAGGTGAACGGGATCGAACCGATGACCTCCTGCTTGCAAGGCAGGCGCTCTCCCAACTGAGCTACACCCCCGATAACTTGGTGGGCCTGGCTGGACTCGAACCAGCGACCTCACGATTATCAGTCGTGTGCTCTAGCCAACTGAGCTACAAGCCCATCTGCGCATTTCGACTGCCGTCCCTTGGCATCCGTAACGCTTGGTCATCGTTTCCACGATTCACGACGTAACTAAAAAGAACAAAACCAATCAACGTTGGTCTCTCAAAACCGAATAGCAAGTGGGTTTCATAAATTGCGGGATTGACCTAGGTCAGCTTGACAGCTCTAAAAGGCTGTTAGCTCCTTAGAAAGGAGGTGATCCAGCCGCAGGTTCCCCTACGGCTAC
>CALKWN010000105.1 GCA_938004185.1 uncultured candidate division WWE3 bacterium
GTCCAACCGGGAGTTCATGCTGGGTCGTGCCGACCACATGAACTCCTGATTATTGGCATCAGTTATTTTTTGTTTTTAGAAGAAACTATAATAGCATTAATACTTTGGTTAAAGGAATTTCTGCCAATATTTTTGATCTTATCTACACTGACTTCATAGCCTTTAAATACAATTTTTCGATAAAGACAATCCAGTATACTATTGTTTTTTTCAGGTATACTTTCTTCACCAAACTTTAGGCTTAAAAAGGAGCTATTATTTAATGGTCTTATTAAAGCGTAATTTGGTAAATCAAGGATGCTATGATGTGTTTCTATATGATCACCAAAACCTGATTCAAGAAAAGCAATACCTATACTCAATGACAAATCAGCTAGCTGATCAAATGTATAAAATGCTTGTTGTTTATTTATTGAGATTAAAATCATTGCTAACTCTGAGGGATCTACCTTAAAATGACATAATGAAGAAGCCGCACTATATCTTTCTATCGGGTTAAGGTTTAATTTCAATAAGTCCTTCAATTGGTCATTTGCCCATGCCTCTATACTACTCTTATTTCCAGCAAAGTCGCCAACATCTCTTTTAGCTGATTTTGCTTTAAAATCAATATAACCAATAAAATAATCACTATCCCTACCATGTACAGAATGAGCTAACCCGCCAATAGTTGATACACTAAGGAAGTCTTGTTCATTATTCAATGTGGTACTTATAGCTGCAAACCCAAATTGTTTATTATTTTCAATTATTGGTTTAAGGCGGTTAATATTATTGCTTATATATTCTTTAGTTTGATTAGGTATTCTATGATCTGAAAAACTAATAGTATTTAACCACTCATTTTTATCAAAATCCGGACTATTTATAGGTGTATGTATTCTCAAAGCAGCTTCACCCTTAGGAATAAAATAAACTTCAACATCAAGGCCAGCACAAAGGGCAGCTAAATAAGAAGTTAATGGAACATTGAAATTTTTAGACCCCATGCGGTTAGTTTTAATTTCAATCATCAAATCATCAGAAAGAATCGAAGGTTTGAGTTTCAATTTAACTCTTGTTGAAACAGAAGATGGAAAACCTTCAATTAATCCCTTTTTTAGTATCGGCCTAAGAGTAAATCCTTCTTTAAATTTAAGTTGATGAACTTCAGATAGTCCATCTTTCCAGTGTCTTGATTCTACAAAGACAGAATCTGCAATCATAAAAATAGAATAAAACCCTATACCAAATTTGCCTATAGATTTGAAGTTAGAAGAACGTAATCCTGGAAATTCACTTTTAATTAAGCTAGAAGTCCAAAAGCTCGTTCCAAAATCTAATAGTGGTCCGGTCAGTACTCTTTCTGACATTCCTACGCCATTATCTTCTACTATAATAAATGTATCATTACCAGTCTTTTCAATCGCAATAGTGATTTTACTTATAATTTGATTTTCTACAAAAGACCTAGCAAAAATTGCATCTCTGGCGTTTTGAATTAGCTCCCTAATGGTTACACCGAATAAATCTGAACCAGTTCCATAGAGCATTTCACCACCCAAATTGTCTATAAGCCTTTCAATGTTGCCTACATGAACTTGCGCAGAACAAGGCTTCCATTTGTCAGCTTTTATGTATTCTGACAATTTTTCTGGTGACTCAATGCCTTTAACTTTTTTTACTTTAAAAGTTAGACTCTGATCTCTTTGGGAAAGTAATGAATTGCACGAACGTATTTCTTTTTCGACAAGACATATTGCATCATAGGCAACAAACCATGAAGCAGAATCATCTTCTTTAAAATCTAAAGTTGAAGTAAAAAGAAGTGTCTCTTTATTTGGGTCAGATTGATCAATGTCTACCTTCGAAATTCTATTTTGAGCTTGCCAATGATTAAAGGAAATTCCATTTCTTTTTATTAAAGCATATAGAAAATCAGGAGCCCTAAGATTGTCAAGATGTGCTGCATCTGCACACCTGATAATACAAGCAATTTTAACAGGGTCTATTCGCCATTCTCTAGGAAAATTGGGAAGTGAATTTTGTTGAGTAGAAAGTTTAGTTGCTAGTTGCTCTATATCCCAGTGATGACTAGAAGCGATTTGACCAATTAATTTTCCTAGATGTTTCCTTAATGCTTGATTTTCGAGAAGATATAATTCTTGCCCATTATCAGGATCTTTCCATGATCTTTCAAGTAATGATTCTGCTTGAATTGCGTGAAGTTCTCTAAGTGCTGTAAAATCAGCATGTCTTTTTAATTCATCAGCATTTTGAGTATTCGAGTCTAATTGTAATTCAGCAAAAGCGTCTTTCCATTGATGAGTTTGCCTTATTCCTTCCTGTCCATTTTCATATGCTTCGAAGCAAAGAGCTGAGTCATGAATTAAAATTGCACCACCTAATACGAACCCTTCTAAAGGATTTAGTTTATAGTTTTCGCCTACAATTAAAGAAGCTGTATCCCATAGAGAGTCTAAATGAGAAATTTCATGTTGGGTTAAATCTGGAAGAATTGAAGAAATTCTCGAAACTAGAACAGAAGTATTCTTTCTGAAAGAAATGAACGCACTTCTAAGTTCTTCAATTTTTTCAGAATTAGATTCATCTCCGTTTAATCCTAAGGTGTTCTGCCAAAGGCTTGTTAACTTATATTCTTCCACGTTCATATTTTAATTGATGCCAACGGCAGTCCGTCTAAAAACCTCTCTATTTTTAATTTAACTTCAGTTTTTACTC
>CALKWN010000106.1 GCA_938004185.1 uncultured candidate division WWE3 bacterium
ATGCCTAGGTAGCGGGAGGCGAAGAAGGGCGTGGCCAGCTGCGAAAAGCCGCGTGGAGGTGCAAGCGACCATAGAAGCGCGGATGCCCGAATGGGGAAACCCACCGGATAGAGATATCTGGTATCCTGAAAAGGAAGCGAACCTTGCGAACTGAAACATCTTAGTAGCAAGAGGAAAAGAAATCGAAGAGATTCCCCCAGTAGCGGCGAGCGAAAAGGGAAGAGCCTAAACCCATATAGTGTAAGCGTACGGGCGTTGCTATGTGGGGGTAGAGGGATATATACGGGCCTGACCGTACAGGGCCGGATGAAGCGAAGGGCTAATCGAATTACCTGGGAAGGTAAACCGGAGAGGGTGAAAGTCCCGTAGGTGAAAGCCAATAGCTAGTCTTGTAAATATCCCGAGTAGCGCGGGGCACGAGGAATCCCGCGTGAATCAGGGGAGACCACTCTCTAAGGCTAAATACTACCCGCTGACCGATAGTGAAACAGTACCGTGAGGGAAAGGTGAAAAGCACCCCGGGAGGGGAGTGAAAGAGTACCTGAAACCGTGAGTCTACAATAAGTGGGAGCACGAAAGTGCGACCGCGTGCCTTTTGATTAATGAGCCTGCGAGTTACCGTAACTGGCGAGGTTAATCCGAGATAGGAGGAGCCGAAGGGAAACCGAGTCTTAATAGGGCGCGAGTCAGTTGCGATAGACCCGAAACCGGGTGAGCTATCCATGGGCAGGTTGAAGGTGGGGTAACACCCACTGGAGGACCGAACCAGTTAGCAGTAAAAAGCTATTGGATGACCTGTGGATAGGAGTGAAAAGCTAACCGAACCCGGTGATATCTGGTACTCCTCGAAACGTGTTTAAGCACGGCCTTGCATGGTTAGTGGAGGGGGTAGAGCACTGATTGGGCTAGGGGGGCGACCTCCAACCCCAGTCAAACTTCGAATACCTCTACTCAAAGTGCAGGAGACAGACTGCGAGCGATAAGGTCCGTAGTCGAGAGGGAAACAGCCCAGACCACCAGCTAAGGGCCCAGAGAGATAGCTAAGTGTTAAAGGAAGTGGAGAGTCAAAGACAGCTAGGATGTTGGCTTAGAAGCAGCCATCATTAAAAGAGTGCGTAACAGCTCACTAGTCGAGACTCACCGCGCCGAAGATGTAAGGGGGCTAAAGCTATCCTCCGAAGCTGTGGAACAGGAAACTGTTGGTAGAGGAGCATTGTGTTGTAGGGAGAAGGTAGACCCGTGAGGGCTGCTGGACGAGACACAAGAGAGAATGCAGGCATGAGTAAACGAGAGGAGAGTGAGAATCTCTCCCCCCGAAAGCCTAAGGGTACCTGGGGAAGGTTCGTCCGCCCAGGGTTAGTCGAGACCCTAAGGGGAACCCGAAAGGGGTAACCGATGGGAAACCGGTTAATATTCCGGTACTGGCGTAGTACGAGTTTTGGGGTGTGACACAGGAGGATAGGCGTTGCGTACTAGTTGCATAGTGCGTCTAAGTTTCAAGTCCGGAGATCGCGGCAGGGAAATCCACCGCGGGAGGATGAGGGACGAATGGGAGTTCCTTCGGGAGCAACAATGTTGAGTTCACACTGTCGAGAAAAGCATCGCAAAGCGTTGAGTGCTAAGCCAATCGTTCTGAAAACCGACACAGGTAGGCAAGCTGAGAAGGCTAAGGGGAGCGGGATAACTCCTGTTAAGGAACTAGGCAAATTAGCCCCGTAACTTAGGGAGAAGGGGTACTCTGGTTGGTTAAGAGCTGACTGGAGTCGCAGTGACAAGGCAGCGGCGACTGTTTACCAAAAACACAGGGCTCTGCGAATTCGATAAGAAGACGTATAGGGTCTGACGCCTGCCCAGTGCTGGAAGGTTAAGGGAAGAGGTTAGCGCAAGCGAAGCTTTGAACCGAAGCCCCAGTAAACGGCGGCCGTAACTAT
>CALKWN010000107.1 GCA_938004185.1 uncultured candidate division WWE3 bacterium
CTTCTGAGTAACTTTAAGCAACCCATTGATTTTATTGGATCGTAAAATTCAGGTTGTTGCTGTTTTTTCCACCAGTTCCAAGCCGAATTCTTTTGCCTTACGTTTGAGGTTTTGTATCAATTTCGACCGATATCGTTCTTCATAATACTGCTGTCCGGCATCAACATAGCTGCTGCCGTTCTTGAGCATGCTGTAAATCAGTCGTGCCATTTTATGTGCTGTTGCTGTGATCGCTTTTGCTGCTCCGAGTCGTGACTTCATTCTTCTGAAGTATGCTCCGAGGGCGCTTCTGGATTTGTATAATGTCATGGCGGCCATTCTCAGCGCTGTGGCCGCTCGATTGGCAACTGCTTTAGTGGCGCTGCTCAATACTTTCCCGCCGCTGATTTTTGAACCAGGGCAGAGTCCCAACCAGGAGGCAAAATGTTTGGGCGTCTTCCAGCGACTCATATCAATGCCTATCTCGGCTATCACCTTGAGCGCTGTGGTGGTGCTTATTCCATCAATAGCGGAGAGATCCACGCCTGACATCTTCTGTAGCGCCTCCTCTATGCTCTTTGGTGGTTTTCCGTCTGAATCATTGTTCTTTTCATCAAAAGTTTTGAGCTGTTCCAGTATCTGCTGTTCACAGTCTGCGATCTGTTTCTGGTAAAACTCGTAGAGTTCCACAGCCTGCTTCAGACTGAAAAGGTGTTCAGGGAGATAGTTTCCATTAAGGGAGCGGGCAATGGTCTCAACATCATTCCTGCAGCGTTTGTCACGCAAGGCGGCCAGCTTGTGAGGGTTACGCTCACCTGCAAGGATAGCCTTGATTATTGACATACCGGTAACTCCGGTTATATCAGCAACAACATTGTGCAAAAGCAGATTCATCTGTGAAAGGGCTTTCTGCATATGCTGGATATGGGAAGAGGCATTTTTCACAAGGGTTGAACGTTGCCTGACATATGCTCGAAGGGCACATACCTGACTCTTGGGTCGGAATGCTCCCCTTAAAAGACCATATGTATGAAGCTGCTGGAGCCATTGGCAATCAAGGACATCACTCTTTCTGCCAGGAACATTCTTTACATGGTGTGCGTTGACAAGCCGAACCTCAAAACCCCGGTTCTCAAGGATTTCAAAAACAGGAATCCAGTAGATGCCAGTTGATTCCATGGCAACAGTGGTGATATCAAATGAGACTAGCCAGTCGGCAAGCTCCTGAAGTGAGTCGGTGAAGGTGGAGAACTCTCTCACTGATTGTTCTGCCAGACCTTCCGGTATGGCAACAAAGTGGCTTCTGGAACCGATATCTATACCGGCGGCATGTTGATTTAGATGCTGCAGATGCTTGGGAAACTTTGTGCCTTTACTTCTGGATGTTTTTTTCTTCATATTGCATGCCTCCGAATAGAAATAGGCATGACCGGAAAGGGGAACTGTCGGATTCGGCTCTCTTCTGAACGGGATAGCAGAAACTGCTTCACCAGTGAAATAAACGCCAGTTCCCGAACCACGCTAACGGACGGGCATAAAGCACCAATGGCGATTCGGCCTCTTCATCCCGGCTGCCGAAATATAAAATAGACAATCAGATGCATTGACACAAGTTACTCTATGAAAAATCGCTCCAAAAGGAGCGTGGGTCGCTAA
>CALKWN010000108.1 GCA_938004185.1 uncultured candidate division WWE3 bacterium
GTACTTGTTCACTATCGGTCGCCAAGTGTATTTAGCCTTGGAGGGTGGACCCCCCAGCTTCCTGCCGGATTAGCGTGCCCGGCAGTACTCAGGAACCCGACGAGAGGTGGACGGTTTTCGCATACTGGACTGTTACCATCTTTGGTTGGCTGTCCCACACCATTCTGCTAACCGCTCACTTTGTAACTCTCATGTGTCAGGCCCTACAACCCCGCCCCAGCAAGCTGAGGTGGTTTGGGCTTCTCCCATTTCGCTCGCCACTACTTTGGGAATCATTTCTTTTCCTCTGGGTACTTAGATGTTTCAGTTCCCCAGGTGCCCCTCACATATCTATGTGTTCAATATGTGATGTCATCGGTTCGCGATGACGGGTTTCCCCATTCGGACATCCCCGGATCGGTGCTTGTTCACAGCTCCCCGAGGCTTATCGCAGTGACCCACGTCCTTCATCGGCACTTGGCGCCAAGGCATTCACCGTAAACTCTTAGTAGCTTCTCACGTGATGCGGAGAATTCGACATTCTTTCTCTCGCATTCTTTCATCTTCTATGTCTTATTACATAATTATTAATCATATTGCTTTTGGCTTTACGATTATGGCCTACATGCTATTCGATTTTTAAGGTTCTGCCTTCTTGCGAAGGGGGCTTTATTGACCAGCCCGATCTGCTGCTCACGTTTTTGCTTCCGTGCGGAGCAGACCGCACTGTTCAATCTTGTTTTTTCAATGTTCCGTACTTGTCCTGCCAACCAACTCAGTCGTTAGTGGAGATGAGGGGATTCGAACCCCTGACCTCCGCCGTGCAAAGGCGGCGCTCTCCCAACTAAGCTACATCCCCGAGATTTATTGATGTAGGTGGGCCTTTCAGGGCTCGAACCTGAGACCTCGCCCTTATCAGAGGCGCGCTCTAACCAGCTGAGCTAAAGGCCCCACACCTTACCAACTGAGGAGTGATAGGAAGTGGCTTTCGCCGCTTGCCTCGACACCGTCGAGGACTTTGTGTTGCGGTTGAACTTCCGTCCGCAGACGGTTGTTCGGATACCTAGAAAGGAGGTGATCCAGGCGCACCTTCCGGTACACCTACCTTGTTACGACTTCGTCCCAGTCACCAGCCCCACCCTCGACGGCGCCCTCCTTGCGGTTAGGCTACCGGCTTCAGGTGTTACCAGCTCCCATGACGTGACGGGCGGTGTGTACAAGCCCCGGGAACGTATTCACCGCAGTATAGCTGACCTGCGGTTACTAGCAACTCCATCTTCATGCAGGCGAGTTGCAGCCTACAATCTGAACTGAGGCCGGTTTTGGGGATTGGCTCCATCTCGCGATTTAGCAACCTATTGTACCGGCCATTGTAGCGTGTGTGTAGCCCAGGATATAAAGGCCATGCTGACTTGACGTC
>CALKWN010000109.1 GCA_938004185.1 uncultured candidate division WWE3 bacterium
CCAAGATTTCGGAGTAAAAATTAAACGATAAAAGCCTAGAAATAAGCCTAAGAGAAAACAGGTTGCTGTTGAAAAGAAGAGTTAACAACACCCTTGGAAGAAATATATCCAGGAGACATTTTACCAAACTTACGAGAAAGAGAACGCAAATCCATAAGAGGAATAGATAAAAGTTGAAATATCTTTTTTTGAATATCGTTAAGTTTGGTAAGGATTGTTGTAACACAATTGTTCTTTGAAAATTTTATAATGTTAATGCCATAATCAAAAGCTCGTAAAATAGTTTCACCAGTCGGGCAAAGAGTTTTACGTCCTTCTGGAAGAATAGGAATAGGATCACCATTTTTTTGTAACTCTTTGCGAGTTTCATACTCCAAAAGGCAATAAAGTTTTAATGCCTGGAGAATAATAAAAAATAAAGCTGCAATATGTTTTGGCAACTTAAGAAACATAGGAGATAAGCCAAGTGGCCCTTTAATAGCTTTAATACGATCTTCGATCCGAGACTGTTTCTTATAGGTTGGTAAAACTTTTTCTATAGGGTATTCTTTTTTGTCAAGATTAGTTTTAAGAAGATAGACACCATCAAATTTTTCACTTCTTTCAACTTCTTTAAAATCTAATTCGTATTCAAAAATAAATTTTTTATTCCTTTTTGAAAGATTAGTTTTAAACATTTTTCCAACAGAAGGATAGATTCTTAAAGCATCATGAATTTTTTGTTCAATATAATTTTTTTGACGATATTTATCCTTGTTTAATCTGTTTTTGATTTGTTCTAATTCATAGCTAATTTTGCCAATATACTTATTTCGAGTCTTTTTTTCCTGACGGGCATTTTGAGAAGAATGGACATAAATTAAGCGATATTCACATTTCTGTGATTGCCCATCTATTTTACAGTTAATGGAATCTGCACTCTCAAATGCCTTATAATGTTGCCTTTTAGATTTTGGTTTCTTCAAATCCTTTTTGGATGCATATTCTAGCTCTACCCACTGCAGAGTACCCTTTTTTAGAAGATTCAAAAAAATATCCTGCTGTCTAACTGACATAATTCCTGGACATAAAAATTTTCCATGATGCTCTAGTACATCTTTTAAATTGTTGTTGCAATCGAATTTGCTATCGTTTACTAATAAAAAATCACTTGGTTTTGCTATCTTTTGTAGCCTTTTAAATTCTTCTGGATGCATTTGTGGATCATTTGTATTACCATCATATACATTTCCTATCAAAGGAATCGATCCTTCTCCTGATACTGCCATTGCGAAGTGCATTTGTTTTCTACAATGTCCTTCTGGACTCCTTCCATACTTTGCTTTTGGTGCTTCTTCGCCTGCTCTTGGTAATACCTCTCCTGTTATAGGAAATGAACTTGGATCAAAATGGATTCTTGATATATCAAGATCATAAATTTTTACCATCTTTAGGCTAATTGCTACATCCAAATCTGACATTTTGTCATACAACTTATCCAGTACTGCTCCTATTCTGTCATCATTTAATTTTTTGCTTGGACAACCATAGATTTTCTCAATACCATGGTTTTCTGCCCATTCGCTAATTCTATATAATGGAGTATTAAAACCACATGCTCTATTTAGAATTAATATTTCTGCAACTCTCCCGATCTCTATATCTCCTTGATCCTGGACGTATTCTCCTATGGTTTCTCCTATTTTCAAGCTTTTCAGAAAAGGTAAAAATGTATAGACACGGCCTATATTTTGTATTATGATTTCTTCCATATTTAGCCTCCTAAAGTTTTTCTTTCTTACATCAGAAAGATGCTTTAGAAGGTATTTTTACCACTTTATGGCTTACCCTGCAATCTTTTTTTCTTAACAGCAACCTCTTTTCTATAACTCTTATTTTATAAGTCTTAGCAGTCTTTAACTACTCCGAAATCTTGGG
>CALKWN010000110.1 GCA_938004185.1 uncultured candidate division WWE3 bacterium
CGCACTCTTTAAATGAATGGCTGCTTCCAAGCCAACATCCTAGCTGTCTATGCAATCAGACCGCGTTTGTTCAACTTAGCATATATTTGGGGACCTTAGCTGATGATCTGGGTTCTTTCCCTCTCGGGCGTGGACCTTAGCACCCACGCCCTCACTCCCATTAATCATGTCATAGCATTCGGAGTTTGTCAGGGTTTGGTAGGCGGTGAAGCCCCCTAGCCCAATCAGTAGCTCTACCTCTATGACACTATATATGAGGCTGCCCCTAAAGGCATTTCGGGGAGTACGAGCTATCTCTCAGTTTGATTAGCCTTTCACCCCTACCCACAGCTCATCCGAAGTCTTTTCAACGACAACCGGTTCGGTCCTCCATGTGGTGTTACCCACACTTCAACCTGGCCATGGGTAGATCACAAAGTTTCGCGTCTACCCCCACTGACTATAGCGCCCTATTCAGACTCGCTTTCGCTTCGGCTGCTCCTGTCTACAGGATTAACCTCGCCAGTGAGGAGTAACTCGTAGGCTCATTATGCAAAAGGCACGCCGTCACGGAATAAATTCCGCTCCGACCGCTTGTAAGCGTATGGTTTCAGGGTCTATTTCACTCCGCTGTTCGCGGTTCTTTTCACCTTTCCCTCACGGTACTGGTTCACTATCGGTCTCTCAGTAGTATTTAGCCTTAGCGGATGGTGCCGCCAGATTCAGACAGGATTCCTCCGGTCCCGCCTTACTCAGGATACTGCTATGCTATAACTAATATTTTACCTACAGGACTATCACCTTCTATGGTCCAGCTTTCCAGCTGTGCTCTGTTATACTAATTATGTGCAATGTCGCAGTCCTACAACCCCCAAAATGCCGTAACATGTTGGGTTTGGGCTGTTTCCCGTTCGCTCGCCACTACTTGGGAAATCACTTTTGTTTTCTCTTCCTCCGCTTACTTAGATGTTTCAGTTCAGCGGGTTCGCCTCCCGATTAATCGGGATTCCCGGCCTTCAACCGGGCGGGTTGCCCCATTCGGATATCTCCGGATTATCGCTTATTTGCAGCTACCCGAAGCTTTTCGCAGCTTATCACGTCCTTCTTCGCCTCTGAGAGCCTAGGCATCCCCCATACGCCCTTATTTACTTTCTTCCATAAATAACGTCTATCTTGATGCTCGACAAGTGTTATCTCCCGACTACACTTGCTAAACTCGTTTGTGTCTCCTTATCATGATGTCAAAGAACTTTCGCTACTCGTTTTGTAGCGCTCGTGGAGAATAAGGGAGTCGAACCCTTGACCTCTAGAATGCAAATCTAGCGCTCTAGCCAACTGAGCTAATTCCCCAAACTTTTTTACAACACTGTACAACCCCCTGGTAATTTTATTGCAAACATATACTCAATTTTGCTATCAGAACCATGATGGCCCTTTCGTCAAGAACCCTCCTTGTCCATCGCCTCTGGCAAGTATTTGTCCACAATGCTTCGCGTTTCCCAGGGGCTGTGATGTAGTCCCGGGCAGACTCGAACTGCCGACCCCTACATTATCAGTGTAGTGCTCTAACCAACTGAGCTACGGGACTGCATTATCTTGTTCTGATTCAAACCTCACGGCTCAAATCACTTTGCCCAGGCCTGATCTCTCTGTCAGCGCCTCTGTTTGGGTTATGTGTTTCTCCTAAATAAAGCCAAGAAAAAGACCTGTAATGATCTTTCATCGATCTGTTCATTAAATGAGCTTTTATAGTGTAAACCTCTCCAGAAAGGAGGTATTCCAGCCACACCTTCCGGTACGGCTACCTTGTTACGACTTAGCCCCAGTTACCAAGTTTACCCTAGGCAGCTCCTATTACGGTCACCGACTTCAGGTACCCCCAGCTTCCATGGCTTGACGGGCGGTGTGTACAAGGCCCGGGAACGTATTCACCGCGCCATGGCTGATGCGCGATTACTAGCGAATCCAGCTTCACGGAGTCGAGTTGCAGACTCCGATCCGAACTGAGACCAGCTTTCGGGATTCGCGCCCCCTCGCGGGGTGGCTGCCCTCTGTACCGGCCATTGTAGCACGTGTGTAGCCCTGGACGTAAGGGCCGTGCTGATTTGACGTCATCCCCACCTTCCTCTCTACTTGCGTAGGCAGTTTTCTTAGAGTCCCCAGCTTGACCTGATGGCAACTAAGAATAGGGGTTGCGCTCGTTATGGGACTTAACCCGACACCTCACGGCACGAGCTGACGACAACCATGCAGCACCTCGTAATATGTCCGAAGAAATATAGCTTTCACCATACGTCATACTACGTTTGAGCCCAGGTAAGGTTCCTCGCGTATCATCGAATTAAACCACATGCTCCACCGCTTGTGCGGGCCCCCGTCAATTCCTTTGAGTTTCAACCTTGCGATCGTACTCCCCAGGTGGATCACTTATCACTTTCGCTTAGCCGCTGACTGTGTATCGCCAACAACGAGTGATCATCGTTTACAGCGTGGACTACCAGGGTATCTAATCCTGTTTGATCCCCACGCTTTCGTGCATGAGCGTCAGTTGTAACTTAGTGAGCTGCCTTCGCTATCGGTGTTCTGTAGCATCTCTATGCATTTCACCGCTACATGCTACATTCCGCCCACTTCAATTAAACTCAAGACATACAGTATCAAAGGCAGTTCCACGGTTGAGCCGTAGCATTTCACCTCTGACTTATATGCCCGCCTGCGCACCCTTTAAACCCAATGAATCCGGATAACGCTTGCATCCTCCGTATTACCGCGGCTGCTGGCACGGAGTTAGCCGATGCTTATTCTTCAGGTACCTTCAAATCCGTACACGTACGAATGTTTATTCCCTGACAAAAGCAGTTTACAACCCATAGGGCCGTCTTCCTGCACGCGGGATGGCTGGTTCAGGCTTGCGCCCATTGACCAATATTCCTTACTGCTGCCTCCCGTAGGAGTCTGGTCCGTGTCTCAGTACCAGTGTGGGGGATAACCCTCTCAGGACCCCTAGCCATCGTCGCCTTGGTGAGCCGTTACCTCACCAACTAGCTAATGGCACGCATGCCCATCTTTAACCGCCGTAACTTTAATCATCTACAGATGCCCGTAAATAATACTATGGGGTATTAATCCGAATTTCTCCGGGCTATCCCCCTGTTAAAGGTAGGTTGCATACGCGTTACGCACCCGTGCGCCACTCTCGAAAAATATTGCTATCTCTCTCCCGTTCGACTTGCATGTATTAAGCCTGCCGCTAGCGTTCATCCTGAGCCAGGATCAAACTCTCCATTGTATATAAAATCGTTTGAATTATGTCTGCAAGATTTACTCTTTCTCTTTTAACTCTGAGCTCAACTACCGTATCACTCAGGTCTCTTCTTTTTTGGCTTCATCTCTTCAAAGAACTTATTTCTTTCCAGTCACCTGGCCCTTCTCGCTACTACCTCGCTTTATCCTCGTTCACCGCGATTGGGAGTGCAAAAGTAATACCTTTTTATTATCCTCCAAATGTTTTTTGAAAAAAAAATTGAT
>CALKWN010000111.1 GCA_938004185.1 uncultured candidate division WWE3 bacterium
GTGTCCTTTCGGCAGGGCTGCATGAAATAGTCCGTGCGGATCAGTATCTTCGATTGCAGCCGGTGGATTTCGCTTGATCGACGACTCATGGAACGGGGCGTCGGGCGGGCCGGCAAAACCGATTTGCGGGAGAACAATCGATGCGCACGAGCGAAGCAACAAACCTTCCGATGGCCTTGCGTACCGCACGTCGCCAGTTTGATCGTTGGCGGCGTCAACACCGCCCCCATACCCGGCTGCCCGAGGAGCTCTGGCGGAAAGCCGTGACCCTCGGCCGCCAACACGGGCTGAACAGGACCGCCAGCGCATTGGGCCTCAAGTACTACTCACTCAAGAGGCGAATCGAGGCACCGGTCGTCGGCGTATCAAAAGCCCAAGAGACTCCCTGTGAGTTCGTGGAGTTTCTTCCCAGCCCGATCGCCGCGTCCTCCCTCGCCTGTACGATCGAGGTGGACGATGGAAGCGGCACAACGGTGCGGATGCATATCAAGGGCATCGGTATGGCAGACCTGGCCTCGTTCGCCTCAGCGTTTCGGAACGGCCGCACATGATCCAGGTGACGCCTCAGATGCGGATCCTGGTGGCGGTCGAACCAGCGGACTTTCGTAAGGGGATCGACGGTCTGGCGGCCCTGTGTCGCGGAACGTTGCGGAGCGATCCCTTTAGCGGCTACGTCTTCGTCTTTTGCAACCGCCGCCGTCAGGCGATCAAGATCCTGGTCTATGATGGGCAGGGATTCTGGCTGTGCCAAAAGCGACTGTCGAAGGGGCGATTCCCATGGTGGTCCCAGAGCCGCTCTGAGGTCACCGAGCGTCTCCAAGCCCATCAGCTGGCGGTGCTGCTCTCCGCCGGCGATCCGACCATGGCCGAGGGTGCTCCGGCGTGGCGTCGGGTGGACGCTGAGCCGGCCGAGCGGATCGGTCCGCTCCCTCCGAAATGATTGAAGCCCAAGTCTGCATATGTCCGATAATATGCCTGTCGCGTTTTTCGGTGGTTCCAACACCGTGTGGGGTGAACGATGGGCAATCTTCGGAAGATCAAGAAAGCCTGCCAGCGGCTGCATCCCTTGCCGGCCCAGCCCGAGGCCGACGGCCCGGCCGAGCGGATCGATCTGGATCAAAGCGAGTTGGAGGCGATCCTGGAACGCGCGAAGACGACCCCGATGAGCGAAGAGGAATACGCCAAGCTGCACGCCGTGATCGAGACGCTGGTATTCCTGACTCAGGAGCTGGAGAAGAAACGGGTGTCGATCCAACGGCTCAAGCAACTGCTGTTCGGGGCCACGACGGAGACAACGAAAAAGGTGATGAAGAAGATTCTGGACGAGGCCGGCAAAGAAGACAAGCCGGCGGACGCTGCGGCGCAGGGCCAGGAGCCAGAGACCCACCCGAAGCCCCAGGGCCACGGCCGCAACGGCGCTGAATCCTATGTCGGCGCCGAGAAGGTCTGTGTGCTGCACGCCTCGCTCAAGCCCGGCGATGCCTGCCCGCGCTGTCAGAAGGGCACGGTCTATGAGAGTGTCGAACCGGGCCGTCTCGTGCGAATCCGCGGCCAGGCTCCTTTGGGAGCCACCGTCTACGAGTTACAGAAGTTGCGGTGCCACTTGTGCGGCGAGATCTTCACGGCCGAAGCTCCGCCGGGTGTGGGAGCGGACAAGTATGACGCCGAGTCGGCGAGCATGATCGCACTGCTGAAGTATGGCAGTGGGCTTCCGTTCAATCGCCTCGAACGGCTCCAGGGCAGCCTGGGCATCCCGCTACCGGCGGCGACGCAATGGGAGATTGTAGACCACAGCGCCGGCCGGATCGGACCGGCCCTGGAGGAGATGACGCGCCAGGCCGCGCAGGGCCAGATCCTCTATAATGACGATACGGGCATGAAAGTCATGACGCTCTGCGATCCGGACGCCAAGCCGATCAAGCCGGATACGTCATCGGCCCCTGACCGCAAGGGTGTGTTCACTTCCGGTATTATCTCGGTGGTCGATGGTCGCCGGATCGCGTTGTTCGTCACGGGGCATCGGCACGCCGGGGAAAACCTGGCGGCCCTCCTGAAGCAACGCGTCTGCGAACTGGACCGCCCCATCCAGATGTGCGATGCCTTGTCGCGTAACATGCCCAAAGAGCTTCAGACGATCGTGGCCAACTGCCTAACCCACGGACGGCGGCAGTTTGTCGATGTGGCGGTGAACTTTCCGGATGAGTGTCTCTACGTCCTCAAGATCCTCAAGGTTGTTTATACGAACGATGCCGTGGCGAAGGACCAGGACATGTCACCCGAACAGCGGCTGGCCTTCCACAAAGCCCAAAGCGGTCCCAAGATGGACGACCTCAAGGCGTGGTTGGCGGCCCAGATTGAGGAAAGAAGAGTCGAGCCCAACAGTGGCCTGGGTGAGGCGATCGGCTATATGCGTAAGCACTGGGACAAGCTGACTCTTTTCCTCCGCCATCCCGGGGCCCCCTTAGACAACAACCTCTGTGAACAGGCCCTCAAGAAAGCGATCTTGCACCGCAAGAATGCCTACTTCTACAAGACCGAACACGGGGCTCATGTGGGGGACCTGTTCATGAGCTTGATTCACACGTGCGAACTGAACGGCGTCAATCCCTTTGAGTACCTGACGGAACTGAACAAACATGCGGATGAACTCGCCGCGCATCCGACCGATTGGATGCCCTGGAACTACCGGGACACGCTCGCCAAACAGGTGGCCCCCCAACCCATCTGATCCCCGGCCCCATGGTCGCGGGTCGCCTTCAAAATTTCAGATTTTGCAGGTGCGCCGAAAGGACAC
>CALKWN010000112.1 GCA_938004185.1 uncultured candidate division WWE3 bacterium
CACCGAGATCTACACTCTTTCCCTACACGACGCTCTTCCGATCTTTTTACGACCTTTTTTCGGAATCGTTTCAACAAACCATCCTGCGATTCATTTGGACGTAATGTCACATAAGCCAATATTATCACCTCCTCCCGACTAACGAGTTATTTCCAACAAAAAGCCCGGCGAAACGTACTATGCCGAGCCGTTTTGACCAATGAAATCTATAAATGTTAAACGTCAACATTCGTAGGTAAATTATACCAAGAATCATCCAAAACTGTCAAACAAAGCTTTTTTTGTGGTTACTGTCACAAATTTTCCTGTTTAATTCCGTTTTAGGAATTGGATCTAAGAAATCTGGTAATGGATTACCATTTGTAAGTAATTTAAAACAAAAAAAGTTTCTTGGCAATGACCTACTCTCCCGGGGGGTCGCCCCCCAAGTACCATCGGCGCTAACAGCCTTAACTTCCGGGTTCGAGATGTAACCGGGTGTACCACTGTCGCTCCTATCACCAAGAAACTTTTCTTTTCAAATAGTATGTGTAGTCCTTTAGAAAAAAGAACCAGTTCTCCGCATTACCTGAAGCCCTCGATCATTAGTACGACTTAGCTTAATGCATTGCTGCACTTCCACATGTCGCCTATCAAGCAGGTAGTCTCCCTGCGATCTTACTCCTTTTCAGGACAGGGGTCTTATCTTGAGGCGAGCTTCCCGCTTAGATGCTTTCAGCGGTTATCCCTGCCAGACGTTAGCTACTCAGCAATGCCGTTGGCACGACAACTGACACACCAGAGGTCTGTCCACCCCGGTCCTCTCGTACTAGGGGCAGCTCCTCTCAAATCCCTTACGCCCACAGCGGATAGAGACCGACCTGTCTCACGACGGTCTGAACCCAGCTCGCGTACCACTTTAACGGGCGAACAGCCCGACCCTTGGGACCTTGTCCAGCCCCAGGATGTGATGAGCCGACATCGAGGTGCCGAGCGAGGTCGTCGATGTGAACTCTTGGACCTCACCAGCCTGTTATCCCCGGGGTAGCTTTTATCCGGTAAGCCACGGCCCTTCCA
>CALKWN010000114.1 GCA_938004185.1 uncultured candidate division WWE3 bacterium
CTAGAGCGGCGGCTTTGCAAGCCGTAGGTCAGGGGTTCGAATCCCCTTATCTCCAAGAGGGATTCGAACCGAGCAAGCGCCGACCAAATTGGTGGCGCGAAACATAGTTTGAACACTGGACGCGGCGAAGCGGACAGGTATATAGAACGCGGAAGGCGGGAACGCCCGAGGCGAGTAATCTTTGACACAATAAGAGACGGAAGAAAGTACGGATGAGCCTTGCACAAGGCTTGCCTAACGCGGACAACGCGGGTGCTGTAAAGCACGCGTGGGGCATGCGAAAGGCGAGAAACGGCAAGGAACATCGCGAAGTACCACGTATAGGAAGCAGTAATGCTTTTTGTATGTGAAAAGTAACAGTAGGAAACAATAACACGCACGTGACTAACCATCACGGACGTGAGCGCGGGACGCTCCATGCCGAGTGGGCGTGCCGTGCGACAAGCAAAGACATTTGTACGAATAAATACTGTGGAGAGCTGGCCATACTATGGTCAAGCGAATAAGGGTTTATGGTGGATGCCTCGGAGCTGTACGGCGACGAAGGCCGTGATAAGCTGCGAAAAGCCGCGGAGAGGAGCACATATCCTGTGACCCGCGGACAGCCGAATGGGGTAACCCACCTGAATAATCAGGGACTGTATGCTGAATACATAGGCATACGAGAGCGATACCCGGAGAACTGAACCATCTAAGTATCCGGAGGAAAAGAAATCAAACGAGATTCCGCAAGTAGTGGCGAGCGAACGCGGAAGAGCCCAAACCCATGCGCATGTAAGGTTCACGCCGTTGTGCGCGGGGTGTAGTAGGTGTTATACGGAGCAACGTGAATGAGCTCGTGAAGTTAGAAATTGTCAGGGTAGTGGAAAGGCATGGAAAGGCCTGCCAGAGAGGGTGAGAGCCCCGTAGACGAAACTCATGACGACTTCATGGTGTAACAACCTAAGTACGGCGAGGCCAGAGAAACCTTGTCGGAAGCAGGGTCTACCACGATCCAAGGCTAAATACGATACAGCTACCGATAGCGGAGAAGTACCGTGAGGGAAAGGCGAAAAGAACCCCGGCGAGGGGAGTGAAAGAGAACCTGAAACCATAAACCCACAACAGGTCAGAGCCTTGCGCAAGCAGGGTGATGGCGTGCCTTTTGTAGAATGAGCCTGCGAGTTACGGTATGTTGCGAGGTTAAGGGATAGTAGTCCCGGAGCCGTAGGGAAACCGAGTCTGAATAGGGCGAATATAGTAGCATGTCGTAGACCCGAAGCCAGGTGATCTTACCATGGTCAGGTTGAAGCTCAGGTAACACTGAGTGGAGGACCGAACTCTAGTGTGATGAAAAACGCAGGGATGAGTTGTGGTAAGGGGTGAAAGGCCAATCAAACCTGGAAATAGCTGGCACTCCCCGAAAT
>CALKWN010000115.1 GCA_938004185.1 uncultured candidate division WWE3 bacterium
CAACAATTATCAGATCGTATTCTTTCACTCTGTCACCCCTATACAAAGCAGGATATACTAATGATTGAATTGTATCTGTCTTTATACTATTGGTTATACAACATAAAAAACAGAAACAAAGATTCATTACTGCTGCCGAAGAACATGATCAGATAAAAAGTACAGTATCAACTAGTAGAAAATTAGTATTTGTAAGAATCAGTATTTAGATCATAGAGTGAGCATAGCAGCGATCCGAAGTTCCCAAAGGCTCGCGCACTTAAGTACAGTACGGAACGTGGACAGGCTTATCTGCTGTGTTCGGAATGGGTACAGGAGTTGCCCTGCCGCTATGGCCGCTATACTCTTACTCTGATGAAGGGAATGAGCCAAGGTCCGGATTCGAACCGGAATGGTATCGCTCTGCAGGCGATTGCGTAGCCGCTCCGCCACCTTGGCAACCAGCGGAGTTCAAATGATGAGATAACATATAAACCTTTCATTAGATCACGTACTATCAGTACACATATCAGATATCGTCTGGAATTAGCAGGGCAGACTAGGCACGAGTGGTTAGTAGCCGCGGACTGAACATCTCGTTGCCTTGATGCTTACATCCCGACCCTATCAAACCGGTCTTCTACCGGAACTCTTAAAGCAGTCTCTTTTTAGGTTAGATTTCGAGCTTAGATGCTTTCAGCTCTTATTCCTTAGCGCGTAGCTGCTCGGCAATGCCTTGTCAGACAACCGATCGACCAGTGGCGCCGTTGCTCGGTTCCTCTCGTACTAAAAGCAACTTACCCTCAGACTGCACACACCTCTAGTAGATAGTAACCGACCTGTCTCACGACGGTCTAAACCCAGCTCACGATCTCCTTTAATAGGCGAACAACCTCACCCTTGGCCGCTGCTGCACGGCCAGGATGGAAAGAACCGACATCGAAGTAGCAAGCTGCCGGGTCGATATGTGCTCTTGCCGGCAACAACTCAATTATCCCCGAGGTAACTTTTCTGTCATTTTTGGCCCGCACCAAGCGGGAATCACAAAAGTTCGCTAGAACCGACTTTCGTCTCGTCATCCACTACTGTGCTGAATAACGTCAGGCTGACTTATGCTCTTACACTCTTCAGTAGGTTTCCGACCCACTTGAGTCAACCTTTGTGCGCCCTTGATATCTTTTCAAGGGCGTCCCGCCCCAGGCAAACTGCCCACCTATCGATGTCCTCCGTTGGAGTTAGGATCGTAGTTTCAGAAGGGTAGTGTCCCAATGGCGACTCCACCGATGCTGGCGCACCGGCTTCGACGTCTCCTACCTACACTGTACATCCAAAACCACAACCCAACGACAGGCTGCAGTAAAGCTCTACGGGGTCTTCACTTCCCCCTAGAGGTCTCTAGACTGTGCACTAGAATGTAAAGTTCACCGGACTCTGGCTAGGGACAGTAGAACTCTCATTGATCCATTCATGCAAGTCGCCAATTAAGCGACAAGGTACTACGCTACCTTAAGAGGGTCATAGTTACCCCCGCCGTTTACAGGCCCTTCTTCCCGTTGAACCGGGGTTTCAGGTACCTGCACTGGGCAGGATTCAGAAATCGTACTAGCCTTTACAGGTTTGCGATTTCCTATGTTGATATTAGACAGTTAGAGCTCTCTGGTCACTGCGACCTGCTGTCTTCACAGCAGGCACTCCTTATCCCGAAGTTACGGAGCCAATTTGCCGAATTCCCTTAGCCAGTTTACTCCGACACACCTTAGCCTTTTCAGCTAGGGGCACCTGTGTCAGTTCTCGGTACGGATATCCAACTCCCTTTTCACGGGTTCCCGGGTGCAACTGACTTACGCCATTACACATTCATCCACTTCTCGCCATTACGGCTCTCCATGGGTTTCGGTGCTTAGACAGCGCGACGACGCTGCTCAGCCTGCCCAAAAACGTCAGTTTATTGTTGGATAGTACAGGAATATTAACCTGTTTCCCTTTCGGCGTACTCGAATTACGGTACGTCTTAGGACCGACTAACCCTCGGCTGACGAACATTGCCGAGGAAACCTGGCCCCTTCGGTGGTCAGGATTCTCACCTGACTTTGCTGTTACTATTGCCAGGATTTTCGTTTCCGCACGGTCCACAGGACTTTACAGCCCTGCTTCTACCCGAGCGCAACGCCTTCCTACTAGATCACCTTGCGGTGCTCCGTGGTATCGGTAGTCGACTTGAGCCCCGTCCATTTTCGGGGCCCCAAACCTCGACTGGTGAGCTGTTACGCACTCTTTAAAGGATAGCTGCTTCTAAGCTAACCTTCCAGCTGTCTGGGGCTTGGGACACCCTTTAAATAACACTTAGTCGACATTTTGGGACCTTAACCACGGGCTGGGTTGTCTCCCTTACGGACTACAAGCTTACCCCAGTAGCCCGGACTCCGACCTTCTACGACGACGGTGGGTTTGGAGTTTGACAGGTGAGCGAAGGATTTCTCCCCCGGGATCGCCAATCAGTGCTCTACTCCACCGACTATCTCCGGTCAGGTCATGCTGCGACATGTTTAGGAAGGAACCAGCTGTTGCCGGGTTAGATTAGCCTTTCACTCCGAGACGCAGGTCACGCGAATGATTTGCAGATCAATACCGCTTGCGGTCCTCCACGTAGCTTTCGCCACGCTTCAACCTGCCCACGCCTAGATCACCCGGCTTCGGGTCATACCCCAGTGACTCCACGCACTTGTATACGCCGCGCCTGGCCCGAAGGTTGCGCGCATGTTGCTTTCGCTCCGGCTTCCCACGTAAAAGGTTAGCCATCGCCACTTGGATATACTCCCTGGCCCGTTCTTCAAAACGTAAGTTATGACGTCGGCAATGATACTCGTACAACAGCCTCGCGACTGCTTCCTTCATACCAAAGATCCTTTCACGCCATAACGCTCTATCACCATCAGATTTCAGGCGCTTTTTACCTCCCTTCTTGGGGTACTTTTCAGCTTTCGGTCACCCTACTACTTCGCTATCGGTCTCAAGTCGTATTTAGTTTTGGAAGTTGGTGCCTCCCAAATTCGCGCGAGAATTCCGACCCACGCTACTCAGGACTTAACCCAGATCCGTTAACCTTTACCTACGTGACTATCACACTCTATGGTCTCACGTTCCAGAGAAGTTCGATTTCAGTTAACTAGGACCTTTAGGAAAAGCCTATAACACCACATCTCCCACTCATTTCTGGTGGGATTCAGTTTGAACTTTGCCGTGTTCACTCGCCGTTACTAGCGGCATCTCTTCGATTTCTTTTCCTGCTCCTACTAAGATGCTTCAATTCGGAGCGTTCCCGATCATTACTGATCAATGCGTAAAACGCATTAAGAGGCCTCATTAGGACATCCTCGGTTCATTGGATCCATGCTCCTACCCGAGGCTTATCGCAGCTTGGCACGTCCCTCATCAGCGCTTGAGCCGAGCCATCCACCTGACGGTATATTCACCAGAGTCCACCTTACTAATTCCAGTAAACGTCTGATATGCACACTTGTACATGATCTCATCATGATCGATTCGATGTATCGAACACTTCATCCTTCCCAGGCAACATTACTCGCCTGGTGCACTTAAATGGACTTGCTGGGATTCGAACCCAGGGCCTCTGCCTTGCAAAGGCAGCGATCTTCCAACTGATCTACAAGCCCTATTCTATTCACCAGCTTATCCGCTTTCGGATCTGACAGTCTTTCGGTTTCTGGTCGGTAATGCTGACCTGCGTTTGCAGGTCGCTTAGGAGGTGATCCAGCCGCAGATTCCCCTACGGCTACCTTGTTACGACTTAACCCCCCTTGCAAAATTTAGGTTCGAACACAGCACAATGTCCATGCCCTCACCCATACCTCACTCGGGTGGTTTGACGGGCGGTGTGTGCAAGGAGCAGGGACGTATTCACCGCGCTATGTTGAAACGCGATTACTACGGATTCCAGCTTCACGAGGGCGGGTTGCAGCCCTCGATCCGAACTACGGCTGGGTTTATGAGATTACCATCCCCTTTCGGGGTAGGAGCCCATTGTCCCAGTCATTGTAGCCCGCGTGTAGCCCGGGAGATTCGGGGCATACTGACCTACCGTAGCCCGCACCTTCCTCCGATTTAGCATCGGCGGTCCCCACAGAGTACCCATCGTCCCGAAGGACATGCTGGCAACAGTGGGCACGGGTCTCGCTCGTTGCCTGACTTAACAGGATGCTTCACAGTACGAACTGACGACGGCCATGCACCTCCTCTCAGCTAGTCAAGCAGAGTCTT
>CALKWN010000117.1 GCA_938004185.1 uncultured candidate division WWE3 bacterium
CTCAAGTTCGCTCTTTCTCTATGTTTCTCATCACCCATGATTGTCAAAGAACTTTGATGCTGATATCCCGGAGTCGAACCGGAATCCTTATGGATTATTGCCCCCTGACGGGCATATCAAAGTGGTCATCAAATGAAAGAACAGCACATTAGAAATCGGAGGGCAGAAAGGCAGGTTTGTTGCGAAGCATTTCTGTTCGAATCCCTGGGTGGAGAATAAGGGAGTCGAACCCTTGACCCCTAGCTTGCAAAGCTAGTGCTCTAGCCAACTGAGCTAATTCCCCGAATCGGATTGCCGCCTGAATTCAGGACGGTTTTCCAGGATTGGTATAAAAAAATGAGGAAGAATAACGTAGCAGGAGATTAAGGTGAATCTCTCCAGAAAGGAGGTATTCCAGCCACACCTTCCGGTACGGCTACCTTGTTACGACTTAGCCCCAGTTACCAAGTTTACCCTAGGCAGCTCCTATTACGGTCACCGACTTCAGGTACCCCCAGCTTCCATGGCTTGACGGGCGGTGTGTACAAGGCCCGGGAACGTATTCACCGCGCCATGGCTGATGCGCGATTACTAGCGAATCCAACTTCACGGAGTCGGGTTGCAGACTCCGATCCGAACTGAGACCGGTTTTTGGGATTGGCTCCCACTCACGTGGTGGCTGCCCTCTGTACCGGCCATTGTAGCACGTGTGTAGCCCAGGACATAAGGGCCGTGCTGATTTGACGTCATCCCCACCTTCCTCTCTGCTTGCGCAGGCAGTTTCCCTAGAGTTCCCAGCTTAACCTGTTGGCAACTAAGGATAGGGGTTGCGCTCGTTATAGGACTTAACCTGACACCTCACGGCACGAGCTGACGACAACCATGCAGCACCTCGCAGGCGACCATTGCTGGCTATTCCCTTTCAGAAATATTCCCCCTGCGTTCGAGCCCTGGTAAGGTTCCTCGCGTATCATCGAATTAAACCACATGCTCCTCCGCTTGTGCGGGCCCCCGTCAATTCCTTTGAGTTTCAACCTTGCGGTCGTACTCCCCAGGTGGATCACTTATCACTTTCGCTTAGCCACTGACTGTATATCGCCAACAGCGAGTGATCATCGTTTACAGCGTGGACTACCAGGGTATCTAATCCTGTTTGATCC
>CALKWN010000118.1 GCA_938004185.1 uncultured candidate division WWE3 bacterium
GTTGCTCGGCCGACTGCAGCGCCGCGGCCTGCTCTTTGGCGGAGGACTCCAGTCCCGGAAGAGTCTCTCTTGCAGTTTCCAATGCCGTTCTGTCATCTGTCTGTTGTCTGCGGGTGGCTTTAAGAGTTGCATACGCACCATCCAGTTTGGCGGCGCTCAAAGCCTGACCGAGCTTTTCACAGTCCGGCTTGAACTCCTCGATATCCTTTTGCAGCTTGCTACTCTCATCGGCCAGGTCACTGATTTCCTTCTTCAGCCCATCGATGGTATTGATCCAGGAAACGGCCTTTTCACTGGCAACTTTACTGGCGGCAAGATCGGTCTCTTCCTTCTGCTTTGTCTCGAGTAACTGCCCAATTCTCTGCTCCTCCTCCGGCTCGAGAATCACGATGCCTGCCGTTTCGGCCTGGAGAAGGTTCAGAGCTTCCTGTTCTTCGCGCCGCCGCTCGTGGACACGGATGGATATCTGGCTGTAGATCTCTGTACCCGTTATCTGCTCCAGGATCGGAGCCCGATCGTCCGGCGCTGCCTGAAGGAACGCGGAAAAACCTCCCTGGGCGAGCAACATGGAACGGGTGAAACGGTCGAAATCCATACCGGTAACCGATTCGATTTTGCCGGCTACATCTTTGATCCTAGATTCGATAATCTCGCCGGAATCGGCATTGGAGATTTCTTGTTTCGCGGACTGAAGTTCCCCATCGGGCTTCTTGTGTGCCCGGTGCTGACTCCAGTGACAGCGGAAGCGCCCGACCTGAGTTTCGAAGGTCACCTCGGCAAAGCATTCGCCGGTCTGGCGAGACATGATTTCGTTTTCACTCTTGTTGACTCTGTTCAGGCGAGGCGTCCGCCCGTAAAGGGCCAGGCAAATAGCATCGAGGATCGTCGTCTTCCCGGAGCCGGTGGGGCCGGTGATTGCGAAGATACCGTCAGACGCGAAGGCCGGGTGTGTCAGGTCGATTTTCCATTCGCCGACCAGCGAGTTCAGATTCTTGAAGCGTACCTCCAGTATTCTCATCGGCGGCCTCCCTATTGCGCCCGCACGTCGTCTTCATGTAGAGACGAGATGGTTTCACGGTAAGCTTGAAGAAGCTCCGGCCACTGGTCTTCGGGCACGTCGTGAACGGCGAGGCATCGCTCGAACACATCATCCACATTAAGGTCGTCGAGTGTTTCCTCTTCATGAGCTTGTCCCAGCACGCGGTCGATGATACGGTTGTTCTTTGTACGTAGAATCTCCATTTGGGTGCCGGAAACCGCTTCCTCCAGTCGCTCGCGAAGGTCGCCAACGACCCCGGCGCCGTCGTAGATTACCTCGAGCCACCACTGGGAGTTTTCCGCCGATAGTTCGAGGATGCGGTTCGATATCTCGTCCACGTCTCCCTTGATGCGCTCGAGTTTCTGAAATTCAGGAACGTCTATCAGTTCAACGGACGCGGACTTGCCATGAAATTCGACCTGGCAAACGCTTTTCTTCTGCTTTGCCTCTGAGAACCCCATGGGCAGAGGAGAGCCGCTGTACCGCATAGTTTCTGAGCCGTTCACCTTTTGTGGAACGTGGAGGTGTCCAAGCGCCAGATAGTTGAAGCAGGCAGGAAAAACACCGGCCGTCACGTGAGCCATGGAACCGACATAGAGTTCGCGCACGCCATCACCGTCAACGGTCTGTCCGCCGGCGGTGAAGAGGTGTCCCGTGGCGACGATGGGGATATCCGCACCGAGTTCTTCGCGCTTGTGTTCCGCCAGGGCGGCGACGGCGGCGTAATGAGTGCGTATGCCGTCGATCAGTTTTCGCTCTTTGTCCTCGATACTCTCACCGGCTTCCGCCACGCGGATATTCCTGTCGCGAAGGTATGGAACGGCACAGACGATCAATTCCGGGACGCCCTGTTCATTATGGAGCACGAATACCTCGTCTTCCGGGTTGGAAGAAGCGTCTCCGACCACGTAAACATTGAGGGCCTTCAGCAGTTCCCTTGGAGCGTTGAGAAAGGACGGTGAATCGTGGTTGCCCGCGACGACTACAACATGCCGACAGGTAGAGGTCGACACCCGGCACAGGAAACGATAATAAAGCTCCTGTGCTCGATTGCTCGGAGAGCTGGTGTCAAAGACATCACCTGCCACCAGCAGTGTATCAATTTCATTTTGCTGAATCGTCCCGGCCAGCCAGTTCAGAAAAGCCTCGAACTCCTCATAGCGTTTTCTGCCGTAAAGAGTACGGCCGATGTGCCAGTCAGATGTATGAAGGACTTTCATCGTATTAATCGGCGGAGACCCC
>CALKWN010000119.1 GCA_938004185.1 uncultured candidate division WWE3 bacterium
GGCGAGGCCGAAAGGCGTAGTTGATGGGAAACAGGTTAATATTCCTGTACCTCTTGTAACTGCGATGGGGGGACGGAGAAGGGTAGGTCATCCGGGTGTTGGACGTCCCGGTTTAAGCGTGTAGGCGGGGAAGGTAGGCAAATCCGCATTCCTGTATAACGCCAAGGCGTGATGACGAGAGCTTCAAGCTCACAAAGTGATTGATCCCATGCTTCCAAGAAAAGCCTCTAAGCTTCAGGTTACATGAGACCGTACCGCAAACCAACTCAGGTGGGCAGGTAGAGAATACTAAGGCGATTGAGAGAACTCTGGTTAAGGAACTCGGCAAAATGACACCGTAACTTCGGGAGAAGGTGTGCCCTCATTAGGTGTAGCGATACGCACGCGAAGCCGAAGAGGGTCGCAGAGAAATGGCGGTAGCGACTGTTTACTAAAAACACAGCACTCTGCAAACTCGTAAGAGGAAGTATAGGGTGTGACGCCTGCCCGGTGCCGGAAGGTTAAGGGGATTTGTCAGCGCAAGCGAAGCTTTGAACCGAAGCCCCGGTAAACGGCGGCCGTAACTATAACGGTCCTAAGGTAGCGAAATTCCTTGTCGGGTAAGTTCCGACCTGCACGAATGGCGTAACGACTTCCCCACTGTCTCGAGGAGGATCTCAGCGAAACTGGAGTCTCGGTGCAGATACCGAGTTCCCGCGGCTAGACGGAAAGACCCCGGAACCTTTACTGCAACTTGGCAGTGAACCTCGGTCGGGTTTGTGTAGGATAGGTGGGAGGCGTTGAAGCGAGGGCGCTAGTCTTCGTGGAGCCAACCTTGAAATACCACCCTGATTCGATTGATGTTCTAACCCACACCAGTAAGCCTGGTGGGGAACACTGCCTGGTGGGTAGTTTGACTGGGGCGGTCGCCTCCCAAAATGTAACGGAGGTGTGCAAAGGTCCCCTCAGCCTGATTGGAAACCAGGCGTCGAGTGCAAACGCATAAGGGGGCTTGACTGCAAGACTGACAAGTCGAGCAGATACGAAAGTAGGCGTTAGTGATCCGGTGGTCCCGCATGGAAGGGCCATCGCTCATCGGCTAAAAGGTACTCTGGGGATAACAGGCTGATCACGCCCAAGAGTTCACATCGACGGCGTGGTTTGGCACCTCGATGTCGGCCCATCGCATCCTGGGGCTGGAGTAGGTCCCAAGGGTCCGGCTGTTCGCCGGTTAAAGCGGTACGCGAGCTGGGTTCAG
>CALKWN010000120.1 GCA_938004185.1 uncultured candidate division WWE3 bacterium
TGAAACTCTGTGCGAATCTGTCCGGACCACCGGATAAGGCTAAATACTCCTTGGCGACCGATAGTGAACTAGTACCGCGAGGGAAAGGTGAAAAGAACCCCTGTTAGGGGAGTGAAATAGGACCTGCAACCATTTGCCTACAATGTGTGGGAGTCCCGTTCTGCGGGATGACCGCCTGCCTTTTGCATAATGAGTCTGCGAGTTATTGTCCGTGGCCAGCCTAAGCGGTTAAGCCGCGTAGGCGAAGGGAAACCGAGTGCGAAATGTGCGTTCAGTCGCGGGCAATAGACCCGAAGCGGAGGTGATCTACTTTTGAGCAGGTTGAAGCCTGGGTAACACCAGGTGGAGGACCGAACTCGTGGATGTTGAAAAATCCTGAGATGACTTGAGAGTAGGAGCGAAAGACTAATCAAACCCCGTGATAGCTGGTTCTCTCCGAAATAGCTTGAGGGCTAGCGTTGGGTAAGTACTCCATGGAGGTAGAGCACTGGATGGCTTAGGGACCCCACCAGGTTACCAAAACCAATCAAACTCCGAATTCCATGGATCCCAATATCCCAGCATTCAGACGGCGGGGGCTAAGCTCCGTCGTCGAGAGGGCAACAGCCCAGACCGCCAGCTAAGGTCCCTAAATACCGCTCAGTGGAAAGGATGTGACGTTGCAAAGACAGTGAGGATGTTGGCTTAGAGGCAGCCATCATTTAAACAGTGCGTAATAGCTGACTCATCGAGCGATGTCGCGCCGAAAATGATTGGCGATAAGCGGTATACCGAAGCTGCGGATTTCGTCCCGATTCGTCGGGGCGGAGTGGTAGGAGAGCGTGACCAGTGCTGCGAAGCCGGACGGGAACGGAAGGTGGAGCGCTGGCCAGTGAGAATGCAGACACGAGTAGCGATAAACCAGATGAGAATTCTGGTCGCCGTAAACCCAAGGTTTCCTGGGGCAGGTTCGTCCTCCCAGGGTTAGTCGGGAGCTAAGATGAGGCCGTAAGGCGTAGTCGATGCCCAGCAGTTTAATATTCCTGAGATCGGAAGAGCGTCGTGTAGGGAAAGAGTGTAGGTCTCGGTGGTCGC
>CALKWN010000121.1 GCA_938004185.1 uncultured candidate division WWE3 bacterium
AAAAGTAAGATCGGAAGAGCACACGTCTGAACTCCAGTCACGAATCACCATCTCGTATGCCGTCTTCTGCTTGAAAAAAAAAATCAAACACAACACCCCGACACACCGCACGCCACCACAACCCCACCTCCCGTTCGACAGCTCCCCGTGCCAACCGCTCAAAGATAGCCCCTGCCTCGATGCTTCTAACAGGCGTTCGTCTCGTTACTCTTCAGCCTGCTGTCTGTTACCAATATTTTTCATTATTTTTTTTTTTTTAATGATCCGGCGACCACCGAGATCTACACTCTTTCCCTACACGACGCTCTTCCGATCTCTGCTAGAACCATTATCTATCTTTTTTTTGAGCCTAGTGATAGCTACATTTATTGCGTTATAATTTGGTTCTGATTTTTTATCATTCCAAAAAAGATCATACAGTGTATCTCTATCTATAACTTTAGATATATTTTTCATAAAATACAAAAGTATTTCAAACTCTAAATTTGTCAAAGACACATCTTTTGTGTCTACGAGAACACTTCTACTCGAACAATCTAAAGTAATACTTTTATATTTGTATTTTTCTCTAGCGTCCAACAATCCACTTCTTTTCAGCAGTGCATTAATCCTCAAAAGCAACTCTTTTGGATTGAATGGTTTTGTTATATAGTCATCTCCTCCAATCTCAAAGCCTTCTTCTATATCCTCATCACTATCTTTTGCACTCAAAAATATAATCGGTATATCATAGCCTTTTTGTCGTAATCTTTTTACAAATTGGCTTCCTTCTATATTTGGTAGGTTTCTATCCACAATCATAATAGATGGGCTTTCTTCTTCCAGAAACTGTTCTACATGTTCTGCCGATAAAAAACCAGAAACTTGATACCCCTCTTTTTTGAGATGATACTCAAGCAACTCCAACAAGTCAGCTTCATCTTCTATGACTACGATTTCAATATTTTCTTTTTGCATAAAAGATTATAACATACAATATATATTAATGTAAAATCTACACAATGGTTATTGCAACGTTCTACTCTAAATATCTTTTTCGTTTGCTATCTTTAATAAGCGTGATATCAGCAACGATAAACCCATCTATACAATTTCCAAAATCAACATCAACACCAAAATCATAAAACTTTACACCACCATCTTCGCATAACTCACTATACTGTTTATATAAGGTTGGGATAGTTAAATTAAAAACAGATAATTCCTCTTTTAGAGTCTGTAAATCTTTTTTATAGTCATTATAAACAAAAACTTTTTTACATATTTCTTTATGCTGGGCTAATGGTGTATAAGGATACTTATGTGTAACAATTTTAGATTTTGCACCAAAATAATTTAAGTAAAAATCTATCATCATAGCCTTTGCAATATCGTTGAATGTATCGCTTATACTAACTGCACCAAAAAGATACTTAATATCTTGATTTGATTTTAAAAATGCTCCTATGCCTTGCCATAAGATCGGAAGAGCACACGTCTGAACTCCAGTCACGAATCACCATCT
>CALKWN010000122.1 GCA_938004185.1 uncultured candidate division WWE3 bacterium
CGGTCAGAAGCTCTCGAAATGTCCAAACATGATCCGTCAGTCCGGCAGCCATTCCAGGGGTTCGATGTTGCCACTTGGGGTGAATCAATCCCAAGGCGGATGTTTCCTGCTCAGACAAAGGTAAGCGCAAACTCATATGAGGCCTGGCAAAATTATAGAAGGCTTGAAAGAAGGTCACACGTCGTCTCATTTGGGCCCGATCCTTACAGAAACACTGGCTTTTTCTCACCAGAGGCGCCAAGGCATGACGAAGCGTAAGATTGAGACGTTCAATCAAACTGGTACTAATCGACAGCCCCAGTTCCGCCAGACGCTCCGCACCGCAGCGAACCCGATAGACCAACTCTTGAAGTCGCCCCTGACGCTTCTTTTTGATCAGCTGTCCATAGACCAAATCCGGGTGAGGTTCCTTTACCGGTTCCTTTGGACGGCCTTGCTTTCCTGTGCGCGGAAATGTTTTCAGCGTATGGTAGACCTCAATCAGAGCCGACAGATAACAGCTGAATCCATCACTGAAAAAACACGGCACGCCAAAGACCACGCCAGCCGTCATCAGTATCAGTTGCAAGGCGCTCTCAAACGTTCTCGGGCCGACAAACGTCGCCAGAATAAGGCGAAACTCCGGAGCAAAGCTGATCCATACCCACTGCCGCCCCTCCTCGTTCAGGTCGCTGCTTTCCCCATCCGCCTCGGTCTGCTGTGCATGCTTACGCTTGATAAAGCTCCACATTTCATCAAGTTGCACTTCGGTGACCGGCAAGTCTCTGAGCAGGTGCGTGTTAATCTCATGAGCTTTTTGCGCAGCACGATCAAGCCACATCAAAACCGTTTCTTCGGTGACGCCCAAGACAAAGCCAATGTCCGTCAACCCGACTTTGACCAAGAGCATCTTCAGGGCCATCATCACCTTGTCTTCCGGGGTCCGCAGGTCAAAGAAGACGGTATCACGTGTCTCAGCAAAGCAGTGATCACATTTGTTGCAATAAAAGATACGTCGTTTTCCGCTCTGGGTCATATAGGTCGAAATGGCGCTAATATTACCTCGGTTCATCAGCCGATAATGGGAACATTCCGGGTTTGGGCATGGCTGGCCCCA
>CALKWN010000123.1 GCA_938004185.1 uncultured candidate division WWE3 bacterium
GGAGTCTGCAACTCGACTCCATGAAGTCGGAATCGCTAGTAATCGCAGATCAGCATGCTGCGGTGAATACGTTCCCGGGTCTTGTACACACCGCCCGTCACACCATGGGAGTGGGGTTTACCAGAAGTAGGTAGCTTAACCGCAAGGAGGGCGCTTACCACGGTGAGATTCATGACTGGGGTGAAGTCGTAACAAGGTAGCCGTATCGGAAGGTGCGGCTGGATCACCTCCTTTCTAGAGAAAAACCTCTGGATCGCGTATCCACAACCTATCGGTTGTTTTTTAAAGAACAGTGAGAGGCAAGGCGTCGGGAGTTCGACATCGCGAGCTGATGTTGTCCTGCCGAACTGATCCTCGAGTTGTAGATGGGGGTCAGTAGCTCAGTCGGTTAGAGCACCGTCTTGATAAGGCGGGGGTCGTAGGTTCGATTCCTACCTGACCCACCACATGGTCAAGGGGGCATAGCTCAGCTGGGAGAGCACCGGCTTTGCAAGCCGGGGGTCGTCGGTTCGATCCCGACTGCCTCCACCAGAGATCAGAACAGAGCGAGCGGAGTTGCTTGTTGTGTTCTGGTTTTTGCCAGGAAGTATTAGCCAACTCGGCTGTTCGATCTTTAACAAATTGGAAGAAGTGTGCAGTATCTGTTGATGAGACAGGTGCTGCATGGGTTGTGTGATTGCATTTGCATCACTGCTGGCTTTGAACCAGCACAGTGGTGATGCGCACAAACGCGAGTGAAATGATGACATTGTCTCTGGGCAACCAGAGTGCAAGGTTATAGGATCAAGCGAAGAAGTGCATGTGGTGGATGCCTTGGCGATCACAGGCGATGAAGGACGTGCAAGCCTGCGAAAAGCGGGGGGGAGCTGGCAATGGAGCTTTGATCCCCCGATGTCCGAATGGGGAAACCCACCCGCAAGGGTATCCCATCCTGAATACATAGGGATGTGGAGGCGAACCGGGAGAACTGAAACATCTAAGTACCCCGAGGAAAAGAAATCAACCGAGATTCCCCAAGTAGTGGCGAGCGAACGGGGATGAGCCTGCACGACTAAACCGATTACTTAGCAGAAGAGTCTGGAAAGGCTTGCCATAGTGGGTGATAGCCCCGTATGCGAAAAGTAGTTGGCGGGTCTGAGCGTGCGACAAGTAGGGCGGGACACGAGAAATCCTGTCTGAAGATGGGGGGACCATCCTCCAAGGCTAAATACTCGTGATCGACCGATAGTGAACCAGTACCGTGAGGGAAAGGCGAAAAGAACCCCGGGAGGGGAGTGAAATAGATCCTGAAACCGCATGCATACAAACAGTGGGAGCCTCCTTGTGGGGTGACTGCGTACCTTTTGTATAATGGGTCAGCGACTTACGTTCAGTAGCAAGCTTAACCGGATAGGGGAGGCGTAGCGAAAGCGAGTCTGATAAGGGCGATTCAGTTGCTGGGCGTAGACCCGAAACCAAGTGATCTATCCATGGCCAGGATGAAGGTGCGGTAACACGCACTGGAGGTCCGAACCCACTAATGTTGAAAAATTAGGGGATGAGCTGTGGATAGGGGTGAAAGGCTAAACAAACTTGGAAATAGCTGGTTCTCCCCGAAAACTATTTAGGTAGTGCCTCGTGCGGACACTTCCGGGGGTAGAGCACTGTAATCGTTGGGGGGGTCATTGCGATCTACCCCGCGATAGCAAACTCCGAATACCGGAAAGTGATACACGGGAGACAGACGGTGGGTGCTAACGTCCATCGTCAAGAGGGAAACAACCCAGACCGCCAGCTAAGGTCCCAAATCCATGGCTAAGTGGAAAACGAGGTGGGAAGGCATAGACAGCTAGGAGGTTGGCTTAGAAGCAGCCACCCTTTAAAGAAAGCGTAATAGCTCACTAGTCGAGTCGTCCTGCGCGGAAGATGTAACGGGGCTCAAACTGTGCACCGAAGCTGCGGATATCGAAAGATATGGTAGGGGAGCGTTCTGTAGGTCTGTGAAGGTGTCTTGTAAAGGATGCTGGAGATATCAGAAGTGCGAATGCTGACATGAGTAGCGATAAAGGGAGTGAAAAGCTCCCTCGCCGAAAGCCCAAGGTTTCCTACGCAACGTTCATCGGCGTAGGGTGAGTCGGCCCCTAAGGCGAGGCAGAAATGCGTAGTCGATGGGAAACAGGTCAATATTCCTGTACCGATTCTAGATGCGATGTGGGGACGGAGAAGGTTAGGTCAGCCATCTGTTGGAATAGGTGGTTTAAGCGTGTAGGTGTGCCCCTTAGGCAAATCCGGGGGGCTTAGCTGAGGCGTGACGACGAGCGCTCTTTGAGCGCGAAGTGATTGATACCCTGCTTCCAGGAAAAGCCACTAAGCTTCAGTCTAGAATTGACCGTACCGCAAACCGACACAGGTGGGCAGGTAGAAGATACTAAGGCGCTTGAGAGAACTCAGGAGAAGGAACTCGGCAAATTGATACCGTAACTTCGGGAGAAGGTATGCCTCTGTAGCTTGTAGGAGAACATCCGAAGGGCGACGGGGCCGCAGAGAATCGGTGGCTGCGACTGTTTATTAAAAACACAGCACTCTGCAAACACGAAAGTGGACGTATAGGGTGTGACGCCTGC
>CALKWN010000124.1 GCA_938004185.1 uncultured candidate division WWE3 bacterium
GTAAGCCTTCGGCCTACTACATCCCAAGATTCTAAAATTTCTAAGTTTCTTTTAGAAAAGTTGAAAAAAGTTGGAATGATGGGTGTTTGGTCTAACTTTTTCTAAGAAAGTTCAGCATTTCTTAGAAACTTTTGGAAGCTTTCCAATTGTGTGGAAGCAGTTCAGCCAAGTCTTTGCTGTAATCATTGTTGTAATAAGGCAGCCGGGTAAGCACATCCTGCAGCCACTGCTGGGGATCCACACCACAGGCGTTGCATGAACCAATGAGCGAATAAATCACAGCTGCGTTTTCTGCAGCATCGTGGTTTCCGCAGAACAAATAGTTTTTCCTGCCGATCGCCAAAGGACGAATGGTGTTTTCGACCAGGTTGTTATCAATCTGGTACCTACCATCCAGGTGATACCGCGACAAGCGATGGAACAGGTTATAAGTGTAAGATATAGCCCTGTACATCCTGCCCTTGGGTATGGTTCCGGGAAAATATGCAGTAA
The DNA here is from genome assembly GCA_938004185.1 of uncultured candidate division WWE3 bacterium. Classification (GTDB taxonomy): domain Bacteria; phylum Patescibacteriota; class WWE3; order UBA101185; family UBA10185; genus UBA8498. The sequence continues at coordinate 493 of CALKWN010000124.1, forward strand.
GCCATTTTTCAAAAGCTGTCAGCACAGGATAAGCAAGCCTTGCACGTAACTCAGCCCGCTGTGCCGGATCAAGCTGCTGGTCATCGGCCATACTTTCCACCTGATAGATCAGCCCAATCTGATCCAAAGCATACTGCGCGCCTTTGGCATCTTCTTTTAATGCTTCCGTAAATTTTCTGCGGGCATGTGCCCAACATCCCAATAGCAATACGCCTTTTTTATGCTCATAAATGGTATAAGCTTCATAGCCATCGGTTTGAACAGCTCCTTTAAAATCATGTAGCAATGAGACAACGACCTTTTGTGCCCTTGAGCCATTGTCGTAATGGAAAAAGACCAGCTTTTCCATCACCGAACGCACCACCCAGAGATAGGCTTTTGCCGTTCCTTTCTTTTTGTCGCTGATAACCGGTATGGTGCTCTCGTCAACCTGGATGTAATCCGTTGATAAAACTATTTCTCTTAATCGGTAATACAAAGCCCTTAAAAGGTCAATACTCGCAATAAACCACCCGTTTACCGTTGAAGCGGATAATGAAAGTCCTGGTTGCTGCAGCATTTTGATCTGGCGGTGAAAAGGAATATGATAATGGTATTTACCAATCAGCAGATACGCCAGCAAACTGGCACCGGCATTGCTTCTGGCGATGGGTAGCAAGGGAAGCGCAGCGATCACAACAGGACTTTTTTCTTCTGCATCCTGTGCCTGCTCATTGGCCAGCTGAAGGCTTTTCTTTAAGGCATACTTGGGGCGAACGATCTGTAAAACAAATAGTTCACCTGGCTTGAGTTCAAGCGTTTCCGTTACCTCTTGTCCAATGCGAATCCAGTTTTCATCAATTCCTTCGGGTTCGATGGTCCGCTGTTCACGCCTCAGATGCTCGGGCAAAGGCAAGCGAACAGGCTTATCCTTTTTAACAGCTTTTTTGCGCTCATAGGAGATAATCTCTTTTTGTGCTTCCTGAATGAGTGTCTGCTCTTGTTCGATGATCTCTAATCCGTCAAAGTCGATCTTTCGTTGGTTAGGATCTTGCGGTATATAGCGCTCGCTGTTGGGTTTCCAGAACTTGCGGCGATACCAGGCCAGCTGATCTGTGAGCTGTTTGATTTTGTCGTCCTTTTCTTTGACGATTGCTTCGTAATGCCGGTTTTTGTTTTGCGCCTCTTCGAGTGCACCCTGATCAGCCTGACGGTAACGTTCAAGCTGCAGATATAGCTCATCTATCTGCTGTAAAAGTGCTCCTGTGAAATCGTCGTTTTCCGGCATAAAATACTGCTGTATTCCTTTGTTTTCAGGAGATAAAAGTACGAAAACTTTTTCAGTTACACAGCATAAAAAGTCAATAAAATCAAGGGTTTTGCAACTTTTTTTTCATTTTTTTCCGCTTTGGTTCAAGCTGCTGAATCATCATTACCAGGTCTTCCCAGTTCACCGTTAATGAATGGGTGTTTTGGTCAAATGAAGGCAGTTTAAACCTTCCGCTGTCGAGTTTTTTGTGATAGATGACCATGCCTCCATATTCCATGTGCAATATCTTCATGATGGTTTGGTGTCTGTTTACAAAAATGTACACCTCACCACTCAATACGTTTCGACTCATTGTGTTTGTTACTATTCCGCTCAGGGTGTAAAAACTCTTGCGCATGTCAACAGGTGCCGGATACAGATAATAGCGCAGGGCTTTATGCAAATGAAACATAGCCGCCTAGTCGAACAGTTGCACAAGCGCACGCAACTCATTCAGCGCTATATCTTTCCTTGCCCTGATCATGGTACCGTTGGGGTAAACTACCTCCAGAAGAATGTCATGCGATGAGGGTGTGGATGCAAAACCCTGATGTTTTAGTTTGCGATTGCTCTGGCTGCTTAATGCCTTTTGTGGGTTGCTGATGAGCAACGGAATGAAATCATTCTTTGCTTGTCGGGTTTGTCGCTTTTTGTTCCAGTAGTAAAACGTTGAAACAGCAATACCTTCATTGGAGCAAAACGCTGTTACGCTTAGCCCTGATGCCTGTTGCAGGGCGATGAGCTCAAAATACCTGGCTTCTTTTTCCATGCTTTTTTTGCCCGCAAGGTAGAGGCATCTAAATGACCCTGCAATATGTGCTAGGCCGAAGGCTTACA
>CALKWN010000125.1 GCA_938004185.1 uncultured candidate division WWE3 bacterium
TATCGGAATATCATCAATAATTCACAGATAACTCAAATTTAGAATTGCTGATTAACCCCAAATATTATTGGCATTTTGCACAATCACAATTTTTTTGGAGTCAAGCAGAGAAACTGGTATCCGGCGGAGGGCAGCCACAATTTAATGCCAACGTATTAAAAATGGTTATTATCCCCATCCCATGCCCTGACAATCCGGAAAAATCTCTGGAAATCCAGGCAGAAATCGTCCGCATTCTGGACACCTTCACCGAACTTACTGCCGAGCTTACTGCCGAGCTTACTGCCCGAAAAAAACAATACAACTACTATCGCGATCAGTTGTTAAGTTTTGAAGAAGGGGCAGTGGAGTGGAAAACGTTGGGGGAGGTTACTCTTGAGTTTGGCCGGGGAAAATCAAGACACCGCCCGAGAAACGATCCGAGGTTATATGGTGGGGGCACTCCATTCATTCAAACAGGTGATATTAGAAACGCCCCGCATATCATTACAGAGTACACACAAACCTACAGCAAGTTTGGACTCAAGCAAAGTAAGTTGTGGTCAAAAGGAACACTTTGCATAACGATAGCTGCAAATATCGCAGAAACGACCATTCTTGATTTCGATGCCTGTTTTCCAGACAGTGTTATTGGTTTTGTTGCAAATCCTAAAAAATCAAATGTAAACTATGTTGAATATCTTTTGTCTTCCTTGAAAACGAAGTTACAATCCCAAAGCACTGGTTGTGCACAAAGCAATATCAACCTTACAACATTTAAAAATGTTCGTTTTCCATTCCCTCATATATCCGATCAAGAACGGATTGTTGCTATATTAGACAAATTTGAAGCCCTGACCAACTCCATCAGCGAAGGCTTACCACGTGAAATTGAATTGCGTCAAAAGCAATATGAATATTACCGTGATCTGCTGTTAACTTTCCCCAGACCACAGATGGACACAGATGAACACCGATGAATACGGATTTTTATTTAAAGAAGAAACGCACCGTATAATCGGGTGTGCGTTTGAGGTACTCAACACGCTGGGGCATGGTTTGCTGGAAAAACCGTATGAAAACGCTCTGGTTGTCGAGTTCCGGCAACAAGGCATTCCCTATGCGCAACAACCTCGATTCCCCGTTATCTATAAATCAGTAAATGTGGGTGAATATGTTCCCGACCTGATTGTATTCGATAAAATCATCGTCGAGACAAAAACGATTGAAAAAATCGGGAACAACGAAAAAGCCCAGATCATTAATTACCTGAAAATAACAGGCCTGCGAGTTGGCCTGCTGCTCAATTTTAAACACCCCAGATTGGAATGGGAAAAAATCATTTGAGTGTAATCTTTTTGAATTTCATCCTGTTCGTTGAAATTGCACGGCTTC
>CALKWN010000126.1 GCA_938004185.1 uncultured candidate division WWE3 bacterium
GAGGTTAAGTGAGAAACACACGGAGCCGTAGCGAAAGCGAGTCTGAATAGGGCGAGTAGTTGCAAGGATTAGACCCGAAACCGGGTGATCTAACCATGTCCAGGGTGAAGCGAGAATAAACCCTCGTGGAGGCCCGAACCTACTAACGTTGCAAAGTTAGGGGATGAGGTGTGGTTAGCGGCGATATGCCAAACGAACCCGGAGATAGCTGGTTCTCCCCGAAATAGCTTTAGGGCTAGCGCTACGCGTTGAGCAACGGAGGTAGAGCACTGAATGGGCTAGGGGGCTTAGAGCTTACCAAACCCAATCAAACTCCGAATGCCGTTGTTCCAGATCGCAGTAGTCGGACCACGGGAGATGAGTTTCGTGGTCGAAAGGGAAACAGCCCAGACCATCAGCTAAGGTCCCCAAGTTTAGACTAAGTGGGAAACGATGTGGAGTTACAAAAACAACCAGGAGGTTGGCTTAGAAGCAGCCACCCTTTAAAGAGTGCGTAATAGCTCACTGGTCAAGTGATCCTGCGCGGAAAATTTAACGGGGCTAAGCATAATACCGAAGCTTTGGGTCTCAGCATTAGCTGGAGCGGTAGGGGAGCGTTCTGTAGGCAGGGAAGGTCGACCGGAAGGACGGCTGGAGCGTACAGAAGTGAGAATGCAGGCATGAGTAGCGTAAAACACGTGAGAACCGTGTTCACCGTAAGTCTAAGGTTTCCGACGCCAGGTCAATCCGCGTCGGGTTAGTCGGGACCTAAGTCGAGGCCGAAAGGCGTAGGCGATGGATATCCGGTCAACATTCCGGAACTACTGTAAGGGAGTGAAGGAGGGACGCAGCGAGGTAGGCCAGCCCATGATTGGTTGTATGGGTGTATGACACGTCAGACGATGAGATTGGTAGGCAAATCCGCCGATTGAGTTGAGGTGTTGTAGCGAGTCTCCAAGGCATAAGTGAGTTGAGCCTTGCTGCCAAGAAAAGCTTCTAAGCGATGAACTTATAGTACCCGTACCGCAAACCGACACAGGTAGACGGGTAGAGAATACCAAGGTGAACGGGAGAACCTTCGTTAAGGAACTAGGCAA
>CALKWN010000127.1 GCA_938004185.1 uncultured candidate division WWE3 bacterium
ATATAATAAGTTAGTAATAAATACATTACAAAGATTGAATTTTTAAACGATTTGAAATTTACATTTAAGGCGAGATCATAACGATTATCGCCATGAATCAAGGGAAGACCGTCTTTGCTCAGCTTATGTCCATGATACCCGAATACGAATTTGATAAATGTGTAGACCACTATAACGGGAACCATCGAGTCCGCCATTTTACTTGCCGGGATCATTTCTATGTAATGAGCTTTGCCCAGCTTACCCAAAGAGACAGTCTTCGAGATATTGAAAACTGCCTTAAAGCAGTCTCCGGCAAACTCTATCACTGCGGCATTAAGCATGCGGTTCCGAGAAACACCCTTGCAAAAGCCAATGAGCTTCGTGATTGGCGCATATATGCAGATTTTGCCAGGGTGCTTATTGATATTGCACGCCCTATGTATCAAAGAGATAATAACTTCAGGCTTGATATTGACAATCTTGTCTATGCTTTTGACAGCAGCACTATAAGCCTGTGTCTGAAGCTTTGTCCATGGGCTACCTTTAGGGAAAACAAGGGAGGTATCAAGATGCATACATTGTTGGACCTCAGGTGCAACCTTCCTGTTTTTGTCTACTTGTCCGAGGCTTCCGTGCATGATGTCAATATCCTCGATAAGCTCTATATAGAGCCGGCAGCTATTTATGTGATTGATCTGGGCTACCTGGATTTCTTTCGGATGTTCAATCTCATCCACAAGAAGAGAGCGTTTTTTGTCTCCAGGGCAAAAGACAACATGCGGTATGTTGTTGAAAGCTCCAATAGTATTGATAACCAGATGGGTGTTGTCAGTGATGAATTGATCAGACTTACAGGTTACCAATCGAAAAAACATTACCCCGAACCCATCAGAATGGTAACATATGAGGACTATGCTACCAGTGTCGTTTACAGGTTCATTACCAACAACACGGAGTTTGATCCGCTCACTATCTCCGAACTCTACAGGGAGCGTTGGCAGGTTGAACTTTTCTTTAAATGGATCAAGCAGCATCTCAGAATAAAATCATTTTATGGTACCAGTCAAAACGCTGTATTCTGTCAGATATGGATTGCACTTTGCATGTTCCTTATTCTTGCTATCGCAAAAAAACGATGGAAGATAGATCAGACATTGTACTCATTCTCTCAAATTTGCGGCATTACTCCTTTCGAGAAAGTACCTCTAAATGAACTCTTTAGCAGATCGTCAACAATAGTCCCAATTGATGATACTCCTAACCTGTTCAGTGACAACAACTTTTAACGGGACACTAGTG
>CALKWN010000128.1 GCA_938004185.1 uncultured candidate division WWE3 bacterium
TCGCTACCTTAGGACCGTTATAGTTACGGCCGCCGTTTACTGGGGCTTCAGTTCTATGCTTCGATTGCTCTAACATTTCCCCTTAACCTTCCAGCACCGGGCAGGCGTCAGCCCCTATACATCATCTTTCGATTTAGCAGAGACCTGTGTTTTTGGTAAACAGTCGCTTGGGCCTATCCTCTGCGGCCACTCTTAGCTCTGAACCTTGAGTGGCACCCCTTCTCCCGAAGTTACGGGGTCATTTTGCCGAGTTCCTTAACAATAGTTTTCTCGCTCGCCTTAGTATTCTCTACTTTCCTACCTGTGTCGGTTTACGGTACAGGCACCTGCTCCCTCGATAGAAACTTTTCTTGACAGTGTGATATCTGCTGCTTCGCTACTATTTTCACTCCCCATCACAGCTCACCCTTAGTAAGAGGCGGATTTGCCTACCTCTCAGACTCGCTGCTTGGACGCGCTCAACCAATCGCGCGCTCAGCATAACCTCCTGTGTCATTCCCTCTCTCAAACGGTTCTCGGTGGTACAGGAATCTTTACCTGTTGTCCATCGCCTACGACTCTCGTCCTCGGCTTAGGCCCTGACTTACCCTGAGCGGACGAACCTTCCTCAGGAAACCTTAGGTTTTCGGCGGACGGGATTCTCACCCGTCTCTCGTTACTCATGCCAACATTCTCTCTTCTATACAGTCCACACGTCCTTACGATCGTGCTTCACCCCGTATACAATGCTCCTCTACCAATTAGATTACTCTAATTCCATAGCTTCGGTAATAAGTTTGAGCCCCGGTAATCTTCGGCGCAGGATCACTCGACTAGTGAGCTATTACGCACTCTTTAAATGTATGGCTGCTTCTAAGCCAACATCCTAGTTGTCTGGGCAATCCCACATCCTTTTCCACTTAACTTATATTTTGGGACCTTAGCTGATGGTCTGGGCTGTTTCCCTTTTGACTATGAATCTTATCACACACAGTCTGACTCCTGAGTATAAGATATCGGTATTCGGAGTTTGATAGTCTTCGGTAGCCGGTGAAAGCCCCTAGGACATTCAGTGCTCTACCCCCGTATCTCTTTACCTCAAGGCTAGCCCTAAAGCTATTTCGAGGAGAACCAGCTATCTCCGGGTTCGATTGGAATTTCTCCGCTATCCACATGTCATCCCAACCTTTTTCAACAGATATGGGTTCGGGCCTCCAAGAGGTTTTACCCTCGCTTCACCCTGCACATGGATAGGTCACCCGGTTTCGGGTCTACGCCATACAACTCATTCGCCCTTTTCAGACTCGCTTTCGCTGCGGCTCCGTTCCTTAAGAACTTAACCTTGCTGCATAACGTAACTCGTTGGCCCGTTCTACAAAAAGTACATGGTCGTTCTTTAACGAACTTCCATTGCTTGTAAACATAGGGTTTCAGGTTCTTTTCACTCCCCTCTCGGGGTTCTTTTCACCTTTCCCTCACGGTACTATTCACTATCGGTCACTAGGTAGTATTTAGCCTTGGCAGATGGTCCTGCCTGCTTCCCACAAAGTTTCTCGTGCTCCGTGGTACTCCGGATCAATCTCGCATGCCTTCTTCTTTCGCTTACGTGGCTCTCACACCCTCTGGCTCGCTTTCCCAAACGATTCTGCTAGAATACAGCTCTGCTTTATCGACTGTCCACACCCCTTCGTCCGAAGACTCAGGTTTGGGCTATTTCCCGTTCGCTCGCCGCTACTTAGGAAATCACTTTTGTTTTCTCTTCCTTCGGGTACTTAGATGTTTCAGTTCCCCGAGTTCCCTTCCTATAACCTATGAATTCAGTTATGGATGACTGGACATTACTCCAGCCGGGTTTCCCCATTCGGACATCTACGGATCTACACTTGCTTGCAGCTCCCCGTAGCTTTTCGCAGCTTACCACGTCCTTC
>CALKWN010000129.1 GCA_938004185.1 uncultured candidate division WWE3 bacterium
CCTGCCGGGTAATTAAAACTGAGATTTTTATGGGATTAGTTCGTCGGAATCTACAGTACAGGGCTTTTCAAATATAAGTTTGTCAAGGCAGGTCTGAACAAATCCATCAATGATGCCGGATGGTATCAGTTTTTGTTGTATCTGAAATACAAGGCTGTTGAGCAAGGCAAACAGATCATAGGCGTACCGCCACAGTACACTTCCCAGAAGTGTTCGGCCTGTGGTGAAATTGTCAAGAAATCTTTGTCTGTTCGTACGCATCGTTGCTCATGCGGTTTTGTTGCAAACCGCGATTATAATGCAGCCATAAACATTTTGCGTGTCGGGCTGGACACGTTAGCGACCTCGGTTGCTTAGAAGCCCCTTCTGAATCTTTGATTCAGGAGGGGAGCAGTCACGCTCCACATTCAAATAAATCTCAGATAACGGCAATTCACAATTAGCCGATACGATTGTTAGAGTCTGATCTAATCCCTCGTATGAGTTATAACCCCATATATCACTTTGGCGTGTATACTTTTCAACCCAATATTCATGTTGAGAGACTAAGATATACTCTTGAAGTGTCGGGATTTTTCTGTAATGAAAAAACTTTTTCGTCCTGTCAAAGAGCTCTGTTGAATCTGAAAGAATTTCCATTATGACAACCGGGTTTGTCAGGGTGTCAAACTCATTATCTTCAAACTCTGCATCACCACAAGTAATAACAATGTCCGGGTACCCCAATTATGTGCTATCTAAAAAACAAAAATTGTGGTTAAGCTTTTGTTTAAGTGGCGTTTTGTTAACCAATAGTATTTGCTGGAAACGATTTGAAAGAATCAGCTTAGGAAAATTCCGTTTTTCAGCTCTTTCCTGGATGTTCCGAAATTCAAAAATCAGCTTCGATCACTTACTGAAACAGAGTACGTGTAATATTTTAAAGCATTATGGCATAAAGGAAGGTGTTCTTTGCGTAGATGATGTAGACCGTGGCCGATCAAAGTCCACCAAAAAAATATTTAAAGTTCAAAAACTTAAACTGACTTCTGACACGCTTTTCTAAAAACCAATTTAACCAAATGAATTTATT
>CALKWN010000130.1 GCA_938004185.1 uncultured candidate division WWE3 bacterium
GGGCTTGTTGAATAACCCCTCTTTTCATGGTTAATTTATCAACAACTCCGTTTTTATATAATGATAGCCGGTTTTTCTCGTAATCGATGGATGCAGTTGAAAATCAGTCGTATTACAGTCTGAATTCCGGTTAATGATGCATTATTAAGGCAAAAAACGGCGGCCAGCCGTTTGAAATTGATAATGGCCGCAATCAACAGGCACTGCACCTTCATCTTGGACAGACCCCGCCGCCAAGCCCGCCTTAAACCATGCCATTGTTTCGCCTCGGCAAAGACGCCTTCAATCACCGGCGCTCGTGATGCATACAGCTTTTTAAACCCTTCCGTCTGACTATCGGCTCGTAACTTGACCAAACCCCTATGATTGGGACTGACCTTAATTCGCCGGCGCTCCGTTATGGTACACCGGCTTCTCATCGGACAGCCACGACAAGCCGAACGTCGCGCCCGATATATCCGACGACCACGTTCCTTCTCCGTCTGCAAATACTTCAGCACCTCACCGGCCGGACATATAAAAATATCATTATTCTCATCATATGTAAAATCCTCAACCGTAAAATAGTCGTCCCCCGTATAGGTTCTCGCCTTCTGGGGCGGTGATACCAGTTTAATCCCCCGCTTGTATAATTCATCATAATTCTTGCCACTGCCATACGCTCCATCCGCACAGACCGCCTCCGGCGGTTTCTCCAGTCGCCCCAGCGCATCATCGATCAGCGAAACCGCCTCATCATGCTCCGAACAATTCGCCGGCGTCACCGTCAGACCCAACACCACCCGGGCCTTCCCATCCGCCACCGTGTGCTGCTTGTAGCCCGGAGCCGTCCGCTTGCCCGGAAACTTCCCAAAACGAGCATCTTTGTCTGAACTGTTCTCTTGACCAACTCGATTGCTGTCAATGTCCGCTCGGATCGTCGTCGCGTCAACGTGCAACACCCGTCCCTCTATCAGTCCGCTCTTCTGACACTGACGGATACTCCGCTCAAACAACTCGTTGAAAACCTCATCGCCCAATCGGTCCAAAGCTCGCGACAAAGTCGAATGATCCGGTAACGTCTCTTCCAGACCATATCCGATAAACCACCGATAGGCCAAATTGACCTGTACCTGACGCATCAACTCCCGCACATGAGTGATCCCGTCCATTGCCTGGATCAGAAACAGTCGAATGACTACTTCCGGATCCACCGATGGACGACCATTATCCTGGCAATATCGATCCCGAACCGCTTCATGAATGAAACTCAAATCCAGAACCTTATCCAGACGGCGCAGGTAATGATCCTCGGGAATAAACGTCTCCAAGGGCGGAAGGAGCATCATCCCGTATCCACTTTTTTCTTTTCTTGTTTGCATGCTTCTATCTAAAACGACTAATTGTCAAAAACAAGACTTTTTCAACAAGCCC
>CALKWN010000131.1 GCA_938004185.1 uncultured candidate division WWE3 bacterium
ATAATTATTGCGCTGATGATACCAACAAATTGCTAGGAATTCCAGATTTAATTGTGAAATCTTTTGAAATCAACGATGAAGTAGTAATCATTAATGGTGAATGTATAGAAGAAAAGCATTGTCCGCACTGTGGCCATGAAAAACTCGAACGCTATAAAGGAAAAGATAAAGAAATCAGACATCTTGATATTTGTGGAAGACATTGCTATCTTCGATTCCGCCATAGTAGCTATCACTGTAACAAATGTGGATTGCATTTTATTAAACAAATTTCTTTTCTTAGTTGTGCGAAGCATTATACCGATAGTTTTGTTAAACATGTAGTAGATCTATCTCGAGGCAGCAGCTTAGTGCATGCTAGCGAGCTTTTAGGGGAGCCTTACTCTAACATTGAGAGAATATACTATACGTATCTTCTGCAAGAGGATACCCAAAAAAAAATTGACTGGAAAGCGAAGCATATTGGCATTGATGAGATAGCGATGAAAAAGGGCCACAAGAATTTCATCCTGATTATCTATGATTTGGATAAAGGACAAGTGCTGGACATTCTTAAAGACCGAAAAAAAACGACATTGGAGGAATATTTGAAAAAAGTTCCTAAGGAAGTTTTAGACGAAATAAAAGTCGTGTGTATAGATATGTGGAAGCCTTATCGCAATTGCCTACAAGAAATGCTTCCCAGTATAATAATCGTAGTCGATCGTTTTCATGTTGCCAAAGAGCTAGGAAAGGCCGTTGATAAAGCTCGTAAAGTACTTCAAAAGCAAGGAAAATTTGAAAAACTTACTGGAGAAGAACGCAAAAAGCTCTATTGGGCTGCTAGATACTCTGAACAAACTTTAAACAAAAAGCCTGAATATAAGCAAATTTTGAAAAAAGCTGTCACACTTTGCCCCGAGCTAGGTTTCCTTATTGACATACGCAATGAATTCAAGGCTATATTTGACCTAAAGCGTCCTGATATTGCACAAAAACGTTTATCTAATTGGCTCAGGAGCGTCACGCGATCTAAAATTGCTCCGCTTATCAAATTCCTCAAAACCTTTCGGAATTGGAGGCGATGGATTATGTATTTTTTGCCCCTTCGCTACACCAATGCTCCAGCCGAGGGGATGAATAACAAAATTAAGCTTATCAAAAGGCTTGGTTTTGGTTATGAGTCTTTTGAACATTTTAGGGTACGTCTTCTACACACTTGTGGTTCTCTAGGATAGATCATCCACCCAAAGTGATTAAGAGCCTT
>CALKWN010000132.1 GCA_938004185.1 uncultured candidate division WWE3 bacterium
CGACCACCGAGATCTACACTCTTTCCCTACACGACGCTCTTCCGATCTATCCAGGATTTTACCACTCGACCCCGTACCGTCCAGCTTGTCCCGGTTCCAGCTAACTTGAGCTGCGTATGCCGCATCAGTTGAGGAGCCCGATACAGAGGAGCGGTTTACAACCCGGAGATCAGTGTCATTCTGTTCGAGGAAAACGCCATCGTCCTCATTGAAGTACCCAACCCGGCGCACTACATTTGGCTCCGCAGCCCCGAATAGAAAGGTCTGAAAGTAGAGTTGGGACTTGCCAGATTGATAGCGCCAACAAAGTCGCGTTTGGCGGATGACGCCATCACCATCCGTAGACCCCCCAGTAGACAGCTGCACGGCGGACTCATTAGGAAGGTGGGTTTGGGATCCCGCGCCAGTGGTTGCTGATTGCCAGTCCCGGGAACCCAGCCCATATTGAAGCTGGGCATCAAACAGGGTGGTAACTTGACTGGCACGAAGGCGGTGGAAGGCATCCAACCCGGCCCCATCCTTAAATCCCAGCTCCTCCAGGTTGATATAGCTCATAGTGATAGGTATCCTGTACCAAAGACGGCCTTCAGCTGAAGGCTGGTGTAGTTATTACTGAACACCACCCCCTCCGTAGACCCGTTAATTGTGTCGGGGGCGGTGGGTTTAACAATCACACTGCCCCCTCCCGCCACCTTAATCACCCGGAACTCTCTCCCTTTGTTGGCCCTGGGGAGGGTGATTACCACGTTTCCTGCGGTGGTATCAGCTAATAGAACCTCATCCTTAGGGCTGGGCGCGTAAGCCGACTCAGTGATGACGGCTACTGAAGTAGCCCCCGCCAAATCTAATCGATCCTGAAACCCCAGGACTTCCCGAGGATGGGTGTGGATAAAGCACTCACCGGAGCCAACAAGCTGCGATAGCTGTTCAGGGGTTATCATTGGGCTTTTGCCCCTCCAAGGCCGTCTTACAGTCTTGATTTAGCCGCTGACACGATCCATAGTCGGTCATCATGTCAATTTCCCACAGTCGACGCCCCAGGTCATCCCCCACCTGAGGGGGCTCCGCCAGTTCGGCTGGACACAGCTCCAGGCAGACAGGGGGTGGCGGCAGGGAAATTGGCACAATACGCGTCCATGACCCGCAAGCGCTCATCAGGAGTGAAGCCGCAATCACGTTCAGGTAAGCTAGTGAGTTCACGTTTAACCCTCGTTACAGTTTTGGTGATGGTACGCTGCTTCTTTTC
>CALKWN010000133.1 GCA_938004185.1 uncultured candidate division WWE3 bacterium
GGGGCTTTTACTAACCAAATCGCACCCCTTTTACCGGGTTCTGCTGCACAAAACCTATTAAAAATGCGTAGAGCTTCTGAAAAGTCTATAAAACTCAAGTAGTCAGATGAATGTTTGACGACAACATCTTTTGAAAAGTCCTTTCCAGGCACTCTTGGGTCCTCATCTTGCCTGTTAACTGGCTCTGATTGTGGTATAATTAATTTATTCAAGGTGTTATCTATGGCCGTCTCCCCGGAGACGGCTTTTCTTTTTTTCATAAATACCTCCTGAATCGATCGGGCGCTAGCTACTTTTCTCCGATCCTCATTCAGAGCTCTTCCCTTCGCAGTCAATCAATAAAGAAGCTTTCAACTCTTCGAGTCGCGTGAAAACAGCCTCAAGAACAGCGGTGTCAAATAACCTGGCTTTTTGCGGAGAGACGACAACTGGCTCGATACCCAGGTACTTCATTAGCTGTCTCCATAGCTCAGGCTCAAGAGTTTTCTCTCGTGCAAATTCTGTAGGACTCAACACCAACCGATTTCACCCCGCTAGAATCAAAATTTGCTTCCTTGATTCAATCCTATACCTAGCCTAAGCACTCATGCAGGCATACCCAATTTCCTTTCTAAGAGCCATATACCGCGTTTATGATTCCACACTAAAATAAGGAATTGCCGGTATAAATATAATTGTTTCGTAAAACGATTCTCATCTCCTATAACTCGCTGAGGCAGCTTAATACATCGTGAGAGATTACTTAAATTGGTTCGGTAGTTTGAATTTTCATTGGTGGGACAGAACCAACCTCCACTAAAAAACGCGGCTCAAATTGGTATAAAAAATACGAACCCCGTGTAAGCGGGGTCAAATTTATTCATAAAGAAATTAAGGGAGGTGATTTTTGGGTTGGTTTACTCGGCTTATCAGAAAAGCAATCACCGTATTGAGAAAGTGTGATTATGTTCCTTGGAAAGACTGGAAATTGAGAGTCATTCATTTAAAGGAGGAGGTGAAAGTATAGTTTCACCGAGCAGTGCTAAAGCTCAAGCTGAAAAAGTTGCATCATCGAAAGGTTCCGTGTTCTCTCTGTTGGATACTGTTGCAAAATACCTAGGTGACCCCCGTGTTAGAAAGGAAGCGGCACATTTTCTGAACCAGTTGGGACTTGCAATATCTATGATAAAAGACTACTTCAACGGTAACTACAAACAACTCCCCTTTCAAACTCTAGTGGGGCTAATCGCCGCAGCGGTTTACTTCGTGGCTCCTATAGATGCGATTCCGGATGTCATTCCAGGCCTTGGCTTCCTTGACGACGCTGGTGTTATTGCACTGGTGTTAGCGAGTTTCAATGACGATGTAACCATGTATAGAGAATGGGCTGAAGGGGGTGATAACTGATAATAGCTTCAATTCCAGTTGGAAAAAACCGGAAAGCCGTTAAGAGATTCTTCGACGGGGAGTCTAAATTGGTCTTATACTCTATCGGACCCACCGCTTTCATCCTGATCCACGGCTCTGAGGACGGAACCATAGTACTTCCCGACGGATACCACTGCCCACCAATTAAGGCGGTCGAGAAGTTCCAACGCTGGAATCCCGACTCGCTGAGTGGTGCCGGGATCGTCTATGTCCTCGCGTGTCACAGTTCAAGTATGCAGTGGGGAAGAACTAAAAATGGGGTCCAGGTCAAACCCGTTCTAAAAAGCAGGGGGTCTCTCTGGTTGGTCGGCATGAGATGGAGAACGTTCATAGCCGCAGATTTCAACCCCGGAAATTATCTCAGTGAAAGGGCTCTTAAATTTCTTCCCGAAAGCCTCACACTATCTGTTCTTGGGCGACTCGAGAAGAAACTCTGCCCGGAAAGGAAAACCCCATTCAAACTCTACAAGAGATAAGAACGGGGACTCTTGAGCGAATCTGACTACACTTATAGTTGTCTTTCCCTGGAAAAAACGAGAATGTGCTTTCAAATTTCTCGTGTTGTGTTTTCCATAATGCCCTTTTGTAGTCACAAATGAAGTTTTTCCACTTTTTGTGAGAGCCGTAGAATGACTCACTACCGCTTGTTCTTCCCCCACGCATAATGAGGTATATGAGATTATAATGCAGGCGCTGAACCCGGCTCCTATAATAAACACAGCGGCTAATCTGATGCGGTTTTTGCGCCTGCGTTTGCCTTCTCGGATCCATGGACAGTGACCCTCAACGAAACTATCGGGGCTATAACCAGCCAAAAATGCTTTACGCGAAAATCGCCCCAAGAAATGTACCCGTCAGGCGAACACTTTCAACAGCGCCCCAAATTCTAAGCGATTTCTAGGTGTCAAAAGGTAAGAGCGGGGCGTCTACTAATACTATTGAATTGTATTGGATGGTCTAAGTAGAATAACCGGTTGCTTTTTGCGTCTCAAGAATCGCACTTCAACTCACGCATCCTATTGCCCCACTAAACTGTCTTCCTCTAGTGATTTTTCTGGACCTCGGTGTGTTAAGAAAAGTATTTAGAATTATCTTTCCGAGGCTAATACTATATTCATCTACGCATAAGGTTCATTTGCAGTCGCTTTCTGTGAGCATAAAAAAGCGAAGCACCCAGGTATGCATTATTTTATTACTCGATTCTAAAATGTGTATAATCTAACTGTTAAAGTGGTAATATATTAACATCATTGGTCTATATAAGCCTTATTCACCTCGATTTTTTGCCTTTTAAGACTTTCTTGTTTTCACCGGCATAGTATTTCGAATCTCTTCCAAAAGGGGTTGATTACTGTTGTTTGAAAGTGTACCCTTCGCAAAAAGAGGCGAGATTAGCGGAAATATTAACCGAGCCTATCTGTCTTACCTAAAGGCAAAATCTCCCAAGGACAAACACTACTTCCTGGAAATCGTAAACGAGAATGTAAACAGGCTGTTTTACCAGCTGCAAACCATAGGGTTCTTTTTCGCCAAAATGGAGTGGCGGGAAACATGGTGCCTGGTCGCTGACTATGTAAGGCCGACCGAACCAAAAGAAAAGCCGTACCTTCTTTTTTACGACATAGATCCGGATGTGATTGTCCTGCCTTATCTACTGGGGACAGAATTGGAACCGCCAGTCGAGCTTCCGAAAAACGGTATATACATCTACTGACGGGGCTTAAGCCTTCGTCGTAGAAACAGGGGTGCGTCGAAAGCAAGTAATCACTTTTGAGGAGGGGTGCATATGCCGGATAAAACGAGTGATAGAAATCCGGGTGGGCGTGGTGATGACGTATGTTGCGTTTGTGGTAAGGAGTTCAGCATCTTCAGATGGAAATGGTTTTCTTGCAGCTTCTGCGGAAAGCCCATGCACTTTTTCTGCGATAGTCCCTATGGAGATTCAATAACTTCTCTGCACGCCTGCCCATCCTGCCTGGCGGCAGGAAACCATATTAGAACTTACTCTGCAAATTACATGGGAAAAGTGTTCGTCAAAAGCGGTTACAGACCCATAGAACTCGAAAGCAACTGGTATAAGGATAAGGAAACGGCTTTGGGAGAGTTGAAGATACTGGCGGGGGTATCGGGTTACACGGCGGTCCTAGAAGTTAAATACATCTACGACACCCGCCGTGACGGAAATTACATTTACAAAATATGGGCTGCAACTGGAGTAGCTTGCGTTATTTGAATCTAGGGGGTGGTTAAAAAGAAAAAAATCATGACCTTTCAAAAAGCTAAAAAAGAAGCAGAGTCAGATTATGTTTCCTCGCAATCCAAATCCTTCAATCTGCTTAGCACTGTCTCGAAGCTCCTCTCAGATCCTAGAGT
>CALKWN010000134.1 GCA_938004185.1 uncultured candidate division WWE3 bacterium
TTCCACGCGCCTTAGAATACTCATCTCACCCACCTGTGTCGGTTTACGGTACGGGCGACCGTTGTTCTCGTTTAGAGGCTTTTCTCGGCACGACAGTATCATTGATTCAAAGCGCTCTCCGAAGAGATTGCTCTGCCTGTAAGCTCTCGGTCTAATGTTAAGCGGATTTGCCTGCTTAACAACCTACGGCCTTCGACCCACTATTCCATCAGTGAGCTCAATTAACTCTATGCGTCCCCCCATCACTCAAGCGAACAACAGTCGGTATCGGAATATTAACCGATTTGCCATCGTCTACCCCTCTCGGACTCGACTTAGGTCCCGACTAACCCTACGATGACGAGCATCGCGTAGGAAACCTTGGGTTTACGGCGAAGGGAATTCTCATCCCTTTTATCGCTACTCATGCCTGCATGCTCACTTCCAGCCGCTCCACCACTCCTTGCCGGTATGGCTTCTACGCTGACTGGAACGCTCTCCTACCACTCACATAAATGTGAATCTAAAGCTTCGGTGTTTATCTTAGCCCCGTTATATTTTCGGCGCAGAATCGCTAGACCAGTGAGCTGTTACGCTTTCTTTAAAGGATGGCTGCTTCTAAGCCAACCTCCTGGTTGTCACAGTAACTCCACATCGTTTTCCACTTAGATATGACTTTGGGACCTTAGCTGGTAGTCTGGGTTGTTCCCCTCTCGACGATTGATTTTATCACCCACCGCCTGACTGCCTTGATTACACATATAGTATTCGGAGTTTGACAGGGTTTGGTACCGCGGTAAGCAGCCCTAGCCCAATCAGTGCTCTACCCCTATATGCTACGACAAGACGCTATACCTAAATATATTTCGGAGAGAACCAGCTATCACTGAGTTTGATTGGCCTTTCACCCCTATCCACAAGTCATCCCAAGACTTTTCAACGTCAGCGGGTTCGGTCCTCCACTGGCTCTTACACCAGCTTCAACCTGCTCATGGATAGATCACTCAGTTTCGGGTCTGCAGCATCTGACTATGTCGCCCTATTAAGACTCGCTTTCGCTACGGCTTCGCGTTCGATTAACCTTGCCAGATACCACAACTCGCAGGCTCATTATGCAAAAGGCAGTCCGTCACACTTATAAATAATAGTGCTCCGAATGATTGTAAGCCATAGGTTTCAGGTTCTATTTCACTCTGCTCACCGCAGTTCTTTTCACCTTTCCCTCACGGTACTTGTTCGCTATCGGTCTAGTAGTAGTATTTAGGGTTGGAGGGTGGTCCCCCCATATTCAGTCAAGATAACACGTGTCCCGACCTACTCTTTCCTTAGTCTAGTACTCTATAAATGTTTTCGCTTACGGGAATATCACCCTCTATGTTCACTCTTTCCAAAGTGTTCGGCTAACAAATATAGTATCACTAAGTGCCCTAATCCCATTTCGCTCGCCGCTACTTTGGGAATCTCGTTTGATTTCTTTTCCTTTGGGTACTGAGATGTTTCACTTCCCCAAGTTCGCTCTCCCGTAGGAGTAGTATGATTCTCACCATACTGGGTTGCCCCATTCAGAAATCCCCGGATCAAAGCTTCTTGGCAGCTCCCCGAGGCTTATCGCAGCCTAGTACGTCTTTCATCGCCTCTACTAGCCAAGGCATCCACCTATGGCCCTTAATATCTTTTTTATTCTAATTTGCGTTCACTACCTTACTTAATGTAGGGCAGTATTTGTAAATAATTGTAGTTATTTAGTTGATATATTTATAATTTGATTCTAGCAAGTATATAAGATTTCTCTTTTTAACCTCTAGTTATCTCTTTATAACTATATGTTGACTTTAACAATGATAATTGAATGAACATTTTGGTATAAAACCAAATATAAATCTTTTTTTAAAGACTTATATTTAGTTTTTAAGCTTGGTTTTTTGTGCTAGTCGTGCTTAAAAAAGAAGCGAAGCATACTGTAGTATGTGAGTTTCTTTTTTAAGTGCGAATAGTGCAAAAAATGGTGGGTTTGAATGGACTCGAACCATCGACCTCACCCTTATCAGGGGTGTGCTCTAACCACCTGAGCTACAAACCCATTTTTTTATAACCCAGATCACTGAGTACTAAGCAAGTAAAAGACTAAAATAGCTATTTTTTTCTTGTACGACTCGGCATTTAGTGCCTCGCGTGTACTGGCTTTTAAGCCTTGTGAGATTTTCTTTGTATGAGATAAACAAACGAATGTTTTCTCTTTACTCTAGAAAGGAGGTGATCCAACCGCAGGTTCTCCTACGGTTACCTTGTTACGACTTCACCCCAGTCGCTGATTCCGCCGTGGGCAATAGCTATTTTAGCATTTTGACTTAAGGTGAAATCAACTCCCATGGTGTGACGGGCGGTGAGTACAAGACCCGGGAACGTATTCACCGTAGCAATGCTGATCTACGATTACTAGTGATTCCAGCTTCATGCTCTCGAGTTGCAGAGAACAATCCGAACTGAGAGACGCTTTAAGTGATTGGCTCCACCTCGCGGTATTGCAACACTCTGTACGCCCCATTGTAGCACGTGTGTAGCCCTAGCCATAAGGGCCATGATGACTTGACGTCGTCCTCACCTTCCTCCTCCTTGCGAAGGCAGTCTCCCTAGAGTGCCCAGCCGAACTGCTGGCAACTAAGGACGAGGGTTGCGCTCGTTGCGGGACTTAACCCAACATCTC
>CALKWN010000135.1 GCA_938004185.1 uncultured candidate division WWE3 bacterium
ACTCAGGAACGTCTGAATTCACCGGCCTGCGCGGCTTTTCGCGCAGGCCGGTGGAATGATGGGTCGGGCCTCAGCGCCAAGAGATCAACCACCGCAATTCGATCTCTACTTCCCATTTATCATTCTCAAGATATGGGGTGGATATGGGTATGGTTTGCCGTCACACGCATTGCCATAGGGAACTTGTCCCCCATCAGTAGACTTCGTGAATATCTTTACGGTAGCCGTAGCTTCAGCCATCGTGTCTGAGGCGCTGTATCTAAATTCATCGACGCCAACGCAGCCGGATCGTGGCGTGTATGTGATGGTGCCGTCGCCGTGGTTACTTATGTAACCATTATGCGTCCGGAGACCTACTCGAACGGACAGCTTATCGCCGTCTGGATCACGGTCATTAGCCAGAAGGTTGATAGTCACTGGCGTGCCTTCGATGGTTGCCCCATGGTCATCCATGGCGACAGGAGCATGGTTGCCGACAAACTCGACGCCTGTGTGAAGACTATGCCAATAGTTAACAGACCACATACGTAGAGAATCTCGATACGGAGGACCAGCAAGGTCTTTATCGTTCTTGGATACAACGGGACCGTATTCAAATACGACTTTGCGCTCGTCATTGCAGATCGCTTCCATACGCGCGGCGTCCATCCATACTTCAGATGGTGTGGTGAGCTTCGTACAGCCGAGCGGGAGCGGCGTGGGACAACTCATCACAGGAGTATCGTCGAACAAATGAGTTGTTCGATATTGCAAGTTGCCCTTGCAAACACGCTTAAGTTCAATGACCGTATAACGGCCAAGTGAGTCAGGCGGATCTACGGTTATCTTTTGCGTCGAATGTATGGAATCGAAGTAAGTGCGCGGACTACCAAGTGGGTTACGGCTGATTTCCACCTTAGGGCCAGACAAGATTTTCAGTTGGCTGCCGAGCCTCTGGGTTATCAAAGCACTCGTAAGTGCAGGAGCGTAATCATAAAAGGCCGTGTCTTTGCTAGAAAGTTGGCCAGCCCAGAGCCACCAATCACCTAAGTCAATCCAATCACCGGCCTGTTCTTCGGAGGAAACTTTGACGTGGAACTGCACCAAATCGCCCGGCGCCACGGCCGGCCCTTGGCCCGACTTAATGACTTCGAGTGCATACGGTGAGGGGAGAGACTGTCCTGGGGGGATAGATAGCCACGGCCCAGTCGTTACTTGGACGTTGGAAAGCAACCCACACCCAGCTTCAGCCAGCATTACTATTCCGATAAGGCCTGCGCGAAGTAAGTTCAACAACTGACGCGCTTGGTTCATTGAGGCGTTTCCCGTGCTCATTTCATCGAGGCAACCATGAGGCCCAACAGTGTTTACACGGACGCAGGGGTCCGTATAACAATTGATATTGTTGACGTCGTATTTGTTGCCCTAAGCTCATTGCTTTTAGTCATTTGGAATACTGGCTATCAGTATAACAAAATCAATATGCTGGACAACTGCCGCAGGGCAATGTCTGCTTTGTGGCGGGGTAACCAAGTGTCCGCTTCTGGCCG
>CALKWN010000136.1 GCA_938004185.1 uncultured candidate division WWE3 bacterium
TTTCTTAATGCCCATATCATCGATGATTAAAAGATCCGGCTGGAGATAACGCTTCATGATTTTGGCATTGTCACCGAAGTTCTCGGCTTCGATCAGCTCAGCGATGGTATCGAAGATGGAGCGATAGAGGACGGCGAACCCGATTCTGGTGGCGTGATGGCCGAGGGCCTGAACCAGATGCGACTTGCCGACGCCCGGCGGCCCTAAAATCAGCAGATCGGCTTTCTCGCGGATAAAGCGGCCGGTGGCCAGATCCATGATCTGGCGTCTTTTGATTGAGGGATTAAAACTAAAATCAAAATCTTCGATGGTCTTCAGTTCCCGGAAGGCGGCCTTTTTGATTCTTCTGGTTATGGCCCGGTCATCTCGCACGGCCAGTTCATCGTTGAGGATGAGTTCCAAAAATTCCTCATGATTGAGTTGATGGCCGGAGGCCTCTGTCAGACGGACTTCCAGGGTTGACGCCAGCCCCGACAGGCGGAGCTGTTTCAGTTTGGACAACAGGTGTGCCTTCATCTTGTCTTCTCCGGTAAATGGGCTGGGGCGGTTATGCCCGATGAGACTCGTGTAATAAGCGACTGATATTCCGATAAGGGACGGATGATGGGATGATCATCGGTGAAGGTGAGGGATTCCACTTCTTCAGCGCGACGTTGGCACAGCTCTCGCAGGGGGCGCAGACGGAAACAGCCGGCTTCAAGGGCGGTCTGGCTGGCCCGGTTGATAAGTTCGGCCGGATGTCGTTTGGACAAGGCCAAAAAACCCTGCAAAACCCTGACGCCTTCGATGCCGCGCACGGCCATCATCTGCGTCGCCCAACGGCCGGCGTCGCTCCCCAGACGCCGGGCCCGATCCAGGAGGTAGTCGACACCCCGTTCAATGGCCGAGATTTTGGCGTCGGCCAGATGGCGGCGGTCGGTCTGGAACTTCCCCGGCACCGCTCTGGCATGAAGGGCGATTTGCTGGAACTGGTCGTTGTAAATGCGCACCAGGCGACTGTTCCAGCGGACCCAGACCGCTCGTCCCAGATACTCCGGCGGCGTCGAATAATAGGCTTTGGCCACCTCAATGTGTCCATCACGGTTGACCGTGCGCCGGCCCTCGCTGTAGATGGGGAAACGGTCCGGAGCGAGGGGGCCAAGAGCCGTCTGTTCAACGTCCTTGAAGAGGCGGCCGACCTGCGCCCGGGTGGTGCCGTGGATACGGGTATCGGCCACCTGACGTTCCCAGTCAGCCAGGAAGCGATTATGCTCCTCAAGACTATTAAACACCCGCCCCTTCAAGGCATTGTTTTTGACATACTTGATGCCGCTTTCGACCTTCCCTTTGTGACGGGGGGTATAGGGCTTGGTGGGCAGGATGACGCACTGATAATGCCGGGCAAACTCGACGATCTTGGGATTGAGCTCCGGATCATACCAGTCGGCCTTGGTCACGGCCGCCCTGAGATTGTCGATCACCACCGTCTGGGGCACCCCGCCGAACGAATAAAAGGCATTCTCCAGGACCCGGATGAAACTCTCGGTATTTTGCTTGAGAACCGCTTCGCTATACCCCTTGCGGGAATGGCTTAAGATGACCCTCAGGACGTGAGCCCGCCTCTTGTGACCGTCAGCAATAATCCAGGCGCCGGTGCCAAAATCGACCTGGACCTCAAAGCCGGGATCACATTCCATCCGACGAAAGGGTAAAAGCGTTTGACACCCCAGGCGCCGCAGGTAGCGTTTGACCGAGCTATAGGAACCCTCAAAACCATGGTCGCTGACCAGATCCTGCCAGATACGCTGGCCGGACAGGTTCTGCTCTATCTTGTTTTTGATAATGTCGGCAAAGGGCCGGCAATAACTGGGCGGCCCCAGGGAGCGATCCGGCCGGACCGACCCGAGGGTCGCATTGGCCGGTTTTGGGGAATCTGTCGAGTCCGAGCCGGGGG
>CALKWN010000138.1 GCA_938004185.1 uncultured candidate division WWE3 bacterium
TTCCAGTATGCCCTTTCTCTTCTCCTCAAGCTGACGCAGTTCGCCTTTCATCCTCCTGTTTTCCGCAATGCAGCACCTCAATAATATTTCAGAATAATTTGATATAAGTCACTCTGCTCCCGGCTCATTCGGAAAAGGAATGACTCTTGGTGCTTTGACTGTGGTAATCTGACATTTAGCTGGTACATATTGTGAGTTAAATCGGCTGCCCGCTTCACTGAGAGATAAGATTTTTCAGTTTTTAAAGCTCTCTCTAACTCCTTATAAATGGCGTACGCAGAAAATGATATGCAGATATGTCCTTCTATTCTGTTTCGTAGGCGATGATAAATGGGACGTATTTTCAGGTCTGTCTTTGATATCCTGAACGCGCGCTCGATGTGCCATAAATTGTTATAATTGTCGATTACCTCTTTTGCCCGCAGAGAAGTATTTGTGATATAGCCTTTCAATCCATCCCAGAGCTGATCAGCGTTGTACTTGTCGTAATCTATTTCTATCTGAACATCCCCGGTGAGCTTCAAATATTTGTTATAACCCCTGTTGTTGATGTTTGCCTTGGTTAGTCTTCCACGTTTAAGGCTTTTTTCCAGCCTTGTTAAGCCCCGCTGGCGATTATGCATATCTTTCATTGCCCGTCGGTCAGAATAAGAGACTATAATCCGCTGTCTTTTGCCTCTTTTTATGTTAATCGAATGACCATCAATCCATTCTTCATCAAGTATCTTTTCTTTTATGTGTTTAGACTCGTTCTTGATCCTGGCTCCAATGATATATTTATATCCGCTGGAATCGAGCATGCTGATGTTATCCTTGCTCAGTAATCCTGCGTCTGCAATTACAACCGGTTTATTTAGATGATACTTCTCTTCATATTTTTGGATTATAGGCAGCAGAGTATGGCCTTCAAAGATATTGCCCTCAAAAACGTCATAACCTATTGCAAACCCATCCAGTCCAACAAGTAACCCAAGGTAGATCTGTGGATCCCGATGCCTCCCTACTTTTGAAAAACCCGTCCTGCGTAAATCATCTTCATCTGAGGCCTCAAAATGAAGAGTAGTCATGTCATAAAAAACAATGCTGATTGTACCGCCAAGAACTCTTTTTGTATGCTCGAAGGCAATACGCTCGACCTGATCTTTTAATTGATCGTTAAGCTTATCTAAAAAACGATAGATCTCGTCAACCTGTAAATCAACATTTAAGAACCGACTCAAATAATCTATCGCCTTCAGTTTGCTCCCTGGATGAAACAGGCGGGTAATAACTAAATGGCGGAATAAATCGTTCTCTATCTCATTAAACCCAATAGCATCGAAGATCTTCCCAAAAATTAACTCAGGTCCTATAACCTGGATTTGGTCATTGTTTAAGTCACTTAGAAAGCTCCTGAGTTTGGTGTCGTCATGGTTTATAAATAGCGTGCGATTACCTTCAATCTTTTCAAGTTCTTGCCGGGCCCGTTGGTATAAAAACTCAATCTCCTCGTCCGTAGTGCCGCTCCCCAATGTCTTTATAACCCTATAGTTACCCCTTGCCTTTGAGACAATCTGGACACTGCAGCTGCCACTTCGATTCTTGTTTTTTCTAATAAATACCACAAAAACGCTTTTGCAGCACCCAAATTAGAAAAAGTAGTTTTGAATATCAAGTCGTTACAACGATAAGTTATCGGCTTGCGGAAAACAGGAA
>CALKWN010000139.1 GCA_938004185.1 uncultured candidate division WWE3 bacterium
ATGCCTTGGCGCAAAAGACCGATGAAGGACGTAGTAGGCTGCGATAAGCCTCGGGTAGCTGTCAAACGAGCTATGATCCGGGGATTTCCGAATAGGGTAACCTGGCTGGGTTTATACCCAGTCGCCATACAGTAAATACATAGCTGTATTGGTGGGCACGCGGAGAAGTGAAACCTCTCAGTATCCGCAGGAAAAGAGAACAAGAGTTTATTCCCTTAGTAGTGGCGAGCGAAACGGGAAGAGTCTAAACTCATATTGTGTAAGAGGGATCTGAATTGTGAGTCGCGTTGCGACAAGCGAGGAGGAGAACTTGTAGATTGCTGTTCGTGCAATATGAGTGTTGTAAGAGTTAGTAGGGCTGGCAGCAAGCAGCCCGGAGATATATATTTCATTCTAATGGAAAACATCTGGAAAGGTGTGCCATAGAAAGTGAAAGCCTTGTACATGAAAGGATGAGATATCTCTTCTAAATTTCTTAAGTACCACGAGGCACGCGAGATCTTGTGGGAAGCGGCCAATACCACTTGGCAAGACTAAATATCTTTTGCGACCGATAGTGTATTAGTTCCGTGAGGGAAAGGTGAAAAGTACCCCTGTTAGGGGAGTGAAATAGTTACTGAAACCGTATGCTTACAAACAGTCGGAGCCGGTATATCCGGTGACGGCGTGCCTATTGAAGAATGACCCAGTGAGTTCGTTGTGTGCGGCAAGGTTAACCATGTTTATTGGGGAGCCGAAGCGAAAGCGAGTTTGAATAGAGCGATTTGAGTCGCATGCACGAGACCCGAAACCTAGTGATCTAATCATGAGCAGGGTGAAATTCTGAGAAATCAGAACGGAGGCCCGAACTATTTAGAGTTACAAATCTATGAGATGACTTGTGATTAGCGGTAACATGCCAATCGAACTAGGTGATAGCTGGTTCTCCCCGAAATAGCTTTAGGGCTAGCGTCATAATTTAATTCTTGGGGGTAGAGCACTGATTGGATCTGGGGCCCGAAAGGGTACCCAGTCCAGTTAAACTCCGAATACCGAGATGTATATTATGGCAGTTAGAGCCAGGGATCTAAGTTCCTGTGCTCAAGAGGAAAACAGTCCAGACCGTCAGATAAGGACCCCAAATTTTACCTTAGTGGGAAAGGAAGTGGAGTTTCTCAAACAGTTAGGAGGTTGGCTCAGAGGCAGCCATCCTTTAAAAAGTGCGTAAAAGCTTACTAATCGAGAGATTCTGCACTTAAAATTTAACGGGGCTGAAGGTAAATTCCGAAGCTGCGGATTTTTTTTGTCCTTAGGGACATCAGGAGTGGTAGGGGAGCGTTCTATACATGATCGATTTAGCAGTCGATAATTAGCTGTGAAGGTGGCCTGTAAGGAGCTGCTGGAGCGTATAGAAGTGAGAATGCTG
>CALKWN010000140.1 GCA_938004185.1 uncultured candidate division WWE3 bacterium
AGATGGTGATTCGTGACTGGAGTTCAGACGTGTGCTCTTCCGATCTCATCACATCCAGGTCTCCCTCCATCCCGTTGAACCCCTGAGAAAATACCCCAGAATAATAATGGAGGAGGTCCTGTCTGGCCTGGGCCCGCTGGTTAGCATTATCAAACGTGACATCCCTCAGGTCGGAGTCAGCCGCCTTTTCAGCAGCTGACATAATCTCTTTGCTATAGTTACCCGCCTGGACCACGTGGCGCCGAGTCGGGTCCAGGTCACTAACGGCCCAAACAGTACCGTCTTTACCCCGCATGAACTTGAACCGTTCAACCCCAGAGGAACCTGTCAAAGACCCGCCTTCAGGAAGAACTTGATCCTCCAAGGCCAGTTTCGCCAGCTCCAGCTCATTGCGACTTGCCCGACGTTTATCCTGGTTCCCAAAGTACGCTGATCCTGCGCGGCCAATCAATTGTCCATAATTAGCCGGCCCCTGAGCGGCAGCCTCCAACATAGCCCGTCCAGTCTGGTCCATCCACCCAGGCTCCTGTTCTGCCTGCAGTCGCCCCTCAATTGTTGAGGCCAGCTCCAGTCGCTTATTGAGGAGCTTTTTCATTAGTTCCGTGCGCGTAGACATCAGGTCGTTATTGGAGGTCCCTGTGCTCGGGGGGGATTTAGGACTAGGGTGGAGCTGATTCAGATCTAGTCCCTCAAAAGCCAGCTCTTCCGCTAACGCCGGGTTGTTAGGATCCCCTAGCAACTCTTGAATCAGTGTTTCTCGGCGCAAAGCATCCCGGGAGGGCTGACCAGCCGCATAGTCGTTATTGATTGCCTCCCACTCATCAGGCATACCGCCAGAGGCAAGCTTCACTAGGCCCCCAGCTTTTAGCTGAGTGCTCCAGGAGGATGACTGTTGAGGGGTACTAACCCCGAAGGTGTTCTTCCAATTATTGAGTTGCTCCCACGGGTAGTTCTGCTGAGCCAGCTGATTCTGATAAAGCTGGTTGTTCACTGCCTGTTGCTGGGTCTGCTGAGCCTGGCCGGCCGACAGGAGGGTGCCATAGTCCGTCACGCCCAACTGGTTCTGAGTGGATCCGAGGGTAGTGTAGGTCTTTGAAGCGTCCAACCCCGTATTAGCCGCCAGTTGAGCGAAATCGGTATAGCCCCCCAGGGCGCTATCATACGACTCCTTCAGGGCGGAGGCCTGCTGTCCAAGGATGTTGGCCTGGGTGTCCCCCGCCGCTTTGCCTAGGGCCATTGCCTGACGAGCACTACCAAACTGCCCAAGACCCCCGAACTGATTAGCAACTGCAGGGGCTACATTCTCGTTAAAGTTCTTGTTTCCGAGCCGAGCAA
Organism: uncultured candidate division WWE3 bacterium; assembly: GCA_938004185.1. Taxonomy (GTDB): domain Bacteria; phylum Patescibacteriota; class WWE3; order UBA101185; family UBA10185; genus UBA8498. The sequence goes on from CALKWN010000140.1 coordinate 1,336, forward strand.
TCTCATCAACCACCCCGGAGAGGTAAGGGTTAAGAAACTGCTGAACCTGGTTCGGGTCAAATTGTGCGGACCCAAGGGCCTGGCTTAGCGCGCCAAAGCCGCTCTGAATCGCAGGCTGCCAATTACCCAGGTTGGACTGGGCCAGGTCGAAGGCCTGCGTTTGCATGGGATCAAAACCGGCAATACTCAACTGAGGCGGAGCCGCCGAAGTTGTTGCATCATAGGCCGACTGGCCGGCGTTGAGCAGGTTTTGTACCGCGGTATTATAGAACTCTGGGGTTCCGCTAGTACTTTCGCTATAGGTAGAAGCCATTACTTACCTCCTAGGTAATCCAAGGGGTCCTTAGCCTTCGGTGGAATCTTACTAGACGGTGCGGCCCGTTTGTGCTCGCGAACTCTTTCACGCATGCGGTCCAGCTTCCTAGCTCCTTCCTCCGGGCTCCCATCACCTAGCGCCGATACTACATCAGCATCTATCACGTACTCATCGGGGCCGAGTTTAGCATCAATCAGGTCGTCTTGGCCGCCTCCGGGGCCCTTCACTAGCCGCCCGGATCCCATGTGGTCGGCTAGCATACTGTTGAAGATCCCGACCTCATCGTTCAGGTTGAAGGCTCCCCCCAACACCGCCCTCATCTCCTTCAGGTACTCTTGAAGCAAGTCATCGTCCGCAGGAGCACTGGTGGAGTCCGCCTTTCCCTTTGCGCGTACGGCTCCCCCTGCCTTGTATCCCAGTGACTCAATTCCTGCCAACAGTTGGCTATTATCCAAGGGGGACACCGGGGCACCAATCGAGTATCCAGCAAAGGGGTCACTGTTTCCCGGGGCAAAGCCCCCCTCCTGCTGGGCTTGATGAAGGTAGTTTAGCCAAGGGTTAGATTGGCCCGCCGCCAGGTGTCCTTTATTGGCCAGGATATCTGACACCATGGCTCGTCCGCTAAGCGCCTCGGCCTGGTTGGCTTTTTCGCGGCTTCTATCCAAGTCAAGCCGGCCCAAAGCCGCTTGAGCCTGGGCCTTCTGCAGCTCTTGGGCCGCCTTGTTCGCCTGCCAGTTACCATACATCCCGAGGGCGCCCAGGCCAAGCTTACCAGCGGACATCCAGTTGGGGTTTCCTTTTTTGTCGGTCCCCCCCAGCCAATCAGCTACCTTTGAGACCGTGGGGGAGACCCCGTTGACCAACTCATCCCACCAGCTGCCTTGCTTAACGGGGGTAAAAGACAGGTCACTCACCGGAGCCAGGTAGTCAAGCCCAGTGTACCCCCCTAGCAAGTTCCAGTAGTCGTTATCTAGCAAGTCAAACATGCTAGCACTAGAGGACGAGATAGGCCCGCCCAAGTCAAAATCGAAGAATTCAGCATCGGTCATTTTTTTAGCTCCTTACATCCTCTGGCTGGAGGTGGATGATTGTTCTGCCCATTTCATAATGCCCATTCAGGAAGTTTGATGTGAACCTGAGGCGAATTTGGCGCCGCTGCTCATGCATATCAATTTTACCTGTGGTGCCGTCAAAAGTAAACAACTCGCTTTCTTCAGTTGTTGACTGAGCCAGCTTCTCACCAAGTACCTGTACGCTCATCTGGCCAAACATAACCAGATCGGGTTCAACTCGTGAAATTTGAGTCCAAAAGTCGAGTCCCGCGGGCTTTTCACCGTCAGCCCCCCCCGTCGGGTATCCGAAGTCGGAGGTTTCAAAGTAGGACTGGATAGCCAGTTGGCTGCCCCCTACTACGGCATCTCGACCAAACTCATGAACATACGTTGAGTAGTTGCCCCCCGCGTTGGGATTAGCATCAAACATAACGGGGTAGCGGAACACTTGTGACGGGTATCCCGCTGATCGGGCCAACTCAAGATCATACCAGCAATTCTCCCGGACATTGTAGATAATGGCGTGAGTGCATTCAGTTGCCGTGCCGGTAGGAAAGAACCACCAGATCTCCCCAAAGCGGGTGTTCTTAGTAGCCCAGATTTTGGACCGCTGGTTGTAGTTCACGTTGTCAAAGAACCAATTAAGGTTTTGACTGTTCGGGACCTCCTGCACCGTGCCGTTAAACATCAAGAATCGGTCAACCCCGATCCAGTAGAAGGCGCCGTCGTACTCAATTGGGGAGTTCTGGGCCAGGATGGAGGATTGACCAGATACAGGGTCGTATCGGAACTCCCCTCCCACACGACTCACTCGAATTAGGCTATCCAAGGCCCAGAACAACCCCGCGGGGCTGTTAGCCCCACCCCTGATTGGCAGACCCTTAACGATCTTACTACCCGCCACGTTTACTTCGTTAGCATCATTTCCAACCGCAATCCGCCAATCGTTTGTGGCGTTAGCATTGTTGTTCTTAATGAGGCCGTTACTACCGTAGGCGAAAATGTAGGGCTGAAGGACTACCACTCCCCCTGACACCTCTACTGTGCCGCCATCGCCGTCGTCTACCGCCAGGGGTGTCGCGGGATTGACCCCTAGGGGTGTGTAGTAAAGCGGAGTGTTAGTTTCACTAGCGATATCATCGATATTGGACGCCGGGTGGATAATTAGCTGGTTTAGTCCCGTTCCTACCGCGTCGAAGATTGCGCCGCACTGGAACGTGTAGCTGTCGCTAGCAGGCAATCCAGGAAGGTCAGCTGAGATCGAGACGGATGATGCCGCATCAGGGGTGGTGGTAGAAACCCAGACCTTATTCTCCCCAAACCCGTACAGGTATTCCAGCTTGCCCCGGGAATACACGTAAGCTCCACGAATCCGGGTGGTGGGGTTGTTGGCTACCTCCTTATAGCCCCCCATCTTACGAGGGCGGCCACGCTGAAACCGCACCCATTGACCGTCCACATAGCTGGATCTATCAAGCACCGTGCCGTCCCGACTCAGCCCTGGGGAGGGGTTAATCTGGTAGATAATGCCCTTGTTGTCCATGGTGTCCTCTTAGGAGTAGCGCAGCTTATAGGCGGGGGCTAAGTCCCCCCACAGTCTATCAATGGCCGAGTCTACCCGACCGCGCTTAGTGGCATCTAGGGAGAAGTAGTTATCCCGTCCTTCAGTAACCGACCCCCCGGGGGATGAGCGAGCCATGGGCATCTGGAAACCTCCTTGTTGAGAAGTTTGGCCCATCTTAGCTAAGGCAGTGCTAGCTCGACTGGTGTCCCGGCCTTAGATCGGAAGAGCACACGTCTGAACTCCAGTCACGAATCACCATCTC
>CALKWN010000141.1 GCA_938004185.1 uncultured candidate division WWE3 bacterium
TTGAACTTTAAACTTTGAACTTTGAACTTTAAACTTTGAACTTTGAACTGCATCCATGACCAAAAACCCACCGCCCGAAGCACAATCAAGCCAAAGACCAAACCCCAAAAAAAATATTCCTCAACAAAAAATTATTGACCGATAACAATAATATTTTTCAATAAATTATACTATTTTTGTATATTATATTAGATAAAATGTGAATTAACAAGTATTTCGTATATGATAATAGATGAAATTGTTGGTTATCGTCCTTTTATTCGCCGTCCAGTATATTCCGAACGTGTGAAGCCTTTTATGGGTAAAGAGATAATCAAGGTTATAACCGGCCAGCGCAGGGTAGGTAAAAGTTTCATTCTGTTTCAGTTTATACAGGATATACTTGATATGTTACCTGATGCCCATATTATTTATCTGAATATGGAGTTGAAACAATATGAATATATAACCGATGAGGATGTATTGTACAGTTACGTAAAAGAAAATCTGAAAGCAGGGGTAAGCAATTTTTTGTTCGTTGACGAAATACAGGATATTCAAGGCTGGGAAAAAACGCTCCGCAGTTTACTGGCTGAGAATTGTTGCGATATTTATTGCAGTGGCAGCAATGCAACTATGCTATCGGGCGAACTGGCCACTTTTTTAGCTGGCCGATACATCGAAATAAAGCTACATTCGCTTGGTTACAATGAGTTTTTAAATTTCTTTGGGCTCGAAAATAATGTAACAAATCTTAACGCCTACCTTACGGTGGGAGGCATGCCTTATCTGAAAACCATTGGACTGGAAGAATACGCTGTTTACGAATACCTGCGAAATGTTTATTCAACCATTCTCTTAAAAGATGTTGTGGCCCGTGAAGGCATCAGGAATATAAGGTTTCTCGAAAACCTGACTGCATTTTTGGCTGATAATGTCGGGAGTATATTTTCGGCAAGCAATATTGCTAAATATCTTAAATCGCAACGTGATGCAGTTACCACTCAGGCCGTTTTGAATTATTTAAAACCTCTGGCAGCTGCGTATTTTATCCATAAAGTACCCCGTTACGATATCGCTGGTCTGCGCATTTTTGAAGTGGGCGAGAAGTATTATTTTGAAGATATCGGATTGCGGAATGCCATCAGAGGGTATGATAAACGTAAAGATATCGGTAAATTGATGGAAAATGCTGTATATCTTCATTTGATGCAACAAGGGTTCAGCGTTTTTACCGGTCAGGCAGGAAATTACGAAATTGATTTCGTTGCTCAAAAAGCAGGTATCACACTATATATTCAGGTTTGTTATTTACTAACCGATGAAAACACTGTTAATCGTGAGTTTGGAAATTTACTTAAAATAAACGATAATTATCGTAAGTATGTGGTAACCATGGATGAAGTAAATTCTGGCACGAGTTATCAGGGAATAGAACAAGTTCATTTAAAGGACTTTTTAGTCAGCAGTTTTACAGATTTATTGTAAATCAATGTTCGCTAATTGTCCTCCGATTTCTATAAACTACTAAAGACCAAAGACAATCCGTAATGCGTGATGGGTAACCGGTTGAACTTTGAA
>CALKWN010000142.1 GCA_938004185.1 uncultured candidate division WWE3 bacterium
TGTCGGGACTCGACTGATTGGATGAGTTATAATTATCTCAAATCCCTGTATCTAATTGACGGATGCAAAGCAGAGATTTTAGACTTCCTTCAATCAGATCAAGAGGCAATCACAGCATGAACATTCACCCTAATGCTCGCACAACCCCTAAAATCAGAGAAGAAATGCAAGCAGACAAACGCGCGGGGTTAAGCTATGTGGCGATTGCCCAAAAGCACAATGTCGGCGTTGCCACAGCCACCAAATGGGCAAACAGAGACACCAGCACCGACAAGTCGCATCGCCCCCACAAACTCAGAACCGACCTAACAGAACTGCAAGAGTTTTTAATTGTGTATTTGCGCAGCGCTCTGTTGCTGTCATTGGATGATCTATTAGCGATTAGTCGAACCTATATCAAAGACAACTTGAGTAGGGCAGCCTTAGGTCGTTGTTTGAATCGTAATAATGTAGGCAGTTTACGTGTGCTCATGGCGGCGCAAGAGCAAGAAATAGACAAGCCAACCAAAGCATTCAAAGACTATCCACCTGGATTTATTCACATCGACATCAAATACTTACCACAAATGCCAGACGAAGATGAACGTAAGTATCTCTTTGTCGCCATTGATCGAGCCAGTCGCTGGGTGCATTTGGCGATTTATGATGATAAAAGTGCTGCATCTGCTGCCGCTTTTGTTAAAGCGGTGGTAGAAAAAGCCCCATTTATTATCAGTAAAATACTCACCGACAATGGCAAAGAGTTCACCGATCGTTATACAGCAAAGGGCGAAAGAGAGCCAACGGGCGAACATATCTTTGACCAAGTGTGCAAAGCGTTCAATATTGAACATAGACTGACCAAGCCTCGTCACCCACAGACTAACGGCATGGTAGAGCGATTTAATGGTCGAATTAGCCAGCTGTTGGCACAGACACAATTTAGATCATCACAACACTTAAGAGACAAGCTAGAGGAGTATCTCATGCTGTATAATCATCACATCGTACAAAAGAACCTTGGGCATGTTTCACCCATAACAAAACTTAGGGAGTGGCAACAAACCAATCCTGAATTGTTTACAAAAAAATTAGATAATCAGTCGAGTCCCGACA
>CALKWN010000143.1 GCA_938004185.1 uncultured candidate division WWE3 bacterium
TTGCCTAAGAAAGTGAGCCGCCAAAAGGACAACGCCTGCTGTTGAATCCTTCATCATATTCTGCTACGCTCACCCCGAATAAGGAGCTGACCATGCCCGCAATTAAACCTATTTCCGAACTCAGAAACTACAACACCGTCTTACGCGAGGTCACGGCTGACACACCGGTCTTCCTGACCAAGAACGGACGCGGGCGTTTTGCCATCGTTGACATTCGCGCGTATGAACGGCTGCATACCGAGCTGGAACTCATTTCAGCCTTGGCCGAAGGTGAAGAGTCTGCCCGAAAACAGGGATGGGCCTCGATGGACTCCGCGATCAAGAAACTTGGGGTCTAGTCATGCCCAACATCCGGTTCACACCGCAGGCCATTGCCGATCTGGAGGAGATCAAGCGGCACATTTCAGACGATCTGTCTAATCCGTGCGCCGCAGCGGATCTTGTTGAGCTTGTCTTTAACCGGATTCGCACACTCGCCTCGCTGCCGCAGACTGGCGCGCGCATAAGGACCGGCACTCCCATGCTGAAGATCTATCGGTTTATCCAGTGCAAGAACTACCTTGTGTTCTACCGGATAGAGGAGAAACATGTTTCTGCCATCCGTGTTTTGTATGCGAGGAGAGACTATCTGGAACTACTTGAGCCGGGCAAGAAAGACGATGACGACGGTTAACCCGTCCTCTTATGCAACGGGATACCGCGCATGGAGGGCGCAACGTTATACAGGAGAAGTGAAATGACCGACAGCTATCCAGACAAGATCGAGTTCGACATAGACCGAGACGCGCTGCGCCGCTATCTGCGGGTAAAATGGTTTGTCACGTGGGTCGCCGCACTCGCATTCTTTGGCGGCTTGTTCGGTCTTGCCGCAGCCTGCGAAAGAGTCGAGAAGCACGACATCCAAAGCGTCCAAGAGCATCTGACGCTCCTCGCTGGCGGAATTGGATTCGGATTTTTCGCCGCTTTTGTTCTCGCGACGGTGCTCTACTTTCTGTTCAGCCATAGGCTTGCCGCCACGATGGCCGCAAGCCTGCGCGTAACCGTCGAGGGCGCTTTCCTGCGGATCATACAGCATAGCTCGGTTCGGGTGGACCGGAAGATCCACTTCCGCTCGATTGTCGATTACACAACGGTTGAAAGCTCTCTGATGCGTCGGTTCGGGATCATGGCGCTTCATATGACCACCATCGGCGGCGGCAACCAACTCGGCCCGCAAATCCTCGGCATCCGAGAATGCCCGAGCGTCAGGGACACGCTGGCACAGATTGACGCGCTTCGGGAGAACGGATAAAGCCTGCGGACAATCATGCGAATCATGCCGTCATGTCCGAAAAGGCAGAAGTCAGAATCCAGAAGCCAGAATATGGTGACGCCGTAACGCAAGCGGCTCCCCCACTCCTCACTCCTAATTAGATCGGAAGAGCGTCGTGTAGGGAAAGAGTGTAGATCTCGGTGGTCGCCGGATCATTAAAAAAAAAAAAATAATGAAAAATATTGGTAACAGACAGCAGGCTGAAGAGTAACGAGACGAACGCCTGTTAGAAGCATCGAGGCAGGGGCTATCTTTGAGCGGTTGGCACGGGGAGCTGTCGAACGGGAGGTGGGGTTGTGGTGGCGTGCGGTGTGTCGGGGTGTTGTGTTTGATTTTTTTTTTCAAGCAGAAGACGGCATACGAGATGGTGATTCGTGACTGGAGTTCAGACGTGTGCTCTTCCGATCTGGACAAT
>CALKWN010000144.1 GCA_938004185.1 uncultured candidate division WWE3 bacterium
CCCGGGCCCGGGCCGCCTCGATCCCCTTTTCGAGGATGCGTTTGGCGACACTGGGATTCTCTTCCAGGTAGACCGCGAGCTTTTCGTTCATCAGACTCTCGACGTAGCCCTTGATCTCCGAATTACCGAGTTTGGTCTTGGTCTGCCCTTCGAACTGGGGTTCGGGAACCTTGACGGAAATAACTGCCGTCATCCCTTCCCGCAAGTCATCCCCCGAAACCGAGGTTTTGATGTTCTTGAGCAGGTTATTGGCGCCGGCGTAGGTATTCATCGTTCGGGTCAACGCCGCCTTGAAACCGATCAGGTGGGTTCCACCTTCATGGGTGTTGATGTTGTTGGCAAAAGAGAAAACCTTTTCGTCGTAGCCGTCGTTGTACTGGATGGCGACTTCCATCTCCACCCCTTCCCTCGACCCGGTAAAATAGATCGGTTTGGGATGAATCGGCGTCTTGGCTCGGTTGAGGTACTCGACGAACGAGGCAATACCCCCTTCGTAGTGGAAATCATGATGTTTTTCGCTCCGCTCATCATGGATGTGAATACGGACCCCGGCGTTGAGAAAGGCCAGTTCCCGAAGGCGTTGGGAAAGCGTCTCGAAGGAAAATTCCGTTGTTTCGAAAATTTCTCCATCCGGCCAGAAAGTGATGCGGGTTCCCCGTTTACTGGTTTCTCCCTCCATCGCCAAAGGCGCCAGAGGCACTCCACGCTCGTAACTCTGCCGATAGACATGCTCGTTGCGGCGGATTTCCAGATCAAGCCGAGCAGAAAGCGCATTGACCACGGATACGCCGACGCCGTGCAAACCACCGGAAACCTTGTAGGAATCGCTGTCGAATTTACCTCCGGCATGAAGCACCGTCATAACCACTTCCGCCGCCGATTTTTTCTGCGTGGAATGCATGTCGACAGGAATACCGCGGCCGTTGTCTTCAACCGTCACCGAGCCGTCGACATGGATGACGACAAAAACTTCATTACAATACCCGGCCAATGCTTCATCTATAGAGTTATCGACCACTTCGTACACCAGATGGTGGAGTCCCATGGGTCCGGTGGAACCGATATACATGGCCGGCCGTTTCCGCACCGCCGACAGACCCTCAAGAACCTTGATACTGTCCGCTTGATAAGATTTATCCATGCTTTCGCGCTTCTTTCCTCAATGCGCCACGGGATGGATCGCGCCACCCTCGATCGCGTAAAAAGACCCGTCTGTCAATCCCCTCCGAATCAGCGGATCGATATCCGTGGTTGTAATAAAAACTTGCCCGCTTCGTTGTTGAATAAAATCAAAAAAAAATTTCAGCCGATGCTGGTCTAGTTCACTGGTCAGATCATCGAGAAGCAAAACCGGAGTTTCACCGATTCGTTGTTCCAATTCCATAATCTGTGCGATTTTGAATGCCAGGATATATGTACGTTGTTGTCCTTGTGAGGCATATTGGCGCAACGATTTTCCGTCGATAGTAAATTGGGGATCATCACGATGGGGTCCGGCTAGTGTCTGCTTCCACTGTCTTTCACGGTCCCTCGTCCGGAAAAACTCATCGGCTAATTGTTCCATCAAAACGTTTTCATCGGATCCGTTGATTGGGTAAGCAGTTGCAGCCGCTTCATTGTCATCGGTAATTTTCCCGTAAACTTCTCTGAAAAGCGGAGAAAATTTTTCAAGATAGCGGATGCGTTCAATGCGGATGCAGGCCCCTGTCTGGATCAATCCCTGAGTCCAGGGTTGAATTTCTTCCGCGGCGCGTTCTTCTTTCAGTAACTTATTACGTTGGCGTAGATACCGATTGTAGTCGATTGTTGCCTGAATGAATCGATGATTTCCTTGAAATACAGCTCGGTCGATTAGAGTACGGCGTCCGGTCGGTGTTCCCCTAATCAACTGGATTTCTTCCGGGGCAAATAATACAGGGGCCAACCCAGAGAAGAAATCATGGTAAGAATCCGGTTTTTTGTCGTTCAAACGAACTTCTTTACCTTCTTTATCGAATACTATCCGTACTTTTCTGTTGATACCGGAAAAAACCATCCTTATATCGATAAACGCCGATTGTTTTCCTTGTAGAATTAAATTTTCATTTTTCGCTGATCGGAAACTTTTTAAATAACCTGCGAGGTATATGGATTCGATAATGCTGGTTTTACCTTGAGCATTATTACCAATCAGAATATTTAATCGCGAATCTGGCGACCAATCCATTCTTGAAATATTTCTAAAGTTTGAAAGAATGATTTTTTCGATCAGCATAGTTCCTTAAAGCCGCATGGGCATGATAACAGCGAGATAATCATTATCATCAAATGATTTAATTAATCCTGGAGAAAGGTGATCCTTAATGTGAATTTGAATTTTATCCGCATCCTGACTTTGTAATACATCCATTATATATCGTGCATTGTATCCAATAGTAATTTCCGGGCCCTGATATTCGATATCCAATTCTTCTCGCGCTTCTCCAAATTCCGAATTAGATGAAGATAACTCTAAAATATTATCTCTGATCGTTATTTTTATACCTTTCGATTTTTCATTGGAAAGGATAGAAATACGTTTAAGAGAATGATAAAAAATTTCCTTATTGACTGTTATTACGAGGTCGTTATTTTGCGGAACGACTCTTTTGTAATCTGGAAATTCTCCATCGACTAATCTCATGATAATAAAAGTTGAATCTTTTTTTATGACGGCATTATTGTCCATAAAACCAAGTTGAATGTCCGCTTCTCCGTCTTCGGTTATTTTTTTAAGTTCGTAAATACCTTTTTTTGGGAAAATAACCCCTTTTTCAAGTTCCTTTATTTGGTGATTAACCACTTGTTTTTTTATCATTGAAAGCCTGTGGCCATCCGTTGCAATCAGCGATAAAATTTTTTCATCTTGATCTGTGGTTTCAGATTTAAAAAATATCCCGTTAAGATTATATTTAGTTTCATCTGTTGAAATTGAAAAATATGTTTTGTCTATCATTTCTTTTATGGTTCTACTATTTATCGTGATAAATCTGTCGTTTTCTGGTTCTGGAAAATAAGGAAATTCATCAGCAGCCAGTCCAACGATGTTGAATATTGATTTTCCACATTTTAATTCTACCCAACTATTGTCTTTTGCTTTGAAAAGAATTTCCTTATCAGGTAATTCCTTTGTTATTTCATAAAGTTTTTTTGCAGATATCGTTATTTTTCCAGGTTTAAGGATGTTAGCTGGATAAAATGCTTTCATACCTACTTCTAAGTCGGTGGCGGTAAGAAATATTCCATCAGAATTCGATTCAATTAATACATTTGAAAGAATTGGGATCGTGTTTCTTTTCTCTACGATTCCTTGGACTCGTGACAAACCTTTTAAAAATATTTCTTTTTCAATATAGAATTCCATAGCCGCTCCCGTTCACAAGCATCTATTACAGTTATTTTTTAGTCTTTATAGTCTATAGTAATAGGTGCCTGTTGATTTCTGGATAACTGATATTTATCTTTTAAAATAAACTACTTAGCTTGTTTACCGAAACGAATTTTAAATGTTATATCTTTACGCGATTTGTTGATAACTGGGAAATAGTTTTTAATGCACAGAGTTTTCAACAAATATTTATATATTAGTTAACATTAATTGGTTAGTGAATTTTTAAGATTTTCTACCGTTATTTTAAGCTGATAATCTTCTTCTAATTGTTTTTCAATTTTTTTAATTGCGTGAATAATGGTCGAATGATCCTTACCACCAAATTTATCCCCGATTTCAGGATAGGAGCATGAAGTCAGTTGACGTGATATGTACATAGCTATTTGTCTTGGAATAACTAACGCTTTCAAACGTTTAGCGGATTTTAGATCGGAAACTTTTACGGAAAAATAAGCAGCGACATTTTTCTGAATTTCTTCTATAGAAATTTCCTTATTTTTTTCAATCAGAATATTTTTAAGAATTTCCTTAGCCATATTCAAGTTAATTGGGGTCGAAGTTAAACTGGCGTATGCCCCTATACGAATGAGATAACCTTCCAGTTCTCTAACGTTACTGCTGATCGAATTAGCAAGGAATAGTGTTACATCTTCCGGTAGATATATGCCGTTTTGATCGGCTTTCATTTTTAGTATTGCTTGTTTTGTTTCAATATCCGGCGGTTGAATGTCGGCTATAAGACCCCATTCAAATCGCGATCGTAAGCGTTCTTCTAAGCCTGGAATGTCTTTAGGAAACTTATCTGATGTTACGACAATTTGTTTATGTGACTCATATAAAGCATTAAAAGTATGAAAAAACTCTTCTTGAGTTCTTTCTTTTCCGGCAATAAATTGAACGTCATCTATCAATAAAATATCCATAGAACGAAATTTTTGACGAAATTCATCCATCTTTGCGTAACGAAGACAGTTGATTAATTCGTTCATGAATTTTTCAGAAGAATAATAACAAACCTTTAAATTATTATTATTCTTTATTATTTCGTTGCCGATAGCATTTATTATATGTGTTTTACCTAAACCAACTCCGCCATAGATAAATAGTGGATTGTAAGTAGTTGCAGGATTATTTGCTACAGCCATTGCTGCTGCATAGGCAAATTGATTGGAAGAGCCTGGCACAAAATCTTCAAATGTATACTTATCGTTTAAATAAAGTCCGGAGTTGTTTTTCTCTTTTTCTGAATTTCTATTTTCTATATTTTTAATTACTTCAATTTCGGGCTTATTTTCAGAAATCGTGTTGTTATTGATTGCTTTTGTAGTTGAAATTTCAAATTTAATTTGACATTTATCGTTAATCAACTGGCTGATCGTCTGTTCAATCAGTTCCTGATAGTTTTCATTAATCCAATCGCGGATAAATCTGTTCGGTACTACGAGATGTACCAGATTTCCCGTTATATCTACGAAACGGATAGGTCTGATCCAGGTCGAAAAATTTTGCGGCGATATTTTTTTTTCGAGAGCGGACAGGCAGTCCTGCCAGTACTTATTCTTCGGCATGTAAAACTTTTCTTTAAAAATATCCACAGAATTGTTCACATCTGTTGATATGTTGTTTTTTTCTTTCAAAACAGTAGTTTATGGATTTTTTAATTTTTTTCACGAGGTTTCAAAATTAACAGAGCATCTGGGTTTTTGCAACCCATTTTTGCCTGGTCCGTTTTCTCCACTATTCCGCAAGAGTTCGTTCTTCCAGCTTTTTTAATATTTTCTTTTGGTTTTATCCCTTGACTTTTGCTTTTCGATATGTTTAATAATTCCCCTCTTGTGGAACGAATTAGCAATCAAGGAGTATCGATATGAAACGTACTTATCAGCCTAGCAATGTTAAAAGAAAACGTACCCATGGTTTCCGTAAGCGTATGCAGACTGCCAATGGTCGAATTGTGATCAAACGTCGTCGCGCCAAGGGCCGTAAACGGTTGGTCGTCAGTGTCCCCGTTAAATAAATTTTCGGAAAATTGATATTGAAATCCCTGGTATTTCCTTCCGTTCATCGTTTAAAACAGCGGAAGGAATTCAATATTGCCTGGAATCGGGGGAATAAATATCATACGGAACATTTCATCGTTATTATTGTGGAAAATAAGGACGGCCCCACCAGGCTAGGGATAACCGCTAGTCGTAAAGTTGGTGGGGCCGTTCAACGTAATCGTGTTAAACGTCTGTTACGTGAGGTTTTTCGTACTCTTTATCCGATAGTAAAACCTTATGTGGACTTTTCCATAATTGCTAAAAAAGGTTCTACTTGTCTTTCTTATGAGGAAGTTCAGTCGGAAATCAAACATCTGCTGACAGGCTGATATGGCGGACTACTCATGTTTAAAAAATATATTCTCACTTTGATTACGATCTACCGCCGTTTTATCTCTCCTCTCAAGGCTCCTACCTGTCGTTTTTATCCAAGTTGTTCTGATTACGCTCTTCAGGCTATAGATAAATATGGAATTGGCAAAGGTTTAATTTTGTCTATCCGTCGTTTATGTCGTTGTCATCCTCATCATCCTGGTGGTTACGATCCGGTTGAGTAACTTATCCTATCGTGGAGTCCTGGCATGGAAAACAAGAACACCCTTATTGCGTTGATGCTGATGCTGGCCGTTTGGTTCGGTTTCAGTTTTTTTATGACTCCGGCTCCCCCTAGTCCCGAAACTGTCCAACAAGAATTATCTTCTACCAAGGAAAAAAAACTCACTGATACAATTCCCTCTGAAACAGCTCCGGTGCTGCCTGTTGAACCCATGGCTTTAAGCCTTGATGACGTTGCACCTGCCCGTGAGATCGTTGTAGAAAATGATCTTTATCGTGCTGTTTTTTCTTCTCGAGGGGCAACTCTGATCTCCTTTGTCACGAAGGCTTATCGTGACAAAACCGAGTCCGATGCTCCACAGGTCTCCTTGGTCGGAGGAAACCCTACCTTGATCTCCTCGGGCATGGAAGGTCTCGGTTTTTCTGAAGATTTGCTTTTTTACCTCGATTCATCTCGTGATAAACTAACCCTTTCCGGTGAAGAAGATGGTCGGATTCGTTTTTTTCATCAACGCGCCGATGGCCTTCTCCTTGAAAAAATTTATTCTTTTTCCGGTAATCAGTATCCTTTTCAGCTGCAGTTCACGATTACCAATACTTCGGCACAAACGGTACGGGGTCGTACCAGTCTCTCCTTGGCTACCCCGTGGAGTAAAGACAGCAAACCGGACAGTTTTACTTTTGTTGGACCGGTGACACTTGTTGAAGAAGACATTCAAACAGATGATCCTGAAGACCTGCTTAAAGAGCCGCGTCAATATGTTGATGGGGTTAAATGGAGTGCTTTCGAAAATAAATATTTTATTCAAGCGGTGGTACCCCTTTCCGGCTCTATCGCTAAGGTCCAAGTTGATCAGGTATCAGGAATTGTTCGAAATATTTTCGAATCGACGGCCAGTGAAGTAACCGTGGGCCAGGCCCTTCATCAGAATTTTCTCCTTTATTTTGGTCCTCGTGATCTCGATATTCTTAACGAGGTCAATTATGATTTGGCCAAGGCGATTGATTTTGGTTTTTTCACCCCGATAGCCAAGCCCTTACTTTATGTCCTCAAGTTCTTTTATTCTTTTTTCGGAAATTACGGTCTTTCTATTATTCTGTTGACAGTCATCATTAAACTGCTTTTTTGGCCCTTGACGCATAAATCCTATGCTTCTATGAAGGATATGCAGAAGTTACAGCCTGAAATGCAGAAAATTCGAGAAAAGTTCAAGAACGACCGGGAACGGCAGAATCGTGAATTGATGGAATTGTATAAGACCCATCGGGTCAATCCTTTGGGTGGTTGTCTTCCGATGGTTGTGCAGATTCCAGTCTTTTTTGCCCTTTACAAGGTTTTGATGGATGCTATCGAGTTGCGGCAGGCTCCCTTTGCATTTTGGATTGCGGATCTTTCTTTGAAGGATCCTTATTATGTCACGCCTTTGATCATGGGGGCGACTATGTTTATCCAGCAGA
>CALKWN010000145.1 GCA_938004185.1 uncultured candidate division WWE3 bacterium
CAAGGCTGAAACTCAAAGGAATTGACGGGGGCTCACACAAGCGGTGGAGCATGTTGCTTAATTCGAGGCAACACGAAGAACCTTACCTGGGCTTGACATCAATGGATTAGTTCTGTGAAAGCAGAATGACGCCTTACCGGTGGAACATTGACAGGTGCTGCACGGCTGTCGTCAGCTCGTGCCGTGAGGTGTCGGGTTAAGTCCCTTAACGAGCGAAACCCCTATTGTTAGTTACCATCGCGTAATGGCGGGGACTCTAACGAGACTGCCGGTGATAAACCGGAGGAAGGTGGGGATGACGTCAAGTCATCATGGCCTTTATGCCCAGGGCCGCAAACGTGCTACAATGGTCGATACAAAGAGGACCGAGACCGCGAGGTAGAGGAAATCTCGAAAGTCGACCCCAGTTCGGATTGGAGTCTGAAATTCGACTCCATGAAGCCGGAATCGCTAGTAATCGCAGGTCAGACATACTGCGGTGAATGTGTTCCTGAGCCTTGTACACACCGCCCGTCAAGCCACGAAAGTTGGGAGCGCTCGAAGACGTGTATCTAACCTGGAAAGCGTCCACGGCGAGACCAATGATTGGGACTAAGTCGTAACAAGGTAGCCGTAGGGGAACCTGTGGCTGGATCACCTCCTTTCTAAGGGGAAAACCTTGGAAAACCGCTTCGGCGGTTTTTGGGCATACCTTTCTTAGTGAAGCTGTTCACCACTTTTTATATTGTCGCCGTTTTATAAGCCATTGAGCAGTCTTAATTTCTGGGGCTTATAGCTCAGTTGGTTAGAGCGCGTCCCTGATAAGGACGAGGTCGGTGGTTCGAATCCACCTAAGCCCACCAGTCCGAGTTGAAAAACAGGGGGCTTAGCTCAGGTGGTAGAGCGCTAGCTTTGCAAGCTAGTTGTCAGGAGTTCGAGTCTCCTAGCCTCCACCATATAACATATCGGCGATCTAAACAATATACCGGTCTATGACCGGCTTGATCTTTGAAAATTGAGGTTTGTGGTGTCAAAAATAGCAACCAATTTCAATTTGGTTTGCCGTAACAATTTAGGGTAGTTCATTCATTGTATCGATTAACGCGATACGAATGAGTGTGGTTGAAGCTACTAAGGGTGTACGGTGGATGCCTAGGCGCTGAAAGGCGATGAAGGACGTAGCATAACTGCGATAAGCCCAGGTTAGCCGATAACAGGCGTTAACCCTGGGATCTCCGAATAGGGAAACCTGAGACGGATAATCCCGTCCATTTCTGTCTGAATACATAGGGCAGAAAAGCCAACGCGGTGAAGTGACACATCTCAGTAACCGCAGGAAAAGAAATCAGTAGAGATTCCGTAAGTAGTGGCGAGCGAAAGCGGAAGAGCCCAAACCGGGTCGGCTACGGCCGAACCGGGGTTGTAGGACCGGTTAGAAGTTACAAAGGACAAACAGAGTTGAACAGCTCTGGAAAGACATGACCGTAGAGGGTGATAGTCCCGTAAGCGAATGTTTGTCTCTTCTCTCATACCGGTATCCTGAGTAGGACAGAACACGTGAAACTCTGTCTGAATCCGGGAGGACCACCTTCCAAGGCTAAATACTAATAGATCGGAAGAGCACACGTCTGACCTCCAGTCACGAATCAACCTCTCGTATGCCGGCTTCTTCTTGAAAAAAAACACAGACACAAGCAATACGACTACAACCACCAAAGTG
>CALKWN010000146.1 GCA_938004185.1 uncultured candidate division WWE3 bacterium
GCCCGTAAAATGGAAAATTCAAAATTCCCTTCCTAGAAGCAGCGGAATGTAGGTACAATTGAGAAAGTACATGATACAACACAACGCCAAGCTATTCAAGCTGTCAATATAATATTAATATTACGAAATTGGATCATAGGATATTATATTGTAGAATATGAACAAAAAGGCGAAGATAGAGCAAAATATGGTAAAAATTTATTAAATTCTTTATCTATAGCATTTAGACAAAAGGGGTTGAAAGGATTTTCTGGCACTAATCTTCGTTTGTATAGATTATTTTATTTAGCTTACCCTCAAATTAGTCAGCTATTATATGAGAAATCTCAAGATGGAAAATCTCTTTTGCCCGAATCAGTTTGGGATTTATTAGGCCATCAATTCAATATCAAGGAAAAATTTCTAATTCATCAGTCAGTGACTGATAAATCTATGGAAAATAATGTTAATCCCTACACCCCTAAAGTTGAATTATTATTGAAACATTTCAGCTTTACCCATTTTGTAGAACTTATCAAAATAGATAATCCTATAAAACGAGCCTTTTATGAAATTGAAGGCATCAAAGGAAATTGGAGCGTAAGGCAACTGAAGAGGCAAATAGAGTCTTTATTATTCGAGCGAACAGGACTTTCTAAAAATAAAAATGCTCTTCTCAATCGCATCAATCGCCAAGAGGATATTTCTAAAGTTGAAGACGTAATTAGAGACCCTTATTTTTTAGAATTTGCTGGTTTACAGGAACGTTCTGAATACTCTGAAAGCGAGCTTGAGACGGCATTGATTGATCACCTTCAGGAATTTTTGCTAGAGCTAGGAAATGGTTTTTGTTTTGAAGCAAGGCAAAAAAGGATTACGGTAGATGATGAACATGATCGAGTAGATTTAGTATTCTATCATCGGATACTTAAATGTCACATTCTTATTGATTTAAAAACTCGCAAGTTTTCTTATGCAGATGCAGGACAAATGAATTTTTATCTTAATTATTTTAAAGAAAACGTGATGACTCCAGATGATAATCCTCCTGTAGGTTTAATACTTTGTACAGATAAAACATCGACAAAAGTAAAATATGCAATCTCAGGCATGGATAATCAGTTATTTGTTTCTAAATATCTTGTTTCTTTACCATCAGAAGAAGAATTAGAAAAGTTTATTGTAAAGAATAGAAAATTTATAGAAACTTATGTAAAAAAATAGACTAAAAGATGAAGTAGTCTATATTTTTTGTTCTAACATTTCCGCTGAAACTGACCAGGCTATCGCCTGGCAATTTAGCGGAGTGTTAGGAAGAAAATCATGAAAGTTGCATTGATAATAGTTGGTGCTATATTTATATT
>CALKWN010000147.1 GCA_938004185.1 uncultured candidate division WWE3 bacterium
CCCCGAACTACGACTGTTTTCGCACCCCGAACAACTAATCCAATCAGAATTTTCCGGCAACGCCGACTCCAAGAAGTGTAATTCCAGTCTATTTCTGCCGTCAACCCCTGATTCGCGTTAATGCGACAAAGCTCAAACACATAACTCCCCCACGAAGCCATATAAACTCCGATTTCGAGGTGTTATCCTGTTCCGCATAAACTTCGTTTTTGGGTATTATACCTACACCAAAGCAAGCTCAGGAGGTGAACGAGCACAGACGGCCACTGGCTGCTCCCGTTCCTGCTGCTTTGCCCAGTTAATAATCTTGGCAAGCTCCTTGGGATCCTCGATTATCGCCACAACCGACATTGTTCCCTGGCATTTTGGGCAAACAAACGGGTCAACTTCATAGACTTTCTGTAACAACCGTGCCCAACTTTGTTTGCGCAACTTGGACCAGGCATCGGAAACTTGGACAGTTTCCGGTTTCTCCTGAGGTATGGCTGGAACAATTTTGGATTCGCGTGGATGACCTTTTTGCCAACTTTCTGGGGCCAGGCTATAAATATTGGGGCGCTCTTGCCACTGCTTGCGGACTTTGCCCGCATATACGCCATAGCGACGAAGCAATTGAACCCGCCTTGGTGGTAAATGGGCTACCAGTTGGTCAACGAATTCAAAACCTTTGAATGTTTCAGATTTGCCTTTGTAGAATCCCTTTGGTGCAGCTGTCCAGATTACGGTATCGGAAGCTGGATCATACTGAATTTTTTCTGCACAGGTAGCGCCGCGAACGACATACTGGCCGAGGGCTTCTCGATCGGCCTTGTTGAATAGTCTGGTTTCGCTCTCGATGCTAAAGCCGGAATGCTTCCAGTCTCTGAGCATGTTCACTCGGGCTTGATCTATTAGTTCCTTTCGCAGAAACAAAGCCATAATCGCTGCTTGCCAGACCTTGAGCATCCCTTCGTCGGCTCCAATTGGTAAATATACAAAGCGGTCGTACTTGGTGAACCCACCTTCCAGAACCAGAACATGCCAGTGCGGGTGGAATCGAGCGAATTCACCAAACGACTGATAGCTGACAACACAGGCACATAGTAGTTCTTGACCGGCTGCCAGGGAGAAAAAATCAGAAAGCAAGGAGAATACCAGCCTGGACACCTCGCCAAACAGTCGCTTATCCGATTTAAAGTATGGTCTGAGAATCTTGGGAATCGTAAAAACAAATTGCCGATGCGGTAGATCAAGGAGCAAATCCTCGGCCAGGTATTCAGCATAGAGTAAGGTCCGTTTTTGGTCACAGGATGGGCAAAGGTGGAAAACCTTGCACGAAAATGGCCTGAAGTACGAATGTCCACAATCATGGCAACGTATTCGAACAACACCCTTGGTCCAATCGGCACATTCAGCAAAATGCTCAAGGCGGTCAAGGATAGTTTGCGATGGACTTGCGTAGGCTTGGTACTGGGTTAGAGAATTGCGGACTATGGTCTGGATTATCCCTTCCCGATGGGGAATGTAAGTTCCCATACCTATACATACGCAGGAAAACGATCATTTGCTTGCAATTGCGAAGAAAATAATGGAAAATGTGGACTGGCGCCACCTAACAACCGGTTCGAGCGGACTCACGGGACAAGCCCGTTCGCAGCTCAACCGAATGTT
>CALKWN010000149.1 GCA_938004185.1 uncultured candidate division WWE3 bacterium
CATTTTCGTTAAAATTTTAAATCCATAATACCGTTACATTATTTGAATCTCATCAAATCAAAACAGATGGAAATGTTTGAAGATTCAGGCTTTAAAAATGGAGATATTATTCTCACTGAGCAGCAGATTCTTCAAAATATCCAGGAAGCACAGCGACTTCAGAATTTGCCGCAATCCCCAAGCCTCATCAAAAACAAGGTATCATCATTAAACCTTGACGTGGAGATGGAGACCGGAACCGGGAAAACCTATTGCTATATAAAAACCATTTTTGAAATGAATAAGCGTTTCGGTTGGATCAAATTTATAATTGTAGTGCCCAGCATCGCTACTGTCAGTAACGGCCGTCCAGATGGTTGCTGCTACAACAGTGGCTGGTGAAGGTTCATAGGCCGATTGGGCAAATCCCTGCATGAGATTCTGCCCCAATCGTTGGTATTCAGACATTGGCTTTTTTGCTGGAAAACTAAACGACCACCGGCTTCATGCTGGTGGTTTAAAGTTCGGCTGACTAAGCCGCCGCCTGAAAGCCAAAGCGTCTGAAAGACGGTGGTTTTAACTCACGGGCTTACAACTTGTCAAAACCTGCCCACAAAATCAACAGTATAGTTTTTTGTTCAATTTGATAAGCCGTTTATCTTCGGGGATGGGCTTTATCGAACACAGCCATCAGGCGATCCATGCTCACATGGGTATAGACCTGGGTAGTGGACAGGCTGGCATGGCCTAGAATCTCCTGAATGCCCCGAAGATCTGCACCGGAATCCAGCATATGGGTGGCAAAGGTATGCCGCAGGGTATGAGGTGATATTTTCAAACCTATACCGCATTCCAAGACCACCTTATCCAGAATACGTCGAATGGACCGCCTGCCAAGTCTCCCAAAATATTTATTTAAAAATACTGCAGAAAATTTTCCCTTGAGATTAGCTCGATAAGTTTGGACGGCATCAAGGGCACGTTTGCCCACGGGTATGATGCGCGTCTTGTTTCCCTTACCCAGAACCCGGATAAGCCCGGCATTAAAATCAATATCCTCAATATTAAGCATGTGAAGCTCACCGATTCGCATGCCCGTGGAATATAAGGTTTCAAACATGGCAAGATTGCGTCTGTCCATCCAGGTATCTCTTTTCATGGTGTCCAACAGCCTGAAAATATCATCAATCCCCATGGCCTTGGGAAGGGTTTTCGCAAGTTTTGGAAAAGGAATATCATCAGCAGGATTTAACCTGATCAGCCCGGACCTAACCAGGTGATCAAAAAAAGATTTTAATGCGGATAGACGCCTTGAAAGGGTTCTTTTACTTTTTTTCAAGTCAGTCTGGGCTGCGAGATATCTACGCACGATCATCTTGTCTATCTGTTGGACTCTTTTTTCAAAGGCCTGTTGCCAGTTTTCATCCCGGCAGTTGCAGGTATCCAGGTAAAAAAAGATAAAGCTTTTTATATCCGTAAAATAGGCCCGAAGCGTATGGGCAGAATACCCTTTTTCTGCTTCCAGGGTACTCAGATAGTCATCAAGAATCATGACGGTCCTTTCCGGCGCAGGCCATGACCTGTTTAAGGTCCTCCCAGACCTTGCATTTCAGGGCAGAGGTTTTGACAAGCACCGAAGGGATGTGCTCATCCTCAGGACCTTGGGCAGCAAAGAGCGGCAGCCATGAAGGCGTTTCCCATAGATCAATGAGATAAAAAGCATCCAAAATGGCGTGGGCCACCTTCTCCTTTGGGATCAAAGGCAGATCCATGACATGCTCATCTTCCCGGGTGAACAATTTGACTTTATTGGTGTCCGCCTTGAAGCCGAAACCGCTTTTACTCACAATGTTGACCGTAATCATGTTCAAGTGTTTTTTTCCATCTTGCCCACTCCATACGTTTCAAGATCACGGGTTTCTATAGCAAAGCCGACCAAGTGATGTTATAGCCATAAACTTGTTCAATCGTAGCCGGAAGCCGCCAGAAATTTGTGCCCCAATCAACCGTGTAAGCTGGATAAAAAATCCCAGCAAGAATATTATTCGTTTTGATTATAATCATAATTATAAGCCCGAATACCTCTAAGGGGCTTTTCCTGGTCAAGACTCTTTACAATCCCCTGACGTTCCATTTCATAGATAATCTCTGCTGATTGTTTGTAAATAATGCCTAATTCCCTGGATAATTCGGAAATTGAGGCATAACCACGACCCTTGACTATATTCATTGCTTTTAAATAATCCTGACTATTAAATTGTTGATAGCTGAACAATTTAGACACGCAATCAAAATTTAACTGGATATCTAAAAATTTTTTCCTGACCTCAAGGCTGTGATTCGGGAAGTCTTCACCAAGTGACGTTTCAATAGTTTTTAAAACGAAATGAAGAACCTCCAAGAGTTCAGTGATTTCAGATTTCATAATAAAAATTACTGTAAAATCAGTATATTAAAAAGCACTAAAACCGTGCAATGTCTTAAAATAGCAAAGTTTATACCAAACGTTAATAATTCAAGTTATTATGATTTAAGGTATAGTTGTCATCAATCCAAAACACCTATAAATGAGTTGTTTTGTCAGAATCTAACAAGTTAAATAATAAAGAGTTGGGTGTGAAATAAATTGTTATAAGTTACAAAAATTGCATTTTTAGGTAATTATTTTACCAAAAAATATCCATATATAGACTTTTTAAACGGTAAGCAAGGTGCTTGTTTCCAGAAATCCAGTTTAGATAAAATCGGTCGAAATTTTTTTATAACCGTGAATTTCAATGAAAAAATTCCAGCAGATAGATGGAGTTTAAAAATACAAGCGCAGAAGCCACTCTTCAGGCGCTAAGTAATTGCAACAAAAGGCTCCCATGAGGTGGTCTATTATGATTGGTTTTGTGTTGATACGCAAATATTTTTTTGGAATTTTAGGTTGTTACGTTAAACGGAGTGAATAAGTTTCCGTTGAGCAGAGCGAATAAGGCAGGACGCAAAGTAGGCACCTTTGAAAAAGTGGGCCTACTTTGCATGTCCTGCCCCCCTACCCTCATATAATAATCTTAATTTTCGTTTATTTTTATTAATTTTCAGATTTATAAAGAAAAATAACGTTTATTTAAGAGAAATAAACAGAACTTACGATTTTTAAATATTTATTAATGGAATTAATCGTGACTTGCGATTTTTTGAGTGGTGAGATCAAGTTCCCCGGAACTGGATAATCCTTGTTTACTGAATTTTATTATAATAATTAAATATTTCTTGACATATGAATATCAACGCTATTATTTACAGATTATCACATATCTATTCATATCATTCCAAAGTTCACTTCTTATATATTATCAGACCTTAGAGGTGGGAGAAGAGGGTGGAAAAGAAAGGGTTATTAGCGGAGGGACAATCTTAAGCTAATAAGCCGCCCAAAAAAAGAAAATCCTTAATGGTGGGCGCCATAGATCGGAAGAGCACACGTCTGAACTCCAGTCACGAATCACCAACTCGT
>CALKWN010000150.1 GCA_938004185.1 uncultured candidate division WWE3 bacterium
TAAAAGAGCGCATTGATAATATTATTCCTTTCAATCCTTCTACAAAACATATGAGCAGTCGCATTTTTCCTCAAATGGTGCCGGCACCATCTTTGGAACACTTCCGGAAAAAAGTGGCCTGATTCTAATCAAGGATTGTTTGGCAGTCAAATTTAAAAAACTCGAACATCGAGTGATAACACTTCACTGCCGATGTAAAGCACTGCAATGATGATGAAGGTCAAAGGAATTTCTCGACTTCTGATATTTGAAAAAGAGCTAAGAAGAATCAGCATAAATGCAATCCCGCTTCCACCTATGAGGGAATTGGAGAATAAAAATGCGTTTAGCAATGCCGTTGATATCGCTGTAATCAAAATCATTTCAAAGAGCTTGACTGAACCATATTTTTCTTCAAGTAAAGGTCCTACAAGAAGAATGATCATCATGTTTCCGATGAGGTGATTCCAATTAGCATGACCGGCAATGTATGAAACCAACTTGAAATAAAAATATGGATTCAAAAATGATGATAAGTGCCGAGGCGATGAAAAATATTTTGCTAAAATACCGTTGCCGGTGAATGCCAAAACACATATGGATATTATGGCATAGGTCAGAATAACAGGAGAGTTGTATTTAATCCTCATTTGTCGTTCTTTACCGGTTTTAAACCCATACAGGGTTTCTCATCATTTTCGTCAGCCAAAAACGGGACCACATGCATTTTTTTTAGGTGTCTTTTTTTTAGAAATAGGGTGTTCCTTGAAGTAAAGTTTATCCTTTAAAAGATGACATTTTTTGTATTTCGTTCCGCTACCACACCAGCACGGATCATTTTTCCCCGGTGAAATTTCAGGAGGTATCTGCTCGTTACTAAAAAGCTGACTGAACCAACCCATATAAAATACTCCTATTTTTGAATTAGCTTTACAAGCTTTAGATTATAAGCGGACCATTGATTTTGTAAAGAATTAAAGATCAAAATGAAAATTGCTCTAAGACCTTGTTCGTTCAGCCTGGTTTTCTTCTGGATTTTTTTCATGAACGACCTTATTTTAGCGGCATAATTCATATAATCTGACATTTATTGACCAGTGATTGGCTTATGTGAGCCACCGCCAGCCTTACGTTTGGTATTGACCGCTTTTTTCTGAAAGGCCATTAAGAAAAATAATACCATTAGTGCGGGGTTTGAGTTTGCTAAATTTTATGAAGTTCATATAGCTGTTTTTGGAATCTCTTTACACGGGTTAAAAAATGCTGGTACGAAATTTAGTTGATATAAAGTTAATAGCCGCTCCGGTTATCAATCGTTTTTTCATGATATGCGACTATATATCAGATCTGACAAGACAACCGGACTCGCTCAGCAACTTGTTACATTAAACATAGTCGGTAGAAGTGCTAATTTCTAAAATTCCTATAACCCAAAACAACAACATTTTCACCCGGTCAGATATTATGGTTTCCCGGCAAATAGAAAGGCCGGAAAGCAGATTGTATCCATACACCGGATGTTAAGAGACCGGAATGAAGCAAACCCGGAAACCGAACCATCAATTGATCGGACCTGTCAGTGCCCAGCATGTGGAAACGGTATCATGATAACCCAGCTGGTGCTGGACGGATACGGGAACGTGGTGAAAGAGCGTCATTTAAAAAACGATGCCGAGCCGATTCTGGTCACGGCTGGATTTCAATAAAAAGGCTTTACTTTGGGTGGAATTGCAGATATTTAAAATGGTTAAAGTCTTTTCAGGGCTTTTATCGGTTATCGTCATCGGCTTGCTGGTTTTTCGATCTATTTTCAAACCATGCCGGATGAACTAAAAGGGTTAATCCACATGTGTACTCGAATTTTCCAGCTAAATTTTACAATCATGGACGATGAAGCCCTTTTTGTAGCAAGGACCTCATTTACTTTTACCCAAGAGGAAGATCGCTGGATCATCGAGCCGGTTAATGTAACAAACAGTTGGAGCAGCCAAAATAACAGCCAGGCAATTTTGGGATTCTGGCTTGGCTGCTCAACTTAAAGTTTACGTGAAAAATGCCTAACTCCATTTTTCATTCCATTCCCCGAAATCCCAAGCCTGTATTATTCTGGACGGGTGCGGGCATTTCTATAGACCCACCGGCATCTCTTCCTTCAGGCTATAAGTTGACAAAAGATATCGTGGACGCTTTTTGTTTACCGGAAACATGGGCAGATATCACATCTTTGTTAAGTCAGGCAAATTTTTACGGCTTTTCGGGCAATAAAAAGACTTTTCCGAGATTGGAGGCTTTACTCGGTAGTATGGTATCAATTGAGTGTAATCTTTTTGAATTTCATCCTGTTCGTTGAAATTGCACGGCT
>CALKWN010000151.1 GCA_938004185.1 uncultured candidate division WWE3 bacterium
TTTCCGGAATAAACGACCTGACAGCCCTCAGTTCAGCTTCATAAACCTGTCTGTTCTCATCGAACCATTGATCATACTGCTTTGCATAATTCTGATACGGACTAATTTTATACATTTGCACTTCTTTTAATACGGTATAAAATACAGGTGTTTTTGTATATTATACCTTATTTTCATATCCTCACTCTGCTATGAAAGTTTGTCTGAAAGGAAAGTTTTCATTTTGTTCTTATCCAATACAATTTCCAAAGGCATCATCTCACCCTCAAACAGAACATTTGTCGAACTTCTGAAATCATATTTCCGAGCTTCTTCCGAATCTGTGGTGTATATGCTCAGATTTATCTTTTCTCCGAACATTTCTTTCATTTCTTCGGCTATACCAATAGCCTTTTTACATGACATTCAGCTGGGATTTCCGCTGTGAAAAACTGTCAGTTCAGCCATAATTCCTCCTTTTTTATAAAATACTGTTGTTAGTCTATGTGTTGATGTTAAGCCGCCGTGAACAAGTGATTATGTAGTTTTTTTTCTGTCAAAGCCCAAGTTTGTAATGTTATCGCGTTAGAAAAAATTAAAACAGGATAATTTTTCAATAGCAGCCAAGCAACCTGATGTAAATCAGTAGTGTCCGGTTAGGTTCTTGCATGTAGCCATTTTTAGGCAAAACAATGAATCACAACGATCTTAAAAAACAAAATTGTTATAAAATAGGCTGAATTATCTAAAATTTCATATACAATTCTTGCACCAATCTATCAAAATTTTACCCAAAAAGCACAAAAAACAACATTTTTTAGTGTATGCAAAAACCTAACCGGACATTACTGGATGTAAATAGAAAGTTTGAATGAACCTTCTAAGGAAAACAAAACCGAGCCTTAATGGTATCAAAGTTGACCGACACCAATCCCCAGACAGGCAAGAATAACGAAAGTAGTCAACGCCTTTACTGGCAAGGGATACACACCACATAAATAGGCATAATCAACACTTCAGCGGCGCTTTTTATCATCCGAGTGAATTTGCTTGGTCATACACTTGTCATGTAATTTACGGGATCTTTTGATCAATCACAAATTTAGATGATGCAAACCTCTTCCATGATGATTCATAGGTGCTTTTGTTAAACCATCCATCTCCAGCTGCAAAAAGCTTTACCTTGCAGTTTTTTGCTCCTAATTTATACACACTCAACAGCAGGTCGCTTCTATTTAAGTTCATAACGATGTCATTAGTAGAGAAATCCGCTAAAACAGATGAACCACCAGACAAAAGTATTGGTGTAATTTGTTTATTTTTATCACGATGTTCTAATAAAAACGTTGTGTCATTATTTATAGTATTGCCGTCAGCTACAAGACCATTGGTCTCGATAGTTATCTCAGCATAAGGCAGGAATGATATGGGATTTTTCCCTGAGTTAGATAGCGATATAGTTGCTGTAAGTCGTGAAACATTATCACGAACGGACTCTATTTCCCGTAAAAGTTCTTCTGCGACGATATCTTCCTCTTTGACAGAATCAACTATCTTAAGGTATTTTGTTAAACGTTCAGTGTTAAAATACGCCAAAGCATGTGCCATTTCCTTTTGTAATTCTCTATCCCCATATCTTTCGTAATATAACGAGCAATTGAATCTTCCTCCTGGCTTTGTAACAATCCAGTTGTCTTTATCATCTTGCCAAACAGGAATTCGCGGGATCCCATTGTATTCAAATGTTTCGATTTGAAGTCGCTTTCTATGGAATTCCCCCCTCAGTAGACCATAGACAAACCCACTATTTCTCTCCCATAAATCATAGAAATGTGAAATGTCATCATCCGATGCGTTTTGGTCAAGCCGAAGAGTTGTCGTCATTTCTTTTCTATCTGTTTGGTAGGCTTGGACGCTCCTTTTAAGTTGCTTCATACGTTGTTCATTATCATCAAGGACTTTTATAAGTTGATCGTAAGAAACTAATTGGCCCCGCAAATAGTCGATATTAGACCAATATGTTTTCACTGCAATCGAGCGTAATTTATCAGGAACAGGAACTTCATTCTTACTCATGTCGAATCTTGTATTGGCATCTAATGATGGAGTGACTTGGATTATAGAAATATGTGGATGTGCGCTATCCCAAGCAGAATTTAACAAAGCCCCTATTACGGCAGCAGATACAGTAGCCAATATCCAAATAACAACTTTTTTCAGGCTGTCGGTTTGATTAGGCATCTATTATATCTCCCCATTCGCTTATTTTTTTTAGTGTTTTGTTAATTTTTAAAACACAATATATTGTGTTTTAATACTTTTTATCAGAAAAATTATGTCATATTTGGAACCCAAAACCATAATTATTTTATGCAAAAAATAAACCATATAAGAATTGAAAGTTAAAATTAATCAGGATTTTAATTTTTTAGGCAAATAATGACTCCCCATGATTATAAATTGGCTTTTCTGATTTCAAAATAAGCGAATGGGGAGTTATATTTCTCCTAATGAGGTTAATGTATTGGCTCATGTATAACAAGTTATTATGCAGTTTTTTTTTGTTAAAGCCCGGGGTTGTAATGTTATCCCGTTAGAAAAAATGAAAACAGGATAAACTTCAAATAACAACCATGCAACCGGATGTAAATAGAAAGATCGAATGAACCCCATTGAGAAAAATAAAACAGAGCATTTATGGTATTATTCCACGCTCAGGCCTATTTCAAAAAAGCATTCAATAGCAAAAGTATTGTGGGGAACGACCGATAAATCAACGGGATAGTCTTGGGTGCTTATTTACCTAAAAAACTGAGCCTGTCCTACAAGTAGTCTTCGCTTTGAAAGTCCTTATTCTGTTACAAGTGCCCTTACTTTAGCCAAAGCGTCACTTACCACTGAAGCAGATGCCTTTTCAGCAAACTTTAAACCTCTTTCCACAAAATCAATTGTCTTGACCTGATGACAAAGAATAACACCGGAAATCTTTTCTCCGGCTAAAACTACTTCAAAACCATGTCCCCGCACCCTCCTTGTGACCGGGGCGACCAAAGCCATGAGAATTTTTTTATTGAAAATAGCAGGAGAAAGGACGAGGGCAGGGCTATGCCCCATTTGCTCGTGACCAGCGGCAGGGTCAAAGTCTGTCCAGACAAGATCGCCCCGCTCAGGAATAAACACTTTTTTTTCAGATCTTGCGGCCATTACCATTCCTTTCCTACAGGCTTGTCGTTCAACCATGCCTTATCCTCGGCATTCAAGGCAACAGCCTTGGGATCACATTGGTTTAAAAGTTCGTCAAGTGTATAATCTTTCTTCTTTTTGATAGGGGTAATAATAATCCTTCCGTCTTTCGCCTCAATGGTGACGGTCTGATCTTTTTCAAGCTGGATCATGTCAGCAATCACTTTTGGTATCCTTGCTGCCAAGCTGTTACCCCACTTTTTAATCACCAGTTCTGTCATTTTGTGCTCCTTCAAGAGTTTAAGCATTGTATAAACATACATTGCAGCACAAAAGGGGCTGTGTCAACAACGTATAAACATTTTAAGCCCAATTCTAGGTTCTGTTGACATTTCGTATATTACCCATATCTTGTCCTCCTTACAATAAG
>CALKWN010000152.1 GCA_938004185.1 uncultured candidate division WWE3 bacterium
AAACTGTCAGATCGCTGTCTATTGGTATTTGTAACGCGGCTTTTAAATATAATTTGTCCTTTTGAGCCCTTTCCATGGCGTTGAATGCCTCAATATACTTAACCTTCCAGGCCATCGCCTTCTTGCCGCTGAACCCCATAACGAGCAAAACAAAACCGTCACGGGTGAGGTCGTAAGCAGGACGCATTTCACCTTTATTATCGATATATTCAACGGGCGCAAAATTGCGCTCGTTAAAATGATCCGTATTTTCAGGAAGTTCTGACATAGTTTGACGAATTTTACGCAGGACATCCTTATGCTCTTTCTCGAAATGTTCCGCCACCATCATTGAGGAGACCGTAAGTTTTCCGTTTGTGGCTGTAATATTGATTTTTTGTTTTTCTACTTCTATGTCCATCGTTAAACTCCCTAAAAAATAACGGTTTAAAATTGTCAGCTTCCTACCTGTGTTTAACGGGCTCAATTTTGCTCCCGTTGATTATATTTAATAATAACAATGTATTATTTCTCCTTTTTGATGAGGTTAAACGGTTTTTCTTTTTCATGTTCTTCCACAATAGAGTCAGTTGCATCTTCAGTCGGGTACGGATCATTTGAATGGCTGAACTTACCCCGTATTTTTCCTGGGCTTTGACTTATGGGTTTTTCTTTTTTGAATTTTTTTTGACCGAAGGGAAACTTTTGATCGTGGTTTTCCATTATTTTAGCCCAGGCCACATAAGACATATGAATTTTATCTTTTTCGATAAAATGATCGTATATGGTCTTTTTTGAATAACCTTGGGCCAACAAGGCTTTTGCTTCGTTATGGACAGCCAGATATTGACTTTTACATGAAGGCTTCATAACGCATCTTTTTTCTGTGTGAAAGGAAAGGGTTTGTGATAATTTTTTAATATTTTAGTCCAGGAATTATATGACATATGAATAACACCTTTTTTTAAAAAATAATCATACACAGCTTTGATTGTATAACCCTGTTTAAGCAGGGTTTGGGTTTCATCATGGATAGCAAGGTACTGACTTTTACATGAGGGCTTAGGTCTATTTTCCATAATCTAACCATCTTCTTTCTTTCAAAAACTTTGATAGTCCCGGTATCCAGCGGCCGTTATCCCGCTGCCAGTCCCGGGACATCTTGTTTTTTCCAATGATTTGTAAAAGTTTTGATGTTTTTGGCAGTTCTCCGGCCTGAACAAGTTTTTTAAAATTCATCCAGGCTTGCCATTTTCCGGTTTGCCGGGGGTATTGATTTAAAAGAACTTCAAATTGTTTTTTAAGGGGCAAACTATTTAATTCAGCTTCCTGTTGCCGTTTTTCAGCCAGAATCCTTTCCTGCAGTTCTTTCTGCTGCTGACGTTGAATTTGATCCTGCAGCTTTTGATCTTCATCTTTTTTCTTTTGGCGTTCTTCCGAAAAGACTTTAAAGGCAAGGGTTTTAACGCCAAAAAAAGAAAAATTATCTCTGAGCGTTTGACCGTAATGTTTTTCGATTCTTTGTAATGCTATCTCGTTTGGTCCTGACAAAATCACACTGTCGCTCTCGATCTCAGCCTCCAGGCAGGGAAGCATTTTAGCTGCTAAATTGAGTTGGTCTTTTTCGA
>CALKWN010000153.1 GCA_938004185.1 uncultured candidate division WWE3 bacterium
GAGATGGTGATTCGTGACTGGAGTTCAGACGTGTGCTCTTCCGATCTTGAAATTGATGGCCATTTTATTATAAAGGGAACATGTAAAATTGCCATACCCCAGGTAGTTAGATAAAAAAGTAAATGATATAATTTTTTATCAATAGCTAATGAGCACATTGCATAAGTAGAAAATGAAAAATCCTTAATCTGCAAAATTATTAAAATTCCAAATAAAAGAGGTCCATAAATTAATGCGCCGATTAAAACAAAACCTGCATATCTTTTTTCATAATCTCCTCCTATAAAAAGTCAACAGTAAGCCTTTAACAGACTCACAAAATTAAGCAGCTGAGAATGCAGCTGCATGCATCTCCATAGATTTTTGAAATAGCTTTGGATCTTTCATACGAAGAGGGCTGAAAGGTTCTTGCTTGGTTAGCATGTGCCAAATAACTTCACTCAACAACCGTGCTGAGGCAATGATGCTTTTACCTGAACCTTTTTCTTTCTTCATACGTTCATATCTGTAAAGGATTCGATATCCCTGGGTTTTCTTCTTCGTTCGGACCATTCCTAAAAACACCTGTACCAGTGCTGTCCTAAGTTCCTTCGGCCCTCTTTTAGTAATCCTTCCATAGTGCTCAGTGTTGTTTGATATCTGTACCCAGGGTACCAAACCAGCATAGGCTGCTAATTGTTTCGGACTTTCAAACCTTTTGATATCATCTATATAGGCCCGTATCGTTGCAGCAGTTATCAACCCAGCTCCGGGAATCGTACACAAAAGCTCTATCATTGTGTCCCCTTCTGCTTTTTCCGCTATCAGCTTTTCCAGCTTCTTGACCTCTTCTGTCAATTTATCTATGATTTCAAACAGCGGTTCTACCGCTGCGTCAGTGAGTTGATGTGCCTCGAGCACGCTTTTCACTCGCTGGCGCTCTTTTTTGCTTTGCAGCTCTCCCCTCACAGATTCAATCCCATAACTCAGCAATATCCCATGAATCTGATTCTTCACCACTACAACGGATTCTACCAGCCGCTTCCTTACTTTCAAAAGTCGACGCAATTCTTCACTTCCCCGGCTGCACAATCGCGCTTCCGGTAGCATCTCTTTTTCCAAAAACTCTGCCAAGGTAGAGGCATCATGCCGATCCGTCTTCTTAACCGATTCATTCACTACTTTGAACTTCAGGGAGTTTACTACCACCACCTTCACCCCAAGGGTTTCCGCCCGGTTTCGAAAATAGTGGGCATTCCCTGTTGTTTCTACTGCTATCGAAACCCTGTACCCAGCTCCCTTTGTCTCTAAAACCTGATGTTCAAATCCTCTATATCCCCTTTCATTCGTAGGATATTTTACATACCAACCTTCTTTTCCTTCAGGCTTCCAATACACCGTAAATTGACTCTTGTGCAGATCCACTCCTATACTCATTTTCATACCGTTTGCCTCCCACTCTGTCTTTCTTTTCTTTCCAGCTCAGAGTCCTGTTCGGTAGATTTGTCCCATTCTCCTATCCGACCTCGA
This sequence comes from uncultured candidate division WWE3 bacterium, assembly GCA_938004185.1. Classification (GTDB taxonomy): domain Bacteria; phylum Patescibacteriota; class WWE3; order UBA101185; family UBA10185; genus UBA8498. The sequence goes on from CALKWN010000153.1 coordinate 1,510, forward strand.
AGGTCATTGAATGCTTCGGCTACGGCCCCTCATTCTCCTTTACGGTCTCGCAGACCAAAAAATATGACGAACAGTAGCCTCCCTAAGCTGGTTCTTATCCAGCTCAGTTTACTAAATCTACCAGGCTAACGGTTGCTTTTTATCATTCCTCCTTTCTACCCTGCAGAGTTTTCTCTATCGGGGTTTTAGTTGTTTACCCAGGC
>CALKWN010000154.1 GCA_938004185.1 uncultured candidate division WWE3 bacterium
TCCTTCTTCGCCTCCCAGAGCCTAGGCATCCACCGTTCGCTCTTATTTGCTTTTTCTTTATCTTATCGTATTAATATATTTCCCGGTATTTAATGAATCACTTCATTCTTCCGGTATTAAAACCTTACTTCTCTTCTTGTTACAATATGTCAAAGATCGTTTGTTGTGGAGAATATCGGGCTCGAACCGATGACCCCCTGCGTGCAAGGCAGGTGCTCTAAGCCAACTGAGCTAATCCCCCCTAAAAAATTTGTAGTCCCAGGCAGAGTTGAACTGCCGACCTCTACATTATCAGTGTAGCGCTCTAACCAACTGAGCTATAGGACTGGCTGTATCCCTCTTTGTTCTTACCCGAGGCTACGGTATATGTTTAAAAAAATGATTAAACAACGGCTTAACTACAAAGCATGCATACTTACTAAAAAAAGGGAGAACCACCATACCACTTTGTCTTTCCTTTTTCTCTTGATTGTCTCGGAAAAAACAGAGTGCATAACTTAAAGGCTTTTTTCGGAATATCATCTCTCCAGAAAGGAGGTGTTCCAGCCGCACCTTCCGGTACGGCTACCTTGTTACGACTTAGCCCCAGTTACCGGTTTTACCCTAGGACGCTCCTTTACGGTTACGTACTTCAGGTCCCCCCGGCTTCCATGGCTTGACGGGCGGTGTGTACAAGGCCCGGGAACGTATTCACCGCGCCATGGCTGATGCGCGATTACTAGCGAATCCAGCTTCACGGAGTCGAGTTGCAGACTCCGATCCGAACTGAGAGAGGCTTTCAGAGATTAGCATCCTGTCGCCAGGTAGCTGCCCGCTGTACCCCCCATTGTAACACGTGTGTCGCCCCGGACGTAAGGGCCGTGCTGATTTGACGTCATCCCCCCCTTCCTCACACCTTACGGTGGCAGTCTCGCTAGAGTCCCCAACTTTACTTGATGGTAACTAACGACAAGGGTTGCGCTCGTTATGGCACTTAAGCCGACACCTCACGGCACGAGCTGACGACAACCATGCAGCACCTCGATACAGTCTATTGCTAGCTATGATATCTCTACCATATTACTGCACCGTTCGAGCCCGGGTAAGGTTCCTCGCGTATCATCGAATTAAACCACATGTTCCTCCGCTTGTGCGGGCCCCCGTCAATTCCTTTGAGTTTCATTCTTGCGAACGTACTCCCCAGGTGGAATACTTAATGCTTTCGCTTTGCCACATACAGTATATCGCATACAGCTAGTATTCATCGTTTACTGCGTGGACTACCAGGGTATCTAATCCTGTTTGATCCCCACGCTTTCGTGCATCAGCGTCAGATGTAGCCCGGTAAGCTGCCTTCGCAATCGGGGTTCTGTGTTATATCTATGCATTTCACCGCTACACAACACATTCCGCCTACCTTATCTACTCTCAAGAATAACAGTTTCAACGGCAATTTTACAGTTAAGCTGCAAACTTTCACCACTGACTTATTATCCCGCCTACGCACCCTTTAAACCCAATAAATCCGGATAACGCTCGGATCCTCCGTATTACCGCGGCTGCTGGCACGGAGTTAGCCGATCCTTATTCCCGGTGTACCGGCATCCCGCCCCGCAGGGCGGTTATTCTTCCCCCGGAAAAGCAGTTTACAACCCATAGGGCCGTCTTCCTGCACGCGGGATGGCTGGTTCAGGCTTGCGCCCATTGACCAATATTCCTCACTGCTGCCTCCCGTAGGAGTCTGGTCCGTGTCTCAGTACCAGTGTGGGGGACCTTCCTCTCAGAACCCCTAATGATCGTTGACTTGGGGAGCCGTTACCTCTCCAACTATCTAATCATGCGCATGCCCATCTGTAAGCCATAAATGTTTAACTGAATATCCATGCAGATCTCCAGTATTATGCGGTATTAGTCCGTCTTTCAACGGGTTATCCCCCGCTTACAGGCAGGTTGCATACGTGTTACTCACCCGTGCGCCGGTCGCCACCTCAGATTGCTCCTTGTGCTGCCCCTCGACTTGCATGTGTTAGGCCTGTCGCTAGCGTTCATCCTGAGCCAGGATCAAACTCTTCGTTGTATCTTGTTTTTTGCTCGGATGACCTTCCTTCTTTTATTCCTTTTTTGTTAGGCTCTATTTTCCTGATTGCTCAAAAAAATATGAATTGACGTGGTATAATGTTTCTTTCCCTTTCCTTTATAATATTATACTACTTTTCGTCTTGTCATTGTTTAATCATTTCAAAGATCGCTCTTCCGGTCTATATCCCAGGTCGGCTCTCAGACTGTATAACATCGCTAAACTTCGCAGCTTTTTTCCCGATGATTTCCTTAAGAATCCGCCTTTATAAATCTAAACCGTCTTGTTGTTATAACATGTTCGCTCATGAACATGAAATCTTGCTTCCAGCTGCTCTGGAGCAAAAGGGCTGCAAAGTTAATCACTTTTTTATTCCTGCCAAAATTTTATCGAAAAAAATTTCAGATAACAATAGCCAGACCCACTTCCTTTCTATAATCAACCCTTTCGAATTACGCTTATCTCTCAAAGCGGGTGCAAA
>CALKWN010000155.1 GCA_938004185.1 uncultured candidate division WWE3 bacterium
AGCCAGGGATAGTCGAAACAGCTTCCCAGAGAGCTTCAACTCCTCCGATCGGTGTGAACCCGGTCGTAAAACTCTCCGGAAGCACTATCAACTGAGCGCCTGTGGCCTCCTTACATCTGGAAATCAAGCTCTTTGCGATTTTGAGGTTTTCCTCGACCATCATAGGCCTTGCCTCGAACTGGATTGCCGCCGCGACTACTCTCTCCACTTTTTCAGCTCCTCAAAAGGCTCGCCAATAGAATCAGGCTCCCACGAGGTCCATTGCGATGTCGGCCCACTTCCAGAGTCTCTGAGGCTCGTATTTCACCGTGCTGATATCCTTGAGAATCAACTCCAGGGGGCAGCCATAGCGAGCACATTTCTCGATCGTATCCCGTAATTCCTGCCTTATGATCTTATCGTTCCACGAGTTTGTGACCAGAAGTGCAGGGTTTGGCTTTCTCGAAAAGACGAAATCCCGTCCTATCTGTTCGGCACCCCTTTCGATATCTGCCCAGGGATGCTTATCAGGGCTCCTATCGATTTCCACTATTTACCTTAATGAAGTACTCAATACTTCTGTCCCAGGACCTTTCCTGTTCCTTGGTGAAGTAGCAGGCCGGTAGTTCTCCGTTAGCCCGGTGATAAGAGAGGCATTCGCAGCACTTACCCTTTCGAGGGCAACCTGGATAGCTACAATTGCAATCTTTTCTGTTTTCGCTCAATGTGCACTCCATAGACTCACTCCCTTCAAGACCGGTATTATGATTCTACCAAATACTCACCGGGACATTTCATAACGAGTAACTCCCTTTAATTCCCCTTTAATGAGAAGGAGTTCATAATTGTTCTATCCTGTTGTTGGGAGTTGATAATATGAAAAGAGTCATCGCTATCTCTTTACTGGTTCTCTTCATTGCATGTTTTGCTTTTGCGAACAACGGTAATGGCCCGGGAGACGGAATATCCGACGGTCCAGACGACGGAGCGGGGTACGGCTCTCCCGGTAACGGACAGGGGAGTGGGCCGGGTGGCGGAAAACCCGAACTAAAGGATGAAGTGGCGTTCAACGCCACTTCGTTCGATCTGAAGCTCGATAGTATTGTGGATAACATCAGCAGGTTCATATCGGAGTTTTTCATAGCTCTGGGGAATGCCTTCAAAAGCCTTTTAAGCATTGCATGGAGACCGCTTCAGCAGACCGGAGTTCGGTAAAAGCAACTCAATACCGATAAAAGCTATCCTATATCTTGACAAACCCGATTCTTTTGGGTATAATTAATTCGATTAGAGTTCTAAATAGCAACAATGTGTGAAGAACAGGAACACTCTAGTTACCCGATATGCCTAGTCCAACATTACCCCCCAGTAAGTATGTAGGACAGCATGTTGAAACCCCTGGAATATCCCGATTTTTTGGCCGCCAACAGGCGGCTTTTTTT
>CALKWN010000156.1 GCA_938004185.1 uncultured candidate division WWE3 bacterium
AGAAAGAAACCTCCATTTCCAACCTGAGCGCATCGCTTGAAGCAGAGAAGTTCAAATATGCCCAATTGCAGCGACTGATTTTTGGTTCTAAACGCGAGCGCTTTGTGTCGGCTTTTATTGCCGAACAGCTTCGTCTGGAGTTTGAGCCCAAAACCATCGAGATCGAGCAGGCAGTGGAAGCAGAGCGCGAGGCAATAAGGGTTTCTTATGAGCGCAAAAAGACCAGGAAACCACATCCAGGACGCATGCCATTGCCTTCGCACCTGCCCGTTGTGGAGATCGTTCTGGAACCGGAAGAAGATACAACCGGCATGGTTTGTATCGGAAAAGAAATAACAGAAGAACTGGATTTGACTCCTGCCAAATTACAAGCAATCCATTATATCCGTTACAAATACATCACAGCTGAAGATGATAAGGCAAATCAGCGTCAGGTCATTGCCCCACTCAACAGACCTATCAACAAATGCATAGCCAGTGCCGCATTGCTGGCGGCCATTTTCGTTGATAAGTTTGTTTATCATCTCCCGTATTATCGTTTCCTTCAGCGCCTGAGCCAGGAAAAGGTGCATATACCCAAGAGCACCTTTGAGTCGTGGGTCAAGTTGGGAGCCGATTTGATCAGACCGCTCTATCAGGTGCATCGCCTGTATGTGTTCAGTCAGATCTATCAGCAGATTGACGAATCGCCCATCAAGGTTCAGGAGACTGAAAAGCCGGGTTCACTGCATCAGGGATATATGTGGGTAAGGTATGGTCCATTGACCAAGACCGTACTGTTTGAATATTACCATGGGCGTTCAAAAGAAAGTCCGCTGCGCGATTTATCTTCCTTCAAAGGTTATATCCAAACCGATGGGTATGGCGCCTATACACACCTTGCGCAAACGATGGGCATCACACACCTCTCGTGCTGGGTGCATGCCCGCCGCTATTTTGACCAGGCATTGTCCAACGACCGGCAGCGAGCTTCTAAAGTACTCAAGCTTATACAGGTATTGTATGCCATCGAGGCCCTTGCCAGAGAACAAAACTTAACACCTGAACAACGGCATGAGCTTAGGTTGGAAAGGTCACTGCCGGTAATCAATGAAATAGGCAGCTACATCTATAACGAAAGAGATAAAGTCTTGCCAAAGAGCCCCATCGGACTAGCTTTTACGTATTGTGCCAACAGGTGGATCAGTCTGCAGAACTACTTGAACGACGGCATGCTGGAAATCGACAACAACCTGATTGAAAACTCCATCCGACCTCTGGCTTTGGGTCGCAAAAACTACCTCTTTGCCGGAAGCCATCAGGCTGCTCAGGACATCGCCATGTTTTACAGCTTCTTTGGAACCTGTAAACAGCATGAAATAGACCCCCAGAAATGGCTTACCTATGTCATCAAAAACATCAACGACACCAAAGCATCACA
>CALKWN010000157.1 GCA_938004185.1 uncultured candidate division WWE3 bacterium
AAGGAGGTGGCTATGCCAATACCTGACCCTGCCGATCTCGCTGTCTGGCGATACGGCATTATCAGCATCCTTCTTCATCGAAATGAAGAGGTAGAGACCCTGGAGGAGGCACTGATCCGAATCGCCGGTGTTCAGTATCGCCGTCCTGACGGTCAATTTGTGTCCTATTCGCCGGAAACTCTCAGAAAATGGTTTTATCGTTATCGGAACGGCGGACTCCCGGCGTTAAACGATACCCAAAGAAAAAATACCGGTACCCATCATGCCGTACCCAAGGCGATCTCTGACAGCTTGTTTCAGCTGCGGCAAGAGCATCCCAGGTGGACCTTTGCCCGTTTGATCGAACAGCTTGTTCAGGACAAACTTTGGGATATGCAGTCTCCGGCTCGTTCCACGCTTTATCGATTTGCCCTGACATGCAACCTTCAAAGAGATCCTCATCTAACTGTGCATGATCCGGCAAGGCCTTTTCAATATCCGTTCTTTGGCCAAATGTGGACGGCAGACTTCCTTCACGGCCCCAAGATCAGAGTGAACAGCCAAAAACGCAAAACCTATCTGCATGCCATTATCGACGATGCTACAAGATATGTGGTTCATGCCGGCTTTTTTACCAGTGAGGGCACCGAGGTAATGATGATGGAACTGATGGCAGCCGTTCGAACCCATGGTAAGCCGCGTCGGTTTTATACGGACAACGGGGCCTGTTACGCAAGCAAGCATCTAAAATTTGTCTGTGCCAACCTGGGTATCCATCTGATCCATACGCCACCGGGCCAACCCAGGGGAAGGGGTAAAGTGGAACGATTCTTCCGGACCGTCCGGGATCAGTTCCTTGAGGGCGAAAACGCCCCGGCCCATACTCTGGACGGGTTGAACAAGGCCTTTTCACAATGGTTGTCAACTTATCATCGGCGTATTCACAGCAGCCTGGGTATGACCCCGTTGCAGAAGCGCCTTGGCCATCAAAGTGCCTGCATCCCTCTGCCGGAAACAATTGATATCGAGCCTTTATTCAGAATGAAGCGCCGGTGCAAGGTTTACCTGAATAATACCGTCAGGCTTAAAAGACGATCCTATGAAGTGGCAGACGCATTGCCCGGTCAACGCCTCGACATCTGGTTTATGCCCTGGAACCTTGACCGCATCTGGTACGGGCCGGAAATGAAACCGGCCAAACCAACGGATCCCATCCAAAACGCATATAGAGGGAGATAATCATGCAAGAGACCCATATCATAGAACAGACGCCCATGGCTGATTTTTTTGGCTGGAAGTACCATCCCTTTGCCGACACCTATGAACGGCGCAAACGCTGGCTGCCCAAGGAGGACCTGCGAAAACTCGATACTATAAAACGATTGCTGCACCATGGCAAAAGCACCGCACTGTGCGGCCCTTCCGGGACCGGAAAAACCACCTTGATCCATGCATTGGTATCGGATCTGGATCGAAATGCATACCTCCCGGTTCTGCTGCCCTATGCCGGTCATCCAAGAAACGGGCTGACACGCATTCTTGCCCAGACTCTCGGGGTGGATGTCAAAAGCCGGGGAATGCCTTTGATTACCAGGGTTCAGCAGCATATTGAATCCTTATCCAACCAGGCTAACCCACGTCATCCGGTGCTGATTGTTGATGATGCCCAGCGCATCGAACCCGATTCCCTGTGGGATCTTTGCTCTCTTCTGGTCCAAACCTCCCAACAGAGAAGCGCAGCCTCCCTTATCCTTGTCGGAGACGATTCTCTGCTTAGGCAACTTCGACTTTATGCAATGGCACCGATACGATCTCGGCTCACAGGCATTATGAAAATCAATGCCATGAACGAGTATGAAACCCACCATTTT
>CALKWN010000158.1 GCA_938004185.1 uncultured candidate division WWE3 bacterium
CTATAGCTGTTTTTTGTGTTACCCTTAAAAGGGCATTTTTGAACCAGGCCAAATTTTCATCTGGGACATTGCAAAAATATTGAATATACCGATTTTCTTTGATCTGGCTAACAATCGCCCGATCACTGAGCAACCGGAGCTTTGCGGCAATAAAAACAGCTATAATTGTTCGGATTGGAGTTCCTGTCCGTCCCGTTTTGTCACTATAATAGTGTACCAGTTTGTCTGTAATTTTTTGCCAAGGGATAATTTTACGTAAAATAACGAATGTGTTGGTTGGATCATGAATATTGTCTTTTATCCATTCTTCACTGAGAGCCTCAGAGTTTTTTTTCTATCATTTTCAATCCTTTATTTACAGTTTATGAGCATAAGACCATTTTTTCAAATTTTTGTACAATAGAAGTAGGGTGACATTCAATAGCTTCTCTAAAGCCAACAAAATAGAAAATCAGCAGATACTACGTATAATGACAGAAATATCTTTAATACTACCGATTTTGATCTCCCGTAGTCCTCCCGGACCGTCTATGCACACCAATCTCCATTCAGACTGGTAAGAATACTTTTTGATCTTTCTAAATGGTCCTAACTCTCCCTTATAAGAATCGTCTACGTATTCGACCAATCCAGCATTACCTATGATTTTTTGGGCCTTTACGGTCGATTCAATTCTTCGTAGGAATTCATTAGCATTAATCAATACCAGTGCATGTTCACCAAAACGTAAGTTTTTTTGGTCTATAGGAAAGCTGCCCTCAATAAGAGGTCTTAACGCATACATGCAAAAAAGGTTTATTTTATCAGGCTCAGAAGGCGGCATCCCTAATGTCCAGCTTCCTTCTATGAATACTTCATTTCCATCAGGAAGAGTGAGACTGATCTTTGGTCCTCTTTCAATCCTGGAATTAGAATCAAAAGGATCGCCGCGAAGCGCATGGTCTTCGATACCCCAAAAAAAAGGCAAATTATTCATATATAGAAGCCCTTTCTCTTGGATTTGTAATAAATGCTTTTCCTGTCCAAATTTAATTAAAGTTCCAGGCTCTCCCATTAGGTCTCCTTATGTTCAATCCGGCGTCGAACGGGCTGTTGACCCTCGAGCATCGCAGGCCTGAATAGGAAATGTAGTTTATTTTCTATTCAGGTTGAGAAGCGCAGTGGCTCGAACGTCTTGATAGGGTTCGGCCTTAGCCGAATCCTGTCAAGGCGTTCGGGTGGAGCGCAGCGGAACTCAACAGCCCGATAGGAGTCGGTCGCATCAGCGACCGACTCCTATCAGTGAATTAGGCAGAATGGGCCGATATGGTGATAGGCGGATTCTGCCTATTGCATTTTTAAATTGAACGGTTTAAAGCTAAAATTCATTTAGGAATTAAACATCCCTGGCCGAAAAAAATCAATCGTTTTCTGATAAACCTCCCCGCAGCATTATAGCCGTCAATTTTCAAATCCACTGATTTATCGCCTCGGGGACCCCGTATCTATGCTGGAAGTCCTTTTCCTGTTTGATACATTATAGCCCCACCACCCCTTTATCCATAGGCATTTCAGCCATTCGCCGCATCAGAGCAACACCCAGCACCACCCCACCAAGCACCTCACTTAAACCCACAACCTAACATCACACCATCCCCTCCCCCTGTCCCTGTGATTAGGCGGGGAAAAAGCACCAACACCAAAACCATCAAAAGGGCTTCATTTCAAGGTAGAGTAGAGCACTGATTCGGCCGGTTTCTTCAGCCCTTTTTATATTCGAGACGCCTTGCCGCACG
>CALKWN010000159.1 GCA_938004185.1 uncultured candidate division WWE3 bacterium
TCGCTACCTTAGGACCGTTATAGTTACGGCCGCCGTTTACCGGGGCTTCAGTTCGGAGCTTCTCCCGCACAAGGCGGAATAACACCTCCCTTTAACCTTCCGGCACCGGGCAGGCGTCAGACCCTATACGTCGTTTTCGACTTAGCAGAGTCCTGTGTTTTTAGTAAACAGTCGCCTGGGCCATTTCTCTGCGACCCACTTCAACTTTGGGGGCGAACCCCGCCATCTAACGTGGGCACTCCTTCTCCCGAAGTTACGGAGTTAGATTGCCTAGTTCCTGAGTGAGAGTTCTCTCAAGCGCCTGAGTATATTCTACTCGTCTACCTGTGTCGGTTTGCGGTACGGTCACCCAAAAGTCTCCCTAGAGGTTTTTCTTGGCAGCATGGAATCGACCGGTTCCGGCCTTGCGGCCACCCCATCACCTCTCAGAGTAATGGTCTGCCGGATTTGCCTGGCAGACCCTCCTACAGGCTTGGACCAGGACATCCATCACCTGGCGTGGTCTATCCTTCTGCGTCACCCCATCGGTAATAACGTCTTTTGGGTGGTACAGGAATATTAACCTGTTTCCCATCGCCTACGCCTCTCGGCCTCGGCTTAGGAACCGACTAACCCTTGGCGGATTAACCTTCCCAAGGAACCCTTAGACTTACGGCGAGTCCGCCTCTCACGGACTTTATCGCTACTCGTGCCGGCAGAGTCTCTTCCAAACGGTCCACCAGACCTCACAGTCTGACTTCGCTCCGATTGGAATGCTCCCCTACCACTGCCGCTTGCGCGGCAATCCACAGCTTCGGTAACAAGCTTGAGCCCCGTTGAATTGTTGGCACAGAGCCGCTTGACCAGTGAGCTATTACGCTTTCTTTAAAGGGTGGCTGCTTCTAAGCCAACCTCCTGGTTGTCTGAGCGTCTCCACATCCTTTCCCACTTAGCTTGTATTTGGGGACCTTAGCTGGTGATCTGGGCTGTTTCCCTTTTGACTACGGATCTTAGCACTCGCAGTCTGACTCCCGGAATACAATGTCCGGCATTCGGAGTTTGATTGGATTCGGTAACCTTGTTGGGCCCCTAGTCCATTCAGTGCTCTACCACCGGGATTGACCTTCCGAGGCTAGCCCTAAAGCTATTTCGGGGAGAACGAGCTATTCCCGAGTTTGATTGGCCTTTCACCCCTATCCTCAGCTCATCCAAGCCGTTTTCAACCGACAATGGTTCGGGCCTCCATCCGGTGTTACCCGGATTTCACCCTGGCCAAGGATAGATCACTCGGCTTCACGTCTAATCCATGCAACTAATCGCCCTATTCAGACTCGCTTTCGCTACGGCTCGCTTATCGCTTAACCTCGCTGCATAAATTAACTAGCCGGCTCATTATGCAAAAGGCACGCGGTCATCCCGCCGAAGCGGGACTCCCACTGCTTGTAGGCACACGGTTTCAGGTACTATTTCACTCCCCTAGCAGGGGTTCTTTTCACCTTTCCCTCACGGTACTGGTTCACTATCGGTCGCAGGCGAGTATTTAGCCTTGGAGGGTGGTCCCCCCAGATTCCCGCAGGGTTTCTCGTGCCCCGCGGTACTTGGGTACCAGGCAGGAGTCAATTCGTTTTCGTCTACGGGGCTATCACCCCCTACGGCGGCCTTTTCCAAAAGCCTTCGACTAACAAATTGATTTGTAACTCCTATACGCCCGGCCCCACAACCCCGGCGCGATTTGCATCCCGCCGGTTTAGGCTGTTCCCGTTTCGCTCGCCGCTACTCAGGGAATCGCTTTTGCTTTCTTTTCCTCCGGGTACTGAGATGGTTCACTTCCCCGGGTTGCCTTTGCTCTCCCTACTTTACTCAGGAGAGAATGTTATGCGATCAGCATAACAGGTTGCCCTATTCGGAAATCCGCGGATCAAAGCTTGCTTGCAGCTACCCGCGGCTTATCGCAGCTTGCCACGTCCTTCATCGGCTGCCTGCGCCAAGGCATCCACCATGTGCCCTTAGTAGCTTGACCATAAATTACATATGGTCGTTCTAAAAAGAGAACGGTTACCCCATCATCTCTCAATTGTCAAAGATCAATCTTGTTTTCCAGGGAATCCAGATCGCCGCCTGAATTCCCTGCAAAGCAAGATATGGTGGAGGTAAGCGGATTTGAACCGCTGACCCCCTGCTTGCAAAGCAGGTGCTCTTCCAACTGAGCTATACCCCCAGCCGAATGTCCGGTGAGGTCTGCATTCCTCGCGTGGAAGAGGCGGCCAGCCGCCTGCTCCAATAAACTGGTGGGCCTAGATAGAGTCGAACTATCGACCTCACCCTTATCAGGGGTGCGCTCTAACCAACTGAGCTATAGGCCCGATAAAAAGACCAAGGGTTGATCTCTCAAAGCCAGGATTGCGTGCCCGTTATTCCTTTATAAAGGAGGTGATCCAGCCACAGGTTCTCCTACAGCTACCTTGTTACGACTTCACCCCAATCATGAGCCATACCTTGGGCACCTGCGTCCCTTGCGGGTTGGCCTAGTGACTTCTGGTACAGCCCACTTTCGTGGTGTGACGGGCGGTGTGTACAAGGCCCGGGAACGTATTCACCGCGGCATG
>CALKWN010000160.1 GCA_938004185.1 uncultured candidate division WWE3 bacterium
GCTATAGGTCCAAAAAGTGGACAAAAAATTGGATGGAATTTAGACGCCCTAGGTCTAAACTCATGAGCCAATTTTCATTTCGACTGTTTGACAGAATCAAAAAAGACAAGTACAATTGTACCTATGAAAACAACAGCAGATACAAATACATTTCTGGCAGTCACTCTCTGCGAACCGGAAAGAGACCGCATTATTAGCCTTTCCGTAGGCCATGAACTGATAGCGCCGGAAGTATTGCCGTTTGAAATTGGCATTGCTTTATCCGCCATGCTCAAAAGAGAGAAAATAACCCAACAGGAGTTATCCGACATCTGGCGTGCAACTCAAAAAATACCTGTGGATCTGCGAAAGGTTGACATACCTAAAGCGCTTGAAATCGCTTCTCAGTTCAATATTTATGCATATGATGCCTATTTTTTAACATGTGCTCTTTCTTTGCATAGCCCATTACTTACCCTTGATCGCCGTATGATTGAAGTGGCAAACAACATAGGCATACAGACTATGGAGGTATAATAATGAAAGTTTTTACATACTCAGAAGCTCGGCAAAAGCTTTCCACTGTTTTAGATCTGGCACGATCTGAAGAAGTCGTAATAAAACGGCGCGGGGGTGAAATATTTACAGTATTCTTTAAGCAGGTTAAACAATCCTCCCCATTTGATGTACCTGGAATAAAAACTAGGGCCACTACAAATGACATCCTTGATGCAATTCAAGATTCACGATCAAGGAACACAGAACCAAACAATAAGCCAACAAAACGATAAACTCGAACCGAGGGAGACTTAACTGTTTGGCATTCGGGCCAGGCATGATATTTTGATATTCCACTGATGCCTATTTGTGTGGTTTGGTGTGCAGATAACTCACAAAATTGACGGGAAGTAATCCAGCCTGTCTGTTAATTCTTGAATTGACAATGTGTATTAAATTTTATACATTATGTCTATGAAACCACTAAAATTTGTCGGTAATAGTTTAAACGACCTGAAATCTTTTGAGTGTAATCTTTTTGAATTTCATCCTGTTCGTTGAAATTGCACGG
>CALKWN010000161.1 GCA_938004185.1 uncultured candidate division WWE3 bacterium
TATGAGGTTCATCACAAAGAAGATACATGCGACCCAGCTCTCTGAGGTCTCTTTGAGTCTAGCTCGTATCTGATTCAGTGCGTATCCGTTCTTACCCTGTCCGAACTTGCCTTCTATACGATTTCTTTCAGCAGCCTCTTTCCTGGCTTTTCTTTTCTGGGAGTAACTCTGTTTTTCCTTTGCCGGTCTTCGACCCAATGGTGGTGCCGTAATCCTGATATCCCTTTCTTTCAACCATCTCCTGTTCTCCTGAGTGGCATATATCTTATCAACCTGCACCAGTTCCGGGTAATGACCGTGCAATGCTCTGTATTCTTCTACCTGTTTGATCAAGTCGCCGGCTTCGTGATAGGCGTCCCAGCTAAAGGTAGTTATCCGAGCAAAACCATCATCAAGGCTAACCCCAAGCTTGGACCCAAACTCTATCTGCGAACCAAGCTTCCCTCTTGGAATAGGACGAACATGTGGCTGATAGATACTGACAATGCGGTCCGCGCAACTATGGATGTTGTCAACATACATCTGTTTCTGCTGCTGGTAGGCGGTTTGCATAACCCACAGAAGCCGCTGCTCACGGTGGGTAAACGGGAAACATTCCCCTCTTTCTTCAACCTGATCTAACATACGATCTATGTGCTTAATATCACGCTTCAGGCTCTCCAGCAGCTTACGTGTCATCTTACGGTGAGTGGCTTCAGTCTTCTTCTTTTTCTTTGAGTAATCAAGCCAGTCCTTATCCATTGTACGCCTATAAGTTCTGGGCTTGACGCCCTGACTTCCGGCGTGATGGTATAACTTGTCAATCAGACCTTCACACTTCTTCCTGCTCTCGTTCAATATCCCGTTATCGGTCGGGAAGGTAATATACTGATCGGCTACAGTGGCATCTGACTGAAGCTTCCCTTTGTTCGATGGTTCATCAGAGTCTTCTTTCTTATGCTTCTTATTATGTGAACCGTCCTTCTTGCCTTTAACGGTTCGGATTAAGTCCGCATTCAGAGAATCAAACTCCTTATGTCCAACTCTTTTCCGTATCTCAACAAACAGTGAGGGATCAAATACCGGATCAACTTTGAACTCCTTCAACCCTACAAAATACTGCATATACAAGTTTTCCTGAATGGCCAGTATAACACCCCTGTCATCCAGCTTCTCCAAATGTTTGATTATCAATGCCCCAAGTACTGTGCGCGGAGAAACTCCGGGACGACCTAAATCACTGCTCATCAACGTCATATAGATACTGGCGAACTTATCCCAGGGTACAACCCTGGCCAGTTTAACCCAACGGTTTTCGGCGGACAGGTTTGCCCGAAAGGGGGTCTTGAATTCTTCAATTGTCAACTGTTTCTCTGAAATATACCGTACCATAATGCAAGCTTTATGAAGGCAATCTATGTTTTTACTTGCATTTTTGCTAATTCCCAGATCGAAAGTTATTAACTTAT
>CALKWN010000162.1 GCA_938004185.1 uncultured candidate division WWE3 bacterium
AGATCAAAGAAAATCGGTATATTCAATATTTTTGCAATGTCCCAGATGAAAATTTATTCACATTCATGCATCACAGCAACCTGAGCAAATTGCGAAAACGTTTTGATATTAAGGGGATAGAGACCGTGGAATCAATCATTTTTAATATATTGAGAGTTGCCAAAGTAATTGATACAGACAGCATGTTGATTGATTCCACTGTACTGCCCGATAACATCATTTATCCAACAGATGTCGGATTGATTTTCAAAGCCTTTAGAAAAATGGAGCAGTTTGCTCGACAGTATTATATTCCTATCTGGTGGGACAGGAAGGAGCTCAGGCAGCTACGGCGCGAATATAATTTGAATCGAAAAAAGACTGAAATTGAAGATTTATTTTTCGATGCTCTCTTGATATTTTCCGCTGGATTGCGGAAGTTTAAAACAATAGTGAAAAGCCTTGAGGGTCCTGATCAAGAGAGAAAAAAAGCTCAGCAGCTTTTGGCTCTCCTGATGTTATTCCAAGATCAGAATGCACTAAAACTTGCGGGCGAAAGACATATTCCAAATCGGATTGTCTCCTTTGATGAACCGGACTCCCGCCCGATTAAAAAAGGCAAAAAACATCCAAGCTGTGAATTTGGAAGTACACTTCAACTTTCGTTCAACCGACAGGGTTTTATGATTACAATGGAAAATTTTATCGGAAAGCCTAATGATAAAACCCTATGGCCCGGGACAGCTCAATTGTTTGAAAAAAGAATGAAAGGTGTTCCTGAATATGCTATCGGTGATCAAGGTTACCGCAGCCGGGTAAATCAGGTAATCCCCAAGGGCTGTCCACACATCTTTCTTGGCAAAAGCCAGGATGTTGTCGAAGAAAAGCGGGACTTTTGTCAAAAAGCCCGTTCTGCAACGGAAGGCTTTATCGCAGTTTCAAAAAATATTCGCGGTTTTGGTTGCAGCCTTTATCAGGGAACCGATGGAAACCGCATTTGGTCTCTTTTATGTCAGACCGCGTATAACCTGAAAAAATTTCTTCAGCTCTATAATGATGAAAAAAT
>CALKWN010000163.1 GCA_938004185.1 uncultured candidate division WWE3 bacterium
CCCCGGCGGGAGCCGGGGCAGGCCGTGGCGTCAGTCACAAAACTGCTTCTTTAGTTACTCAATTGTCGCGCCACGGAGCGCCAATGACATATACCGACCTGTTATGCGGTCGTGCATTATTTGATTTTTGAGATATCTTTCTTATTTACAAACAGGTAGGCAAGATCTATTCTGTTATCTGAAATCTTATAGAATATTGTCGTTTGAGGGCTTAATACAGCTTTTCTTAACGATGGATTGAAACTTGACTTTGGAAATATCAAAGGATTCTGTGTTATGAGATCCAATTGCTTTGTAAGCTTGTATTTGAACTTGAGAACCTCTTTTTCAGTTTATTTTGCAGATAAATAATCAAGAATTTCTTCAAGGTTATCAACGGCTTCTGCCGACCAATATAGCTTATAGTCCATATCTGCTCTTTACAACATCATGAGATATTGTTCTGCCTTGAGCGATATCATTAAGGCCACGTTCTATTCCTTTCTTTTGATCTTCATTAAGATCATCCCACCAATCATGATCCTCGGTCGTTGAGTCTTTCACAACTTTGAGGTATTTGATTGTATCTGGGTCCTTGAGTTTAGCAAGCCATTCTATCAGTTCCAATTTAATAGCATCGTGTCCCATGGTTCTTTTTTTACAAAGTTATGATTTTATATGCAAAATTGGCTATGCGCGTGTTGTAATGCATGCCGCATAACGTTCGGCGGTATGTTTTGTTTGTGTGCCCGACGATAGGAGGGTTGGCGCAGTTTTTGCCATTGCGGTGCAGCTGAAATCTCTCTTTTCGTTATCAGGTTATCGCACCGCTGCCACAGGTTTTCTGGAGATTACAAAATTATCTTTTAATACATCGTGTTATAGGTGACGAGCAAAAACTGTGACAAGCAAATGAAATATACCGACCTGTTAGGCTGCGTGTTCTTTGGCCTTTTTGATGCTTTTGAATTCATTTTTTTTGACTCTCTTTTCTTCCTCTATATCATAGTCATTCTGAAGTCCAAGCCAGAATTTGGCTGAATTACCGAAATAGTAACTTAGCCTGAGAGCAGTATCTGCTGTTATTCTTCTTAGACCTTTAATGATCTCGGAAGTTCTGGTCTGCGGTATTCCAATATCTTTTGAGAGCCGGTAAGCAGAAATGTTCATTGGCTTCAGGAATTCTTCAAGAAGCACTTCACCTGGGTGTATATTTGGTAATCTTTCCATGTCTGTCATTTATGATAATCAATAATTGTTACATCTGTTGCCAACCCATCATCCCAAAGGAATGTGATTCTCCATTGGTCATTTATTCGGATACTATAGATGTTATTTTCTTTGCCACTTAACTTTTCAAGTTTATTGGAGGGAGGAACTCTAAGATCGATAAGATTATTAGAGTTGTTTAACATTCTTGGTTTTCTCCTTCCGATCACTTGGATTTCTGGAGGCATGTTTCTAACACGTTCACCATTCCAAATTTTCTCAGTCTCCTTTGATCCAAATGAAGTTATCATTAACGTTTTGCGTTACTAACGGCAAAGATAAGTAATATTTCTCAAATATGCAAGCAGGAATTGTCGACATGCAGCCTAACGTTCGGCGGTATGTGGCGTTGGCGTAGAGTCGCGGTGGCGCGTGTTTTTG
>CALKWN010000164.1 GCA_938004185.1 uncultured candidate division WWE3 bacterium
GGAACTTCGGCTCATACTGCGACTCGTCCTGGACCAGGGCGCCGATGTCCTGCTGGCAGATGAGGTCCTCGCCTTCGTAGAAGTAGAAGCTGCGGTCGGCGACCAGCCGGACGCCGCCCTGGCCGTCGGGCTCGGTGGCCGCGCCGCCGGCGGTCTTCACCTTGATCCGCCGCTTGCCGTCGGCGTCGTAGTAGTATTTCCAGATGTCGCCGGCTGCGTCGGTGAGCGTCCCGATGTGCCCCTGGTCGAGATAGGACATGAACAGCGAGTCCGGGCCTCCATGGGTTTCCGGCCGGGCACTAATTACATATTGTTTTCAAATAGCGATCCAATCAAACCGCTTCACTTTGAATTTCGTTACGGTTTAGGGCTGCTATATGATTCGCATAAATATAGTACACAATACAAAAACATGTCACTATCCGTATTATCACCGAAGCTACAGATACCGTGTACTCGCAATAAATATAAAATGCATACATGATCATCACAATTGATATTTTAATATATGTTATAATTCGGTTGTTGTTGAAAAATGGTAAGATTAGGGCAAGTAACAAAAGGCAGAAAGACCAAAACAAAAACCACTTAACGGATTCTGTAATTAAAGGAAATCCGACTTGTTGTACCTGGTTATTGTTTGAAAAGAAGTGTAAATATATAAAGAACGCCAATTGCACAAATACAACAAAGAACGTAATTAATGCACAGATAATATAAAAGATTCGTTTTGTCATGATATCTCCCGTGACAATATTATTTCTATTTATTGTCTTGCTGTGAATCATCAGCCGATTCTTGTTCCCTTTTCTTTTCCTCCTCTAATTGCTTTTTATACAATTTCCAGTATTCTAAGGTTTTGTCTCCTCCTCTTGCCTCTTCGGGCAATATCAAACCGCCGCCTGCTGCTTCAATCAAAAATCTAATGAAACCATTACAGTTTGGTCCAAGAGGATCATAATCTGGCAAGTTGTTCTTAATTTTATCGAAGTTTTGGATAATTTGATTTTCAAATGAATAATCATCAGCCTCAACATCTTGGGGTCGATATACTTTATGTTCCTCCTGCATTGGCCTTTTTCCAGGGATACCGCCTTTAGCGAGTTCTGTTAAGATCGGAGTACCCTTTTTACTACCTTTTCGCGGGCCTCCTAATTCGATTGTAATATTCGATTTGTCAGTATTTATATGTAAAAAAGTGTGACGTGGAAACCTTGCTGCCGGCAATACTACTTTTATCATATTGTCAATTATCTTACTTTTAACTGGCAAATATGCACTCGGTTGTAATTCCTCAGTATATGCTCGGACTTCTCTTCCATTTTTATCAACGTACCGAACCGGATTATTTCTCGAGTAGTTAAATTTATTCCAAGAGATCGGTCGCGTAAAATCAGTATCTGCGAAAATATCGTCCGAACTAGTCCATCGAAATGAATTTGAAATGTAATATCTAGCTCCCAAATAATCTAAAGCTGATTCCAAATCTCTCGGCTTGCCGGTGAAGAGCACGCTCTCCTGTGTGGTCGGCGCGTCGATGACTTCGCCGT
>CALKWN010000165.1 GCA_938004185.1 uncultured candidate division WWE3 bacterium
TTAGGACCGTTATAGTTACGGCCGCCGTTTACTGGGGCTTCGGTTCAAAGCTTCTCAGGATTGCTCCCGATGACCTCTCCCCTTAACCTTCCAGCACCGGGCAGGTGTCAGTCCCTATACTTCGTCTTGATTGACTTCGCAGAGACATATGTTTTTGTTAAACAGTCGCTTGGGCCATTTCACTGCGGCCCCTTTCAGCTCCACATGTTCTATTTCACTTACTTGGGGCACCCCTTTTCCCGAAGTTACGGGGTTAATTTGCCGAGTTCCTTAACCACGGCTCTCTCGAGCGCCTTAGAATATTCATCCCATCTACCTGTGTCGGTTTGCGGTACGGTCCGATAGTACTCTCCTGTACGAAGATTTTCTTGGCAGCCTGATTACAGTCAGTTTATGAGCTAGGCTCTCCTATTCGTGCCTCGAAGTTAGCGGAAAAGCGGATTTGCCTACTCTTCCCTTCTACACACTTAAACCACCTAATCCGTCAGGTGGCTGACTTTCACTCCTGCGTCTCTCCTTACAGTCAAACGAATACTACCGGGTACAGGAATTTTAACCTGTTTTCCATCACTTACGCCTTTCAGCCTCAGCTTAGGACCCGACTTACCCTGAGTCGATTAACGTTGCTCAGGAAACCTTAGACTTTCGGCGGGAGTATTTTTCATACTCCTTATCGTTACTTATGCCAACATTTGCTTTTCTATCCGCTCCAGCAATTCTCACAAATCACCTTCTTCGCAAATAGAATGTTCCTCTACCAATTCTTTCGAATTCTACGACTTCGGTAAGTAGTTTAGTCCCGGGTATTGTCGACGCTAAATCGCTAGACTAGTGAGCTATTACGCACTCTTTAAATGTATGGCTGCTTCTAAGCCAACATCCTAGTTGTCTGGGCAATTAAACATCCTTTCTCTGTTAACTACTATTTGGGGACCTTAGTCGGTAGTCTTGGTTTTTTCCCTTTTGGCAATGAAGCTTATCCCCCACTGCCTGACTCCCGGAGAACATATATACGGTATTCGGAGTTTGTCTGGGGTTGGTACCGTTGTGACAGCCCTAGCCCAATCAGTGCTCTACCTCCGTTATACTTTTATCCGAGGCTAGCCCTAAAGCTATTTCGAGGAATACGAGCTATCTCTCAGTTTGATTGGCCTTTCACCCCTACCCTCATCTCATCCAAGTGGTTTTCAACCCACATTAGTTCGGACCTCCATGAAGTTTTACCTTCACTTCATCCTGGACAAGGGTAGATCACAAAGTTTCGCGTCTGCCGCATGTTACTATATCGCCCATTTCAGACTTGCTTTCGCTACGGCTCCCTAACTTAGTTAGTTAACCTTGCAACATACGAGCAACTCGTTGGCTCATTATCCAAAAGGCACGCTGTCATTCCGTAAACGGAACTCCAACTGCTTGTAAGCATACGGTTTCAGGTACTATTTCACTCTCCGGTTAGGAGTGCTTTTCACCTTTCCCTTACGGTACTTATTCACTATCGGTCATAAGAGAGTATTTAGTCTTACGAGATGGTTCTCGCTGATTCCCACAAAATTCCACTTACTCCGTGGTACTTGGGGTTACATTCAAAAGAGTTATATTGCTTTTACTTACAGGACTATCACCTTCTATGGTTAACCTTCCCAGGTTATTCAATTAACAATACAATTTCTTACTCTTCTGCATAGTTGCAATTCTGCACAAATGTCCCCGCTACACCGCTAACACAACGATTGCACTCTTTTGCATGTTAGTCGGTTTAGACTCTTTCCCTTTCGCTCGCCACTACTTAGGAAATCATTGTTTATTTTCTCTTCCTCCGGTTACTTAGATGTTTCAGTTCGCCGGGTTATCTTCACATACTCTATGTATTCAAGTATGGATGTCAGAACATTACTTCTGACGGGTTGCCCCATTCGGATATCTGCGGGTCTTAGGTTATTTCCACCTTACCGCAGCGTTTCGCCGGTAATTGCGTCCTTCATAGGCTTCTTATGCCAAGGCATCCACCGTATGCCCTTAGTAACTTATCCTAAATATTTACTAAAAAGCTTACTCGTTTCTAATTGTTTATTGTTTCGGTTCGTAATAATTTCTTATTACGCATTCAATCTTTCAAAGAACTTTTTGTTTTTTTCTTTCTTGTGGAGCTAATCAGGATCGAACTGATAACCTCCGCCTTGCAAGGGCGGCGCTCTCCCAGTTGAGCTATAGCCCCTTATTATCTTTCAATATTAAGGGTCTAACTTTCTTAAGCGTTCTTTTGCACCCTTAATAACTGTGGGCCTGAGTAGAATTGAACTACTGACCTCACGCTTATCAGGCGTGCGCTCTAACCAACTGAGCTACAGGCCCATTGTTTCTTTCAGCCTAAGCTGCTTAAGTCATAAATATCAAAGTGAGTAACTAAATTATTCATTTAGTTTTTTTTAAGACGAGTTAGCTTTTTACTATTTTTTATTTTTAAGTTTTTGTTTAACTCTAGAAAGGAGGTGATCCAGCCGCACCTTCCGGTACGGCTACCTTGTTACGACTTAGCCCCAGTCACCGGTTTTACCT
>CALKWN010000166.1 GCA_938004185.1 uncultured candidate division WWE3 bacterium
ACCGAAAGACACGCTGCTTGAAAATTAAATTTACACAACTCTTGACAAGAACTCTACCATAAATGAAATTCTACAGTGGATTGATACATATTACCAAAATATTGTCCCGGAGACTCTACCTGACGGATATCCGACTTTGAAGGTCGCATATAATTTGCAATTTCTGGCCAATGAGTTATCAAGATACACTCTTGTAAATACTCAATATCCGCCAATTGGTACAAGTCGATTATCATGGCGTATTCCTGGTATGTGTAATCTTGAGAATCTAACGGAAGTAACACTGGGAGGCGTTAATTCATATTTGTTGGATGTGAAGGCGCAATACAATTCTACAATGGATTTAAGATTGGCCGGCAAAACACTCGGTACAATTTGCAATATCGGCGACTTAATCGGCATTCACGATAAGTTATTTTCGATTCAATCGGTGGGTGTTGTCGGCTGGGGTGCGTCTGCGGCGTGCCCATTTGCTGAATTCATGGTTCGATCATTTTCGGCCAATAAGGCGGCGGATTTGGCTTTAACTCTAAGTGAATTCAACAATTTCTGGCCTTCTTATACAGCAAATCATTGGAGATTTTTCAATTCTGTGATGGCAACTTTGGATTCATCCATGAATCGTGCCGGATATCTTGACTGTTCTCCTGTGATGGATGATGACTATACTCTGAATGTGCCAACCTCTTATTGTTTAGCAAGCCCAGCTGATTATGAGCAGGTCACGAATAATAATGTATATGTCACAAATCTTGATCCCTCGAAACCATTAATTGCCTATATATCGGGTCAGGTGTATCCGGAATCAGATTATGACAAACCGGCCAAAGATCGCCAAATCGTTAGTTATATCGAGAGTCCTATATTCGAAATTAACCCGGGTGGGTCTGGAAATATGACATTTTCATTTTCCGTTCCAGCACCTAACACTCAGATATTCAACAAACATTATATCGTGGAACCGATTATTATAAGTTCAGCTGGAGAGCTCAGTCTATCGTCATTTAAACTTGAAACAAAACCTTATCTACTATGCAATACTGACTCGCCTTTTCTCACAACTATAGACCATATTACATCTGGAGCAATCCATGTAGGTGAGACGATTCAAGATTCATTCAATAGCGGCCTAAACACCGTAAAGACTAAGGTCAAGTTGTTCTTTGAAGGAAGTGATGTTGACCTTCACGTTTATAGTCAAGGTGGACTTCATGTTGGAAAAGATACACTAACCGGCATCATTGAGCTTGAATTGCCAAATGCTACATATGTCGGTGATTCAGGGCGGGTCGAAGAAATCACTTTCACCCCCATTCAGGGAGCAACCTATACGGTGATCGTAAGGGGAGTCGATATCGCCGGGGCAGACTATTTCAACGTCGATGTCATTGAAGAAATATCTATCCCGGCAAACTACATATTTTCACCTGATAAAATGTACGTTTCTGGATATTTAGGAGATACAATAGCCATTAGTGGAAACATATATGAAACCTTCGGTCAACACGAAATTATTCTGGATAGCCTTATTTTGGACGCTTGGCTATATCAAGTTGGAATGACAGATTCATTAAGTACGATAAACTGGGTTATTGGATATGACAACTATGCGGCGCCGGATAGCTTCATAATCTACACATTAGATGCAAGCATCGATTCAGCACTAACGGCAGGCATGTATTCAGGCAAAATCCGCGGATTTATTGGCTCAGACACTGTCGTTTGCGATATTTTGGTGGATGTCATGTTTGCGAATTGCGGCGACGCGAATGGAGATGATAATATTAACCTCTTAGATATTCTATACCTCATTAGTTACTTATATGGCAACCCTCCTGGAAATCCACCAGACCCGATAGAAGCAGGAGATGCCAATGCAGATCATATTATAAACCTATTAGATATACTCTATTTAATTGACTTCCTATATGGAGATCCGGCGGGACCAGAACCACAATGCCCGTGAGATAGCTCAATTAGACAAATGGGATGCGCGGAAATATCGCGTATCCCATTACTTAATAATGTGTTACAAGTTCAGATCCCGGAAAAACTCCATGGTAACGTTTCAGCCATTGATAACTTATTTCAGACAAGCTGTTTAAGAAAATAAAAGGGCCGGATAAACCGGCCCTTTATTACTTACGAATAACAATTTACTTCAGGAATATCATCTTCTTGCTATCGATGAATTCTGTCACGGGTCGGATTAAACTGTACCAGTCGGGGTCGGGTTAAAACCAGCCGGTTTTGTTGTTTGTGATACTCATAATACATTCTTTTCTATTTTGATCAATATCTAATTTTAAGCGGTGTCCCTTTCTTCTTCCTTGATTTCCGTCTGCGCGGCCTGATTTTTGAGCCGGTAGCTTTTGCCGGTTATCTGGATGATCTGGGCGTTTTGGAGGAGGCGGTCGAGAATGGCGGTAGCGGTCGGCACATCGCCGATGAGTTTGCCCCATTCGTCCAGGGGCCGGTTGGAGGTCATGATGGTGGAACGGAGTTGATGACGGCGCATGATGATCTCAAAGAGATATTCGCCTGATTGTTTGGGCAGTTTCTTAATGCCCATATCATCGATGATTAAAAGATCCGGCTGGAGATAACGCTTC
>CALKWN010000167.1 GCA_938004185.1 uncultured candidate division WWE3 bacterium
CTAAGTACATGACAAAAATTTACAACATTGGTTAAAGCTACTTATATCGCTACTAAAAAGCAAGTTGGCTATATAATTCAATCCATACTTGAACAAGCTCTTGGCTCTTCTGCCGTGCTTTTTGATCTTAATGGGCCTGAGCGAGTCAAGATATATTCCAGCCTTATAGACCCAGACATAGGCGATCAACACCAGTGACAATAATTTACTTACACGCTCAACATCTGTCAGATGAGTATCTTCAATGTTAAAACCGCTGGTCTTCAGGGCCTTAAACGCAGACTCAATCTGCCATCTTTCCTTATAAATGGTCTGGGCTTCATCAGGTTTCTTGAACGATACTATTATCTGAAGCTCAGGAACGTTTTCCTTGTTTATTACCCTGGAAGCAGAGAGGTAACAGAGTTCTCCATTGACACGAACTATTCTGCGATAAAAGGCACGCTGGTTAACCTTAAGGTTATTGAAAAGCCACCATGCCTTCACCCGCTTCCCATTACGGGGGATCTCAACCCAGAAGTTTTCACGTATACGTATATGATACTCAATGCCTGAAGAGTTGAGATATTCAAGCCATTTGTCCCCGACAAATTCCCTGTCTGCCAAAAGACACTCTATCTTGTCAGCGCCGAAGAGTCTGATAAAACGGTTCATTAAATCTATACGTTCCTGCATCGCGGAGTTCCCAAATTTTGGCATAACGTGGAACAGAAGAGGGAAGGCTAACCCTTTGTATACGATACCAAGAGTAAGAATATTTATATTCCTGTCTCCCAACTTCCAGTTGGTCCGGTCCAATGCCAGCCTGTATGGCGGATCATGTGGCAACAGAGCAAAAATAAACCTGGCAACCAGATCCGTATCCAGTGAAAACTCGGATATGAACCTCTGTATCCTGCGAAGTGATGATTCTGCCCTGGCATCACATTCAAAACTGCATGCCAGCTTTTCGAAACAGACAGTCTGGACCTTGCATAATGCACTGATAAATAAGCCAAAGAACTTGATACGTGCAAGATTCATCTTGTCTCCAAAGAACTCTTTCAGCGTATCCGATAAAACTGTAACTTTGTTGTTAGCCTTGATATTCATAGTCGGAAAATGTATTAGCGTTACATTTCCAACATATTGTATATCAAGGTTTTATCCTAATAATAAGACGTGTTTTTATTAACATATCAAGCGTAAGATATTAACAATCAATGCGTTGGCATTTTTTGTCATGTACTAAG
>CALKWN010000168.1 GCA_938004185.1 uncultured candidate division WWE3 bacterium
GGCGACGTCGATGCCAGTATTAGTTTTTGTGACATGAAAGACTCAATACAACAAAGCGTTGCGTCAATTTGTTGAAGCGGCACTTTGTTTTGACTTGGAAAGCCAAAAATAATATCATCCTGCGTTTAAGTCAGAACAGCTCTAGATTGAAAAGGATTACGGACGCATTCCGGTTTGCCAAAGATGGGCGTGTTCTCGAGGGAACGCTGCTTATGTCGGCCTTTGAGCGCCTGCATGATTTGCTGGCAGTGGTGGAGGGGGAGGTTTCCTTCCGCATCGAAGGTTTCAAAGGCAACCGGGGAGAGCATCTTCTGCAGTTGGTGGTGACGGGGGTTCTCCCCTTGGCCTGCCAGCGTTGCCTGAAGGCCGTGCCTTACGATCTCGATGTCGACAACTTGCTGGAACTTGTTCCTGAAGGTGTCGAGCTATCGCAAGATGAGCTGGAAGACGACACCCGGGATTTCCTGCCGGTGGCGAAAGAGCTGGATGTGGCCGAATTTGTGGAGGACGAAATCCTCCTGTCCCTCCCAGTGGCGCCGCGGCACGAAAAATGTGGTTTGCCTGGTGCGGCCGATGCAGGCGAGCGGATTAATCCGTTTGTTGCGTTATCCGGGCTTAAAGGCAAGCCGAACTGATTTTTTTGGAGTTACAACATGGCCGTTCAACAGAACAAGAAGTCCCCGTCCAAGCGTGGCATGCATCGCGCTCACGATTTTCTGACCAATCCGCCGCTGGCTGTCGAGTCGACCACGGGCGAGGTCCACCTGCGTCACCACATTTCCCCGACCGGTTTCTACCGCGGCAAGAAAGTCCTGAAGGCCAAGGGCGAGTAATCGTTCAATGAAAGGCAGGCGGTTCTTTAAGAGCCGCCTGCCTTTTCTTTTGCCTATATGACAACCCGCATTGCCATCGATTGCATGGGGGGTGACCACGGTCCGTCAGTGACGGTGCCGGCGGCCATTCAATTTCTTGCGGAGCATGAGTCTGTAAACCTCATCCTGGTAGGTCAGGAGGACAGGTTGCGCCCATTGCTCGGCAGCCATGCCAATGATTCCCGTATCCGCATTGTTCATGCCTCAGAGGTTGTTGGCATGGACGAGTCGCCAGCGTTAGCCTTGCGCAACAAAAAAGACTCGTCGATGCGGGTCGCCATCAACCAGGTGAAATCCGGCGACGCTGATGCAATTGTCTCGGCCGGCAACACCGGGGCCTTGATGGCTATTTCCCGTTTCGTTCTCAAGATGCTGCCCGGCATCGACCGGCCTGCCATCTGTGCGCCATTGCCAACGGTCAACGGCCATACCCATATGCTTGATCTGGGGGCCAACGTCGATTGTGGTCCGGAGCACCTGTTGCAGTTCGGTATCATGGGCGCCATGCTGGTTGCCGCGATGGAGCACAAGGATCAGCCGACTGTCGGTCTTCTCAATATTGGCGAAGAGGAGATCAAGGGCAACGAAGTAGTCAAGGCTGCGGCGGAGTTGTTGCGTGCATCCGGCCTTAACTTTGTGGGTAACGTCGAAGGTGACGGTATCTACAAAGGCGATGCTGATGTTGTCGTTTGTGATGGCTTTGTCGGTAATGTGGCGCTGAAAACATCCGAGGGGCTGGCCCAGATGCTGGCTTCTTCATTGCGTGAAGAGTTCAAGCGCAATTGGTTGACAAAATTGGCTGCTCTGATCGCCATCTCGGTGCTCAATAATTTCAAGCGTCGCTTCGACCACCGTCGCTATAACGGGGCGATTTTGCTTGGCCTGAAGGGTATATCGGTCAAGAGTCATGGCTCAGCCGATATTCTTGCCTTTGGCAATGC
>CALKWN010000169.1 GCA_938004185.1 uncultured candidate division WWE3 bacterium
ACGGTGATAGCAGGGATATTTACCCCACTAGCTAAAGTCAGAGAAGTAACCTCCGCTCTATCAAGAACGGATTCTTTTGCAATCGTGAATATCTTCATATACCACCTCCTTGAAGTCTCTCGGGAACTGATTCTTGCGAACCAGCTCCGAAGAACCTTCACCACCCTTCAGACACATGATCGGAGAGCGCGCTCTATCAGGCTCTCCATTTCCTCTGCCTTACAATCCCTATCTGCCCACCAGCCGACAGGGACTCCACGCTGCCACTCCATGACAGCGTTGTAGGCTACGGCGCACTTCTCGCCGTAGTATATCTTGCATGAGGGGAGGTACGCTCCCCTGCCCTGACTCCAAGCCGTGAGTGATTCGGCCTTCTCTTGGAGCGAGGCTAATGTATCATGCCTCATGCTCCTGTAAAGCCCCCTCTCCCAAGCTACTCTAGCTACTGGATCTCTCGGAGGTATTAGTGGAACTACCTCCGGAAAAGATCCATTGCACTTAATGAGGAAGGCATCACCCTCCTTAGCTTTGAAGGAGCGGCTCACATTCTTCCATTGCACCGCGAGCCTCCCCTTCTCGCATGAGAAGGTTGTACTCATGCTGTTTCCTACGTTTCCACTAGAACCCTCAACATACCTGATCTTATGTGTGGACATAAGATCACCTCCTTGTATAAGATTCCACTATGGTTCTTACGAAAGGGAGAAGGCCGCTCACCACCTCCCATGAAGCAGCTTTTCGCAGAGGGGCAAAAGGTACTTGCGAGTAGCGGAAGTCGGTGCGCACCTTTATGGAGAGTTCCTCTGCTTTCCTCTCCATCTATGGAAACACCTAACTTACTGCTTCCGAGAGGACACTCAACGAATGTCCTCTGAGAAGCAGGTTGGTCTAAAGCAGACCAACGAGCCTCTTGGCAAGGAGCAATCCTCCTTGCCTCTTTAACTGGTACAGGAGATCGTGCGTCTCCTCCTGTACCAGAACAACGATTCTGTTTCCCACAACTTGGAAAGACCCTTTCGGGCCTCTCCTATACATGCACCCTCACCCACCAAGTGTCGCCGCTTAAAGCGCCACACTCGGTGTGGACGGTGACTTCCATTGTTCCGGTCAACCGTCTTTCATCTATCGGGTTACTTATCCAGTAGGGTACTCCGTACCCCACTTGGCTGAACGGACAGTGCTTCTCAACCTCTCCAAGCCTCTCAAAGTACATGAGGCTTAACACTAGAGGCTGGTGGTGGTCGTCAGGGTCTGGGTTCTCAGTGACCCAGACGAAACCCTCCGGTCTGTCCACGTGTTCCTTCCGGTAGAAAGACCGGAGAACACTTCTAGACCCTTCCTGCACTAGTCCGTACTTGGCCATCAGCTCACTGACGGCCACCTCCTTCCGTTCCTCGAACTCTTCATCTCTCCTCTTAGCCGCTTCTATCGCGGCCAGTCTCTCTTCGCTTGGTTGAAAGTCCCACCCTGAAACTTCGTAAACCATACAAACACCTCCTTTAAGGTTGCTCTCGGGAGAACACTCCATAGGAATGTCCTCCGAAGAAGAACCTCACAGGGTTCTTCCTTTCGCATATATCCTGCTACGGTAACTCCTCATCATCGCGGTGTCTATCGCGCAGGCAAACTCCTGCTTTTCGTCGGAGGCGAAACTATCAAACAAAGTCTCGCCTATAACATACTGGAACGCGTCCACTAGGTTATTCCCGAAAAACCTGTTCTTCCTTCGCTCAGCCCCAGTTCTGTTCATGAGGCTAAAATGATACTCTAAAGACTCCCTGCTGAATAATGCGACTCTCATTCTTTCCCCTCCTCTATGTTTAGGTACTTGCTCAAAAAATTGCCTCGCATCGCGCGAGGCTAAGGATTTGAAGGCTTGTTGCAAGGGTGTATTTGCAGACTATTAGCGGAAAACTCATTGGAAGTCTGGCTACTCGCCAAACCTCCAATGAGGCTTTCGCCTCACTTTAGATCAGGCAGTGCGCGGATCAAACCGTCCACCGTCTTGGGGAGTCTCGAGTAGATACTCCTGCTCGACCAGTCAGGACTGAAGTTAAGTCCCAAATGATCATCTCCTTTGTCACAATCGAGGGTAACAGTGTACCCTCCGTACTCGCTCCTGCCGTACACTTTTAGGTGTACGACATCTACCTCTTCTTGCAGTATCTCGTTGCCGAAGACAGCCACAAGGAACTTGATACACTTTTCAAGCCCCTTAACCGTCTTCGGAAAATAAACATCTTTTCCATACACCTCGGCAACGACAGACCTCCCAACGCGAACCCACAAATCAATGTTTTCGATACCTAGTTCAATTTCCATTTTTTTCACCTCCGTTTTGTGTAGCGATAGGGAATATCGCTACTGTTGTTTGCTCTAGGGAGGACACTTCATTGAAATGCCCTCCGAAGAACAACCAAGCTACTCTTCGTCAAGCAGTGTGCGGAATGACCACTTGCACACACGGTTCATTTCCTCATACATTAGTGGGAGTTCCTTTGTTGTGAAGCGCACCTGAAGTTTCCAAACCAGTTCTGCAACCCAAATTTTCACTTTCTTCATTACACCACCTCCTTAGTAACTCTCGGGAAGGCACTCATCGAGCGCCCTCCGAAGAACTACCACCTCTTGTTAGTCATTGCTTTCACCTCACTAGAATCACCATCTTGTGTTATAATGGTTATGAGATAAACACTAACGCCATTGCTAGTCCGCCTATGGTCTTTGGATAACAGTAAGTTACCCCAGAACTACACTTAACCTCGATCACATTTCTCTCGATGGTTAACGATGCCGATTCCTCACGACAACCCAATTTTGTTGTCTTGTCGATCGTCAGCTCACCACTCACACTCTGACACCTGAGGCATTTCACTTCGAGATGATTGTAGTGGGAGAGTGAATACATAACCACATTCAGAATATCCCTGTTACAATAAGTGCTTTTGGTATAAAGGTCTAACACACACCACTTACCCAATTTGCCATCAAACTTAATCCTTAACGTTTCTGCATTTATTTCCATTTTCCACCTCCTTTATAAGTTATAGAGAGGCGGAAACTTTTCAGTTTCCACCCTACTAAAACCTATAAAAGATTACCTGATTTATAGCAACCGTCTGGTGACAATAATTTGCCTAGTTGTCTATGGCGCTTATCAAAAGCACTAGACGGGATTTGCTACAAAAGGACTAGGTTAAAAGCGTACGGAAATCGTACGGTTTCCCGACGCGTAAACTCGGGTTATAGTATGAAAATCGTACGGTATAAGCTCACAGATGTTACAAGCAAATCCCGAACCGACGAATCCTCAGTAAGTAACCTAGTCAATATCCCGAACCGATGAGGTTGCCAATCTCATCGAGGGTACGGTCAAGTGAACCCCTGATGGGCGGCCCGCGACATTGACAGCAGTGGACCCACTGATGTTACAGACCCAAAGTATCATCACACCGCTTGCGCATCACCTTTGCGAATTATCCCGCCTTACTCGAATCGTTGCACCCTGCCTGCCAATCCTCGACCATCGCGGTCTATCCTATTGGGTCATAAGCAGACAACCCGAGCCAGCACGAACAACTCACCCAACTCCCTAATCAATAGACGCGGTATAGCACTTAGAAAGCCTTACGGACTCGATCCCTTAGAGGGATCTACCCGCTGCTCACGTTTGTGGTATTCCCGATTACCGAAAGCTAGTCAGAGAAATGAACGGGTGTCCGTTCTTGGTGGTGTGCAGGTACTCGGGTTTACGCTAGCACGGGTTACCGAGATACTGCCGCTTTGGGGTTTTGGTGGAGGGGTAGATCGCGTCTTGGTGTTACTGAGGCGATCCCACTGCGATGTTTTCCCTGATACTATCGGTTGCCTATTTGGTTGTCAAAGACCTTCGGTACTCCCTCTCTATTGGGTACGGGCTGAAAGTCTGCACCCAATAGAGAGAGAGGGGGATATACCCCCTCTCTTTACTACTTGGTTTCGGGTTCAAAAGTGGCGAAGGTCTTATATGAAGTTTCTTCGGTGAGTATATCACCCAAAACGGTCTCTATACTCTGACCCGATGCTTTGGCAAGGGCTTTGATCTTGGCGATTGCCTCTTTCGGTAGAAACAAACAAGATATATACTCTTTACCCGCATTAGCAGCTTTGCGCTTTGCCCACGATGATTCACCCGAAGCAGCTTTGCCCGTCTTACCTTTTGCCGCTGCTTCTTCTGCTGCTTTGCGCGCTGCTTCTTCTTTGGCTTTCTTTGCTTCGATTGCTAACTGCAACTTCGACTTCATTACAACACCCTCTTTCTTTCGGTAGTCAGAGTTAGTTATACTCTGCTATCTCTATTATAACAGAGAGTATATGCTTTCTGCTACTCAAGCTCTTGTAACATTTCTGTTAACGCAATTGCGCTCGGTTCGGGTTCGGGAGGTAGGGAGGTTGGTTCATGGGGAAGACCCGCGGCTAAACCCACCACTGCCAAACATATTTCTGAAATCAGTTTCTTTCTGTTATAAGCTACTTGCCATACTACTAATCACGTAAGTAAATGTAATAAAAGGAAGGAAAGTAATAGGGAACTGAAGCGAGCGATATACTAGAGAGTATATGCGATATGTAAGATGTCAAAAAATCGGAAAAATCTAACGCATCTACAAAAAAACGGGCGATTTTGGCGGCATCATTTTCGTGTTTCTATTTGTTATAATCTATTTGTAGGAGGCACATATGAAGAGGGCTGCTGCATACACGCGATTTTCGAGTGAGAAACAGACTGAATCATCTACGGCTGCGCAAATGGCGCAAATCTTAGAGTATGCGAAGAAGAACGGGTATCAAATAGTTAAGACGTACTCTGACGAAGCGCTGAGTGGATTTTTAGAAGCTGATAAAAGGGAAGGGCTTAGTGAGCTTATAAGGGACTCGAAGCAGATCAACTTCTCATATGTATTAGTGTGGAACTTTGACAGGCTTGCTCGGAAGAGGAAGATCATGCTTGACTTGAGGGAAGAGCTTGAGGGGCAGGGGATCACTTTAATCTCTATAACGCAAGAGATACCTCGAGGGCCGGAAGGGATAATCATAGAGAGTGTATATGATGCGATGTCGGAGATATACAGTTGGAACTTAGCTCGGAACGTTATGAGGGGAATGATACACAGTGCGAAGAACGGTGGTTTATGTGGGAGGAACGCGGCGTTTGGATACATAAACGTGTATCATGAAGGGAAGCGGCAGATAGTGATAGACCCTGACCGATCGCAAGCTGTGAGGAAAGTGTTTGAAATGTACTCGCAAGGGGAGACGATGTTAAGCATTGCCAAGTGGTTGAACGAGAAGAAGTACAAGACTAACAGGGGGAACGACTTCACGGTAGATTCGGTACGCAACATACTCTCTAACGAGATGTACAAAGGGACGATTGTATTCAACCGAAAGAGGGTACGAGGGAAGATGAATCCATATACAGATGTAGTGAGTATAAACGCGCCTCAGTATGCGATTGTTGACAGGGACTTATGGGAGAGATCGCAAAAGGTAAGGGGGACTCGCAATCCGTTATCTGGTGCGATACCTATATTACGTGGGCTATTTACCTGCATGAAGTGTGGACGTAGGGTAGTGTACTCAAAGAGGGGGAAGAACAAATACAACATAGAACACGGGACGGAAGCAGGAGGGTATTACTACTGTTCATACTGCAAGAAATCGAAAGGGATAACGAAATCGATAGGATCATTGAAGTTAGAGAATGTGGTGATCTTGGAGATAAAGAGGGAATTTGACAAAGCGTTAGAAGACATAGACAGGTTTACTGCGGAGATGAACGTCCTTTTGGAGAAAGAGTCTAATTACTTAGGCATCAGGACATTAGAAGAAGAGATCGAGGACATTGACAAAAGAATAGGGCATTTAACTTCCGTGGTTGAGAAGGGGAATACATCGCAAAGCATTGTTAACCGACTTGTAGAACTAGAAGACTTGCGCGGTAGTAAAATGAGAAAGCTAAAGAGCGTATCGACTGATATAACTCCTTTCACGACGGAAGAGATGACGGAGCAATTGACAAACTACTCGGAGGGATTGAGAGAGAATCGGGTGCTGAAGAATCTTATAAAGGGAGGCACGATCGATTTTCAAGAGAGGGAAGTAACTTTCACCTTTCTACGTAGGTCGAGGACGCTCGCGGTGTAGAGTGTATCGGGTCTTCCCGACCATCAGTTAACACCGCTACTAAAACCATTAGACGCTACTTATGTAGCGTCGTTTTTAATAAAAAAGACCCTCTCCGAAGAGAGGGCTTTTTTAATCGATTCATAGGAGGTTAAAGTCGGACTTCAAAACCGATCAACAGGTCTGGATATATTTTAATATCGAAGAGAGTCTCCCACAGCTTAACTCCTCCGATATGTAAGTAAACAGGGTTCTTGACTCTGAAACCGAATGTACCTGCAATCTCTTTTGGATCGATCATCAGGTTGATACTGAACCAATTCTTCTCAAATACAGGATAGAACTTGTACTTGAAGTCTGAAGTAGTGAACTCGGGGATTTTTACTCTAACACCTGATACCTCAATCATCTTTCTTTAAGAACATGAGAAGGGAGGCCTCGATAACGTCTTCGATAGTAGCGATCTGCTCTGCGGTCAACTCTTTTCCGTCGGCCTGAGCGAACTTATTAACCACATCGAAGGCTTCTCTCTTTATAGAATCATTCAATTTAGAAAGATCCCCTCCGGCTTCTTTAAGCTCTTTCTTAATTACCTTGTACTTCTGTTCCATCGCTGCGGTTGCGATCGTCGCATACTTCATTATGAGATCGAGCGGAGAATCGTTATCCGGATCTTTGTCGATCTTTTTGATGATACCGGAAGCTATGTCGGTGATTATCTTAACTCCGGTAGGTATCATATCTAGCGCGATCTTTTTAATCTCGCTTGATTCTCCTTCTCTCTTCTTCAAGAGAGTTATTATCACATAGACAAAAGCGATTACGACACCGATGTAAGTTACGTAATAAGCGATTTCAGTCATTCGTATCCCTCCAAGCTGGTAAGCTATGATAAACGCTCACGCACAATTCGTAGTAACTCGGATCGGTTGCATACGATCCCCACCTTCCGAATCTAAGGTGCTGGAAGTAAAGCTGAGGATTGTACCTGTAAGACCACGACAATTCGTACTCTTTTCTTATGCGCTCACAGTATCTGAGCATACATTCTAGCGCGCTCTCGAACTTTCTGAACTTTGCCTGTGTTCGTTCAAAGCGATCGTTTGACCACTCTCTTGTTTGCTTAATGAAATACGGTTCGTCCTCTCTTGCTTTAATACCGAAAAGGTTATTCTCATAGGCAGCATCTCCCCAACCTGTCTCTAAAGCGCTTTGAGCTAATATGATGTCTGCTAAAAGACCTGTTGCGCCTTCTACTAGGAGCGCCTCATAACCGTATCTCTTACAGAAGTCTATCTTTCTCATTTAACCACCTTGCTTATGATGTCCAGAAGTTTTATACCGAACGCTCCGAGCGCTGCTATAAGAACTGCTTTCCACAATTCCACCTTTTTACCTTTGAGATCGAACGTCTTCTCTTTTTGCATATGTTCCGTCTCGAGCTGATATTTTCTAATGTCGAAGTTTCCGTTAACCACCTTTTCAACCAGAGCTTTGTTCATCTCGAATATAGACTGAGTGAAGTTAGGCTCGAATTTATCCTTGAAATAGTTAATAAGCTCTTCTCTGAATGATTCGAGTGTTGTGTTTTGATGATCTTTGAAAGCATCGATTGCCTTCTTCTGCTCTGCTTTATACTCCTCCAGTTGGTTGGCTAGCGAATCGTACTCTAGATTCAGCATTTGCCTCACCCTCCTGAGTATCTGTTCTTCAATCTTCTCTCTGTTGTCTCTGAAATAACATATTTCGTGAATGATTTCTTTTTCGTCTGGCATATGGCATCTCCTTCTTAGTATTTAATCCATATGTCCCCATCAGAACCACCTGACGGATCGCTAGTTGAGAGCGTGATTTTCCTTACTTGATCTGCGTCGTATGAAGAACCTGTCTCTTCCCAATCAGTACCGTTGTAAGATTTCAGCACGTCGTTGGTAGTGTCGTACCAAAGCTGACCTTCTACTGGCGACGACGGAGCAGTACCACTTCTCGTAGTAACACCTTTGTTTGCGTTTACAGCTTGTGTAGTCCTCTCTGGAGTCATATACTTATTTGAAACTGATCCTGCTTCCGCTTCCGCTTGAGAAGCTATACCATAATTTTGTACGCTTCCCAAACCAACGTCTGAGCTTGCTGGCGAAGCCCACACTGCCGTTCCAGAAGAACTGTATTTTAGGAACTGTCCAGAAGCACCACCAGTTGGAACGTGCTTATTACCTGCTGACGTAGGGTGAACGTAGTTGTTGGCATTAGTCGCTACACCATCTAGTTTCGTCTTATCGGCTGAACTCATAAGACCTGCTACGGAGGTAGTAGCTGCTGCCGTAATGCTTACTGTATCCCATGTAGAACCATTCCACAGTTTCAATATAGAGTTTTCTGTATCGTACCAGAGGGTCTTTCCAGATACCTTGTTCGTCGGCTCAGAAGCTGCCCTGTAAAGGACAGGCATCTCGTCGATCTTATCCATATTCGCGTTGATTACGGATATATCTACGTTGTCCGTTCCGGCTGGCTTAGTCAGTTGGTGATTAGTTGTAGTTGTACCCATGTCAGCCCTCCCTCAACGACCATTCTCCGTTAACTGCTTTACCGTAAACGTTTATCGTGTTCTCCCCCAAATCGAGATCGTCAGCATTAACCTGCGCGGTCAGGTCAACTTCGGCATCGATTTTCAAAACTTCGTTCCAGCTTTGATCGTCGATGTCGTTCCAATTCTGATCGGATAAGTTAGACCAATCCTTTACATCGTCTGTAAGCAAATCCCCTGTATCATACGAAGAACCACCCTTTATAACTCTCCATGCGGTTATGTCCACATCTGACTCGAAAGTTACGAGAGCGGAAGTGAATCCTTCCATATACGACAACTTGTATTTGTTTACATTGAGAATGGCTATGCTCATACAAAACTCACTTCGAGCGGTGTCCTCTTTAGAGAAATGGTATTTGAAATCTCCGCGTACCATTCATAGTAGTATCTGAATAGGGATAGAGGATCGTGATTGTATTCGGAATCAGGGATCGTGTATATGTAGAAGTAACTCCCTACTGCTAATTTATGCTCCGCTCCTATGCTGACTTCATCTATTTTCACCATGTTGTTGTCGTATATTTTGAGTTTGATGAGCGACGGATCAACAGGCGCACCTGCAAAGTCCTTGAATAGAACATTGAGTTTTATAGAATTTCCAGATTGATATGGCATTGTCTCACTCTCCAATGAAAACGTCTATCTCTCTAACTTCCTCGTCGGTTTCAATATCTCTGGTAGCGATGTTATCAAGGACTGCTCTAACTGATTCTGAAGTGTAAACTTCTCTCGTATGCTCGCTGATGATTACGTTTCTTATATCTTCCGACGATGTGATGTACAGTATCACAGCTCCGTCTGCCATTACTAAGACTGCCTTCTGATCTATGTTAGAGACATTAAAGACCTCGTCTCTTGCCCTTGCGAATATCGTACATACTCCTGACGCAATAGCATTGAATGATATGCTCCCAAAAAGCCTGTCTCCATCGTGAGTTAAGGTAATGTCGTGCCTGACACCTTCTGAATCGATTATGAAAACATCGTGCCATAAGTCTAAATCCTCGTTTGAAAGAATGACTATTGGAAGTGGTTCTCTCTTAGTAGTGTAATCAGGACAGCTTATCTCTATTACAGGAGGTGTGGTGTCCAGATTCAATATAAAATACGACATAACTCACCTCAAGAAAGAGGGAGCTTTCGCTCCCCCCTTTTTAAGCAGACCAGTTACCAGCGTCGTCAAGGACAAACACTTTAACGATCTTGTCTCCGTCGCCTGAACTCGCTGTTTCAAGGTCAGCACCTTTGATCGTTACCGTGATAGGCGTTGAAGCAGGATAGTCTCCTGTGCTACCTGAAACGTTCGTTGATCCTGCCGTAGTTGGAATTTGAGTACCTGAATCGTGTGGCGATCCAGAAGTTGCTACGACTTTCACCTTGTACTGGTCGAAGATTGAATCCGAAGAGAACTGGAAAGTCATGCTGTTCTTTCCAGCAATCTTAGAAATCTTCGTCGCAGACACGTTGGAGATCGTAACGACTGGCAGGGTCATGTCAAGCGTTATAGTGTCAGACGCTTGAGAGGATTCGTTGTACACATCGTCTCTGATCTTCAGGTATATGGTCTTTGAACCGTCTCCCGAAGAGAGCTTTACCTGCTGAGAAGTTGAGTACGCGATCCATGCGGAAGCACCTTCCGTCGCCTGAATGTTGGCGTTGTGAGTAGTGTCAACGTCTCCCCACAGTTTCATCTGGTAGCCAGTTGTCGGGCTATCAGTCGTTCCTATTGTTGCTGTTACAAGTTGCTGAGTCGCATATTGCGCACCACTGTCTAGTGTAATACTAGGACTTGCTGGCCCAGTGGTGTCCAGCGTTAGTGTAAAATAACTAGCCATGTCTCCACCTCATCTGTACCCGATTGTTCGGAGTAGTTTTCTTATTGTTGTTTTCTTAGGGAATATCCAGTAAGGAAGTATCTTTAGAAGGATTAACGTTACCACTGTCTTTGTTAAACAGGAGTTATACTTCACCGTGAGGTATGCCTATAAGGTCAAGCACCTCAGCGACTGCTGTTCTGAGATTTAGGAGTCTGGGAACATCATCGAACGAATAGATACCGATTAGAATTAGTGCGACCCATGTCTTTACAACACCGCTTGTCTTAGTAAACATCATTCACCTCCGAGAAGTTTTTCGACTTCTGCCTTTACTCCGAAGTCTTGAGTAACATCGTTTATTGTCGCTTGTCCGCTGTTTATTAGAAGAATCCATCTTGCCACAAGGAGATCCCTCAGAACATCTCTCAGGTTATACAGCTTTGGTACTGCGCTTTCAGGCACTCTTCCCTCGTCATACCATTTGAGCCAGACTTTTACTATTGCGCTGTTTTCGTTAAACATCACTCACCTACCATGCTTCCGAGGACAATTGTCAACTCGATGATCGCCTGTTGAAGTACAAGATTTTCGCCAGCAAGAGAATCTATTGTATTTCTTGCGGTGTTAAGCTGTGTCAATATCTCTTGTGCTTGCGGAGAGCATCTAACCATTCCATAACCTGTAACGTAAAACTCTTCATTTAGGATTTCTACATAAAGCGTTATTACGTTCTCGAACTCGTCTCCTTCGGACAAATCTGTGCTTTCTAAGTACACAACACCGTATCCTTCTTCAGACGCTATCTGCGTAGATGATATTTTCACTACCTGTTTTGAATCCAAGTTGAATTTGATGTACATATCACACCGCCCATATTCTGTATATGTTTGCCGTTCGTATGTAAGTTTCCATGCCATTAAACGAATTGAGTATTAAGTAGAACAAACCTGAACTGGACGACACATTTACGCTGTCCGTCCTCCTGCTAAATCCGTAGTTTCCTGTTACAGACGGACTTGGTGAAATTGAGGTATCGCTTGTGGATATACCAAATCTTACAAAACAATAATTCCCTGTTCCATATGTTCTTAGTAATTCCCAATCAATATAAAGTGTCGTCAAGTTAGTAACATCTATCAGATGCCGCGAAGAACAAATCATTCCTTGATTGAACGAACTCATTTTAATAAATTCATTAAAACCTGAAAACTCATGATAATACGTGATTCTGTCTGAATTGAAAGTAACTGTTCTGTATGTAGCGTGTAGGTTGCTTGGATACCAAAGGTCTGCGTTTGCTCTTTGACTTTCCGGATTATAAATTTCCAAAGGCTCATGTACACGCTTCCAAGTGCCTGATTTTATGAAAATGCTCTTCGGCAGAACCCAATCAGAACCCACTTTTACCTTTGTTTCTTCATTTGCAACTACATCTCTTAGCTTTTTATATGTTATTGAAGATCCCGAACCACCGTAATATGTTCCGTCATTGCTTCCTACGTTGTCTGCTGCGGTGCTTCCACTCGTTTCATCAAGTAACCACTGTGCTATTGGTGCTGTCTCTGGCTCTGCTGTTCTATACACAAGTTTTTCTACATCTTCATCTTCAACTCGGTAATTATAAAGTCTAAAGTCCCTCAAATTCCCCTTGAAGTAGTTGCTTGCAGAGCTTCCTTTTCTTCCTATTGCTAAACTCTCGCCAGACTGATAAACAGGGTTTGCCGACGTTGAAAACGAATAGTATACCATATCATCAACATAAAAACGTATGCTGTATCCACTTCCATCTCTAGCTAGGGCGAACATATGCCATCTACCGTCACTCCACCAATAATCCCAAGCCATTGCCTGTTCTGCTTGACCAGTACTTGTTACATAGCCAACAACAAGTCTTTTATTTGCTCCGTCTATATATACATAATATCCTTTCGTTCCCCAACCGAGAAGGTACTCTATTCCAGAAGGCATAGAATCGATTTTGAACCAGCCTGTAAGAGTAAAGCTCGACGTTATTTTAAGAGCGGACACTTCCCCTAAATCTACGTAATCATCAGTTCCATCGAAATATCTATTTCCTATTGGCACATTTACAGCTAACATATGTCACCTCAATACTTAATCCAAATATCACCATCGCTGCCACCAGACGGATCAGATTCAGATATTGTGATCTTTCTCGTTTTGTCAGAAGCAAGCCTCGCGTCTGCATCGAGAAGATTCTTAACCCTTAACGGAGTCATGTATTTATCATTTAATGATGCTGCTTCGGCTTCGCCTTGAGAGGCTATCGCATAGTTTTCTACGCTTGAAAGTCCAACATCTGCTTTTGCAAGTGTTACTGTTCCGGTCTTCCCTGCAACGCTTTTAACGGCTTGAAGAGCGTCTATCGCCTGTTTTACTCGTTCAGGAGTGAGGTATTTGTTAGTTGCCGTTCCTGCCTCCGCTTCTGCCTGAGAAGCGATTCCATAATTCAGCACGCTTCCCAAACTTACTTGTGTCTTAGTTACCGAATGAGGATTTGATGTATTTCCTGAATGGTTTGAAAATTCTGTGCTGGTAGCCATCTGAGTGCTGTGAGATTCGTTTGCGTGAGAGGCAGGAGGGAACTTTAGTGTAACATATGCACCGCTTATGCACATTCTTATCTGATGCTCTGTTTTCAGTATGTACCAGTCTCCTTCGTCTAGGGTAGATACATCTGGAAGGTTAGCTGCTGCTGCTACCATTCCCCTGTAAGCTCCCAATCTTTCAAGATGAGCCTCGATCTTGTCTCCCCAATTTTCCTCTATTGCTTCTCCGGCAACTATATCAATCGCGTTGTATGCCATATATCACCTCAGAAAGTTATTTCCCAAGTCAATAGAAGCGACTCATCAGACGCTTTTACTATTGCCGTTCCTAGAACGACCCTTGAGAATAACGTTGTCGAACAGAACATACCGATCTCGTTGAAAGTACCTGAAACCTCTCCAGAAGTGAAGAACGTTCTAGCTGTTATCTTCTTGTTCGATGTTTCCTTCGTGCTTATATTCTTTATATAAGATTGTGTCTCAAGCCCTGTATCAGATGCGCTTGCCGCCGTTGTTCCTGTTCCTAGCGCCATTCTCGATATTCCGTTACCTGTTCCGTTTGCTAGGAGATCCCTTACTACATTCTTTCCAACATCTACAATAAGGTTGTCCTTCTTGATTACCCTTTTTCCTCGAGGGCCTGTAATCTCTATCGTTATCTTTCCTTTGATCTCAAAAGATTCGTTCATTTACTCACCCCATTCTGAGTAAGACCATACGGCAGTACCCCATACATTAGAAGCTAATGCGTTAAGTTGGCTGCTAGTAGATTCCGACATTGATAGAGCATCTGATATTGCATCGAATTGTTCAAAGAGGGAAGTTACACCAGCAAGTTTGGCAAGAGCAATCCTTTCTCTTAGAATATCTACCTTTCCCGTTGTCGCCGATGATCGCGTTCTTATCTTTACAGTGCCTGCTGCCGGTTCTGAAAGCTCCGCGTCAACATCGGTTACTTCTTTCGCTATATTAAGGAGGATCTCTTTTGTACCTGCTATTCCAGAAGCTCTTGCAATGATAGCCGTTCTGAAGTCTTCATCTGTGCGCCCTTGCCTTATCTCGCCAATCATCTTTGCTATTTTGTCCAAATCTGATCCGGACGCTGTGTTAATGTACCACCGGAGTATCTCCTGACTTACATTCTCATAAGCGCTTGTTATTTCGGCTTTGATTGCTTCCAGAAGGTGATAAATCTCTTCAGACTCTTCGTATATGAAGTTGGCAAGATACTCATTTATCATGTTATCACCGTGCCAGTTACCGTGCCTGCTACTATCTTCTCGTCTGGATCAGGTTCTATATCGCTTGTGCCTGTATCTAAGAGTATTGCTTTCGCGTTGTTTACTCCGTCTGTCAGCATTATAAGGCTTATAACTTGAGACAACTTCGCTGTCTCGCCTATACCAAGTCCGTCTAGGTAATCTTTTACAGCGTTTTCCGCGGCTGCTTTAACCGTTTCGCTTATAGCTTCAGGCATCAAGTAAAGGTTGAACGTACAATCTACATCTACATTCGTTGCTGCTGACACTGTTAATTGGATACCAGCTCCTTTGTACTCTTCGCAAATCTCTTCAACGTCATCAAGCATTTGCTCAGTTACAGTACCACCGTCTCCTGCAACTATTACCGTAGCAGTTCCTGCGGTAGCTCCGTCTTCTACAAGTGCATCGATGATACCTGAAATGCTTCTAGCTGCGCTCTCGAGAGATTCTTTCGTTCCTCTTTTAAGACCTGCCAGATAGAGAGGTATTCTCGTTCTTAACTGATCGTCCGTTTCTGTGTCCGTTCCACCTGTCATAGCTGCCGTGTTTGTGCAGTAATTTATCCCCTGTATTGGAGTCTCTATGATTATTACGGAGCTTGCGGACACGTTATAATCTGATCCTACTTCTTCCGCTTCTGCTATTACATCTACGTACGTATTGCCAGCTTGGAGTATGCAGTCTGTAACCGTGAGGAATACGTACTTTATACCACCTGTCCCTGTAACGGTTGACACCCTTGTTCCTTCTGGTACATATATATCT
The DNA here is from genome assembly GCA_938004185.1 of uncultured candidate division WWE3 bacterium. Classification (GTDB taxonomy): domain Bacteria; phylum Patescibacteriota; class WWE3; order UBA101185; family UBA10185; genus UBA8498. Next base: position 15,170 of record CALKWN010000169.1, read on the forward strand.
GATGCCGGAGCATTTTCTGCCGAAAGCCTTATAGTACCTGCCGCTTTTACTCCCTGAACTCTAATGCAACCTATGAGAGCCGCTATCCTTTCTAAGTATTCTCCTGTCGCTGTATCTGAATAGCCCTGTTCAATCGAATCTTCTAAGTTTGTATTCAATCCTTCGATCTCGTTAGCAAAGGCATAGATTATAGAGGATATAACCCCCGGCTCTCTTATACTGGATATTCCCGATCTTGAAAGGAAGTCGGCTTTTATTCTGTCGTAGATAGTCTGAATCATAGGATCACCACCTGTTCATACGTGTTGACCGATATTTTATCTCCTGAGTAGTAAACTGCTGCTTTAATTCCATTCTTATCAAGCTCGCTTCTTAGAAGCCCACAGTATATACTCTTATCGTCCATAAAGTCTATGCTCTTCGCTATGAAACGAATCCTGTTCTCTATCGAGTCTTCTGTCATGAGGTCTTTGTTGAAGAACTTGAATGGTATCTTTATATCCATTTCAAACACCTTCCACTACGGCAAGGATTTTCGGAGAGCGCAATGGTTCTGATACTATTGCATATTTTCCTACGCAATTTGACTTGTCCGTGTTTGAGAATCTGTATATAACAGTCTCAGAGAATGTTCCGCTAAGAGATGTGTCTGCTGGTGGTATTCCAGAACCGAAAGCGTTTGCCGATACTGGTATAGTTATTTCCTGCGACGGCACTGTTATAGTCCCCTTCATATATTCAGGAACTGGAAGGCGCGCTTTCACGTTCGACTTCAAGAGATGTATCGTGAACTCGTCTGTTAGAGAATCGTATTTCTCTATTATTCCTATATCCGTCGATACTATCTTCTCTTTCTTTGTCATGTGGTTTATAGAGCTTTCTAAGCCTCGCATACAGTTATCACCGTCTTTCCTAGAATCTTTATGTCGTGTTTGACAGATGTAACTGCATAATCCTTTGATCCTATCGACACAACATCTAGAGGTCGAATGTCCTTGATTCCGTTTAATTCAAACTCGTAAGAGAGTGATTCTTCTCTTATCTCCATAACTCTTGCGTGTACTGCTGCCGTCAATCCTTCGTATGTCTTTACATATGCAAGATCTTCAACTGTTAAAACGTCAGTGAGTTTTACAGGAGACTCAAATACTGCCTCTTCATATGTTTGAAGTATCGTTTTTGCTCCAAATCCGGTATTATCTACCAGCGCTCTTCCAAATACATGAGTGTATATGTCAGATCCTCCATATACTTCTGTCGTGTTCTTTTTCACTTCTTTATCTATTAGAGTTATGTTCCTTCCAACATCTTGTGGAAACTCGCTGTCTATGTATATATCCCAACCGGAGATGTATAGCTTGAGTTTGAAGTAGTCTGCTATATCCTCAAGTATGTTTATGATGTATCTACCTATCATGTTTTCATTCTTGTAATTCTTATCCAGTATGCTTGGAGCGTGTACCGTGAACTCCGAAGGGAGCAACTGATTTAGTATGTCTTTTACAGGAGTGTTCTTTGCAAAGAAGATTGTGCTTTCATTCCTCGAAAGAAGTATCGAGGGTGATACTATCGTGTACTGAGATAAGTTTCCAGACTTCTCTATCTTGCTGCATACACCACCAAATATGATTGTTCCGTATTCTACTTTAGCTGGTTTATAAAGCTCTGCTGGCTCAAAGTCTTTCACGCAAGTTATTATGGCCGTATCGTTGTGCTTGTCTCTGCTTAGGTTTATCTCAATGCTTTTTATCTTATCTTCCTTTGTCCTTTTGTCTGTAAGTTTCTGTATCTGAAACCCTTCCTCGAGAATGTTCGACGCGTTCTTTATTAAGGTTGCAGAACTCTTTACGGTCATAGCCTTACTACTCCTGCCGTCTCCGTAATGTTTATAGAGCAGTTAAAGAACTCCGCGTCATCATCGTAGTCGTATCCGTCTATCACAACGTTGTAAGATTCAGGCGAGCCGATTGCATCTTCAACAATGAATGTACATTCGTGAGCTTCCGAGTACCAAAGGAAAAGAAGATCGGCAATCTCTTTGCTTTCGGTAGTAAACAACATCGAAAAAGTCTTTGGCTCGCTTCCTTCGTAGAGATGATAAACCTTTTCAGATATTGCCTCGAAGACCTCAAAGCGAGGCTTGCCTCCGCCTCGCTTTAAGACTTCTGTTTCTATGATTACAACTGGCTGTCCTAACCTGTTGCTTTTTAGTTTAAGCATTGAATCACCTGCTTCTAAGAGCTTCTAAGTCCAACTTCGATTTTATGAATCTCCATATTTGTTCAGGATTGTTAGCTCCGCTTATATTGAAGTTGTTGTTGAATACAACTGTTTTTCCTCCAACGTAAGTTTCAGGCTCGCTCTCTTCTGACATTCCAGAAAAATTCTTCGTGCCGAACTGCATAAGATTCTGTGTTCCAAAATCTTGAGTCTCAAACTCGGGATTCGCTTCTATCTCTTTGATTATTGGAGTAACCTTCGGTGTAGGAGTTTCCTCTATTCTGTTTATCTTCGGAGCGAAGATCCCTCCAAATATCTTCTGCCACCACGGTACTTTCTCCTCTTCCGAACTGAAGAAGTTATTCTTTCCGGTTAGCTTGCTATATACATTCGCAATAACTTCTACTATCTTGTTTATGAAGTCAGCGATCGACTTGAAGAACGAGGATATTAAATTGACTACCCATGCAATAGCTTTGACAACCGGAGTCAGTATTGCAACAAGCGCTTTCAGAGGTATCAAGATAACTTCTATTATCGAATCAAGGCCGAAGTCTATTAACGGTTTTAGAACTTCCCAAAGAGCCGCGAAGGATTCTTTTAGTGGCTCGAGCATTTTTCCGAACGTCTCTCTTATTTCCTCTATCATATCTGTGATAGGCTTGAATACTTTCTTTGCGACGGAGAAGATTCTATTCATTATATTAAATGCGAGCGTTAGAATAGTCACCATTGTAATTATCATTGGATTCATTAAAACAGCTACCTTGAATAGAACATTCAACGCCTGACCTATTGCCGGAGCTATGTTTGAAAGGAACTCGCCTATCGGCCTGAATATGGAAACTACGATCTCCCAAACGCTGCGGAGAGTTTGAATGATCGGGTCTGTGAGATCCTTGAACCACTGTTTATCTCCGAATAGCGTAAATGCAGTTGTTACAGCGGCTATCGCTATTCCTATCGGCCCTGCTATCCCTGCAAGTCCTGCAAGATCAACTCCCATTGCCATGCCGAAACCGGAAATTATACTGGAGAGATCCCCGATTTTGCCTCCGAGTATTGATTGTATGAGTCCTACGATGTTCGTAAGCGCTCCGGAGGAAACATCGTTGATCGCTTTTCCAATAGGAGAGGATTCAAGAGAGTATATGCTTCTTAGGAATGTGTTTATGTCGTTGATAGCTCCGCTCATATTAAGCGATCTGAAGAACCTTGACAGGACAACGTTTGTTTGAGTGTTCAGGTTATTGTCTAGCGTGTCCGTCATTCCTAGCGCTAGAGTTTCCATCGCTTTCTGTCCTTCAGAAGCTACGCTCATAATACCGGAGCTTATGAATCCTACTATCTTTTTACCGGAGTCAAACAGCTTTCTTAGTGGCCCTTTCTTTGCCGGAGATTGAGGCAAGTAAAGCATTATTCCCTCTGCTATATTGCTCATCTCTTCCTGAATCAACGTATCATCTGATAGAGCTTTCGCTATCATTTCTACAATGCTTGTCTGGTAAACTCTCTTTTCAGCTTCCGAAAGTTTTGAGTATATCGTGTTGATCTCTGCAAGAGTCTTTGCTCCAACTTGCATAGACAACATCTTAGCCATGTCCACGTTAGGTGTAGCTCCTACAAGCATCTCGAATACATTGCCAACCGGAATACCTTCAAGTATCTTTGCTCTAAGAGCATTTGGTATCGTATCTGCTGTGTTTTCGAGTGCTGCTCTAAGAAGCTCTTCCCATCTTGCTATTGATTCCGTTTCTATGTTCGGTTCTATTACTGGTTGATCGACAACTGCCGATATTACTTCGTCATTTACCACTATCGGTTCTACTACTGGTTGATCTGCAACAACCGATATTACTTCTATAATGCTCTTCGGTAATGCAACGATCATTCCGTTATAGATGAACTGCATTACATCATCGATCTCTTTTGTATCTATTCCAAGATCGAGAATGAACGACATCTGATTACCAGTTATTGACTCTGCTGTACTAAGCCCTTCCATTACCGCACCAATGATACTTGCTTTGGCCATTTCTTTTTCTACATCTGTCAATGCTGTGTACCACTCTTGCAGGTAAGTTATGAGTCCGCTTGAAGCAAAGCTCTGATCGGCTTCGTACAATTCTTTTAGCGCATTGCCGAGAGATGTTAGCTTATCCTCGAACTTTACAGAGTTATTTTCAAGTTGCTTTTCTATCAAGTCTGTGGCAGCTTGTGAGATAGCCATTCTCGGTTCTAATCTAACTCCGAATATAGATGTAGATGTCATTCCAGAGGCAATGTCTTGTATTAGGTCGTTTATTGCCATTTGCTCTTCTGTTATATCTGGAGCAAGACCAGTTATATCCTGTATTCTGTTTATCAAATTGTTCATACCTTCTAGGCTTGCTGTATCTCCCATAAAGGCAGCTTCGTTGAACGCTTTAAGAACTTCTATTGCCGTCTCTACGCTATCAACTTCCAAGTTTCTGAAGGCCGATTTTATCATGTTACTAAAAGGACTAGATGCAGCGTCCGAAACCTCAAGCAATCTGTTTACATACATATTTGCTGACGATTCAATCTTGCCGAACTGTTCCTCAGCCCATCTAGTGCTTACCCAGTTTGGAAGCTCAACATCTATGCCTATCGCTTTCATAGCTTTTATACTCATTCCTATGATCCCTGAAAGCGTACTGAGTATAAAATCGAAAGCACCTCCGAAGGCGTTTTTCAACCAATCTACAATCGGAGAGAATATAGCCATAAACGCATCAGCAAACGATCTGAAGAAATTCTTTAGCCCTTCCCATGCTCTCTTGAGGAAGTCAGTAACCTTTTCCCAATTCTTTATGAGAGCTATTATTCCTATTACAGCGGCTACTATTCCTGCAATTATCAGAATTACTGGGTGCGCCATGAGAAGTGTAAAGACAGCAAACAGCGATTTGCCTATAAGGAGTATAGATTTGATCGCTACAACTCCTAACATCTTGAATCCGATAATGAGAGGCTTTATCAGTGTAGCAATTCCCATCTTGAACGGCAATGCTATTATTGCTTTCATTGTAAGAAGAACTATCTTTAATCCTTCAAATGCTCCAATGAAAACAGTTTTAATGCCTAAGAAAGTCGCTACTGCAAATGTTTTTACTGCAAGGAAAGACTTTACAAAAGCCCACTTCATGTACTCAGCTATAACGCTTATAGCTTGTCTTACTTTGAGAAATTCAAAAGCGTTGGCAAACACTCCTTTTATCAGTCTTCCTGCATTTCCAAAAGCCATTATCAAATTAGGTATGAATGTTTTCACTATCCTATACGATAGTACCGTGAAGAATGAAATAGTGTTTCCGAGAAGGCCACCTATTATATATCTCATTCTTCCAAATATGGTTATGAAAAGAGGAACAAGATTCTTTATCATAACGGCTTTGATTGCTGCAATAACAGGAAGGAAGTTTCTTACAACAACAAACTTCATAACTGCTATCAATGGAGCAAACGTTTTCATAAACGCGTACCCTGCTAACAGTCCTATCTTTGATAACTGCCTTATAATCAACGGCACGAAGACTTTTACATACACAAGCAAGCTAGAAAAAGCGACAATTGCTTTTGCCTTTATCAAATCAAATGCTGCATATAGATATATCGGAATCGATTTTGATAGCCTTATGAAGATCGGCATTACAACATCGCTCAATCCTATAAACGCTCTGTACATTATCTTTGCCATTGGTATTAGAAGATAAGTCTTCAAAATTGAAAGGCTGGATATTATCATGTTTTTCAAAGCAACTACAATTGGAATCCTTGTTATTGCCAACGAAAAAATTAGTGTCAGTTTTTTCCACATCAAAGCCAATGCCGTTACTGCTTTAGCGCTAATAATAGATATTAGACTTGTTTTGTGAGCTATTAAACCAAGTTTAATTGCTAGCTCTTTTGCCATCATAAGAGCTTTGAACCTAAAAACTAGCGCTGTTATCTTCAATACTATTCCACCAACAGTTAGAAGCGCAGCTCCCCAAACTAGAGTGTATGCAATTCCATCTTTAAGCCATCTCGGGAGCTTCGCAAACCACTTTGCTATTGAAGATACCATATGAGCGATTCGTACTACCAACGGTTTCAACGCTATACCTATTTCATACAGCGCCATTATGATAGCGTTCCTCGCCATTAACATCTGTGAGGCCATTGATTCTGTTCTTAAATTATACTTCTCTTGAAGAACGCTAATATCGAACTTTTCCAATGTACCCTGCATCTGTTCCTCGAATTTTGCTTCATCGAAAGCTATATTAAAAGGTTCTACTATAACTGAAAGAGCTTTCCAAGTCTCAAGGAATCCTGTTTTTGTCTCTAGCGCTCCTGTTTCTATGGCATTGTTGAGTATGTTGTTTAGCATCTCCGTTAGAAAAGTCAAGTCTTCTTCTTTTATAAGTGTCTGATCTATTGATTCAGCAAAGTATTCAGCTATTGACTTTGATCTGGTCAGTGCAGTTGGCCATGCTTTATATGCAAGATCTCTAATCTTCTTAATGTTTTCAACCTGATCTAGCAGTTTAGTTACAGCTTCAGTACCTCTTATGTTGAATATGTCTCTCAATGAGCTTTCTATCGGCGCTCCAACATCTTGTATAAGATCGCCTATTCCCAAGAAGAACTGTTCAATGTCTTGAAGGTCTTCCTCTTTGAAATACTGAGAGAAATCGAATGGTGTTTCTAATGCTTCTCCTTGAGCTTTAGCTAGAGTTGAAAATTGATCTAGAACTTTTATCAAAAGGCTTAGTGGATCTTTCATATATAATATCTGGTACTCTTTCAACTTATCTTCTGGAACGATCGAGCCGAGAGAGTAAAGGTCTTTCACAACAGCTCCTGCATCTGGAGCTGATTCTTTCAGTGATTTATATTCTGCAAAGTCATAATCAAACTCCAAGAGAGCTATTATCTTCTTCATCTTATTAACGTCTGCAAGATCGATAAATAGCCTTCTCGTTGCAGTACCTGCCCTCTCAGCAGTCATACCAACCTGTATAAGAGCTGTGTTTACAGCGGCAATATCTTGAGGAAGAAGTCCAGTAGCTATCTGCCCTGTCCTAAACATAGCAGCAGCGATTTCTCCTGCTCTTGCTGGTGTAGATGTAGCTAGGTATGTCAGCATCGACCCGAATTTTTCAAGCTCGTCATTTGAAAGGTGGAAAGTCTCTCTAAACTTTCCCATGTACTCAGCCCACATATGAGTAGATATAGACGGATCAATAGCGGCCAGCATTGAAACTACGTCTAGGAACTTATTAAGATCATCTCCTCGCAAGCCCAACTGAGCTGAAACTATACCTAGCTCGGCTAAATCCTCTGTTTTTATAGGTGTGCGAGTGCCAAGCTCAAGTATATATGATGTTATCTCACCCATAAATTCTGGATCAAGGCCAACAAAAGGATCAAACTGTATAGCGTTTATCCTTGTCATTTTATCTTCGAGTGTTGATGATACTGCTATTATGCCCGCGGTGGCGACACCAAAAGCCATTCCTGCACGAATCATAGCTGTTCCAATCATGTCTAGTTTTTGCGCTTTTTCGATTGTCCTTTCTATGTTTTCGTGCATTTCTCTAAAAGCAGGATTAAATATCTTTCCTGCTTTTGCGGCTTCCTTCTCAAACTGAGTTATGGCTTTTCCAGCTTTGTTATTTAGTGTCATGGCCATAGCTTCTATTCTTCTGTTTATCATGTCGAATGTTCTGCTGAACCTGTCAACTGATGTTATTACAATTGAGAGCTTCAGGGCATCGCCAACGCTTGGCATAATACCACCTACTTCTTAGCTTTATTTTCAGCTTCGATTATCTTCTTCGCTACTTCGGTAAATATGGAAAGCTCTTCCGGAGTCATGTTTAGTACATCTGAGTAAGAGAAATTAAGCGTTCTGCAAATCATACCGATTTGCATATACACTTGATTTCTTCTTAGAAGTTTTTTGCGTCTGACTCGTCAATGTTTATTCCAGAAAATTCTGATAGTGCTTTTGATACCTCGTTGAAGTCTGACAACGACCATTCTGTTATGTCGTTCAATGCCGATAGTTTCTTTTCCTCGCCGTTTACTTTTATTACTGCCAATGCTACGAGTTCCATTCCTCTGAGTGTTGTGTTAGACGATTTCGCATTTAGAATGTCCTTCATCTTCAACCTTCTTAGAGTCAAAACCGTTCCGTCTTCTAACTTGTGTTCTAGCGTTTCCTGAGACTTCAGAATTTCATCTTTCTTCACACAAATACCTCCAATTGAAAAATAGACGGCAGGTTGCCCTGCCGTCCTTTTATGTTGCCGTTCCTATCTCGTTTGCCCCGTAGTCGCAGCTAATCTTCACAACGTCGTCTTCGGGGAATGAGATTTTGAGAGACTTTATCTTTACGTCTCCGAGTTTCCATTTCTTGTTTTTGTCAACTTCATTGAACTCTATTGTAACTGGTGGTTGCTTTGTTATGCCTGACAGCTTTGTCTCCTTGCCTATTGTTGTTGCTGATCCAATAAACAGCGAGACTATGGAATCCCAAAGAGACGTGTCTCCCTTTGATACTCCATCAAAGCTACCAGTAGCGTTGACTCTTCTTGAAATCATGTGCTGTACTACGGCAGAATTTCTCAGTTTCTTCTCTATCTCTGTCTTTTCGATGTTTAGCTCTATATCACCATCTACTTCTATTCCTGCTAACCCACCGAAGGTTATTTCAATATCTTCTCCAAGTACCAACTCAACTGCCATGCTTGACCTCCTTATTCAGATTTTGCCTGAACAACCATCTCTATAACCTTGTTCAGTTCAATACCTATGTAGTGAGAGATGTATCTAGGTTTGGCAAAAGATTTTGCCAGCAATCTGCCTGCACTCACTACTTCTGGCGTGTTTATCGTCGCATCGCACTGATTGAGGAAGTCTTCAATCCAGTTGGCAGTCCTCAGACCCCTCATGTATCCGTCCATTCTTGCGATTACGTTTCTCCAAAGATCTTCGCCATTAGGTTCACCGACAAACTCATCGAGAATCTCTTCAAGATCCTTCACCATTATGTTGAAGACTCTTCTAACCCCTACCTGCTTCCAGTCTGTTGAAGACGCGAAAGTGAGTCCGTGTCTTACCGCATATCCAGTACCTTTGAGTGTCAACGGATTAACTCCGGCGATTATTAGCTGTTCCATTTCGGCAGCAGTCAGACCTCTGTCAGTACCTACGCAACCAAATAGAAACTGGTTAGCAGAAGATCTGTGAGGATCGATTCTTCCGAGAAGTCCAGCAAAAGCTATACCACCATTTATGGAGTAGTTTGTTCCGCTGATCGTGAAAGTCGGGTTTGGATATATAGACACGTTCTGTCCGTTCGCTGAAGCATACGCAGCAACTTCTGTTATTACGTTGGCGAGAAGCGTCGCGCTTATCGGTACTGAAGCTATTCTCTGGAACGATTCAGCATGAGCCATTAGAGCTGTGTTCTTTGTGCCTGAAGGAGTGCCTCCGATTGTAACTATATCAACGTCTTTGTCCGTCTCGAAGAGAGAAAGACCAGTCCGCGTGTCGGTTACAGCGTCGAAACCTCCAACGTAGGCCGCATCGTTCACAGTTCCATCAGTACCTCCTGCTAGAGCTGTCGATGATATGTTTACAGGCACTACCGTTCCATCTTTTGTTGCCGTTACGAGTTCACTGTATTCATTGACAGCATCTACGAGTCCATCAAGCGTTGTGAAAGCATAGCTCTCAGTCTCGCCGCTGTATGAAATAGTAAGAACGCTGTCGGCAACAACGTAGGTTATGCTGTTACCGTAAGCTCCTTTGTATTTCGCGGTAAGAGTAAGAGAGTCCGCGCTCTCAGCTCCGAGCAAAGCCTTTGTTGCGTAGTCGGCAGCAGATCCTGCTACTCTTACTACCTTCAAAGCCTTCGGCCTCTGAAGAAGGATCGCATACAGCGCTCTCGCGTCGGCCTTACCAAGTCCACCAAGTTTTGTGTTTATTTCAGACGGTGAGTTTATGGGGATTATCTCGTTCAGAGGGCCGAACACGAAATCACCAACAAACCCTACTGTTCCACCACTTCCAGATACGTTTGGTGCAACTGGAAATGTTCTTACATCTACGCTCACTCCGGGGATTAAATTCGACATTTCCTTACCTCCTTATGTTTTCGTTGTGTTTAACTCCGTTTCCAAAACAAGATCGTATGCTTCTCTGAACATATTGAATCCCCAAAATCTGCAATCGAGAGAGTACCTGAAGTAGTCTTCGTCGTTTTCGCTTTCAAAGAACGTGATCCTTCTGAATAGAATAGGATCATCATACGTGGTGTTCTTTATGTTCTTCAAAGCGTTGTGCAATGTTGAGAATATGGTATCTCTCTCCCTTGATGATTTTGAAAATATGTCCAACTGGAACAGTAAAGAGTAAGCATCATTCGATCTCAGCAGCGTTGCTTCCGTTTCGTCTTTGCTTTCTATTCTTACAGTAACGAATTTTACTGGTTGACCGGAGATCCTTGTAAGAACTATACATGGCATCTGTTGCTGTGCTTTTGTGAAGTCCGTTATTATTCTTGTAGTAAGATCTCTCTCTACGAAGAATGCTTTTATCTGTCTTATTAAGCTGTCAACGAACTTCTCCATAAGATCACTCTCCGTAAAGTCTAGGTCTTTCGCCAGTCCCTTTTCCTGCTCCGTAAAGTCTAGTGAACTGTCTTCCGCCAATCCCTGTTTCTGAAGAGACGCGCTTCAAGTCTTTCTTTAGTTGCACTCTCATTGCATCAAAAGCTGGCCTCATAAAAGGGTATGGTCCAGTTCCCTTTGCTTCAATTGTCTTTTGAATCGACTTTGCTCTTGATTCAGCTTCGTCTTTTGTATAACCGTGCTTTCGCATAACATAGAAAACTAATTTGCTAAGTGGTACTTTGTGTGGTTTTGTTCCTCTCTCTACTGCGTGTGCATACGGCATTATGTTTCGCATCGAGTATGATACGTTCAAGTCTGTTCCTCTTTCTTTGATTATCTCGAATGAGTCTTCTCTAGAAAGCTCTCCTGTAACCACACTGTTGTTTTTTTTGATATGGTGTATCGCATCGTCTCTAGCTTCAAGAATGTTTTTCTGCATTATAGAATCAACATACATTTCTACTGTCTTCAATGCTGTTGATTTCCAGCCAGCATACATTTTGTACCCTTCGAGTTTTGCGCTCATTTCAGCACCTTAGCAAAAGCCTTTATTATCGATCGGTTAGGCTGAACTCTAACTACCGTGTAAGAAGATCCTCTCCATATAACTTTGTCATGCTCATTAAGCGAATCGTCTGTGTAAAGCACAATAGAATCGTTAGGCACAAGCCCTTGAATAACTGAAAGCGTATCCAATTCTGCAAGCCTTACTATCGCTTTGATCCTTCTCCTTGTCTCTCCAATTACTCTTACTTCTCCTCTGAGAGAATCTTCTTCCTTGTTTTCCTGAACGACTTCGATAACTTCACCCTCTCTTGCTATTCTCCATGCAAGGCTCATAACCTCACTACCTTGTACATATCTATAACGGTGGTATCGAAGTCTTCATAGTACGTTCTAAGCTCGGCCTCACCAGTACCGTGAACACCTACTGGTTTGTTCCACATATATTCGCAATACTGCATTATGCCGAGCTTCAGATCCTCCGGTATTACTTTGAATCCGCCCTTGTATGTAACTAAAAGCGTCCTGCTCACTCTTTCGTTGAGTTTAATCATGCTAAAAGATGATGTGTACCAGACTGTATATGTATCTCCAAACTCATTGACTACATTCAAAACTTCTTCTATCGGAGATTCGTTTATGAATCCAGTACCGTTGATGAATTCAACTTCCTCCGTGAATGTTCCGTATATGAATTGACGGCAGCAGTATGTTTTAACAAAAGCAATAGCCCCCCGAAGGAGGCTATTTAGTCTTTGATCGTGCTGATCGTCTAGTATTGCTAGGTAGTTTTTCAGTTCCGTCAGTGTTACCATCGCTGTCATTCCCTTCTTCGGAATCGACCTCTATTTTTTCGAGATAATCTTCTCCTATTGCGTTGAAGTCGTCCTCGCTTATCTCAAGTATTTCTCCGGCTTTCGCGGTCGCTCCTATAAAGATGGTTTTCTTTACTTTGACTCTCATTCAACCACCCCCTAGAATGGGGCGCTAGTAGCACCGTATAATAGGCCGAACACACCAATGCTTGAAGTTGCAGAGGGAGTGAACGTGAAAGTTACGAAAGGATAGTTCATATCTTTATTTATTTCCAGCTCGAAGTATCCTGTATTTACAGTGACAGGAGATCCTGTATATACTAATGTCAAAGCTCCTGACGATGTTGCAGACTTATAATACTTCGGTGTAATGGTTGTGGTTGTTGCATCTCCGCTAATATAACCAACAACGTAAATTGCTTCGTATCCTCTCATGTCGATAGCAGTTGCCGTCGCAAGAGCTGTTATTTCATTTGGTTCGTAGATCATGTGTAGCTTTGTGTTTTCTATGAGCGTCCATGCTGTGACAATACTAATGCAGATAACAAGCAATAGCATCATTACAATCATTGTTTTCTTCATTTTTTCACCTCATTAAAGGGGAGTCAAAGACTCCCCTGTATTTTATTGTGCGGCAGTTTTGAGAACAGCAAATGCAGACGGGAAGGCAATTGTTATTCCAACTCTTTCAATTGCCCTTATAGCCATCATGTTGTTCTGGAACAGACTTACACCATCTACAGTTGCCTGATCTGCAACCTGAATGGTAAGATCTTTCTTCTTCCCGAAGTAAACCTGTCCAAGATCACCGTAGAACATGAATTTCTTATTCGCAGCAGTCTCGAGTACGTTCGGAAGAAGCGGAGTCTTCGAGTATGGATAATCCCAAATGGTAGAGCCGGGGAACAAGTACGGCCCGTTAGCTCCATTTGTCAACTGTCTAATTACATTGAGTACAGTTCTGTGAAGGACGTATCTTGCGTTCTCTTCAACCGACTCATGTATTGAAGCATTGAGGTTAAGAAGATCATTTGCAGCTACCTGAGTCATGGCCGTTTTAGTTGCAGGCATTGAAACTGAAGGAACGTCTGCATGGTTCATTATCCCTGTGAATACTGCTCCATCACCGTTTATTAGCTGGTAATCTTCTCCCCTTGCAAATGCTCTTCCAAAGATCCTTCCGAGAATCTCCATGATGTTGATTTCGCTGTCTTCGAGAAGATCATTAGTTATGGGAACGATTATGGCAGCGTCCTTTATGATGATCTGAGTTATACCGAAAGCTGGCTGGCCAGTAGAGATAGTGCCGCCTTCAGTTACCCATGATACGTTAGGCTCGCTTGTGAGTTTCGGTATCTTTGTAGTAGGTTTGCCTACTGGCATGATTGTTGCAAACTGTCTGGCAATACCGTACTTGAGCGCCCATTCATCGCATCTCGCAACAAACTCATCTGGAACAAGATAACCTCCTGTAGCGTCTCCCTGACCCGTCAGAGCTTTAGCAGTCGCGTGATCCCTGTTTATAACTGCCTTAAAGAGTTCTCTTACCTCTTTAACTGTTTCTTTCTTTTCCGGCACTTCAGGAACAGGTTCTTTTAGTGCCTTCTCTTTGAAATAAGCGTCGATCTCTTTTCTGATCTCTGCAGGATTAACCGTTGCTATGTCCTTGACTTTCTTTCCTATTTCCTCGATTATCTGTACCTTCATTGTGTCGAGAACTTCTTCGATTGGCATTACATTACCTCCTTAATTCTTCTTTTGATTTCTTCTGCTGTCTTCCTTACCTTCTCGATCATCTCTTGTGCCTCAACTGAATATCTGAACCTGTTCATTTCTTCAGATAGAGAGTCCAGCTTTTCCTGAATCTTTCTAACATCTTCCACGATATTGCTGTAATTCTCTTTCGGTTCGTACTCTCCGTAAAGAGAGAGAGCCAAAGCATCTTGGTGAGCAGGAACAGTAACCAACGAAAGCTCAAGCAATTCCTGTTTCTTGAAGTGAATACCACCTTCCTTGTCTTTTCTAAACTCGTAGTCGATAGGGATAAATCCAACACTTGAGGCTTTCATTATCTTGTGCTTGTAGAGGCCGTAAAGCTCGTCGGACTTCTGGTAAACTCCGACAGGAGGAAACTTCAAGGTAAATATCAGGCTGTTGTCGGTCTTCTCTATCTCTGTTGCCTTTGCAACTGCTGGCGACCGATGATCGTGAGCGAAAAGGATAACAGGATTCTTCTTGTAGTTTTTCAACTGCCAGCCTTTTACGTCTATAATGTCTCCTAGCCTGTCCTCTGTTTGCAGAGTTCCTACCATTCTTATAGTTCTCTCTTCGTCGTCTGCCTTATCGACCTCTGATTCCATAGCATTGACAACCTTGTTTATTGTGATTGTCTCGTTCTCTATCAACGTCATGAGATCGAATTGATTAAGCAGGTCTTTTTCCTCCGGCATGGTAATCTGAACGGAAGCGCCGTCTATTGTTACGGCAAAGTATTTCTCGTCTATGTCTATGCGCGCTCCCAAGTCTCCGAACAGATTAACTATTTGCTGTCGAATAACATCTTCGATTTTCAAAACATCACCTTCTTTCCCCCTTCAGCTTCTTTCGGCTTTTCCTGTTCCTCTGCTTTTTTGAACGGTTCGTCTCCCCACGGTACTGGTTGAAGTCCCATTTCGTCTCTTACTTCATTTATAGTCAGAACACCACGGTCAAGGTATTGAGTGTTTCTCGTCGTTTCTATCATCAAGTTCTTCGGTATTACGCTGTCATAGAAAAATACTTTGTCTTTAACTCCAGAGTCTCTCAGGATTCCCTTTGTAAGAGCTTCGGCAATCATTACCAGCTTTGGAGTGAGCGTGTCTTTTGCGTAGGTATAATCTAATTGCTCCGCGCTTGCTCTATTAACGTCTTCTACTATACCGAGCTTCGCAAGCGGCACTCCGTATATTGCGCATATTTCTTGCCTGTTATATTTTTTAAGTTCAAGGAGCTGCATATCCTTCATAGGCATTGTTATTGGCTTAAATTCGAGTTTGTTCTCGAACAGCATTACCTTGTGCGCATTGGTAACTCCTCGATACTTCTCGTCGATCTCTTCTTTAAGTCTTCTAAACTGTGCATCTGAAAGGGATCTTTCGGCCTGTATAACAGCGGAAGGAACGGCTGAGTTCTTGAAGAAGTTCTTCTGCCATTTCTCTACGAAGTATGCCGTGTCAGTTGCGTCAGCGATTGCCGACAAAGGAGAAAGCCCTCTGTATATGTTTGTCGGGTTTGGATACTTAATCTGCATTATGTCTCCAAACTCGAACACCTGTTCAAAAGGCTGGTTGTCTTTAGTTGATCTGTATATCCATTTGTCAGGCCAACCACTCTTTGTCTTTAACTCTAAGTTCATTGGATTGAGAGGGTGAAACCCAACCACCCTTCCTAGCTGGTCTTTTATCTTTAGAAGGTCTGCTTCTCCCGTAAGCTCTAAGAATTGAGCCGAAATGTAGAAGAGTTCAGTTCTTGACATATAAAGGCTTGGCCTCATTATCGAGTCGAGAAGAGGATCTTCCGTTATCTCTTGCCAGCTAGAGTCTCTTTCTACCCTGTATAGTCTCAAGTTAGCAGCCGCAATGCTAGAAGATATGAACCTAGCGCAAGCATATACCCAAGAGACTTTTTCATTAGCTCTCAATGGCCGCCTAGCAAACTCTTCATCTTTGCTTATAACTTCGTACAAAGGTTGCCAGCCCTGCATCGAGAACGCTTTCTGCATAAATCTTTTGAATACTCCCATATCTCAGCTCCTATAAGAGACGCACCGAAGGCTCTCCGCTTGACTGATTACTCCAAGCTGCCAAAGCCAAAGCTATAACACAGTCGTCGTGTTTCCCTGCCGGAGCGTTCATCTTCAGTTTCCCTGTCGGTGTCAGATCATACTGATAGAGTTTTAACTCGTTGACAAGTTCGGGTATATATGGATACATAATCTGGTGTTGTTCTATCATCATCGCGAGATTGTTTATTATATTGCTCTTAGATGATGCGGTAAACTTCACACCTTCTACCCATATCTCCCTCTCGAGATCCTCGAATATCGGATCGCCTATGCCTGTCGAGTCTATGATTACTTTTGCAGAAAGGCTTCTCGCGGCTTCGATTATCCTCTTCTTCTGCAAAGCCCAATCTATCTGGTTGAACCTGTCAAAATAAACTACCTTTCCTACTCCGTCCACTCCTATGAGGACTGTAAAGTCTTCATATTTTGCAAGGTCAACTCCGAGAGTTACAAGCCCTTCGGAGTCAGTCGGAAGACTGTAATTCCTGATATTTTGATCTACATATCTGAAGACACCACCAGAATCGTCTAAGAACTCTGCCATTATCTCCTGACGGAATATCCTTTCAGGAAGCGTCAGCTTTAGACTTTCAAGCTCTGCAGGGTCTATGTAAGGATTTTCATACGTTGACATTTGCCAAGAATCGAAGTCTTCTTTCTCCCTGTCCTGACCATCTACCCACAATCTGTAAAACCAATTCTTACCCTTCGGTGTGCCAATAGCTAAAAGGTTTCCCTTCCTGTCTGACAGAGCTGGTCGCAACGCTTCGTACCATGCCTCCTCCGACATGAAAGCTGCCTCGTCTATCGTTACCCAACCTAGACCTTCTCCGCGCAAGTTGTCTGGCCTCTCTGCGGAACGGAACTCTATAACAGCACCGTTGTTAAGGCTTATCTTTAGGCTGGCGCTGTTTGCGCCTTTTATAAGATCAGGGAAGCTGTTCTTTATCATCTTGAATCCAATAGCAGCTTGAGAATAAACAGGAGCTACCCACCACGTTGATTCTCTCGGGTGTTCGTATGCGTACTTAATTGTCTCGTTCGCGGCCATGAGAGTCTTTCCAAAGCGCCTTCCGCAAGATACTATTCTGAATCTCTTTCGTGAATTATGTATCTCCCATTGAGCAGGGTGAGGATTGTATAGCTTTATCTTCTCCCTTTCTTGTATCTTGTTTACAGCACCTGTCGGCCTACCACCCTTATTCTTCTTTCGGTGGTTTGCCTGCGAACTCCGCGACGTATTTGACATTCCGTTTCTCCTCTACGTTTATTCTTTCTGTCCTTCCATAATGATTCGGGTATCTCCTTTCTAACCACCACGCGGCTGCTTGCCACACTCCTTCTTGAGCCGACTTCTGTATAATGGCAACGTTCCTAGATATTGCCTCGCCTTCGGCTTTTAGAATCCTGTCGTACAACTGCTTTTCCATTGTTTCATCTGCGGCATTTTCGCCTATCTGTATCCATCGGTTAAGTGTTGACGGCCATATACCCAAAGCCCTTGCAATATGATCCCTCGCCACACCCGTCCTCGCGAGCTTCTCTGCCTCTATAATCATCTGTTCGTGAAGTTTATAGCTCCTAGAATTGTATTTCTTAGGCATATAATCACTCCTTCAGAATTGCCTTTTTCCCCGTAAACTTTTCCCATCTTTTTATGATTACATCGCAGTACAATTGGCTTAACTCCATCATTAAGCAATTTCTCTTCAACTGTTCGCAAGCAATTAGAGTTGATCCGGACCCTCCGAACAGATCCAATATATAATCATTTTTTTCTGAAAAGTTAGTTATGAAATCAGCAAATAGCTTTAGTGGTTTTGGACACGGGTGATCTCCAATATCTTTTTGACTTCCGATTGGATAATCAAAAACATCATTTGTTCGTTTTCTTCCCCACTTCTCACCATAAAATAGAATCGGTTCAGAACACATGAATTTGGAAATCTTCCCATGACTAAGAGCATTTGTCTTTATCCAAGGAGCAATATGATAAGGTGGTAAAATAGAAAACCAGATATTCTCATTAAAAGATCCGGGTGTTATTATTTGCTTTGAAGTGCTTGCCTTTAGCAACGTAAACCATTGTTTGTTAAAATCTATGTATGTTTCTAAATCAAGCGAATCATCATAGACATCATAGTTAAGACCAACATTATAAGGAGGATCGCACAAACCAAGTTCTGCTTTTTTTCCATCAAGCAACTTTTCTACTTCTTCTTTTATTGCAGAATTTCCACACATTAGTCTGTGATTTCCCAATATGTAAATGTCTCCGAGTTTTGACTTTGGCTCTTTGATTTCACTCTCGGCCTGTTCCAAGTCAAAATCATCTTCGCTTGCCTCTGGACAGTAGTCTATGTAATCTTTTATCTCTATCTCGTCGAATCCTGTAAGAGATATATCAAATGCTCCTGTATCAAGCTCAGTTAAAATGTCTTTCAGCTTAGGTATATCCCATTCGCCAGATATTTTATTCAGCGCTATGTTAAGCGCCTTCTCTCTTTCTTCGTCTAAATCCTCTTCCACCATTTCATACGGAACGTTCCAACGTTCCGGATCTTCTTTTGCAAGCTCTCTAAGGACAATCGTTCTCTGATTGCCGCCGACAACAAACATATTTCTAGCGTTATAGATTATCGGATCAACGTATCCAAACTCTTTGAGACTCTTCTTCAGCTTATCCTTGTCGTCCTTGCTTATCTTTCTAGGATTGTAAGGAGCAAGTTTAATCTCCGAAAGTTTCCTTTGCACTATCTTCAAGTCCAGCCCTCCTGACATTCTCCTTTGCCTGTCTGTCTCTCCATTCTTTTACCTGTCTTTGAGATTCGTTGTCCGGAGGTGTGTTGTGAATCCTCCAATGGCACATCTCACAGAGAAGAACGAGATTAACTTTGTGGTCAGGAGCATCATCAGGAACGTTAAGCCATGAAGGAACTCTTACTCTTCCATACAGATGATGAACGTGACCAACACTTACAAACTTTCCGCACTTCCTGCATCTATGTTTGTCTCTTTCAACAATTGTTTCCCTGTCTTTTATCGGCCTTAGTCCGCTTCTTTTCATAAGTCCTCCATAAAAAGCCGGAGCTGTTGGCCAGCTCCGGAAGCCTAAACAAAGAGGGTTTTACGGTCTTGCGTTCTTACTGGCATACATAACACAGCCTGTTCGCTTGAGTTCATCAAAGCCTATATTTACTATGTCTTGCTGCTTGTCTTTCATATAGTGAATCGAATACTTTATAGTGCCTGTCGCTATTCTCGCCAGCATCATTGGAACGTTTATTAAAATCGCCTCTATGAAAGTCTCGTTTTTTTCATCGTAGTATCCATAAAGGAAGAGATTTGCATGGAGCTTATAAAGCTCTCCTTCGCTTCCAGAAGCGTGATTCCATTCCGTTATTGCGATGTCTCTAAACACAGCATGGCTGGCTTTCCTGAACCTCTCCTGAACGGTCAGCTTTATCTTCGCTTTCATATCCGAAGTAGGAACGTGTATTATCCTGTCGATCGCAAACTTTCCATCGAGGATACTCTCCATCTCTCCTGAACCTAGCATCGTGTCCTGATACTCTATATATCTGTTACGGAATACGCGAGGGTATATGCACTTTCGCGCCGTCATATGAGCGTTTGTAGAGAAAGCCGCGTTTTCAACAGTGAAAGGTGTCCTCATTTCATAAACACCTCAATGTCGAGACGAGAATTTTCTCTGTCAATATCGAAGTCCATAACTCTAGGAAGCGCCCAATAGTCATTCTCGTATAGAATCCCTTCAAAGGAATCCATGAGAACCTTCAGCGTGTTGTGCGTATCTTTTTTTCTTTTGTTTGGAAAGAAGAAGTATAGTTGGAGAACAACTTTTCTTCCGTTTGCTATTTTCCAGCCCTCTCTCCTTGCAGCGATCTTGGCTTTGAGAGCGGCTTCTGTCATAAACAACCTTGCCTCTTTGCTCAAAATCCTTTTGTTACCTATTGTTATAAAACAATGATTCTCAGAAGGTGGTACTGGGACTGAAAAACAAACCTTTTTTTTCGGCAAGAATCCCACCTCAAAATAAAGGACAGGCGCTTGGCCTGTCCTTTTGGGGGTGATATATGGTTGGCAAAAAAAGCACAGGAGCATCTGCTCCTGTGCAGCTTTCGCAATCATAATGATTATAGCGCGTTTTTGTGCGGAATGTCAAGCCGTATATAGCATTTGTTTCTTAACAATGTTCTAACACAAACTGAATATAATCCCTTAGAGATTCCCAATTACCACCTAGTTTTTCCCAAGCGCTTATAAGGCGATCTCTAAACGTAGAGTTTGGAATCTTCAGCATAACGGCCAGCTCTCTAGTGCTTGCGTATTTCCTCCTGTTCTTAACAACTGTATGAGATCGGTCGATGATCCTCCAGAATATAGCCTCTCTCTCTTTCGGAGTAAGAGCTTTCAGCATCGCATCGATCTTCATTGCTGCTATAACGTAAACAGCTTTCTGGCCGTCTGCTGTTCGTTTAGTCTGTACGCTACCTCTGAGTGTGTCTTTTGAATAGTTTATAGTCTTTGGCGGAGCTTCAAAGTCTATATCTTCATTTGAGAATACTAGAGTTATCTGAGAATCCAATATCCTCGACCATATATTCTGATAATTCCTTAACACCCACAGAAGGTCGTCGTTCGAGTAGTTGTCCGTAAGAGCAAACCTTTCTAGCGATTTCATTTGACTCCCTCACAAGTTTGTAAGAGTTCATCTCCGGTGTAAGTCTTCTTCCACACGCGCATATCCAGACTCCCTCCTCCACGCTGCTGAAGTGTGTTCTACCACATCTGCATTTTCTTCCAATCATCAGAAGGGTATCTCGTCAGAACCCGAATCAGAACCGAAGAACGTAATATCTTCCTTGTCCTTGTCCTCGACTTCTTTGTAATTCTGATCCTCGTTCGATGAATAAGACTCGTTCTTCTTCTGCATAAAGTTTATCTTGTTTGCCACTATCTTAGTTGCCGTCTTCTTGTTGCCGTCTCTGTCATCGTATTTTTCTATCTGAACAGAACCCTCTACAAGTATAAGGATTCCCTTCTTCAGATATTGATTCATAACTTCGGCAGTCTTCCCGAAGCAGATTACGTTGAAGAAATCTGTTTCATTGTTCTTTGAATACTCCCTGTCAACGGCAATTCCGAAAGTAAGAATCGCAGTACCTGAAGTCGCGAATTTGAAATCAGGATCTCTTGTCAACCTTCCTATCAACACTACTCTGTTGTATGATATTGACATTATTCCTCCTCCAAAGAAACTGCGTCAACAAAACGCTCGAAAAATTCTGACGGCTTTTCTCCCGTACTCGTAATAAGTCCGGTCGCTATAAGCTCTTCGTCTCCAATTTTCAAGATAACTTTTACATCATCTACCATGATCGAACACTCCGGTTTTCCTTCTTCCGTTTCCCAGTAGATTGCATTATCTTCCATTGTTGCCTCCTAATTCAGATAAAATAAGGTTCAAATAAAACGTTCTGTATTGCGTTTCGGTTTGCGTCAATACGATTCTATGTATAATCATATCAACGTTTTGCTACGGTCGGAATTAAACGATTAACTTACCTGTGTTGTCCGTCGGATATACCAATCTTCAATATCTTTTCTTTCGTTTGCGAGAATCGCGCGAGCTTTGAACCACGCATCGCCTTTGCTCTTTGCCTCGACCCTTATAGTTTTACTTTCGTTAGTAACTCTGTTCCTTACTTCGACCTCAAACACGGTTAACCTCCCTCATGATCTCTTTTATACAAAGCAGCGCCGACTCTTCTATGTCGGGAGTGTCTGGCATCTTCTCTATCCACATATTCAGTTTGTTGTGAATCTCAATTACGAGTTTCAGTTTCTCGTCCAGTATTTTCTGTATGTACCTTATCTTCTCAACGCCAGTAAGATCAGCGTCGTTTTTGCACAAAAGTTTTTTATCTATCCTCAACGCTTCGACCAGTTTGTCTATTGTTTTTTCGCTTGGATTAAATTCCCCCCTTTCTATTCTCGCTATCGTATTCTCATGTACTCCTGACATAATGGACAACTTCCTCATAGTGAGGCCGTGCCTTTTCCTAGCCTCCGCGAGATTTTCCGGAAAGAATACTATGCTCATTCCGTTATGAGATGCTTGTCTTCAAACACGTTTCCTAGTATCTTCATCGATTCTTTTATTTCGTCGATGAGAAGTTCGAGGCCACCGTGTTTTTCAAGGAGTCTCGCGACGAACGATCCCCTTGAAGGTTGGAAGTATATAACGGCAATGCCTTTATCCGTAGCTACAATGTCTTCGTCGAAGACCTCTTCCATGTTCTTGTCTCTTATCCCTACGTTCGCCATCAAGAGGAATTGTGTCCTGTTCGTCCTCTTGTCATTGATAAGCGTTCTATGTTTTCCGCTTTCAAATACCTTTGCCGTAGTCTCGAATTGAGTTATCTCGATCTTCGTAGTCTTAAACATCTTTTGGTTCTCAATATCCCAAACCCTAAACTGCCACTTCATACAATCCCTCCTTATTCACTGACGGTTACACCTCTTTGATTTGACATACTTATAAACGCTTCTTGAGAAAGCGTTTTGTACTGGCTTTCGCTTAGAAGCTCCTTAGCCGCATTTATGAAGTACCTTTCGTAAGTCATTGCCCTTGCCTTCTTCAGTTGCGTGTTGAGGTTTTTGAGTTCTCTCTGAAGTTTTGCCAGCTTTACTACTCTGAAGTGAGCTGCGAGTTTTGCCGATCCGAACCACTTAGGGTCTGCGTATTCTCCGTTTGCCTTGTAATTCTCGATAGCTTTTATAATCTGAGACTTTATATCCGCTATCTCATTAGACAAGGCATCTATTTCCTTCGTGAGATCGTCTCTTCGCTTCTCCAATTCTTCAATTGTTTCTTGAGCTGCCTCATTGCATTTCAGCTCTTTATACTCTTCCAGAAGCCTTATCGCTATGTCCGAAAAACTTTCGCCGCGTCTCCCTCCTTTACCCATCTCATGCGGCATATTAAGTGTTATGTAGTCAGAGAGCTTCGAGTATTCTTTGTCCATCAGTTGCCCCCTTTCTCGCGCCACTCATTTATAATCTTCTCTTCTTTAGAAATGAAGTATTTTTTCAATCAGCTCACTCCCTGTTTTTGCTTCTTGTTGAATCGAAGCCTTGAGGATACCTCTGTTTTCTTTTCTCGATATTCTTGTACATAACCTCACCCATATCTATGCAGTACAATTCGCACAAG
>CALKWN010000170.1 GCA_938004185.1 uncultured candidate division WWE3 bacterium
GAAAAAGGAAATCAGGCGTCAGAGCGTTACCGATGAGTTCCAAAGGCAGATCCAGGACGTGAGGGACAAACTCATCAACATCGTGCCGCTTGCGAAGAAACCCCAGGCGCACGAGAACAAGCTCACGATCACTTTCCAGGATGAAGCCGAACTGGAACAGTTCGCCGCGCTCCTCAAGGACAAAGCCTGACATGCAACAGGATATCCGCCTGGGCGACATCCTCGTCCTCAAGAAAGGGCATCCCTGCGGCGAGAACAAATGGGAGATCGTCCGCTTCGGCGCCGACTGCAAGATCAAATGCCTGGGGTGCGGCCGCATCGTATTGATTGACAGGCCGACCCTCAAGAAACGCATCAAGAAAGTAGTGGGAAGACAAAATGAAGGAACTGCTGAAGAAGATCATTGAATACCGCGACGAACGCGGCTGGAAGGAACATGACACGCCGCAGGCGCTCGCCAAGTCGATCATCATCGAGGCCGCTGAGCTGCTCGAGAACTACCAATGGGAAGGCCAGGAGCCGAATCTGGAGAACGTCAGGGAAGAACTTGCGGACGTTCTGCTTTATGCGCTTGCGATGGCCGCCGATCTCGGTTTCGACCCCGAGGCGATCATCCTCGAGAAGATGGAAAAGAACAACGTCAAATACCCGAAAGTCAAATAACGAAGGGCTATCTTTGGGTAAATAACAATTGACAAACAAATAAGTAAATAGTAAAATATAACTCGCACTGCAAATGTGTGAATTTGGGCCTATAGCTCAGGTGGTTAGAGCGCACGCCTGATAAGCGTGAGGTCGATGGTTCAAGTCCATTTAGGCCCACCATTTTTTTGTGGGGTATTAGCTCAGCTGGGAGAGCGCCTGCCTTGCAAGCAGGAGGTCAGCGGTTCGATCCCGCTATACTCCACCAACTACATATACGGCGGTGTAGCTCAACTGGCTAGAGCGTACGGTTCATACCCGTGAGGTTGAGAGTTCAAGTCTCTCCGCCGCTACCATATAGTGGACCCATAGCTCAGCTGGTTAGAGCTAT
>CALKWN010000171.1 GCA_938004185.1 uncultured candidate division WWE3 bacterium
GCCGTAACTATGACGGTCCTAAGGTAGCGAAGTTCCTTGTCGGGTAAGTTCCGACCTGCATGAATGACGGAACGACTTGGGCACTGTCTCAACGAGGGGCTCGGCGAAATTGTAGCAACGGTGAAGATGCCGTTTACCCGCAACAAGACGGAAAGACCCCGTGAACCTTTACTATAGCATGGTATTGTGTTTTGACGCAAGATGTGTAGGATAGGTGGGAGGCGAAGAAGAAGAGACGCAAGTCTTTTCGGAGCCAGCAGTGAAATACCACCCTTATTGCGTTAGAATTCTAACTGGAGTCTGTGAAACCAGGCACAGGACAGTGCTATGTGGGTAGTTTGACTGGGGCGGTCTCCTCCTAAAGAGTAACGGAGGAGTCCAAAGGTATCCTCAGCATGGTTGGCAATCATGCAAAGAGCGTAAAGGTAGAAGGATACTTAACTGCAAGACTAATGGGTCGAGCAGATGCGAAAGCAGGGCTTAGTGATCCGGTGATTCCAAGTGGTCGGGTCATCGCTCAACAGATAAAAGGTACTCCGGGGATAACAGGCTGATCGCTTCCAAGAGTTCATATCGACGAGGCGGTTTGGCACCTCGATGTCGGCTCATCGCATCCTGGGGCTGAAGAAGGTCCCAAGGGTTTGGCTGTTCGCCAATTAAAGCGGTACGTGAGTTGGGTTTAGACCGTCGTGAGACAGGTCGGTCCCTATCTGCTGTGGGTGTAGGAAACTTGAGGAGGTTTATTCCTAGTACGAGAGGATCGGAGTGGACGAACCTCTGGTGTGCCAGTTGTTCCACCAGGAGCATGGCTGGGTAGCCAACGTTCGGAAAGGATAAGCGCTGAAAGCATATAAGCGCGAAGCCCGCTCCAAAACCAGGTTTCCCTAAAGAGTCCAGAAAGACTATCTGGTTGATAGGCTGGGTGTGGAAGTGTAGCAATACATTAAGCTTACCAGTACTAATAACTCGTTCGACTTAAATTTAACCCTTTCTCTCTGAATCTGCTTGTCAAAGCCACTCACCACATCAAAAGAAAGAAAAACGATAAAAAAAAGAAATTAATCCCGGTGCCCACAACAGAAAGGCCACACCCGTTCCCATACCGAACACGGCCGTTACGCTTTCTGTGCCGATGGTATTGCCATCCCAGGTGAGAGAGTAGGTCAGTGCCGGGTAACTATACAACGAAGACAGCCAGGTCAAAAAACCTGGCTGTTTTTGTTTTCACTCC
>CALKWN010000172.1 GCA_938004185.1 uncultured candidate division WWE3 bacterium
GCCAGGGATAACAGGCTAATGACTCTTGTGAGCCCTTATCGATGGAGTAGGTTGGCACCTCGATGTCGACACATCGCATCCTGGAGCTGCAGAAGGTTCCAAGGTTAGGCTGTTCGCCTATTAAAGCGGTACGTGAGTTGGGTTCAGAACGTCGTGAGACAGTTCGGTCCTATCTACCATATATTAGAAAAAAAATAAAAGCTAGCCTTAGTACGAGAGGAGCGGGACGGAAATACCTATAGTGAATTAATTGTTTTTGACCAAGCATGTTAATTAGCCACGTAATTAAAATTAGAACTACTGAAAGCATCTAAGTAGGAAAAAAATTTATATTATTTTCTTTAATTAGTTTAAGAAAAAAACTTAAATAGGCTTTTAAGACGTATAGTGATGTACACCAGTAAAAAGTACTAATTATTTTTATATTAAAATTCTTTTTGGTTTATTTTTTTTTATAGGAATTTTTTTTTTATAAGATTTAGAATGAGTTTGATCCTGGCTCAGAGTGAATGCTTGTGGTAGGCCTTAACACATGCACGTCTAATATTTTTAACAATATGTTTAAATATGCTAAGAGGTGAGTATAAGCAAGTAGACTAACCAATAAAACAGTGATAGTTTGTTCACAACGTAATACTGTATAACAACAAAATATAAAAGATTTTTATGTTTTAATTAAATAAAGATTGCAATCGTTATTGGATGTTCTTGTACAAGATTGGTGGTAGTTGGTAAAGTAATGGTTTACCAAGCCTCATCTTTAGTTGATCTGGGAGGATGATCAATCACATTGGGATAGAAATAAGGTCCAACTTTCTTTTAAGTAGCAGCAGTGGGGAATCTTGGACACTATGCGAAAGCATGATCCAGCAATATCACGTGGGGGATTGAAGGTGTAATGCCGTAAACTCTATTCATTTATTGAAAGAATCATGATCTCGTAAATGAAAAGCTCCGACTAACTTCGTGCCAGCAGTCGCGGTAATACGGGGGGAGCTAGCGTTACTCGGAATAATTGGGCGTAAAGGGTATGTAGGCGGTTGTTATTAACATAATTTTAAAGATAATGGATTTAACCTTTTATAAAAATTATTTGATTTTTAAACTTGAGTTAAAAAGGAGATAGTCGTATTTCTAATTAAAAGTTAAAATTTGTTTTAGATTATTGAGACGGTCGGTCGGTGTAAACAACTATCTATCATTAAACTGACGCTAAAATACAAAAGTGTTGGGTCGCGAATAGGATTAGATACCCTAGTAGTCCACACCCTGACCTATGAGTGTTGAATGTAAGATTTTTTTTTTGTTCAAGCTAACGCGTAAACACTCCGCCTGGGTAGTACGATCGCAAGGTTGAAACTCAAAGGAATTGACGGAGATCTGCACATGCGGTGGAACATGTGATTTAATGCGTAACTACGCGCAAACCTTACCACTGCTTGTTTGGAATTTAAATGTGTTTCTAGATATGGGTTTTAATCAGGTGTTGCATGGTTGTCGGAAGTCCGTGTTGAGAAATGTTAGGTTAATTCCCTTAACGGACGTAACCTTTACTTTAATTATGTAAAAAAAAAAATTTAAACTTTTGTTATTATTATGTCTTGAAGTCACCGCCTATTGATTATAGGAGGAAGGTGAGGAACAAGTCAAATCTTTATGGCCTTAATGCCTTGGGCTATCCACGTGTTACATTGGTTGTTACAATGAGAAGCAAAAAAGTGATTTTGAGCAAATCTATAAAAATGAGCCGCAGTTCGAATTGTTTTCTGAAACTTGAAAACATGAAGCAGGAATCGCAAGTAATCGTTAAAAAGAACGTTACGGTGAAAAGTAGAACTGATCTTGTACACACCGCCCGTCACGCCATGAAAGCCGGTTAAGTATGAAGTTTTCTTCTTTTTTATTTTTTATTTTGTGGATAAGTACCCCCAACTACTTATGTATATGTATAACGTGTTTTTCTAATTCATATAAATGAACATTAGTATTATAAATTATGTAATACAAATTAAATTTATAAAAGTATAGGTTCGGTTTCGAACAATAAAGAATCAAAAAAACTATAACAAGGCGACGAATATTTAGTTGGTGATTGAGGCGAAGTCGTAACACGGTAGCCGTAGGGGAACCTGTGGCTGGATCTAAAAATAGGTAGTATAATGGTAATGCACAGGTTTGCAAAACCTCGATATAGTGGTTCAAATCCACTCCTAAACTAACTAAATTCGTAGCTTAATGGTAGAGCATTAATTTTCTAAGTTATAAGATGTTGGTTCAAGTCCAACCGAATGTAAGAACATATTATATTTTGTTTGGTTGAATTTTATTTTTTTATTTCTCCTTTTATAAAAAATAAAGGTTAAAAAATAAAAAAATCTCTAACGTATTAAAAAATTCTTTTTATTATGTTAGAGTTATCAAACTCGAAAATGCACGGGCGACCCCCGGTAGCTTAAATGGTAAAGCAATTAGCTGTTAACTAATGGAGTAAAAGTTCGATTCTTTTCCGGGGAGGCTCTTTTTATCTTGTAACTCAATTGGTTAGAGTGTTTGATTGCGAATCAAAAAATGTTGGTTCGAGTCCAGCCAAGATAAAAACATTTTAATAGTTCATTAGAGATTTTCAAATTTCAAGTTACACTTTAGTATAATTAATTCTAGATTTTTGGGACAAATATTATTATTTCAACTTCATAATTATGTTATTAAAAAAAAAAAAAACCCCAGTTAGAAATACCTTAAAAATATAAGCCTTAAAAAAAGAATGATTTTTATTTCTTTTTTATTTATTTTAATTTTTATATTTATTTTATTTATTTTATTTATTTTAAAAACTTTGTATTCTTTTTTTTTTTTAATTTTAGTTTTTTTTTTTTTTAGATCGAAAGAGCGTGGTTTAGG
>CALKWN010000173.1 GCA_938004185.1 uncultured candidate division WWE3 bacterium
AGAGTTTTATTCAGACTCTCATGGGCGAAAGTTATTGAAGATTTTAATATTTTCAAAGGAAATCTTTTGGGTATAGGTATGTGTGTGATTTTACTATTACCTGTAAGTATATTTTTAGTTGCAAATTAAGCCTAAGTTAAAATCATAAATGCATATTTTCTTAAAGTGAAGGCCTCTTGAATGGGCGTTTGGCACATTTTTAGCACAATTTTGACACAGTCTTTGATTTTGTCTTTATGAAGTTCGATAAAATGGGGATTTATTAATAGTGGTGCGGATGAGAGGAGTCGAACCTCCACACCTTTCGGCACCAGATCCTAAGTCTGGCGTGTCTGCCAATTTCACCACATCCGCATAAGTGGTACGCCCTACACGATTCGAACGTGTGACCTACGCCTTAGAAGGGCGTTGCTCTATCCAGCTGAGCTAAGGACGCATAAAAAGAAATAATATTCTAGCTATAAAATGCTAAAACCTAAATTAAATGGGGTAGATAATGGGGCTCGAACCCACGACCCTCGGAACCACAACCCGATGCTCTAACCGACTGAGCTATATCTACCATCAAAAAGTGGTCGGGGCGAGAGGATTCGAACCTCCGGCCCCCTGGTCCCAAACCAGGTGCGCTAACCAGACTGCGCTACGCCCCGAAAAAATCGCTACATACATTTAAAATGGAGTGGAATTATATCCTAATTTTTACTATTTGTCAATAGGTTTTTACCAAAAATTAGAAAAGTTTTCAACAAACTCCGACTTAAAGTCGAAATTTGTTAAAATTGTATCAATCCATCCACTGGACTTGAAGCTGTAGCGTAAGGTTTTTTAGGGATTCTTCCTGCTTTATATCCAAGTCTTCCTGCTATTACAGCATATTTCATAGCTTCTGCCATCATAATTGGATTTTGTGCACAAGCTATTGCAGTATTTGTCAATACCGCTTCAGCCCCTAGCTCCATAGCAATAGCAGCGTCACTTGCACACCCTACACCTGCATCTACGATAACCGGAACTTTAACGGCATCTTTTATAAATGCGATGTTGTATTTGTTTTGAATACCGAGTCCACTTCCGATAGGTGCAGCTAAAGGCATGATAGCATCAGCTCCGGCATCTTCTAGTTTTTTTGCTATTATCGGGTCATCACTTGTGTATGCCATGATAGTAAAGCCGTCTTTTTTTAGTATTTCACAAGCTTTTATAGTCTCTATTACATCAGGGTATAGAGTTTTTTGAGCATCACCTATTACCTCTAGTTTTATTATATCTATCCCCGTAGCTTCTCTCATAAGTCTAAAAGTCGTAATTGCCTCTTCGGCTGTAAAACATCCTGCACTATTTGGGAGTAATTTTACGTTTGTATCTTTGAAGTAATCAAGTAGATTTTCTTCGTTTGGATTTGTTATATTTACCCTTCTAATGGCTACCGTGATAAGCTCACTACCACTAGCTAGTGTTGCATCTTTTGTAGTTTGGAAATCTTTATATTTTCCGCTTCCTACTATTAATCTACTATTAAATTCATATTTTCCTATTTTTAAAACATCAGTCATT
>CALKWN010000174.1 GCA_938004185.1 uncultured candidate division WWE3 bacterium
GAACCTCTTGCAAAAGTCTTGAACCGAGAGCGGACGCAATTCCGTCAGGTCCAGTACGGGCCAATTTTAGCGTAAATTCTGCCACGCGAGTGATCTAACGGGTCATTTCCCCTGATTTCGGGCAGACCGCTTCCGTTGAAATCGTTTTCCGCTCTTTGACAATCATCAACCAGTGACTTTGAGTAACTGATCGGCAAACAGAACAATCACGCCGAGCATCAGGTGCATCATCACCTTGTCAGCTCCGCGAACCTGAACACAGCGGCCTCCAAGTTCGTCCTTGAGGCGGCCATTGCCGCGCTCGGCCGCTGTCCGCTCGTTGTAACGACGTGCTTCGTGTGGCGCCATCGGCACAACCTCCTTGCCGCGCGGGTTGCGGTCGATAATCGGGACATGACCCAGTTCCCGGCTTTGTTCCCATATCTGAGCAGCATCATAGGCTGCATCCATCAGATCGTAACAGGAGTGCACCTTGGAAGCCGTCAGCTTCATCAGCGGGATAGCCACCTGGCTGTCATGCACCGATGCGGAAGTCAGAACAGCACTTAAGGGAAGTCCACAATCGTTGATGTCGAGATGGAGCTTGTAGCCGCTCCAGCTCTCCTTGTATCCCTTTGCGTTCTTCTTGGTGCCGCGATCACAGACTTTTGGCAGATCGGCAAGGGCCTCCTGTGCTGTCTGGGTCCGTTGGACATCAAGTCGCTTTGGCTGCGCGGGTGGTCGATTCTCCCCTCTGGCCGGGCGACCTCTCTTTCTTGGTACCTTCGGCTCCTTGACCTTTTTTGCTGGCTTTTCACGACCGGTGATGGCTGTTGAATCCCGGCTGACATGCCCGATCAGCTCTGTGCTCAGGTGCTCCCTGACCAAGGCATCATGCACAATCACTCCGAGGTTTGCTTTTGCGTATTCGGCAAACGCTCGGGAAAACGTTGCTTCAGACGGCACATCTGCCCGCCTGCTGAAACCACAGATCATCCGCACATTCGGACTGCTCAGCAGCGCATTGCGCAGGGAACTGGTATGTTGATAGCGCAAAAACGCTTTGGCAACAAACGCCCTGGCAAGAGCTTCACGTTCTTTTATTGGTCGGCCCAGCCATTGCCGGCTGGCGTTATGCGGAACATGTTGTTCAATTTGAACCAGCTCAAGGATCTTGACCAGCTGCTTCTCCGGTTCGGTGAGAGGAAGTGGCAAACAATCGTCAAGATAAGGAAACAGGCTTTGCTGTACTGTTTCCATCAACCATGATATTTTGTCCTTGAGCTTCATCAGTGACCTCCTGTCTATTATTTCGGTGTCGTAACCTAATAATATCAAGAAGTTGCTTTTGAAGCTCGACTATTTTTCACACTGTGCAAAATTATTCAGAAAGCTGAATATGCTTTTGCAAGAGGCTC
>CALKWN010000175.1 GCA_938004185.1 uncultured candidate division WWE3 bacterium
AATACCATGATTGCTCTGTTTTGTTTTCCTTGATAAGTTCCTTCAAACTTTTATTTACATCCGGTTGCCCGGCTGCTATTAAAAAATTATCCCGTTTTCTATTTTTTTAACGGGATACGCCACTAATCCATATGCTGACATTAACTTGTTTTTAACAATTATTAAGAAGTGCCATTTTTGAATTATGATCATTAAAAACGCTGAAGATAAAAAAGGTCAAATAGAAGCTCTTCAAACCCTCCTGGCGCATCCAGATGCGGATGCGAGTACCAGGAAACGCGTAGAACGTGAAATTCTCAATATCAAGGCTGGAGCGCGTGGAGAGGAAGAAGCCGCCTATGAGATGAAGGTACATTGGGGGGAATCCAAAAACTGGATGATAATCCACGATCTCCGCATCGAGTATAGTGGACTAGTGGCGCAGATTGATCACCTGCTGATCAACCGGTTCATGGAAATGTGGGTGTGTGAGAGCAAACACTTTTCCGAGGGTATCGCCATTAATGAGTACGGAGAATTCTCGGCATTCTGGGGAAAAAAGCCCTATGGTATTCCTTCCCCGATCGAGCAGAACAACAAACATCTCCTCATACTCAAGCACTTCCTCGATGCCGGAGGCATTGCATTGCCAACTCGGATGGGCTTTACCATCAAACCAACCCTCAAGAGTCTTGTTCTTGTCTCAAAAGGGGCGAGGATCAACCGGCCAAAAGCCAAGATCGATGGTCTCGACACCATCATCAAGAATGATCAGCTCTTTAAAACCATCAATAAAGCGATAGATAACAATAACAACCCGCTCCTTATCGCCAAGATCATTGGTCAGGAGTCTTTAAAAGATCTTGGTGAGAAAATGGCTCAGAGCCATAAACCGATAGAGTTCGATTGGGCGGCAAAGTTTGGACTGTCCTCTTCATGGAACCCACCTTTCGCAACTAATGCTTCATATGTTGATCCACCCGAGGCGAAGGAAAAGATGATGCTTGAGTCGGATACACCACCTCAGGAAAAGAACATATCCAGTTCCACTGACGAGACGCAAAAGCCTAAGCAAAAGCTTATTTGTCATTCCTGCGGTGTAAAGGTCACATATAATGTCGCGAAGTTTTGTTGGGTTAATAAAAAACGGTTCGGAGGCAACATCTACTGCAGGGATTGTCAGAAGAAGGGGTGAAATTGGACATTCTTCTGTAGGTAGTCTTCACCTCAGACCCCTTGGTTTGATCTTTCAGATTTTCGATTCAGGTCACCAATAA
>CALKWN010000176.1 GCA_938004185.1 uncultured candidate division WWE3 bacterium
TGTCCATCAAATGAAATTCGTCTAAAAGCGAAAAAGCTTGTTTTGCAACATCGATGTCCCAGAACTCTTTGTGGTCTAAGATATTGGCGGCTCCGGCATATGTTACAAAACCGTCGTTTGTTGTAGCAAAAGCTAGAGATCTGCTCATTTCAGACAGAGCAAGTACAGCCTCTCTCAGTAATTTTTCGAATTCAAATCTGTTCGTCCACAACCTTTGTTTTAGCGCCACTTCTTGTAAAACAGGTAAATCTCTTTCTTCCATCATTTCGTCCAAATATAATCTGTAAGCCATTTTTGTAGGGATGCGTCCGGAAGAGGTGTGCATCATCTCTAAGAATCCCAGGTCAATAAGTTTTGCCATTTCGTTTCTTACCGTAGCGGGAGAACATCTTAAATTATACTTGCTTACAATTTCGACGGATCCCACAGGTTCCGCGTTTCTTACATATTCATCTATTACCGCACGTATGAGTTGGAGCTGTCTGTCACTTAACATATTATCAGTAATATAGCATGAGTGCTAAAGGTGTCAATACCTTGCTTTTGATTTAGGGAGTTTAAGCTATTTTGTTCTGAGTATTTGTCTGAATGCTTCCTGCGGAATTTCAACTTTTCCGATCCTTTTCATTCTTTCTTTTCCTTTTTTCTGAATTTCAAGAAGCTTATCTTTTCTTTCCCGGTGGCCTCCACTCATTTTTGCAAGTACGTTTTTTCTGTATGCCGGAATATCCTCCCGGGCGATAATTTTTCCTCCGATCGCTGCTTGTAAAGACACAGTAAATTGCTGTTTTGGAATTATTTCTTTGAGTTTTTTTAGTAAGTTTCTGCCGATATCTTCGGACCTTTTTCTTAGTACTATGTGGGATAAAGGATCGACAATTTTATTATGTACAAGAATATCCATTTTTACCGCGTCGACCGGGGCGTAATCTTTAAATTCGTAGTCCAGGGAGGCGAATCCGGAAGACACTCTTTTTAGATCGTCGAAAAAATTATAAACAAGCTCAGACAAAGGAAGTATGTAAGTGAAATAGACGGTTTTTTCACTTGGGTATTCCATTTTCACATTTTCTCCGCGTCTCTCCTCGCAAAGTTTAATTATGTCCCCAACATACTCGGAGGGAGAAATTATTGTGAGATTAATTCTAGGTTCCAGTATTTTAGAAATTCTTGATCGGTCCGGCATTTCCGACGGCGATCTAACTTCAATTTTTTCTCCGTTTGTAAGTTCGATGTGGTATTCGACTGATGGGGTAGTTGAGATGAGGCTAAGATCGTATTCTCTTTCCAATCTCTCCTGAATTATATCCGCGTGAAGAAGGCCCAGAAACCCGCATCTAAAACCGAAGCCAAGGGCCGAGTTGCTTTCCGGTTCAAACATTAAAGCCGAGTCGGAAAGAGAAAGTTTTTGTAAAGCCTCTCTAAGTTGCGGAAATTTATCGTTATCTACCGGGTAGATTGAAACAAAGACGAAGGGTTTTACTTCTTTGTATCCGGGAAGAGGCTTGGTGTTGATTCCGTGTATAGACACGGTGTCCCCTACTTTTACGCTTGTAATATCTTTAAGACCCGTTGCGATGTAACCGACCTCACCTGTGCGAAGTATTTTTTTCCTGACCTTTTCCGGTTTGAAAAAACCTATTTCTTCGGGCTTGGATATTTCTCCGCTTGCAAGGAAGAGAATTTTTTTGCCCTGGCCGCCGGTAAATTCCTCAAAACTTCCATCGACAACCTTTACCATTGCCACAACACCAAGGTACTCGTCATAAAAAGAATCAAATATAAGTCCCCGCGAAGGTAGCTCGCTATCACCTTGCGGGGGCGGGAGTTTTTCAATTATTTCCTCCAAGAGCTCTGTAACTCCCGAACCTGTTTTTGCCGAAACCTTAAAAATGTCCTCTTTTTTAAATCCGAAAGTCCCCACAAGATCATTTTCAGTTTTTTCAATATCGGCCGCGCTTAAATCTATTTTGTTAATCACGGGTATTATTACCAAATTTGACTCGAGAGCTTTGTATACGTTAGATACGGTTTGAGCCTGGATGCCCTGCGTAGCATCCACAACCAAAATAGCGCCTTCGCAGGCAGCTAAGGACCTTGAAACTTCGTAGGAAAAGTCGACGTGGCCGGGGGTGTCTATGAGGTTCATTTGATAACCTTTGTAGCTCATTCTTACGGCCTTAAGCTTAATAGTAATGCCCTTTTCTTTTTCAAGCTCCATACTGTCGAGTGTTTGCTCCTGGAGGTGTCTTTTATCCACGGTTCCCGTAATTTCCAAAAACCTGTCGGCTAGTGTCGATTTTCCATGGTCAATATGGGCAATTATGCAAAAGTTCCTAATTTTCGATTGTATGTTTTCCCGGTCCATGTGGAGATTTTACTATATTGCGGGGTTCAAACAACTTTATCTTCCGCCGGAGTAAAAGGCACCCCTTTCTTGATAGGTGTTAGTTTTCTGATAAGTTTGTAAAAAAGATCAACCTCAGCAACTCTCATTCTTGTGGTTACAAAGAAGTAAACAGCAATACCTAGCAGGCCTGCCGATGCAACTACCCCTAAAAGATTTATAGTTCTTGTTGTGTCAAAAATATATGTGTCCAAAAGCTTCATGGGAACATATAATGCGAAACCCATTATAAGGGTCGCATAAGAAATTTTTGTAAAGGGCACCAAAAGTTTTTCCATCTCGAATCCCCCTAGTTTTTCACCCAATAGGTAAAACAACGCAACCATGTCTATTAAGGAAGTTATGGAAAACGAAAGCGCTACGGCCCACACACCGAACTGCAGCCTGGTTATGAAGAACACCGATAAAACTACGTTTAGTATGGTGGTAGCGATACTTATAATTACCGGAGTTTTAGTATCCTTTAAGGCATAAAAAGCTCTTGTTAAAAGATAATTAGTACTTTGCGCAAAAATTGAGATGCTAAAAAAAGCGAGTGTGTAAGAAGTTTTTAGCGTAGCTTCCCACGGAAAGTTTGAAACACCGTAAACTATTCTTACAACGGGCCCTCTTAAAACAAGCAGAATCATGCTAAGCGGAAGGACAAGATAAAGCATTTGCAAAAGAGAAGTTGTAAAAGTTTCTTTAAATTTTCCGAAATCCGACTTTTCTGATTGGGTGGAGAGTATAGGAAGACTTGCAGCGCCCAGAGAAACTCCGAAAAGACTTACCGGAAAAGATTGCAGCTGAAGTGCAAATTTTAAGTATATTACGGATGAAGTAGAAACCATTATCGCAAGACTGTTATTTATAACCTGAATAAGGTTTGCTAGAAGTACGCTTATAATTCTCGGAGGAACGAGGCCCGCCATTCTTCGAAGCCCCCTGTCTTTGAAGCTTAAAATTGGAGTGAAATTAAACCCCGTTTTTATGAGTGTTGGCAATTGAAGTCCGAAGTGTAAAGCAGCGCCTATAGCAACGCCGATCGCGGGTGCGTAAATTCCGTATCTTTGTGACAAGAATATTATGCCCAAAATCATTCCCGCGCTGTATGCCAGAGGAGCTATGGCGGCGACCAGAAAGTACTTAAAAGTTTGAAGAACACTTGTTGCCAAACTGCCTAATACCAATAGAATTTGAGCGGCCATCATAATTCTCATAAGGGAAATACCTAAATCCGCCTCTAAACTACTGAATTTTCCTATGGATATAAGGTTGAAAAGAGGTCTTGCGAAAAATATTACCCCCAGAGTTAGTACCAGGAAAAAGATTAAAGTTATTGTGATCATTGCGGAGGCTGTCTTATAGGCTTCTTCCTTGTCTTTTTTTAGACCCTCTGCAAATATCGGAATAAAAACAGTTGAAACGGCGCCCACAATAAGCACCGAGTACATAAGATTGGGTATTCTGTCGGCAGTATAGAATACGGCCAACTCCTCGGAAACGCCGAAATAATAGGTTAAAAGCCTTGCTTTCAAAAATCCCAAAACGGCGTTTAAGCCGTTTGAAGCTGCAATAATGAAAGCAGCCGACAGGATGGTATTCTGTGTTTTTAGCAGAACCCCGTTAAGTTTTGTCCTATTTAAATTAAGAGGCATTTGTCTGTGGGGCAAAACGTTGAATTTATACGTAAGTATGTTATCATACGTAACGCTTATGCCAAACACTAAATCAGCCAAAAAGGCTCTTAGGAGCTCTTTGAGCAAGAAAAAACATAATAGTTATTGGAAAGATAGATATAAGTCTTCCGTAAAAAGCGTCAAAGCTTCTTTAGCATCTTCGAACGGTGCCGAGGTTTCGAAGGAGAAGTTGCAGGCATTGCAAAAAACCCTCGATAAAGCCTCGAAGGAAAAAGTCATTCATAAAAACAAGGCAAATAGGTTAAAATCTAGATATGCTAGAAAAGTTTCTGCCCTCTCTAAAGCCTCGGGAAAAACAAAGAAAAACTCTTGACGGACAACCCTATATCCCGGATAACAACCTGTTTTATAATCCCGATTCATTGCGCGAGGAAGCTACGACTGCGGGGATTGTAATAAAGGTTTCAACCGGAATAATCACATTTTTCAGCTCGATACTAATAGTTTTGCTTGTAGTACACACTTCCATGAATTTTTTGCTTAGTGAGGCTCTGAATGAGCAGAAGAATATATTGAGCAAAATGAAACTTTATGAGGGTATTGAGGATGCGGGTAAAAAGGCCGAAGCGAAAATTACTTATGCCAAAAAGGCAGTAGCTGTAAGAAAACCTCTTACTGCAAGAATTTCTTTTGTACTCTCAAGAATTCCTGAAAACATTAATTTAAAAAGCTTTAAAATTTCTTCAGATAAATTTAGCATTGTTATTGAGAGCTCCCGTACCCCGCAAGTTACAAGTATGATAATGAGTTGGTTAAGGGATGGCGGTATTTCAGAAGTTTCAATAAAAGAAGCTTATTATTCTTCTTCGAAAGAAATATACACAGTTGGTTTGGAAGGTTCTTATAGATGAAATTCTCAATGGACGAGGAAATTAAAAAATCGGGAAGGTTGTTTTTTTCTAACGAGTTGCTGGTTTCCCGCATAGCGGTTGCTTGGGCTCTTGGCTGTATTGTTCTTTTCGGTTTTTTCGGCTCCGGAAATTTAATTATTAACCTTACAAAGAAAATAAATTTATATAAGGAAATGCGTCAGCTTAACTATGACCTGAACGTTAAACTGTATGAGTTGAATAGTGCTTATGAAGATTTGAGGGTTGTTACAAAGTATTCAAAAGCATTGAACGAAATAGTTCCCACAAATTTGAACACCCACGATTACATGGTTTCTTTCACTAGAGCGGTGGGAGATTCTGGTTACAGTGTAAAGAATTTTTTGCCTTCTACCGAAAGTATGGATGGGGAGGTTCCTATTACAGTAATTCTTGTAGGATTCGGCGATGTTTCGCAACTCATTTCTAATATCGAAGCGTTGCCTAGAGTCACAGTTGTAGACTCTGTATTGTATGAGTCTTCGTTCGACGCTTCTGAAGTTAGGTTAAGCATACGTATATTTAATATGTAACTATTATGAAAAGGAGCATAATTAAGCTGTAATAATATGAAAAGGTTGTTAATTACTGTATCAGTTTTCGCGGTAGCCCTGCTTTTTTGGTTTGTTCAGGGAAATCAAAGTGTGGATAGGGATAAATATATTACTCAAAATATACTTGACATATCCCGTCCCGTTAATGTTACTATTGACATAGAGTTTTTGGAAACTCTAAGACCTGCCTATGAACAGCGATAGCGCCAAAAGCGGATTTAAAACATTTATACTTACTCTATCAGTCTCACTTATTGTGTTTAGTGTTGTTTATTACCTCGTTTCCAACAGTAATACGGATTCTGATGCAGCCCCCTACCAGGCTTCCACAGTAACTGCAGTACCTGAAGAAGCGCCTCAGAATGTGTTAGCAGCAGAAACAGAATCTGTAGTTCCCCAAGAACAGGTTGCGGAAGAAGAGTTTGTTGAAGAGGAGACTACGGTGTTCGGTAGTCTTGCCGACAAACCGCTAGCGTTTGCAGGATCAGGATCTGCAGCAGTTTTGGCAGGAGCTACATCGGCCCCCACCGACGAAAGCACAACAACCGGAGGAACCGTACCTGAAACAGGACTTGTCGGTATAACTGCAGGACTTTTAGTTTCGTTAGTGTTTTTCCTTACGGGAATGTACTACATTTCCAGTAACCCCAGAAAGTTAGCCTTAAGCGGTTTCGAAAAGAAGATACTCAAAGAAGACCGATAATCTCTGCGCCGACCTCTCTTTGCTACTCTAATCCGACATAACAGCTTTTATAAGAAGTCTTTTTGTTTTTGTTCCTGCCGGCCAGCAGGTCATCAATGTTACTGTAGATTCGTTTAAGTAAGCCGGTTTAAATTCCGAAAGAGGTTGTACCTCTGACGGATACAGCACTTCTTTTGATTCCACAACATATTCAAATTGCTCCCCTTTGTAACTGATGTTTATTGTGTCGCCTGTTTGTAAATCACCTAAGGTGGAAAAAATCGTTCTGTAGTTGTGAGGGTTAAAGAACCATGGAAGAACTGAGTGTCCGTATATAAAGGCATTACCGGTTTTTCCGGGTATGCCTGAACCTGCGTAGTGGCCAAGTGAGTCTTCAGGGCTAAGGTTTGGGGAGTTAGTTTCGACCAGGGCGTCTTCGATGCCCAGTTTTGGAACGCTGAGTGTAAAAAATCTAGGAGCCTCTTCGTTATTTTCTCCTTCTCTATCCGCACTTGATCCCAGAACATCATCGTCTTCCAACTCCCTAAATTCAAAATCACTAAAACCTGCAGCGTATCCCAAAACACTTGTTCTTAAAGGTTTTGACACATCATCCTGGGTTTTGAAGAAAACAAGTGGAAGTATAACCTGAGTTCCCAATACCAAAACACCCAAAGACATAAGCATCCCGGACAATATGCGCGACTTAAAATAAAAATTGTAATTCACGCTCTTATATATGGGATCGTAAGATAAATCTTTAATGTATCTTTTTGGCCCGGTCTGTAACGGCATTATTATGAGTTTATCATTTTTTCGACCGCCAAAGTTAACATTAATTCCGGGTTTATTTCCCCGGTTTTCGATTTCATGTCCAGTTTATAGAACTCGGTGAATATTTCCTTTAAGTTGTCTTCGGAATATTTTTGCGAAACGGATTTGTTTTTTGAAATCACGAAAGGTTTCAAACTTTTTGAGGAGGGGCTGGAAAATTTAATTTGGGCCAGTGTTCTCAAACCATACGTTAGGAGAGCAAATAGTTCTATAGGATCTTTATCTCCGGAAAGTTCTCTATGCATGAATCTATACGTATTTTTTCTGTCTTTTCTTAGCACAGCATCGACAAAATCAAAGGGAGTTCCCGTTACGGTCGTTTCATTTTCAAGAACCTTTGCTTTCAGTGATCCCGCGTTTTTGATAAATATATTGGAAGTTGTGAGTTTTTTGTCGGACAAAAGAACGACCGTGGTGTGTGATGGGGTTTGAGATAAAACTTCAAGATAGTCTTCAAGATTAGTTTTTCCCGAACCCGAAATGTTTATTACAAAAAACTGGGGCTCTCCGAATATATCAATACTTTTAATTTTTCCGATAAGGTCGCCGGGGGTTATATCCAATATCGAAAACTCTTGTTTGTATCTTACCGTCAGTTTTTTCTGATGATTGAGAATTATCCCCCTGGATTTAGAAAGGTTTTCACCGTGGACTATATAAATCATATTTAAAAACTACTTACCGCCGAAAAGGTATTTTTGGACGAAAGCGTGTATTTGTACATAATCCCCAGTTTGCGGTAGGAGCACGTATTGGCCGTTGTAAAGAGTTTTATCCACCGGTTCTGCCAGTAAGCCCCCCTGATCTGCCGAGCTTCTTTCGTCAAGAACCACTGATACCACTCTATCAAAGTTAATTTTTTGGGACAGGGCGTAGAAGGAATTAACGGTTCCGAAGTCTATATCTGTATCTGTGTTTGTTGAGTAGGCGTCATACAGACTTTTTAGTTTGGCAGGATTTATTAGGGTTTGAAGGGAAAGCGACTTATTTTTAATGGCCATTATTATTTTCTGCTGTCTGCGTGATCTGGCAAAATCGGTATTCTCGCCATTATTTCCGTGCCTGGATCGTACAAATTTAAGAGCAGTTTCACCGTCCATGGTTTGAACGCCTTTTTCGAATTCTATTGTTTCGTATCTACACGGAAATATGTAGTAATAGGATTTATTTTCTTCCAAAAGTTTTTCAATTTCTTCCTGTGTTCTTCCGCATGTGTTGTTTTCCATGTTTTCCACCGGATATTCGTAGTCGGCGAAGGAGTTTTCTACATCGACATCAACACCTCCCAAAATATCTACAACTTCTCTGAAAAGATCAAAAGATACAAGTACGTGGTAATGTATAGGTATTCCAAGAACATCTTGAATAACCGATCTTATCCCCTCAGCACCCGTGCTTTGATAAACCGCATTAATTTTGCTTGAGTAACCCTTTGGATTTTTGACCCATAAATCGCGGGGAAGTGAGATAAGAACCACATCATTGTCTAGCTTACCTATAGATGCGACAAGAAGAGTATCAGTCAAAACACTTCTTGTTGACTCCGGACCGGTTATTCTTCTATCCGATCCCATAATAAGGATGTTTGTTCTTCCGTCGGTTTCATTAAGGTCCGTTCCCGCCACTGTAGCAATAACTGAGACGGGATTAAAAGCAGCAAGTATTTTGTCGTTAAATACAACAACTGCGGCGACAACAGAAACAGCTATGAATAGCGCAACTATCTTGAGTATTTTAGCGGGAGACCCCCCGCGTTCATTTTTTATGCTACTAACGGTACCGTTAGTTTTTTTGCAAATGTCCATATACTTCATATTTTTAAAGATAAGCTCTGACTATTTCTGCGAAATGTTCCGGGTCAAGACTTGCGTTTCCGGCCAGAACCCCGTCCAGCCCGTCTATATTAACCAGATTTCCCACGTTTTGTCTATTAACGGAACCCCCGTATATTAAAGGTTCGTTTTTCGGCAAAATCTTTCTAATTTCTTTAACTCCCTCAATAATTTCCTGGGGGTCCTTTTCTTTATAGACTCCCTCCTTTGAAATATTTGCCGGATCTTCCCAGGCAAAAATTACGCCCGGTTTTATATATTTTTTAATTTTTTCAGGTTCTACAAAGCACACAATAGGAGTAACTCCGTTTTCCAGACACCTTCTGATTTTCTTCATTACTTTACCGGATGTTTCTTTGCGTTCGCTGTGTCCCACTATTGAGTAAGCACAAATTTCTTTTATCTGAAAAGCACCTGTTTCTCCCGTGTGTGCACCCTTTTTTTCGAGAGACACGTCCTGCGATGCCGTTTCTATTGCTGTGTTTTTAAACATTTCCGCTACAGGCAGAAGATGGGGTTGCGATGGTGCAACAATTATTTTTACTTTTTCCAAAGAATCTTTTAGGTCAAACTGTTCTTCCCATTTCAAAATATCTCCCATACTCATGTTCATTTTCCAATTTGCAATAATATATTTCACGATATCCTCCTTAATGTTTGTTCAATCAATTTCGGCAAAAATTCTATATCTTCGTGAGTATAATTATAGCCGAGTACGTTCAGGCACGAAAAGACCACACCGACATCAGTATAGATTTTGTCGGCGTATTGGCAGGCCACAAGACTGTGTAAAAGGACATTTCCTCCCATTTCTCCGGTTTTTGACTTACCGCACCCTATAGGACAGTTTGAGCACGATGGGTAGGTGCCCTCAATAACACTCAACTCGTCCTTTCTATTAAGAATTTTTTTGTACAGTTCTTCGTATTTGTCGAAATCCGTAATATTTATAAGTTCGGTTCCTGTTACCACAAATCCCGATATATTTTTTTCGGCAAATTCTTTTTCTAGATAGTGTTCGGGTGTTGTAAAATAACCTCCCAGCAATACTTTGTTTTCTTCGATTTTTGTAACACTTCTTTTTCCCGGCAGACCTAAAGTATCCGGGTCCTCATTTTGAGTTCTAAAACTTACGGAAGAATTTAATATGTCCAGGACGGTTTTTGTTTCTGCAGTACCCGTAATCACTATTGCGTCCAGACCGCCGTATCTTATTCTTAGTGAAAGGCTACCGCCGATATAAATGTCCTCAATTACACCGTCGTTGTTTAAAACTATAGATGTTTTCGAAGCGAAAGGAAAAAGACCGTTTAACGGACCGACCGCCAAAATCAACGGATTTTTTTCGTAGTACATCTCCATTAATTTAAAGCCGAGTCCTACACCACCTATATAATTATCCAGATCCTCAAAACTTTTTACTTCGTACTCACTTGTGTTTAGGTCTATAGATAATATTTTTCTTGGTTTCCCTTGTTTCATTTATTCAATTTCCTCAATTTCAAAAACACCTTTCGGACATATTTTTTGAATTTTTTCCACATCGAGGTTACTGATTCTAGGGTCGATTTCAAGTGAGTACTCTATGTAACCCATTTTTGTATTTGTGTTCCTAAAAACTCTTATGAGTGCGCCCTCGAGACCTATTTTAGTCAGCTGTCGCTGTGCCTCCATTACGCACATTTCGCACCCCACACATTTTTCTGGAAAAGCGACCTTTAGGGTTTTTGGCATTATTTTCTTTTGTTCAGTGCCTCTATAGCGGGTAAGGTTTTTTCCGCAAGGTACTGAAGCATGGCTCCTCCGCCGGTTGATACAAAACTAAATTTATCAAGTGACGAAAAGCTATTTACGGCGGTAATAGTGTCTCCGCCGCCTATTACAGTAAAAGCGCCTTCAGAAGTTTTTTTGGCGATAGCGTTGGTAATCTCAACTGTTCCTAATGAAAACTCGGGATCCTCGTAGGCTCCCATTGGTCCGGCCCATAAAATGGTACCGGCTTTTTCTATAGTGCTCATATATTTGTTAATAGTATTTTTTCCGATATCTTTATTTTCCGGAGCGTAGTCTTCCGGTATAACGAGGTTGTAAGGTAATTCTTCTTTCCATTCCAAACCTAATTTTCCTCCAAGAAGTACGAAATCAGCTTTCTTTAGGAATTTTTCAACCACGGGAAGTTTGCTCTCCAGTTTTGCCCCTCCTATCACAACAACAAAAAGTCCTTTTACGTCGCCGAACAACAAATTTAATGTTTCTATTTCTTTTTGAAATCTTAAACCGGCGTAAGCGGGAATCCATTCGGGAATT
Organism: uncultured candidate division WWE3 bacterium; assembly: GCA_938004185.1. Taxonomy (GTDB): domain Bacteria; phylum Patescibacteriota; class WWE3; order UBA101185; family UBA10185; genus UBA8498. Next base: position 11,165 of record CALKWN010000176.1, read on the forward strand.
CCGACTATAGAAGCGTGTTTTCTATGTGATGTGGCAAAACTCTCGTTTACATAAATAGAACCGTATCCCGAAAGTTTTTTGGCGTGTTGAAGGTCGTTGGCCTCCTCGCCTTTTTCGAATCTCAGATTTTCAAGCAATTCGTAGTTTGCTACTCCCAACTCCTTGTCAAAAAAGGCAGAAAGCGGTTTCGTTGAATATTTTTCATCGGGTTTTCCTCCGGGGCTTCCGATGTGACCCATTATCACCGGCTTAGCTCCCTTTGAAATAATGTAATTTAGAGTGTCGAGGCAGGATTCAATTCTGAATTTTTCTTGAATTTCTCCGTGGATTATAGGGACATCTAAATCGCATCTCACAACAACTTTCTGACCGGGTTCAATATTAGCTTCATTTAGGAATTTCATTGGGACTATTTTATCATCTGTCCGCGGATATTATTAGGATATTGTCAGAAGAGCCATTTCTACAAGACGATTACTGTATCCCCACTCGTTGTCGTACCAGGCAAGTACTTTTACAAGATCGCCGTCGCATACCCGTGTCATTTCCAAATCAACAATTGCCGAATAGTTATTCTTAATAATGTCCGAAGATACCAGAGGTGTGTAAGTTGCATCAATAACACCTTTGTACTTGGGGTCTTTTTTGGCTTCCAAAAACGCAGCGTTAATCTCTTCTTTTGTAGTTTTTTTCTCTACCAGCATTGTTATATCCGAAATAGAACCCGTAATTATTGGAACTCTCAGCGAAATGCCGTCAAATTTGCCTTTCAGGTCGGGAATAACTAATGTGGTGGCTTTTGCGGCTCCGGTACTGGTAGGTGAGATATTGTATCCCGCTGCTCTAGAGCGTCTCATGTCAGGTTTATTAGGTGAGGGCGGCCCGTCTACAACACTTTGATTTGCGGTAACAGCGTGTACAGTGCTCATAAGGCCTTTCAAAACTTTAAATTTGGAATGTACCACGTCTATTACAGGTGCTATGCAGTTTGTTGTGCACGAAGCATTTGAAATCACATTCTGCCCCAGATATTGAGAGTCGTTGACGCCTATAAGGAAAGTTTGAGTTTCTCCGCCTTTTGTAGGTGCGCTTATTACAACTTTTTTAGCCCCGGCGTTAATATGAGCTTTTGCTGCGTCATCTTCAGTGAATCTTCCGGTACACTCTAAAACACAGTCGACATCAAGTTCTTTCCAGGGAAGTTTTGTGGGGTCTTTTTCTGACAATACTTTTGTTTTTTTACCGTCCACAACCAGATAATTTTCTTTTCCGATAGTGCTAAAAAACTCTTTTCCCCCATTGTTGTCTTCGAGTCTTACCTTTTTACCGTCCTCTTCAACATAAATGTCTTTGTCGTAAACTCCGTAAGCTGAATCATATTTGAGTAAGTGCGCGAGTATTCTGGGATTAGTAAGGTCGTTTACCGCAACAATCTCAACATCTTTCTTTTCCAAAGCAATTTTAAGGGAGGCTCTTCCTATTCTTCCGAAACCGTTAATTGCTATGCGGGCAGTCATAAAGTAATTATATCTATAGGTGAGAATTAATCCAACTTTTTAATACTTCTTTGGGCATCGCGCCCTCTTTTCTATCAGCTTCTTTCCCGTTTTTAAGGATAACAATTGTCGGAATGCTAAATATTTCGTACTCCGATGCTAAGGCTCCTTCCGCCTCAACGTCAACTTTTTTAATTTCGATTTTACCATTCAACTCTTTTGCGACTTCATCCAAAAGGGGCGCCATTATTTTGCATGGACCGCACCAATCCGCGTAAAAATCTAAAAGTTGTAACATAGTCGGTTGTCCTTTAAAAATTTATTCCTACAAACGATATCCATGATAACATAAATTTTGGTCTTCACTATGTATGTAAAAATGCAAAACATACAAAATAATACTGTAAAAGAAAATTCAAAACCATTTAAATTTTATTTCGTGTTGGCGGCAGCCGCTCTATTGCTCGTACTTTTTATTTTAAGAACATTTCTGTACGAAAAGCTTTTTGCTCCCGTTGCGGTAGAGGTGGAGAAAGATATGTACGTCGATACACAGATTACTCCGAATTTTAATATCGAACCCGTTAAATTAATAAGTTCGGGTTCAGATTCTCCGCCTGAGTTAATACTTGGGGTATCGGGAATAGTAATTGACGCGGATTCCGGTCTAATTATTTATGATAAAGACTCTTTGAAAAGAATGCCTTTGGCGAGTTTGGTGAAAATATTGACCGCAGTAGTAGTAATAGAACATAAATCTTTACCGGATTATGCCACTGTTACCGAGGAATCAGGTTCTGTTGGTGAAAACACAATGGGAGTTTCAGCGGGAGAAGTTTATACAATAGAAGAGCTCCTTTACGGACTTTTATTAAACTCGGGAAATGACGCGGCTTACGTTTTGGCCGAAAATACTGCCGGTTCCATAGAAGAATTCGTAAAATGGATGAATAGAAAGACAGACGAATTGGGTTTGATTGATACGGAGGTTTATGATCCGAGCGGTTTAGATGACAGATCGTACACGACAGCCAGAGACCTTGCCGTTTTAACAGAGTACGCTATGAGGCACGATGTTTTCAGAAAAATTGTAGCTACGGTTAGTAAAGAACTTCCTTACTCGGGTTTGCACAAATATTTATTCTTGGAGAATCAGACAAACCTTCTCACTACTTATCCCGGAGTTAAAGGTGTTAAAACCGGATATACAGAGGAGGCCGGTCTTTGCTTATCCACATACGCTTCTAATGAAGGCAGGAATTTGATCGGGGTTGTTTTAAATAGTATAAGCCGCCGAAGTGACATGATTTTAATGTTAGATTACGGATTCGGATATTACGGTATTAAGGTAGACCACGGCCTCTTGGATTATTGATTTATCCAAAGATTCGGAGCTATCGATAAATAAAATTCTCTGTGATATGTTATTAGCGTGGCTGAAACTTCTGTAAAATCTTTTAAAAACCTTAATGACGATCAGATCGCTGCCGTATCGCATTATCTGGGGCCGGCTCTTGTGGTCGCAGGCCCGGGAAGCGGTAAAACCAGAGTTTTAACTCATAGAGTAGCTTTTTTAATTGAAGAAAAAGGTGTGTCCGAAACCGATATACTTTGCGTCACTTTTACAAATAAAGCTGCAGATGAAATAAAAACGCGTGTCAGAGATATTTTGGGCAAAGACAGTGCTTTACCTTGGAGCGGAACTTTTCATAGTGTCTGTGCAAAAATTCTTAGAAAGGACGGCCGCGAAATCGGAATTCCCGTATCTTATGTTATTTATGATACTGATGATCAGGCCGCCGTTATCAGAGATATTGAAAAGGACTTCGGAATTGATACAAAAAGATTTCATCCTCGAGCGGTCCTTGAATTTATTTCCGGAGCAAAATCCGAAATGGTCACGCCCGAAATGTACGCCGGATACGCACAGGGATATTTTCAAAAGACGGTTGCAAAAATTTACCCCGAATATCAGCACAGACTCAGACAGAGTAACGCTCTTGATTTTGACGATCTTCTTATAGAAACCGTGAGGCTTTTTGAAACCACCCCACATGTCCTCTCAAAATATCAGGATATTTTCAAATTCATTTTGGTTGATGAGTACCAGGACACAAATAAAGTTCAATATGCTTTAACTAAAGTTTTGGCAAATGGTAACGATAATTTGTTTGTTGTCGGAGATATGTCCCAGGCAATTTACAGTTTTAGGGGAGCTGATTTCAGAAATATTTTAAATTTTCAAAGGGATTATCCGGACGCTAAAATTTATAATTTAGGAAAAAATTACAGATCCACGAAAAATATTTTGGAAGCCGCCAAAAACTTAATAAAAAATAATTCGACACACATTCCGCTAGATCTAAGAACGGATAATTCAGGCGGTGACAAAATAGTAATTTACAGAGGAAGTTCGGAAAAAGATGAAGCGTCCTTTTTGGTTGAAGAGATTTCGAAATCTTTAGTTTCAGGAAAAGAATATTCAGATATCGCCGTTTTATATAGAACAAATGCTCAATCAAGAAATATTGAAGAGCATTTTATACGTAATAACATTCCTTACAGGCTTGTAGGGGGAGTAAGGTTTTACGGACGAAAAGAAATCAAAGACATCGTCTCTTATCTTAAAGTTATCCATAATCCTAAAGACAAAGTTGCGTGGGCCAGGATTATTAACGTTCCCCCAAGAGGTATAGGGCAAAAATCAGTGGAGCAACTTAAGGCCGCAAAATGGGATTTGGACTTGATTGAGGAAAAGTCGCACCTTCCGGTAAAAGAATGGATGGCGTCCTCTCAAAATTTATCTACTCTCGAGCTCATGGAAAAAGTTTTGGCCGATACAAAATATATCGAATGGTTAAACGACGGAACCGAAGAAAACATTCAGAGAATAGAAAATATAAATGAGTTAAAGTCGGTTGCCGCTCAGTTCACGGAGCTAAACGATTTTCTGGAAAACGTGGCTTTGATTGAAAGCTCCGATCGGCCAAGAAATGAAGATTTCTCTATGGTTACCCTCATGACCGTTCATTCTTCGAAGGGTTTAGAATTTCCCCTTGTTTTTATGGTCGGAATGGAAGAAGGTTTATTTCCCCACAGCCAATCTCTTCTTGAGCAGGACTCTCTGGAGGAAGAAAGGCGCCTATGTTATGTGGCATTAACCCGCGCAAAAGAGAAAGTTTATATGACCTGTGTTTCTAACAGGTTGTACTTCGGAAACATTCAGGCAAATATTCCCAGCAGATTTTTGAACGAAATACCGAGCGATATTTTAGAATTTCGCGGAATTAAATTTGAAAAAGGTCGGTTGGACAAATTTCCCGGTTCCGTAGAAGATTTTATGGATGACCTTGAGTTTGATAGGGGTAATTTTAGCTGGTGATGTCTATTCGCGATCGTTCTTGGCAATAAGGTATAATTAGCTTATGTACGAACCCATACGCTCCCTGGGGCAGAATTTTCTTATAAAAGCGTCGATAGCCGATCTCATGGTTAGGGCTTTAGATGTAGGTCGTGATGAGGATATTATTGAAGTAGGTCCCGGGCATGGAATTTTAACCGAGGCGCTTTTACACAGAGTTTCAGACACCGACTCTAAAGTATTTGCCGTCGAAGTTGACGAGCGTTTTGCGGCAAAACTTTTGGGAATGTATGTTTACGAAAAAAATGTTCAGATTATACACGCGGATATACTTAAATGGCTTCCTACCTTCGAACCTACGAGAAAAACCAAGGTTTTCGGTTCGCTTCCTTACTACATTACTTCGCCTATACTTCATACTGTTATTAAAATGAAAAAAATGCCGGATTTAGCGGTATTTTTGATTCAAAAAGAAGTTGCGGAGAAAATTTGTAGCGATGCTCCCGACTCATCCTACCTTTCCGCGTTTATCCAAACTTTTTACACCACGGAACACATGTTTAATGTTCCGAAAATGGAATTTAGCCCGTCACCAAAAGTTGATGGTGCTGTAATAAAACTAACATTAAAAAACACAGTGATGGATTTAGACACCATAGAGAAATACGAGGGCTTCTTGCATAAAGCTTTTTCCAGCCCCAGAAAAATGTTGAATAAGCCTTTTACTGAAGTAGAGTTGGCCAAAGGCGGTATAGAGGCCAGACTTAGGCCGCAAAACCTCAGTGCCGAACAGTGGCTCGAATTTTTTAAAGTATTGCACCCTTGAAATGAAATATAGTGTTTTAATACCCACTCTTAACGAGGAAAATTATATAGGCATCCTTCTACAGGCTTTGGTTAACCAGGAATTTAAAGATTTTGAGGTTGTAGTTGTAGACGCTGTAAGTGAAGACAAAACAAAGCAGGTGGTAGAAACCTTTAAGGACAAAATTGATATTCGTTTTGTTGAATCTCCTAAAAGAGGGGTGTCATTTCAAAGAAATTATGCCGCAAAGCTGGCAAAAGCCGAAAACCTCATTTTTTTCGATGCTGACGTATCTCCCGAACCCGACTTTATCTCAAAAATAGACGATTATCTTGAGAAAAATCCGTCGGATATACTTTCTTCCTGGAACGTTCCCATATCCGACAAATTTGTTGACGAATTTTTGTACTGGGTTTTTAACAGGTTTTATCTGGAGCCCTTGAAAGATAAATTTCCGGCGGCAGTAGGCACCTTTATTTATGTAAAAAAATCCTCGTTTAACGCCGTGGGAGGTTTTCAGGAGCAAGTCCGTCTTGCCGAAGATTTTGATTTGGTAAGAAGAATGTTCAAAGAAGGTTATAAATTCGCTTTACTTAAAGAACCGAAAATAAAATTCAGTGTTAGAAGACTTGAGAAAGAGGGAAGAGTTCAGTTTGTGTGGAAAAATATTCGCGCGGCATTCGATTACCACCTTAAAGGAATTGGAGCTTTGCAAAATTATAAACATGAGTTTGGAAAATTCGGTTCAAGAAAAGAAGAAAATCCTCAAAAACTGAAAAAAATAAAAGAAATGTTAATGAAAGACGTAATGGAATTGATAAAAAAATCCGGACAAACCCACGGTTGAAAACCTTTGCATTTGCCCGGACATTGACCGGGGCTCTCTAATTTCACCGGTCTCTTCCCTTTTTACCCCGCCCTATCAGGCGGTTAAGTTGTTAATAGTAAGAACATATCGTATAAACGGCGGCCCGTCAATGTTATACTCGTAGCCATGGAAAGGCACATCCTTCAGTCCCCGATGTGGGCGGAATTTAAGAATAAATACGGAACTCCCGCCATTACGGCAGGAAACGTTATACACACAGTACACAAAATACCCTTTAGTTCTTACAACTATGCTTATTGTCCGAGAGTATCCCCTTTTGATATAAATTTCGATGACTTAAAAGAATCTTTGAAGGATAACGATTGTATAGCTATTCATTTCGATGTGCCAAATATCATAAAAGGGAGTGATAAGGAAAAAGAAGCCGTAGGAATTTTTGAAAAGCATTGTAAGATCTCGCCCAGAGATGAGTTCGCGAAAGCAAATTTTTTAATTGATTTAACAAAATCCGAAGAAGAGTTGCTGTCTTCCCTCCACAAAAAACATAGGTATAACTTGAATTACGCTAAGAAAAACGGGGTTACGGTACGAGAAACCACGGACGACGGTGACCTGGACATTTTTTGCAATCTTTATAAAGAAACCGGATTAAGACAAAAATTTTATTACAGAAACAACAGATATTTGCACACTATGTGGGAAGTATTCAAAAAAGAAGGTTTGGCAAAATTACTTATCGCCGAGCACAAATCCGAGCCCCTGGCTGCGTGGATACTGCTATCTTACGGAGGCGTCCTTTACTACCCGTACGGAGGTTCGACCGAAAAAATGAAGAACCTTTTTGCAAGCACAGTATTGGGATGGGAGTCGTTAATGCTGGGAAAAAGAATGGGACTTAAAACATTCGATATGTGGGGAGCTTCTGCCGATCTAAATGATACCGACGATGAGTATCACGGTTTTTCGATTTTCAAATCCAAATTCGGAGCAGACCACGTTGTTTATATCGACTCATACGATATGGTTCTTAATGAAAATTTGTATAAAGCATTTAATTTTGCCAATAATTTAAGGTGGAAGCTACTTAAACTTAGGAGATGACTATGGAAAGAATCGAAGATATCAGGCAAAGTGACGAGTGGGGTAAATATTTGGAATCAATCGGTTGGGTAACCAGAAAAACATCTTCCGGAATCCTTATTGCTATAAGATCCTCACCTATAGGTAACTTTGTAAAAATACAACACCCTAAAAAGTTTGGTAAGGACGATTTAGCTGAAATCGAAAAAATCTGTCGTAAAGAAAAGTGCGTTTACATAAAAATTGAGCCAGATTACACACAGGATTTATCTGTGTTTGAAGGTGAGGGTTACAGGCCCAGCTATTCTCCTAACTGCGTATCCTCAACAATATTTATAGATCTGACAAAATCCGAAGAAGAACTTTGGGAAAGTATTTCTCACAGCGCTCGTTATTCTATAAACAGGGCAATAAGAGAAGGTTACAAGGTCGTTTCCGTTACAAATCCTACCTATGAGCAGTTGAGGGAAACATACGACGTTGTAGCGGCAACATCCAAGTTAAAGAATTTTTACCTTCCACCTTATAAGGAGTATTCGGTTAGAGTAAAGCTCTTCGGAGACAGATCCCATATTTGCAAAGTCGTTGATTCCGAAAACAAGCTTCAGTCCAGTAAGTTTTGTTTGGGTCACAAAAATATGGTTCTTTTTGCTTCGGGAGGGTCGACCGAAGAAGCGAGAAAAAATAAATCAGGTTATCTTTTAATGTGGGAGGCAATAAAATTTTTGAAAAATGAGGGTTATGAAGTTTTTGATCTTGAAGGAAAAGATGACAAAAGATTTCCTTTTCAGACCAGAAATTGGGGAGGTTTCAGCCATTTTAAAGAGAAGTTCGGTGGCACGCCCATAGAATTTCCCGTACCGCAGATAAAGTTCTTAAATCCGATTTATCGAATAGCTTCGGGCTTATTTAAAGTTGATTTTTAGCTTTTTTGGGCAAAGGGACAAATATCACGGTAGTCGCACCAGTCGCATTGTTTTGAAGGGTTAGCCTCAAACCGCCCTTTTTTAATTTTTTCAACCGTTTCAATTATTTTGTCTTTTTGATTTTCCAGATCTTCTTCTGTTCGAGTTGTGGAAATTTTTTCTCCCGCTTCCAAAAAATATAGAGAAAGTGGTCCCGGTTTTAGTTCCAGCGCTTCTTTTGCTGCCATTGCGTATATAGTTACCTGTGCATCACGGTCAACGTCCCGCTGACTTTTTTCGGAGCCGGTTTTGTAATCGATAATTTCAACGCTTCCGTCGTCGAGTCTGTCAATTCTGTCGATTCTACCGAAAAAGTCTGTACCGCCGATTTTCAAGTTAAAGCCTTTTTCCAGCATTTCTATTTTGTTCTCATCTTTGTTATGTCTGGAGTAATAATCGCTCAGAACTTTTTTACCGCTCTCAAATCTTTCGTTACGATGTTTTTCATCTTGATACCCCAAAGGAATCCAATTTTTTTCATAGATACTGATAAGTTCTTCTAGAGAAACTTCCTTGCCGAATTTTTTTCTGGTGTGAAATTCTTTAAGGGTTTCATGTATTGTGTTTCCAAAACTTAGCGCGTGGTTTGGTAAAGTGGGTATTCTAAGTATAAAAGAATATTTGTATTTTAAAGGACAGGCGTTGTAGGTGTCGATTTGCGTATAGCTCATTCTTTTCGGAATCAGATCTTTAATTTCCACGACTTCTCTGTCTCTGAAACCTGATTTCATACCGAAAAGGGTTTCCTGCGATTCTTTAGTTTTTGTAGCAGTTTTTTCCACGGTTTTTATTTCTATCCCCGTTTCGTTTAAAAACCCGCTCGGAACCTTGTCTCTTTTACCGCCGTAGTTTTTTGCAAGCGTCATGTAAAGATATTTTTTAGCTCTTGTCATTCCTACATAGAAAAGGCGTCTCTCTTCCTGAATGTGTTCGTCCCCGGAAGGCAAAGTTTCTTTTATAAGTTCATCGGGGACATCAATAACATCACTCTTATTTCTTGTAGGAAACCTTTCGGCTACAAGGTTAATCATGAATACTGCTTCGAATTCCAAACCTTTAGAGGCGTGAACGGTCATTAGATTTATTGTGTCTATGTCCTCTATTTCGGCTTGAGCAGGATTGTCTCCCGCTTCCATAATAAGTTCCAAATAATCCAGAAAATCAATAATGGTAGGTATTTCTCTCATATCCTCGCGGTGTTTTATTTCAAACTCCCGTGCTTTACCTAAAAACAAATCGAGATTTTTAATTGCCAGTTGGTTCTCTATGGTTTCTTCTGCAATCAAAGGCTCCAGGTATTTAATTTTATGCACAAGATTGAAGATAAATTCCGAAGGAGTTTCCTTTGTGATATTTTCCTGACAGTTTTTAATTATTTCTATTAGAAAGGACAGTTTGTCATTTCTACTAGTTCCCATCTCTGTCCACAAATCCGTCTTTTTGTATCTAGTCTCGGTTAAAAGTTTGGATATTATATCGAACGGAATATCAAGCGACTGAATATTAAGCACTCTATACATGCTTACACCGTCTTTGGGATTTACGACCACCCGTAAAAGAGATACAACATCCCGTACTTCGTCGCGATCGTATAGACCCCTATTTCCAACAAGTTGGTAAGGAAGTTCGTATTTTCTTAAAGCGAGCATAAAGGGATCGAGATGACTGTTGGCTCTGGCCAATATAGCCACATCCTTAAAAGTCAGCTCAGGTTCCTTTCCCAATAGCTCATAAATTTTTTTAATTACCGTATCGACTTCTCCATCCAAATCTTCGGCTTGTAGAATTTCGGGCTCCGAAGCCTTATTTTTTAATTGGCTTATAAGTTCTTTTGAGATACCTAGTTTGACCTCTAAAGTATCGGGGTTGTTATTTACAATTAATTTGTATGCCGGGTCGAGAATTTTTTGTCCGGACCGGTAGTTTTTTATTAGTGTGACCTTTTCTGCATCAGGATAATCTTCCATAAACTGGAGTATGTTTGAGACGGCTGCTCCCCTGAATTTGTAGATAGACTGAGAATCGTCTCCTACAACAACAAGGCTACGTCCGGGTATTTTTTGAGGGCATAGAAGTTTAATTAATTCGTATTGTGCAAAATTTGTGTCCTGAAATTCGTCCAGCAACACGTGTTTAAACTGTTTTTTGTACTTTTCAAGAATGTTCGGTCGCTCCCTGAACAATTTCAGAGTCCAGGTTATAAGGTCGCCGAAATCCATTTTAGATTTATCCAGTTTGAGTCGGGTGTATTCTGTGTAAACGTGGGCCAGTTCCTGCATACGTGTTTTTTCCTCACCTTCAAGTTGGGCGTCCTTTACAAATTTTTCAAAATCTTCGGGAAGGACATTTTCGTCTTGGAGTCGTGATATAAATTTTAGGATTGCCGAAATAAATTTTGTCGGATTTCCGAGTGGTTTAAAATATTTAAGTCCGAGATCAAAAAGGTTTTTTCTTAACAGAATCCATTGCTCCGGAGAAGAGAGAAGTTTATATCCAGGGTCTATACCTATTTCTATTCCCTCAGATCTTAAAATTCTGTCCGAAAAAGAATGGAATGTAGAAATCCAAGGTTCTTCATAGCCGAGAGGCATAGCATCACCCGTTCTATCTACCATTTCGCCGGCCGCCTTTTCCGTGAATGTTAGGGCAAGTATTTCTTTGGGATTTACATTTTCGTTTTGAATTAGATTTTTTATACGTTCGGTTATTACCCTGGTTTTTCCGGTACCTGCTCCGGCAACAACGAGCATGTGCCCTGTTTTGTGATTTATTACTTTTGATTGTTCCTGATTGATTTCAGTTTTTTTCTTCGTCATTTATATCCCATTATATATTATTAAGATTAAGCCGAGTTGACTTGGCTATGGACCTATAGTAACATGTTTGTATTGGCGAAAAATCAATAAAACCATAGTAAAAGGAGACGGATATGGGTTTTATACACGTGGTGGTTGGTTTTGTCGTACTGCTTTTTGCAGTGTGTTGTTTTTCCGACTGTTTCAAGAAAATTGATCAGGAGGAAAAGTAAAACTTTACTTCGCCCGGTGTTTGTTGAGAAATTTATAAACCTTATAAATCTCACACTCATCGGGCGTTATTTTTTTGTTTGAGGAAATTATTCTAAAAGCTTTTTTTGATCGGGGTTGTCTATGACCTGAATTTTATCTATTTTGTTAAACAACCTTGAAAATTTAGTTCTTATTCCATCCATTGCTTTGTAGCCGTTAGAGATGTGTTTTTCGAGCACGTCAAGGTCGTCGTTGAATTTGGAAGCTTCCAGCTTAATTCCGTCGAGAGCTTTTAATACCTCGCCGGCGTGCTTTTCAAGATTTTGCTGGTGGAATGCAACCAAAAGAACTTTCAAAAAGTAAGACAGTGTGTTGGGAGATGCCATAACTACATTTTTGCCTTTTGAATAAGTTTCAATTTCAGGAGTATTAACAATCAGTTCGTAGTAAACATTTTCGGAAGGAATGTACATGATTGCCTGTTGAGTAGTTCCTTCTTCCGGGAGAATATATTTGTTGGCTATTTCATCTACCTTCTTTTTCACATCGCTTATAAAAACTTTTTTGAGTTTGTCTCGTTCAGGTTGAGTTTCGGCTTTTAACATTGCGGCAAAATTTTCCATAGGAAATTTTGAGTCTATGGGTATTATTCCTTTTTCTGTAAAAACAGCTGCGTCGCAAACAGCCCCGTCTCTAAATTTGTATTGGGTTTTAAAGTGGTCGTGCGGTAGAAAACTTTCAAGTATTTCATAAAGAAACTGCTCACCCAACCCGCCCCTAAGTTTCGGAGATTTTAGTACATTACTAAGATCTTTCATGTCATTTCCGAACTCCTGTATTCCTCCGAGCTGTTTTTGTACAGATCTTATAACCTCCTGAGAAGCATCAAGTCTTTCCCAAATAAGCTTTGTTTGAGCGTTCATAGCCTCTCTGTGGCCTTTCATCTGCTCATCCAGTGTGCCACGCTGCTCTTTTAACTGTTTTTCCATAACTTCCGTACTTTTATCTACGGAGCCTTTCATTTCCTTGAGCCACTCAACAAGCACGTCTCCCTCATCATTTTTCAGTTCTTTTTTAAGATTTTTTATCTGTGTTGAAAAGTAATAAACAAGAAAACCTAGAAAAGCTATAACTAAAGTAAACATTATAAGTATTTCGTTACCCGGCATGCGACAAGGATATCAGGTATCGAAGTTTGAGTCTAGAAAGCTTATATGGTGTTAAAATCTTTGTATGCCTAAGTTTTTATATACGGTCATTCTAATTACATTTTTGTCAGGGATACCTGCTTTTTTAGGTCTAACGGTAGGTTGGATAAAGCCTTTTAACTATCTTCACATATTTATATTTTTAATTTCGTTTGCATCTTTTTTGGCTGGTTTGTTCTCTTTGGTAGGATATTTAATTGCCGTTAAGATTGTGCACTCAGAAAAAGAACCCAGAGATATTTATAGAAAGTCTCTTAAAACCGGGTCGTACGTGGCCCTCGGAATATTTATATTTTTTCTCTTAAGGGGTTTTAAACTGGTAAGTTTTTTGAATGTTTCTCTTTCGATTGCTTTTTACGCAGTACTTGGTTTTCAGCTTTTCTTTTACGGGAGAAAAGAGCGTTAGTGGTAGAATAACGGTACTTATGGACAAAAAGAAAGTTTTAATCACTACGGCAATAGATTATACAAACGATGTTATTCATATCGGACACGCTTACCAAAAAATGTTGGCGGACTGTGTTGCCCGTTATTACGGGGATTTAATTGGAAAGGACAACGTTTATTTTTTAACAGGTACCGATGAGTATGGTTCTACAAACCAAAAAGCGGCCGAAAAGAGAGGTATTTCAGCAAAGGAACATGTGGACGACATATCTTCAAAAAATAAGGCCGAAATTGATTCTTTAAACCTTTCATACAATCGCTTCATAAGAACTACCGATCCCGATCATCGTGAAACCGCTCGGGAGTTTTTCCAAAAAGTATTTGAAAACGGCGATATTTACAAAGGTAGCTACACCGGACTTTATTGCGAAGGCTGCGAGTCCTATAAAACACTATCTGAACTTGATCCGGAGGGAAGGTGTCTGTTGCACCCCACAAGAGAAATTCAAAAAGTTGAGGAGGAAAACTACTTTTTTAAATGGGGTAAATATTCCGATTTCTTGAAAAAACTTTTACAGAATGACGGTTTTGTTATTCCGGAGGGAAGAAAAAAGGAGATGTTGTCATTTATTGAGCAAGGAATAAATGACCTTCCGGTTACCCGTCCCACTTATAAGGTAAATTGGGGAATTGAAGCTCCTCACGATCCGAACCATGTTTTATATGTGTGGTTCGACGCCCTGATAAATTATTACACTGCCGGTCGTCAGAACGGATTCTGGGATGAAGATACTTACATAATTCATTTTCTGGGAAAAGATAACGCAAGATGGCACGCACTTTTATGGCCGGCAATGTTAGAAAGCGCCGGTGAAGTACTTCCGTCTGCGGTCTATGTTCATGGTTTTATAAATCTCGACGGAGAAAAAATAAGCAAATCAAGGGGAAATATTGTGAGACCTTCGGATTTGGTCAGTCAGTTCGGCTCCGATGCAGTACGATATTATTTTCTGAAACACGGTCCTATAATCGAAGATGTTGATATTTCCTTAGATCATATAAAGCAGGTTTATAATTCTGATTTGGCTAACGGGCTTGGAAATACTGCTTCGAGATTGGCTAAACTTGCGGAAAAGTCAGGTTTTGAGTTTCCGTTGTCCGGGAAAGCGACTCGTGATCCTGTATTTGATGGGTATTTTAAGAATTTTAGGGTTGATTTGGCGGTTCAGCATTTATGGGGGAAGCTGGGCGTCCTTGACAAACATATTAATGATAATGAGCCTTGGGCGATAAAAGATGGGGAAAAACTTAAAGAGATTCTTACGTGGGAGATAAACGCTTTAAGGGAGATTATTGATTATCTTGAGCCTTTTATTCCGGATACGGCATCAAAGCTTCAAAAAACTTTCAGGACAGAAAAAATTGTGTTGGAAGGTCAGTTGTTCCCAAGACTATAATATGCCGAAACTGCTTTTACTCGACACTTTTAATTTTTTACACCGTGCCTATCACGCACTTCCTCTAACATTTCGAGATTCAAACGGGGAGCCAACAAACGCTTTATACGGAGTTACCTCGATGCTGATAAACATACTTACCCAAGTAAAGCCCGATTACATGGCGTGTGCTCTTGACGGAGAAAAACCGACCTTTAGGGTGGAAGATTTTACTGCTTATAAAGCACACAGAAAGCCTATGGAGGACACGCTCGCCTCACAAATTCCGAAGACGCTGGATATGATTGAAGCATTCGGAATAAAAAAAGTTCTTGTCGACGGATATGAGGCGGACGACATAATTGCCACACTTGCTTTGGATTTTGCGGGCAAAGTTGATGTTGTTATAGCTTCTAACGACCGTGATTTGTGGCAGTTGGCAGGCAAAAATATTCTTTTAATGGTACCCGACAAAAAGGGTAAGCTTGAGTGGGTAGGAAAAGATGAGGTTTCAGCCAGGCTCGGATTCCCTCCCGACAAAATAGCCGATTACAAAGGATTACGCGGAGACCCGAGCGATAATATACCGGGCGTTTTCGGTGTAGGCGACAAAACTGCGGTTAAGTTAATTGAAAGTTACGGCTCCGTTGAAAATATTTATAAAAATATCGATAAAGTTACTCCTGAAAAACTAAAAGAAAAACTTTTGGAAAATTATGAAACGGCATTGATGAGCAAAAAACTTGCAACATTAATAACGGACGTTCCTTCGGGTATAAAATTGAACGACCTAAAATTTAGTGGTTATGACAAATCCCGTGTCGGAGAAGAGCTAGGTAAATATAATTTTAAATCTTTAATGAAACGCCTAGGCTTGTCGTCCCCCGAAGAGGATTCGGTTAAAAAAGAAATCGATGATAACCAATTAGGGCTTTTTAAAAATGGATAAAAAAACTACAGCTGAAAAAATTGCGGAAATTTTGCATAAAGAACATCCTTCGCCCAAAACCGAGTTGGTTCATTCAAACGAATACGAGTTGGCAATATCGGTAATGTTATCTGCGCAAACTACCGATAAGAAAGTAAATCAGGTCACTCCCGATCTTTTTAAAAAGTATCCGGATTGGGAATCTTTGGCTTCAGCCAATCTAAACGAAGTTACTTTGCTAATCAGGCAGGTAAATTTTCATAAGGGTAAGGCGGTTCGAATTATTGATGCGGCACGAAAAGTTGTTGCAGAGTATGAAGGTAAGTTACCGCGCAAAATGGATGATCTTTTATCGCTCCCAGGAGTTGCCAGAAAAAGCGCCAACGTAATAATGCAGGAACTTTGGGGAATCGCCGAAGGTATTGTTGTGGACACCCACGTTTCGAGAGTATCTTCGAGATTGGGGTTAACAAAACAAAAAGATCCCAAAAAAATAGAGCGCGAACTAATGGATTTATTACCGCGAAAATACTGGAGAAATTTTTCCGGAAGCACGGTATTGCACGGAAGGTATGTATGTACTGCAAGGAAACCTCAGTGTGAAAAATGTGTGTTGAAAAAAGCCTGTCCTTCGGCTTTTAAATTTTAGCTCTTAAATCTATTCTTCTACCCGAATTACGATGTAAATACTCCCGACTTTCCCTGTTGTAATTTCTTTGTACGACCAAACTCCTTTTTTAGTCAGTTTAAATTCCAAGGATCCGGACGGGGCTATTTCAACAGGCTCTTTAAACTCCGGAAAAAAATCTTTAGATTGTTGTATGTAAATAGTTTGATCGGTTTTGTTAGTCCATCTGACGGTCTGTTTTATAATGGCTTTCCCTTTAAAAGGTGTGAAACCGTTTTCATCAAAAACTATTTCAAGTATTTCGTCGGTTTCTTCAACAAGATCTTCCTCGTTGAAATTTTCAAGATTTGGGTTCGGTAGTTCAGGAACCGGTGCGGGAGCGTTCCACTCACCCTTAGGTCTGTACTGATCTAATCCGGGGTTAATTCCCCTTGCGGCTTCCGGCGCTCTGTTAGTGTCGGTGTCGGACGGAGCAAGTATGGAATTTCCTGCTTTTCGGGCAGAGGATATAAAAATTATGAGAAGGAATATTCCGCCTATGAAGGCACCTGTGATAAATATTTGTTTATTTCTTGCAATAAATTCCTTCATAGGTAGATTCTATCAGATCGGCGGTACAACTTTTTTATTTCAGAATTCTATCCGATCCGAATAGTTTCATTTTGTATTCGACGACTTTTTGTATTTCTTCGATAGGCCTTTTCATGTATTTGTAAGGAGCTATTTCTTTTGTTTTTCCGATTTCTTCCTGTAATGTCATTTTGTAAGCAACTCTAAGTTCCGAGTTTACATTCACTTTCACGATCCCCATCTTTACAGCTTGTTTTACATCGTCGTCATATACTCCGGAACCTCCGTGAAGAGATAAAAATGTATTTGGTATGGCTTCAGAAATTTCCTTTAGTTTATCGAGATTCAAGTGTATTTGATCGGCATATATTCCGTGAAGGTTTCCTATAAAACTTGCAAATACATCAATGCCGGTTTTTTCGACAAATTCTTTTGCCTGTTCAGGTTTGGTAAATAATTCGGGTTTTGAATATTCTTGTGTGTTTTCCGAGGTGTGATCGGCCGAGCTCCCTTCAATGTGGTCAATTTCCCCTTCAACCACAACACCTTTTTTGTGGGCTTCTTCGACTACGATGGCGGCATTTTTTAAATTTTCTTCAAAAGGAAATTTACTTCCGTCGTAATGTACATAGTCGAATCCCTCGTCTATGGCTTCTTTTATAAAATCAACCGAATCTCCGTGATCCAAATTTAGAATTACCGGAAGTTGGATTTGATCTTCATACGCTTTTGCAAGGTAGACCAGTTGCTTTAATCCGATATATCTGGCTTCCCCTGGCGATGCTTCGATAAGTACGGGTGCTCCAAGGTTTTGTGCAGCTTGAGTTATAGCTTTAAAAGTTTCAAGATTGCCTACATTAAAAGCTCCTATGGCAACTCCTTTTTCTCTGCATTTTGTAATTATTTCTTTCGCTTTCATATTTTCTGAATAATACCTCCGATTTCTTTTTTCGAAAGAAGACCTCTGGTTGTTCCAATTTCTTTTATTACGTTTCCCGCGTTGGCGACACCCCATTTTAGTGCAATCTCCGCAGGCTTTCCGTAAAATATTGCAGATAAAAAGCCGGAAGTAAACGCGTCACCCGCTCCGGTTTTGTCCGCCACAGGTCTCTCATCCGAATATATTTTTTGGTTATAAAATTTTTTACCGTCGTAGCACGAAGCTCCATGTTTTGCGTCAGTTATGACCGTCATTTTCGGCCCTAATTTTAGAAGTTTTTTATGAAGTTCTTCGATCTCACCTTTTCCTGCAAGAATAGTTGCCTCCTCACGATTAAGAAACAGAATATCCGTAATCTTTAGAAAGTTTTTAAATGTCTTTAAACCGCCTTTCATTTGAATAGTTCCGGGATTAAACGCTATGCCGATTTCCGGATTTTTCGCGGAGTATCTTATAAGTTTTTTTTGAAATTCTTCGTAACCTTCACCCATTGATGTGTAATAAATCCATTTAGGTTTTTCCCACTTTAATATCTTGTAATCCCTTTTCGCGTGATAACTGAAAATAGTTCTATCCTGTCCGTATATTATTACGCTGTTTACGTTTGTACTTTCACCTTCTTTTTGAATGCAGAACTCTGTTGTTACGCCGTGTTTTTCAAGTGCCTCCAATACTTTTGCTCCATTTTCGTCGTCCCCCATTTCCGCATAAACTGCCGTTTTAAGCCCCAGCTTTTTACATCCCACACCGACATTGAGAGAATTACCTGCAACTGCAGTTTCAAAATGTTGCACCGGAATTTTTGAGCCGTGGTAAAAACATATTTTTTGCTCACCCTCACTGTCTTCGGAAGAAAGACCGTCACGCACGGCAATTTTCATGTAAAGATCAATTGTTACATCCCCTATAGTTAAAAGATCCATATTTATTCCTTCAGTAAATTAAGTATAGCGTCAATTATGTGGTGGGAGCTAATACCGAATTTATTTTTCAACTCATCGTACGTGCCGGAATCTCCGAAGGTATTATTTACTCCGATACGAACATTACGGACCGGAAATTTTTCCGAAAGCATTTCAGATATTGCGGATCCGAAACCCCCGTCGATTTGATGTTCTTCAACGCTTACGCATTTACCGGTTTTTTTAGCGGAACTGACAATAGTTTCTATATCAAGAGGTTTTATTGTAGGTACGGCTATAACTTCGGCGTTTATTTTATTTACCGCCTTAAGTTTTTTTGCCGCTTCCAGCGCCTCAAAAATAATTGGTCCCGTTGCAAATATCGTAATATCAGTACCTTCGACCAGCGTGTAAGCTTTTCCGATTTCAAAAGGGGTGTCTTGGGTTGTAATTAATGGGGTAGGCTCTTTGAGGATTCGTAAATAAATGGGGCCGGGTGTCTTGTAAATTTCTTCAACGGCTTTTATGGTTTGGTAATAATCGATGGGGCTGATTACTTTTATGCCCGGAAGCACTCTTGCTAAAGCGATATCCTCCAGAGATTCTGCAACGCCACCGTCAGGACCGTTTGAAAAACCGGCATGTGAGCCCACAATTTTTACATTTGCATTGCTGAAACATATTGAAAGTCTTATTTGATCCCAGTTTCTGTACGGAGAAAAGACCGCGTGTGAACATACAAAAGGAACAAGTCCCGAAAACGACATTCCCGCAGCAATACTTGCCATATTTTGTTCGGCAATTCCGGTTTCAATAAATCTTGTCGGAAATTTTTGTGCAAAGTCGGTTAGGCGTACGGATTCTTCCAGATCTGCAGTAAGGACAGCGACGTCAGGATATTTTTCACCTAATTCCTTGATGGTTTTGCCGAAAGCATCACGCTCGGCTTTTAATTCGGAGTCTTTCAGAAATATATCTTCGTTAAGTTTGAGTTTTGCATTAAGCATAGGGCAGTAAGTTTGAAGATAACAGCCGGCCGACCGGTTATTTATTCCGTGACGTTTTCTGTTTCTTCAGTTTCTTCCGAACTTTCTTTCGATTCACAATCTATCGTTTTCTTCACACGGTCAAAACTTATGTTGTAGTCGGTTTTTGATATTGCTGCAACATCTGCGGTAACGTTTCCTTCAACTTCAACTTCGCAATTATCTCCCATCTCGGTTTCTTCTATCAGGACAGTAAGCTCTTTTTTATCTTTGTTTTCGTAAACCCTTTTGATTTTCATGGAGTGTCCTGTTTCGCTCTGCAAGTCGGATGATACCGCTAACAAATATTCGCGGTTCAAATTGTATGCGGATCTTACTTCCGTAAGTCCGGTCGGATCTATGTAATTTAGAAATTCGGCCAATTCTTCCTGGGTTTTTATCACCCTTCTTTGTTTTTCAAGAGGTCTGTCTGTAGTAACTACCGTAGGAAAACCGTCTAACCTTCGAATTTCCGTTCCCTTTTTTAAAAAAGGAATCTTAACCTCACCCTGCAATAGAAAATAACCCGCCCCAAGCATTAAAAGTATTATCACAACCAAAGGTATAAGGCTCATATTAAGAGTGGTTTTTGTTTTATTAGTCATAATCTGATTTTATTTTACCTTTCAACGATGCCAGACTTTTCAGCGCCTTTAAAGCCTGATCTTTGGACGGAACTTTTCCGTGCCATTCAAATTTATACTCCATAAATTCTACACCCTTGCCGGGTACTGTATGCGCTATTATAGCAGTAGGACGATGACTTACCGAACGCGCCATGTTACAGGCGCTGATAATCTCTTCAATATTGTGCCCGTCAATTTCCAGAACGTACCAGTTAAAGCTTTCTAACTTATCACGTAAGTTTTCCAGAGGCATTATTTCTTCGGTAAAACCGCTTATTTGTATATTATTTCTGTCAATTATCCATGTCAGGTTATCAAGTTTTTTGCTCGGTGCGAACATGGCAGCTTCCCATATCTGACCTTCCTGTAATTCACCGTCTCCGGTTATACAGTAAATTCTGTATGGGTCCTTTTTAATTTTTGCAGCTAAAGCCATTCCTGCGGCTTGAGATAGGCCCTGACCAAGAGAACCGCTTGAGTTTTCTATACCTGGTAGGTCGCCGAGCCTCGGGTGTCCCTGCAAACCCGACCCCATCTTTCTCAATAATTTAAGTTTTGTTTTTGGAAAGTATCCACGTTCAGCCAAAGTTGCGTATAAAATTGGGCAAATATGCCCGTTAGAAAGAACGAGCCGGTCTCTCAAAGGATCTGAGGAGTTTTTCGGATCAACATTAAGGATTTTAAAATATAGAGCGGCAAAAATATCCGACATCCCGAGCGATCCGGCCGGATGTCCGCTTTCTGCCTCAAGAAGCATTTTAATCACTTCTTCTCTGAGATTGTTTGCGATCAGGGAGATTTTTTCAATATCTTTAACTTCAGATGTTTTTCTTACTGCGGGCATTATTTGTAGTATAAAGTTTAGTGCCGTTATAAACAAGGCACGTAACACACGTGTTTATCGGAAATTACTTGATTCCGTTTAGTTCGTTTATATATTGAAGTACTTCTTGCGGAGTAGTGCAGATGCGGAGCATTTCTCTTTCAGCCGGCTTTATCACCATGTTCGACTCTATAGAATCAAGAATAGCGTTCCAAAAAGTTCCGTACATAATTATCGGTTTGCTGTTCGGTTCATGAATCCAAGAACTTACCCAGGTCATACCGAATTCGCTTAAAGTGCCGATACTGCCCTTGAATACTATGTGGACGTCGGTGTTTTGCAGTAAAACCTTGGTTCTATCAAAGTAATCTAAAGTTAGTATTTCAACTTCGGCGTCGTTTTCAGGATCCGTGCCTTCGTAGTGCCTTTTTGGTTTGTTCGGTCTGTATGTTATGGCGAAAGCTTCTCCGCCTCCTGCGTGAGCGCCTTTAGTGGAAGCTCGCATTACTCCCGGTCCGCCACCGTTAAAAATTTTGTATCCGTTCTCGGCCAGAAGTTTAGCTGTTTCAAATGCCTCTATGTAAGCTTCATCAGTTTCGCTCCATGCCGCTCCTCCTAAAAAGGCTACGCGGTTGTATACTTTAACTTCTCCGTCGCTTTTCGAAATAGTTGTTATGTCTTTTGTCATATAAATTTCTCCTTTAATTTTGCCAACATTGCGGCGGGATCTTCCGAATTAAATATACCGGAACCAATTACAACATCATCAGCTCCAAGTTTCAACACTTCCTCAATATTACCTTCATTAATTCCACCGTCCAGCTGTATTTTTATACCGGGATTTTTTTCTTTAAACTTTGAAATTTTTTCAAAAACTTTAGGTAAAATTTCTCCACCCTGTTTACCGGGATAAACCGTAAGAAACTGAACAAAATTTATACCTCCGGGAAGATGGTCAATACTTTCAATCGGGGTATCGGGGTTCACGCTCACGCCCACCTTATATTTTCCTGTTACGGCCTTTCTTACAAAATCCTCTATCCCCTTGGATTCAATGTGTGCGGAGACCTTAAAAATACTCGGATAACTTTCCTCAACATATATTTCGGGATGGTCGGTCATAAGATGTAATTCGATTTTTGAAAGAGGTTCTAGAGAGGCAATATCTTCGATGTTGGCGTATGAACTTTCGGTTACGAATTTACCGTCGGCTATGTCTATTTGAATATATTCACAAAGTCCGTCCACCAAAGAAATTTTTCTTTTGATTTCTTCGGGTCTTTTTTCAAGTATTGCAGGAATTATCATAAAATTTTAGCAAGCCTTCTTTTATGTCTTTCTTCCCCGTTGAAAGGTGTTTCAAGCCAAGCCTTAACTATAGCCGTAGCGATTCTTGAGTTGATATAATCAGCCGGAAGAGTCAGTACATTAGTATCGTCGTCCTGTCTGGATGTTATGGCGTGAGATTCATTCCACGAAAGTCCGGCGCGTATTCCGGAGTGGCGGTTTGCCGCCATGGTAACTCCGACACCGTTTCTGCATAACAAAATCCCCCTCGATCCGGGAACCGATTTCATTTTTTCCACGACCTTGGCAACGTAATCAGGATAATCATCGTCTGGGTTAAATTCGTAAGGCCCTAGATCCTCAAAAGGTATCCCCGTACTTTCCAGGTACTTAACTAATTCTTTTTTAATTTCGAATCCTCCGTGATCCGAGGATATGAATATCATGTTCGGCGCCCTTTCCAATAAATAATTCCCGAAATCAGTAATGCAAGTATAGATACCATTTGTGCCACGTTCAAGCTGCCGATTTTCCATGGGTCTATTCTAAGAAATTCAAGGAAAAACCTGATGACGGCGTACCCCGCAAGATATTTGGAAGTAAGACGCCCCTTCTTTTTGCGATCCCCCGAAGTTTTTACCAGAAAAGCAAAAAGTCCAAAATTTAACAAAGATTCGTATAGGAATAGAGGATGCTGACCGTTAACCGCCCAGGGAAGTTCTGTGTCCCTCCCCATTAATTCCGAATTAAAAAAATTTCCCCATCTTCCTATCGCCTGACCAAGGGGCATTACTGTAGCGATAACGTCCGAAATATCAAAAAATGATTCCCCGGATTTTTTGGAATAAATAAAAAGTCCCGCGATTCCCCCGACTATCGCGCCCCATATCCCAAGCCCTCCGTTCCATATTTTTAATATCAATATCGGATCTGAAAGATAAAGTTCGAGAAAATCTAAAACATGGTAAAAACGGGCCCCGATAATTCCTCCTAAAACGCAGTAAAGACCGGCATTCCAAACTTGCCTTCTTTTTTCCGGAAATATTTTTTCAGCCGCCAGCAAGCATGAGAGGATTGAAACAGAAATTGTAATACCGTAAAGAGATGGCACTTAGACTACAATAAAACTGACAGCCAGAACTACTATCATTGCTAAAGAGTAGGCAATAACACCGTTCTTTTCAGGTTTATTTTTTAGAGCCCAAAACCATTCGTCCGACTGCCCGTTAAAATAATGTTCCCACATTTTGAAAATTGAATTCGCGAATATTGAAAAAACAAAAACCGTTACGATATTTGATTTTGAAGTGTAGGCGACCAGTACTGTAAGCACAGCAAAAGTTATTTGAAACAAAGCGCTATTTAACGATTTATCCACCACCTCATCTCTGTTGTAAAAAACGTATTTGAGAGCCCCCAAGTAATCCTTGTCTTTAATAAAATTTCTTAGGTTTTTTGAGAAGTTTTTTTCGGGTTCAAAAACATATGCGTAAAGAGGATATTCAGTATCAAGCACAAAAGTTCCAAGGAGTGCAGCGATGAAAATTAAAAAAATATCTACGATAGATCTTTCAACTATAGCCGCCAAAAAAACTATCGCTACAACCAGAGAAATCAAAACCTGTGTCCTTAGAGAGAGTACGGGTTTATTGTCCATATATTCAAATATTAGTTTATTCGGATTTATTGTTCAACCTTTGTTTTTTAAGCTCGTTTAATTTCCACATAAATAAGCGTCCTTTTGTTGTCGCTTTTTCCGATCCAAGTACAAATTCGCGGGCTACTTCTAGAAGAGCGCGGTCTTCGGTTTTTGCGAGTTTTATGTATAGGGAGCGGTGTTTAATATCGTTAAACTCTTCTGCAAGTCTGTTTCCGTATGCCTGAAACTCGTGTTTATTTCTTACATCTCCTTTCAAACCTTTGTTTTTTAATAATTTTCCGATTTTTTCCATGTTTATTGTAAAGGACAGTTTAAGTTTTTCTTACAGTTCCGGCTCATTTCCGCGACTGGTCTTTGGCAATTTTTCCGATAACCGGAAGTTCGAATTCGTCTTCGGCATAAGCTTTTAACACTAAAATAATAGATATAAATACTGCCGATCTTGAAACCAGGATATCGGTTGGGAATCCCAAAAGAGTAGGAAAAGAAATTTTTGAGAAAAGATATACGCCGTAGGCAACAACGCTGAATATTATGGATTGGTATCCATGAAAACGGACAAATTTATTTTCTTTTTCCGTAATTAAAATATACAAACCGCTTAAGGGGGGAATTATATAAGTAAAAGCGGCTTTTACTTTGGGCTCAAAAAAATTATTTTTTTCGTTTGTTGTTTCTTTTTCCATTTATTTTCTTTGTTTTTTAAACATTTGTTTTAGTTCTTCAAGTGTGGTGGCTTCTGACGCGCTTTTGTCTTCTCTGAATTTTATAAGCCTTGGAAATCTTAAAGCGTACCCGGAAGTGTGATTTTGAGAAACGGATATTTCATCGGCGCCTATCTCAAGAACAATTACCGGTTCAACCGCAACGTTGGGTGCGAGAGTTTTGTCCACAAGAACGTTTTTCGGCAGATGTTTAGATTTATGCTTATCGGCCATTTTCTTTATCTTTACCCACTCTTCGTCCGTCAGACCCGTCCCTACTTTTGTAACTGTTTTTATTTCGCTGTTACCGGTATCGTTAATCCCGACCAAAAAGCCTCCTATACCGAATTTGGAACGGACACCTTTTCCGTGGTAATAACCTAAAAGAATGCAATCTACTGAGTCGTCCAAAAGTTTTTCATCGGCTTTTTTAAGTTTTATCCAGGAATAACTTCTGGCACCAGCCTGATAAGGGTCGTCGGGATTTTTTACTATCAATCCCTCTAGACTACGCTCCTTTGCAATTTCAAAATATTCAACCAACTTATCGTATTTTTCCGTTTCTAGATGCTCATCCACTACTAAAGTATCGCCGTCAGCAATTATTTTATTAAGAACCTTTCTTCTTTCGTGTAGGGGTAAATCTGTTAATGATTTACCATTCAAAAAGAGAATATCAAAAACAAAATATTTTAAAGGAATGTTTTTTGCTGCTTCCGCAACGCCGTGTTTACGCTTTCTTTGTATGGTTTCCTGAAAGGGCAAAAATTCTCCGCTTTCTTTGTCGTACCCGATTGCCTCGCCGTCAAGTATTACCGAATCAGCTTTTATTTGCTTTGAAGCCGCCGCAACGATATCCGGGTATTGATGTGTGGTTTCTTCAAGATTTCTTGTGTAGGTTTTAATTAAGAAATTACTTCCCGATGTTCCGAAAAGATCGGTGTCTCCCTTTTTTGTTTCATTCCTATCCATATGCAGTTGCACTCTTGTTCCGTCAAATTTGAATTCCGCCCACACTTTTGGTATGCGCTCGAAAGCTTCTTCCATCCCGCTGACCCTTTGGGCTTTTTGAGATAAGACCGGAACGCCGGGCACGATCTTAATTTTTTTCAGTCCGGCGAGCCCTTCCCGTTTAATTTTTTGTGCTATTAGACCTATATCCGGGTGTTCGTTATAAACCTTTTCGATTTCGGATGTATTGTTTTTGTTACCGGTAATTAAAGCCAAAGCAGCAACTACTGTAAGTTCCGTAAATCCAAGTCTTGTTGTACCTAGGATAATCCTTGTAATGTATTTACCGGAAAGAGGGTCCACAGAGTTTAGCAAAGATGCTGTTTTTTTCATTTTTATATCGACCGACCCCGTTCCTTCCACACACGCTATTTCGTAAAGTTTTTCGTACGTGTCTCTTATTGAGTAGTTTTTATCGATGCTTTTATTTAATACGGTTTTTGCAACCGATCCCAAATCCCCCATATCTGCGTACATATTCGAAATGTTTTCTCCTGAAAGTGATTGAAGAATTTTTACCACCAGCTTGTCTGCCATGTTAAACACCTTGTTTTCAAAAGGAGCTTTTAGGTATCCAAGTGAAAGATAAACTGCTTCCGGGGTTTCTTCGTGATCAAGTTTATCTATCAGGTCGCGGAGAATATCGGTAATTTCTAATCTTTTTGGTGTAGATTCCAGCCTTTCAAGATACTCGGCAAATTCTTTGAATTTCATGAGTCTATTCTATCACTTGCTCAGTTCATACCTTGACGATTTAGTGCTTCCCGATTTTTTGATAATTCCTTTTTCAAGCAGGGATTTGAGATCTCTTAATACAGTATCTTCTGATATGTCGGGAAATACGGAAGGGAAGTCTTTGTTTTGAAGGAGGCCGTAATCCTGCAGGTATTCAATAATTCTTTCCTGCCTCTCGCTTACTTTTACCCGGCCGGTTGCCTTCGCAACTTTGGTGTCTTTTTCAAGAAGTTTTATTTTTTCCATCAAGTTGTACGTTTTGGCGGCAAGGCCGTGGGTTGTAAATTCGAGCCAAGGTGTGTAATCGAAATTATTTTTTTCTATTTCTAGTATGGTTTCTTCGAACTCTTTTCGTGAATTAATAAAATATGAGTCGGCTTCTATGAGTCCTTTTAGTCCGTAACCGCAAGATTCAAGTACTAGATCAAATGCAATAGAGGCGGTTGATCGATTAAAGATTTCGAAAGGTTCCATTCTAAGTATTTCAGCTTCCACAATTGAGGCAGTAATTACAGGATGATTTTCTCTCGCATCTAAACTGTTTAGCCAATCAAAAAGTATCACTATTTTTGCCAGTATTTCTTCCGGTGCTGTTTTACCCGGTTTTTTGAGTGTGCGGTAAGCCCCCTGTTTTGTTTTAGGTACCAGTTTTTGTGTAAGTACCTGATTAATATATTTGAGATCTATTTCTTCAAGCTCATTTTTTCTTCCAACATCTTTTACACAATTTAACGCGTTATGAACGTTTGAAATCTCTGTGATTTTTGAATTTGCCAAACCTTCTACATTTTCTTTTACATCTTGTTCTTCACAACCAACGCCTTCCGATGTAAGTAGTGAGAAAACTCTTGAGACAAGTGCATCTCTTTTTAGCTGTTTTTCCCACGCAGGAAGTATCTTTATGTTGTCGGTAACCGCGCGGGAATATTCAATAGCACCAATATTTTTGAGTATTTTTTGAGTAACCGTAAATTCAGGAAAGAACATCAAAATAATTTTCGCATATTTCCCGCAAGTGACAATACTTTTAGCCAATCGTTATTTGATGCACATTTCTTTTATCTGTAAGGAAAAAGGCACTTTCTGCGCTTGTAATTATTGTTTGTTGCTTGTCGACAATATTATTTATTGAACTACGGTGTTTTTCGTCCAGTTCGGAAAAGATGTCATCAAGCAGAAGAACGGGTCTTTCGCCATTCTCATTTTCTATAAAGCTTATTTCACAAAGTTTAAGTGCAAGGGTCACGCTTCTCTGTTCTCCTCTGGAACCAAATTCTGCCAACTCGTGGTTTTTGTGAAACACACAAAAGTCATCGCGATGTGGTCCTACGAGAGTGTTTTTTGATTTAATCTCATTGTATTTATGTTTTTCTAAACGATCCGGAGAAATCTCATTCATCAGGTATTTTATTTCTACCGATGTATTTGTTCCGTTCAATTCTGCTACGGTTCCCGAAATTTTTTTATTAAAGTATTCTAAAAGACGCGCCCTTTTTAGTTGTATATAAGTACCGTGCTGAAGACATTTTTCTGTCCAATATTCTATTTCATCGTAGCCCCTATTTTCCTCGGAGATCTTTTCGAGTATTTTATTTCTCTGTCTTAAAGCTTTTATATATGCAGAAGAATTTTTTTTATAATCCGAGTCGGTTTGAACGAGTATAGAATCTATGTATTTTCTTCTTTCCGAGGGTGCTCCTGTAATTATGTTCAGATCTTCAGGTGAAAACAAAACACTGTTAAAAATTCCGGAAAAAGCCGAAAGAGATTTTGCAACCTTATTTACTTTTGCTTTCTTCGAGGATAGGTTAGTTGATTCTTCCCCTTTGATAATTTGTATTTCCAACACATAGGTTCCGTCGGAATTTTCAATATCGGCAGATGCTGATGAGAATGGAGAAGTGTAGTTTACTATGTCCTTATCATATTTTGCTTTCATTGATTTAGCGGTGGAAAGCAGATGTATTGCCTCGAGTATGTTGGTTTTTCCTGCACCGTTTTCACCCGTAAGAAGAATAACTTCGTGTCCAAGATCCAGCTTTATTTTTTTATGATTTCGAAAACCGATAAGCCTGAGTTCAGAAATTTTCATATTTTTGACATGACGGGCAGAAATAAGTTCCCCTTCCGGATATTTTTATAAATTCCACACTAGTTCCGCACGAGGGACAGTTGCTTTTCGAATAAATTTTAAAACTTTCCTGGTATTTTCCTTCGTTTCCGAGCGGGTCCACATACATTTTATCGTTAAGTGTAGCTCCGCCCAGGTCGATACTCTCAGTTAACACTTTTTTTATTGTCTCGAACAGTTGGGAGATTTTATCTGTCGACACATCGGAGGTTTTTGTTAGGGGATGTATTTTTGCCAGAAAAAGCGCATCGTTTGCGTAAATATTTCCGATTCCCGATATTATGTTTTGATCGAGCAGGGCGTTTTTAATATTAGTTCTTTTTGACTTTATTTTTTGAATAATTTCCTCAACTTTTGTTTTCTCGTCCAAAGGCTCCGGACCATACCTATTTTTTAGTGCTTCAATTTGTTTAGGTCCGAGTACGGCCGCTTTGCCGAACATTCTCATATCGCTGAAAGTAAGAATAGTTCCGTCTTCGGTATAAATAATCACCCGCACCCACCTTTCTTTTATATTTTTGTTTTCCCAAAGAAGAAGACGCCCCGTCATGGCTAGATGAAATAAAAGAAAATTTCCGTTATCCAGTTCAAATACAATATTTTTTGCAATTCTTTTTACCGATAAAATTTTTCTTCCGGTGAGTGTTTTAAGGAAAACCTCGTTAGAGGGCAGTGTTTTGTATTCCTTTGAAACTCCGGCTTTAGAAATTTTTTTATTTGCAAGGGCTTTGTTTAGAAGTGTCGCTATTGTGTGAGTTTCAGGTAGTTCAGGCATTGCGGGTGATGTGTTCCGCCCACTTTTCTTCTATGAAAGCTTTAATTTCACTTTGGAAACGCTGTTTGGAAAATTTTCTTACGGAATCGGCAATTTTTACCGGATTGTATTTATTTTGGTAAATCTCTTTTTCAAATTCCTTTATTTTGTTTTCAAGATTTTTTATGTCTTTGTCTTTGAAAAATATACCTGTCTCTCCTTCCCTTATTGTTTCCAAGTGCCCTCCTGATTTGTGTGCAAGAACAGGTTTACCGTGAGCCATGGCCTCGACAGGTACTATTCCGAAATCTTCATCTTCCACTGCGTTTATAACTCCGAGACAGTCGTTAATTAGTGAATGTTTTTCAGCATCGCTCACTTTTCCTAAAAACTTTACATTTGGTCCGGCAATACTTTTAAGTTTTTCTTCTTCCCGTCCCGTCCCGATTATTCTTAATTCTGTAGAAATATTTTCAAAGGCCCTTATTACAAGATCTACATTTTTGTACGCAGCGAGCCGTCCTATTATCAGGAAAAAGGGTTTTTCGTTTTTACTTTCGCTTTGTTCAATTTCTTCAGGCATTTCTACGGGAGGGTAAATAACTTTGGCGTCCCTTCCATAATATTTTTTAATTCTCGAACGGACTTCTTCCGAATTGGCTACTAAATAATCAGGTCTTTGAGCTGCCTGCTTATCCCAGACTCTGATATATGAATCTATAACGCTTACAAAAGGCTTAAAGTACCATGCGGATCTTTTTGCGCTCTCAACAGAATACTTGTACAAAAATCTAGGGGGTGTGTGTATGTAGCTTATGTGTAATTGTTCGGGTTTTGTAATAACTCCTTTAGACCAGGCCGAAGAATCAGAAATTATAATGTCGTATTCCCTTAGGTCGAAGTTTTCAAAAACCAACGGCATTAAAAAACTCATGTATTTTGGAAATTTTTTGAAAAGGACGTTTTCAGGACTGATTATTTTTCTGTTATTTATTATTTCCGAAAGTTTTTCCGGATTGTATATCCCGGTATAGACCGGGCTGTCGGGGTAAGATTCAAGCAACGCCTCCAGAACCTTTTCGGCCCCTCCGTGGTGGACAAGATAGTCATGTACAAAAGCTATTTTTGGTTGCTTCATGTTTGTATTATACAGGCCGCCGAAAATTATTGACGTATCCACTAATTTATGAGTTTATATTTTTATGAGAAAAGGTTTTGGAACGCTATTTTTTATTATTGCAGCCTTTTTTATTGCTGCCCCATTCGCTTACTTTTTTGCTGTCTCGCGTCAGGAGGAAAGCGTAAAGGGAGCAACTTCTACAGGTTTTTCAAACGGTTTTTACATCATTGTTAATTCTTCACAGGGTAACTGGGATTTACATCAATACGGATGCACGGGATTAAAAGAGTGCGAAGAAAGTCTTTTTTCCGGAAGAAATATCTCTACTATAAGCGGAGGAGTGGTTTCCGAACACGACCTGGCATTTACGAGTTGCCCCATGTCGGGAGAGCTGAGCTACATAAAATATTTTATTGAACCGGGGTGGGGCTCGATGCAGAGGGTGTTTACCATAAATACCGACTACCACGGTGGGGTAAGGGTTAAGGAGTTTGTTGAAAACGGCGAGACTGTTTATGCACTTTTGGTTCCTGTAGCGGCTTTTGATTTTGATTATTTTAAAGCTGCGATTTTTTCGGATTAACTCATCGCGAAATTTCGGGGTACCTAATAATTCCTCTTTAAGTTAAAATATATTACATGGAAGTTATTAAGAGGGATTCACTACTTTGGGGTTACTTGTCTGAAGAAGTTCAGGGTTTAATAGAAGACGGGGAAATAATTCTTAATTTTGTTCACCAGTACCATGAAGAAGCTGAAATATCCGATTATTCTTTTTTGGTTTTTCCTTTCGCCAAGGCTTACGAAGGTTTTCTTAAGAAGTTTTTTGCTGATCTCAATTTAATAACAAAAGATGAGTATTACAGCGATGACATAAGGATAGGTCGAATTTTGAATCCGAACTACATTAACGAGAAGAATAATGTTTTTGAAAAAGTGTGCGGTAAATCCAAAAGCGGAAAAGACGTGTCCAGAAAATTGTGGCATGTTTGGAAAAGAGGAAGGAATTTAGTTTTCCACTATTTTCCCCATAACTACAGGCGTCTGGGATATGAAGAAGCCTTAGACATTATTAATGAGATAGTTGATGTAATGCACGTTTCTGTTTCTACATGCCGAGTTTAAGCATTTTTGTGCCCGAGTCGAAAAATCCCCACACATAGTAATATAATGCTAAATATGTCCGTAACGGAAAATAAGAAAAAAATTGCTGTAGGTATGAGCGGAGGCGTCGACTCGTCCGTTGCCGCTTTGCTACTAAAGCAGCAGGGACACGATGTGACAGGTGTTTACATGCAGTGTTGGGATAACAAAAAAGACAGTTGTGCTGCCGATGAGAACAGAGTTTACGCCGTTCAAACCGCGATGGCGTTAGATATACCTTTAATCACACTGGATTTTATTTCCGAATACAAAAAGAAAGTTATCGACTACTTCTATTCCGAATACGAGGCGGGAAGAACTCCGAATCCCGACATTATGTGCAATAAGGAGATAAAATTCGGTTTGTTTTACGACTGGGCTAAAGAGAATGATTTTGACGGTATTGCAACAGGCCACTACGCCGGAATAGAAAGTGTTGGGGGTAAGTTAAGACTTTTCATGGGCGAAGACGATTCTAAAGACCAATCCTATTTTTTGTACAGGCTTGATAAAAGTCAGCTGGAGTACATTATTTTTCCTTTAAGCAAGATGTTAAAAAAGGATGTGAGAAAAATTGCCGAAAATAAAAAGCTTCCTTCAGCAAAAAGACCCGAGAGCATGGGAATTTGTTTTATAGGTGAGGTAGATACAAAAGAATTTATTAGTCGGAGAATAAATTCCCGCGCGGGAAAAGTATTGGACAAGGAGGGCAATGAGGTGGGTGATCATGATGGGGTTTGGTTTTTTACAGTTGGTCAGAGACACGGCTTTAGGCTGAGCAAGTATTTCGGCGAACCTATGTATGTAGTATCTAAAGATGCCGAAACGAATACCCTGGTCATCGGGACCCAAAAGGATACCTTAGTTAAGGAATTTTTAGTCGGGGATATACATTGGGTTCAGGAAGACCCGCTTTTAACGGTAAAAATCGGTGATAACGTTGATTTAAAAACAAGAATAAGACATTTGGGTAAATTATTACCCTGTTCTATTAAAAAGGGCCGCGACGGCGGTTTAAAGGTAGATTTGGCCGAAGGTGCTTTCGGTGTAGCCCCCGGTCAGAGTGCCGTATTTTATAAGGATCGTGAGGTTTTGGGAGGTGGGGTAATACTTTAGCCTTCTTATTGCTTCGTTTCTGACTGTTCCGTTACAAAAAGTGTACCGCTAACCCTTATTTTAGAGGTAATAAGATTGGGACCCACTGTCAGCACGTAGCTGTTTGTTTCTTCCCAATAACCGCTCGTGTCAGCTGACTTGTACATTATGTCGTACATGGCAGGTTCAGATACAAAAACGGGTTCTGTATATGTTTGCCAGGTATCTCCACCGTTTAACGAAATCAAAGTCAGGCTACCGGTTGAGGTTAATGTAATAGTAGGAGGGGAGGGTACGTATCCGTCGTAAGGATCAGGAGTAATACATAGTTCTGTGTGCACGTTATTTTCGGGATTTCTTTCGCCGAAAAGGGCAAAGTAGCTGAAATGGTCAATAACACTTTCGACTGTTCCTGACAGACTGTTGAATTGGGCTACCGTTTCTACCCAGGAAGAAGTCTCTTCGGCCCACCTTAAAACTTTAATTGTTTCCGGAACGAACTTAAGCAGAGTTTCCGGTGGTAGCTTTATGCTTATTAGCACCCTTGCATTGGAGGGGTAAATATTTCCCAATTGATCCACAGCGTTAAGAACGAACGATGTTCCTTTTATAAATTCCAAACCCGCGGTTTTTAGTGCTTCAGCAGGAGCGGGGGCGTACTCATAAACCAAATTTAAAAAATCTTCACCGGTGTTTTCCAGTATTTCGATCACTTTGTTTCCTATGGTGAGTGTATTTCCCGGTCTTAGGGGTGTTTCCTGGCGCCCGGGGTAGAGGGTGGTCCAAAGGTTTTTGCTTATTGTTCCTGTGTGTGTTCCCAAAACGTCGCTCCAGTTTAAAGAAGGCCATGGGTCGTAAGCTTTCGAATAATCCCACCCGTATGGATCCGTGCGTCCGTGAGGAAACTCATCGGAAAAACTTCCATCTCCGTCGGTGTCCTTTACGACCTCAAAATGAAGGTGCGGCCCTGTTGTACGCCCGGTAAGACCGACATATCCGATGAAATCTCCTTCGTTGACTTGGGCTGTGTTGCTTCCTTTAACCAGGGTATCTTCCTGTAAATGCATGTATATGGTTTGGTAGCCATTACCGTGGTTTATTTTTATCGAGTGTCCGCAGTCTTTACAGTAGTAATACTCGGCTATTCCTCCTGCAGCAGCTAAAACCGGGTTTCCGTATAAAAGATCGAAATCGGTACCACTGTGCGAGCTGTAATAGATTTCAGGTATCTTTCCCGAAATACCGTCAAATCTGAGAGTTGTAGAGGAGTCGCCGGTGGGTTCACGATAGTAGGGGTAGGCAAGCAGGGGGAATTTGTGGTCGAAGTAAGAATTAATCTTTTCAAAAAGCTCATTTTCGTTTTCAATGTTCCATGGGGGAGATAGGAAGGGATCATATAAAAAGGTGTCAATATCCCTCTGAAACATTACACCGGAGGAGTTTAGCACTAAAATTTTATAACCGGCAGGTCTGTGTATTGCCATGCTCAGCACGTCCCTGTTGTTTAACAAATCTAAACCGGTTCCAGCAGCGTCATTTCCTGAATCCAAACTTACCACGACATCGTTTGCGTCACCTATATATAGATATTGTCCGTTTCCCAAAATTGATTTGGATCTATCGTAATTGATAATTCTCACCAATTTCCATTCCGTACCGCCGTTTTGTGAAATGTAAATACCGTCGGCTGCTGCTCCGGATGCTGCCAAACCCCCGGCGTACCTGGTAAAAGAATAGATCGTGTTGTTGTTAAAGAAAGGTAGCGTGGTCCATGTTTCTCCGCTGTCTGTACTTGAAAAAACCGCGGATCTTCCCGAGGCAAGTACAATATTTTCGTCACAATAAATTGTTATTATTTCGGGACCTTCCCACCCGGTCCCGATTTTTTGAACCCAGGTTTCACCGCCATCCTCAGAAACGAGAAGCCCGTTAATTTTCGTGCCCATGTACATTTTCACCCCGCATTTATTAGTTGAGGTCACTTCGTAATTAGGACCGACTTTTCGCCACGAAGAGTAGGGATATTGACCTAAATAAAGCCCGCGCGGTCCTGAAGAGGATGTATAGAATGCCGAGGCCATAAGAACCCCGTCTTTATACTTCATGTTCTTTACACCCTTTCCTTCCAACCCTATTTTTTGCCAGGTCTGGCCTTCGTTGCTTGATAAATAAATACCATTGTAAGGATAAAGCCACGCCCGATCGTCGAACTCTCCTGCCAAAACCCCTTCGGGCGCTACTTCCAGGCAGTGAATTTTTGATGACGGTGTCGGAAACAGGGTCCATTCCGATGCCCTAGTTACAGGTAAAAAGAGAAAAATGAGCAAAAAAACATAAATTCCTCTGAACATGGAAAAAATATAATTTGGAAAGGACGGTTTTTGTATAGTCGACATTCCATAATGATTAGAATTTTGTACGAGGCTGTATAATGGGTTCGTGACCAAACAGGAAATATTGGAAAAACTGAAAAGAAACAACCCCGGTCTGTCTTACGGGCATTTGGAAGGATTGTTGAAAATATTGTCATCCGGAGTATTTTTAGACGCCGGCGTTATAATCAGAAAAACGGGTCTTCCAAAAGAGACTGTAGTGGCTTTTATCAGGTCCATGTCGCCCTTTATCGATGACGAGAAGAAGCTTTTGCCTGAGGTTAAATCAGTTGAAATGCACCCGTTCCTGTGGTCAATGGGGGATTTTTTTGAGGCAAATCTGCAGGCAACCAACACCTTTTCAGATATTAGAAAGGAATATAAGAAAAAAGCTTCAAGAGAATACGACCAGTTTTATGCTTTGCCTGAAACAACAATTAAAAAAGCCCGTTTAATGATAGAGAAGGGCGAGGTGTCGGGAAAAAACATAGCCCTTTTAGGTGATGACGATATGGTTTCTCTAGCCTTAATTTTACTACAGGGCGGGTTTAGAAAGCTGACTGTTTTTGACATAGACGAAGAATTATTAGCTTTTATAAAAGCCAAATCTATAGAATTGGGTAATGAAAATGTTCATATTGAAAAGTACGATTGTAGAGAGGATTTGCGGGGCGAGTTTTTAGGCAGGTTTGATAACGTTATGACCGATCCTCCGTACACACGCTATGGGGCTGAGCTTTTTTTAAATAGAGCTTTAGAACTTGTTGGTGCAGGATGTGCTACCGGAAGAAAAATTTTCTTTTTCTATGGAAACAGTATTAGAAATCCAGAAAAGTTTTTAAAAACCCAGGAAATGCTGAATAGATCTAACGTTCTTATCGAAGATAAAATATCTAGCTTTGCCCGTTACGATGGGGCAGAGTCGATAGGTTCTACAAGTTCTTTGTACATACTACAAACACTTGCTTCAACCGTCATTCAAAAAAATTCTATTAAGAATAGAAAAATTTACACATATGAAACGGGAAAAGAGGAGAAGTTTCCTTTTGTAGATCATTTGGTGCTCAAAGCTACGGGGGTTTCGACAGGAATTTTGCACGGAAAAAATAAAATGCTTTCTTTGTTAAACGGTCTTTGCAGGAGGCATAGATTAAAGGTTGTAGATACCAAGGTCACGGAGTTTAAGGGAAAGGGGTATACATTTGTATTGGTGCTTTCCAATTCCAATTTAACAGTTCATACGTGGCCGGAGTATAACGCGGTTCATTTCGATTTAGTAACGTGCTCACCTATATACGATAAACCGTCCTTACCGGATACTGTATCTGAGTTGTTCGGAACCGATTCAGTTGAGGTGAATTTTATTGAATAAAGAGGAAGATCTCCGAAGGTTTTTTGTACCCGCGGAGATCGTTTTTGTTTAGCTTACCGCTAATTCATTTTGCTCAACCCGAACCAACTCAATTTTTGGAAGTTCGCCGAATTGAGGATGCCACTGTGCCCCGGCGTATTTCACCTTTACGTAACATCCCATTTCGCTTATTACACGATGTTTGAGATCGGGGTTTTTTAACGACCAACCACTGATAATTTCGCCATGCAACGGTCTTTTATCAAAGTGGTTAACATACTCACAGTTAACTTTTTCACAGACCACTAAAAACAGCATTCTGACCTCTCCTTCTTTTGGGTGATTATTTATGGTGACTTTATAGAACAATATAAGGCGGTTGACAAGTCGGAAATATATTGATATTTGTATGGAGCTAGTGTATTCTATCTTCCGCGTGCAAAGTACATATTGTACTATTGCTTAGCACTTTGAAATCCGAAGAGCTTTCAAGAACTTTAAGGCAAGAAGAACGCAAAATTCCTTTTTTAACTAAGAATTTGATCCTGGTTCAGGGTGAATGCTAGCGGTGTGCCTAAGGTATGCAAGTCGAACGATTCTGCAGCAATGCAAGATAGTGGCGAACGGCTGAGTAACACGTGGGAATCTACCCCTAAGTAAGGCATAGCCCCTCGAAAGAGGGAGTAATTCCTTATGTGAAGGAAACTTCAAAGCAGCAATGCGCTTGGGGATGAGCCTGCGGCCTATCAGGTAGTTGGTGAGGTAAATGCTCACCAAGCCTATGACGGGTAGCTGGTGTTAGCGCATGACCAGCCAGAAGGGCACTGAGACACGGGCCTTACTCCTACGGGAGGCAGCAATCGGGAATCTTCCGCAATGGACGAAAGTCTGACGGAGCGACACCGCGTGAGGGATGACGGCCTTCGGGTTGTAAACCTCGTTATAAGCACCGGCTAACTACGTGCCAGCAGCAGCGGTCACACGTAGGGTGCAAGCATTACCCGGTCTTACTGGGCGTAAAGAGTTCTGTAGGCGGCCAATCAAGTTGGGGGTCAAATACCTCGGCTCAACCGAGGAAAGGCTTTCAATACTGTTTGGCTAGGAGGCGACTAGGGGGTAGCGGAACGTATGGTGTAGCAGTAAAATGCGTTGATATCATACGGAACACCAAGGGGGAAGCCAGCTACCTGGGGTTGTCCTGACGCTGAGAGACGAAAGCGTGGGGAGCGAAACGGATTAGATACCCGTGTAGTCCACGCTGTAAACTATGCCTGCTGGATGCCAGAATTTTTTGGTGTCGAAGCTAACGCGTTAAGCAGGCCGCCTGGGGAGTACGGTCGCAAGATTAAAACTCAAAGGAATTGGCGGGGACCCGCACAAGCGGTGGAGCATGCTCTTCAATTGGCTGATAACCCAAGAACCTTACCAAGGCTTGACATGTATGAAGTAGTGAACCGAAAGGGGAACGACCGGTATCCAGTCCGGAGCTTACACAGGTGTTGCATGGCTGTCGTCAGCTCGTACCGTGAGGCGTACCCTTAAGTGGGTTAACGAGCGCAACCCCTACTGCTAGTTGTATCACTCTAGCGGAACTGCCGCGGCAACGCGGAGGAAGGTGGGGATGACGTCAAGTCGGTATTGCCCTTACGCCTTGGGCTAGAAGCATGCTACAATGGTCGGCACAAAGGGTCGCAAAGCCGCGAGGCTGAGCTAATCCCAAAAAACCGGCCCCAGTTCGGATTGGAGTCTGCAATTCGACTCCATGAAGCCGGAATCGCTAGTAATCGTAGGTCAGCTATACTACGGTGAATACGTTCTCGGGTCTTGCACACACTGCCCGTCACGCCAGCAAAGCTGGGGCCACCCGAAGTCTCACATTAGTGGGCTCACGGTGGAATCAGTGATGAGGGTGAAGTCGTAACAAGGTAGCCGTAGGGGAATCTGCGGCTGGATCACCTCCTTTCTAAGGGAGAAACACACGTTTCTTTCTCTATGATTCAAAGAACAAAGTGCCTAGCACGGTGTTCGAATCATTTGGAGGAACAAGCATCTTTGATTGGCGGAAACTTGACTTAGCACTAGCTGTTAAGAAAGACCGTCAAAAGACAAGACGCACTCGATGTTGGACTAGCTCTAAAACATCGGGTTAAAAAATACTGCATACGCCTTATGCAGTCAGAGCGGGTTTGGAAGAGAGCCTAAACTTCCAAAGTAAAGGTTGTTCTTCTTGCCTTTAAGCACTTGAAAGCAAATTCGGTATACAAACAAACACTCCGCTAGGGGTGTTTTTGTTTTTTTATATAGAAATAGAAGGTGGTTTTTATTAAATACTCATGTTTTGCATTTTTGAAGATTATGTCTTATTCTGTCCTCGGAGTACTTAAAATAATAAAAGAGAAAGAATCGAAAGGAGTGGGTGATGACAGCTTCAGAAGAGTTTTTAGCCATACTGGTTGTTGTGCTGTTGCTTTTTTTAAAGAAAAAGTATTACAGGTTCATTGAAAGAAAGTTTCCGGAAGTAAATTGGGATGAGCAAGAAGACTAGAGAAGGAGGTAATGGTGGCAGAAAAAACGTACAAAGAGTTGATTTTAGAAGGGGAGAAAATTAGGGAGAAGGGAGATCCTTTAGGTGCTATCCCCATCTTCACTTTGGCGCATGCAAAAGCTAACAAACCTTCGCAAATATCCAACGCTTTGCGACACATCGGGCTTTGTTACGAGCACTTAAACGAGTTAGATAAGGCTGAAGCGAATTACTCCGATTCATTGAAGATTGCCTCAATGACAGAAAATATCGGAGATATCGCAAGAACTAAAAGACACTTACTTTCTGTTGAGTTAAAAAAGGGAAATTATGAAAATGCCTATCTTTTGGGCACGGAAGCGCGAAAGCAAATGAAAAGATTTTCTTTTCCGCCTTCCGATCTTGTTTGGATAACTCACGGAGTAGTAAAGGTTCTTATTGAAAAAAAGGCGCCTAAGAAAGAAGTAAGAGAGTGGGTTCGTATCGAACGGGAAGATTTAAAATGGGCTTTGTCGTTGGAGAAAAACCCTATTCGAAGACGTGTATGGTTGACGGGTTGGTTGATGGATGCTGCTTATGCTTGGGCTCCTTGGTCGTGGCCACTCATTGCGGTTGCTTTCGCAATCTCTTTGTTTTCGGGATTGGGTTTGCGTCTAAAGCAGATTTTACATGGAAAGCGGTAAGAGCTTGACGGCTGCTAGACTTTTTTTTGCTCTGATATCTTACCTATCAGGGCATTTTCTATTTAATGGTGGGTGATCCAGGAATCGAACCTGGGACCTCTTCCTTATCAGAGAAGCGCTCTAACCGACTGAGCTAATCACCCAAACATTCACGAACAGGGCGCGGAAACTGTGCAAATTCTAGCACAATGACTATGTCGAGTCTATGTCCGAGCCTTAAAAGCCCGTTCCTTTTGCGTCACAATCCCAACCCTAGTATGATGTAATTCACTTATGACAAAAACCCGGCCTTCAGTAGTTGTAATAGGAGGGGGCACCGGAACCTTTGTCGCCCTTTCCGGTTTAAGGGAATACTCACTAGACTTAAATGCTGTGGTTACGATGATGGATTCAGGAGGTTCTACCGGCCGTCTCCGGGACCAGTTGGGTGTTTTACCTCCGGGAGATGCGCGCCAAGCGTTGGTAGCTCTTTCCGAATCCCGCGATGTGTGGCGCAAACTTTTTGCCTACAGATTTGATACTGGTGATCTTGCCGGACACAATTTCGGCAACATTTTCATTTCCGCGTTAGAGAAAATTACAGGTTCTAACCAGGAGGCGGTTATTTTGGCGGCCGAACTTTTAAAAACAAGTGGTGGTGTTTATCCAATAACATTTTCATCCGTGTCGTTATGCGCAAAATATTCGGATGGTTCGGTAATTGAAGGGGAGCATTGCATTGAATCTGTTCAAAAAGGTCATCCCGCAATAGTGGAGGTCTATCTTTCACCTTCGGCACTTATGAACCTTCAGGCAAAACGGGTTTTGGAAAGGGCGGATTACATAATTCTCGGTCCCGGTGATCTTTATACAAGCATAGTCCCCAATTTATTAGTGTCGGGTATGAAAGAAGTTATGAAGTTCACTAAAGCCAAAATTATCTATGTGAGTAATCTTATGACTCACCCTGGGCAGACTGACGACTTTCCTTTGTCCAAACATGTGGACGAGATCATAAAGTATCTCGGAGGCTCTTATATCAATCACATTTTGGTAAATTCCGAACGCCCTTCAAAGGAATTATTGGATTATTATTACACAATAGACGGTACTGTTTGGGTTGAAGATGACGTAAAAGCACATCAGTATGGGGGAGCGAAGATAGTCAGACAAAAGCTTCTTTCCCACAAAAAAATTGCTTATTCGAAGGCAGATAAAGTTAAAAGAAGTTTAATCCGTCACGATGCCGAAAAACTTGCAACTGCCTTATTTAATATTATTGACACCCCATCTAAATAGTGTTAAAAATACTCTTGCCTTAATTACGGAATTTACCTTCCTTCCGCTAGACGGAAGTTAGTAAGCTCTGAATTTCCAACTTTTTACTATGAATAAGGTGTGTCACTCTGAAGCGTATTGAAAATGCGTTTGTCTTCGGATAAACTAATTAAGCTTTCAATCCTTCAGGGCCGTTAGCTCAGTCGGTTAGAGCGCTACATTTGCAATGTAGAGGTCAGCGGTTCGATTCCGCTACGGTCCACCATACTGAGGTGGGGGACAGGAAGCAGTTTTTTTGAAAAAGCTCTTTGAAAACTGAACAGAAAGTCTTTTATCAACAAAGATTCAATTTTACGATTTAATCGACGCCGTTGGCGCAAGCCGACGGTTTCGCCGATCGCAGTTTACTGCGGTCAAGTAAGTGTAAGTAAAGATACTAATGCATATGGTGGATGCCTTGGGTCTTCATGCCGATGAAGGAGGTGCTAAGCTGCCAAAAGCCTCGAGGAGTTGCTACGAAACGTTATTACTCGGGGACTTCCGAATGGGGAAACCCAGCCCGCTGATAAAGCGAGGTTACTAATTACTGAAGGCCACGCAAGTGGTTATAGGTAATTTAGAGGGAACTCGGCGAACTGAAACAACTTAGTAGCCGGAGGAAAAGAAACCAAATTTAGGTATTCTCCTAGTAGCGGCGAGCGAACGGGGAACAGCCCAAACCCATTTTGTTCTTAGAAAAGACTACTGGCTTAGGCCGGCAGTCTGAATCTTCGAACAAATATATTGGGGGTATAGACAGCCCTAATGTTTGATCATAAAAGAGTTATAGAAAATTTTTCCGTAGAAGAAGCTATCTGGAAAGTTATGCCATAGAGGGTAACAGCCCCGTATTCGAAACGGAAGAATCTCTTGGGTTGATCTTGAGTAGCACGGGACACGTGTAACCCTGTGTGAATAAACGACGGCCACGTCGTAAGGCTAAATACATGAAGACACCGATAGCGCATAGTACCGTGAGGGAAAGGTGAAAAGAACCCCTGTTAGGGGAGTGAAATAGATACTGAAACCGTATGCAGACAAGCTGGCAAAGCCCGTAAGGGTGATGCCGTGCCTATTGAAGAATGAGCCAGCGAGTTAATACGTTTGGGCAAGCTTAAGCCGTACCAGCGGCGGAGGCGTAGGGAAACCGAGTCTTAATAGGGCGCCCAGTCCATTGTATTAGACCCGAAGCCAGGTGAGCTAACCATGGCCAGGATGAAACCCTGCGAAATCAGGGTGAAGGTCCGAACCGTTGTATGAGGAAAAATGCTCGGATGAGCTGTGGTTAGGGGTGAAACGCTAAACGAACTTGGCAATAGCTGGTTCTCCCCGAAATATATTTAGGTATAGCCCTTGTTATATAACTTTGCGAGGTAGAGATACTGAAAGGGGATGGGGCGCGCAAGTGTACCCACTCCTACCAAACTCCGAATGCGCAAAGTGTTCCAAGGAGTCAGTGCTGCGGGGAAATCTCGTGGCACGAGAGGGAAACAACCCGGACCATCAGCTAAGGTCCCTAAATT
This sequence comes from uncultured candidate division WWE3 bacterium, assembly GCA_938004185.1. Classification (GTDB taxonomy): domain Bacteria; phylum Patescibacteriota; class WWE3; order UBA101185; family UBA10185; genus UBA8498. The sequence continues at coordinate 53,571 of CALKWN010000176.1, forward strand.
ATGCTTAGTGGGCAAGGAAGTGAGATCGTTAAGACAGCTAGGAGGTTGGCTTAGAAGCAGCCACCCTTTAAAGATAGCGTAACAGCTCACTAGTTGAACGATTTCGCGCCGACGATTTAACGGGGCTCAAGCATAATACCGAAGCTATGGATTTACCGTTTTTAACGATAAGTGGTAGGGGAGCATTGATGCAGCTGTGAAGGTGTACCCGCGAGGGATGCTGGAGCGGCATCAAGTGAGAATGCTGGCATGAGTAACGAGAGGGTGGTGAAAACCCACCCCGCCGAAAACCCAAGGGTTCCTCCGCTATGTCAGTCATCGGAGGGTTAGCCGACCCTAAGGAGAGGCCGAAAGGCGTATCCGATGGATAGCAGGTTAATATTCCTGCGCTTCTGTAAGAACGTTATCACCGAAGGGAGGACGGAGCATGATGAACCAAGCTCATTAAGGATTTGAGTCCCAAAAGTAAGACAGTTCGTGTAGGCAAATCCGCACGGGCGCTACGTTGAGCTTAGGGAAAGTCTGCCGCAAGGCGGATGATTTGGTGTCACGCAAGCTTCCAAGAAAATTCTCTAGGGAGATCTTACAGAATTCGTACCGTAAACCGACACAGGTAGGTGAGTAGAGAATACTAAGGCGAACGAGCGAATCGTGGTTGAGGAACTAGGCAAATTACATCCGTAACTTCGGGAAAAGGATGCCCTGCCACGAGCCCGCGCAAGCGGGAAGTAGGTAGGGGGCACAAAAATGGCTCAAGCGGCTGTTTAACAAAAACACAGGTCTCTGCTAAACCAGTAATGGGATGTATAGGGGCCGACGCCTGCCCAGTGCCCGTAGGTCAAGACCGGGGGTGATTTCCAACTTAGGTTGGAATGAGCTTTTGGTTTAAGCCCGGGTGAACGGCAGCAGTAACTATAACTGTTCTATGGTGAATTTACGCGCCGCCATAGCGGGTAGCATTAGCTACCCCGTTTGGAAGTGCCCAAACGCAACTTGACTATATGCTGGAAACTCCGTCCGTGCCTTATTAATGAGGATTAATGAGGACGCGGTGTATCTAATTTAATTAGATAAAAGTATCTTGGTCTACTAAACATATTCGTATAATATTCGGGTATGGATAGTGAAAATGATTCAAGTGCGGACAATCAGCAGGAAAGACTAAGAATTGAAGGGTGGTTAGTTGGTTTTACAGATGGGGAAGGTGCATTCACAGTTAGCATCTTAAAAAATCCAACCAGTAAAACCGGCTGGCAGGTGTTTCCTGAATTTATTATTACTCAGGGAGCACGTAGCAAGGATGTTCTGTATTTGTTTAAGGATTTCTTCGGTTGTGGAAGTGTCTATCTTAATAGAAGACATGACAACCATCATGAAGATCTTTACAGATATTGTGTTAGGTCTATTCGTGATTTGCAAAACGTAATAATTCCGTTTTTTACTCAAACTTCTTTGAGGTCTGACAAGAAAAAGGATTTTGCACTGTTTTGCGAGGTAATGGATAAGATCAAAAACAAAGAACACCTTGATGTATCGGGTTTATATAAAATTGCCAACTTGGCAATGAAAATGAACCGAAAGATACGCCCAAAATTTTTAGAATCCCCACACACTATACGTCAGGCTTCTGGTAACCCAGAAGAAGAGATAGTGGCGTCTGCATGGCGACATGCAGGGATCGATTCAAAAGGGAAGAACGATCCAAAACTCGCAGAAATGTGAGCGAAGAATACAAGCGTAATCCCTTGTCGGGTAAGTTCCGACCCGCACGAAAGGCGTAACGACTTGAGCACTCTCTTAATCACGAGCTCGGTGAAATTGAACTACCGGTGAAGATGCCGGTTACTCGTTGTTGGACAAAAAGACCCCGTGGAGCTTTACTGTAGCTTGGTATTGGTAATCGGTGTTAAATGTGTAGCGTAGGAGGGAGATCCATATTTATATGAATCGCCAATGAAACACCTCTCTTTTGGCTCTGAGAGCCTAACTATCACGCCTTACCGGCGTGAAGGACAATGCCTGGCAGGCAGTTTATCTGGGGCTGATTCCTGCTAAAGGATAACGCAGGAGCCCAAAGGTTCTCTTAGCGCCGATGGAAATGGCGCCGTAAGCGTAAAGGTATATGAGAGCTTGACTGCAAGACATACAAGTCGAGCAGATACGAAAGTAGGGCTTAGTGATCTTCCGTGTGCCTAGTGGTAGGCCCGGAACTTAACGGATAAAAGTTACCCCGGGGATAACAGGCTGATCTTGCCCGAGCGTCCATAGCGGCGGCAAGGTTTGGCACCTCGATGTCGTCTCGTCACATCCTGGAGCTGGAGCAGGTTCCAAGGGTCCGGCTGTTCGCCGGTTAAAGTGGCGCGTTAGATGGGTTAAGAACGTCGTGAGACAGTTCGGTCTCTTTCCACAACGAGCGTTTGGCTTTGAGAGGACTCATTCCTAGTACGAGAGGACCGGAATGACAGAACCTCTAGTGTACCAGTTGTCCTGCCAAGGGCATTGCTGGGTAGCTACGTTTTGACTTGATAAGTGCTGAAAGCATCTAAGCACGAAGCAAACCTCGAGATTAAAGCCGTTCCGCTTTAAGCGGACACAATTCCTGGGAGATTACCAGGTTGATAGGCTGTAGGTGTAAGCACAGCAATGTGTTCAGCCGAGCAGTACTAATATTTGTGCGTCTTTATTTTCACTTCACGTGAATAACCGACACACACTTTATTTATAAGGTGAGTGGCAACTTTTCACTAATTCGCGGAGAAATCCGTGAAAAATATCTTAAACATTGAGTATTTGTGATTATCTGACTTTCTGTTTGGTTTTCAGTGAGCTTTATTGGATAGGGCAGTTTATGTTTGCGCCCTAATCCGAGCTTTTGACAACCAAATTTAATTATTTGGGGATAAAACCCCGGTGATGATAGCGGTAGGGTAACACCTCTTCCCATTCCGAACAGAGAAGTTAAGACTACCAGCGCCGAAAATACTGAACAGAATGTTTGGGAAGATAGGTCGTCGCCGGGGTTTTGTTTTTCTCCCAAAGCTTTTATTTTTAAATTTAGTTCGTTTGTACTGAGTTTCTTAGTTTCCGCTCCTCCCTCGTTCGAGCCATAGCGCTTCGCACTATAGCATCGTTCTAAGGTCGTCGCCGGGGTTTTGTTTTTCTCCCAAAGCCTTCATTTAAAAATTTAAGTTCGTTTGTGAAATAAATCTCATGTGAAAGAAAGCTCAGACGTTGGGTAGTTGTGAACTTTAATTAGTATCTCTTGCGCACAAAATACTTGCCGGTATTCTTGTCCTGGCCTGTGTAGAAACCGGCATTTCTAAGACTCTTCAAATACTCTACTGCTTCTTCTTTAGTCATATCGTATTTCGACAAATCCTCGAAAATATATTCGTTTTTATTACCGTTGCCGTATAAAGTATCAACTATCCCCAATGTTAGATTGAAGTTCTTTTTTTGTTTTTCCAGCTCTTCTTTACTTTTTTCGATTATTTCCTGAGTTTTTATCAACTGTTCATAAGCCTCTTTGTACGTTTCGGGCAGTTTTTGAGTAGAATCTGCCTCCGTTCCAGTGTTTGTTCTTATATTATCGTAGTTATTTCCTCCAAGCTCGATAACCTTTTTTTCTATCAATTGTCTGGTTTCAGGTCGCATTTGCCATAGATTTACTCTAAATCCTTTGGCGAATTGAAAGTCCACAACGGCCGGATTTTTTTGTCTTTCCCACATCAAGGTTCTGGCAATATCGTTTAGTTCCTCGGGCTTGATTTTATCGGGTTTGATGGTGTTGTATACAAGATTTCCCGAAATGGTTATTGAGCGATCTACCGATCCGACTTCCGGCCGGAGTCTTGTTACTTCGTAAGGTTTGTATACGCCCTCTTTTGTTAATTTGTCATTGTGCCAAGCATTTGTATTGTGCCTTGCAAGTTTGTCGTATGCTTCAACATACTTGTCGTAGTTGGATGGGGAAGAGTCGTTCGACCAAGCTGCGTTTGCAGCGTAGAGTTTATTTTTTAATGCCGCCTCCTTTAATTTCCAGTCTGCCGCTTCTTCCGAAAGTCCCTTTATGTCAATACTCGGAAGGTTTTCGACAGCATTTGGTTTTTGTTCTTGTTCCGGTACAGCTACGTTTTCGCTTTCATTTTGCTGCGGAGTTTTTGTTGTCGCCTCAATTTTTTCTGCAAGTTTACTCAATCTCTCTTCAATAGCGTTCATTCTGGCTTCCAGTTTTTCCATCTGTTCTTTGTTGCTTTCTACAAGTTTTGTTATAGCCTCCAATTGTTTTTCCGATTCGGAAAGCTTTTCGTTATCGTGTTTATTTTCCTCAGCTTCTTCTTGTCCGCTTTCGTTTAAGTTTTTATCATCTGCTTCTTTAGTTTGTGAGGGATCTATTTTCGGTTCTTTTTGTTCTTCGTTTACCTTCTCATCACTATGTTTTTTCTCTTCTTCTTGGCGTCTTTTTTCTTCTGCCTCTTTTTTCAGTCTATCTTCTACCTCCCTTTGTTTTCTTTCATTTTCCTGCCTTGCTGCTCGTCTTTCTTCAGCACTTTTTACTTGGTCCGGATACAATTCTTCCCAATTTTTCCCACCTGTATGTTCCTTTATCCTGTTTTCCGCATCTTCAGCCCTTTTTCTGTTTTCTTCCCTTGCCCACTTCCTCCTAGTGTCTGAAACCCTTTTATTGTATTTTTCAGCCATAGATTTGAGTCTTAGGTAGTAGTCAAAATCACGTTTACTTGGGATTTGTTCTTCTTCATTTGATTCTGTTTTTGTCTCACCCCCAAGAGCGGTGATTTCATCGTTTTCTTCCATTGCCGTATCAACGTTCTCAGTTATTGGTTCGTTGCTATTCGGCGTTTGTTCCTCTTGTGAAGAAACTTGTTCAGTACCCGGATTATCTGTATCGGGCGCTTTTTCTACCTCGTCAGTTTCGGTTTCTTCGGTAATACTTGAAACTACGCTGTTTTGAGAGTCTGAATTTTGTTGTATTTCAGCCGTGTCTTCGACAGTTTCCGGTTCTTGTTTGTTATCGGACTTCCCATCGGATTCAAAAATCTCATTTGTCACAGTCGAACTATCAGAACCGCTCTCTTTTCCGCCCTCATTGTCGAGCCAGTCGTCCGTACTACTTGTTGCCCCCTCAGTTACTTCGGTATTTTGAGTTTCGGGGGGTTCTGTAGCAGCTCTTGCTGCCGCTCTTTTTCTATCTTCTTCTAGCTGTACTTTTTCTTGCTCGTAGTAGTCCGGATCTTCGGGTTCAAATATTTCTCCTCTGGGAATGTTTGCCAATACCTCAGAGTTTGCGTCCAGTTCTTTAAGCTCCTCATCGATGTGTGCATGATCCCTAGCATTTTCAGCGGAATCTTTCACAACGCTGTTAAGAGTTTCTGCCGCTTTTAATTCGTCATTTAATAAAGTTTCGGGGTTGTCTTGCTTTTCAGAACCATCCTCAACCTTCTCTTGTTGCTGATCGGTATTCTCCTGCGTTCTGCTATCAGCTATACTGTCTAAAACCTGATCTTGAACATCGGTTATATTAGGCTCGCTCATTCCGTTAATTCCTCCAGCTTTTTCTTAAATTTTTCAATTTTGTTTTTCCCGACTTTTTCGTCAATTCTTTTTAAAATCTCCAAAGAGTCCTGTCTAATTTTTTGAATTTTGGTAAATTCTTCGAGGATTTTTTCAGCTTGTTCTTTACTGAATTTTTTAATAGGCATTAAAGTTATTTTATACCGAACCGTGCTTTAATAACAAACCTATTTTGTTAAATGTATAGGACACCGGGGAGATTATTAATAACATCTGGATTTCCCTGCAAAATCAGGTTATAATCACCCCGTTCCCCTCAAAAGAGCGGGAAGAAAGGAGGTTTTTGCTTGAGAGGGTTTCCTTGGAGAAGCCCAAAAAGCAAATAACCCAAACATGTCAAAATCATCAAAGGTTCATAAACCGGGGTCGGCTATGGCTAAGCTTTTAACCGACAAAGATCTGCAGATGAAAGATCTTAGACCGGGCGAGTTGGTAGAGGGTATTGTAGTAAGTGTTTCTCATAGTGAGGTTTTGCTTGACGTAGGCTCAAAATCGGAGGGTGTTGTGTCAGGATCGGAGCTATCCGAGGCTGATGAGTCTTTTAAACACCTAAAACTTGGAGATACGATTTTAGCTAAGGTTGTGCAGGCCGAAAATCAGCAGGGCTACGTAGTTTTATCTTTAAGAAAAGCCGAGAAAGATAAGAAGTGGAAAGGCGCGGAAGACGCCCTTGCCGACGGTTCAATCCTCGAAGCTACAATTATTGAATATAACAAAGGTGGTCTTTTGTGCGATTGCCTCGGTCTTAGAGGTTTTATACCCCTTTCACATTTAGATAGAAGCCATTTCGCTAATGATATTGCGAAATTTGCAGCCGGAAGTGAGGCTGAGTTGAAGGAATCGTTAAAAAGCCTTGCCGGTAAAGTGATAAAGGTTAAAGTCATAGAGCTTGATCCCACAAAAAACAGGTTTGTTTTATCTGAAAAAGACGCTTTGAGCACATACAGTGACGAGAGCAGAGAAAAAAGATTGCAGGAAATTGATCCGGGAACGACTTTAGAGGGTATTGTAACGGGTATCATGCCTTTCGGTGTGTTCATTGATCTGGATGGAGTAGAGGGCCTTGTACATATAAGTGAGATTGCTTGGGAGAAGGTAAACAACCCCTCGTCTTATTTTTCAGTGGGTCAGACGGTTCAAGTTATGGTTCTTGGTATAGATGATCAGAGCAAAAAACTGGCATTAAGCGTTAAACGCTTAATGCCTAATCCGTGGGAAACAGTGGAGGAAAGGTATGCAGTTGGAACTAAAGTTAAAGGTGTTGTTAGCAAGGTAGTTCCGTTCGGAGCCTTTGTTACGATAGAGAAGGGTTTGGACGGACTCGTCCATATTTCCGAAGCGGCATCTCCGTTAAAAGAGGGCGATGAAGTAGAAGCGATAGTAATTCAGGTTGATGGAACGAATCAAAAACTTGCGTTAAGCACCCGTTCACAGGAGTAATAAAGTTTTTAAGGAAAATAGGTCCCCTGCTCCTAAAGCAGGGGATTTTTGACACATGCTATTAGATAGACTTACACAAAGAGCTAAAACAGTGTTGTTGAAACTCCCCGAAAAGGAGAGTGTATCCAGTGCTAAGGTTCTTGCAGCTGTGGTAGAAGAGGGAGGAATGGGTAATACTATTGTTCAAGGACTAGGCAATTACACTTTAAATAAAAGAAAAATGCTTTCGCTAAACAACCTTACGAGAGAAGCTTTTGTGCAGGCGGCAAATTTCGAACACATGTACGTGGGAACCGAACACTTAATGCTCGCGCTGTTCAAAATGGCGGACTCTCCTGATTTTGGAAGGCTTCGTTTCGAACTTATAAAACTAAGTGTTTTTCCTAATACCGTAAGGTCTATCGATAAAAATAAAAAGACTCCGATCCTCGATACTTTCGGCGAAAACTTAAATCAAAAAACCATCAAAAACATGGACAAGCCCTTAGTTTACAGGACGGTGTACGAGAGCCTTGTTGCTTCTTTACTTTTGAAAAACACACCTGACGTTTTGATATTAGGGGATCCCGGGGTGGGAAAGAGAGCGCTGGTTGAACTGTTAGCCAGAAATATATCTTCTTTGGATGTGCCTCCGGCATTAGTCGGTTACCAGGTCATAGAATTTGACATGCTGGCTTTTATGACCAGCCTTTTAAACAAGAGTGGGGTAGAGACCGGCTTGGCACAGCTATCTGACGAGTTAAGATCTCTAAACAGAGTAATTTTATTTATTAAAAACTTTCAAAATTCATTTTTTGCTACGGCTACGGGGTTTTCCTTACCCATTTTCTACACAATGTTTAAGTCAGCTCTTGATAGCACCGATATAAAAATAATCGCCACAATGTCCTCTACATTATTTGAGAAACTCTCCACCGATAATGAGCATATTCTTGAGGATTTCGGTACGGTTGAAGTAATTGAACCCACAGAAAAAGAAACGCAGAAAATTCTTGAAAGTACCGCTCTTTATTTAAGTGAATTTCACAACGTAGATATAACAAAAAACATGGTTAACCTTATTTACAAAAGGGCGAAGGAACTCGATAGCGAGGACAAATTCCCTCAAAAGGGTGTCGACCTCATGGATCACTGCTGCACTTACGTAATTTTGAAAAAAAGCCGAATTCCCGACAGTTATAAGGATCTAGTCGACAAACGATATGATGTGATGCTGCAGCTTCAATCCACTTTGGATGAAGGAAGGTACGAGAAAGCTTTACATTTGAGAAAGAAGATTAAGGGATACGATCAAAAACTGTCTTCTAAAGAGGAAAAAATCTTTATTTCAGAGAAAAGACTAAAAATGACCGCAGACGACGTAAATGAAGCGGTTTCAGTATTTCGTGAAGACCGGGATTTGGACGAAGATACAGCGGGGTTGAAGAATCTTTCTCTTTTGTCTGAAAAGATTAGAGCACGAATTATCGGTCAAGAGGACGCCGTAAATCTTGTTGCAAAAAGCTTAGTTAGATCTCGTTTAGGTCTTAGATCGAGAAAGAGACCGGTAGGAAACTTTTTGTTTTTGGGCCCGACCGGCGTAGGTAAAACCGAAATGGCAAAAGTAATTGCAGATCTTTTCTATGGCTCGAAATCTCTAATAAGATTGGACATGAGTGACTTCTCGGAGAAGCATAATGTTGCTAGATTGGTAGGTGCTCCCCCCGGGTACGTGGGTTACGGTGAAGGTGGAGAACTGACCTCTAAGATCGAGTCCAAACCCGAAAGCGTGGTTTTGTTCGATGAAATAGAAAAAGCCCACCCAGATGTTTTAAACATCCTGCTCCAGATAATGGAGGAGGGGGAGCTTGTTGATGCAAAGGGAACTACATTTGATTTTTCGCGAGCGGTTGTCATATTAACTAGCAATCTTGGTACCGAGATATTGCATAATAACGAGATCGGGTTTGAGGAAAAAGCCATAAGCGATAAGTCAGCGGAAGGAAGACTTAGAAATAATTTAAAGAAGATTTTAAAACCCGAACTTCTCAACAGATTCGATGAAATTATAATTTTCAAGCGATTGCAGAAAGAAAATCAGCTCAAAGTATTGGAATTACTGATAAAGGAAGTTAATATCACGCTGAAAACGCAAAATATTTCTCTCGGGGTTTCAAAAGAAGTGAAGGAATACCTGCTGGATAAAGGCAGTTCAGCAGAATATGGTGCCAGGGCTTTAAGAAGAACGCTCGAAAAAGAGCTTATCGATACTTTAGCCGAGTACTTGCTACACCATGAAAAGCGGCCACTTTCTTTGTGTGCCTCTATGTCGGACGGAAAAATCGTAATTTCGGTAAAAGCTAAAAAAGCCAGAAATTGCTAAGATAAAGACATGCCGAAGATCAAGACCATATACACTTGCAAAAATTGCGATTATCAATCTTCCCACTGGGTCGGGCAATGCCCGCAATGCAATGAATGGAATACATTTGTTGAAGATGTTGTTGCTGTAAGTAAAGGTCACAAGTCTGCATCGGGATCGGGTAAAACATCTTTTTCCTCTCCGGTGCAGCTGTCAAAAGTATCGGCAAAAAACGTAAAACGCCTCTCTTCCGGAATATCCGAATTCGACAGAGTATTGGGAGGGGGTTTCGTTCCAGGACAAGTGGTTCTTTTAGCAGGAGAGCCCGGAATCGGGAAGAGCACTCTTCTGACTGACTTGGCAAAGAATCTAATCCCAAAAAAAATTTTATATATTGCCGGAGAAGAAAGTGCAGATCAAATAAAACTTAGAACCGAACGAATGGGATACAAGGCGGAAAATTTGTATATGTTGCAGGAGTCCGGAGTAGAGCAGATCATTTCGGCAATGGAAAATATGGAGGAAGTTTCTTTAGTCATAGTAGATTCGGTTCAAACGGTTTATTCCGAAGAAATTGCCGGTATTTCTGGGTCTCTTCCTCAGGTTAGGGGATGCACCCAGCTTATTACAATGGCGGCTAAACGTACCGGTGTGCCGGTAGTTTTGATAGGTCATGTGAATAAAGAGGGGGTAGTCGCCGGACCCAAAGTATTAGAGCACATCGTAGATACCATTTTGTATCTCGAGGGCGATCCCCAGCACATGTTCAGGATGCTCAGAACGAGCAAGAACCGCTTCGGACCGGTTTCGGAGGTAGGGATATTCGAAATGCAGGAAAAAGGTATGCAGGAGGTAAATAATCCCTCAGAGTTATTTCTTGAAGAGCACGTGGGCGGCACCTCAGGTTCATGCGTGACTGTAGTAATGGAAGGTTACAGACCATTATTATTCGAAATCCAGGCGTTAACCGTTAGAACGAGTTTTGGCTACCCTCGGAGAACGGCAAGTGGCTTTAATGCAAACCGCTTACAGGTTTTGGTTGCAACAATAGAGAAAAGGACAGGAATAGATTTGAGCGGGCACGATATTTACTTAAATGTCGCAGGAGGTTTTAAAGTTAGTGAGTACGCGGCAGATTTGGCAGTTTGTCTTGCCGTTATCTCATCCGTCAAAGACTTGCCCATAAAGGAGAAAAGTGTAGTATATGGCGAAGTAGGTTTGAACGGCGAGGTTAGAAGGGTGTCTCATGCCGAAAAAAGAGCTAAGGAGGCAAAAAAACTCGGATTTGAAAAAATCATATCGCCGCTTACAGTTAGAAGTTTAAACAAGGCAGTATCGGAAGCAATGACCATAAGATACAATCAAGATAGTGGACAACGAACAAAGAAAACAAAAGGGAATACCGCAGCTTAGGGAATTTAACATAATCGCCCGTGTTGCCTTTGCGGTCATTTTCTTTATCCTTGGCTTCAATCTATCAAGAACAGCTTTTTTTACGGAATTACCGTTTTGGGGTTATCACACTGTTTGGGAAACACTTATATCTGCAGCCGCGGCATTAATAGGTTTTTACATTTTCCCTCTTTTTATAATAAGCGCGAGATATTGGGTAGAGGCAACCATAAACAAAGTAGTACACGATATTGTAGTGGATTTTTGGGAACAGCAGTCCAAAAAGATTCAGGAAGCCAGAAGAGAAAAACAAAAGAAAAAAAATGAGGAGGAGCAGAACAAAAGAAGAAATGAGTTGGATAATTCAGTTCTTTTAGATACTTCTGTTTTAGTCGATGGACGTGTCTTGGACATCGTAAAGACGGGATTTGTGGACAACAGGCTGATAGTTCTTCAGGCAGTATTGGACGAGCTTCAAACAATAGCCGACAGTAAAGATAAATTGAAAAGACAGCGGGGGCGACGTGGTCTGGACATTGCAAAAGAGCTGAAAAAACACACAAAAGTAATTATTCCCGAAGTAAAGGTTAATGGAAAGGGCGTGGACGCCAAACTAGTTTCTTTTGCTAAAGAGCACAAGATCAAGCTTATGACCATGGACTTTAACTTGAATAAGGTTGCGCAGGTCGCCGGTGTAAAAACTCTCAATCTCAACGATTTGATTAACGGCCTTAAAACAATAATGCTTCCGGGCGAACCCATTAGGATTAAAATCCAGCAGGAAGGTAAGGAAAAAGAGCAGGGAGTAGGTTATCTTCCCGACGGGACAATGATTGTTGTAGAGGGGGCAAAGCATCTTGTAGGGTACGAAGTAGAGGCGATCGTGTCAAAAATAATCCAGTCTTCAGCCGGACGAATTATATTTTCAAAGTTAAATAGCGATATTACGGCAGCGGATTCGGAATAAACAAAAACCGTCCCATACATATTTATTGGAAGAGTAGGGAATAAAAAAACACTCCACCAGAAGCGACATAAAAAGCGGCGACCGCAGAGTGTTTTTTATCGAAGCTTGTTTTTGCAATCTAGGATTGCAATAAGTCCATGCTTCAGAGCAGCCGAAGCATGATTTATATCACTCTATAACTTTTTTTTCTATTAACAAGCGATGGATATTGGTCTTAACCACGGTATTTTTCGTGGGTGCAGGAAGTAGTGGATCAAATTCTTACGCGTATTGCTGTTATGTAAGTACATACTGATATACATTTATATGTAAGATCTAATTATGTATATACCCTATAAGTTAAAAATAGGGTGTGGATAACTAAATTTTTTGTGGATATTCAATTTGGAGAGAGATTGGAGGCAAAAATGGCAGAAGTTACAAAAAAAGATAAAGTAAAAACTACAATTCTTTTGGATAGAACTTTAAAAAAACTTGCTCAGGTGCATGCCATACAAAATGATCTGACACTTGGTGAGCTGGTAGAGGAGTCGTTAAAAAAGGTGTTGATGTAGGTTGATTATAGGGTAAGGTTTTTCGAAATTTTTATGATTGCGTTTTTGTATAGTTTTACTTACTCAGATGAAGGTTTAATACTCTAACTGTCGTTAATATTTTTTTGTTATTTCTACGCCCCTCGTTTGATAGACATATCTTATAGTGTTTGTTATACTGTGTGTATTCTGAAATAAAAAAGGAGAGTGGGATATGGTCTTGCAGTTTCTTGTCGCGGCGTTGATAGGCTATGTAATTACATTAAGATGGTCAATCGTCTTAATGGTAATTTATACCCTGTACATTCTCTTGGGCTTTTCTGCCGACCCGCAGTTTGCAGCAAAGATTTGGAGGATCGATTTCCTGATTTTTCAGGGAATAGGTTTGTTCGTAGGTGCTTTTATTCGCAAATCGCGCGACAAAAAGCGCATTGATAGGGTTTCTACGGTAGATACCACTAAGGTTGATAACAAAGCCGAAGAAACTGAAAAAAATCCTGAAACAGCATCCGCCGAGCCCGTTTCCGAAAGCGAGCTTACAAGCGAGCCCGAGGACGAAGAGGATGCGTTTCTGGTATAAACCCAAAAAGGTCTGTATTTATCTGCTCATTGAGCCTGATATTGCAGACCTTATATTCTAAAAATCGGTTCGGTAGTCGTCGCGCGTTTTGCCCCATAGTCTTGACAAAAACGCCTTATTCTGTTAGTATGCCGGGTATTCTGGAAGGAGACCTGCGGTACTTATAACTAAGCATTTTCCGGAATACTTGTATTTATTGGACTGTTGATTTGTGTACCTGTGTATACAGATGAGCAGTTTAAAAACTGTAGCGTACCGGTATTTTAATCGGTAAGCACTTTGACAAGATGTGGGAAACCTTCTATAAGAAGATTTTTTGGTAAGGACGGTTCAACTTTATTGTTATTCCGTTCCGGGATCTTGCACCCCTTTTGTTCATATCTAGGGTAGGGTACCGATGTGTGCAGGAGGGGTGTGGGACCCGAATGTTATCAAAAAAATAAATCAGAAAAAGGGGCATAGCCGCCCTAACTATAGGAGGTTGAAATGGCTATTAAAAAGTTTTTCGTTGAGAAGGGACCTTGGTCCTATGTTGTTGCCGTCGTGGCCATCGCCATTTTGGTGATCGCCGCCGTCGGAATTTTCGGTAACAAACCCGAAAAGGTTCAGGCCCAGACTCCTGTTATAACACAGGAGGAGGTTGATGCTGCGATTGAGGCTGGTACAGCCGAAATTAAAGCTCAAGTTACAAGCCTGACCGAAATGTTCGCAACTCTCCGCGAAGATTTTGATGTCTTAATGACGTTGATCTCTAAGGAGAAGGAAGCCCAGCAAGAACAGGTTTCTGTCGTGACGGTCGAGCAGCCGGTTGTGGAACAACAAACCACGCGTAAGGCTGAGATTGTTCACACCATTCGTCAAGTTGGCGGTGGCGCAGAAATAATCAAGGATTGGAACAACGAACAAGCCGGTGTCGTGAGCATTCCCATTACGAAAGATTTAGGATGGGAAGATATTCACGAGAAAGAGGGCAGCCCCCTGTACTTAGTCGCTATTTCAAGCGACAAGGGTGTTGTAAATTTCCAAGGTATGGATTACGTTTTTGACAAAGGTTATGTTGGTGTTTTTATAACATCAGAACCGCTGTCAATTGATGTAACTACCGATTGGAATGGTAGTGCTGAGGATCCAAAGGATCGGCACTACAATGTCTGGTCTGAGATGTTTGTTGTTGCCGATACCCTCGATATAGAGGAAATTCAGCAACGTCTTCTATCCGAATGGATCGAAGAACAGGGTAAGGATCTTGGGTTTAGCGTCGATCTGAGCGGAAAAGTTTCTAAAATGAAATTTTCCGATGCTGTAGATCTTAACGCCGTAAATGGCCCACTCTTTCCCGATCAGTTACCACAGACTTCAGCCGGAGAAAACACTGTTATTATGACAGTCTCACAGGTTGGGGCCGGATCACTAATCATTAAAGATTGGAAAGATCCTGAAGCATCCGCCGTAATGATCCCTTCTGAGGACAAAACCAATTGGCAGGGTATCCTGACAAAGGATGATAACCCCCTCTATTTGGTTTTGATTTCTTCAGATCCGGGAGTTGTGAAATTCGGTAACATCGAAAAAACCTTTAAACAAGGTTTTGTTGCCGCTTTCATTACCGACCAGCCTGAAACTATTAGTTTAACCACAGGTTGGAATGAGCAGAGCGGTCACTTCAACGTCTGGGCTGAAAAATTCATCATCCCGGAAGACGAAGATATCGATGAAGTACTAAAACAAAAACTCGCCGAATGGAAGAAAGCACAAGGCAAATCAATTTTCTTTGCCATTCTTTCAGATGGCAGTGAGTATTCTAAGTAGTCAAGTCCCGCATCTTAAGGAAAGGCCGTCGTAACGCAGATCAATTCTGTTTACTTCGGCCTTCTTTTTTGCCGAAAATCGAAAATCTATACCCACGTATCAAAATCCTTTAAAAGAATTCCCACGTCGTGCTAACATATTAATAGTGCAAAGTACAAAGCTTTCAGCCCAATTAAGAAAAACCTTTTCCGATAAATATGTCGTTGTACTTACGCTAATAATCCTTTTCCATTTTATTTTCAACATTGTTTGGCAGACTTTAAATACGGCTCCCCCCACATGGGATAGTGCAGGTCACATAGTTCTTTCTTACATATTCGCTGATAGAGTTCCCGAGTTTTTGGGCGGCCACGCAAATTTGATTTCAATGATAAGAGTCTCTACTTACTATCCGCCTTTTCTTCATTTTCTCGGTAGTATCGTTTTTCTCACTCTAGGCAGAAACTACGAACTTGCACTTATGATGGGGACGATTTTTTTAATTATCGCCCAGATTTATTTGTATCTTTTAATCAAGGAAGTAACAGGAAACAAGAAAACCGCAGTTCTGACCGTACTTATATTTTCTTTGTTTCCGCAGGTTTGGGAGCAGAGCAGACAGTATCATCTTGACGTTCCGCTTTGTGCGCTATTGCTCGGCGCCTTTTACCATTTAATTAAATCTCGTGGTCTTATCAGTAAGTACCATTCGGTGCTATTTTTTATACTTCTATCTTTTGCGCAACTTACAAAATGGTACGCCTTTATCTTTTTGGCGTTTCCGTTCGTTTACCACGTTTTTTATTCGCCTTTTAAAGCTAAGGTTTTGCACGATAGAAGCAGGTGGACGAATATTGTCATGGGCGCAATTATCGTTTTGGTTATTGCAGTGCCTTGGTATGCAGTAAATTTTAAAACCATAGTCGAAAATGTCAGGGTTTCTTCAACGGCCGACGCCGGCGATCCGGCAGAAGTTTTAAGCTTTGAAAGCTTTTTCCACTACATCAAACTTTCTACCACACATCAGATAGGAATAATCTCAATGATTCTTTTCTTTGTATCTATGATTTTCCTTTTCAGAACGAAAAAACCTTTGGGTAAGTATGTTCTTTGGTCTACTCTCGTGCCTTATGTAGTACTTACTCTTATCCAAAACAAAGACTTGAGATACATACTTCCTCTTACTCCCCTTATAGCTTTTAGTATAGCGAGCTTTTTTACTTTAAGATCAAGCAAAAAGATACCAAATATTGGTGCGGTGTCCTATTCAATATATTTGCTTTTTTATTATTTCTTTTTCTCTTTCAACCAATATCAGACATTACCGAACAATCTGCATTTTATATCAACACTTTTTGCAGGGCCGGGTTACAGAATGACTTGGGTGGCGGAGCCTTTCTCTTATGCTTATAACGGTAAGGACTGGAGAGGGGAGGAGATTGTAACAACCATTAATTCGTTGGCCGAAGCCGAGCCCAACATTCACGGAAAATACAGAGTATTGGAAGTATCAGACAACAGGTTTTATTCTATCGCGTCTTTTGAAATGTACATGTTAGAAAACCGATTCTACGAGATGAGCACTCAGATCCCGTATAACAGGCCGGACGCTTTAAGTGAAGAGGAGTTGGCAGATTATCTTTCCACGATGGATTTCGCACTTATACCGGAAGATCCGGGTCCTCCGGGACTTAGAAATATTGCTGTATTAAGACAGTTGGTGTCTTTCTTTTTAGAGGGCGATCATTCTGAATTTGAACTTGTAAAATCGTTCGAATTGCCGGATGGGAATACTCTTTATTTATTCAGAAGAAGTGACTACCTGAATTACAGTAATCCCACGCTTTCGCAGGAACACGTTAAAGTTTATATGGGAAACAATTTGATTTTGGACCGCGAAGCTTATCCGAGAAAAACTTTTAATATTCGATTGTATAAGCAGGATGGAGAGGTCGTTGATACAAACTATCCTGAAGGTGGGGGAAATCAGCTACGGTTGGGTTTAGAGGGCGTTGACAAGGTTAAAATTGAGCTACCCGAAAGGGAAATGAACATTAAGGAATTGCACGGCTGGCGCTACTTTGATCAGCATTTTATCAGGGACAGTAAATACGACGAGCTTTTGAGTGGTTCCTTTGACACCTATTATTATTTTTCAGGACGGTTGGGCCCTAAAAATTATTTTTCACCTTTTACTGCACTTGATGGGGCGGTAGAGGTTGTTCTTCATAACGACTCGGTGGAAGTTTACTTGACGGATTTTACCGATCCAGTTTACGTAGCCTACGCTTACAATGGGTGGAGATGGGAATCTGCGATATTAAACGGTGAGAAGGGCAATGTTTCAATTCCTTTGCAGGACCTTATACAGATTGAGGTCACTTCAAGAACGCAAGTAATTAAAGATTTTAATCAGCTTTGGGATTTCTTTATTTGTTATGATGGCAATGCAGTTTGTTTTTTGCCCCTTGCCGATATCGAATAAAATCTTTTCCCGCGCTGTTGTTTATCCCATAGTTTTGACATATTTCGAAGGTTGTAATAGAATTCCCACCATAAAATCTATCCTATAGAAAGAAGTGAAAGGAGTACTTACTGATGAAGGAACCTAAGATTTTATGGTTCGTTGTGACGGTCATTATTTTGATCGCGGTCGTTTTTGTTGTTCAGTCGGCCGAGGCTGAGTCGGAGGACTATTACCTTAACTGCGGCCATTACAAATGGGTGGATGTGGTTCCCGGTGGGGGATTTTGGTTGACATCGGATGCGACCAGTTTGCTTCCGAAAATTACCCAAGATGAGTACCCATTTAACGCCGAAGGAGAGTTGGTGTTGGTGATAGCCCGAAGTAGCTTTGCACTCTTCGGAGTGCCTCTTCAGAATACATGGGGATGTCACTACACGGGAGGGTTTTATCCTCCGCAGGAAATGATCGATGGTTTGGTTGAAGGCATGTACAAGGATCCACTTTGTGTCTTTGTAGACGAAAATGGCGGAGTTACGGTTAACAATACCGAAAACGGTACTTGTGTTTTGCCCGAACCGCCTTTAGTTACACCTACAACTGAACCAACTCTTGATCCTACGGAATGTCCCCCCACACCTACTGTTCAGCCAACAGAAGCAACAAAGCCAGGTAAGGCCTGGCAAACAAAAACCCCGTAATTTTTATGGGATTTTTGAAGTATCACTTTAAAGTGATTTAGTGTGATACAAAACAACCCGGTGCTATTTCTCTAAAGAGATATAACTACCGGGTTTCTTTTTTGCAACCCCCCCCCCCGTTTCGCGCAAATCCTATAGTGTTGACAAAACAGGGGTTTTGGCTTAAAATACGGCCACTTTTAAAAATCAAATATAGAGAAAAGGAGAGTAGAAATGAAAGCAAAATCAGCTTTTATTGTGCTGACTTTTATGTTGTCACTGGTGGTTTTTCCCAGTGGGGTAGCTAGTGCTACGACCTTTGTGTTGGAGGGTGGGATAAACACCTTAGAAAGTTGGTACAGTGCTGTTAACGAGAGTGATCTCGAGATAGTTACAGCTGCCTCGTTTGATGTTGTGCCAACGGTTTATACCGAACCAGGAACACAGGTTGATGTGCAGATATACACTGCGCAAGAAGAAACCGATCCTGTGATCGGAAGAGGTGAGGGGTCTTTTTCTTGGAATGAAGATGAAGATGGTGGTTATTGGCATCTGATTGTTAATGCCGATTCCAGCGGTGTGGTTGAGATTGTATTGCATTTGACCACAGCACCCTTACCGGGAAGACAGGTAGTGGTAAAAGCTCAGTGTGGTGACGCCTCTCCCCAGCAATGGGAAGCTGTTGTCAGCACCGGCGAATACCCATTTTCTTTAAGCGGCGGCATAAACACCGTAGAGAGTTGGTACGGGGCTTCTGACGGTGTCGTGTTGAATGTTACGACAAAAAATCCTTTTGATGTCGTGGCTACTGTTAGCACCGCTCCAGGATTTTCCGTACAAGTTAGAATCGGTTTGGAAAAGGAAGACAGTCCCTTAATCACAAGGGGAACCGGTTCGTACTTGTGGAATAACTCCGGTTATTGGGAGCTCGATGTGGTAACTGATGCCGATGGTATTGCGGAGATTGTGGTTCACGTAGAAGGTGTAAATAGCATTCCTGGTGAAAACATCTTCGTGTCCGCATGGTATGGGGATCAAGCACCTCAAAGTTGGGAAGCTGTTGTCAGCACCGGCGAGTACCCGTTTTCTTTAAGCGGTGGCATAAACACCGTGGAGAGTTGGTACGGGGCTTCTGATGGGGTTGATTTAGAAATAACAACACGAAACCCGTTTGATGTTGTAGTTACCGTGTTCACCGCTCCGCAGTTGTCTGTAAACATTGAGATTGCAGTGCTGTCAGCTGAACCGGTAATAGTAAAGGGCACTGGTTCCTACACATGGAACGAAGACGGCTATTGGCAACTTACGGTAGTTTCAGACTCCGATGGAGTTGTCGAGGTCGTTAGTCAAGTAGAAACCGTCAAACCCGTTCCGGGCGAAAACATCTTAGTTTCCGCATGGTATGGGGATCAAACATTGCAACAGTGGTCTGCAAACGTAAGTAGCGATTTAGTTACAATCTACTTACCGCTTGTGTGCAAAAACTGATGCTTACGTAACGGTATCGAGATAAATTGGACAAAATCCATATCTCGGTACCGTTTTTTTTTGCCTCATCCCTCACCCCCCCCCCGGCAACCGCACTACCCACAGCTTTTTCAATTGCTCAAAACCTCATATCAACCTATACTTAAAAGGTGCAGTTCAACTTATTCAAATGTTTTAGAGTTAATTTAAACTTCTACCCAACATTGCTCTTCATAATAATTTGTATTATTTGCGTTAAAAATTACACACCCGGTACGTTTTTAACAGGCTGGGACACCCTTCACCCCGAATTTAACCTGTCGTTGTACTGGCAACGTATACTGGGTGGCGTGTGGCAAGAGCATCAAGGATTAGGAGCGGTTGCATCCCAAGCCCATGCCTCCGAAATCCCCAGAATGATTGTGTATAGCCTTTTAAATCTGGTTTTCGGTCTCAAATTTGTCAGGTACGCTTACGCATTTTTAATGCTTTTTCTCGGGCCTTTCGGTGTTTACTTCTTTTTAAAAGATGTCTTGCTCAGAAAGTTTAGGATTTCATCGATTAATATAGGTGCTTTTTCCGGGGCACTTTTTTATTTATTAAACCTCGGAACTCTTCAGCATTTTTACGTTCCTTTGGAGATGTTTTTGACTCATTTTGGCCTTTTAGGCTGGTACATGTGGTCTTCTTCTTTGTTCTATCAGACCGGAAAACGTAAGTATTTGGTGGCTTTTTTCCTTTTTACGTTGTTCGGAACATCCCAGGCACACACAAGTACGTTGTTTTTTGCATTCATGATTTACTTTATTTCCTATTTTGTAATCATTTTGCTTTCCGACCTTTCACAAAAACTTTCCTGGAATCCGCAGTACATAAAAAGAACCGTACTCATAATGCTTTACACGGTGGTAGCAAACTTGTTTTGGCTTTTACCCAATTTTTACTTTGCTCTTAACCACGGGGGAGAGGTCAATATGTCGAAAATTCACGGATTATTCTCAAATGAGGCGTTTTTGGCAAATAAAAGATACGGGGAGACTGAGGATGTTGCCATATTAAGAAGTTTTTTGTTCAGTTGGGGAGAGCATACAGGCGGGGCTCAGTACGGGGAATTAATGGATGAGTGGGTAAAACACCTTGAAAATCCGGGAGTTTTGTACATCGGATATGGATTGTTTGCCTTCGTATGTTTGGGAGTTGTTGTTTCTATTATAAGGAGAGAGAAGTTTGCTTTCGGATCATTCATGTTTTTTGCCGTGGGCATATTTTTTCTGTTTAACGTAAATCCTCCTTTCGGCGGTCTTTTTATTCTTTTGCAGGACACCGTACCTTTGTTTAAGGAGGCGTTCCGCTTTCCATTTACCAAGTTCTCGATAGGTTTAATGTTTGCTTACGCGGTGTTTTTCGGATATGCGCTTAGTTGGTATACCAGTCTTTTCTATCGTATTACTAAGAAGATACTTCTTCCTCATTTTGTTCATGGGGTAATTTTTACAGTTGCAACCGCCCTTAACATTTATTTTATGCTCCCTGCTTTTTCGGGGAATTTAATAAGCAGGTCGATGAGGGTAAATATTCCCGATAGATATTTTGAAATGTTTAAGTTTTTTGATGAACAGGACGGTTATGGAAGGGTGGCCGATTTTCCTGTGCATAGTTTTTGGGGTTGGATGTATTACGACTGGGATTCGGCAACACGTCTTGGTTATCAGGGAGCCGGCTTTTTGTGGTTTGGAATAAAACAACCTTTACTGAACCGAGAGTTCGATAGATGGAATTTGATAAACGAACAGTATTACAGAGAAATGTCATACGCTGTTTACACCGAGGATCCGGAGCTTTTAACCGATGTTTTAGATAAATTCAAAATCAGGTGGTTGATTTTAGACGAGTCGATAATTATACCGGCGGCAGACAGTAAACAGTTGTTTTACCCTGAAATAAAAGCACTTTTCGAACAAATGGATTCTATTCGATTAATTCAGGATTTCGGCAGCGGGCTTTATGTTTATGAGTATAGCCCCCCGGTGCCTTTTTCAAGAGTTGAAAATTATGATTCTTTTTTCCGTGCGGGCGATATAGTTTATAAAGAACCGCAAGATACTTTGTATTCTTTCTACAAGCCCTATGTTGGCGGGGGAGATGTGGCCTTTCCTTATGTGGGAATAACAAAAACCGATGAAACGGTAAAAAGCGAGCACATACAGAAGCAGGACGACCTCATTTTTATAAATCCGAAATTTATTACGGGAACAGAAATGTTGATAGGTGCTGAGGGAACGGATAAAAGCTTGGCCCGAATTCCTCTTACAGCTTCATTTGAAAGATTGTCCGAAGAGGACGGTTTTAGTTTGACAATAAACCACGTCGCCTCAGGAAAGATACTTTGGAATCAGGTCATTGCTAATGTCGGGATAGGGCCTATTGTAGTAAATCTAAACGGCGATCATAGAGGATTGTTTTTTGATGCAGAAGAGACCGGGAAAAAGGAGGTAAGTTTTTACTACAACCTAGGAGGAGAGAACTACGTGAAAATATTTGTAATGAAAGAAAATCCGGTTTTCCCGGGCGGTTACTCCGGTCAGCTTGAGCCCTGTAGCGATTTATACGGAATGAGTTCCTACGAGGTTAGCAGAGTTGAGAACGGGTTTGTGCTTACGGGAAGTGGTCTCAAAGCTTGTTTGACGCTACCTTTTACGAATTTAGTTGCCGACGGTAGCATAGACGGGAGTACTCTGTATCCGTATGTTATAAAGGCCGACATAGAGCCGGAAAATCCCCACTCAATATGTATTTTCAGCGATAAATCAGGTCTTTGTGAGAATTTTTACAGAGACGGTTCTCATACCTTTGTTTTAAAGGACGATGTTAAAGATTACTATCTTCGTTTTAATTCAAACGCTTTGGGTAACAACAATCCTGTTTCCACAACATTTAAAAACGTAAAAATATTTTCGGTATTTGAAGACGTTTCTTTTCCTATCATTTTAGAAAAAGATGAGGTTTTAACACCTTTCATATCAGAGCCCTACAAAATTGACGGAAACATGTCTTTCGGGGGAAGCGTTGTTACTATGGATCATTACCATAGATACTGTAATGTGTTGAAAAACCAGGATGAAATTCCTATCATTTCTTCTGTTCCCGGTGTTTTTACATACTCTTCCGCAAATCATGCCGTGTGCGATTCTTTTCCTTTCCCGTACCTTCCGCAGAATACAGGCTATCTTCTTGAAATAAGGGCAAGAAATATTGCCGGCGCTCCTCTAAGAGTTTGTCTGACAAACGAATATTCTAAAAGATGCGACTTGTACGTGGAGTTGCCGAAGAGCTCGATTATGGAAAATCATTATTATTTGATACCTCCTATGGGTGAAAGAACTGGGTATACGGTTAATTTTTCGAATTTAATTTTCGGTAACGATTATACGGAAAATCAGCTTGAGTCTATAAGAATGTACCCCGTACCTTATTCATATCTTCGTAGCTTTCACGTTTTGCCCGAAAGTCAGAACAAGAATTTAATTGTACTTAATGAGGCCTATGAAAAAGGTTGGGTAGCACTTTGCGGTCTAACTCCCTGTAAAGCAGAACACATTACTGTAAATAATTGGTCGAACGGTTGGGTTTTAGATGCAGATAAAGATGCGAACTCGGTTAAATTTGTTTTTTGGCCGGAACTGTTGGAGTATTTGGGCTTGTTCGCATTGGCTCCCGTATCAATTTACGCCGTAAAATTTAGGCAAGGTCAAAAAGAAGGTAGTGACAATTTATGACAAATATTAGTAGCGGAAAAGTCATTGTTACCGGGGGAGCGGGTTACATAGGAAGCCACGCAGTAAAAAGGTTGTTGAAGGAAGGCTACGACGTTTGTGTTTTTGATAACTTTTCAACCGGTTTCAGGCAGGCGTTGGAGAATCTTAAGAAATACGGGAATCTGGAAGTAGAGGAGGTCGATTTATCGGATATAGATGCACTTAGAAAAGTATTTTCAACAAACTCTTTCGCGGATGTTTCTACGGTGCTTCATTTTGCAGGAGCTTTGGTTGTTTCGGAATCAATGACCAACCCGAGAAAGTATTTTATAAATAATTTATCCGGCACTGTTAACTTACTTGAATGCATGAAAGATTGTGGAATTTCGAATATTGTTTTTTCTTCCACATGCGCGGTTTACGGCAACTCTAAATACGTTCCTTTAGATGAGAACCATCCTGTAAGCCCGACTAATCCTTATAGCGAATCCAAGCTTATGGTGGAAAAAGCTTTAAAGTGGTATTCGGAAATTTTCGGAGTAAAGCACCTGATTTTTAGATACTTTAACGTATTCGGCGCAGATCCCGATCTTGATATCGGGTATAGCTCAAACCCTTCCACACACTTGGTTCCTAATGCCGTAAAAGGGGCTTTAGGAATAGAATCTTTTAAAGTCACCTGTGCGACTAATTTTCCGACAAAAGACGGCACACCGGTAAGAGATTATGTCGATGTAAACGATTTGGCTGATGCTCATTTTAAAGCTGTCGGTTATTTACAGTCAGGAAAATCGGGTGAGATTGTAAATTTGGGTACAGGAAAGGGTTACTCGGTTTACGAAATTATCGACATTGTTGAAAAGGTAACAGGAGCTAAGATTGATAGGGCTAAGGGAGAGGCGCGTTCGGGAGAGTATTCCGAGGTTTACGCAAATTATGACAAAGCAGCACAATTACTGGGATGGTCTCCTGTAACAACTTTAGAAGACGGGGTTCGTAATTTGGTAGCGTGGTTCGAAAAGTACCCCAACGGATACCCCAATTCTTAAACCCCATAGTGTTGACAAAACGGGCATTTTGGTCTAAAATGCCTGCACGATTGGTCTTTGGGAGGCTGGTCTAAGAGTACTAAATTCCCTGCCAAATCAACAAAAAAGCATATCCGCATCATCCTTAGGGGTATGGGTTTTGTTGTTTGAAATTATATGATAAACAAAGGTTACAATTTAATAGCTTCTCTTGCCGTTGTAGCCGTCTTGTTCTTATTGTCAAGCGACAAGGCCCTTGCCGATTGCGAGACAAATTATGGGGGTGGAGAAACCTGCATAATCAACAAGAGGTTCAGCATTGAGAAGAAAGTAAGGATAGAAGGCGATGACGATTGGGAAACCAAAGTCACCGATGTTGACGAAGACGATGTAATAGAGTTCAGAATTAAGATTAAAAATCTTTCTGACGACGATATAGACATCGACTTTGATGATATGAAAATGACCGACTACTTACCTGATGAGCTCTACAGAGTAGGGGGTTCGGGCTTGACCGAGTACTGGGACGATTTTGAGCCCGGTGAAACCAAGACATTTGTTATTGAAGCCATGATCGAAGAGGATGAATTCGACAGAGACGGCGATTTTGATAAATGTGTGGTTAACAAAGCCAAGGTTGAGTGGGATGGCGAATTTGAGGGTTCCGACACAGCTACTGTATGTTACGGTGAAGGTGAGCCTAAAGAATTACCTAAAACAGGAGCTATCTCCTACACGGCTTTAGCTGGAATCGGTCTTGTGTTAGTGGGATCTTTGATTAGAAAGAAACAGTAAATCTTTCACGGGCGCGGCCTGTGAAAGATCCCCGTTTGCCCTTTGCTTTTGGGCAGGGGGCAGAATGGTTGGGTTTGGGTTTTACTTACTCGACCATTCTGTTCCTTGCCTAAATTTTTATGAATTCACCGAAAAAAACAAAACTAATTTTAATATTGTCCGCTCTTTTAGTGGTTGCCGTCGCAGCTTTTTATGCTGTGCGACTTTTTAACGATAAAAAACAAAATGATCAGGTGGTCGATGAGCAGGTTTCAGAGCAGACTTCGGTTTTTGAATCATTGGCGGAGATTTACCCGGTTCCTCCAGTAAAAATCACAATCAAAGACAGAAATATAAGCGCTCCGATTATCGAGTTAGGGCTGACGGACGATGGTTTTTTAGATACCCCAAAAAAGTGGTCTGAAGCTGGGTGGTATAGAAAAAGTTCAAAACCGAGTGAAAAGGGAAATGTAATAATCAACGCTCATTTTGACGATAATTTAGGCAGACCTGCAGCTTTTTACCAGTTGAAAAACGTAACTGTAGGTGATACAGTTCTTTTAGAAGACAGTCTCGGGCGGCTTCACGCATACCAGGTCGTCGATTCTTTTCTTGTAGATATCAATGATCCCGATAGATTAAAAGTATTGGAGAGCAAGGAAGATAAATCCGAATTGACTTTAATAACTTGTGGCGGTGTCTGGTTGCAGGGCAGGTCGACCTACGATAAAAGACTTGTTGTGAAGGCGGAACTTATCAAGTCACTTTGATCAAGATGAGGTTTAGAGTCGGGAGGTAGCACGGGGCAGTGGCTATCTCCCGGCTTTAGGCAAGTGCCTTAAACAGATTGATGTATAAATTTTCAATTTTCAACAACTAAATATGCCAATTAAAAAAACTGTAGATGCAAGTAAAAATAGTAATTTGAATAATAATGTTGCTCGTTCTTCATCCTCAAGAGGGTACTCGAGAAAACCTTCTGAGACAAAAGAGCAGAATGTAACACCTCAGGTATCCGATGCTACCCAGGGTGAGGGTGTGTCTAACACAAACAACCAAAGTTCCGCGACAACAATATATTCGTACTCTCATAAAGCCTCGTCCCAGCCGGATGAGCAGGGAAGTAACGGGGACAGCGTTCCGATTGAGGGAATGCTGGAGATATTGAATGATTACGGCGTTATTAGACAAAGGGAGAAAGTAGAATCGGATTTACCCCGTGATGTATATATAAGTCACTCACAAATTAAACGTTTCAACCTAAGAAAAGGCGATATGATTAAGGGTTTTGCCCGTCCCCCAAAGGAGGGTGAAAGATACCTGTCTTTACTAAGGATAGAATCCGTCGAGGGAATAGAGCCTGAAAATGCGAGAAAGAGACCTCATTTCACCGAACTTACGCCGGTTTTTCCTAACGATTGGTTAAAACTCGAAACAACAAAAGACGTGATTTCAACGAGACTGATAGATCTTATAGCTCCTATAGGAAGGGGGCAGAGGGCTATGCTCGTCGCTCCTCCGAAAGCAGGAAAAACCTTTTTATTAATGGACATCGCCAACGGTATTACAACAAACTATCCGGATATTGTTCTTATGGTTGCTCTTATAGGTGAAAGACCCGAAGAAGTAACACACTTCAGTCGTAACGTAAAAGGTGAGGTTTATGCCAGTAATTTCGATGAAAGAGCGGAAGAGCAGACCAGAGTTTCCGAGCTTTGTTTGGAAAGAGGTAAGAGGCTTGCAGAAAGAGGTAAGGATGTTGTAATTCTCATGGATTCTATAACAAGGCTAGCTCGTGCTTATAACATGGTTGCCCCTCCTTCGGGTAGAACATTGACCGGAGGTTTTGATCCCGCAGCTTTGTATCCTGCAAAACACTTTTTCGGAGCTGCCAGAAATTTTGAGGAAAACGGTAGTTTAACTATTATTGCCACTGCTTTGGTTGAGACCGGATCCAGGATGGACGACGTCATTTTCGAGGAGTTTAAAGGTACAGGTAATATGGAACTTAGACTCGACAGGACTTTGTCCGAAAGAAGAATTTTTCCGGCAATAGATATAAAGTCTAGCGGTACAAGACATGAAGAGCAGTTGTTCGATGCTCCTACATTAGAAAAGGTTTTCAGACTTAGAAGGATGGTTGATCTTCTTGAAGACAGAGATGCGACAGACCTTGTGATAGATAGGTTGAAGAAGACCAAGACGAACAAAGATTTCCTGGAAACTCTCCACACAGGAGCCTAATACTTCCGCGAAAATATTTTATATGCAGACAGTCGGGTTTGCCGTAATACTAAGGTATTGGTAAAATCGGTAGAGTCCTTTTTTAGGAAGTAAAACAATGGTATTTACTATAAAACGCCCGGCGTCCAAACGTTTTTTCCAGCTGAGTTTTGAGGGATTTAGGCCGCAGGGGAAGAATAAATTCGAACAGTTTATGAATATATGGGCGGAATTTTTCCGTTCCCTGTTGGAGTATATTTGGGACAAATTTATTGATTTGATGTATTTTTTGGGAACTATCCTGGTTTTTGTAATCCGTTTGCCTTTTGTTGCAAAAGCTTTCATTGTGAAAAAACTAATTTGGTCACGGGGAAAGCTTGGAAGACCCCTTGCTTTTGTGACCGTAGTAGCAGTTTCTTTAGGAGTTTTTACAATCGGCGAAGTATTAAGCAGTTATGATTTTATTTCCAGCCAACAGGTTAAGGCGGACTATTTAGCTACTTCAAGCGACATAATACCTAAGAAAGAAATGGCAGTCACAACTGTGCCCGAAGAGAGAAGACACACAGAACCTTTTTCATACTTTGTTGAGGCAGGAGACACTCTTTTTAGCATAGGAAATAAATTTAAGATTTCTACAGACGCCATTAAATATGTGAATAATTTGTCGGATAGTTCAATTTTAAAAATCGGACAGGAAATAATTATTCCCCCTGTTGCCGGTCTTATACACACTGTAGAAAGAGGAGACACTCTTTCAACCATCGCTACAAAATATGATGTTCCTGCGCAGGCTATTGCTGACTTTAACTACCTTTTGGATACTTCCAGCTTAGCTCTGGGCACGGAGCTCGTTATTCCGGGCGGTAAGGTTCCGAAAGTTGTTCCTGTTGTAGCAGTATATTCGGGGGCACCTTCCACCGGTTCAGCATCCTCTCCGGATGCAGACAGAGGATTTTGTGCGTGGCCGTCAACGGTTAGAATTATTACGCAGTATTACAGTTGGTATCATAACGGCGTAGATATAGCTAAACCTCATAACATGGGTATGCCTCCCTTATTATCATGTACTTCAGGGACGGTGGTAAGGGCAGGATGGGATCCGTTTGGTTTAGGTTTACATGTGAGAATTGACCACGGAGGGGGTTACGAAACAGTTTATGGTCATATGAGTCGAATAGATGTAAGCTACGGGCAGAAAGTGTCGAGGGGTGAAGTAATAGGTTTGATGGGAAATACGGGTAGATCTACAGGTCCCCACGTTCATTTTATGGTCAAATATAATGGAGTTGCCCAAAATCCACTAAACTTTACTCAGTAATTATTATGATTGATTTGGTAAAAATAAAACTTAGGGCCGGGAATGGCGGGGACGGTAAAGTGTCCTTTTTTAGAGAAAAAGGGAAGCCTAAGGGCGGTCCTGATGGTGGCGATGGCGGTGACGGCGGAAGTGTGTATTTTGTAGCAGACAGAAACATGGCAACCCTGAGGGATTTTAGGGCAAAAGAACTGTTTGCGGCTCAGGACGGAGAACCCGGAGGCAAATTAAAAATGTACGGAGCGTCCGGAAGTGACTACAAAATTTCAGTTCCCCTGGGGACTTTAGTTTACGAGGTAAAAGACGACAGAGAAATATTGGTGGCTGATATGAATGAAGATGGGAAAGAGTTTTTAATAGCCCGTGGAGGTATAGGAGGAAGAGGAAATTTCAGATTTAGAAGTTCCACAAATCAGACACCTGTGCAATATGTTGCGGGCACTAAAGGCGAACAAAAAATAATTAAGCTCGAAGTTAAATTGGTTGCTGACGTAGGTCTTATCGGGCTTCCTAACGCCGGAAAAAGCACTTTGCTTAATAGGTTAGCCAGTACCGACGTAAAAGTCGCTAACTATCCTTTTACAACACTGTCGCCAAATTTGGGGGTAATGCCTCTTGGTGAGGGAAGTAACATAATAATTTCCGATATCCCGGGTTTGATAGAAGGAGCTTCTGAAGGAAAAGGTTTAGGCGACGAGTTTTTAAGACACGTGGAGAGGACAAGAGTGCTCGTTCATTTAATTGATCCCCTAGATGGTTACGATGAAGAGGAGAATAGCAACTTGTCTCAAACCGCCCTGTCAAACTATGAAAAAATACGCGGGGAGTTGGAAGCTTATGGAAAGGGCTTGAGTTCGAAGCCTGAAATAGTCGTGATAAACAAAATAGATGTAACCGAAATAAAAACGGTTTTGGAAAAGATTTTAGGTTTGTTTAAGAAAAAAGGAATAAGTGTTATCGGTATTTCAGGGGTGACGGGGGAGGGAATGGATGCTTTTTTGAATAATCTGAAAAAGGTGCTTGAGGAAAACCCGAAAAGGGTGGAATTTAGCGCTGAAAAGCCCGTTAAGCTGTTTACGATAGATAACCTGCCTAATAAGAGGATGGTTTTCGGAAAACGCGTGGTAGAGACTGTGGAGATCAAAGATATCTGATATAATTCTTTGGCGTTTATTTTGTTTCCGGGCCGTTAGCTTAGTTGGTAGAGCGCTTCCATGGCATGGAAGAGGTCAGCGGTTCGAATCCGCTACGGTCCACCAACCAAACGAGTGTCATCGAAGGTGGGACTTATTTATGTTTCACCGGATTTAATTTGAAATTTTAGAAGGCCCCCGCAAAGCGGGGGCCTCTTCGGTTCTATCTATTCGAAGATAGACTTAGTCTTCTTCCTGAGAGGGAAGAGTTCCGAGATCTATGTTCTGACCTTCAATCTGCTGTTCCTCACCTGCGTTTATCAGGGGTTCCTGCGGAAGAGCCGGTCCCTGATTTTGTGTTGCTGTAATCTGTTCTACGGTGGGTTTTACTTCCTGGGAAGAAGTACCCGCAGCACTAATTTTTTCTTCGATTTTTGCAAGTTCTGCATTGACAATTTTTTGATCTTCCGAACCGTCTTCTACCAAAGTTTTTGTGACTTCAAAGGCTTGTTTTGCGCTTTGAAAATCATTTAATTGTGCCATTGCTTGTGCAAAGTTGTAGTAGGCGTTTGCATAATCGGTCTTAAGTGAGAATGCCTGTCTGAACTGATTCGCTGCTGATAAATAGTCTCCCATTGCGTAATACATACCGCCCAGATCAAGTTTTAGTCTGGGATTCGTGGGATCCAGCTGTATAGCAGTGTTGTACGATGAGATAGCCCAGTCTGAGGCATTTTCAGCTACGTTTACTATGCTTCTGTAGATTAAAGCTCTGGTTTCCCAGTTTGAAGCGCTCAAAGGATTTATTGCTTCGGTTGTTACTCTTGTGGTTGTTATGGCTTCAGAAATTAAACCCTGTATAGTTTGTCTGTCCGCGTCTGTAAGTTCTTCTTTAGAAGCTATGTTGTTTGCCAACGCCAGATCGGTTTGAGCAAAAGAGTTATAGTATGAGTCTCTTGTAGGGTTGGTGGTTATAGCTTTTCTCTGGTATTCATAGGTTTTAACCCCATTATTTTCCATCAAGGCCAGTACGGCTTTTCTCATATAGAACTCGCCCATGTAGTTTTTACCCCAAAGGTAACCTCCGTATACTACGGCAACTATTATTAATCCTCCGAAAATGAATTTGGAATACTCTTTGTTAATTGCTGAACTGTCGCCCAAAGATGCCACGGCTTGTATGTCTTTTGCGCCCACAGAACTTATATGAGCTATTTTACTGTGAGAATCGATGTAGGTGTGTGCCGCAACAAGTAAAGCCATAAGCGTGAATAGCATAAATACGGAAGATACCGTAGCTACCGTGAATGCAAAAGAAGCGAGTAGTGCTACCAGAGAAAGACTTAATACCTCAGTTAACCCTTCTTGGCTATCTGTAAATTTGGTCTGGTTAGCAAGTTTCATTATTCTTGTCGCAAGAAATATTGTCGCAAGAAGACCGAGAATTCCTATAGTAGCGATTATGTTAAACACCTCGTTGAAAGGTACGTCGAATCTTACATTCCAGAACTCCATGTAATTCAAAGTCATTGGTCTGAATCTTGTAAAGTTAGTTTGGAATGTTGAGGGTCCTGTTGCTATAAGAGGAAAATTTTGAATAGTTGCTGAAGCAACCACCCAGCTTTCTCTTACCGGAAGTGTTAGTTCTTTAGGGAAGTCAGCGTTAACTAAAACATTTCTTGTAGCCGGTACCAGAAAGACGATTCCCAGTGCGGCGGTTGTTCCAAGAATTGCGAGGTAGTAAACGCTTTCTTTAAACATCTTAGAAAGATCTACATAGAACACCATTCCTATTATACCTACAACCAAAATGACCCACGCTGTCAATACGCTGGTTAGAGCGACATAGAAGATGCTCATTAAGGTTAGTCCTGCAAGCCCTATCTTTATTTGAGGATTTCTTTCATAGGCTATGAGAACTAAAGCCATTATTATTGAAAGTGCTGCAAATATAGCGGTTTGAGAAGTACCTCCGTAGGTTGAGAAGTTAACCAACTGCATGTATATCGCGGAAGAAACGAATATCTTAAAGTAGCTTAATAGTGAAAGCAAAGTAGCTATTCCTGTGCCCGCCAAAAATGCATATAAAGCTGTTTTTATTGCTTTAGGATTTCTGTATAGCGGAGTTACTATATAGTAATACGCTAGAAATACTACTAAGGAGAATAGACCTAACCATCTTCCGTGACTCCCGAAGATACTTACGGTTTTGCTTATTGAAAATACTGTTGATAAAGCATAAACAACCGTGAAAAGTATCAGGGGCAAGTCGACGATAGATTTGGCCAGCTCTATTTTTTGGCCTGTCATAAGACGTACCGCCCAAAGTATGGCTAGTACTATCGTAGCTAAAATCACCAGAGCGAGTTTGTTCATTTCGAAGAACTCTGTTGTGATCGGCAAAAAGAAAATTGGTACTAAGAAGGGAAGTATGTATACAGGTATTGCCTTAGACACGCCCCCCAATATGAGACTTAAATTATTATTCCTATTCATAATATAAGTGTGTAGTTTTCTTTTTAGCTTGTCAAGGCCTTTTCTCGTAAAGGGAAATCAACGGTTTTAGACCGTAAGTACACTATTTTGTAATCCACCAGTTGAATGTGGTGTCGTAGTAAACCGGGGTGTCCAGCCTTATTTCAAATCCTTCTCCGGCACGTACTTCGGAAACCCAAAAAGCTGTAGCGGGTGTGAAGTTTTGAGTAAAAGTAATGTGCACTTTGGCATCGGCCGGGAGAGTGGAAGCTTTTACAAAATGTGTAGATTGTCTTTTTGGGAAAACCGATGTTCCTGATGCCACCGTTTCAATGCTTCCGTCGGCATTTCTTGTATATGAGTAAGCTTCCATCAGGTCGTTTCTTTGCTTTCCTAAGGTAATGACTCCAAACTCGTTGGCAAGTATTAAAACCAGCACCAGTAAAGTGGAGTAGGAGATGAGTTGTGTTCTAACCTCCTTAGATTTTATTAGGTTCAAGAGGTTTGTATATTTGCTTTTTATCTCAATTTTTTTGGCTATTTCTTCGTTGGATTCTCCCTGCTCCTTAAGTTTTTCTATAGTTACAAGTTGATCTAAAACCCATTCGGGGTAGTGGCCTTTAATATTTCCTTCAGAATCTCTTTGTCTTGTCATATGAGGAAGCCAACCGATTTTTGTGTAGTATCTTAGGCGGTTGTATGGGTCGCCCTTACCGAAATCAACACCCATGTTTTTTGCTTTTATTATGAGTTCTTCAGTGCTTAGCATTTTTTCCATACCCGCATTATAGCAGATGGATTTTCTAACACGGTTAGAATAATCGGGGTTGTGCGGTGAGTTTATTCATTCATATTGTCTTTGTGCAAAAATCCTACCCGACGAGAATTTCAGATTTTCCTTCCTACGCATGCCATATAAAAGGTGTTCCAGAAAAGATATATATAAAAGGTAAGTTGCCGAAGGAAATTGCGGAAAAGAGTTTGGGTATTGTCGGAAGTAGAAGAATCTCTCCCTACGGTGTGCGTGTTCTTAAAGAGCTTTTTTATTATGTAAAGGACACCGGCGCCGTTATAATTTCGGGCTTTATGGCAGGTACCGATACTTATGCTCATGAATTTGCTTTAAACTCGGGATGTACTACTGTTGCTGTTTTGCCTTGTGGTTGCGACATATTACATCCTGTGAGTAACAGGGCTTTGTATAGCAGGATTTTGGATGAAGGCGGGGCAGTAGTATCGGAGTTTGAAGACGGTTTCGGCCCGAAAAAATGGACGTATCCTAAGAGAAACAGGATAATAGCAGCTCTATCAAAAGTATTATTGGTTGTAGAAGCGTCGATGAAAAGCGGATCCATGATCACGGCCTGTTTTGCTCGAAGATACGGCCGAAAAATCTTTAGTGTTCCGGGAGATATTTACTCGGAAAGGTCAGCCGGAACAAATCGTTTAATTTTCGAGGGTGCCGAAATCTATCTTTCAGCGGAAAGGTTGATTGACGAGGCAGGCTTATACGCAGGTGAGAGGAATTATAGTAAAACACGAACCGTCCTTACCAATAATAAAGAGGCCGAAATAATCGGTTTATTAAAAAAAGGTGCGGCAAAGTATGACAAACTAGCGTCCGAGTTGGCATGGGTTTCTTGTGATTTGAATGCCGTTCTCTCACAAATGCTTATTAAAGGTATGATTTTTGAGAAAGGAGGGGAGTACCATATTTTGTAGGTTGAAATCATTTTATTTGAATGGAACGACGCCCGAGTATTTAGTTATAGAGGTGAGTTCTTCTTCAAGGGGAATTCCCGGGGTGCATGTTAGCGGGGTTAGGGGAGGACAAACTGGAAATACTATAAGAAAGATTAGGGCTGCCTTCTCAAACTCTGAAATCGGGTTTCCAAACAAGAAAATCACGATAAACGTGTTGCCCAGTAATGTTTTACGCGACCTTTCTGAGATAGAGTTCCCAATCTCTATGGGTATTATATTTACTCATATTTTGCCTATTCATGAGGTGGGGCATATTTTTTACGGTGGGGTAGATTCTATGGGTTGCCTGATTTCGATGCCCAAGACGATTTTCATGGGGGAGCTGATCGGGAGAAAATTTGCTAACTGCGGTAGTGTGGAAAAATTTTTTGTACCTTCGGGGTCGTATTATTTTTTTGAAAAAAATGCTCCGGTCGAAATTTATAAAATAAATTCTTTAAAGGATGCGTTGAATTTTTTCAAAGGAGGGGAGTTTGAACATTCCGGCAAAATAAGTTTGCCTGAGGTTTGTTCGGAAAAATTTATGTCGCGTTCCGGAAATGGTTTTGAGGGGGTAGTGGGAAATGAACACGCGAAAAGAGCTTTAACAATTTCACTTGCAGGAAAGCATAATCTTCTCATGCTCGGGCCGTCGGGTGCCGGAAAATCCATTCTTGCAAAACGTTGCGCCAGCCTTTTTCCTGTTCCTGATGAGAGGTGCATTATAGATAGATTAAAGGCGGGTGCTTTAACCGGACGTTCTTTTGAAGGAGGTTGTACGGAAACGCCTTTCGTAGCTCCACATATAACTACAACTGAAAAAGAGATGGTGGGAAGTTCGATGGCTCCGGGTTATGTTACTGCGGCACACGGAGGATTACTTTTTTTGGATGAAACACACCTCTTTTCTACGAGAATTTTAAATTCTTTAAAAACAGTTATTGATGAAAGAGGCGTGACTTTTTCTTCTGAAAGAGGGGCTCAAAGATACCCGGCCGATTTTTTACTTATAGCTGCGGCAAATAATTGTATGTGCGGTTTGTCGGGCTCTGACGATAAGCAGTGCAAATGCGGGGGAAGGGAAATAAACAGCTATAACTCCAGAATGACCCCGTCTTTTTTGGAAAGGTTTGACATAGTTACCTATGTTTCTGGATCTTCTGTGGAGGCAGTGATGGGGGATGTTTCCGGAGGCGATTCAGATACAGGTGAGATTGTGAGCAGGGCTGTGGAAATTCAGAAAAGAAGATTTTCTTCATGCGATATAAATTCAAACTCACACATACAGTACAAATTTATTAACGATTTCTGCCCTTTAGATAGGGAGGCGGCGTCTTTGCTGGAGATCGCGGTTTCAAGATATGCGTTGTCGACCAGATCGGTTCACAGGATTCTATCTGTTTCCAGAACAATAGCCGATTTGGATGGGGAAGAAAAGATATCTTCAGACCATGTTGCAGAAGCCGTCCAATATAGGGTAAAGAATGACAAACCTTGAATTATTTTAATCCATGTTGTATATTCCAGGCATTATGATGTTAGAAAAAGTATCTAAAGCTCTCGCGGACAAGAACCGCCTAAAAATTATCCAGTACCTTAGTACCGGACAAAGAAACGTTTCCGAGGTTGCGGATAGGTTGAATGTAGAAGAAAATCTTGCTTCTCATCACCTTAGGGTTCTGGCCTCGCTGGGTTTTTTAAAGAACGACAAGAAAGGCAGGGAAGTGTACTACAGAATTAACGAAACCAGGTTCGTTTCGTTATTAAAAGACTTAAATAGAAGCAAAGTCTTTAAAGAAATACTTCTAAAAGCTTTGGAAGATTAGTACTATTCTTAAGCTGTATTTTTATATATTTTTCCCATTCTCCTGC
This sequence comes from uncultured candidate division WWE3 bacterium, assembly GCA_938004185.1. Taxonomy (GTDB): domain Bacteria; phylum Patescibacteriota; class WWE3; order UBA101185; family UBA10185; genus UBA8498. The sequence continues at coordinate 89,136 of CALKWN010000176.1, forward strand.
TTTCTGCCCACGTTTGTATCTCATAAATATTTTGCGGTAATTTTGCGTTAATTACAGTAAGTATAATTTTAATATTTTGTTATTAGGCGCCTGTATGAAAGCTTTTAAGTGCCACACCTCTAATTAAATATTTTGCGGTAATTTTGCGTTAATTATACTAATGAGCTCGAGTTGAATTTCTACCCTCGTTAGACACGATCTTGTTATCTTCAAGGGCATTAGAACTTAATATGAATTGTGTTTAATAGAAAGTCGGTTTTTGTAATTTCAATAATTTTTTCTTATGTTTTGGGATATTTTACGTCATACGGTGCAGCCCTTTTTTCTCCTCCGGAGATAGAAGAATGTTTTTGTAACAACATAAACGACACAACGTTGAAAATAAGTGTGGAGGTGGGAGGCGCTGTTGCAAATCCGGGTGTGTACGATTTGGAGGAGGGTAGTAGGACCTTGGATGCAATAAAAGCGGCCGGAGATTTCTCTTCCGATTATGATTATTTATGGGTAAGTAAAAATATAAATTTATCCCAAATTTTAAAAGACGAGCAGAAAATATTCATTCCTTTCGCGGCCTTAGGTTATGGTAGTGTTTTAGATTCGTCTTCAATGAAAATTTTTTCTTTTATTTCAAATTCATCGGACAGTAAGGTAAAGGAAAGTTCCGGTAGTAGCGGGTCTGTCGTACCCGATGATGCGGATTCTTCGGAGACGGGATCGAAAGTAAATGTAAATACCGCCAGTTTTGACGAGTTGGATTCACTTCCCGGTATAGGGGCGGTTTATGCCGGAAAAATTATCGAAAACAGGCCCTACTCAGATTTGCAGGATTTTGAGGAAAAATCCCAGGTGACCTCATCAATTTTTGAAAAAATAAAGGATCTAATTTGTTTCTAGCAGCTTTTTACGTTTCTGAAAAAATATGACAGGACGGTTTGTGTTTGCACGTCAATTAAAGATAACTTCTCTTTTAAAATACAATCTTGGATTGATCTTATTGTTTATATCGGCGGCCTTTCGCGTATGGTATTTTTGTCTTCCGCAGGGAGGTATTTTGGTCTGTTCGTCAGGTTTGGAAAAGGGATTTTTTGATTTCTTTGATCCCGTTAAAGAAAGGTTTGCAGAGAAGGCCAGAAGGTCTTTACCAAGTCCTCACAGTGAGCTTGTATTAGGCATGACAATTGGATTGGACGATTTGTCCATGTCCCCAGATTTTAAGAATGCTCTAAAACGTACAGGTACTATCCATGTTGTCGTGGTTTCGGGATTTAATATGAGCCTGGTCGCGGGGTATGCGTTGAAAATTTTCGGCAGTCCCTACAAAGCTAAAAATCTATTTTTAACATTGTTAGCAACTTTTTTGTACGCGGCTTTTACCGGATTCGAGCCTCCGGTTTTAAGAGCTTGGGTTATGTCTTCTTTTATGCTCGTAGGTAAGTTTTCGGGGCGTTTGCTCAATTCAATTCGGTTGCTCGTTGTGTCATACTTTGTCGTTTTGCTAATTAATCCCGGTAACTTTGTAAGTGTTAGTACTTATCTAAGTTTTTTGGCTACTTTTGGTTTGATGGCTTTTTCAGAACCTATTGAGGGGTTTGTGATTCGCCTGATTAGGGGGAGGAAGTGGTCCGTGATAAGTGACTTTTCTGCCAGTTTTGCAGCTCAGATAATGGTGTGGCCGTTAATTTCCGGAATGTTCGGTGAGGTCAGTATTATAAGTCTGCTGGTCAACGCTTTGGTTTTATGGACGGTTCCGATAACAACTGTTTTAGGTATTCCGGCATTGGTACTTCCGGGTAAGCTGTTGTGGATCGTATGTTTTCCGTTTTGCGATTTTTTTATCCGTATCGTGAATTTTTTTTCACGATTTAGTTTTGCCAACGTGGCGTGGAAAATGCCTTTATATTGTGCCGTGGTCTATTATTCCGTTTTTATGGTTCTTACAATATTTTTGGTAAGGTCGGGGAGGAATAAAGCGTGAAAAAAGAGCTAATTTTTCAATCGGTATTTTGCACAATTTATTTATTATTATTTCATTTTTTTGTTTTCCAAAAGAATCTTAACGATGCCGGCTTGTCCTTTCACGTTATCGATGTGGGGCAGGGTGATGGAATTTTTGTTTCTATGAACGCGCGACCGTTGATACTCATAGATGGGGGAGGGGATTACACTGCAGATCCCTATATGCTCGATAATACCGGTATAAAATGCCATTTACCTCTTTTGGTATTAACCCATTTGCATAACGATCATTACTTAGGTTTTAGGAGGCTCTTAGAAAGGTGTACGTTTGACATACTTAGGTTTAACGACGTTGTTTTGGATGGCCGTGCCTTTCCGGTTTTTGTGAAAAATAGTTACGAAAATAAAGTTAAAAAAACTTTTGATGGTGAACAATTTTTGATTAACGGTGTGTTTATAAAAATATTTCTTGCATTCGATAGTGCTTACGAAATTCCAAAAAATTTAAATAACTCTTCGGTAGTAGTCTTTATTAAGCATGGGGATTTTGAAGGTCTGTTCTTGGGTGATCTCGAGGCCGATGGGCAGGCGAGATTGGACATCAAGAAAATAAAGAAGTTGGTTTCGGGCAGACTCGATGTTTTGAAAATTGCCCATCACGGGGCAATAAACGGGTACTATCCTGCTTTAATTCATGCGTTAAAGCCTCGGTTTTGCGTAATTTCGGTGGGTAAAGACAATAAATTCGGACACCCTTCGGAAGAGGTCCTGCAGGGTTTGAAAAACTCCGGATGTGAGGTAATAAGGACGGATGAGGCGGGATCTGTTGTTATTAACTCCCGCGGAATGATATGATGCTTTTAATTCAGTATGAGTGCAAAGCAGGTAGCATACAATTTAATCGCCGGTGCCGTATCAGAACTTTACGGCTTAAAAGATGCTGAGATACAGATTTCCATTCCTGATAACGAGACACATGGAGATTATTCAGCAAATACAGCCTTTTCTATTGCGAAAAAACTTAACAGAATTCCGCTTGAAGTGGCAAAAGAGATTGCCGCTGAGGCTTTAGCACAAAACCTGTCGGTGGAATTCGGCAAGGTGTCCTACCCTATTTTTGAAAAGATTGAGGCCTGCGCTCCCGGCTTTGTAAATTTTACTCTAAGCCGTGATTTTTTGTTTCACACACTTATCGGGATTAACACGGAAGAAAATTACGGCAGAATGGATTTTGGGTCCGGGAAGAAAATTATACTTGAATATTCGCAGCCTAATACAAATAAACCCCAACATGTCGGTCACGCCAGAAATAATTTTATCGGATCTTCTCTAGCCAAGATACTTGAGTATTGCGGATATGATGTTGTTAAGGCCAATTATGTTGGCGATATAGGTATTCACATTTGTAAAAGCATGTTGATGTATATGAAGTATGGCGACGGTCAGAATCCGGACAAAAAACCTGACCATTTTGTAGGGGATTTCTACTCGATGTACGAGGCGGAATACGAGAAAAATCCCGAAATTGAAGCTGAGGCACAGGATTTACTAAGGCGCTGGGAGGCCGGAGAGCCTGAAGTTCGGGCTGTTTGGGAAAAAATGAATTCCTGGGTTTATGATGGGTGGAAAAAAACATATTCGGATCAAAAAGTCGATTTTGACATATGGGAATATGAAAGCGAAAAGGTCGATATAGGAAAAGAAATGGCTATGCTGGCACTTGATAAGGGTTTGGCTGAAAAAGATGATACAGGGGCAATTATTGCGCGTCTGGAGGCATACGGAATGCCCGACAAGGTGTTGCTTAGAAGTGACGGTACGTCGGTGTATTCCACAAAAGATTTGCAACTCGCGAAAGATAGTTATGACAAATACAAGTTTGATAAGCGCTTATATGTTGTTGATGTAAGACAGTCCGATTATTTCAGACAATTGTTTAAGGTTTTGGAATTGCTCGGCTTTGAGTGGCACAATCGTTTAGTGCACGTGGCTTACGGAATGGTTTCTTTACCTGAGGGTAAAATGTCATCTCGTAGCGGAGTGGTGGCTAACGCCGATGACGTGTTGGACAAGCTTGCGATGCTAGAAGAGGCAGAAGTTAGAAATAACATTAAATCTACCGGAATAATAAGGGAAACAGCACAAAAAATTGCTCTGGCGGCTTTTAAGTACGGAATACTTAAAGTTGATACTAAACAGGATATCGTTTTTAACTACGACCAGGCTTCTAAATTTGAAGGAAATACCGGTCCTTATCTTTTATACACTTACGCAAGGGCAGGATCTGTACTTGAAAAAGCCGGATTTGATCCTGACAGCGAGAAGTTTACTTACGCGGAACTACCTAAAGATACAAAAATGCAGCAGAAAGAACTTTCTTTGGCTTCCTGTCTAACCCATTTTCCAGAATATGTGGAGGAAGCTGCCGTAAATTACTCTCCGGGCAGGTTAGCTAACTATACTTACGAGGTAGCTCAAAAGTTTAATTCTTTTTATGGTGATGTGACCATACTTGATGCGGAGTCGGTAGGTGCCAGAAAATTTCGATTATATTTAACTCGGGCCGCAATGTCTGTATTAAAAGAATCGCTTGCTTTACTAGGCATCGAAGTAGTGGAAAAGATGTAAAACCTTTATACTACTAGTAATGTTGGGCAGAAGAAAAAGCAAAAAAAATTCCGTACATCCCATTATCAGATTTGTAAGATCTTTTATGTCTGTTGTCGTGTTGACTGCTCTAGTTTTAGGCGTTACCTTGGGTGCAAAAGAGCTTTATGCGGTTGATTCTGCACGCTTCGGAAAAATTTCTTCAAACATTTTGGCAAAGCTTCACTTAAAGGTAGATGAGGAGCAGGTAGGTGAGATAGCAGGAAAATTTGCCGAGCGTATTTCTCAAACTAATTTGGGATCCGGAGTTTCTTCCAGCAGGCCTTTAGGAGAAAACGATGCCAATGTGTACGCCGCGAAGGATGTTTTGGTCGAAATAGCTGTGTTGTCAGACATTCATGACGATCTTGATAATTTAAATTCTGCTTTAGAGAAAGTTAAAAGTCGGGGAATAGAGTACGTGTTTATTTTAGGCGATGTAACTTCATACGGCGATGTAAAAAGTTTGTCTGATGCAAAAAATATATTGGATAGGACGGGTCTGCGTTATTTTGCTATACCCGGAGATCACGATTTAGCCAAATCATTGAGTAATAGTAATTTCGTCGAAGTTTTCGGAGAGGATTATGGAAAAATCGATATAAAGGGGTATAAGTTTGTCTATTTTAACAACGCTGCAAATTTCACGAAAATAGCTCCGGAAGCTATATCGTGGCTGGAAAAAGAGCTTCCGGACACCGATTTTTTGATGTTATCTCAGCCCTTGTTTACTGAGGGTTTGACATCTCCTTTCAACAACATTTTTATGGGAAGTACTAAAGATGTTGTAACGGATGCGGAACTACTAGAAAAACAAAAAATTGTCAGGGATCAGGGCGTCCTATTGCTCTCTCTGGTTAGAGATAGCAATAACATAAAATGTTTGATAGCTGGAGATCATCATAAATCCTCTTCTACCAAAGATACGGTTAGGTCCAGTCTTATACACCGTACTGTGGGGGCCATTACATCTCAGCTTAATGAAGAGTACTCGCAGAAAGTTATTCAGTCATCGAGGCTCGGTGTCCTTTCCATTTTTCAAAACGGCGGGTATGACTTTCAGGACATTGTTCTAGACTAGAATTTTCACTAGTGATATAAAGTAATTTATGAAAGAAAAAACATTAGTACTAATCAAACCTGATGCAGTAGCCCGCGGTATCACCGGAGAGATAATAGATCGTTTGGAGCAGACGGGTTTAAAGATTGTCGGAGCAAAGCTTTTACGAGTTGATAAGATGTTTGGTGCAAAACACTACCATCACAATGAAGAGTGGAAAGAGATGGTAGGGAATAGGAACATTGCCGATTGCGAGAAGTTCGGTTTGGATGCTAGAGAAATTTTTGGTACGGACGATGCTAAGAGAATCGGCGAACTTACAGATGAAAGAAACGCAGAGTTCCTCGCTTCCGGTCCCGTTTTCGCAATTATTTTTGAAGGTCCTAATGCTGTGGCCAAGGTAAGAAATATGGTTGGTTCAACATTCCCCGATACAGCGCCTCCCGGAACGATAAGAGGAGATTACGGTTTGGACTCAGCCTACTCAGGCATGATCAGAAAGAGGACGACATATAATGTCATACACGCTTCGGGATCAGTTGAGGAAGCAAAACAGGAAATTGAGTTGTGGTTCAAACCCGAAGAAATAATCGATTATAAGAGAGTGCACGAAGAGCTTTATAATTATTGATTTGTGTATAGTTAGTATTGTTTTGAACCCACGTCAGTTTTTATTCGAAAAGCCCACGTTTTCCGTGAGTAATTTGTTGCGATATAATTGCAGTTGTTTTGGTATAAACTTGTTATGTAAACGGCAGAGTTATTGTTTTTGGAGGGATCGCATAGTGGCCTAGTGCGGCGGTCTTGAAAACCGCTATGTCCGAAAGGGCATCGTGGGTTCGAATCCCACTCCCTCCGCCAGTGAAAAAGCGAAAGGTGCCGAAGGTGCTTTTCGCTTTTTCATTAGTTTGTGGGATGAGAATGCCGTAGTGAGCGAAGGCGAGCGAGGCGGGGTCGATGGTCGCATCAGCAGATGCGAACCAGTGACCGAATCCCACTTTTCTGCGAACGTAGTGAGCGGAAATGCTTTGCGAAGCAAAACTCCCTCCGCCAATAAAAATCGATCCTCATCGTTAAATTTGGAAGATTAGAAACCTTTTGATTAACACATCTTCATCAATCGCTCTTTCCAAATGCTATAATCACAAAAAATAAATAAAAAGGAGAGGGTTATGAACATTCAGAGTGTGCCCAGACAGAGAATTTTGGCAGGGCCCGTGAAAGTGGTTTATCAGCCGGGAATTATAAGAGGTTTGTGTAAACACCCTTACTACAAGCATTCCGGCGGATGTCCGAATTTCGGGAAGAGGGTTGATTGTCCACCGAAAGCGGATTTGTTTAGGGATTGTTATGAAGAGGAAGCATATATTTTAGCTATCAAGTTTGATTTTGAACGCTACTTAGAATTGCGGCGACAGGATCATCCCGATTGGACTGAGAGGGCTTTGAGAAACCCAAGACATTGGCAAAATCATTTGAGATGCGAAATTAGCACTTTCTACGAGACAGCGAAAGAACTACTCCCGGAACTTGTTGTTATAACAAATCCTGAAGCGATGGGCGTAAATTTAACCGAAACTTGCGCTCTATTAGGATTAACTTTGGAGTGGCCTCCGGTAAGGTCGGTGTTTCAAATTAATCTTTTGGCAATGCCGAAGGATTAACAGATCCCCGTAAGGATATATTTTTAATATCTTTGCGGGGAATTTTTAT
>CALKWN010000177.1 GCA_938004185.1 uncultured candidate division WWE3 bacterium
AGCGACAAGGTACTACGCTACCTTAAGAGGGTCATAGTTACCCCCGCCGTTTACAAGTCCTTCGTCCCGTTGTACCGGGTGTTCAGATACTTGCACTGGGCAGGAATCAGTGACTATACTAGTCGTTTCCGAGTTGCAGTCACCTATGTTGTTATTAGACAGTCAGAGCTCCCTGGTCACTGCGACCTGCCTGATCTCCAGGCAGGCACCCCTTCTCCCAAAGTTACGGGGCCAATTTGCCGAGTTCCCTTAACACGATTAAATCCGACACGCCTTCGCCTTTTCAGCGAGGGGCACCTGTGTCAGTTCTCGGTACGGACATTCATCTCCCTTTTCATGGACTCCAGGAATTTGTCGAGTTTCCCCATCACGCTTTCTCCCATTTCTCACCATTGCGGTACTCCCTGGGATTATACGCTTGGACGGGGCGACGACCCCGCTCAACATACCCCGAAGTGTCAGGGTTCCGAAGAACTGCAGATGAATGGTACAGGAATATTAACCTGTTTCCCTTTCGATGTACTCGAATTACGGTACACCTTAGGACCGACTAACCCTCGGCTGACGAACATTGCCGAGGAAACCTAGCCCCTGCGGCGGATGGGATTCTCACCCATCTTTGCTTCTACTATTGCCAGAATTCTCAATTCTACACGGTCCACTGGAACTTACGCCCCAGCTTCTACCCATGCAGAACGCCTCTCTACGAGATCACCTTTCGGTGCTCCGTGGTCTCTGTAGTAGGCTTTAGCCCCGTCCATTTTCAGCGCCCTAAACCTTGACTGGTAAGCTGTTACGCACTTTTTAAAGGATAGCTGCTTCTGAGCTCACCTCCCAGTTGTCTTTGGCCTAGGACTACTTTCAGTGTTGACACTTAGCCTACATTGAGGGACATTAACCACGGTCTGGGTTGTCTCCCTTACGGACTACAAGCTTACCCCGTAGCCCGGACTACCGGCCTTCTAGGATGATGGGGAGTTTGGAGTTTGGCAGGGGGGTGAGGGATTTCTCCCCCAGCTCCCCCAATCAGTGCTCTACCTCACCATCGATCTCCAGCCAGGTCATGCTGCGGCATGTTTCGAGAGGAACCAGCTGATGCCTGGTTCGATGAATCTTTCACTCCTATACGCAGGTCACGCGAATGATTTGCATATCAAAACCGCTTGCGGTCCTCCACGCAACTTTCGTCACGCTTCAACCTGCCCACGCATAGATCACCAGGCTTCGGGTCTTATCCTACTGACTCCACGCACTTTTAATACGTCGTCCCACGGCCTTGCGGCCTACGGACTTGTTGGTTTCCCTTCGGCTCCCCTTAACGGTTAACCTTGCCAATAGAATAAACTCTCTGGCCCGTTCTTCAAAACGTACGTTATGACATCGGCAACCACACCCGTACTACCACCTCGCGATGGGTTCCTTCGTGTGGAAGATCCTTTCATGCCATAACCCACCATCACCTGTCAATTTCAGGCGCTTTTAACCACCTTTTCAGGGTTACTTTTCAGCTTTCGCTCACGCTACTATTTCGCTATCGGTTTCGAGTTGTATTTAGTTTTAGAGGTTGATGACCCCTGAATTCCCGCGAGAATTCCAACCCGCGGTACTCAAGACACCACCAGGCCTTCTCCGCGTACGCGTACGGGACTATCACCCTCTACGGTGCGACGTTCCAGACGACTTTCGCTTGGCGTTGAAGTGCCATACGGTGGGCTTAGATCGGAAGAGCCCACGTCTGAACTCCAGTCACGAATCACCATCTCGTAT
>CALKWN010000178.1 GCA_938004185.1 uncultured candidate division WWE3 bacterium
TTGCGCCAGTAGCGGCGAGCGAACGCGCACCAGCCCAAGCCGGGTCGTTCACGCCCCGGGGTTGCGGGAACGCGGCACGGCACGTGGGAGGTTAGGCGAACGGTTTGGAAAGGCCGGCGGAACAGGGTGAAAGCCCCGTAGCCGAAAGCCAGACACGGCCCAGCGGTATCCCAAGTAAGGCGGGACACGTGAAACCCTGCCTGAATCCGGGGGGCCCACCCTCCAAGGCTAAATACTCCGTGATGACCGATAGTGGACAAGTACCGCGAGGGAAAGGTGAAAAGAACCCTTTTTAAGGGAGTGAAACAGACCTGAAATCGTGCGCCCACAAGCTATGGCGGCCTGCTTCGGCAGGTTGCCGTTTGCCTTTTGCATAATGAGTCCGCGAGTCACCCTGCGCGGCAAGGTTAACCGAAAGGGGAGCCGTAGCGAAAGCGAGTCCGAAACGGGCGTCAAGTCGCGCGGGGTGGACCCGAAGCCCGAGTGAGCTACCCATGGGCAGGCTGAAGCCTCCGTAACAGGAGGTGGAGGGCCGAACCGGTGTCCGTTGAAAAGGGCTCGGATGACCTGTGGGTTGGAGCGAAAGACTTATCAAACCGGGTGATAGCTGGTTCTCCTCGAAATGCCTTTAGGGGCAGCCTCCTGTAACGCAACGCGCGGGGGTAGAGCACTGATTGGTCTAGGGCCCCTGCCGGGGTACCGAAGCCTGTCAAACTCCGAATACCGCGCGCGACAGCAGGGGAGTGAGACTGTGGGGGCTAAGCTTCACAGTCGAAAGGGAAACAGCCCAGACCGCCGAATAAGGCCCCAAAACGACGCTAAGTCACTAAGGATGTGGGGTTTCGAAGACAGCCAGGATGTTGGCTTAGAGGCAGCCACCATTTAAACAGTGCGTAACAGCTGACTGGTCGAGAGATCCCGCGCCGAAAATGATCGGGAGTCAAGCGCCGTGCCGAATTCGCGGATCGAGAGATGGTAGGGGAGCGTCGCCTGACGGGACGAAGCCGCGAGCGCAAGCCGCGGTGGACTTCAGGCGAGTGATTATGCGGACATGAGTAACGAAAACCAGGGTGGGAATCCCTGGCGCCGGAATCCCAAGGTTTCCCGGGGCAGGTTCGTCCGCCCGGGGTTAGCCGGCACCTAAGCCGAGGCCGAAAGGCGCAGGCGATGGACGGAAGGTGAACATTCCTTCGCTTCCGGCAAGAGTTTGACCGACGGGGAGCGCGGAAAGCTAAGCGGGAGGGCTGATGGACGCCCTTTTGAGTGCGTAGGGCGGGCCGCAGGTAAATCCGCGGCCCGGACGCCTGAAACACGGTCGAGCGGCCCGGCGACGGGACGCGAGCCGCCTATGCTCAGCCGCCGAGAAAAACCCCTAGGGATCGAGCCGGGAACCGTACCTAAACCGACACAGGTGGGAGGGTACCAGTATACCAAGGCGCGCGAGAGAAACCTCGTTAAGGAACTCGGCAATCTAGCCCCGTAACTTCGGGAGAAGGGGTCCCCCGCGAGGGGGCGCAGTGAACGGGCCCATGCGACTGTTTAACAAAAACACAGCACCCTGCAAACGCGCGAGCGGACGTATAGGGTGTGACACGTGACCAATGCGGAAAGGTCAAGGCGAGGGGTCAGCCGCGAGGCGAAGCTCCGAACCGAAGCCCCCGTGAATGTCGGCCGTAACTATAACGGTCCTAAGGTAGCGAAATTCCTTGTC
>CALKWN010000179.1 GCA_938004185.1 uncultured candidate division WWE3 bacterium
TGGAAATAGCTGGCACTCCCCGAAATGCCTTGAGGGACAGCCTCGCGCAAATGTCATGGGGGTAGAGCACTGTGTGGACTAGGGCCCTTCACCGGGTACCAAACCCATGCAAACTCCGAATACCATGACACAACGCGCGGGAGTGAGACTGCGTGCGACAAGGTTCGTAGTCGAGAGGGAAACAGCCCAGACCGACAGCTAAGGTCCCTAAATACCGCTGAGTGTGAAATGATGTGCAGTTGCCCAGACAGCCAGGAGGTTGGCTTAGAAGCAGCCACTCCTTTAAAGAGTGCGTAATAGCTCACTGGTCGAGCAATCGTGCGCAAACAATGTAACGGGGCTAAGCGGCATACCGAAGCTTCGGATTCTTTCCGCAAGGGAAGGATGGTAGGGGAGCATTCCGTGGACCGGCGAAGGTGACCTGGGAGGGTCGCTGGAGGGGACGGAAGAGAGAATGCAGGTATGAGTACACGAAAAGACGGGTGAGACTCCCGTCCGCCGAAAACCTAAGGTTTCCTGGGTAAAGGCAATCTGCCCAGGGTTAGTCGGCCCCTAAGATGAGGCTGAAAAGCGTAGTCGATGGGAAACTGGTTCATAGTCCAGTACCGCGTATGGATTCGAAGGGATGACGCATGAGGTGAAACCCGGCCGGAGAACGGTTGTTCCGGTCGAAGCAGTAAGCCGTTGATGTCGGTAGGCAAATCCGCCGGCAGAGGTGAGCTGTGACAGCGAGTGGAGCTACGGCGAAGCGAAGCGGGCGTAATCACGGTGCCAAGAAAGAGTCTCTAAGGTTAAGTCCATGCGCGACCGTACCGTAAACCGACACAGGTAGGTGGGATGAGCAATCTCAGGCGCGCGAGATAACTAGCGTCAAGGAACTCGGCAAAATGCACACGTAACTTCGGGAGAAGTGTGGCCTTCTTTGGTTTAGCAATAGGTTAAGGAAGGTTGCAGAGAGCAGGCCCAAGCGACTGTTTACCAAAAACACAGGTCTCTGCGAACGCGCAAGCGGACGTATAGGGACTGACGCCTGCCCGGTGCCGGAAGGTTAAGAGGAGGAGTTAGCCGCAAGGCGAAGCCCTGAATCGAAGCCCCGGTAAACGGCGGCCGTAACTATAACGGTCCTAAGGTAGCGAAAT
>CALKWN010000180.1 GCA_938004185.1 uncultured candidate division WWE3 bacterium
TCTTCCAGATATCTACAGATTTCACCCCTACACCTGGAATTCCAGCTCCCCCTCCATGATTCAAGTCCCGCAGTTCCCAACGCAGTGCCATGGTTGAGCCATAGCCTTTCACGTCAGGCTTACAGAACCGCCTACATGCCCTTTACGCCCAGTAATTCCGAACAACGCTCGCCCCCTACGTGTTACCGCGGCTGCTGGCACGTAGTTAGCCGGGGCTTATTCGCCGGTTCATGTCATCACACGGGCATTCCCTCCCATGCTTATTCTTCCCCGACAAAAGGATTTTACAACCTTCCGGCCTTCATCATCCACGCGGCGTCGCTCCGTCAGACTTTCGTCCATTGCGGAATATTCTTAGCTGCTGCCTCCCGTAGGAGTCTGGGCCGTATCTCAGTCCCAGTGTGGCCGTACACCCTCTCAGGCCGGCTACCCATCATCGCCTTGGTGGGCCGTTACCTCACCAACTAGCTAATGGGACGCGGGCTCATCCCAGGTCGGCGCCGTGGCGCCTTTCCTTCCCTGGCCGCAGCCAAGGAAGCGTATTCGGTATTACCCACTATTTCTAATGGCTATCCCCAACCCCGAGGCAGATCACCCACGCGTTACTCACCAGTCCGCCGCTCTAGGGGCATTGCTGCCCTTGCCGCTCGACTTGCATGCTTAAGACACGCCGCCAGCGTTTGTTCTGAGCCAGGATCAAACTCTCCATGATATATTCCAACGGGATTGCTCCCGCAGGATATCCATAAAGAATTTTTGCTTCGCCGACCATAGCCATTGTGACCACAGCCGACCGGCATTCGACTTCCAAACAGCACCGTTTCCGGCACCGTCGATCCTTACCTCTTTCTATCCCTTCCCTATTTACTGTTGAAGATCCCTCGCCCTTCCTGCCTAACCCCTTCCGGGCCTGCCTTCAGAGCGCTCGATGAAGCTATCAAACTTCACCCCGCCGTGTCAAGCGCATTTTTAAGATTTTCGCTATTTTGCAAATTTTGCCATTTTTTAGCAAACCTTGCTATTTCGCTTCATCCATCGCTTCACGGCGCGGGCGTGACATTAGCAGATATGGGAAAACTTGGTCAATAGCTTTGGAGGAAAACTTATGAGGCGCTGAGCTTTTTGTATTGGACCAGGTAGTCGGCGAAGGAAAGGACGGACATGAGGACCGCGAGGCCATAGGAGACGGCGACCAGCGCCTTCACCACGGGGACGAGGACCAGGCCCATCTGGAGGCGGAGGATGGAGACATAGGCCAGGGAAATGAGGCCCGCCACCATATAGAGCCCCGCCTTGAGCTTTCCGCCCGGCCTGGCTCCCATGGCGATGTTCTTGAGGCTCAGGAGATTCCTAAGGAAGAGGATGCCGAACTCCCGGTAGAGGATGACGAGGAGGATCCACAGGGGCATGATGCCCCCTGCGGCGAAGCAGATGAAATACGTGACCCTGGCGAGGACGTCGGCGAAGGGGTCGAAAAGCTTACCGAAGCTGCTGACCTCGTTGGAGGACCGGGCGATCCTTCCGTCCACCAGGTCGCTGATCTCGATCACCGCGAAAAGGACCCAGAGCAAGACCACGGTCGCCAAGGTGGGGAGGATAGGGTATGTATATAGAAGAAAAAAGACTGGAGCGAGGAAAATCCTGCTCATGGTCACCTTGTCGGCTTTGGTCATTGGCTCAGG
>CALKWN010000181.1 GCA_938004185.1 uncultured candidate division WWE3 bacterium
GTAACAAGGTAGCCGTAGGGGAACCTGCGGCTGGATCACCTCCTTTCTAAGGAGTGGCCGACCGGAAGGTCGGTCCAAGGGGCTCCAAGCGCTTCTACTATCCAGTCTTCAACGAGTGAGGCGCTTGGCCTCGCTCTTTGGACTCCAGCGTTGCCCGCGGGGCTGACACAGGTCCTCTTGCCAGGCCTCGAAGGCCCGGTGAATGGGCCTGTAGCTCAGACGGCTAGAGCACGCGCCTGATAAGCGCGGGGTCGACAGTTCGATTCTGTCCAGGCCCACCAGTTCGAGCGAAGGCGCAAGCCTTCACCTTTCTGGGGCTGTAGCTCATCTGGGAGAGCGCCGCCTTTGCAAGGCGGATGCAGCCGGTTCGAGTCCGGCCAGCTCCACCCCGCACGCAACACGCGACCTCGGTCGTGCTGGCAATGGTCTTTGACAAGTGAATCCTGTTGATGCAATGACCTTGGTCACAACACCTGTAAAACTGTGAATCGGCGTGGTCAAGCTACTAAGAGCATGTGGTGGATGCCTTGGCGCTCAGAGGCGATGAAGGACGTGGGTGGCTGCGATAAGCCTGGGGGAGGTGCTAACCAACCCGTGATCCCAGGATGTCCGAATGGGAAAACCCAGTGCCCGTCATGGGTAACCCTCATGACGGAGCATTATCCCTTCGGGGAAGCGAACCAGGTGAACTGAAACATCTCAGTAACCTGAGGAAGAGAAATCAAACGAGAATCCGCTAGTAGCGGCGAGCGAACGCGGACGAGCCTAAACCGACCCAGTGCAAGCCTGCCGGCGTTGCTGGATCGGTGTTGTGGGTTCCTGTCGGAGGAGGTGGCAGACTCCTCGGGAAGTTACAAACCAGAGCCTGGGAGAAGAACGTGCCTGGAAAGGCCGGCCATAGAGGGTGACAGCCCCGTATTCGAATCCGCATCTGGCTTCCTGGACAGGATACCCGAGTAGGGCGGGACACGTGGAACCCTGCCTGAAGCTGGGAGGACCATCTTCCAAGGCTAAACACTCCTGAGCGACCGATAGTGAACCAGTACCGTGAGGGAAAGGTGAAAAGCACCCCTGCTAGGGGAGTGAAATAGTACCTGAAACCGCATGCTTACAAGCAGTTCGAGGGCTATGGCCGCAAGGCAATGCCTGAGAGCGTACCTTTTGCATAATGAGCCAACGAGTTGCTACTCTGCAGCAAGGTTAAGCCGAGGAAGGCGTAGCCGTAGCGAAAGCGAGTCTGAATAGGGCGTTTAGTTGCAGGGTGCAGACCCGAAACCAGTCGATCTATCCATGGGCAGGGTGAAACGTGGGTAAAACCACTTGGAGGCCCGAACTCACCATCGTTGAAAAGCTGGGAGATGACCTGTGGATAGGAGTGAAAGGCTAATCAAGGCTGGAGATAGCTGGTTCTCCCCGAAACATATTGAGGTATGGCCTCGGTGAAATCAGGGACGGAGGTAGAGCACTGGATGGGCTAGGGGGCCTACCAGCTTACCAAACCCAACCAAACTCCGAATTCCGTCCGCTGTTATACCGGGAGACAGTCCACGAGCGATAAGGTCCGTGGGCGAGAGGGAAAGACCCCAGACCGCCAGCTAAGGTCCCAAAGAACGCGCTAAGTGGTGAAGGATGTGGGATCGCGTAAACAACCAGGAGGTTGGCTTAGAAGCAGCCATCCTTTAAAGAAAGCGTAACAGC
>CALKWN010000183.1 GCA_938004185.1 uncultured candidate division WWE3 bacterium
GAAGAGGCAAAGAGGAAAAAGGGGATGTGAAAAATTGAGAGGTGTGTTTTTATATGTAATCTTTTATATATCAAAAGATTACATATTTTTTTTTATTCTATTTTTTCGGGTAGGAAAATGTATTTATATTATTTTTTTGATTTGATCAACTTGCGGGCATCTTGATCCCAACTATTCAATTTTCTATATAATCTATAAATTTTATATCCTTTATATACGCAACAAAAACCCATTCGATCTCGATCTTTTTTATGTGCAACAAGCTCAATGACTCTTGCTTCAGTTTCTTCTGGCCCCCACAAGAACTGTATTGGGCCGCCACCAGTCCATTTAGAGAAATTTGTTTTCTCCGTAACAATAATGGCTTCTCCATCTGGAACATGATTACAACAATCAGCCCAAATAGTTGTTACAAAAGATAATATAAAAATAGCGAGTACAAATAATGATTTACATTGAGACATTTTAAAAATCCTTAAAAAATGATTAACCGATCTATAGTTTG
This sequence comes from uncultured candidate division WWE3 bacterium, assembly GCA_938004185.1. Taxonomy (GTDB): domain Bacteria; phylum Patescibacteriota; class WWE3; order UBA101185; family UBA10185; genus UBA8498. The sequence continues at coordinate 506 of CALKWN010000183.1, forward strand.
GACAAGCCGAAAGTAAAAAGAATAAAAAAATTATACCTTGTAGTTTAGTTGTTGCTTTTCGATATTTTCTCGCAAAATCAAGTATTCCTTTCCTAAATTCGTGATTTCTACATATTCAGATAAATTACCAGCTCTTTCTCCGTCGACTGGGATATCATCAATTCCACGGCATTTAAACGAGATGTACCCGATATTGGCGAAGTGAAGTAGTTGCCAGGTAAGTCCTTGCCCACGGAAGAAAGGTCCGAAGTTACCGCTCGCAATCTTCATCAAATTTTGTAAGGCAAGTGGTGACATTGAAGCAATTACAAGGTTGTAGATTCTGTATCTACTTTTCTCAATTTCCTCCTGTAATTGGTGTTGCCTTTCTCGTACTTCTTGAACTTGCAGTTCAAGTTTACCTACGCCAGGTACTTCAATACTCTTGATTATTGGGGTAAGCCAAGGTAGAACTGCAATAAACAGTAAGCCAGCGGTAATCGCATCTGGCACAAATTTTGGCCACAGCATATGTGCTATAGCTGCACTTAACGCTCCGACCGTAATGATACGTAGGAGAACAGTAATACTTGTCACATAATACCTCTCTTATAAAATCCTTAAATTGTGTACTTAATTTAGACAAGCACCCAAACTCTACTCTTTAACTCTTTAACTTACTTTTTCTAATTCCCAGAAAGCACTATGCCAACCATCTAAAATAGGGCCAGCTTCGATTTTACCTGATTCTATGTGAATATACTGATCTTTTTTCCAATAATTTCTTATTCGATAAAGGATTGTATCTCCAATAGTGACTTTTTCTAATTCCCAGAGAGCACTATGCCAACCATCTAAAATAGGGCCAGCTTCGATTTTACCTGATTCTATG
>CALKWN010000184.1 GCA_938004185.1 uncultured candidate division WWE3 bacterium
CGATGTTCTTTTCGCTCTTCAAACCTCTTACCTCTCCCCCCTCTCGCCTCTGGTCTTTACCAAGGACGGGTCCATGCTCCGGGACAAGGGACGAAGGACGGCTTTTCATGGTCGCAACCATTCACTAACCACTAATCACCAAACACCGATCTTCTTACTGTCATCCCGGGCTCCGACCCGGGATCTCCTCAAAAATCGCCAGTAGCAGTCTTGATAAGAGGTATGAGGATAGAAGTATGAAGATCAAGATCTTTTCGCTCTTCCGACCTCAGGTTCTCCAAGGCCTGAACCAAAAGTTATGGTTTGGGAAGAAACCCCTCCAAATCTTCCAAACACCAATACACAGCGGACTTAACTAAATCCCAGTCGCTTCCCTGATCGTCGAAAGAGTCAAAGTATGAGTTGCCATCACGGTCACTGTCTTCCTCAAATTCCGGGTGTGGGCCAGTCAAGAAAACCCTGCCTTCTCCGTATGTCGATGCAATGTAAGCAGGTTTCTGAATGGCGTCATACTCGGCTATTACCATAATCGCGGCATTTTGGTTTTCTTCAAAGTAAGGACTATTGATAGACAATACCCAAGCGGTTTCAGGATGAGAACGACCGATTTTGGAGGACTGATTCACTTTCAATTCTGCCATCACAATACCGTCTCCGTCATCCAACTCAGGGACGGGACCGATGCCCGTAGCAGCTACAAGATTGAACAAGCCATAGTTGTCATCGTAACCTCTCCAAATGTTTTTCTCGCAGGCAATCAACGCTCCTGCGCAGGTTCCCATATAGGCCCCACCTTTTCGTACAAAAGTACGGAGATTCTCTCGACCCGCTTCAGTTATATCCCTTCGCATTGGTGGGGTTGAACCTCCCGGAAAATACAGCATCTGTATTCCCTCGAAGTTGTTCCGGTTGATCGCATGAGCATTGATCGAGGTGGTTTTCAACCCCATCCAGCTAAACATTCTATGCGCAATTGCTTGAAGATAAGGATCAGCACCAGATCCAGAATATATGGCGATTGTGGGGATAAAGGTGCTATTAGCACTTATGAGACTCGATGATAGTACCAAAAGAAGAAGAAAGAGAAAAAGGAATAGGCGGTGATTCATCTCATTCATCGTATTAATCGGCGGAGACCCCCTGCTTTAGCTGTGGGGAGGAAGCCGCCTGCCTCCTTTCACATAGTATGGATGTTGTTTTACTTAACAACTTTAGTTTCTTATAGCTTGTTGAAGCATGCACTTTCGTTCCGTCGAGCTTTCGGATGTCAAAGTATCCGCTATTCCGTCTTCCAAATATGAAGCATGGTTCTCCCTGATATTCGACTTCGTCAAACAGCTCGAACCCATAAACGAATCGAGGAGCTTTATTAGCTTTACGCAAACCCTTTTTGGGATTTGTCTTATGCAACTGGCGATTCTGTTTGCGTACTTGCTTGAAGAAGTACCAACAATCGCTTTCTTCTGTCGATGGGTTTCCTGAGATACACCGGGCATCTATCCGGTGTGATTTTTCGAGATTGTGTTTGATTCGAACATTTTTGGTTATATAGCCAAAAGTCAAATGCACATTTGAATACAGTTCTTTTAGTTTGTTATAGGAAGCCCATCGCATTATGCCCATAAAGGCTGCATCCCTGAATGAAGAGTTGCGCTTGACTTTAAGTTTTAGCTCACCGGCGTGGTACTTCCTATGACAGGTTTCGCATAGAGTAATCAAATTATCCGGAGAGTTCCCGCCTGTCTTTCTCGACTCGATGTGGTG
>CALKWN010000185.1 GCA_938004185.1 uncultured candidate division WWE3 bacterium
AGGCGATAGCCTTGTCTCTTAAAGCGACTTGTTATGCCTGCCAGGCTAGCTTGCTGGCCCATGCAGTATAACACCCCGATAAACTGCCAGGCGATAGCCTGGTCAGTTTCAGCGGAAATGTTAGAACCATTTAGGGCTATAACCACAGCATTCGACTTAACAGCGTAGAGGCTGTCACAATGGTTATATCGAAAAAAACTCGTAACACTGACTCTTTACACACTTTGCAAAAAATGTGCATTTTTATAACTCAAGATATAAAAGTAGTTATATAAAATAAAGAAGGCGTTGCACAAGAATCAACTTCATTATTTAGATGATAAAGATAACGACGATTAAGATTATGAACCGCACTGCGATTCGTTATCGTTATCTTTATCTTTATCGACTATTTTTGTTTTTCCAAATATTTGTCTATTTTTTTTATATCGAACTTTGAAATTTCCATATCTAAATGCACATTTTATCTTTATATATTGCAATAGATTATGTTTATTTTTACCAAAGTGTGTAAGAAGTCAGTTAAACACATTATAAAAACTATTACATTTTTAAAGGTAATAGGTTACAGAGGTGTCTGACCATTCTTTTTTCTTGAAAAATTTTCTTTATAAAAAACTATTTTTGTCTATTATTCTGATCAGCTTTTTCTTTTGTTATCTCAATAGGTTCTCCGATAACGATTTTATCTTTTTGATCTGGATTTTCATTAAGCAAGTGTTGCTTAAAATCATCAATTGCTTGCCGAAGAGTAGAACTCATTCCGCTACTATATTTTTCCCATCCATATTTTAGATCGAACATATTTTGCTCTGTTTGATAAAAAGTCGCTACATACTTTTTCCCTCTAATATGAACTGGTACTTCAAAATATTTATTTGTATCTTTATCTTTAGACATAATGCTTTCCTTCCTTCTAGCTACCAGTACCTAATATTTCCTACCAAAATCAAACCACAAAACAGCCCCAAAAAAAATAAAATCCAAAGACTTGCAATGCCATTTTTAGAAATTTTATCTTCTTGGCGAAAAGCTTGAAAAAATAATGCTATTCCAGAAGCACCACCAAGAATTAGAAGCCCAATGCCTACTATAAAAAATATCTGATTGGAGGACATTCTTTATTTAATCTCCTAA
>CALKWN010000186.1 GCA_938004185.1 uncultured candidate division WWE3 bacterium
GAGATGGTGATTCGTGACTGGAGTTCAGACGTGTGCTCTTCCGATCTTTGTTCCAGCATGGTCTTGACTGCGGCCATGTATTCCGCAGTGATCCGGTCGCTCCAATCAGGCTGAGCCGGTTTTTTCATACCCTGGACGGTAATGAATCGTTTGATATTTTGCGCAGTCACTTCATTGCCGCCGGCCAGAAAATCTTTCCATACCCGGCGCTGTTCCATGGGCATCAATGGCGCAAGATGGCGGACCTGGGATTCGTTGACCGGCAGAATGTCTCCAATTGGAGAAAGATTGTGGATGACTTCGCAATACTTGATCAGCCGGTATGCATGTGCCCGGCTGATATCCCAACGCGCTTTGGTATAGGCTTCAAATGTGTCAAACAGTGCCAGTTTGTACAATCGGTTGTCCCGGATTTCTTTCAATGCCCGGCCAGTCTCACAAAAATGTTCCTGGTTGCTGGAAATCCGGGACTCCAAATGGGCAAGTTGTTTTTGTCCGTTATTCATTACGACATGGGCCTCCCGATACCGGCGACAAGGGTTCTCAATGTCTGTGCCGGCACTTTTTGCGGTATGGACAGATTTTTCAAAAACAAGACACTGTCTTTGAATCCGTATCCCCTGACCGTCATGACCAGATCAATGGTGTTGAAATTTTTTTCACACCGGAAGCACCTGGCCAGATTGGTGTTCGGATTAACCGCTGTCTGGAATTCATTGCAGATGGGGCACAGAAAACAAAAAAAACCGTCCCTGATTTTCGAGGGGATCTGCAATTGATCCCTGATCAGCATATCCACCGGTATGTTGTTCCTCAGATCAAATAACTCCCGGGATGAAAACCTGATTTTCATAAAGCACCTCTTATGTTTGTTGTTCCAAGATGCAATTTTTATATCACCGGCAGTCACTCCATATCATTTGCCTCTTGAAAAGAGGTTTAGATTAGTCTGGCTGTATCTTTATAATTATCAATAGGTTATATCTATGATGCCTCTTAAAATTAAAGTCGGATTACTTTGTTAATATCCATATATATTACAGTAGGTTATCCCTGCCATGACTCTTGAAATCACCTGTCGATTAGTCGGGGAAAAATCCGGCGATATATCATGGGATTCCGGCAGTTCTGGAACAACCATGGCGGGTGACCTGAAAAACCAGATACTCGATAATGACAGCATTTGTTTTGCCCACCCGGCTAACGATGATATCCATTGGCAAAATTGGTTCCACAAGGGCAGCCCGCGGGAAAAAGGTGGTGGGTGAATGGTTCGGTCGCGCCTGTTGACCAGCAGGCGGCCCCGTCGATCTTTCTTTCTGTTCTTCTTCATCAATTGTCTGGAGCTTATCAGCGAGATAATTGTTTTTGAAATATGCTTTATTCTTCCTGTTCCATTGTTCACATTGTCTCCGGTGAAGTTCTTTTCGACATGCCGGACCGCACGTCCTTTGTCGCTCTTTCTGTTGAGCAATAGGCTGAAACCATTTCCGGCAAGTACAGCAGGGACGTTTTCCACGTATATTTTTTGCCATAGTAAAATCTCCAGCGTTCAAAATTGGACAAAAATATACGCAAAATCGAACATGAGAAAGGGCGGCGGGTATTGGCGGGATAGCGGGGTATTTATTTTTTGATTGGCGGGGTATTACGGCGGGATATATCCGTTACAGTATTTCGTCACTGATTCTAAGGTATGGCGTTACACTATTCGATTCTTACCACACTTACTATCACAGATGTCTGTTTTTCTGCCTGGAACATTTTTAATATGCCTGG
>CALKWN010000187.1 GCA_938004185.1 uncultured candidate division WWE3 bacterium
AGGCTGAGACAGCCCTGCGCATGGCTGAGAAGCTGATGCAGAAATACGGCATCGAACGCGCTCAATTGATTGGTAGCGGCGATAAGCCGGTCTATGACTGGCAGTCTGGGTTCTACGGATTTGGGCGCGAGGGTAAACCCACCTCCAAGGTGCCCCTCTGGTATCAGTGGCTGGTGGTTGCCATCGCTAAGTTTACTGACACTATTGTAGTAACCGACCACCATCCCGTGGAGGGGGCGGGTGTTCGATTCAAGGGCGAGGCGGAGGATGTCATCTTGGCGCTCTGGTTCGCTGAGTATCTGAAGGATTGCATCCGTCGGGAAACCCGACAGGCAGGGATGGGCAGCAGCCAGGCGCGTGAGGAATTTCGCAAAGTCATGAGCTTGCGACTTAGTACTCGAATGCGGGAAATGCGTGAGGCACGCAATCAGGCCTTCAGCACTAGCACAGCCCTGGTGGTAGTCAACACCAAGCTTCAAGCCCGAGATAAGCACTTCGGGGGGGCGAGCTATCGCAAAGGGCGTGACGTTCAAATCTCCAACGCTGAGGCTCATCGTAAGGGTTATGATGCAGCTAACCGGGTGCAGTTCAACAACCCCCTGGGCGATGACCATCGCGCCGGCTTCATTAACTGAGGAGACTAATATGGGACGCCCTATTGTACTGTCCTGGGTGCGCCAGCGGAAGCTGGTGCTCAAACCCCGACACTACGCCAAAGTGGAGAATTGCTTGGCTCAGGTGATGAAACAGTCCTTCTGGTTGGCAGACCCTGGAGACGTGTTCGAGGTGGCGCATGCTGAGTTCGGCTTCCAGATCGCCACCGTGAAAGTGGGGGTCAATCAGTTTCAGATCATGGTATCTGAGGACATCACTTCACAGCAGGAGGCGGCATGATGGGGAGGAGGTACACTATCTACTTCAGGGGCACCAGGGATAACCCTGAGTATCTGACCCGCTCGGAGACTTACACCCACGTCGGGGCCAAAACCAACATTGGCTGGACCTCCATCATGGAAAGAGCCTCACTGTTCCTCGGGATCGGCGATGTTCCCAGGAGTGTTCGAGGGAGCTCTGAGCTGACCGAAGTAACGGCCCTAGAGTTTCGGGCGGTAGTTCCTGTAAGTGGACCATTCCCTGAGGAGGCGGACCTCATGATTGAGGAGCTCCAGGGGATGAAAGAGGAACTCGCTAACCGCTCTACCAGCAGCCTCAGTTCACTAATAACTGAGGTCTTCGGGGATCGAGCGATTCCTTATATCACCCCCTCAGAGATTGAAGACGCCCTCCGAGACAATGCCGACCAGGTCATCAGCTCACTTGTGGAGTACCAGTCCGGTCGGTCGGCGAAAGAGCGCAACCGCTGACTAAGGGACCATTAAGCAAGTTTCGTCCGGGGAGAGCACGTCGGCGCGGCGACGATAAATAGCCCGTAAGGTGCAACTTCTCCTAGTGTAGCCACTCCCCGGACATTTTTCTTTAGCTTAAGAAAACTGTTGACTCCACCTATAAGCTATGGGACAATGGCCTCACGCTAATCACTCACTAGGAGAAACCCCCATGTCTCATGAACTCAATATGCAAAACGGCAAAGCTTCCATGGCCTACGTGGGCGACACCCCTTGGCATGGCCTAGGTCAGAAGTTGACTGAGGCTGCTACCATCGACGATTGGAAGCGGGAGGCCGGCATGTCCTACACCATTAAACCCGCCCAGATGACCGCGACAGCTGAGGGTCTGTCCTCCCCAATCCACGTCCCGAACAAAGTCGCTTTGTACCGCGATGACACTGAGGAGGTCCTAGGGGTTGTTGGGAGTCGTTATAAGGTGGTCCAGCCTGAAGAGGTGCTGGAGTTCTTCCAGGACCTGGTTGAAGAGCGGGGCTTCGTGCTCGACACCGCTGGGGTGTTGTTTAACGGCTCCAAATACTGGGCCATGGCACGCACTCCGCACGAGCTTCGGATGGATAACGACATGGTGAAGGAACATCTGCTGTTGGCCACGGCATGCGACGGTAGCCTCGCAACCACCGCTCGATATGTTCGCACTCGAGTCGTGTGCAATAACACTATCCAGGCAGCAATGGGGGAGGATCGAGGTCGCAGCCCCATCATCCGCGTGGAACATCGCTCAACGTTTGATGCAACGGCGGTTAAGAAAGAGCTCCAGCTGTTGGATGAGAGCTGGAAGGAATTCACAGACACCGCCCAACGCCTGGCGGATCGGCGGGTGAGCTACGAGGAAGCTGCACGGTATTTCATTGACGTCTACGGCGATCTTGAGCTGCCAATGGCGGAGCAATCCTCAAAGATCCCCGAAGAGACCTACATGAACTTCATTACCAATAACTACTTGGGCTCGGATCTGATTGCCGCCCAGGGAACAGCGTGGGGGCTGCTAAACGTGGTGACTGAGCGCGTTGACTGGCACACGGGCAAGGTCCAGGATCGTCGCTTGAAGTCAGCCTGGCTGGGGAAAGGCGCTGAGCTTAAAATGACGGCCTACCTCAAAGCAAAGAAGCTCCTGTAGCCCTCCGCCCCTTCGGGGGCCAACTTTTTGGAGACGATGATGGACAAGAAGCGATACGAGGTTAAGTACCTGGACCCGGAGACTGAGGAGTGGGTCACCGAAGAGGTCTGGTTCGATGATTCCCCGGACCTTCCAGCTAACGACGCGGCGGAAGACTACGCCTACTCCAGAGGGGACAAAGGACCTTACGTAGTGACTGAGATTGTTCCAAAGGTTCGGGGGAAATAGGTGGCCACGATAACTGTCAGCTTTCCAGGGGTAGGAGTCTGCCGGGTCAATATGCAGACGCTGGTGTTCTTAACCCGTCACATGCGCTATAGCTACCTTTACGTCGGTGAAACCGACCGGTACAAGTACTTCCTAACGTTGCAGTCGGGCACCATAGACCTGGAGCGGCACGGTCAGGACTCAGAGTTTGTTAAAAAAGAGATTGTGCCGTATAGCCGGTGCAGCCTCAAGCACGCCGCAAAGATTTACAGCACATCAACCCTGGGTCGTACTGACAAAGCGGCGGCAGTAATCTCTGCCATCCTGAAGTCGAAGGACAGTGAGACCCGGTTTATTGCCCCCCAGGTTGGGAAAAGCGGTGAACGCGAGCGATTGTCAAAACAAGAGCGGTCACAGTTACGGGCAAACACCCTGTCTCTTAAGCAGCTGGCTGCTCAGGTAGGCATCACCAGTCAACACCTGCGGTCACTCCTTCGCAGAAGCAACCTGGAGAAGCCGGGGGGGCGCTGGGCCTGGCCTAAGTCCCAGTCTCCAGCACTGATTAAGCAGATAAAAAACCTGATGAAATCCTAGCCGGACCTATTGACAGGCGCCAGTGGATTTTGGGATAATGGCCCTACGTTCTGAAAGGAACACCAATTCAACTAAGTTTAAGGAGCAACACCATGGCACGAGCCAAGAAAGCAGTAGCCCAAGAGGATGAAGTGAAGAAGGTCTCCCCGAAAACCTCCAAGAAAGCCCCGATGAGTGAGGAGACCGGCCCCGATGACCTGGTAACCCTGAAGGACCTGTGCGAAGCGCGTGACATCCTGCCGCGAGACGCTCGAATTCAGCTGCGTCGCAAGTTCAACCGTGACGAAAATGCCCGTTGGGCCTGGGCGCCGGGTTCCAAGGAGCTGGCTGAAATCGAGGACTTCCTGGACGGGTACGTGGACCGTAAGGCCGCTCGTGCTGCTGGCAAGGACGACGAAAGCGACCAGCCCGCAGCTAAGCCGAAACGTTCGGCCAAAGCAAAACGTGCCAAGAAGGCCGTTGATGAGGAAGATTACGACGACGACGACGACGAATAATCACGTCTGAGGTCCCCCACCAACGAGGAGCCCGGGATTGACCCCTCGGGCTTTTTTACCGCTATTTAAGGAGAAAGTCTCATGAACGGGCTAATTATCGTTGAGGGCTGCGACTTCACTGGCAAGAGCACCCTCATCGCTCGACTGGCTAAAGACCTGAAGGCTATTGCATACAAGGAATGCGACATCCCGTCAAACCCCGATAAGGCTCAGGCCTGGGTGGAACAAGTTAACTCTTTGTCCCGCGACCGCATTATCATTGCGGATCGATGCCCTGCCATCTCGGAGTACATCTACGGGCCCGTCCTTCGACAGGTGCACTCCCTCACCCTCCATCAATCCTTGCGCAAGCTGTCTAACCTCAACAACCTAAAGGCAATTGTCCACTGTGACCCCGGTCTGGGTCAAGTGATGAGCTGTGATAACGAGGTCGACCAGCTGGAAGGGGTTGTTTCAAACCTGCGGGTACTTCATGAGGTCTATGGGTCGTACATGGACACTTTGAGATCTATGGGACTCCATCCGATATCTAAGGTGATTTGTCAGTATGATTGGACTCAGCCGAATGGGTACGAGGGCCTCCTGACCAGCCTTTGCACGAAGCTACACCCTGAGGACCCAGAGGCCGCCATGGTTCACGCCTTCCACAAGAAGTTTGGCGTTCCTGAGACCTGGTGCCCTGAAGATCGTCCTTCTCGGGAGGTCTTTGAGTTCCGCTCTAAGTTTCTGCAGGAGGAGCTTAACGAGTTTATCAGTGCCATGGGGGGTGAGGAAGAGAGCCTGGTTAAGGGATTTGATGCGCTGTTGGACCTAGTCTATGTGGCCAAAGGCACCGCGCTCATGATGGGGGTCACCCCCACTGCCTGGGCCCAAGGGATGGCAGAGGTTCAGCGTGCCAACCTCAGCAAAGTCCGAGCAACCGACGCGACTCAGTCTAAGCGGGGTTCTACCTTGGACGTTGTTAAGCCCCAGGGCTGGCATGGTCCGGAGGACCGATTGAAAGAGATCCTTCGCAGTCTTGGGCTCCCAGTTAAGGAGCAACCCTGATGAGCATGAAGGAGTCCTGGATTCGGCATGCAATCACCCTGTCTGCCATGCCAGCCGACTTGTATTCAGGCAGCCGCAAAATCCTCAGAAACATCCGCCTAGAGTTCAATCCGGACATGGACCTCACCCTCTCAGATGCGGGGTACAGCCGTAACAAGATGCACCAGCTCAGACGTAACTACCTCCATGAGGAGAGCATCACGGCTGCGTCGGGCCTATGGGATGAGTATCGGGAGAAGCCAAGGTACCGGTCGGTGGCTATTTCCTGCTTCGCCCGGCTGGTGAAGGACCATGGGGGGCCACGAGGCAGCAAGATGGGGTCTTGCCTTCTGGCGGTCACCATTACCATGCTCAACAGACGTGAGGCGGAGGTCAATATGCACTACCGCACTACGGAATTCTTGAAGAAGTTTCCGGCTGACCTCATCTTTCTGTATGAGGACATCCTCTCCCGCTTCAACCTGGAGGGGATGGCCATTAAGCGGGTGGTTGCTCACTTCGACAATATCACCTTCCACCCGGCTTACTTTGTGACAATTGTTCCACACCTTAAGGACCCCATTAAGTCTTTAGAGACCATTCGTCAAACCGACCAGTTGTGTTTTGATTGGATACTTAAGTGGACGGCCCGATACCTAATTCCGGAACAGGGCCGGGGCATCCAGAAGTTCGCTCAGGCGGTAAGGGTTAAGATGGACGCTGAGAAGCGAATCACTGGTAAGACCCGTGACCGACTGATCCAATACATCGACGAGCACCACCCGGGGTTCGCTCGTAGTTCGTATGATGACGCCGTTGCTAGTGTTTCCCAGAGAAAGGCTCGGCGGACACCTAGCACGAGTTGACCCGCCTTAGACAGTTGGGCAATAATGTAACTTAACGATGAGAGGAGAACCCCTGATGGCCACTTACGGCTCATTCAGTCACGCAATCCCAACCCTAATGTCCCGGCTCATTAAAAATCACCAGGTAATCAAGCCTTTTACCTGGCAATCAATGGACGTTAGCCAGCGGAAAGAGGCCCCCTTGCTGGAGCGATGGGGAGATAGCTTCGAAGTGGTATGTCTAAGTGACGAACTTCAGCACTACCGGGATGATATTCACCCCAACCTGCCCTGGGCTGACAATCACTTCGAGAGAGACCGAGTTTGTGGCCTTCCCGTCAATCCGGGATTCACGTGGCAAGACTGGCCGTGGAGCAACCGGGCCAACACCTTCCGCACCCATGGGGCCCAATTTGACCACTCCTATGCTGAGCGATTCTGGCCTAAGTACGCGGGAAAGACCGTGGACGGGGCCGGGGGCGATGAGCTAATTATTGGAGGCGTGGAAACCCTCACCCCTAATCGGGGGCCTCGATTCCCCTACGGTGACCTACGTGACGTGGTGAACCTAATTGACCGGGACCCAACGACCCGCCAGGCGGTGTTACCCATTTTCTTCCCTGAGGACACCGGGGCTACGCAGGGGCAGCGAGTCCCATGCTCACTGTTCTACCATTTCTACCATCACGACGGTCGGCTCCAGATGAGGTATGACATTCGGTCATGTGATGCGTTGCGTCATTTCCGAGATGACATTTACTTAGCTGTCCGTCTCCAGCTGTGGGTGATTAAGTCTCTTCGCCTAGCGAGTCCAGACCGCTGGAAGGATCTAAGGATGGGCCGGTTTACCATGAACATTGGCTCGTTTCATTGCTTCATCAATGACGTGGACCACATTAAAGCCGCAATCTTGGAGTATCCGCGGTGATCCGACGAACGGGAACAGATCCCCACGGTAACATTCGCTGCCACGTGATCTACAACCCCCTTGAGATAATGAAGCGGGTCCGCAAGCGGTCTACTGTTCGCTTGCTCGATGAGCTTCAGTTCCTCTACGACCTGCGCGCACGGCGGCTCATGGCCGCGCAGGATCCCACCGCACATGTGGATAGCTTAGTTGCGCTAGAGGCTGAGGGCTACCTCATGATGATGGACTCCCTAAGGAAGTGGCTTCAGCCTCCCCTCACCGTGAACTTCTCAGAGGACTTAAATGAACAAAAGAGCAAGTCGAGACGCCGTTCTAATAGAAAACGCCGTTAGCTGGTCTAAACGGGCCACTTGCCTTCGTAAGAGGGTTGGCGCGGTCTTTTCACAAGAAGGACGCCCCTTGATAGCTGGCTACAACGGCGCCCCTCAGGGTCAGCCCCATTGCCTGGAGGAGGGGTGCATTATCGGCCCTACAGGGGGGTGTATCCGATGCAATCACGCGGAGGCCAACGCTATCTCGTGGGCGGCTCGAAAGGGGATCCCCCTGAAGGGCGCTACGCTCCATGTCACCGTCAGCCCCTGCCATGACTGCGCCATGCTCTTACTTAATTTGGGGCTACGGCGGGTGGTGTATCTTGAGGAGTATCGTAAATCGGATGGTATAATACTCCTTCGTCAGTCAGGTATTGAGGTCTACGCCTATGTCCCGGAATCCTAATTGTACCAACTGCGACCTGTGCAACAAGTCCCCGGTGATCTGCTCCCCCGGGACAGGGAATGTCAAAACCCCGAGGCTAATGGTCGTTATGGAGTCCCCCACTGCTAGGGAAGCAAAGGGGGGCCGATACCTGCAAAGTGAAGCAGGCCAGGCGCTGCTGACGATGTTGGAGAACCAAGGCATCAGTCGATCTGACCTCTTCATTAGTCATGCTCTGGGGTGCGTGGTACCCTACAAGCAAAAAGTGAAAGCCTCACACCTAAAGGGGTGTTTGCCGTATTTGCGTGAAGAAATAGAGAAAATTCGGCCGCCTTGGGTGCTGTTGTGCGGGTCCTCCCCACTGAAGGCCATTAGGCGGACTGGGATCATGGACTATCATGCTAACCCTATTGAACTGGACGGGATTAACTACTTCCCAATGATGTCCCCAGGGGTGATAGTCCGGGATCCGAGCCGTAAGCCAATCATTGAAAAGGCCATTGAGAAGCTAGCCCAACTGATTCGAGGGGAGTATGAAGAACCAGAGGAAATTGAATGGTACGTAGTGACCCCAGAGAACGTAGAGGGTTTCCTATCTGCTTGGGATGAGTCCAAGGAAATATCTTTTGACGTTGAGACCACTGGGCGGATCCAGCAATCCCCTGATTTTCGGGTTAACTCAATTGCCTTTACTTTCAGCAACTTGGTGTCCTGGTGCCTCCCTCTGGAAAAGAACGATGATCCCGTGTGGGCCGCTAAGCTACTTAAGCAGCTAGGTAGCCGTAACGGCAACGAAGATAAGGAGTTCATTGCCCATAACGGCAAGTTTGACAACAATTCCATCTTCTCCCAATACGGCTTTCGGTTCTATTTGGGCTTTGACACCATGCTGGCATCCCACTTGCTGGACGAGAATAGCCCAAACGGTTTGAAGTTCCTAGCTCAGGTCTATTGCGGTGCAGAGGACTATGATGACTTAACCCTCCGGGAAAAGACTGGCCACCTTCCGCCCGAGAAACTTAAAAAGCTTTACCGATACAATTGCCTTGATACGTACTACACTATGCTCATCAAGCGCCTGTTCCGGATGAAGCTGGTAAAGCACCGCCGACTGAATAGGTTATTCAAGAGGCTGGTAATGCCGGCCGCCAGGGCTTTTGAGGTAATTGACTACCGAGGCCATTACATTCGCATGGATGCGTTAGAGCAGGCTAGAGCTACAACCACGGCGCGGATCATTGAACTTGAGCAGGAAATGAACAAGTACCAGCCAGGCCGTAAGCCCATCAATTGGGGGTCTCCTTCCCAGGTGAGCAAGTTCCTGTACGGCCATCTGAAGCTTGAATCCACTGTACTTACTGGCGACGGTAAGCCCTCCACCGGAGAAGCCGCGCTAATAGATTTGAAGGACAAGCACCCGATTGTTAACCTGCTGTTGGAATGGAGATGGGCGAAAAAGAACCTGTCTACTTACATTGATGGTTAC
>CALKWN010000188.1 GCA_938004185.1 uncultured candidate division WWE3 bacterium
TCCGCTTCCCTGGGCAATACTTTGACAGCGAGACGGGAAGGCACTACAACTACTTCAGAACCTATGATCCAGCAACAGGTAGGTATCTTGAATCCGATCCTATAGGCTTATGGGGCGGATTAAATACCTATGCCTATGCATGGGGTAATCCGCTAACAATTTTTGACTCAATGGGGTTGGCGGGTGAGTGTATCTTCTTTAAGCAGGGCTCACCTGAATTTGAAGCTACTGGGAATACTAGGCTGAATATTACGAAGGAATGGGCAAAGCTATTCTGCTTTCCGATCCCGAAACCTGGCCGTCCTGGAGTGGGCTCTGGGTCACCCAAACCAAATGCGCTTCCTCCTATCGATTTTGTCCTTCTTTGCCAAAGGACGTATTACGAAGAAGGTTATTTGGAGCGGGAATATAAGAGAGGTTATTGGGGGGTGCTGAGATGCTACGATGATTGTGGAAAGCTGACAGATGAAACTTATGGGTTTAAAAATCTAGATACTGTCTGGAAGTACGAAAAGGACTATTCTTCTAGCTATGATGGACCGACATTTGAGTTTGGTCCAGATGGTCCCGGAATAGGCCCAGATGACTTACCTCCACTAGGCCGAAGAAGATAGAGAAAAATGGAATTTTTATATGCTTAAACGGTATCTACGTTATTTGGTTGGCATCTTGTTGATTGGGGTGTCTGTGCCAATGTTGTTTCAGCTTTATTCTGAAGATGTGCGTGGCGGTATCGTTAGCGCCTCTGATAGCGAGTTAACAGAACTTGGTAGCCTTGCGATGAAGCTTGATACTGCTGATAGAGATAAGGTTCGTTCGACTCTTCGGCAGTTAAGTGATACCGAGGATTTGGGGGTAAGTGCTTTGTTAAAAGATATCTGGAACCGAAGGGGTTGGTTTGAAAGGTTTCGTAATCCAGAAGTATTTGATGATCCTGCTGTTCGCCTAATGCTTGCTCGTCAGCTGGTGATAATCGGGAAAACTGACGCTGCTGAATATAGCGCTTATATTAAATCTCAGGCTTACAGCCAAGACTGGGTAGTCAGAGCAAATGCGGCTGACGCGCTTGCGGTTGTCGGTGACTTTGAATCTCTTGAACTGTTATATAAGATTTCGCTTACTCCCCATCGTTTGGTGGCACTTAGAGCTATTCGAGCTTTGGAACAGGTCGCTCAATCTGGTCGTCTTAATTATGATAGAGCGTTTGGCTATTTGAATGAGTTGAAGGGTGATCCGCAAATTGATGATGAAGTTGTCAAGAAGGAAATTATCAATGCCAGTGAAAGGCTTCTTGAGCAGAATCATCGAGCGACAGGAAGTAATGTTGAGGAGTTTACTGCTTTTGATAAGGGGGTATACCCGTATCAGGGAAATCTATCAGAGCTTATAGTTCAGGCTGAGAGCGGCGACCCGCAAGCCCAGCATATGCTTGGTGAGAGGTATCTGGTCGGTATTGGAATGGCGCCTAACTTTGATAAAGCTAGAAAATGGCTAATGCTGTCTGTTGAGCAAAATTATGCGCCAGCGAAAGCAAGTCTGGCGCAAATGTATCTTACGGGTCGTGGTGTTGAATTGAATCGGGACAAAGCTATAGAGTTATTAGAAGAGGCTGCACATCAAGGGGATACGGCATCTCAAAAGCTTTTGGAATCGATAAAAAGCAAGTGATCCGGCATTCGATAATGCGGCAAATCAATGGGCAAATCAATGGGGTCAGAGTCATTGATTTTGTGATTCGAGCGGCTTATCCGACGCGAACGGTAATCGCCACCCATACCGCTACGGCCCCACGGGGCTCGGCCCGAAGAGCACTACAGCTACGACCCCGTCCACAACCGCCAGAGCAGCGCGCACCCAGCTGGCCCGTGGGAATACGGCCCCGGCAACCAACTTCTTGCCCAAGGGCACGGCAACGAACGCACCACCTACAGCTACACTGCCAGCGGGCACCTGAAACACGAAAGCCGTCCTGGCCACGAGCGCCGCTACCACTACGACGCCCGCCAACGGCTCACCCGCATCGAAGAAAACGGCCAACTTCTCGCCAGCTACCACTACGACGCCTTAGGGCAACGGATCCGCAAAAGCGACTACCGCAGCGGCATCGCCCGCACCACATGGTACCTTTACAGTGCCGAAGGGCTGCTGGCGGAAATAGACGACAGCGGACAAATCAAGCGCAGCTACGGCTGGGAAGCCGACCGCCCCTGGGGCACCCGCCCCCTGTGGCAGGCCGAACACAGCGGCAGCAACGTACAGTACCACTACCTGCACACCACCCCCCTGGGCACCCCAACGCTGGCCACCGACAGCCAAGGGCAGATCCGCTGGCAAGCCGAAAGCGAAGCCTTCGGACAGAGCCACATCCAGGCCGGCGCCCGCACGGAGATCGCGCTCCGCTTCCCTGGCCAATACTTTGACAGCGAGACGGGAAGGCACTACAACTACTTCCGGGACTATGATCCGACCCTGGGGCGGTATACTACTTCCGACCCCATAGGGCTTGATGGTGGGTTAAACTCATACACCTATGTTAGATCGAATCCTTTGATGCATTTCGATTCAAAGGGTTTGTATGATACGTCGTGCAATAGTGATGACTGTCCGGATCTGGACCAGCTTCATCGTCAAATTCAAGCCAGATGCAGCAATGTTGCTAATACAATACAGGACGCTAGCTTAGCGAGCTGTATTAAGAAGAAATGTGAAAGTGGAAAGATTACTTGCCAAAAAACCTGTCCGCCTGGCTGGAGGGGGTATTACGACCCAAGTAATTCAGGAAATGGTGCTAATATCTGCATTGCCTCAGGCTCTCAATTCTGGTCTCAGCCTGATCCGAGTGCTACGGTGATTCATGAGTGGGCCCACCAATGTGGATGGGAGCATGGGATGGGTATGGGGGTTCCAAACGATCCGGGGGCTAGGTAAGAGGGGTATGGTGATGCAAACCGTTAAGTTGCTATTTCTATTTTTTTTAATGTCTATGCCTGTGTGTTCTCTGGCCCAAGGATATGTAGAAATCGGGTGTACTCCATTGCCTTCAAACTCACGCTACCTTCAAAAGGGTGATTTTGCTATTGCGTTACCTGGTAACTACAAGGAGAGGCGCATTGAGTCAATAGATTCAAATGTGTGGGATCTGGAAGGTGATTTTGGTGAAATATCAATAGATTTTGGTTTCAAGCCTCTTATTAACGATCAGCTAACGTTCTCAAATCCTTGTGGTGGCAGTGGCGAACAAAGCATTAAAGCCTTTAGTAAAGGCGATGGACGTTATGTGGTTAAATTTGTTCCACAGTACAACAGGGCGCTTAGTGTTGAATTTCGTATAAGACCTCGTACTGGTGAGTTGACAAAAGCGATTGCCGAAATTATGAGCAGCTTCAGATGGGTTGGCAATCCAGTAGATATCCAAGTGATAGAAACAGACCCAAAAAATGACGCGGCCTTAATCAAAAATGAAACAGGTGTGCCGTTTTCAGTTGTGGTAGGAGATTTCATTGCAAGGAACTTTGGGGTGCTTAAGGAGGTTGGTGGCGACTGTGTTGTGGTAGAGCAATATGTTTACGATAACAATACGGGCGCTTTTCATAAGAAAGTCATAAACATAAAAAAGAAGTAGTTCCCCGGTCAATACTTTGACAGCGAGACGGGAAGGCACTACAACTACTTCCGGTACTATGATCCCGGAACAGGACGTTACCTTGAGTCCGATCCCATCGGGCTTGAAGGTGGGCTGAATGCGTACCTGTACGCAAACGCAAATCCACTTCGGTTTACTGATCCAACGGGATTGTTTTCTTCGCTTGAACTTTGCAAGAACCCGCGAAACTTTGAAGCCTGTAGGGCAGCGGGCATGTTGCCAGAGAATCCGCCGAGGCCCGTCCCCGTTCCTATTCCTACGGAGCGATGTGAGGATGATGACGACCCAAGCTGTGATGAGCACTTTACAAGGTGTTTAGGCTCATCGCTGGCCGATCTTCCGGGAAGTGTTTATGGAAGCAGTCGCTGTGGCGTATGCCGTGATCAGTGTGTTCGGAACGGAGGGTCATGGCCCGATATCGCGATAACAGGTAGCGGCGCTGTCAGGTGCGATTATTGGAATTTCCAATAGGATGCTTCCATGAGTAACGAGGAAACTAATTCGATGGATATCGCACGACTATTGGAACGTACGGCGGCTCGTACATTCAGAATGCAGATGGATGAGGTTGTTCCGGCTTTTGATGAGGCAGAGGCATCGTGCCTAACAATGGTGTCGTCTGAAGAACAGCAGCTGGAAGTCAAGCGCCGTGTGGCGGAATGGAAGATGAGGCTGCTTTGTGATCGTAATGCCCCGTTCGGAACAGTCGAGTTTCTGCACAATAACGTTGTTGAACTTGGATATACGAATCTCGAAGTCGAGGGAAGCACGGAAATATACTTTGCTCAGTATTGTGAACGCCAAGGCCAAATTGACGATGCCCGCCGGATTCTTCACCAGCTTCGTGCCAAGCTGGATAGCGCCTTAAGGATGAAAGACCTAGAGGTTTATCGTCATTTTAAGGAAGTGTCCGGAGATATCCTTTCTAGGATCGATACAGATAGTAAGTAATACCTGAATCTGTGCCCCTCACCTCGTCACCGGCATGGAGCAAAGCGACGGAAGCGGAACGCTGATCAGCCGGATAACG
>CALKWN010000189.1 GCA_938004185.1 uncultured candidate division WWE3 bacterium
TGCTCTTTGACAATTTGTTGTAGTAAATATCAAATATAAATATCAAAGCGTTTAAACTTATTTGTGGAATAGTGGCTAAGCTACTAAGAGCAAACGGCGGATGCCTTGGTGTCAAGTGAAGAAGAAAGACGTGGAAAGCTGCGATAAGCCTCGGTTAGGAGCTAAACATCCTTTGATCCGGGGATTTCTGAATGGGGCAACCCGGCACGGTTAATACCGTGTCATGCCTTTCTGAATAGATAGGAAAGGCAAGGTAACGGGGAGAACTGAAACATCTTAGTACCCCCAGGAATAGAAAGTAAAAACGATTCCCCAAGTAGCGGCGAGCGAACGGGGACCAGCCCAAACCGTTAACGTGTCAAGCCCGAAAGCGTTGCGTTAACGGGGTCGCGGGATGCAATTGGATCCAGTTTCGGATGGGTCAATAAGTTACAAAAGATATCATTAGCTGAACAAGCTGGAAAGCTTGACCATAGCAGGTGACAGTCCTGTAAGTGAAAATGATCTCTCTTATTTTTGCACTCCCAAGTACTGCGGAACACGAGGAACTCTGTGGGAATTAGTGTGGACCATCACATAAGGCTAAATACGACTTGACAACCGATAGCGTACCAGTACCGTGAGGGAAAGGTGAAAAGTACCCCTGTTAGGGGAGTGAAATAGTACCTGAAACCGTTTGCTTACAAGCTGTGGGAGCACTTTTGGTGTGACCGCGTGCCTTTTGCATAATGAGTCAGCGAGTTACTTAATGCGGCAAGGTTAAGCCGATAGGTGTAGCCGTAGCGAAAGCGAGTCTGAACAGGGCGCAAGTTGCATTGAGTAGACCCGAAACCAGGTGATCTATCCATGTCCAGGGTGAAGCGGGAGTAAAATCTCGTGGAGGCCCGAACCGTCACAGGTTAAAAACTGTTCGGATGAGGTGTGGATAGGGGTGAAAGGCCAAACAAACCTGGAGATAGCTGGTTCTCTCCGAAATATATTTAGGTATAGCCTCGTATGTTTCTTTTTGGAGGTAGAGCACTGAATGGGCTAGGGGTCTTACCAGATTACCAAACCTAATCAAACTTCGAATACCAAAAAGTCAGAATACGGGAGTCAGCCCGCGGGAGCTAAGTTCCGCGGACAAGAGGGAAACAACCCAGACCGCCATCTAAGGTCCCCAAATCTATGCTAAGTGGAGAAGGATGTGGGAATGCCCAGACAACCAGGAGGTTGGCTTAGAAGCAGCCATCCTTTAAAGAAAGCGTAATAGCTCACTGGTCGAGTGGATCTGCGCCGAAAATGTATCGGGGCTAAAGCATAGTACCGAAGCTGCGGGCCAAGAAACATTTATGTTTCTTGACGGTAGGAGAGCGTTGTGTCGTCGCAGAATCGCAACCGCGAGGTTGTGTGGAGATGTCACAAGTGCCCATGCTGACATGAGTAGCGATAAAGCGGGTGAGAGACCCGCTCGCCGAAAACCCAAGGTTTCCTGAGTAAAGCTAATCTTCTCAGGGTTAGTCGATCCCTAAGGCGAGGCCGAAAGGCGTAGTCGATGGAAAACAGATTAATATTTCTGTACCACCTTGTTATCGTTTGAGAAACGGGGGGACGCAGGAGGGCAGGTCATCCGTCTGTTGGAATAGGCGGTTTAAGCTTGTAGGCTGAAGATTCAGGCAAATCCGGATCTTTAAGGCCGAGAAGTGATGACGAGGGATTTATCCCATAAAGTGACTGTACCCATGCTGCCAAGAAAAGCCTCTATCGAGATAACAGGTGATCGTACCGTAAACCGACACAGGTAGGTGGGGAGAGTATCCCAAGGCGCTTGAGAGAACCCTGGTTAAGGAACTCGGCAAAATGATACCGTAACTTCGGGAGAAGGTATGCCCCTGACTGTTAGTATTATACTTTACAAAGCGGTTGGGGGCCGCAGAGAATTGGTGGTAGCGACTGTTTACTAAAAACATAGGACTCTGCAAAGTCGCAAGACGAGGTATAGGGTCTGACGCCTGCCCGGTGCTGGAAGGTTAAGGGGATTTGTTAGCTTTTAGCGAAGCATTGAACTGAAGCCCCAGTAAACGGCGGCCGTAACTATAACGGTCCTAAGGTAGCGAAATTCCTTGTCGGGTAAGTTCCGACC
>CALKWN010000190.1 GCA_938004185.1 uncultured candidate division WWE3 bacterium
TTTATTGGGAGCCTGGCGGTGTACTACTCTCGCATGGCAACTGCCACACTACCATCGTCGCAGCTGCGTTTCACTTCTGAGTTCGGAATGGATTCAGGTGGTTCCACAGCGCTATTGCCACCAGGCAAAAACTGTTTGTCTGTCTTTAACTAAAGCAAGCTGATAATTCGTTTCACAACACACGCACTCAAAACAACTTGGGCGTTGTATGGTTAAGCCTCTCGGGCAATTAGTATGAGTTAGCTTAACGTGTCACCACGCTTCCACACCTCACCTATCAACGTTGTGGTCTCCAACGACCCTTATGTGTGCTCAAGGCACAAGGGATGACTCATCTCTTGGCCGGCTTCCCACTTAGATGCTTTCAGCGGTTATCCGTTCCGAACGTAGCTACCGGGCAGTGCCATTGGCATGACAACCCGAACACCAGCGGTTCGTTCACTCCGGTCCTCTCGTACTAGGAGCAACTCCAATCAATCATCCAACGCCCACGGCAGATAGGGACCGAACTGTCTCACGACGTTCTAAACCCAGCTCGCGTACCACTTTAAATGGCGAACAGCCATACCCTTGGGACCGACTTCAGCCCCAGGATGTGATGAGCCGACATCGAGGTGCCAAACACCGCCGTCGATATGAACTCTTGGGCGGTATCAGCCTGTTATCCCCGGAGTACCTTTTATCCGTTGAGCGATGGCCCTTCCATACAGAACCACCGGATCACTAAGACCTACTTTCGTACCTGCTCGACGTGTCTGTCTCGCAGTTAAGCTGGCTTCTGCCTTTGCACTAACCGTACGATGTCCGACCGTACTTAGCCAACCTTCGTGCTCCTCCGTTACTCTTTAGGAGGAGACCGCCCCAGTCAAACTACCCACCAGACACTGTCCGCAGTCCCGATAAGGGACCTACGTTAGAACATCAAACATGCAAGGGTGGTATTTCAAGGACGGCTCCACGAGAACTGGCGTTCCCGCTTCAAAGCCTCCCACCTATCCTACACATACAGGGTCAATGTTCAGTGCCAAGCTATAGTAAAGGTTCACGGGGTCTTTCCGTCTAGCCGCGGGTATACGGCATCTTCACCGCAATTTCAATTTCACTGAGTCTCTGGTGGAGACAGCCTGGCCATCATTACACCATTCGTGCAGGTCGGAACTTACCCGACAAGGAATTTCGCTACCTTAGGACCGT
>CALKWN010000191.1 GCA_938004185.1 uncultured candidate division WWE3 bacterium
GTGGAGTTGGAAAACTATCAACCAATCGACGATTTTTCTAACGTTAAATCAGATATGCCTCATTTTGAAGTGATTCACGTTATAAGACTCAAATAAACCAGCTTATTGGGGCAAAATATAGCGCTTTTTTTTGGGAATTTCTCCGTTAAATCAAGTTTTCCTCCATTTCAGGAAGATTTTGGGCGCAACTATCCACCGCATTGTTTATGTAACGCTTTACGTTACAAGCAATTGCTGCAAATACGAGTTGCAGCCTTGATCTTTTTTCTGTTCGGTGCCGAGATTTCCGCGCACCATGCTTGTTCGCCAGCTCGTTGACTAAGCTTTCCGCGTCTATTTCAACTTGAAAATCGGCAACATCAAGAGGGCGATCTTCGTTTGAGAATTGTTCAATACTTTGAGAACGCCCAGATGACGGCCCTTCAAGATTGATTCCCCTTGCTGCAGATTTCAGAATGGATTCACCATTGACAAATCCAGCATCATTAAAATGATCTTCAGGCTTATGGTCGTTCTTTTCCAGACGATCGTGAATTTTTCCTATTTCCTCTGCATCTGAATGACCGGCCGCTTCAAGATTGACATCCGTAATGAACTGAACATCATTATCCGGATCACAGGTTTCTGTGACAAACGCTTTATGACCCGTCACTGCTTTGTTTCTTTTCCTGGTATACTGGGCCTCGGGGTTGTGAGGGGTTGAAATAATCTTCTCTCCATTGCCGTCCGGGCTTTTTTTGAGTTCGATGTTTATCTTCTCCTCAGATTGAGAGTCGTTGCCATGAGGCTTAACATCGCATTGTTGTTCAAAAATCTGAACCAAGGTTTGAAATGTTTGGTAATGCTTAATTTGATGATGATTTTCAAAAGCAGCTTTGAGATGGTGCATATCCTGAGCCAATTCTTTTATTTTCTTGCTTACTTGCGCTTTGTCTTTCTCGGTCAAATCAAACGCATCTTTGAGATAGTCTCGAGACAGATCCTCACAAATGATCTCATAAAGACCTGGCTTCTGTTTGCGAAGATTTTGTAGAAACACCCGATTGGTCTCTTTTAGAAGACCGTAACGAGAGAGTTTGGCCAACCAGCCATCCATAAAAAAGGAATCCGTTCTCTGCTGTTTTGTTGACACCTTGCATTCTAAAATGAATTGGCCGGTCAACTTCATAAACAGATCGTACACGACTTCATCCTCCGCAATACAATCATAAAATTTATGTAGGGTCGTGTGATCAATTTGATTCATATCACACGGAGTTTGAGTGGCATTCATCCAGTCCAGCCGTCGTTGGAGATGATATCCTGCTTCTCTCCAGGTCAGTCGTTCGGCTTTCATAAAAATCAAAAGTGAGGCTTGCAATTTGATGGATTTGTTTGGTACTCCCCAATGCTCACTGTATAGATGTTTGAACGCATCCTCATCAATGAGATGCAGAATTTTGTCCCGATAAATATATGACCAGTCATCTCGAGGTAAAATTCCTGGAAACATTACCACGGGGGCAAACAGACTTAATTGGGGACTTGTTTTTCTAAACACACTACCTCCTAAAATATGCAAACATTATCTATTATATCAATAAGTTAACTATAGCTGTACTCAACCAAAAAGTCAATAAAAAATATCTATTTTCTTTATATTTTCAGGTGGTTAATAGAAGTCTTGCAAGAATCGCGCTTAAATCAACAAAGTCATGCTGATACGGGAAAAAACAGTCCAATTGATGCTGTTGGTTAAAATGATTCCAGTGATGCAGAAACCCAGCCAGAATTTTTGTGATTTACTTAAGGTCATCCCAGGGGAAGACTCTGTTAATTCAGTATTCAGTGACTCGGTATAATTTTCAACAAACGGCAACAGCTTCTCTATTATAGTATTTTTCACATGACTTGATATTTTTTGATTGATAGTGCTATTGCAAT
>CALKWN010000193.1 GCA_938004185.1 uncultured candidate division WWE3 bacterium
ATGCGGATCAATAAAACTGAAGTCGTACGGGGCCTCCGGCATGATTACGGAAACCTTATACGAATACACCTCTCCAACGCGGGTATTCGGAGGAACTCGGTTCACCTGCATCCACTGTCGGATAGGGCCGATGGCCACACAATAATCGCTGTTTTCCGACTGATCCACCATATTGGTGACAGTGATCGTATACGTCACCACCTTCTCGTGTAGAATTTGTTTTCGCCAATCAATGGACGAACATCCGGCAGTAAGGGCAAATAGAAGCAGCAGATAACGTTTCATGGTATGACTCCTATCTCCGTTTGGCTCACCATTAGTCTTACTCCAACTCAAGAATCAAAGTTGCTGACAGATTTGTCACGTTTTCAGTACCAGTCAGGTTGTAAAGTATCGCATAGGGCAAATAGACTGATCCAGATGAGGGCTGGATCAACGTAAAATTACAATCCCAAGGTCCAAAGAAACACTGCCCGTAGGTTCCACTCGATCCGAAGGTTGCATTTACTCCATTCGTGGGTTGTATCAACAGTGCCGACCCAGTCATCCCGCCGGTGCCTCCCAACCCGGTAAAATGTTGAATGCTATATTTGTCCCGTATGTTGGATTCCACACATTGTTGGTTGTCCACGCAATATATGCAGTCATCTTCTTGATAGTCGTGTACTGATTCTTGTAGAACATCGAATCAGGTGCCCAAGCTGTACTAGCAATTCCAGATGGTGTGGCGACTTGCGTTACCGGAAATCTGATACTGACTATCTTGCGCTTGGGCCACCCATTCGTGAGATCGGAAGAGCGTCGTGTAGGGAAAGAGTGTAGATCTCGGTGGTCGCCGGATCATTAAAAAAAAAAAAATAATGAAAAATATTGGTAACAGACAGCAGGCTGAAGAGTAACGAGACGAACGCCTGTTAGAAGCATCGAGGCAGGGGCTATCTTTGAGCGGTTGGCACGGGGAGCTGTCGAACGGGAGGTGGGGTTGTGGTGGCGTGCGGTGTGTCGGGGTGTTGTGTTTGATTTTTTTTTTCAAGCAGAAGACGGCATACGAGATGGTGATTCGTGACTGGAGTTCAGACGTGTGCTCTTCCGATCTGTCCCGTC
>CALKWN010000194.1 GCA_938004185.1 uncultured candidate division WWE3 bacterium
CAAACCTACAAATAACATTCGCACTACGGAGCATCATGGTTATAATGATTCTATAATCGGTGGTGCGAAGTAGGCCGGATAGTCAATGGTGTCTTCTGTTATCGCAGCAGGAACCCGTTCGAAAGCGTGGCCTCGGATGACGTGAACCGAGCATTGGTGAAGTAGTATATCCTTAAAGGAATACTGATCTATCCCGTTTAGAAGAATACATTGTATCACCATCCGGCCACCACCATTTCCCTGAATAGAAAAGGATGACAATGGCAAAAAGTACCGGAAAAAAGAGCAAAAATGGAATTGAGAACCTGAATGCAATCCATCCTAACGCTGCCGGCATCGACATTGGTGCTACAGAGATCTACATTGCCGTCCCTGGTGATCGATCAGATGATCCGGTAAGACGTTTTGATACATTTACCGATGATTTGCATGACGCAGCCAGGTGGCTAAAAAGTTGCTATATTGATTCGATTGCTATGGAATCCACAGGCGTATACTGGATACCTGTTTTCCAAATTCTAGATGCATATGGGTTTGAGGTTATCCTGGTTAACGCCAGACACGTTAAAAATGTGCCTGGCCGCAAAACTGATGTTCAGGATTGTCAATGGCTCCAATATCTTCATTCTGTCGGTTTGTTGCGAGGTTCATTCAGGCCTGCACAGGATATTTGCGCCGTCCGGTCCTTACTCAGGCACAGAGATAATCTGGTTAAATCCGCTTCTTCCCATATCCAGCATATTCAAAAATCTCTGACCCAGATGAATCTACAGATTCACAATGTTATCAGCGATATTACCGGTGCTACCGGAATGGCAATTATTGATGCAATTCTTGCCGGAGAGCGAAATCCTAAAAAATTAGCTGAATTGAAAGATCGACGGATAAAGGCCACAAAGCAGACAATTGTCAAATCGCTGACGGGAGATTATCGACGGGAGCATCTTTTTACACTTGAGCAGACAGTTCAATCCTATCGTAATTACCGCCAGTTGATCATGGATTGTGATGTTGAAATAGAAAACCATTT
>CALKWN010000195.1 GCA_938004185.1 uncultured candidate division WWE3 bacterium
ATTATATTATATGAAATTCATTAAAGTATCAAGTCATATGACCGGAACTATAATAATAATCCCTAACTTAGACTTGCAGGCTGTAGCCAAAATATGAAACTATCAATCATAATTGTGCACTACAAACAAGAGGGCTTACTTAAGCGGTGTTTAACTTCCTTGAAAATGAACACCATTACATGTGACCACGAGATCATCGTAGTTGATAATCAGCGTTCAAGGGAAATAGACTCGATGATTTCTCAACGTTTCTCAAACGTTCTACTAATTCAACCACATCGCAATCTTGGGTACGCTGCTGCTGTAAACCATGCGATCCAAATGCGAGACTCGAATTACGTGTTGATTCTAAACGCCGACACAGAAGTGCTGCCGAGATCAGTTGACTCGATAGTGGCCCTGACCGAGAATTTGACTACTTTGGGGATTGGGGGTGCGAGATTGTTGAACAAAGATAGATCGTTACAATGGTCGGCAAGAAGGCACTATACAGCACGCGTACTTTTTTGGAGGCTGTTGAGACGCGCTGGACTCAAAAGGCTGTCCGATTCAAGGCCAATTACAAAGTATCACTTGATGCAAGAATGGGCTCATGATGCGGTTCGTGACGTGGATTGGGTCCTCGGAGCCGCAATGATCGTAAGTAGACAAGCCATTGCACAAGTTGGATACATGGATGAACGTTTTTTTGTCTACATGGAAGACGTTGACTGGTGTCTGAGAATGCAGCAGAAAGGTTGGCGCGTATGCTATCTTCCAACTGTGCCTATTATCCATGACCATCAGCAGGAAAGTGGGCGCTCGCTACTTTCTCCTTCTTTTCTCCTTCATCTGACGAGCCTTCTAATATTCTACTCTACAGGATCGCGCTTTTTCAAACTCATAAAGTCGGATGGGATGTTAATCACATGCTGTGTGAGTGCAATACTCTTGGTGTTATGGTGCGTTAATGCACTAATTTTTTGGCCCCTCTTGCTGAAAAATCGGAGAATCTAACTGTAGATCAGCTAAATTGGTGGTACGTAGGAAAGAGGAAAAGAACAGACTCAATTAAAAGCGCCAACAAGGCTTTTGCGGTGCTCATCCGCTATTACTTTGATTATGAAACGGCTCAAATTTAGCGGTCAGAAGCTCTCGAA
>CALKWN010000196.1 GCA_938004185.1 uncultured candidate division WWE3 bacterium
AGATGACCGCCCAAAGCAGCCGTTCTGCAAAGCGAGATGGCATTGAGCACCCGCTTTTGATAGGCGTTGGGTTGATGCAGTTCAATAAAACTTTGTCCGAAGCTACGCACCACGTCAGCCAGTTCAAGCAGCGGGCGCGTCATCTTTTTTATGGTTGTAAAGCGAATCCAGCGGGCTGTGTGCTTTAATAACAGCACATTGAGCCACATGCAGATAGACCATGGTGGTAGCGATTTCAGCATGACCGAGCAGCTCTTTGAGGGTGATGATGTTCACGCCTTCTTCGAGCAGATGGGTAGCGTAGCTGTGGCGCAGGCTGTGCAGGCTGACATTCTTGGTGATAGAGGTTTTTTTGAGTGCTTCGCGCATCACCCACGAGAGACCTTTGACGCTGTATCGGCCATCGGGTTCTTTGCCGTTGAAGAGAAAGACAAAAGGTTTTTCGAGGCTGATGTATTTTTTCAAACCGATGGCCATGCAATCAGCCAGCGGAACAATACGGTCTTTCTTGTATTTGCTTTGGCGGATGTGAATGGTTTTGCGCTCGAAGTCTATGTCGGCGATTTTCAGGTTAATGACCTCCTGGGAGCGCAGCCCGGCAGAATAGATCAGCGTAAGCACGATGCGGTGTTTGAGTAATTGGGGAGCAGCGAAGAGCGCTTTAAGTTCGCTGCGGTTGAGGATGACAGGCAGTCGGGTGTCTTTTTTAAGCGAAGGCAGGTTGACAGCCCTTTTTGTTTGACCGATGTGACGGAAGTAGTACCTAAGGCCATAGACCATGTGTTTGAAGCTGCTGCGCGAGGGCGAGTTTTTGTCCAGAGCCAGTCCGGTGAGATAGTCGCAGAGTTCGTCGTCAGCAACCAGATCGGGCAACCGTTTAAAGTGGATGCTGATGAGTGCGATACGGCGGATGTAATTGCCAAAGGTGCTTTGGCTCTGGCCTTTAAGTATCACCTGTTGCTGCATGGTGTTGTAAAGCTTGTCAAAGCCATCAATGCTTAGCATGGCTTGCTCAACCTGTGTGGGAGCATTTCTTTTTTTTCATGATGAAATGATTTAAAATGAGTCATATAAAAGTACAAAATCCCTACCTTTACCGCAAGAAGATGACCCCGCGGGAGCGGGGGGTTAGTTCAACA
>CALKWN010000197.1 GCA_938004185.1 uncultured candidate division WWE3 bacterium
CACAAAGATTAACTCGCAGACTCATTCTCCAAAAGGCACGCCGTCAGGCATAGCGGCGCTCAGCCGGCTTTCACCGGCGAACAGACCCGCCATTAGCCCTTCGACTGCTTGTAAGCTTACGGTTTCAGATTCTATTTCACTCCCCTCATCGGGGTTCTTTTCACCTTTCCCTCACGGTACTTGTACACTATCGGTCGCCAAATGTATTTAGCCTTGGAGAGTGGACTCCCCAGATTCCTGCCGGATTAGCGTGCCCGGCAGTACTCAGGTGCCCAGCGGAAGGCAAATTGTTTTCGCGTACGGGACTATCACCTACTATGGTTGGCTTTTCCACACCATTCTGCTAACAATTTGCTTGGTAACTTCCATATGCCGGGTCCTACAACCCCACCACAGCAAGCTGCGATGGTTTGGGCTGTTCCCTTTTCGCTCGCCACTACTCAGGGAATAATTTCCTTTCCTCAGGGTACTAAGATGTTTCAGTTCCCCTGGTTCCCTTCCCTCAACCTATATATTCAGTAGAGGGATGCTGCTGGTTTGCAGCAGCAGGTTTCCCCATTCGGAGATCCCCGAATCGAAGCCTGTTCACGGCTATTCGAGGCTTATCGCAGTGACCCACGTCCTTCATCGGCATTTGGCGCCAAGGCATTCACCGTAAGCCCTTAGTAGCTTCCACGTGATGCGGAGAAATCGGCAATCTTTGCCATTTCCTGATCACTTAAGAAACATCAGTTATTCATACAATATCAATTGAAATGTGTTGAATTATTTTAGGCCTACATACTATTCAATTATTAAGGTTCATGCACTGTTTTACCAGCGCTGAATGCGTAAAAAAACTGTTTTGCGCATTCAGCGCGCGTAAAATATTTTTTTGTTAAACTTCCTTAGACAATCCGACCCGGCATTCCGCCGGGTCGTTGATCTTCCATACCATGCGGTCTGCCTAAAATTTGTTATTACGTGTTCAAATTATCGCTCTTCAAAACGCTCCATATTATCTGATGGAGATGAGGGGACTCGAACCCCTGACTTCTGCCTTGCAAAGGCAGCGCTCTCCCAACTGAGCTACATCCCCGTATCTCTAACCAGGTGGGCCTTTCAGGACTCGAACCTGAGACCTCGCCCTTATCAGAGGCGCGCTCTAACCAGCTGAGCTAAAGGCCCTAATAGGCGCCTTAACAACTCAGGAGTGAAAGGAAAGCATTCACATCTTACGACCCCGTTGATACGGGGGATTTTGCGAACATTTTGTTGAGCAGACATCCTTAGATGCCGGCTCGATTCTCTTTAGAAAGGAGGTGATCCAGGCGCACCTTCCGGTACACCTACCTTGTTACGACTT
>CALKWN010000198.1 GCA_938004185.1 uncultured candidate division WWE3 bacterium
CAGGTAAGGTTCTTCGCGTTGCATCGAATTAAGCCACATACTCCACCGCTTGTGCAGGCCCCCGTCAATTTCTTTGAGTTTTAACCTTGCGGCCGTACTTCCCAGGCGGCGCATTTAACGCGTTAGCTTCGCCACAAAAGGGGTCGATTCCTCTTACAGCAAATGCGCACCGTTTAGGGCCAGGACTACCGGGGTATCTAATCCCGTTTGCTCCCCTGGCTTTCGTGCCTCAGCGTCAGGAAATGTCCAGAGACTCGCCTTCGCCACTGGTGTTCCACTTGATATCTACGCATTTCACTGCTACACCAAGTATTCCAGTCTCCCCTCCATTCCTCTAGCCGAATAGTATCCGACGCAGTTTCCAAGTTGAGCTTGAAGATTTCACGTCAGACTTACCCGACCGCCTACGCACCCTTTACGCCCAGTGAATCCGAACAACGCTTGGGACCTCTGTATTACCGCGGCTGCTGGCACAGAGTTAGCCGTCCCTTCCTCTTTCGCTACGATCAACCGTCCCGGTATTATCGGGAAGGCATTGCTCGCGAATGACAGGGGTTTACGGGCCGAAGCCATTCATCCCCCACGCGGCGTCGCTCCATCAGGCTTTCGCCCATTGTGAAAAATTCTCGACTGCTGCCACCCGTAGGTGTCTGGACCGTGTCTCAGTTCCAGTGTGGCTGGTCGTCCTCTCAGACCAGCTACCCGTCTTCGCCTTGGTAGGCCGTTACCCCACCAACTAGCTGATAGGCCGCGGGCTCATCATGAAGCGCCAGGCCTTACGGTCCCCGGCTTTAGACATCAGGAAATAATCCCAACATCCACATTCGGCATTAGCCCCGATTTCTCGGAGTTGTTCCCAACTTCATGGCAGATTACCCACGTGTTACGCACCCTTTCGCCGCTAGAACGCGATGATATTGCTACCCTCGCATTCCCGCTCGACTTGCATGTCTTATCCACGCCGCCAGCGTTCGTTCTGAGCCAGAATCAAACTCTCCGTCAAAAAAACGGTTTGTTTGTTCTCTCTCGGACTGCTTACGCAGCCCTTCGATTTACAATTTTAAAACTCTTCTCCGCCAGCGCTTACGCGCCGACATTGAAGGAGATCGGAAGAGCGTCGTGTAGGGAAAGAGTGTAGATCTCGGTGGTC
>CALKWN010000199.1 GCA_938004185.1 uncultured candidate division WWE3 bacterium
ACCCAGGGCGCCGCTGGGCCAGGCGTTGTGGTTGAACCCCGGCTGGATCCAGGTGTTGGCCAGGGTCCCGTCCGCCGGCACCAGCACGCGCGCGGTCGCCGTCTCCGCCACGAACAGATTGGTGGTGATCAACTGACCGACACCATAGGAGATATTGCGATACTGCTCGGGAAATTGGGGGGCAAAGGTGGAAAGGACCGTCGCACCATCGGGGCCGACCAGGGCGAGGTATTCGCCGTTCGCATCCAGACTGAAGTTGGTATGGAGCGGTGAGCCGGCCACCTTCCGGTCTTTGCCGGAGGCGAACACGAGGAGAAATCCCTTGGGCGCGATGCTGACGTCGGGGAGGCGCCACTTGGCGAGGTTCGAAGCGCTGTCGGTCAGATGCCAGCCATTGAGGTTCACCGCGGCATCGCCGCCGTTATAGAGCTCGATCCAATCCGGGTAATCGCCATCCTCATCGGCCAGCGTTTGGCCATTGCTGGCCATGAATTCGGAGATCAACACCTGGGCATGCGCCAGGGAAACCAGCGCGAGGCAAAGGCAAACGGCGTACAGACGATCAATGAGACGGTGCATAAGGAGGCGGCAGAGCATGATCAAGGCCAGCCGCTCCCCAGCTATCTGCCTTACCTGTTGCGGCTTCGGACATGACCACTATTACCGCAGAAAGATCTCCTTGCCAAGTCGGGCGCCCAAGACTCATGGCAGAATGGGTCATGGGATCCCTGGCTCTGGCCAGTGGTGAGATCGACCATCGACCCGAGAGAAAGCCGACGTGAGTGGAATCCGGGCTCGAACCGGGATTCGGCGCTGGAAACGGCCCCTCGCCCCCTTGCGGAGCGAGGGGAAAGACCGGTCTGCGCGGGATCTTACTCCCGCGAAGGGGGACGGCGATCCATCAGATCTGCGAGCTCGAAGCGGGACGCAGAACCAGATTGATGATGTTCGAAACGGTATCCTTGTATTGGGAGATCGGAAGAGCGTCGTGTAGGGAAAGAGTGTAGATCTCGGTGGTCGCCGGATCATTAAAAAAAAAAAAATAATGAAAAATATTGGTAACAGACAGCAGGCTGAAGAGTAACGAGACGAACGCCTGTTAGAAGCATCGAGGCAGGGGCTATCTTTGAGCGGTTGGCACGGGGAGCTGTCGAACGGGAGGTGGGGTTGTGGTGGCGTGCGGTGTGTCGGGGTGTTGTGTTTGATTTTTTTTTTCAAGCAGAAGACGGCATACGAGATGGTGATTCGTGACTGGAGTTCAGACGTGTGCTCTTCCGATCTCCTGATCA
>CALKWN010000200.1 GCA_938004185.1 uncultured candidate division WWE3 bacterium
GCTACCTTAGGACCGTTATAGTTACGGCCGCCGTTTACCGGGGCTTCGATTCAGAGCTTCTCCCGACACGAGTGTCGGGATAACCCCCCCTCTTAACCTTCCGGCACCGGGCAGGTGTCAGGCCTTATACTTCATCTTTCAATTTCGCAAAGCCTTGTGTTTTTGTTAAACAGTCGCCTGGGCCATTTATCTGCGCCCCCATAATAACAGGGGAACCTTTATCCCTAAGTTACAGGTTCAATTTGCCTAGTTCCTTAGCCACGGATCACTCGAGCACCTTAGGATTCTCTCCTCGACTACCTGTGTCGGTTTGTGGTACGGGCACCACATGTCTGAAGCTTAGAGGATTTTCTTGGAAGTCTGATTAGGAACACTATCCGTTCAGCCGAAGCCTCGCGGTACTATCAGGTTCATCACACACAAGCTATTAACCCATGTGTATAACTACACCCTTTAACCCGGATGTCCGTCACCGGGCGGTTCTTTCACTCCTCCGTCTCCCCATCGCAACATGCGGTGGTATCGGAATATTAACCGATTGTCCATCGAGATCGCCTTTCGGCTTACCCTTAGGTCCCGACTAACCCTGATCCGATTAACGTTGATCAGGAAACCTTAGTCTTTCGGTGGGCAGGTTTCTCACCTGCCTTATCGTTACTTATGCCTACATTTTCTTTTCCAGACGCTCCAGCATACCTTACGGTACACCTTCAACGCAGGACTGGAATGCTCCCCTACCACCCCCGTTTACACGGGGATCCACAGCTTCGGTGATATGTTTATGCCCGATTATTATCCACGCACAACCGCTCGACTAGTGAGCTGTTACGCACTCTTTAAATGAATGGCTGCTTCCAAGCCAACATCCTAGCTGTCTGGGCAGTCGCACTTCGTTTTTCCAACTTAACATATACTTGGGGACCTTAGCTGATGGTCTGGGTTATTTCCCTTTTGGCCACGGATCTTAGCACCCATAGCCTCACTCCTGAGCACCATTTTGCAGCATTCGGAGTTTGTCAAGGTTTGATAGGCGATGAAGCCCTCTAGCCTTATCAGTAGCTCTACCTCTGCAAAACTCGACTCAAGGCTGCACCTAAATGCATTTCGGGGAGTACGAGCTATTTCTCAGTTTGATTGGCCTTTCACCCCTATCCTCAGTTCATCCAAAAACTTTTCAACGTTTACTGGTTCG
>CALKWN010000201.1 GCA_938004185.1 uncultured candidate division WWE3 bacterium
ATGGCGAAAGAGAAATTTATACGGAACAAGCCTCATGTAAACGTGGGGACGATAGGTCACGTTGATCATGGTAAGACGACGTTGACGGCGGCGATCACGATGTATTTGAGTTCTCAGGGTTTGTCGAAGGTACGGACATTTGATTCGATTGATAATGCTCCGGAGGAGAAGGAGCGTGGGATCACGATCGCGACGGCACACGTTGAATACGAGACGAAGAATCGGCATTATGCTCACGTTGACTGTCCGGGTCACGCGGATTATGTTAAGAACATGATAACGGGCGCGGCGCAGATGGACGGTGCGGTTTTGGTTGTCTCGGCGGCGGATGGACCGATGCCTCAGACGCGGGAGCACATTTTGCTGGCTCGTCAGGTAGGTGTTCCGTATATCGTTGTATTCATGAACAAGGTAGACATGGTCGACGATCCGGAGTTGCTGGATCTGGTAGAGCTGGAAGTTCGTGATTTGCTGACGCAGTATCAGTTTCCGGGGGATGATATTCCGGTGATACGTGGGAGCGCTTTGCAGGCGATGACGAACGGTGCCAACGGCGTCAAGGATCATCCGTCGTATAAGGCTTTGGAGGAGTTGTTGAATGCGTTGGACAATTACATTCCGGAGCCGCAGCGGGAGAAGGACAAGCCGTTTTTGATGCCGGTTGAGGATGTTTTTTCGATCACTGGTCGCGGGACGGTCGGGACGGGCCGCATCGAGCGGGGGGTAGTTCATACGGGTGATGAATTGGAGCGGGTTGGCATCCGTGAGACGAAGAAGACGGTCTGCACGGGGGTCGAGATGTTTCGGAAGATACTGGATGAGGGCATTGCGGGCGACAACGTTGGTTTGTTGCTTCGGGGGATGGAGAAGACGGATTTGGAGCGCGGGATGGTTTTGGCGAAGCCGGGGTCGATCACGCCGCACACGAAGTTTAAGGCTGAAGTGTATGTTTTGAGCAAGGAAGAGGGTGGACGTCACACGCCGTTTTTTGCGGGATATCGTCCGCAGTTTTATTTTCGGACGACGGACGTGACGGGCGAAGTCATTTTGCCGCAGGGGGTGGAGATGGTCATGCCTGGGGACAACATTCGGATAGAGGCGACGTTGATCACGCCGATTGCGATGGAGAAGGAACTTCGGTTCGCCATTCGCGAGGGCGGTCGAACCGTCGGCGCCGGCGTCATCACCGAGATTATCGAATAGCGAGGATTGAAGAAA
>CALKWN010000202.1 GCA_938004185.1 uncultured candidate division WWE3 bacterium
CTAACAACTGCTGTGTGCCACGAGGAGGAAATCTGATCCCGGAAGGGTAAAGAAGAATCCGTAACTATGTGACAGATGAGGGAAGCCATGCAATAAGGGCGAGACCCCTCGGGATCTGCCTACAGGGGCCGGTCTCAAACCGCCGGATGCGGCTGAGGTAAAGAGCCTTTGGTCGTGAACGATCCGGTTAAAAGGTCCAACGTGATTGGATCAGGTATGGTAACAGGAGATGAACGAAAGTGAACCGTCATCGAGGTGTCGTGAGTGAGTTACATGAGGTCAAAAACCGCTTTCAGTTAGTGAGCGGTGAACCAGTCCATCGGAAACCTGTTTACTGGGTGGGCGGCCTCCGGCATAAAGACGGCATGAACTGTTAACTGGGCTGTCGCATGGAACGTGGGAACCTGTCGTGCCGATGCCAAGGGAAAACCTCAAGCGGCAATACCAGCAAGAGGGAAAGTACCGATGCGGCGCACGGGGACGGATCGGCTCGTAGTAGCGAGGAAGCGCCTGTAATGGGCGTGGAGCGAAGGGGCCGACATGACCAGACTGACCAGAGAGGGCCAACCGGCAACGGGATGAGCCTGTCGGCATCAGTCAAGCCATTTGATATACCGAAGATCAAGGTGGTAGAAGCCTGGAAGCTGGTTAAGAGGAACGGTGGCGCGGCCGGGGCCGACGGTATCAGCATCGAGAAGTTCGAGCGAAAGCTCAAGAAGAACTTGTATACGATCTGGAATCGGATGTCTTCGGGGAGCTACTACCCTGCGCCGGTGTTACGGGTCGATATCCCCAAGAAAAGCGGTGGGACCAGACCTTTGGGAATCCCGACGGTCAGCGATCGAGTCGCTCAAATGACCGCGCGACTCTGTTTTGAGCCGCTAGTTGAACCTCATTTCCACCCTGACTCATACGGGTACAGGCCTGGTAAATCGGCTCACCAGGCGGTTGAGCAAGCCCGCAAGCGTTGCTGGGAATACGACTGGATCATCGATCTTGATATCAAGGGATTCTTCGATGCCATTGATCACGAGCTGATGCTTAAAGCGGTAGACTACTTCAAGCCGCCGACCTGGGTCAGACTCTACATCGAACGATGGCTGAAAGCTCCGGCGGTAGATAGGGATGGGACGCGTACGGAACGGAATTTAGGTACTCCGCAAGGCGGGGTTATCAGTCCGGTACTGGCCAACCTGTTCCTGCATTTCGCCGCCGACCGATGGATGGTCACTAATCACCCCGCAATACCTTTTGAACGATATGCAGATGATATGGTTCTTCATTGCCGGACAAAGAGTGAGGCGGAAATCATACTCGCCTCGATCTCGGAGCGGCTAGGATCATGTCGGCTTACGGTGCATCCAGAGAAGACAAAGATCGTATACTGTCGAGACGGTAAGCGAAGGCTCAACCATGAGCATACCCGCTTTAAGTTTCTAGGGTTTGATTTTCAGGCCCGAACGGCTCGTAGCAAAACGGGCTCGCTGTTTCTTGGATTTGGGCCGGCAATCAGCAAGGATGCGGAAAAAGAGATTCGCGATGAGATTCGATCGTGGAGAATCCATCAAGCCGCTGAAGCCGATCTTGAACATCTGTCGTCGCTTTACAACGCGAAGCTGCGTGGCTGGTTCAATTACTACGGCAGGTTCCGGGTGTCGGAGCTGTATGGTATCTTCTGTTTGTTTACCGGGGCACTGGTAAAGTGGGCTAAGCGTAAGTTCAAGAGCATGAAGGGAAGCTGGAAAAGAGCTGCGGCGTATATTAGCGCAAAGGCGTTGGAATCAAAGCATCTTTTTGTGCATTGGGAAGCTGGTTGGTTAGCAAATGGTCGGTCATGAAGAGCCGTATGACGGGAGACTGTCACGTACGGTTCTGTGAGAGGCTGGGGGTGTAATTCCCCGGCCTACTCGACTCAACCTGAATCGGCTATGTCGCGATTCTTGCTTGTCGTCGCTACGTTCCTCGGCAAGAATCGCGCCATTACGCATCGCAGGTTAAGCAAATGTTATGCTGACGCTAATGCGCGCAAAGGTGAAATATATGAAACATATCGGCCAACATCTACGTGAGGACTATGAGTACTCGAAGAAATTTTTTAATGATTTTGAATTAACAACTCAAAATAAAAATATTATTAATGTGGATACAATTTTAAGAGCTCATTATTTAATATGTGATTATTTTGAGTCAAAAGGCAAATCATCATTTTATGGAGTATTGAATCCTAATATGATTGGTTCCGCATTTACGAGGCAATATACTGAGTTTGATGGCAAGAAAAAATATAATACTGATATCGAACTCTGTGCAACATTATTCTTTGGAATTGCTAAAAACCATGGATTTAAGGACGGTAATAAGCGGACAGCTCTTTTAGTTTTATTATACCATCTGTACAAAATTAACAGAATACCATCAGTATCGCAAAAAGAATTTGAAGAATTTACAGTAAAAACAGCGAGTAGTGATTTACGTAGTTATTATTTTAGTGATAGATACAATGATAGTGATGACTTTGAAGTAAACGTGATAGCTCATTTTATTCGAAAAAATACATCCACTATGACCAAGCAATATCATTCAATTACATTTATTGAATTAGAAAGAGCATTAAAACATTATAATATTTCACTAGAAGGATTGAATAAAAATTTCGTGGATGTTATCTATAATAAAAAAACAATGTTTGGTGAAAAGAAAATACGAGTAACGCATATTTCATGCCCAGGAATGAAAAGGCAAGTTGGAAGAGATACATTGAAAAAAATAATAAGAGATATATTCACAATAACAGGCAATGAAATAAATCTAGTTTCTATATATACAGACACTGAGCCAATGTACAGGTTAATTCAAGATTACGAAGGACCTCTACAGCGTTTGAAAGATAAATAGAGAATCGGCCTAGGTTCAAGCGCGAAGTGCAACGGTGGCTCTGTTCCGTAGTATAACTCAAAGGGAGTTTTATAGCCATGGCGCTTCCGCGGCCGCGTGTTCAACTTATAGGCAATTCGATCACATTGTCCCTGAGAAACTGACTTCATACAGCTCTTCTTAGGGATGTACTGGCGAATTAGTCCGTTGGTGTTTTCGTTCGTGCCTCGCTCCCAGGAATGGTACGGGTTCGCGAAGTAGCAGATGACTGAAGAACTCTCCTTTATATTCTTGTAGCCATGAAACTCGGTGCCATTATCGAACGTGATTGACTTGAAGTTACGCTCATGTTCATGAATAGCATCTAGACATACCCGGGTTACTTCGAGAGCGGTACGAGCCTTAATCTTCTTGATGATGACAAAGCCGGTCTTTCGTTCAACGAGCGTAACGATGCAATGATGGCGGTCGCTACCTATGACGGTGTCACCTTCCCAATGCCCAATACGCGTTCTGTGTTCAATCTCCGCTGGCCGATCCTGAATCATTCGTTTTCCAGCCAAGCGGCCTCTTGAGTCATAGGAGTTGTATCGCTTTCGCCGCCTTTTAGGCACGATTCGCAGGTGCTTGTAGAGGGTACCACCCTTTTTCTTGTCATACAGCAAGTATAGATATATCGTTTCATGGCTCATAGAGAAGCCGAAGTAGGTAATAACGATGAAGGATACTTGCTCGGGGCTATAATCGTCCTTGATAAGATCAAGGACGATTCTCCATTGATCTTGGGTGAAATTACTGCCTCTTCTCGTACGTTTACGTCGAGCCGTTGCATAGCTATGTGCCACGGACGGTGTATAGTAACCTGTAGGCCTTCTATTCCGGCCTAACTCTCGGCTGATCGTGGACTTATCTCGTCCAATTTGACGGGCGGCCGCAGCCATCGAGAGGCCAGTTTTCAAAAGAGCGGTTATAGTGTACCGTTCTTCCTGGGAGAGGTGCTGGTAGTTCAACGATGCATCCCTTTTCTTGGCAGGCGAAGGATGTAGGTACTATCGCACCTCTCCCTCTTTTTGGCTACATCGTTGCACTTACTACTTGAATGTGGGTCACCTAACAATCGCTGTGTGCCACGAGGAGGAAATCTGATCCCGGAAGGGTAAAGAAGAATCCGTAACTATGTGACAGATGAGGGAAGCCATGCAATAAGGGCGAGACCCCTCGGGATCTGCCTACAGGGGCCGGTCTCAAACCGCCGGATGCGGCTGAGGTAAAGAGCCTTTGGTCGTGAACGATCCGGTTAAAAGGTCCAACGTGATTGGATCAGGTATGGTAACAGGAGATGAACGAAAGTGAACCGTCATCGAGGTGTCGTGAGTGAGTTACATGAGGTCAAAAACCGCTTTCAGTTAGTGAGCGGTGAACCAGTCCATCGGAAACCTGTTTACTGGGTGGGCGGCCTCCGGCATAAAGACGGCATGAACTGTTAACTGGGCTGTCGCATGGAACGTGGGAACCTGTCGTGCCGATGCCAAGGGAAAACCTCAAGCGGCAATACCAGCAAGAGGGAAAGTACCGATGCGGCGCACGGGGACGGATCGGCTCGTAGTAGCGAGGAAGCGCCTGTAATGGGCGTGGAGCGAAGGGGCCGACATGACCAGACTGACCAGAGAGGGCCAACCGGCAACGGGATGAGCCTGTCGGCATCAGTCAAGCCATTTGATATACCGAAGATCAAGGTGGTAGAAGCCTGGAAGCTGGTTAAGAGGAACGGTGGCGCGGCCGGGGCCGACGGTATCAGCATCGAGAAGTTCGAGCGAAAGCTCAAGAAGAACTTGTATACGATCTGGAATCGGATGTCTTCGGGGAGCTACTACCCTGCGCCGGTGTTACGGGTCGATATCCCCAAGAAAAGCGGTGGGACCAGACCTTTGGGAATCCCGACGGTCAGCGATCGAGTCGCTCAAATGACCGCGCGACTCTGTTTTGAGCCGCTAGTTGAACCTCATTTCCACCCTGACTCATACGGGTACAGGCCTGGTAAATCGGCTCACCAGGCGGTTGAGCAAGCCCGCAAGCGTTGCTGGGAATACGACTGGATCATCGATCTTGATATCAAGGGATTCTTCGATGCCATTGATCACGAGCTGATGCTTAAAGCGGTAGACTACTTCAAGCCGCCGACCTGGGTCAGACTCTACATCGAACGATGGCTGAAAGCTCCGGCGGTAGATAGGGATGGGACGCGTACGGAACGGAATTTAGGTACTCCGCAAGGCGGGGTTATCAGTCCGGTACTGGCCAACCTGTTCCTGCATTTCGCCGCCGACCGATGGATGGTCACTAATCACCCCGCAATACCTTTTGAACGATATGCAGATGATATGGTTCTTCATTGCCGGACAAAGAGTGAGGCGGAAATCATACTCGCCTCGATCTCGGAGCGGCTAGGATCATGTCGGCTTACGGTGCATCCAGAGAAGACAAAGATCGTATACTGTCGAGACGGTAAGCGAAGGCTCAACCATGAGCATACCCGCTTTAAGTTTCTAGGGTTTGATTTTCAGGCCCGAACGGCTCGTAGCAAAACGGGCTCGCTGTTTCTTGGATTTGGGCCGGCAATCAGCAAGGATGCGGAAAAAGAGATTCGCGA
Source organism: uncultured candidate division WWE3 bacterium (assembly GCA_938004185.1). Classification (GTDB taxonomy): domain Bacteria; phylum Patescibacteriota; class WWE3; order UBA101185; family UBA10185; genus UBA8498. The sequence goes on from CALKWN010000202.1 coordinate 5,525, forward strand.
TGAGATTCGATCGTGGAGAATCCATCAAGCCGCTGAAGCCGATCTTGAACATCTGTCGTCGCTTTACAACGCGAAGCTGCGTGGCTGGTTCAATTACTACGGCAGGTTCCGGGTGTCGGAGCTGTATGGTATCTTCTGTTTGTTTACCGGGGCACTGGTAAAGTGGGCTAAGCGTAAGTTCAAGAGCATGAAGGGAAGCTGGAAAAGAGCTGCGGCGTATATTAGCGCAAAGGCGTTGGAATCAAAGCATCTTTTTGTGCATTGGGAAGCTGGTTGGTTAGCAAATGGTCGGTCATGAAGAGCCGTATGACGGGAGACTGTCACGTACGGTTCTGTGAGAGGCTGGGGGTGTAATTCCCCCGGCCTACTCGACTCAAC
>CALKWN010000204.1 GCA_938004185.1 uncultured candidate division WWE3 bacterium
TATACTACACGATTTTGGCCAAAGTATCAAGTCATATGACCGGAACTATAACTGCCCACGAACAACAGGGATAAGAGCATCCCTGTAAGGAGAAGGAAACATGAGCACAGAACCGCAGGAAAAAAACATAATGACACCGGGGGCGTATCTTGCCCTTGAAAGAGCTTCGCTGGATATCAGACATGAATTTTATGCTGGTGAAATCTTCGCTATGGTTGGGTCAAGCAGGCATCACAACCGTATCAATATGAATCTTGCTAGGGAATTAGGGATTAAATTCAAAGCAAATAATTTCCGTTGCGAAGCGTTCTCCAATGACATGCGTGTAAAAATTGAAAACGGCTATGTTATCGCGAAATGTCAGAGGGGAATGGTTTACACTGGCCTTAAAAACATTTTTTAAGGCATCATACATGGGTATCTTCTATCTGAAAATGACCATTGGATGCCTTTATATCTTCTGAAAATTGATCTGATATTAAAAGAGTTCCATCACGCCTTATCACGAACTGAGTGGTGCCGTGGTGCAGCTTTAACCCCTCCATCTGTCTTGCCAATCCTGATATGGGAAAGTCGTGACCAACAGCTCCCGCCCATTTTCCCTTCCGGTAATAGGGGGCAATAATACTGAGCATCCAGACACCGGGAGCAGGGTCATAGGATGCGCGTGTCAATTGAGGAAGGCCTTGTGGGTTCCTGTCTGGTCGGGTCAATGTGATCCACTGGGAAGAGGCGTAATCCAGGTCGTTGGTAGCTTCGTAAATCCATTCAGGTTCGTCCGGCCAGAAAATGATAATTCCCCCCTGCCTGGGGAGTATCCAGGTGTCTTCAAAGTTGCTTAATGCGCCTTGTCCAAAATACTGAGTCACCTTCTTTGCCTGAACAAAAAAATTTTTTGTCCTGGAGTCTAAGGATGGCCCTTTAGGAATCCAGATACCCGCCTCACTTGCGGGAGAAAATGATGCCCGGTTCGACCTGAAAGAACCATCCTCATCCGGTGCAACAATGGTATCAAACAAGGCAACATTGTCAGGGTTTTCTGATTCCGGCAGGTTTGACATCAGCATTGAGAAACGGAGGATGCTGCTCTTGGAATCGGTTAACCAGCGGTCAACGTCTGATGCCCAAGACAAGTTGATTTGATTGAGCTCCTCAAGCTTTTCGATTTCGAGCTTATCTTCAAATGATGTTTGGATATACCAGGCCCCCGGTAATAATAGCAGGCTTATCGTGATAACGACCGATCCGGTGATTAGGCTTAAAAGACTGTATGATTTTTTGGGCAACGGAATAGGTTCTCTTTTCATGTTGTTTCTATATAATCCTCATGTCCTGGCGGACACAACCAAGCATGAAACTATAAGCGATTGTCGGGGGCTGTTTAAATTGGGCGTCTCAGGCGCTTCGCCCTTTTGTATATAGTTTCTTATAAAACTTATAACTCCCCATTCGCTCATTTTAAATCTGAAAAAGTTAATTTTGCATGGAGGGCTTGCAATAATTAAAACTCATCATAATTTTGTGGAAAATTCGGCTGTAGTTTCCTTTTTTTATTTTAACTTAAAAGGACTAAAATGGTAACGGATTCGACATCAAAAGATCAAGAGATTTTCAACAAAGACAAACTTCAGATTATCACGGAACGAGTGGATGATGTGCCTTTGCTCATAGGACAAATGATCAGAATGGGTATTCCGGAAATCATAGACAGACATATTCCAAGACATGGAAATCAAAGAGACCTTAGCTGGGGATGGACCACAGTCATATGGATGGCCTATATTCTGACTGAAGGCGACCACCGCAAGGTATCAATGAGTGAATATGTGGAAGAAATGCAACATACGTTGCTCTGCATATCAGGGCGGCCAATAGCGGCGCTGGATTTCAGTGATGATCGTTTAGCTCATCTTTTGAAACATTTAAGCAATCGTGAATTAGGGCGTCTAAATTCCATCCAATTTTTTGTCCACTTTTTGGACCTATAGCGCT
>CALKWN010000205.1 GCA_938004185.1 uncultured candidate division WWE3 bacterium
TTCACCTTCCTAAGCTGGAGAGACTGTGTGAAAACGATTATATATATTTTTTGTTTTAGATAATAATAGCAAAACAAAAAACCGAAAAAGAAAAAAACAAATAATGCGATATATAAAAGGAAAAGAGAGAGAACAAGCGATATTATTTCCGGAATCAATAGATGATTATGTAGGTGACGATAATTTAGTAAGGTTTATCGATGCATTTGTTAATACATTGGATATGGTGGAATTGGGATTCACATACTCACAGCCAAAAGAAACAGGCCGTAAGGCATATAATCCATCGAGTATGTTGAAGTTATATATTTATGGATACACCCAAAGAATCAGATCGAGCCGCAGGCTGGAATCAGAGACAAAACGAAACGTAGAAGTGATGTGGTTGATGGAAAAGTTAACCCCTGATTTTAAGACGATAGCAGATTTTAGAAAGGATAATGTAAATTCAATGAAGAAAGTATTCAAGGAGTTTACAATAATGTGCAAGAAGATGGATTTATTTGGAAAGGAATTAGTTGCAATAGACGGCAGTAAGTTTAAGGCAGTAAATGGAAAAGCAAAATGTTATACGAAAGGATTTCTGAAGTCAGAGATAAAGGAGATAGAAGAAAAAATAGAGAAATATTTAAAGGAAATAGAGACAATAGACACCGAAGAAAGAAAGCACAGGAAAATAGATAAGAAAAAGCTTGAAAGTTCAATCAACCAAATCAGGGAGAAAAGAGAAGAAGTAGAGCAAATGCTCAAGAGAATCGAAAGCGGCGAGATAGAACAGATAAGTAAAACAGATAAAGACAGCAGAATGATGAAGCAACCAGGTGGAGGATATGAAGTAAGTTATAACGGACAAATATCAGTAGATAGTAAACACCATTTGATAATAGACATAGATGTAACAAACGAAGGTAATGATTTGAAACAGTTAAGCAATATGGCAATCAAGAGCAAAGAAATCCTGGAAAAAGGAACACCTGAAGATGAGAGCAAAAATGAGAGCAAAGAAAAAAGCAAAGAAGAAAACAAAGACCGGAATAAGCAGAAAGAAGAGGGCAAGTTTAAAAAAGAAGACAGGTTAAAAGTAGTAGCGGACGTTGGTTATCATAAGGGAGAAGAAATATCGAAATGTGAATCAGCAGCTATTACTTGTTATGTACCTCCTCCGATGAGATCACCAAACGAGAGAGCGGGCAGATATGGAATAGATGAATTTAAATATGACAAAGATAAAGATTTATATGTATGTCCTGCAAAGCAAGAGCTAACATTTAGAGGTATTCAAAAGCGAGATGATAACGAATTACGAATATATGAATGCAGCAAGTGCAGGCAATGTACACTTAGAAATAAATGTATAAGCGAGAAAGGAAATAAAAGAATAAAAAGAAGTCAATATGAAGAGACACTTCAAGCGGTACGAGAAAGATGCAAATCGGACAGAGAGATAGTAAAGAAGCGATCCCAGATAGTAGAGCATGTTTTCGGAACGATGAAAGAGACAATCGGATACGGGGGTGGATTTTTATTAAAGGGACTTGAAAAAGTAAGTGGAGAATTTAGTTTAATAGCATTATCGTACAACATAAAACGTGTACTGAATGTATTAGGTACAAAAGCGATGATACAATTACTAAATCAGACATAAAACCGAAAGGAATAGTGTGTTCAATAAAAAAGAACTAAAGAAATAAAACTAAAAAGATAAAATTAAAGAAATAAAAATAAGAAACAAAAAGGGAAAATATTATAAAATATTTTCCCTAAAAGGTGACTTACTCTATCCGAAGACTTTGTGAGGCTGTATTTTCACACAGGCTCTCCAGCTTAGGAAGGAAAAAAATCCGTGTTTATCCGTCTAATCTGCGTAATCTGTGTTCCCAAGCTCTTAACTATTGATCCAAATCTCTTTCTGTGAAAATCTGTAACAAATCTGTGGCGATAGCCTATTTTTAAAAATCTGTGCTAATCCGTCAAATCTGCGTAATCTGTGTTCCCAAGCTCTTAACTATTGATCCAAATCTCTTTCTGTGAAAATCTGTAACAAATCTGCGGCGATAGCCTATTTTTTAAAATCCGTGCTAATCCGTCAAATCTGCGTAATCTGTGTTCCAAAGTTCTTAATCTGTGTTCCAAAGTTCTTAATCTTTGTTCCAAAGTTCTTACTTTACAAACTTGATAACTTTTAACTGAATAACAATATGGAGCTCGAAAAAAAACTAAAATCCGGAACCTTCACAACCGGTATAATCGGACTCGGCTACGTAGGCTTGCCCCTGGCATTAGAATTTGCCGAAAAAAACCTCAAAGTAATTGGTTTCGACCTTGACAAAAACAAGGTTAACTATATCACAAACAAAAAAGGCTCATACATCAAACACATCCCCGGCGAAAGAATCACCAAAGCAGTAAAATCCGGAATGTTATCAGCCACAACAGATTTCTCAAAACTCAAAGGACCCGACGTATTAATAATCTGCGTTCCGACTCCTCTGAACATTAACCGCGAACCCGACCTCACTTATGTCTTCAACTCAGCCGAAGAAATTTCAAAATATCTCCGCCCCGGTCAGCTCGTAACCCTTGAAAGCACTACCTATCCCGAAACAACCGACGTTGACCTTGTAAAAATATTAAATAAATCCGGACTAAAACTCGGCAAAGACTACTTCCTCGCATTCTCACCCGAGCGCGAAGACCCAAACAATCCGCATTACAACACTGCAACAATTCCCAAAGTTGTCGGCGGCGTAACACCTCACTGCACAAAACTCGCAGTCGAAGTTTATAAAAGAGTAATCGAAAAAGTTGTCCCCGTAGCAAATTCCCGCGTAGCCGAAGCAACCAAACTGCTCGAAAATATTTTCCGCTCTGTGAACATTGCACTCGTTAACGAACTGAAAATGGTTTTTGACAAAATGGGCATAGACGTATGGGACGTCATAGAAGCCGCATCAACAAAGCCTTTCGGCTTCACACCATTCTATCCCGGACCCGGACTCGGCGGACACTGCATTCCCATTGACCCGTTCTACCTCACCTGGAAAGCACACGAATATGAAATCTCAACAAAATTCATCGAACTCGCAGGTGAGATAAACACATATATGCCATACTATGTAGTCGAAAGAGTAATGCACGTATTCAACGAAAACAAGAAATGCCTCAAAGGAAGCAAAATTTTAATACTCGGACTCTCATACAAAAAAGATATAGACGACCTTCGCGAATCACCATCTCTGAAGCTCATCGAAATCTTACAGGATAACGGCGCCTCAGTTGACTACAATGACGACTACACAAAAGAAATTCCAAAGCTCCGCAAATACAAATTCAACAAAAAATCCGTTAAGCTCACAGCTGCAAACCTGAAAAAATACGACCTCGTCTTACTCTCTACCGACCACACATACTACGACACAAAATTCATTGCCCAACACGCCTCCCTTATAGTTGACACCCGCAACGCATTCAAGTCCATCCGCTCCAAAAAAATCTATAAAGCTTAACATATACCCTTGTCATTCCGGCGCAGGCCGGAATCCAGACTTTTTTTCTACTCCTTCCTAAACTCCGGTTTGGGAAGGAAAAAAATCCGTGAAAATCTGTTCTCATCTGTGGCGATAGCCTATTTTTTAAAATCCGTGTTCATCTGTCAAATCCGCGTTATCTGTGTTCCAAAGTTCTTAAATCGTTCCAAAGCTCTTGCTTTTAAATCGTTCCAAAGTTCTTAAATCGTTCCAAAGCTCTTTATCCGCTTTTATCCGATTTTTTGCTCTTGTT
>CALKWN010000206.1 GCA_938004185.1 uncultured candidate division WWE3 bacterium
GATGGTGATTCGTGACTGGAGTTCAGACGTGTGCTCTTCCGATCTCCTCTGGCGTCTCGCTTATCCCTTGCGGGGCGAGGGGCCGACGTGAAGTAGTCCTGCTTAGGGATGGCGTTCATCCTCTTGCCAATCTCCCCAAACTCCCTCTTAGTAAGCTGCTGACCCCTAAGGGTGTTCAACAGGCTTCGAAACGTGCCGCCGGCCATATCCAAGGCTCCTATGACAAAAGACGAAACACTGAGGGCGTTACTCGTCCCATTCGGGGTTATACTCCTCCAAGCGGCGATTCGCCTCTTCCTCCGCTATTGCAGAAAGTGGCGACATCCCGAGGAGGGGTGAAGCACGATACATCAACTCCCCCAAGGGCTTGCGGATCCCCATTCCCCCACTCATAGCAATATCAATCAGCTGACGCCCCCCAGGAAGATAGGGGGCTGACATCGCCAGCTGAGACGCCAGTAGGCCCGGGCCTCCTAAGGTGTATCCACCCCCCAATAGTCCAAGGCCCATCATCGAGCGGTAAGCCGTCCCCGAATCGGCTAGCCTACTACCTAGTACTCGGTTGCCAAGGTCAGCTTCCGGTTGCATGATTGCCTTGCCACGAGCAAATTTCCGTTTGTGTTTAGACGCGTCCATAGTCTTACTGGAGGTCATGAGCTGTCCAGGAGTGAAGACCCCCCCATTGGGGCCAGACCGGGCGGCGGCGTTCTCCAGTCGGAGAAACTCGCTCCAGGCCTTATTGATGGGTTGAAGTTGCCCCTGATAATCCGGGTTCACTCGACCGATCATTTGACGGAGGGCGTTCTGAACCTCTCGCAAGGCATCACCCAACTGAGCCTGGTCAAAGTCCGGTGAGCGGTGGTAGCCAGTCGCCAGTCGACCCAGCTCCGACTCCACTTCCTTCAGGGTGGTGCCACTGGCCATTCCTTGTGGGGTAAATTTGTCATATAGCTTTGTCTTCAGAATCCGGTGGAACTGTTCCTGTTGGTTTTTAGGGAACGAGCTGTCAGCCATCTGAGTGAGAATATCTAGCTGATGACGAAATGGCTTATCAATCTGACCTTTCAGGTTAGGGAGCAACGCGTCATACGATTTAGATAGCTCATCCCCTACGTGGTCAATCATCTCATGCCCCGGCCTCACGTTTTTGGGAAGACTCTTATTGACGTGCCCTAAGACCCTGTTAGCCATGCCCCGGTTGAATTCACGGATTGTGGTACGTTCACTACTGGCAATCGCATCACCCAGACCTGGAATTGACCTGGCGCCCTCCTCAGCACGACGGAACACTCCGCCAAGTCGCTGTCCTGGAGTTGGAGTAACCCCCATTTGGCGCAGCTGCTGAATGTCGTCAGGAACGTTGGGGGCGACTGCTCGAGTAAACGGGGCGGCAAGTAGTCCAGCAACTGTGCCTCCAACACCGCCTGTCCCTACCTGCTGAGCCTTCTGACCCATGAAGTCCCCCTGGGAGGAGGCATTAGTGACTGGCATGGCCGCGCTATAGGTTCCGCCCGCGGAGGCGTCCTTCAGTCGGTTGGCCAGAAAAGCCCTTGCCGATCCCGCCAGACCGCTACCGGGGGCAGCAACCGAGCGGGCGGTCATCAGGCCAGGCAGTGCGAAGCTTAAGGCTGTGCCCCCTAAGATGTTGCCAGCTAGTCGGGGAACATCTAAGTCCTCAGGGCCGCCCCCCCTGACTGACGCATAATCCCTTTCACGGTCGGCCATGTACTGATTGAGCCCCCCTGCGGTAAGAGGAAGCCCAACAGTTTCTTCCATCCCCTGATAAAGCTGATCTTTGATCCCACTGAGCGGGTCAAGGTTCGCTAGGGCTTGAATCACCCCCAGGGGCATATCCGTGAGTCCAGCTTTGAACCCCTCCACTGCCGCAGTGGGGTTTCCAGCCCGCTTAACGATGCTTTCATTGCTGCGATAGCTGCGGGATTTCAACTCCTCAATCAGGGCCTGAACCGCCTCATCATCACCACTTTGATCGGCGGCAACAATAGCGGCCTCCAGTGCTTCCCGGGAGTAAATCGGCGTACCCATGTCAGTCTCCTTAATTGCCGCCATGCTCTTTCATGATCTCCTCAATCGAGCGCTTTGGCCGAATAGCCCTCATCTCGGTGTCAGAGAATAGCGGGTTCTCTTTGGCCCAGTCGGCTAGCTGACGATAGAATCCCTCATCAAAAGTTTTGCGCGGATTGCTAGCACGGTACTCCCGAGCCAGACGTGCGACATCCTGAGACCTCTGGGCCATCTTCCGCTTAATCATAATCAGTTGAGCGATACCCTCCGAGGAAGTAGCCAGGCCGGGGACCGACTTGAGTAGGAACTCACGGTCCTGATTAGACAAGGCGCCAGGCATACCGGCCCCACCCGCGGGGTTTCTCAGCTGAAGCGCTAGCTGGTTACCGATTGCCGTAGCCGCCTGCTTATTTCCCAAGTTGTCATCAACATCCCACCCAATCGCATGGGCCCACCCCGCCAGCTCGGTGCCAAGGGGAGTTAGCTTACCCGTCCTCACCCCCTTAAGTAGATGCTCCAGTTGATCGTAGTAATACGATTGGTCTTGGGCAACTTTTGACTCAGTCTGGAGCTCTTCGTAAGCCTTTCCCATTGCGGCGCCAACAGCTTCACTCTCTTTCACCTCCTGGGGGGTTTGGAGCGTTCCAGGTGCCGGGCGGGGCCAGATCGGAAGAGCGTCGTGTAGGGAAAGAGTGTAGATCTCGGTGGTC
>CALKWN010000207.1 GCA_938004185.1 uncultured candidate division WWE3 bacterium
GCACCGGCTAACTCCGTGCCAGCAGCCGCGGTAATACGGAGGGTGCAAGCGTTATCCGGATTTATTGGGTTTAAAGGGTGCGTAGGCGGTTATATAAGTCAGCGGTGAAATTTTTCGGCTCAACCGGAAACATGCCGTTGATACTGTATAGCTTGAATATGGTTGCTGTGAGTGGAATGTGTAGTGTAGCGGTGAAATGCTTAGATATTACACAGAATATCGATTGCGAAGGCAACTCACAAAGCCATTATTGACGCTGAGGCACGAAAGTGTGGGGATCAAACAGGATTAGATACCCTGGTAGTCCACACTGTAAACGATGATAACTAGCTGTCGGCGATACAATGTCGGTGGCCAAGCGAAAGCGATAAGTTATCCACCTGGGGAGTACGACCGCAAGGTTGAAACTCAAAGGAATTGACGGGGGCCCGCACAAGCGGAGGAACATGTGGTTTAATTCGATGATACGCGAGGAACCTTACCCGGGCTCGAACGGTGCAGTAATATGGTAGAGATATCATAGCTAGCAATAGACTGTATCGAGGTGCTGCATGGTTGTCGTCAGCTCGTGCCGTGAGGTGTCGGCTTAAGTGCCATAACGAGCGCAACCCTTGTCGTTAGTTACCATCAAGTAAAGTTGGGGACTCTAGCGAGACTGCCACCGTAAGGTGTGAGGAAGGGGGGGATGACGTCAAATCAGCACGGCCCTTACGTCCGGGGCGACACACGTGTTACAATGGTAGGTACAGAGGGCCGCTACCCAGTGATGGGGTGCCAATCTCAAAAACCTATCTCAGTTCGGATCGGAGTCTGCAACTCGACTCCGTGAAGTTGGATTCGCTAGTAATCGCGCATCAGCCATGGCGCGGTGAATACGTTCCCGGGCCTTGTACACACCGCCCGTCAAGCCATGGAAGCTGGGGGTGCCTGAAGTTCGTGACCGCAAGGAGCGACCTAGGGCAAAACTAGTAACTGGGGCTAAGTCGTAACAAGGTAGCCGTACCGGAAGGTGTGGCTGGAACACCTCCTTTTTGGAGCTTAACTGTAACTAAGCTCTGCTCTGTCTTTCAATTATTATATAATGTGCCATGTAATGGTTTTATTATCAGTTACACGATCGGATCGAGACCGTAAGGCATATAGATCGGAAGAGCACACGTCTGAACTCCAGTCACGAATCACCAGCTCGTTTGCCG
>CALKWN010000208.1 GCA_938004185.1 uncultured candidate division WWE3 bacterium
GAAAATCTCTTGATCTTTTGATGTCGAATCCGTTACCATTTTAGTCCTTCTAAGTTAAAATAAAAAAAGGAAACTACAGCCGAATTTTCCACAAAATTATGATGAGTTTTAATTATTGCAAGCCCTCCATGCAAAATTAACTTTTTCAGATTTAAAATGAGCGAATGGGGAGATATTTAAAATCGATATAATGTCTAATAATAAAGGTGAAAATGCGATTCGGAATCCAGTAAGGGAGTTTTGAAAAATTAACCTACCCGGTACATCCCATTTAGGCAGTGAACCGGAGCGTTCTATTCTGCTTTCATAGAATTTCATTTCTTTCTTTGAAAGCCGGATTCCCTTTTCATACGTCTTTTCCCATAAATGAACGACGGGCTCAATCCCCTTCCATGTCATGGTAGCAGCCCAGTTGACCGCCTTTTCAACGGAATCGAGTATCTCTCCGTTCCAATGTTCCTCCAATATTCCCCAGCACCTTTCCACCGGATTATATTTACTATGATACGGCGGATAGTAAACCAACCGGATTTTCAGCCCGCTTTTATCGCTGAACTCGGTCATTCTCCGGATGAACTGCGTGCGGCCACTTGCGGAATTCGGGCCGTTATCGAGGTTGATAACCAATTCTTTTATGTGAGAATAAGCCATCCGGTTATTTTCCCACCACATTTCGAGACAGTCGACGATGAAAACGTATGCGCATCGTTAAAGATGTGTTCCGGAACACTAAAAACGGTTTCAGTGATCTTGTTATGGAAATCGCCTGCGGTCTGCATAATTTAAGAGAAACATTCAGAGCTACTGATCGTACCCCAAAAGCCAGACAACCAGTATGGAACTGATCCCTTATTTCCGAAAATGTCTATTTTCTTAACACCGACAGTGGAAGGAAAAAAGCATGACAAAAAAATTGCAGATGCGTCCGGGTACCTATTGCCAAAAGGTAGTATCCTGTTGCAGGATAATGGTTTTCAAGGTTTTTCTGCTGAAAATATTCTAATTCTGCAACCAGCTAAAAAGCCAAGAGGCAAAAATTTAACTATTGAACAGAAAGTTGTAAATCGCGGTATTTCAAAAATAAGAATCAGAATAGAGCATGTTATAAGCGGCGTCAAAAGGTACAGAATTGTTAAAGACAAATGCCGAAACTGGCTCAAAGGTTTTACTGATCTGGTTATGGCTATTGCCTGTGGTTTGCACAACTTTCGACTGAGATTCCGTCCTTGGAAAGAGATCTCAATCCAAGATATGTAAAATCGATATAATGTCTAATGTCCCACATTGAGCAGATAGCCTTATTCTTTTCCTTAATTATTAAGAAGAATTTTTTTTCTGCCCACATCTGCTCAAAAACCGAGCTTTTTTTAACGAAAAACGACCATATTCATTAACTTATTGACACTTTCATTTTCTATTCTATCAGGGTCATAAAATACCACTCAGAAAAGAGCTAACATCCCGACGTTAACAAAATACCGGGCTTGATGATAAGATGTGGGGCGTCTAAAAATGAGAATTTTAAAGTCATTTTTTTACCCGTGATTTGG
>CALKWN010000209.1 GCA_938004185.1 uncultured candidate division WWE3 bacterium
CGGGCGCAATCCAATAATTTCGGAAGTGATTTGGATTTTTTTGTGTTGCTTTCTGAAGAAAGTAGTAAAATAGCATCTTTTAGTTAATAAAACCTTATTAAAGGAAAGAAAGATGCTATTAGAACTAATTCCTCCTATTATTGACCAATTTGAAGAAAAAGTCAAAGAAATCACCTCTAAAATTTATAATTATTTGCTTCAGGGAAATCTTCTAGATTTTGAAGAAGATTTATACAAAGCCATCACGGAATTATATAAAAATTTGTCATTTGTATTCATCCTAGAAGCAGCAAAATCAAAAGAGCTAGAAGATATAGCAAGGACTATTGCACAAAAAAAAGGTCTCGGCGAGGTGCGTAAAGAAGAGGTAGATATACAACTAAAAACAGGAAATACGATTCGAATTTTTTCCTGGTTTGCGGTGGAAAGCAAGTCTAAAAGAAAGAAAAAACGTGGACCGAATGGATCAGGATGTCACCTTCTTCTTTATTATTGGGGTTGTATCAAGCAGGCTACGCCCTCATACTATTCATTAGTAACTCAACTTTCTGTGCTTTGCCCTTCTTTTGAAATTGTTGTACAAGTCTTGGAGCATCAACAAATCGAAGCAACCTACAAAAGAGTTCGAGATATTGCTTATGCTGTGGGAAGTAAAAGCATGTCAAATCGAATTCAAGCAGCCCTGAAACCTGGAGAAAACTTGGTAGGAAAACGTGTAATAATAAGTGTTGACGGAGGACGAACTCGAATCAGAGAAGAAAATCCAGAAAAAAATAAAAGAAAAAAAAATAAAAGAAAAAGGACTCCATTTGATACTCCTTGGAAGGAACCTAAATTATTTGTCATCCATGTTATTGGCGAGAATGGAAAAATTTCAAAGACCGAACTTCCTGTGTATGATTTAGTAATTGGAGAACAAAAAGCTGATGAATGTTTTGAACTTTTATCACAATATCTACAAGAGTTGCAGATCGAAAAAGCAAAAGAGGTTTTATTTATTGCTGACGGAGCAGAATGGATTTGGAATCGAGCCAAAAATACCCTTGTAAAATTGGGTGTTCCAGAAGAGATAATTCATGAAACTATTGACTTCTACCATGCAGTCGAGCATCTTTCAAAGCTTGTTCAGCTCATTTATCCCCAGATATGGAAAAAGAAAGAACGAGAGAACCTTTTTGTCACTCTAAAGAAATCTTTGAAAAATGGCAAGGTTCATCGAATTATTGCCAAGGTGAAATCCATAGCCCGCAGCCATCACAGATGCAAAGATATTCTTGATGCTCTTAAATATTTTCAAAAACACGAACACCGTATGAACTATCCCGTACTCAAGGATCACAAGCTTCCATGTGGCAGTGGAATTGTTGAATCTG
>CALKWN010000210.1 GCA_938004185.1 uncultured candidate division WWE3 bacterium
TTAGCAGTCTCTATGTCTCTTAGCAACTGGTTCAGATTTTGGGGTCCATTATAGGGCGAAAAGATCGCCTCGCAAAAGAACTTGAAATTTTGTATCGGCTACCCAAAACCCGAATCGACTCATGTAAAAAACTGGATCTCAAAGTCGGTCCCGGCTGTACCATACGAGTTAATCATAACGTATACTCAGTGAACAGCAGGCTTATAGGAGAAAAAATACAGGTCCGCCTTTACATGGAATACCTGGAAATCTGGTACGGGCAAAAAAAGGTCGATACCTTGCCACGGTTACGGGGGGAAGGAAAGTACAAAGTCAATTACCGGCATATCATTGACAGTTTGGTCAGAAAACCGGGGGCGTTTGAAAATTATCGATATCGTAATGCCATGTTCCCCACCAGCCGTTTTCGGATCGCGTATGATTACTTAAAAGAGCGCTATACCGTTCACAATGCCGTTGACTTAAGAAAAATAACCCTAAAATCAAGCTGTTATGTCACATTGTATTAAATGTTTTACTGCCTTTCAAACCGATCCAGTAATTTTCAAAAATACCAAGATGTCTGAATATAAAGGTCATGGAAATTTCGAGAGGTTCACCCCTCCCTCACGCCTTGCTCAGATATAGAACCTTAACATATTGAAATTAAGCGTCATTTTCTTAAGTCAACGGCATTGACTGAGCCGATGCAAACTATGATGATAAAGAGAGAGATGGCCGTTTCGTCCTTCCACACATGAACTGGAGCGTTGAAATATTTGAGCGCACTCCACAGCAATGCTCTCGAGTAGTGCAGTTTCCTTTTGATCCATATCTTTTAGCGGGCTGTTTTCGGATTGGAGAGGAAAAAGTAGTTCTTGTGATTTTTTACGAAGAGCCTCTCTTTGCTCTTTTGTGCTCGCTTTTGTTGATACAATATCGAGATATATGCCCGGGATCAGACGATCGTAAACACACCGTTCCACATCCGGGGTAAGAGAGAGCGCCTCGATTTTGGCTGTAATTGTGAGAAAAAAGAATGAGAGGGTCGCTATCATTTTGGGAACCACTCGTTTGGCCTTTTTTATCTTTTTGATACAGCGTTCCCAATGCCGTTGACTTAAGAAAATGACGCGTAATTTCAATATGTTAAGGTTCTATATCTGAGCAAGGCGTGAGGGAGGGGTGAACCTCTCGAAATTTCCATGACCTTTATATTCAGACATCTTGGTATTTTTGAAAATTACTGGATCGGTTTGAAAGGCAGTAAAACATTTAATACAATGTGACATAACAGCTTGATTTTAGGGTTATTTTTCTTAAGTCAACGGCATTGACAGCGTTCCGGCAGAGAGGACTCAGACGCGACTTGCTCAATTGTTGAGAAATGA
>CALKWN010000211.1 GCA_938004185.1 uncultured candidate division WWE3 bacterium
ATAATGTTTGATCCATTCTAGTATTCTTCTTTCCTTTTGGGAAATATTGAAACTAGGATAGACTTGTACTTTATGTTTGTAATCTTCTCTAATCTTGAAAGAAATATTAAAACTTCCTTCTCCATCTACAAATCCAACAATATAAAAAGCAATTTTATTGTCAAAAACTCTTATAGAACTAGGGTCTTTCCTGCTGATTGTCTGCACTCTAATATTTTAACTCCTGCAACTTACAAAAAGTTTGCAATTAGTAATTAGAGATACTCAGATGTTCCAGCATTTAGCCAAATTTTACAACTACAATTCCTAGTTTTCACTAGGTTCCATAGTTACAGCCGCCATTGACCAGGGCTTCAGCTATCAGCTTCACCTCCGAAGAGATTAACCAACAACTTTAACCTTCTGGCATTGGGCAGGCGTCAGCACTTATACATATTCTTACGAGTTTGCAAGCGCCTGTAGTTTTGGTAACTAGTCGTTCTTTCCTATTCTATGCTACTTTCATCGCCACAAATAAAAATTACTCATGACGGAAAGTCCCCCTTCTCGCGAACTTACGGGGTTAATTTGCCGAGTTCCTTAACGACGCATCACTCGTACGCCTTGGTGCATTTACACCAATCCACCAGTGTCGGATTGCAGTACGGTTACAGATATCATTCGTAAGTGTAAACACTTACAGATAGAAGTTTTTCCTGGAGAATTAATCTAACAAATCGGATTCCACAAGGGTCCCCTTTGCATCACAACTTGTGTCCATCTACCGGAGTAGAATCATCTTTCCGGACTTACCTAAAAAGACTCTCTTGTTGCTTATACCCCAAACCAATAAGGGGCTTGCCTTTTCAATTCTCTTTCTTCATTTCTGATATCAGTAGTACAGGAATATTAACCTGTTGTCCATCGGATACGCTTTTCAGCCTCTCCTTAGGACCGACTAACCCATGGTTGACTGACATAGCCATGGAAACCTTAGACATTCGGCGAGCAGGGTTTTCACCTGCTTTACGTTACTCATCCCAGCATTCTCACTTCTATACGCTCCAGCAGCTCCTTCCGGGCCACCTTCACAGCTAATTATCGACTGCTAAGTCGATCATGTATAGAACGCTCCCCTACCACTCCTTATGTCCCGAAGGACATTAAAAATCCGCAGCTTCGGAATTTACCTTCAGCCCCGTTAAATTTTAAGTGCAGAATCTCTCGATTAGTAAGCTTTTACGCACTTTTTAAAGGATGGCTGCCTCTGAGCCAACCTCCTAACTGTCTGAGAAACTCCACTTCCTTTCCCACTAAGATGTAATTTAGGGTCCTTATCTGACAATCTGGGCTGTTTCCCTCTTGAACATTGGAACTTAGCTCCCAAGTTCTAACTGCTGTAATATTCATATTGGTATTCGGAGTTTGACTGGATTGGGTACCCTTTCGAGCCCCAAACCCAATCAGTGCTCTACCCCCAATACTTAAATTACAACGCTAGCCCAAAAGCTATTTCGGGGAGAACCAGCTATTACTAGGTTCGTTTGGCATGTTACCGCTAACCACAAGTCATCTCATAATTTTGTAACATTAAAGAGTTCGGGCCTTCAAAATAATTTCTTATTCCTTCACCCTGCTCATGGTTAGATCACCTAGTTTCGGGTCTAGTGCACGCGACTGAATTTCGCCCTATTCAGACTCGCTTTCGCTTCGGCTCCCCAATAAACATGGTTAACCTTGCCGCACACAACGAACTCACTGGGTCATTCTTCAATAGGCACGCCGTCACCGGATATACCGGCTCCGACTGTTTGTAAGCATACGGTTTCAGTAACTATTTCACTCCCCTAACAGGGGTACTTTTCACCTTTCCCTCTCTATACTAATTCACTATCGGTCGCAAAAGATATTTAGCCTTGCCAAGTGGTATTGGCAGATTCCCACAAAATCTCACGTGTTCCGTGGTACTTAAGAAATCAAAAGAAGATCCTATCTTTTCATATACGAGGCTTTCACTCTCTATGGCATACCTTTCCAGATATTTTCTATTAAAATAGGATTTTGTAACTTCTTGAACTGCTTGCTACCAGTTCATTTGATTCTTACAACACTCATATTGCACAAGTAGCAACCTACGAGTTCAAATCCTCAATCATCGCAACGCGAATCATGATTCTTATCCCTCTTACACAATATGAGTTTAGGCTCTTCCCTTTTCGCTCGCCACTACTAAGAGAATAAACTTTTGTTCTATATTCCTGCAGGTACTGAGAGGTTTCACTTCCCTGCGTTACCACCTATACAGCTATGAATTCACTGTATGGCTACTGGGTATAAATCCAGTAGGGTTACCCCATTCGGAAATCCCCGGATCAAAGCTTGTTTGACAGCTACCCGAGGCTTATCGCAATCTACTACGTCCTTCATCGGTCTTTTGCGCCAAGGCATCCACC
>CALKWN010000212.1 GCA_938004185.1 uncultured candidate division WWE3 bacterium
TTTATTATTTGATCTTTTATCTTGTCTTCGTAGTCTGCTATACCCAGTACTCTTACGCCTCCATTTGGTTTGGGAATTTCTTTTCTTCTTATTTTACCTGGTGTATAATCCATCAAAGATTCTCTAGTTTCTTGAATATATTTCTTTACTTCTTTCTCTTTGATGTCCTTCACCGTAATGGGGCTTATTGCTGGCGTATTACTACCTTTATTCGTCTTGATCTCTCTGTGAGCTAGCAGTATATTCCTATCTTTGCTTATTATGGGTATCAACTTTCTAAAACCATATCCCTTTTTAGACAAGCCGTAAAGCTCTTTTTGCGTTTCTAAAAGGTCATAATAGGTTTCAGTTCTAAAATATTTTCTCACGACTCACCCTCCTTTGCAGAAGGATGCCCAATTTATGTGCCTTGAGTGTTACCGTATATAGTTTTCAAAGATCTTGACTACCGCCCTTTTCTCCATTATGTTTCCATAACTTCTTCGATACTACGGCGGCTCTGCAATCGAGATTCATCAGGTTTTGTTTTACATTTTCATGCCTTTTAGCCTGATTCGGACTACATTCCTACTTTAATCCTACTCGATATTCCCACGTTCCGTAATGTCCTTCTCCTCTGGTTTAGGCTTCTGCTATGACGGGACTGGATTAACACAAACTTTGCTTTGTGAGGGGATTTCATTTAATGAATTATTACTCTCCCCCTACCAGTTAGCTGTAAATCAGCAAGCCGAAGTTTCCTTCGGTGGAGTTCCCGCCGTACATTCGCAGTTTCGTCAGGGATTTTATTCCCAATTCTCACCATACCAGTATCATTGACGGCCCAGATCATTTGAGTATCCCACAGCTTTACCTGTTTCGGGTACTGATTCATCTGCCTTTAACCTGGCTCTCAAACCATTGATCGTAGGTGATCTCTGGCTTGCAGGTAGTCTTTAGCCGTTAGCTTTGAGAAAGCTTGTTTCTCTCATTTCTAACTCAGACATCACAGTTATATCTTTTTATCAAAGATCGCCTTTTTCGTATTTCAGATGTGCGATTTATTTTATTTGCATCTTTGCTTTT